>NZ_CANMEH010000003.1 GCF_947496875.1 uncultured Paracoccus sp. | reverse complement strand
CTCAGCATCACAACGAAAGCCGCCTGATCATGCCCTCAGGCCATCCGGGAAATTACACCAGCTTGACGGACGTGACCTCCCAGAACGCCAGCCCCCGCGGCCGCGCCACAACTGTCGATGGGAAAAGTATCGCTGGTCGGTGCACACACGATGTTCACGATGGCACTGGTGGTCGTAATCGTCCGGGCGCGCCTGTCGAGCATCGAAGCCGCGCTGATGGAGGCTTCGGCCGACCTTTACGCCACGCCTTCCGCGACGTTCCGCCGGGTTACGCTGCCGCTAATAGCGCCGGCGATCCTGGCGGGGTTCCTGCTGGCCTTCACGTTCAGCTTCGACGACTTCATCATTGCCTTCTTCGTCGGATCGGGGCGCGGGAACCTCGGGGTAGACCTCGCGATAGGCAACGAAGAACTCGGCCGCGGTGGGGATGGCCTGGGTCTCGGCGCCGAGGATGCTGCCATATTCGTCGGGGCTGGTGTGGAACGGCATGGCGGCGAAGCCGAGATCCGCAAGCGGATGGCCGATGGTCGACAACTCCCAGTCCAGCACGGCGATGACCCGCGGCTCGGTCGGGTGGAACAGCATGTTGCCCAGGCGGAAGTCGCCATGTGCGATCGATGAGAGCTCGTCATCGGGCCGCTGCAGCGCGGCCAGCCGTTCCGACAGCGCGAGCAGCACCCTGTCATCGGCGAAGCTCTACGCCTTTAGTTGGCGCGTCCAGCGATGGATCTGTCGGGCGAAATAGTCGCCCGGACGGCCGAAGTCGGCCAGACCGATCTCGTCGGGCCGGATCCGGTGCATCCGGGCAAGGGTGCGGACCATCGACAGATAGACCGCGCGCCGCTCGGGCGGGGAGAGATCGGGCAGGCGGCAGTCCGAGAAGACCCGGCCCTCGACGAAGTCCATCAGGTAGTTGAACAGCTACATGGCAAGGTCGCCCAGCGAGATCTGGATGCTCTCGCGTTGCGACAACCGCTCGCCGAATGCGAAGCGCTCACTGCGTCGATCGCACTGACGTTCGCCGGATTGTTACCGCGCGGGCCGCAACGGGGACGATCGAAGGGTGCGTCAGTCAGCCAGCTTGGGCTATGCTTGACCCGGCAATATAGCGCTTCCATCGCCGCCATTGGCCGCTGTCTCACACCAGCCTTGCGCGGCCGCATCCTGCGGCGACACGGTCGTTGTCCGAAAACCACTTCCGCAGCGCCTCGATGGCGCTCACCGGCAATTCGGTCCGGTTGCGGTCGTAGCGCGAGGGCACCCCCTGGCGCGAGATGAAGGCGACCTTGTGGATGTCACCATCGCGCAGCGGCCGGCCGTCCAGCCCGTAGATCGCCTGGGTGCGCAGGCCTTTCGGGTTCTCGATCTTTGCGTCGATGGTCAGGCCGCGCATCCGCTTGAGATAACCGCCCCGCTGCCCGAAGGGCGCACGGCTGAACACGGCTTCGAGGCTGGCCTCGATCAGGTCGCGGATCTCGGCGCTGGTCATATCGACCGTCTCGACCGGCGGGTTCATCGGGACGATGCAGAACAGGTCGTGCTCGGTTACCGGCCCCGGGGGGATCGGTGCGCCATAGCGCCAGCCGTTGGAGAAGGCGATCTCCGTCCCTGCCGCCGCTGCGATCGCGGCAAGCAGCACATCGTCCATCGGTGCGGAGAGGGTCGTGGCACGGTGCAGCAGCTCCGCGGTGTGGCCGACAACCCGATCGCGCATCGCCGCGGTATCCGCGACGGCCTCGCTGACGAGCCGAACCATCGCCGGATCCTCCGGCAAATCATTCGTCACCGGGATCAGCCGGTGGCGGTGGCCCGTGACCCGCCCGCCTTCCACCTGCAGGTCCAGCCGCCCGACGAAGCTGCCGTGGCAGCCCGACTGAATGATCAGGGTGCCGTTGCACTCGGCGGCTTCCTGCACGCGATTATGGGTATGACCGCTGAGGATCACGTCCAGTCCGTCCACCGCCTCGGCCAGCGCGCAATCCTGTGGGAAGCCGAGGTGAGACACCACCACCACCAACCCGCAGCCCGCGTCGCGCAGGCGCGCGGCATGTTCCCGCGCCTCCTCGATGCCATCCGTGAAGCGCAGCCCGCCTGCGAATTGGGGCGGCATCTCGCCCAGGATCGTGGCGGCCAGCCCGATCACGCCGACGCGGACGCCCGCCACCTCGAAGCTCTCGGTCGGCGGAAACGGACCGGGGCGCCCCTCGCCATCGTGGCAATTGGCGGCGAGGAGCGGGAAGTCCAGACCACCCGCCAAGTCGCGCAGGTGCTCCGGCCCCCAGGCAAAGTCCCAGTGACCGGTCATGGCCGAGAGGCCCAGTGCGTTGAGAACAGGCACAAGGACGCGGCCCTTGCTCTCGACCAGTGCCGGCGTGCCATGAAAGCTGTCGCCGCAATCCATCGCCAGCACGCCGCCCGGATTTTCCTCGCGCGCGGCCTTGAAGATCGAGGCGATGCGCGCGTACCCGCCCATCCTGGCCGTCTCCGGCCCCGCGCCGGTCCAGACGATCTCGGCGTGCGGCTCGAGATAAACGTGAACGTCGTTGATCTGGAGAAGGGTCAGATTTGGCATGTGGGTCTCCCGCGTGTCCTGTGCGCCTGCGGGACGAACACCGGCGGCTCGGGGATGGTTGCCACGGCGCGGGAGTTGTGACGTTGCGCCTCAGTTCATTGTCTCGGGTCTCTGACGGTCTGGCGCTTGGCCGACGGGTTCGCTGTGGCACCCCACTGTCGGGCGGGCTCGTATCGGAGGATTCGAGAAGTGATGCTCAATGCGCCTCCAGTGCGCCGACCTCCGTCGGGCCAAATCCGCCGGCGTCGGAGGGGATCCTGAAGCAGGTCGAGGGCATTCTGCGATGGCTCCCATGTACTGACACACCGGGAGGTTCCATCACCTCAACGCTGGATGACCGCGTGCTGGAGGCCCGACGCTTAGACGGGGCTGATCCTTGCCCGCACCTTCGTGGCAATCTCGTTCAGCGTGGCCATCAGTCTGTTGCTCTGCGACAGGGTCCCGGACATCTCGGGCCCGTAGCGGGAGATGAGATATTCACGGTCCTCCGTCATCCGGACGAGGTGCCGGATGGTCAGCTTGCGCAGGATCAGGCCCCGACCGGTGACGGCTTCGGCCCGCTCAGCAAGGTCGTGGAAGCGCGCCCGCACTCTCTCGGGCGGATCGCCCGTCGCAAGAAGGAAGGCGTTCAGATACAGCTCGATGGCGTGAACTGCACAGAGCCTCGCCGGGGCATGAGAAATGCGCTGCTGTGCTCGCGCCTTTCCGAGCAGGGCCTCGGCAGCGGTATGGTATTCGGTCGCAAGCGCGAAGATCTCGGCTGGCGCTGCATTCGTGCCGGGGTAGGGTCTGGGAAGCGCGTCCATCATGGGTTCGCACAGTCCACCAGAGCCGTGAATTTTTCATTGAGACCCGGCCACTGAGCGGCCAACGCTGCGCGCAGGCCGAGACCGCTCATGCACTGCCCTGTCGTCTTTTGTCGGCCCGTGCGCTGATCGGCGTTGCTCCGCGACCGGGACTTCCTATGCTCCGGTGGTGGCGACGACAGGAGGGACGCGGTGGGCAAGCTGATTGCGGGAAAGTGGGACAGCGCATGGTACGATACCGGCGCGACGGGGGGCAAGTTCCAGCGCGACACGTCCCGGTTTCGCAACTGGATCACCGCGGATGGAGGTCCCGGACCCTCGGGCGAGGGCGGGTTCCCGGCCGCCACCGGGCGCTATCACCTCTATGTCTCGTATGCCTGCCCCTGGGCGCACCGCACGCTGATCTTCCGCACGCTGAAGGGGCTGGAGCCGCATATCGATGTCTCGGTGGTGCATCCGGACATGTTGTCCGACGGGTGGACGTTCTCGTCCGACTTCCCCGGCGCGACCGGGGATCGCCTCTACGGGCTGGACTACCTGCGGGAGATCTATATCCGCGCGGTGCCTGACGTGTCCGGCCGGGTCACCGTTCCGGTCCTGTGGGACAAGCAGCGCCACACGATTGTCAGCAACGAATCCTCGGAAATCATCCGAATGTTCAATTCGGCCTTCGACGATCTGACGGGCAACCGCGACGATTACTGGCCCTCCGATCTGCGCGGCCCGATCGAGGAGATGAACGACCGCATCTATCCGGCGATCAACAACGGTGTGTACCGCGCGGGCTTTGCTACGACGCAGGCGGCCTACGACGAGGCGGTGCGCGAGGTGTTCGCCGGGCTCGACTGGCTGGAAGATCATCTGGCCACCCACCGTTACCTGCTGGGTGCCCGGCTGACCGAGGCCGACTGGCGCCTGTTCACGAGCCTGATCCGGTTCGATCCGGTCTATCACCTGCACTTCAAGTGCAACCGCGACCGACTGATCGATTATCCGAACCTCTGGGCCTACACCCGCGAACTCTATCAATGGCTCGGCGTGGCAGAGACCGTCAGGTTCGACCATATCGTGCGCCACTATCATTACAGCCACGACACGATCAATCCGAACCGCATCATCCCCATCAATCCGGTTCTGAACTACGAGGAGCCGCACGGACGAGGGTGAGGCGGACCGGCTACGGGCGACTCGGATACCTCACCACGCGCAGCGACCGAGGCGATGGCCGCTGTGAACGGGCGCCTCCGCAGCGGTGGACCCGTCAGGGGGGCGTGCTACGAAACCGAACGTTCTCTGTAATTGTCATGTAGAGCTTCAAGACCGGCCAAGTTCCCCTCTGGCATGCCCGTTGCCCGTCGGCAGATCGGCAGGGCCAGCCGGCGGACCGCGGGAGAACCGGCATCGAAGGGAGTGTGATCCGGTGTTGCGACAGGCAACTGCCTGCCCAGAGGCGCGGTCACGGCTGAAGGACCCCTACGCGCTGGAACCCGCACACGCAGCGGTGAGGAGGCGTACGGTAGGCTGATGGTCCCGTGACTCTCGATAGCTGGCCCCGCGGGTAGATGTGTGAGTCTGCACGACTCGAATGCAGAGTAGACTCGGGAGGAGATATGACTGCAACCTAGCTGGGGAAAGCGACGCGGTGATCAAACGGCGCTATCCAAGCGCCACCAACCCCAACTGTAGTGCATGTCTGATCGAGGCCGCCACGACGTCCTCGGGGCGGCCGTCGAAGTGGAACTCGGTCGCTTGCGCGGTTCCGCCGCGGCGGAGTGTCGCGATGTAGACCAGTCCGACCGGCTTGCCCTGGTCCGGTTTCGGGCCCGCAACCCCGGTGATCGATATCGCCAAGTCCGCCCCTGTTGCCAGCTGCAGCGCTCCCTCGGCCATGGCCCGGGCGACCTCGGGGTCATACACTGTCCGGTCCCTGATCAGCGCCTCGGACACACCCAGCGCATCGGTTTTCATTTCGGGGCGATAGGCGATGATGCTGCCCTCGAGGACGGAGGAGCTGCCTCGGGCTGCGGCAATGCTGGCCCCGATCAGCCCGCCGGTGCAGGATTCCGCGGTCACGACCCTGAGATTCCGTTCCGCCAGGGTATTGGCGAGTTGCTGCGCCAATGTCGCGATCTCTCCCGAGAACGAGGTCAGCGCATGATCCTGGCGCAGCACCGCAGGTCGGAACAGCCGGCTGTCGATCAGTTCCAAAAGACCGATCCGGTCCGTCTGCGGATGGTCGAGGACGATGGGATTCATCCTCTTGAACCATGTCGTCCGCAGTCGGCGCAGAACCGCCCCGGTGGTGCGGCGCAGCACCGGATCGTCTGTCGCGCCGAGGATCTCGGGCAACTCCTCCGGTGTCAGCGAGGGATGTCGGCTCAGCGCCTCTGCCACCGCGAAGACCGTGATGTCCCATTCAAGATAACTTGCGCCTATCTGCGCCTCGTCCCCTTCGCCGATGCCGAGCCCGTCGGTCGGCTTCGCGCGCCAGGTCCGTTCCGGCACACCATAGGCGCGCGCCATCCAGGGGATCTCCCAAGACTTCAACAGCGACTGAACCGGCGCAAGGTCGCCAACATCGCCGTGCAGCGTCCAGAAGCCGGCTCCCAGTTCCGAGAAGTTGTCGGTGCTGGCCACCAGCCCACCCCAGCGATGCGCCTGATCATAGAGTGTGACCATCCGAAGGCGGGCGCGGATATTCCCGCGCCGAGTCCGCAGCGGCTCGGCGTCGGACGTACTCAACTGCTCGTCCAGGGATCCCAGTCCCGCTACCATATTCCGGTACTGCGGGGTGAGATCCAGATGCCGGTGCTCGAGACCGAGGGCCTCGCAGGCCTCCACTCCACGGTCGGTCTCGACAGGATCCTGCTCGATCGGAAGCGTATAGCCCAAGACGCGCCAGCCCGCATGCTTCAGCAGCGCTGCAGTGACGGCGCTGTCCACTCCGCCGGACATCCCTAGCACGGCAGTCGAGACACCCGTCTGCTCGCGGTACTGGACAAGCTGATCGATCAGCCGGTCCCCGACGACCTGAAGATCCCGGGGCTGCGGAAACTGCCCCGCGGCCACCTGGTCGCGCAACCGTGCCTCGAACCACGGCGAGAGGGGCCCACGCCGGCTCTGCCGCGACAGTTCGAGTATCTCATTCAGATGATGCATCGGCCACGTCCGTTCGCCAGGTTCCACATCCGACAACCAGAGCGGCAGGTCAGGGTTCCCGGCCGACCAAGCTATCGAAGGCCGCACGCACCACTTCTTTGGCCCCGTGCCAAGGCCAGCAGAGTCGACTGCGGCAGAAGGGAGGACCCTAATCGCGGCGGCAGAGAAGGTTGCGGGCGGTAATCACGCACGGACGCAAGACTCCTCGAACTAAGCGACCCGTTAGATGATCGGGGCGGACGACTTTTGCCAGTATGGGTCCAAATACCCAATAGAAGCGAACAAAGGCGCGCCCAACACGGTACTGAACAAGCACGTTATCCCTAAACTGGCGAAGTGTCACGACGTCGGGATGTAGCCTGCTGCCATAGGCAGCCGTCGCAACGAAGCACGAGCCCCCGGACGCGGTCTCTGCATCTTCTGGGTCATCCTCCGTGGGCACCTCGTCATCCAGAGCTGATACAGCATCGTCATCATCATCATGCTGATCTGCCTCGGGACCGGGCTGAGACGTCCCGAGAACCGCCTCTCCATCAACGAAAGTTGTCAAGACAGTTTCCCCGTCGACCTCTTCCTGTACGACGACTGGTTCAGAGCTACTGCCGAAATTCTGGGTCATAAAGACCACGTCTCGAGAGTCACCGCCGTCGCTTTCGATCTTCCCGCGGGAAAGGCCCACGCCGATATAATTGACGTCAGCGTCCAAGATGTTGGCCATGTGCCAAGGGCTGTCCATCAAAGCGATGTGCATGCGTGCGATTTCATCGTCACCTATGAAGTCGCTGATGGCCGTATAAGAAACGTTTTCTGTTATCGTCCACGATGCGTCCTGCATCGGAAAGCCTGCGTCCTCTGCCCGTTCGCTAGGCGAGCTGCCGTTTTCGCCAGTGTGAGAGAAAGCCCCTTGGTTTGCCATCCAGTCCGAATGACGCTGAGCAGAAGTGTTGAGATGAACTGCTGTATGGACCGGCCGAAGGCCTTCTTCCGCTCGCTCTGCATTAATCATCTCGACGATACGCAATTCTAACGGATCGGCGATCGTTATAGTCATCGATACATGCTCCAACTCTTGCTAACCTGCGCTCCGCCCTTTCCTTGGCTGCTGGGAGGCGAATTATCCTCCAGGCGCCAACGAGCGCATACAAACTGACAGCGTTTGTGCCGGACACAGGTCAGAGTTGCGAGCGTCATGTCCATAAGATTTGTGGTTCCGCTTGCCTTAACCACCTCCGGCCGTTGTCACCGGCGCAGCGGCGAATTCAACCTCCCAAACGATGGGCCTCCGATTCGGGCGGCCGCGGGAAACGAGACGAGCTCTATCTTCTTTCAACAACATGTTTCGCTATCTCTAAGGACAAGAGCCTGCAAAGGCTTGAGGTGTATTGCATATTTTCGGGATAATGGCCTGAGCGTAAACTCAATTGATGTGGCGGAGAGGGTGGGATTCGAACCCACGGAACCCTTGCAGGCTCAACGGTTTTCGAGACCGCCCCGTTCGACCACTCCGGCACCTCTCCGCGCTTGGGTGGTGAGGCTGGCGTTTAGTGCCATGGGGATTGAAGGGCAAGGGGTCATCGTCCAGACTTGCGGTCCGACCCGATGCAGTCGCACACATCGAGTTGGTCCGGATCATGGAGCCGCGGAAAGGTGACGGTCGCGCGCATGCTGAAGCGAGTTGCAGTCGTTGTCATCGCGGGGTGGCTCGCCCTCGGGGTCGCTGGACCGACAGTGTCGCAACCCGTGCCCGAGACCGCGCCGGCCCCGACCCTGGAACCCGTCACGACCGAGCGCCTGCATCCAGCGCTGCGACTGGATCGCATCGCGGAAGTGATCGCGGCCGAGGCTGCGGCGCAGGCCGCCGAAGGGGTGCCGCCCGACCGCAACCTGCTGCAGGCGGTGAGGACCGAGGTGACGCCCGGCCGCATCGAGGCGCTGACCCGTGCAGCACTGGACAGGGCGCTGGCGACGTCCCAATCCCCGGCGATCGCGCCGGCGATCCGGTTCCTCGAGACACCGCTTGGCCAGCGCTACGTGACACTGCAGCTTTCCGCGCGGCGGGCGATGGTCGACGCGTCCGGGAGGGCTGCGGCCCTTGCGGGCTTCGAGGCCGCGGCGGCGGGCGGCGATGCGCGCATCGGCCAGATCAGGCGTCTGATCGCCGCCGGTGACATGGTGGAGCCGACCGTCGCGTCGTCGATGGGGGCGTCGCTGGCCTTCATGCGCGGGCTCGTGGAGTCCGGCGCCGCAACCCTGTCCGAAAAGGAGGTGCTGGCGCTGGTCTGGGCCGAGGCGCCGGCGTTGCAGGCCGAAAATCAGGGCTGGATCAAGGCGCTCCTGTTCCTGGCGCTGGGACCGCTGTCGGATGCAGAGGTGGAGCGGCTGATCCGCGAGGCGCAAACCCCGGCATCGCGACGCCTGGATGCGCTTGTGCAGACCGCTTTTGACGCCGCGATGACGCAGATCATGCGTGATACCGGACGGGCCGTCGGGGTGGTGTCGCGTCTGCAGTCCCTTTAAGCGGCGAGCATGGATCGCATCATCGTTGCCGGACCGCTGGCGCATCCCGCCATGCGCGCAGTCCTCAATCTCTCTGCCGCCGAGCCTCTGACCCTGCGCGGTCGGCTGGCGGGCGGGCAGGGTGCCGGGATCCAGCGCGGCGCCTGGCCCCTGCTGGAGACAGGAGGGCAGCGCCTCCACGCATGCCGGGTCACCGCAGCGGCCGAGCTGATCCGCTACGCTGCGATCTTCGAGCTGGAGCCTGTCACCGTTGACGGTGAACGGGTGTTCGGGGTTGTGGATCCTGTCACATGCGGGACGTCCGAAGGGCAGAGCGCAGCCGTGAGGCAGGACACCCGCACGTCGGACGATAAGGGCTCCTCGGACACGGACTGGCCCGCCGGTTGGGACGCTGATCTGGCCGCTACCATTGCCGCCCATGTCGTGGCCCAGCCGGCCGACCGGAGTTCCGGGCAAATTGCCGCGCGGCTGCCGATGATCGCGGGGTGGTGTGCCTCGCGCCTGCGCGGGCAGGCGCGCCAGGTTCGATCGGACAATCGTCAGAACGTCCGACATCTGGCCGTGCGGGAGCCCTATGCCGGCCATTTCGCCGTCGAGGAACATCGGTTCCAGCACCGCCTGCATCGTGGCGGCTGGGCCGATCCGGTCGACCGTGGGGTGTTCGTGTCCAGCGACGCGGCCGTGGTGTTGCCGTGGGATCCGGTCCGCGATCGTGTGTTGGTCGTGGAACAGTTCCGCTCCGGCCCCGCCGCCCGCCACGATCCGGACCCGTTCATCCTGGAGCCCGTGGCCGGGCGCATCGACGCGGGTGAGACGCCCGAGGCGACGATGCTGCGCGAGGCGGTCGAGGAGGCGGGGATCACGCTCGACCGACTGGTTCCCACGCCGCACTACTATCCGACCCCGGGGATCGCGGCCGAGTTCATCTATTCGTTCGTCGGCATCGCCGATCTGCCGGACGGATGTACCGGGATCGGCGGTCTGCCCGAGGAAGGCGAGGATATCCGCGGAGTGTTGATGGAGCGGGCCGATCTGGTCCGACGCTGTCTGTCGGGCGAAATCGTCAGCGGGCCGTTGCTGATCCTGGCGCTGTGGCTGGACCGAAATGCGCAGGATCTACGTCAAGCCGATGCGCAGGCCATCGAACGGACAACTGCATAGGCTCCGGGACACCGCACGGTGGTCCGATGGGTTGTGGCCGCGCCGCGCCCGCGGTTACATCCACCCCGACCAGTTCCGCGAAAGGCCCGTTCATGCGCATCTGCCCCGACCTTGCCGCCGCTGTTGGTGACACGCCGCTGATCCGCCTGCGCAGCGCATCCGAACGGACCGGATGCGACATCTATGGCAAGGCCGAGTTCATGAACCCGGGCCAGTCCGTCAAGGACCGTGCGGCGCTCTACATCATCCGCGATGCGGTGGCCCGCGGGGAACTGGCCCCCGGCGGCGTGATCGTCGAGGGCACGGCCGGGAATACCGGCATCGGGTTGGCGCTGGTGGGCAACTCGATGGGGTTCCGATCGGTCATCGTGATTCCCGAAACCCAGAGCCAGGAAAAAAAGGACATGCTGCGCCTGACCGGTGCGGAACTGGTTGAGGTTCCTGCTGCACCCTACCGGAATCCCAACAATTATGTCCGCTATTCCGGTCGCCTTGCCGAGGCGCTGGCGCGCAGCGAGCCCGGCGGTGCCGTCTGGGCCAACCAGTTCGACAACACCGCGAACCGGCAGGCCCATCTGGAAGGCACCGGCCGCGAGTTGTGGGAGCAGACCGACGGCAAGCTGGACGGCTTCATCTGCGCCGTCGGATCAGGCGGCACATTGGCGGGGGTCGCGATGGCGCTGCAGCCCAAGGGTGTGCGCATCGGTCTGGCCGACCCCGAGGGTTCGGCGCTGCACAGCTTCTACACCGAGGGCACGCTGGCGGCGAGCGGTGACTCGATCACGGAGGGGATCGGCCAAGGGCGGATCACCGCCAATCTGGAGGGTTTCACCCCCGATTTCAGCTGCCGTGTGCCGGATGCCGAGGCGCTGCCGATCATGTTCGACCTGCTGGAACACGAAGGTCTGTGCCTGGGCGGATCCTCGGGCATCAACGTCGCAGGCGCGATCCGCATGGCCCAGGAGATGGGTCCCGGCCACACGATCGTCACCGTGCTGTGCGATTACGGTACGCGCTATCATACCAAGCTGTGGAATCCCGCGTTCCTGCGTGGCAAGGGGCTGCCGGTTCCGGGCTGGATGGCCCATGATGCCGCTGTGCTTCCGGACGTGTTTGAAGGCTGACCCCGTGCATCTCCGCCTGATCCGGACGGCGGTCCTCGCCTGTCTGATGCTGTGTCTCGTATTCGCCGCCGCGCCGCAGTCCTGGCGTGGCGATGCCCTGTGGCTCGTCGGTGGTGCGGCTCATGCACAGGATGCCACGACGCAGGGGCAGGCGGCGCCCGATTACGCGGCGTGGGACCGGCAGGCGTCGCAGATCGAGGCCGTCGTCGCCGAAGGCGAGGCATCGAACGAGGAGCTGAATGCCCTTCGGCAGCAGGCGGTTGCGTTTCGCGAGGAGTTCCTTGCCGCCCAGAACGTGAACGCGGGCCGCATCAACACCGTCAGGGACCAGATCGCGGCGCTCGGTCCGGCACCGGCCGAGGGTGAGACAGAGGCAGAGGATGTGGCCGCGCGCCGCAGGGAACTGAACGCGACCCTGTCGGAGGTTCAGGCGCCGGGCCTGCAGGCTGTCGAGGCCGCCAGCCGGGCTTCCGGTATCATCCAATCCATCGACAAACTGCAACGCGACCGACAGGCAACGGCATTGCTGCGTCTGTCGCCTTCGCCGCTGCTGCCCAGCAGTTGGCGTGCAGCCGCAACCGACGGGGTGGCCCTAGTCCGCGGGGTCAGCAACGAAGTCTCGGGTCGGTTTACGGAAAGCACCGCCGACGACTGGCGCGACCGGATTCCCGGCGTACTGGGTTACCTGATCGTCGCCACCGTGTTGCTGACCTATGGGTGGCGCTGGATCGGCGCCCTGCCTGCCCGGCTGTCGGCGCGGATGCCCGATCATTCACGCGGCGCGGCGGTGTTCGTGGCGTCGCTGGGGCAGATCGTCGTTCCGGCGGCGGGCGTGTATCTGGTGGCCCTCGCGATCGATCGCACCGGGCTGGTGGGTGACTGGGGCAGGCCGTTCCTGCTGGCCTTGCCATCGGCCGGTTTGGCCCTGTTCGCCGGCAGGTGGCTGGCCCGCATGTTCTTTCCCGCGCGCCTGCCGGTGCCGATGCCGGTGCCCGATCGTCAGCGGCAGAACGCGCGGCTCTATGCCAATCTGCTCGCGGCGCTCGTCGCACTGCAGATGATCCTGAACCGCGCCGTCCTGCCGCTGTCCGGTCTACACCCGCCGGGACCCGAAGGCACGATCGTCCCAATGGAGTTTTCCGAGGCTGGGGCCGCGGTTTGGCACCTGCCGCTGATCGGGACGGGCGCGCTGCTGCTGTTCCGGCTGGCGCTGATCCTGCGGAACATGGTCCGCTACGACGACAGCGATCAGCCGAACTATTCGACCAAGCTGACGACCCTCGTCGGGCAGGTGGCCCGGCCACTGTCGGTGATCGTCGTATTGCTGGCGCTGGTCGGCTATGTGAGCCTCGCCAACGGGATCCTGTGGCCGGCGATCCGTACGCTCGCGCTGCTCGGGACGGTGATCCTGCTGCAGGATTTTATTGCCGACCTCTACGGCCTAGTGCTTCGGGATCGGGGCAAGGTACGGCAGGCGCTCGCCCCGGTGCTGATCGGCTTTGCCTTGGTACTCGCCTCATTGCCGGTGTTCGCGCTGATCTGGGGCGCGCGCCCGTCCGATCTGCTGGAATGGTGGGCGCGGCTGCGCCAAGGGGTTTCGCTGGGGGGCGTCCGGCTGTCACCCAGTGCCGTGGTCACGTTCCTCGTGATCTTTGCCGTGGGCTACACGGTCACGCGGGTCGTGCAGGGGGCGTTCCGGAACTCGATCCTGCCCAAGACACGTATCGACGCCGGTGGCCAGAACGCCATCGTTTCCGGGCTTGGCTATGTCGGGGTGATGCTGGCCACGGTCCTCGCCATCACCTCGGCCGGGATCGATCTGTCGAACTTGGCGATCGTTGCCGGTGCCCTGTCGGTCGGCATCGGCTTCGGCCTGCAGAACATCGTGTCCAACTTCGTCAGCGGAATCATCCTGCTGATCGAACGTCCGATCGCCATCGGCGACTGGATCCGCGTGGGCAACGCCGAAGGCTTCGTCAAGCGCATCTCTGTCCGCTCAACCCAGATCCAGACCTTCGACCGGACGGACGTGATCGTTCCCAACTCGGACCTGATCTCGCAGCCGGTGATCAACTGGACGCGCGGCAGCCTGCAGGGGCGGATCATTGTGCCAGTCAGCGTCGCCTACGGCACCGACAGCCGCCGGGTGACCGACATCCTGATGGAGATCGCCGAGGATCAGCCGATCGTGCTGATCGACCCCCCGCCCGCGATCATGTTCACGGGGTTCGGTGCCGACGGGCTGGACTTCGAGATCCGGGCCATCCTGTCCGACATCAACCAGGGGCTGGGGGTTGCGACAGAGATCAGGCACCAGATCGCGGAGCGGTTCGCACAGGAAGGGATCGAGATCCCCTACGCCCATCGGGTGATCACGATCAGCAATGTCGACGAACTCGCGAAGCTGACCAGCCACTCAGGGCCCCGCCGCGCGGAACGCACCGTGAATTCAGGCGCAGATCGCAGCAGCGTCCCTGAGGCACAGGACGACGCACTGGATCCCCGCATCGCGCGCAGCAGCGCCAGCGGAATGGAGGGAACCGGCCAGTCCGACGGGGACGGCGACGGTGACGGAGGGATCAGTTAAGCGCCGCCGGGTAAGCGCGCGGGATGATCGTATGGAGCAGGAGAATCCGGCGGCGGCTCGGCCGCACCCGCCGGATCAACGGGCAGTTCCGGATCAGACGTCGTCGTCCGGCCTCGTTGCTGGAGCATCCGGATCCGGGCCGCCACCGTCCAGAACCTCGACCACACCGCCGGTCTCGGCGACCCTGGCGACCGAGACGACGACCTCGTCCGGGCCGGTGTTGAACACCCGCACGCCGCCCGCCGTCCGTGATCGGAAGCTGATGCCGTCGACCGGAACCCGGATCGACTGTCCCGTCGAGGTGGCCAGCATGATCTGGTCGTCGGTCTGCACCGGAAAGCTCGCGACCAGGGCGCCGCCGCGCATCGCTCGATCCATCGCCATCACGCCCTGACCGCCGCGACCCCGCACCGGATAATCATGGGACGAACTGATCTTGCCCGCGCCACGCTCAGTCACGGTCAGGATCAGATCCTCGGCGGCCGACATCTCGGCATAGCGGTCGGCGGTGATCGCCGCATCCGCGACGGCGTCTTCGTCGTCGTCAGCCTCGGCTCCGTCGTCCAGCGCCCCGGCAACCGCCCGGCGCATCTTCAGATAGCCGGCCCGTTCCGCGGGATCGGCCTCAAAATGCCGGATCACCGACATGGACACCACCCGGTCGCCCGGGGCCAGCCGCACGCCGCGCACCCCGGTGGAATCCCGACCCTTGAAGATCCGGACATTCGTCGAGCGGAACCGGATCGCGCGCCCCAGCGCGGTCATCAGCATGATGTCGTCGTCCGCACCTGCGATGCGCACGTCGACCAGGCTGACGCCTTCGGGCAGACGCATGGCGATCTTGCCGTTCGATTTCACGTTGGTGAAATCGGACAATGCGTTGCGGCGCACCCCGCCTTCCGAAGTGGCGAACACCACCTGCAGGTCGTCCCACTCCGTCTCGGGGACGTTCACCGGCATCAGCGCCGCAATACTGACGCCCGGCGTGATCGGCAGGATGTTCACCATCGCCTTGCCCTTGGCCGTCCGCCCGCCCAGCGGCAGCCGCCAGGTCTTCATGCGATAGACCATCCCGTCCGTCGTGAAGAACAGCAGCTCGGTGTGGGTGTTGGCGACGAACAGGGTCGTGACCACGTCGTCTTCCTTGGTCGCCATGGACGACAGGCCCTTGCCGCCCCGCCGCTGGCTGCGGAACTCGACCAGCGGCGTACGCTTGATGTAGCCGCCCGAGGTGATCGTGACGACCATGTCCTCGCGCTCGATCAGGTCCTCGTCGTCCATGTCGCCGGACCATTCCGTGATCTCGGTGCGGCGCGGGACAGCGAACAGGTCCGTCACCTCGCGCAGTTCGTCCGAGATGATCCGCATGATCCGCTCGCGCGACGCGAGGATGGCCAGATAGTCGCGGATCGCGTCGGCGAGCGACTTCAGTTCCTCGGTGACTTCCTGCACGCCCATCGCCGTCAGGCGCTGCAGACGCAATTCCAAAATGGCGCGGGCCTGCGCCTCGGACAGGTTGTAGGTGCCGTCATCGTTGACCGGATGCTGCGGGTCGTCGATCAGCCGCAGATACTCCAGAATGTCGGCCGCGGGCCAGCGGCGTTCCATCAGCCGCTCGCGCGCTTCCGCGGGATCGGCGCTGGCGCGGATGGTGGCCACGACTTCGTCCACATTGGTGACCGCCACGGCGAGCCCGCACAGGATGTGGCTGCGTTCGCGGGCGCGGCGCAGTTCGAACGCCGTGCGACGAGCCACCACCTCTTCGCGGAAGGTGATGAAGTGGGCCAGGAAATCGCGGAGCGTCAGCTGTTCGGGCCGACCGCCATTCAGGGCCAGCATGTTCGCGCCGAAGCTTGTCTGCATCGGGGTAAAGCGGAACAGCTGGTTCAGCACCACGTCCGGCGTCGCGTCGCGGCGCAGTTCGATGACCAGCCGCACGCCGTTACGATCGGATTCGTCCTGGACGTGGCTGATCCCCTCGATCTTCTTTTCCTTGGCGAGCTCGGCGATGCGCTCGACCAGCGAGGCCTTGTTGACCTGGTACGGCACGTCGTCCAGCACGATGGCCTGCCGGTTGCCGCGCACATCCTCGATCCGGGTGCGGGCCCGCACGATGACCGATCCCCGCCCCTCCAAGTACGCCTTGCGCGCGCCGGAACGGCCAAGAATGATCCCGCCGGTCGGAAAATCCGGGCCGGGCACCAGTTCAAGCAGCCGTTCCGTGGCCAGATCAGGGTCCTCGATCAGCGCCAGCGTGGCGTCGATCACCTCGCCCAGATTGTGGGGCGGGATGTTGGTCGCCATGCCGACGGCAATGCCGCCGGCACCGTTGACCAGCATGTTGGGGAAGCGCGCCGGCAGGACGGTCGGCTCGCGATCCTTGCCGTCGTAGTTGTCCTGGAAATCGACGGTTTCCTTGTCGATGTCGGCCAGCAGCCAGTTCGCCGCCTTGGCCATCCGGACCTCGGTATAGCGCATGGCAGCCGCGCTGTCGCCGTCCATCGAGCCGAAGTTGCCTTGGCCATCCAGCAGCGGCAGCGACATCGAGAAATCCTGCGCCATCCGCACCAGCGCGTCATAGATCGCACTGTCGCCGTGCGGGTGGTATTTCCCCATGACGTCGCCAACCGGACGCGCCGACTTGCGATAGGGCTTGTCGAAGGTGTTGCCGGTTTCGTTCATCGCGAACAGGATGCGGCGGTGAACCGGCTTCAGCCCGTCGCGCAGGTCGGGGATGGCGCGGCTGACGATCACCGACATCGCGTAGTCGAGATAGGACGATTTCATCTCGGCCGCGATGTCGATCACGGGGCCGTCGTGGGGCATCACGCCATGGCCGTCCGGGGTCGGGTCCGGCGTGTCGTCATCGAAATCGTCGGGGGTATCAGCCACGCGCCTGCGCCTCTATATCTTGTTGAAGAAGCATCTAACACCCACCGGGACTGGGTTCAATGCAGGTGCGGCGGGGATCAGCCTTACGCCGGGTCGCGGCCGGCCAGACGGCTCAGCGATATCGCCCACAGGACGGACAGACCCGCCGACGCAAGCGCGTTCCACCCGGCCATGGACAGTCCCAGGACGACAAGGGCCGGTTGGTCACAGCGGACCACCGGGGCCGCATTCAGGCGCGTCATCAGATCGGTCGTGGACAAGGCCGTCAGATCGCCCAGGCTGCCGGTGCAGGCGCTGGGTCCGGCCCACCAACCCCACTCGACCCCTGCGTGGTACCCGGCAATCAGCATGGCTGCCAGAGCGGACAGCAACCCCAGCACCAGAAGCCAGCGTCGAGGACCAATCGCCAGAACGCCCAGCCCGAATGCCGCCGCGGCCACATGCGGCCAGCGCTGCAGGATGCAAAGCTCGCACGGAACGTAGCCTGCCGCCTGAAACACAAGCGCCGCTGCCAGCAGCAGCGCCGACGCCAGCCCCGCTGCGACGGGGGCCCGTCTTGCGTCGAGACGGTGGATGACCGGAACGGCCGGCATCACTCGGCTCCTTTCCACGTGATCACACGGTAGAGATAGAAACCGACCACGGCGGCAACGACCAGCTTGGACACGGGGTCGATGACGTCGGCGACGCGGGCATACTGGGCCTCGAGCAACAGACCGGCGGCGGCCAGCAACAGCGTCCACAGAAAGCTGCCGGCCACGGTATAGACCAGGAAACGTATCGGAGGCATGCACGCGATCCCGGCCGGCACCGAGATGAGCGTGCGTATTGCCGGGATCATCCGGCCGATGAAGACCGCCGCACCGCCGCGCCGGTCGAACCAGTCCTGGGCCTGGTCGATGTCGCTGGGCGAGACAGTCATCCACCGCCCGTGGCGCCCGGCCCAGCGCTTCAGCCGCGCGGCCCCGACGGCCCGGCCGAGCCAGAACCACAGCAGCGCCCCCACCACGGAGCCTGTGGTGCCGGCCAGCACCGTCGGAACCAGGGACAAGGTGCCATTGCCGGCCAGGTAGCCTGCCAGCGGCATGATCACCTCGGACGGGATCGGCGGAAATACATTCTCGGCGAGCATCAGGAAGAAGATGCCCGGATAGCCCCATGCCTCGATCACGGACAGCACCCAGTCGAACATGAGACATTCCCTTTGCCGCGACCGCCCCGGCGGCGCCCGGCCTTGGATCGACTGCCTTGCGGGGCGCGTCAACCCCGCCTAACCATGGGATTACGGCGGCTTGTCCGCACAACGACATCGTCTGAGGAGTGAGCCGTATGGAATGGCGCGGGCGTCGCGGAAGCCGCAATGTCGAGGACCGTCGCAGCATGGGGGTCGGCGGTGCCGGCGGGCTGGGGATCGTCGGCACGCTGGTGGTGCTGGCAGTGGGGTATTTCTTCGGCGTCGACATCTCGCCGATCGTGGGCGGCGGCGGAACCGGCATGGCACCAGCCACGCAGGAACGGCAACTGACCGAGGAAGAGCGCGCGGCCGGTGAGTTCGTGTCCGTGGTCCTGGCCGACACCGAGGAGATCTGGGCCGACGTCCTGATGGACCAGGCCGACCTGCAGTATCGCGACCCGACGTTGGTGCTGTTTTCCGGGGCCGTGCAATCCGCCTGTGGCGGGGCATCTGCGGCCATGGGGCCGTTCTATTGTCCGGGTGACCAGAAGATCTATCTCGACACCAATTTCTTCGACACTATGGAACAGAAGATGGGCGCGCGCGGCGACTTCGCGGCAGCCTATGTCGTCGCCCACGAGGTCGGCCACCACGTCCAGAACCTCTTCGGGATCCTCGGCCGCGTGAACGAGTTACGCGGCCGCGTCGCAGAGGCAGATTCGAACCGTCTTTCCGTCCTCACCGAGTTGCAGGCGGATTGCTTCGCCGGGATCTGGGCCCGCCACGCTGGCCAGCGCTTTGGCAGCATCGAACCGGGCGACGTCGACGAGGCGATCAATGCGGCGCGCGCGGTTGGCGACGACATGCTGATGAAGAATGCCGGCCGCACGCCCATGCCCGACAGTTTCACCCACGGATCGGCCGCGGACCGCAGCGCCTGGCTGCAGCGAGGCATGCAGACGGGCGAATTGTCGCAGTGCAACACGTTCAAGGAAGCCGGACTGTAGAACGTCGGGCCAAGGCCAGACCCGCAGGCACGCGCGTTCAGGTCTGCCAGAGGTCAGCGCGGCAGGATGCGACCCGGACCCCGGTCCATCGTTGCCCATTCGGGCCACCAGCCCAGCCACTCGATCGTGACAATCACCAGTGCAATCAGAACCAGTCCGATGACCATCCTCACCTGGGGCGGAGACGGCGGATTGCGGACCCAACGGCCGCGCGCATCAGCCAGATCATGTTGTAAGGCCTTTCGTCGTCCTGCTACACCCGGGTCCGACGCACAGCGGACCGATCATTTGCCTCAGCATACCGACAGCCAGACCGTCCCATACACCGCGCAGCAGATGTATGATCTGGTCGCCGACGTGGAACGTTATCCCGAATTCCTGCCATGGAACAGCGCTGTGCGGGTCAGGTCGCGTGCGCCGCTGCCAGACGGTCCGGCCGGCGCCGAACTGCTGGCCGTCGACCTGGTCATCAGCTTCAAGGTGTTTCGGGAAAGGTTCGGCAGCCGGGTCGAACTGTACCCCGACGAGAAACGGATCAACACGGAATACCTGGATGGCCCGTTCAGCCACATGCGCAGCGGCTGGAATTTCCAGGACCAGCCCGGCGGCGGGTCGAAGGTCGAGTTCTTCGTCGATTTCGAGTTCCGCAACGCCATCCTGCGGCGGGTGATCGGCGCCGTTTTCACCGAGGCCATGCACCGGATCGTCCGGGCATTCCAGGACCGGGCGCGGAAGCTGTACGGCTGACCCGGGGCCACGAAGCGCCGACAGACACATGCGTCCGGCGTGTTCCGGTCATCTGCACGGCAGCGAACGACGGGCGACGCCGTCGTGTCGTTGACGGGCGCCGACCCTTTTTCCTATCATCCCATCGGTGATGCTCAACTGATCACCGTGACGACAGACACGGGAGGGAGCGATCACTCATGCGAAAAGGAGCCCCAGCATGAAGCCCGTCGCCATTGCCGTCCTGCTGTCCAGTCTCCTCGTCCTGACTGCGTGCGGCGAGGCAGAAGTGACCAACTACCCGATGTCGGGTGAACCCTGCTCACCGGATGATCCTGTCCAGACCATGGAAGCGAGCGACTGCGTGCCGCCGGTCTGAAGGCTGCCAGCAGTTATCACGGTAGGGTAACTGAAGAGGCTCTGAAGTTGACAGGCATCTGTCTGCTGACAGGATATTTCATGATGGTGCCACCCGCGCGATTCGGCGCGTCTGACGGGTTGTGTGCTGTGTCTGCCCCGTTTGTACAGTGGAAGCAAAGAGCTTCCGAACCGGACGTCAGTCCAGCCCCTCTGATGCGCGCTCCTGACCCTGCTGGCGCTCGGCGCTGCGATCCGAATTCGGGTCACAGCTGCGGCGGTCCCCGGGGCCCAAGGTCAAACGGTGTCGAGATACAGCTCCACCGTTTCCTCGTCGGACAGTTCCGCCATGTAGCGCAGTTCCTGGCGTTTCGTCATGACGAGGTTGTCGATCAGATGGACCGGAAAGATGCGCTTGATCTCGGCTGAGGCGGCGAAGCAGTCGATCGCCTCGCCCCAGCTTGCCGGCAACTGCGCAAGGCCCTGCGTGTAGGCATTGCCGGTGATCGGGGCCGGGCAGGGGGCGCGATCCTCGATCCCGTTCAGGGCCGCCCCGAGGATCGCCGCGATGGTCAGATAGGGGTTCACGTCGCCACCGGGGGTGCGATGCTCGATCCGGCGGGCCGCGGGTGCGGACGCGGGGATGCGGATGGCAGAGGTCCGGTTCTCGTAGGCCCAGCCGATTCCGGTCGGCGCGTGCGCGTTTGGCACCAGCCGGTCATAGGAATTTTCATGCGGCGCGAACAGCAGCGTCGACCCCGGCATTGCCGCCAGGCAGCCGGCGACCGCGTGGCGCAGTATGTCGGAGCCCGCGTCGGTTCCGTCGTCGAAGATGTTGGCGCCCTCGCGGTCCAGGACCGAGAAATGCACGTGCATGCCGTTGCCGTTGAACAGTTCGTACGGCTTGGCCATGAACGAGCCCGCGAAGCCGTATTGCCGCGCAAGGCCCTTGACCAGCAGCTTGAACAGCCAAGCGTCGTCAGCCGCCTTGAGCAGGTCGGGCTGGTGCACCAGGTTGATCTCGAACTGCCCCGGCGCGGCCTCGGAAATGGCGGTATCCGCGGGAATGTCCATCGCCTCGCACGCGTCATAGAGATCGGTGAAGAACTTGTCGAAGGCGTCCAGGGCCCGCAGCGACAGGGTTTCGGCCCCGGTCCGGCGCTTGCCCGACCGCGGGCTTGGCGGCACCTGCAGGTGCTTTCCGGAATCATCGATCAGGAAGAACTCGAGTTCGGTGGCGACGACGGGGGTGAGGCCCGCTTTCGCGTAGCGCTCGGCGACACGGGCCAGCGCCTGGCGCGGGTCCCCGTCATAGGGACGACCGTCAGGGTGGAACATCCATAGCGGCAGCAGACCGGTGGGGGCATTCAGCCAGGGCATCGGCATGAACCCGCGCTCGGTCGGCATCAGCACGCCATCCGGGTCGCCCGACTTGAAGACCAGGGGGCTGTCCTCGATGTCCTCGCCCCAGATGTCCATGTTCAGAACCGAATAGGGAAACTTGGTGCCCTCGGTCAGCAGCTTGCCGGCGAAACGCGCCGGGACGCGCTTGCCCCGTGCGACGCCGTTCAGGTCGGCCGCCGCGACCCGGATCGTTCGTACCTCGGGGTGGTCCCGCAGCCAGTCCATGTCTCACCTGATCACGTTCGGCCGGTAGCGCAGCCGCTGCGCCGCCCCCGGCAGGTGCCGGTTGAGCCGCCGGTTGATGACCCCGAAGAACCCAATCAGGGCAAGGGTCAGGATGATGAAGTAACCCGCGACGATCGGGTACGCGACGAAGGGGTTGAAGGTCCTGTCCGCGATGAAGCTGGCATAATAGAGCGCGTCGCCCTGCTGGCGGAAGGCCGGAAACCCTGAAAAGAACACCAGCGTCGTCGCGTGAAACAGAAAGATCGCCTCGTTCGTGTAGGCCGGCCATGCAAGGCGCAACGTCGTTGGCCAGACGATCCGGCGAAACCGGGTCCAGCCCGCCAAGCCGTAGGCGTCGGCCGCCTCCAGATCACCGCGGGGGACGTTGCGCAGCGCGCCGTGGAAGATCTCCGCCGAATAGGCGGTGGTGTTCAGGATCAGCACGATCAGGGCGCCGGCCCAGGCCTTGGTCAGCCAGCTGGTGGAGACCGTCACCCCCAGCAGTTCGATTCCGCCCCGCGGCAGCAGGACGAACGCCTGGTAGGCGATGAAGAACTGGATGAACAGCGGGCTGCCCCGAAACACGAAGACGAAGGCCTCGGCCGGGCGGCGCAGCAGCGGGTTGCGGCTGGCCTTGGCCACCGCCAGACCTGTTGCCAAGACAAAGCCGATAGCAAGTGCGAGGACGGCGAAATACACGTTCCAGATCAGCCCCGATCCGATCAGCGTCATCTGCCGGCACAGGGTAAGGTCCGTGCGGGGCAGGGTCAGCGTGCCAATCCCGATCGACCGCAGCCCGAAATCAGCAATTTCCTGCAGACATTCGTTCACGGCGCCACCTGGTAGCGCAGCGCCTCGCCGGCGGCGGTCGCCTGGCCGCGCGAAAACCGGGTCGTCAGGCGGTCGAACACCCGTTGCGACAGCCAGGTGAGGGCCAGGTAGAATGCGAGAATTGCGAGGAAATACCACAGTCGCCAGTCCGGATGCGGGTAAGCGTAGGTCGAGATCTTGGATCCGCCCAGTTCACGCGCCCAGTAGACGATGTCCTCGACGCCCAGCAGAAACAGCAGCGGCGTCGCCTTGATCAGGATCATCCACAGATTCGACAGGCCCGGCAGCGCAAAGGTCCACATCTGCGGGATCAGGATGCGTCGGGCGATCTGCCGGTCGGTCATGCCATAGGCTTCGGCGGTTTCCAGTTGGGCGCGTGGCACCGCCGTCATCGCACCGTGAAGGACATTGGCGGCAAAGGCGCCGAACACGACGGCGAACGCCGCGACGGCGAGCGAGAGGCCATAGGCCTGATGAACCCACTGCGGCGCGGTGGCCAGCGGCAGCTTGGCGGCGGCGCAGACCACGAATTCATTGCCCTGGCGCACCGGCACCGAAGGGTCGCAGAAGACGCGGCTGCGCAGCCATTCCAGCCCCTGGTCCATGGCGATCGGCACGAACAGAAAGAACACGATGTCCGACACGCCGCGAACCATCGCCGTATAGATGCGGCCGAACCAGCGTAGCGGCGTGATCCGCGACCGGGCTGCCAGCGCGCCCCCGAATCCGAAGAGCAGCGCCAGCGGCGCGGTCACAACCAGCAACAGGATGACCGTCCCGAACGAGGCGTAGAACAGCAGATGCTTGCCCGATGTGAGATAGCACATCAGCCAGGCAAGCCCGTTCAGGGCGGCAGGATCGCTACAGCTCGCAAACATCGGATCGGGCGCGGGGCCGCGCCGCACGCGGCACGACCCCGCGGCAAAGTGGGATCAGTTCGATGCCGGGGCGGGGGCGTCGGCCGCCGCAGTGCTGCCGGCACTCGTCGCGTTCGCGGCAAAGGTCTTGGCGTCTGGGCCGAACCACTTGACGATCATCTCGTTCAGCGAACCGTCCGCGATCATGTCCCCGATCGCCTCATCGAAACGCGCCTTCAACTCGGTGTCCGACTTGCGCAGGCCGATCCCCAGACCCTCTCCCAGCGGCACGTCCTCGTGACCCTCGACCCAGACCAGTTCACCGTTCGAATCCTCGACGAAGGGGGCAAGGAAGTCGCGGTCGGCAAACACCGCCTCGGCCTCGCCGTTGCGGACCGCATCGATCGTTTCCTCGCCGGTCGCGAATTCCAGCAGTTGCGCGCCGCTGTCGGCCACGTGCGAGGCCTGGATGGTGCCGGTCTGCGCCGCGACCACCCCGTCGATCGGGGCGTCGGGGGTCAGGGCCATGTAGGCGGACGGCGGCGGCGGGGTGTAGGGGACCGAGAACTCGATCGCCTCCCGCCGCTCGTCCGAGATGTTCATCCCCGCGATGATCGTGTCGTAGTTCGACGAGACGAGGTTCGGAATGATCGAATCCCAGTCGTTCTTGACCCAGGTGCAGTCCGCCTCGATCCGCTTGCAGAGTTCGTTGCCCAGCTCGATTTCGAATCCGTCCAGATCGCCCTTGTCGTTGACGAAGTTGTAGGGGGGATAGGCCCCTTCGGTGCCCATGCGGATCGTGTCGGCAAGTCCGGCGCCAGCGGCCAGCACCAGCGCCGTGGCAAGAACTATGGATTTCATGGCAGTCTCCCGTTGTTCGATTGGTCTTGTCAGGCCACCATCGTGGCGCTGAGGAATTGGCGCAGCCGGTCGGTCCGGGGCGCGCGAAAGATCTGGTCTGGCGTGCCCTCTTCCTCGACCCGGCCTTCGTGCAGGAAGACGACATGGTCGCTGACGTCGGCGGCCAGGCGCATGTCGTGGGTCACCAGGATCATCGTTCGGTGTTCGCGGGCAAGATCCTTGATCACCCGGACGACCTCCTGCTGCAGTTCCGGGTCGAGCGCGCTGGTGGGTTCGTCGAACAGCAGCGCCCGCGGTTCCATGCACAGGGCCCGGGCAATGGCAGCACGCTGCTGCTGCCCGCCGGACAGCTGCGCCGGCCATGCATCCGCCTTGTCCCCGATCCCCACCTTGTCCAGCAGCACGCGCGCGCGCCGCTCGACCTCGTTGCGATCCTGGCGCAGCACGGTGACCGGCGCCTCCATGACGTTCTGCAGGATCGTCAGGTGGGACCACAGGTTGAACTGCTGGAACACCATCGCGAGATTGGTGCGGATGCGACGCATCTGGGCGCGATCCGCCGGATGGCGCGCGGCGCCGTCTCCCGCCCAGCGGACCGGTTCGCCCTCGAAAATCACGTCACCGGCCTGACTGGTCTCCAGGAGATTGCAGCAGCGCAGCAGGGTCGATTTCCCAGATCCGGACGAGCCGATCAGCGTCACGACATGCCCCCGCGGTGCCCGCAGGGACACACCGCGCAGCACCTGCAACCGCCCATAGGCCTTGTGCAGGTCGCGGATCTCGATGACTGGAACGGTACCGTTCACCTGATCGGTCGGGTGGGTCTGGCGGCTCATCTGCACGCCATGTGGCGTGATTCCAGCGCCGATTGCAACGCAATGATGGCGGCGCGGCCGCCGAGGGCAGGGCTGCCGCGCATCAGTCGGGAAGCTGGCTTTCCTCGACCTCCTGCCGGGCCACGGCAGATTCCCGATCCGTTACCCCCAGCAGGTTCGCGGCCAGACGGATCATCGCATCCTCTGACGCGCTGCGATCCCCGTCGGCATACGCCACCTCCCACATCGACGAGATGATTCCGACCCGGTTTTCCAGCGGCACGCGCGCCTTGATCAGGCGCGTGAAGCGCACGGTATCCGGGGCCTCGGCCTCTATCATCTCGGCCGCGGCGCGGTACTCTGCCGAGTTCTCGGCGTTCAGATGGTGGCGCTGCATGAGGATCTTGTCGATCCGGCGACGCTCGGTATCGCTGTACCGATCGTCCGAACGCGCGAGGCGCACGAGCAGCGCGGCGACCGCCACATCCGCGTCGTCGGCCGCCAGCGGCGACTGGTCGGTTTCGTCGGTGAACAGGCGTGACAACAGACTGCGGAACATAGAGGCATCATAGAAAGCCCCCTCATCCGCACAAGGACATAAGTGCGGCAACCGACTGATTTATGGTTGTTCGTCCCAGCCTTCCACGATGGCGATGTCGGCAACGGCGGCGGGATCGCGCAGCGCCTTGGCCGCCTGATACTCGGGGCTGTCATAGCAGGCGCGGGCGGTGGCAAGATCGCGGAACTCGATGACCACGCAGCGGGGGCGCAGATTGCCCTCGACCACCGTCTGGGCGCCGCCGCGCACCAGGAAGCGAGCGCCGAACTGTCGAAACGCCTCGGCATTGGCGCGGCGATAGGCTTCGTAGGCGGCGGGGTCGTCGACCTGCACATGGCCGACCCAATAAGCTTTCGTCATGATGGCTCCGGTTTGTCTGGGATCAGTAGCGTTCCGGCACGTACAGGTCGCGGGGCAGCACCTCCCGCTCATAGTCCGGGTTGAACACGCGGTCGGGCAGCTCGATTTCCTCGTGCGGCACCTCCGTGTAGGGAATCAGGCCCAGCAGATGGTCGATGCAGTTCAGCCGCGCCCGGCGCTTGTCGTTGCCGGGGACGATGTACCAGGGCGCCTCGGCGATGTTGGTGCGCTCGAACATCTCCTCCTTGGCCTTGGTATAGGCCTCCCACCGGACGCGGGACTGCAGGTCCATCGGCGACAGCTTCCACTGTTTCAGCGGATCGTGGATGCGCAGCAGAAAGCGGACCTGCTGTTCCTCGTCCGTGACGGAGAACCAGTATTTCACCAGGCGGATGCCCGACCGCACCAGCATGCGTTCGAACTCGGGCACGTCTTGGAAGAACTGCTCGACCTCATCCTCGCTGGCGAACCCCATCACGCGCTCGACGCCGGCGCGGTTGTACCAGCTGCGGTCGAACAGCACGATCTCGCCGCCCGCGGGCAGATGCGGGACGTAGCGCTGGAAATACCATTGCGTCTTTTCCCGGTCGGAGGGGGCGGGAAGCGCGACGGTCCGCACCACACGGGGGTCGAGCCGCTGGTTGATCCGCTTGATCACCCCACCCTTGCCGGCACTGTCCCGGCCTTCGAAGACGACGACGACCTTTTCCTTGTGGTGCGCGACCCAGTCCTGCAGCTTGATCAGCTCGGCCTGCACGCGCAGCAACTCGCGGAAATAGACCGTCCGATCCATCTGATCAGGGCGCGACTTGCGATAGACCTTGCCGATCGCCTCGGATAGTGCGGCGTCCTCGAGTTCCAGCTCGATTTCTTCGTCCAGGGTCTGTGCCAGTTCGTTTTCCAGCCAGTCCGCGCGGCTGGTCGCAGGCTGAGGGCCGGACGGGACGGGCTTCGATGGTGATCTATCGGACATCGGGGCCTCAGGTGTCGCAGCAGGGTTGCGCGCTCAGCAGACCATAGTCCTGTGACGGCGATGTGGAAGCCCCGGGGGAACGGCATCGAACAACAGTGCCGCAGCCACACGCCCGGGTCCAGCTGATCGAGTGGCGTCCGATGGCGGGAATCATGATGGCGGAGTGGCCCGGGACCTTGGCGGCCCCGGGCCTTCTGTCGCGCAGCCGCTCTGATCAGTCCGCCGTCAGCAGCGGTGGCGTTTCCTTGGTCAGGCGCGGCGTGTCGGGGCCCGAGATGTCGAAGACGGGCTTGTCGTCCTCGATCCGGACCCGGACCACGCCGCCCTTGGCCAGCCGGCCGAACAGCAGTTCCTCGGCCAGCGGCTTCTTAATGTGCTCCTGGATGACCCGGGCCAGCGGTCGCGCGCCCATCTTGTCGTCATAGCCCTTGTCGGCGAGCCACGCGGCGGCCTCCTCGGTCAGGTCGATGTGGACGCCCCGGTCCATCAGCTGCGCTTCCAGTTGCAGGATGAACTTTTCGACGACCTGCACGATGACCTCGCGCGGCAGCGGCGCAAAGCTGATGATCGCGTCCAGCCGGTTGCGGAACTCGGGCGTGAAGGTTCGCTCGATGGCCTCCTTGTCCTCGCCCTCGCGGCGCTCACGGCCGAAGCCGATCGCGGCACGGGCCTGGTCCACGGCGCCCGCGTTCGACGTCATGATCAGGATCACGTTGCGAAAGTCGACCTGCTTGCCGTTGTGGTCGGTCAGCTTGCCGTGATCCATCACCTGCAGCAGGATGTTGAACACATCCGGATGGGCCTTCTCGATCTCGTCGAGCAGCAGGACGGAATGCGGATGCTGGTCGACGCCGTCGGTCAGCAACCCGCCCTGGTCGAAGCCGACATAGCCGGGCGGGGCCCCGATCAGCCGGCTGACCGCGTGCTTTTCCATGTATTCCGACATGTCGAAGCGCAGCATCTCGACACCCAGGGTGCTGGCGAGCTGCTTGGCGACCTCGGTCTTGCCGACGCCGGTCGGACCGGCGAACAGATAGTTGCCGATCGGCTTTTCCGGTTCGCGCAGGCCAGCACGGGCCAGCTTGATGGACGAGGCCAGCGCCTCGATCGCCTTGTCCTGTCCGAACACCAGCCGCTTGAGCGTCTTTTCCAGATCGCGCAGCACCTCGGCGTCGTCCTTGCTGACGCTTTTCGGCGGGATCCTCGCGATCTTGGCCACGACGGCCTCGATCTCGCGGGTGCCGATCGTCTTGCGGCGCTTGCTTTCGGCCACAAGATGCTGGGCGGCCCCGGCCTCGTCGATCACGTCGATGGCGCTGTCGGGCAGCTTGCGGTCGTTGATGTAGCGCGAGGCAAGCTCGACAGCCGTGCGGATCGCCTCGGAGGTATAGCGCAGCTCATGGTGCTTTTCGAAGCTGGGCTTGAGCCCCTGAAGGATCTTGATCGCATCGGGCACGCTGGGTTCGTTCACGTCGATCTTCTGGAACCGCCGCGACAGCGCCCGATCCTTCTCGAAATGCTGGCGGAACTCCTTGTAGGTGGTTGATCCCATGCAGCGAAGCTTGCCGCCCGCCAGCGCCGGCTTGAGCAGGTTGGATGCATCCATCGCACCGCCGGAGGTCGCGCCGGCGCCGATCACGGTGTGGATCTCGTCGATGAACAGGATGGCGTCCTCGTGCTCCTCCAGTTCCTTGACGACGGCCTTCAGCCGTTCCTCGAAATCTCCGCGATAGCGGGTGCCGGCCAGCAGCGCCCCCATGTCCAGCGAATAGATCGTGGCACCTGCCAGGATATCCGGCGTCTCGCCCCGGATGATCTTCAACGCGAGCCCCTCGGCGATGGCGGTCTTTCCGACGCCGGGATCACCCACCAGAAGCGGGTTGTTCTTGCGCCGGCGGCACAGCACCTGTATGCAGCGCTCGACCTCGTCGGCCCGGCCGATCAGCGGATCGACGTCGCCCTTCTGCGCCTTTTCGTTCAGGTCGACACAGTACTTGGCCAAGGCGGTCTCGTCCTTTCCGGACTTGGGGTTGGCGCTTTCTGCCTGCTCTGCCGGCTCCGCGCCCTGCACGCGGCGCGGTTCGGCAAAGGACGGGTTCTTGGCGACCCCGTGGGCGATGAAGTTGACCGCGTCGTAACGCGTCATCTCCAGCTCCTGCAGGAAGAACGCCGCGTTCGATTCGCGTTCGGCAAAGATGGCGACCAGCACGTTGGCACCGGTCACCTCGGCCCGGCCCGACGACTGGACGTGGATCGCCGCGCGCTGGATCACCCGCTGGAACGCGGCCGTCGGCACCGCCTCGGATCCGTCCACATCGGTGATCAGCGTCGAGAGGTCGTCGTCTATATAGTCCGTCAGCATCCGGCGCAGTTCGTCCAGATCGACGTTGCAGGCGCGCATGACCTTCACCGCATCGGGTTCGTCGGTCAGCGCGAGCAGCAGGTGTTCCAGCGTGGCAAGTTCATGGCGGTGCTGATTGGCCAGCGACAGCGCGGCGTGGATCGCCTGTTCCAGAGTGTTGGAGAAAGTCGGCACGGGCAGGCTCCTGTCAGTCGGCTGGCGGTCTGGGCCACATCTTGCGGTCCACCTGTCCAGACTGTCACGATTGATTTAAGAATTAATGGATCTGGCCACGGATCAAGGGGTAATCAGGGATGGCCCCCCTGAATGGACCATTGTTGAGCCAGATGTGATCAGCGTGCCGCGGTTTTTCAAGCAGCCGTTGCGTTCAACCGCGAAACTCGTCCTTCAGCTGTCGTAGCCGCGCAAACACCTCGGCGGGCGCAGCATCCGCCATCCCCAGCCCGGCGGCCAGGAGGGGTGCCCGCAGGAACGGGTTGGTCTCCCGCTCGTCCGCGAGGGTGGAGGGGGAGCAGGCCCGCCGCCCGGCCGCGGTGGCGTCCAGCCGTTCCCGAAGGGCCCGGTTGTCGGGGTCGACCGACAGCGCAAAAGCGCCATTGCTGCGGCAATAATCATGGCCTGAACAGACGATCGTTTCAGCCCGAAGGGCGTTGAGACGGGACAGGCTGTCCCACATCTGGGCGGCCGTACCTTCGAAAAGGCGTCCGCAGCCAAGCGCCATCAGGCTGTCGGCGGTAAACACCAGCCGCGACCCGGGCAGGTGAAAGGCGACATGGCCGACGGTGTGGCCCGGCACGTCGATCACCTGCACCTGATCGCCGCACATCGCGAACGCGTCGCCCGGGGACACCGCCCTGTCCAGAGACGGCAGCCGGGCGGCATCCGCCGCGTTGCCGGTCACCGCGGCGCCGGTCGCGGCAACGATGTCCGCCACTGCCTGGACGTGGTCCGCGTGGTGATGGGTCAGAAGGACGTGGTCCAGTTCCCAGCCGCGCCGGTCCAGTTCCGCCAGGATCGGCTCCGCTTCGGGCGCATCGATCAGCGCGGTTTCGCCGTCCCCGTGCACGAGGTAGGCATAGTTGTCGCTGAGGCAGCGGATCGTCACCAGTTCGGCCATGTCCTGTTCCTTCCCATTCCCCCTGCAAGGCTAGTCCAGGCTCGGCGCGGGTTCAAACCCGTGCCTCCATGGTCCGGCCCGGCTTGACGTGCGCGTGGCGGGCTGGCGTCTTGTCGTCATGCACCATGACGTCATCGACCTGCGCCGATTCTATTACCAGCGGGCGCTGGGGCGGGTCGTCCAGCGGATCCTGCGCGACCGGCTCTGCACGTTCTGGCCGCCCGGCGGGGTGACCGGAATGACCGTGGCGGGCTTTGGCTTCGCCGCCCCGCTGCTGCGGCCCTATCTGGCACCTGCGCGGCGGGTCATCGCGCTGATGCCCGGGCCGCAGGGGGTCATGGCCTGGCCGGGCGGCGCACCGAACCATTCGACGTTGTGCGATGAAACCGCCTGGCCGCTCGATACCGGCAGCGTCGACCGGATGGTCATGCTGCACGGGCTGGAGACGTCCGATCACCCCGCGGCTCTGCTGGCCGAGGCGTGGCGCGTGCTCGGCCCAGGGGGACGCATGCTGATCATGGTGCCCAACCGAGCCGGATTGTGGGCCCAGACCGACGCGACGCCATTCGGATTCGGCCGCAGCTATACCCGGCGGCAGCTGGACACCCAGACGCGGGCCGCGGGATTCGTGTTTGAACGTGGGTTGCCGGCGCTTTACATCCCGCCCTCGGACCGTCGGTTCTGGCTGAAGAGCGCTCAGCTGTGGGAGCGGACCGGCAGCCGCATCGCGTCGGCCCTGGTGGCCGGGGTGCTGATCGTGGAGCTGACGAAACAGGTTCACGCGCCGGTCGGGCCGGCACTGCACGTCACCGTACCCAGCCCGCTGGAGGTGCTGGAGGGCATCGCGCGGCCCCGGCCGCGCCCGGCGGGTCAGATACGACAGCGGGCGGCGCATGGGGCAGGCGAGGATCCCTGATCGGGCCGCAGTTCCGAGCTGCCGCGGGCAACCCCGCCCGGCAACCGCAATGGGGCATCGGCGGGGCCGAGGCGGGCCGCGACAGGTCGATGTTTCCGGCGCCGGACCACCCCTGCATCAGGTCTGCGTGGCGTGGGCGAGTTTGGGCGCAAACAGTCGGATTTGGACCTTGGTTGCAGTTGCACAGGCCACGGAACTGCTGTTAGAGACGCCGCAGATTATCGGGACGTGTCGCCGCGTCCTTTCGTCCGCGCCCCGCGACTGACCGGCAGAGACGCCGGCCCGGCCAGCGGGTCGTGGCGCAAGCCAAAGGGGTGTACGTGGCCAATTCCGGTTCGCTTTCCGCAAACATCGCCGGCCGTTACGCGCAAGCCGTGTTCGAACTGACCAGGGACGAGGGCGGCATCGATCAGCTTGCCACGCAGGTCGATGATCTGCAGCAGGCCCTGCGCGACAGCGACGACCTGCGCACGCTGATCCAGTCACCGCTCTATTCCCGGGAACAGCAGGGTGACGCCATCGGCGCCATCGCCGATCGCATGGGCCTCGGCCCGGTGCTGGCCAACACCCTGCGGCTGATGGCTCGCAACCACAGGCTGTTCGTGCTGCCGCAACTGGTCGAGCGGCTCAAGTCGCTGATCGCGGTCGAGCGCGGCGAGGTCACGGCCGATGTGGTCAGCGCCGCGCCGCTGACGGATGAACAGCAGCAGCGGCTCACCGAGACGCTGGCGCAGAAGACGGGCAAGAAGGTCAGGCTGGATGCCCGCGTCGATGAATCGCTCATCGGCGGAATGATCGTTCAGCTGGGCTCGCAGATGATCGACAGCTCGATCCGGTCGAAGCTCGCTTCCCTCCAGAATGTCATGAAAGAGGTCCGCTAATGGGTATCCAGGCCGCCGAGATTTCGGCGATCCTCAAGGATCAGATCAAGAATTTCGGTCAGGACGCCGAGGTGGCCGAGGTCGGCCAGGTGCTGTCGGTGGGCGACGGCATCGCGCGGGTGCACGGTCTGGACAAGGTCCAGGCGGGCGAAATGGTCGAGTTCCCCGGCGGCATCCGCGGCATGGTCCTGAACCTGGAAACCGACAACGTCGGGATCGTGATCTTCGGGGATGACCGGTCAATCAAGGAAGGCGACACCGTCAAGCGCACCCGGTCGATCGTGGACGTGCCGGTGGGCAAGGCGTTGCTGGGCCGGGTGGTCGACGCGCTGGGCAACCCGATCGACGGCAAGGGCCCGATCGAGACGTCGGAGCGCCGGGTGGCCGACGTCAAGGCGCCGGGCATCATGCCGCGCAAGTCGGTGCACGAGCCGATGGCCACGGGCCTCAAGTCCGTGGACGCGATGATCCCGATCGGCCGCGGCCAGCGCGAGCTGATCATCGGCGACCGCCAGACCGGCAAGACCGCAATCGTTCTGGACACGATCCTGAACCAGAAGAACTACAACGGCCGTGAAGATGACGGCATGAAGACGCTGCACTGCTTCTATGTCGCGATCGGGCAGAAGCGGTCGACGGTTGCCCAGCTCGTCAAGAAGCTCGAGGAAACCGGGGCGATGGCGTACACGACAGTGATCGCCGCGACCGCGTCCGAACCCGCGCCGATGCAGTACCTGGCGCCGTATTCCGCGACCGCGATGGCGGAATACTTCCGCGACAACGGCATGGATGCGCTTATCATCTATGACGACCTGTCCAAGCAGGCCGTGGCCTATCGCCAGATGTCGCTGCTGCTGCGCCGGCCGCCGGGACGCGAGGCCTATCCGGGCGACGTGTTCTATCTGCATTCGCGCCTGCTGGAGCGGTCGGCCAAGCTGAACGAGGCGAATGGCGGCGGTTCGCTGACCGCGCTGCCGGTCATCGAGACCCAGGCCGGCGACGTGTCCGCCTATATCCCCACCAACGTCATCTCGATCACCGACGGCCAGATCTTCCTGGAAACGGACCTGTTCTTCCAGGGCGTCCGCCCCGCGGTGAACACCGGTCTGTCGGTCAGCCGCGTCGGCTCGGCCGCCCAGACCAACGCGATGAAGTCGGTCGCCGGTCCGGTGAAGCTGGAACTGGCCCAATACCGCGAGATGGCGGCCTTCGCCCAGTTCGGCTCGGACCTGGACGCCGCGACGCAGCGCCTGCTGAACCGTGGTGCGCGCCTGACCGAACTGATGAAGCAGCCGCAGTATTCGCCGCTGACCAATGCCGAGATCGTGGCGGTGATCTATGCCGGTACCAAGGGCTACCTGGACAAGGTTCCGGTTTCCGACGTCGGCAAGTGGGAACGGGGCCTGCTGCAATTCCTGCGCAACCAGCACGCCGACGTGCTAGACTGGCTGACCCGCGAGGATCCCAAGATCAAAGGCGACGCCGAGGACCGTCTGAAGACCGTGCTGGACGCCTACGCCAAGTCCTACGCCTGAGAGGGATTCTAGATGCCCAGTCTCAAGGATCTGAAGAACCGGATCGGCAGCGTCCGCAACACGCGCAAGATCACCAAGGCGATGCAGATGGTCGCCGCCGCCAAGCTGCGCCGTGCACAGGACGCGGCGGAAGCCGCGCGGCCCTATGCTGACCGGATGGCCGCAGTCATGGCCGGGCTGACCTCGGCAGCGGCAGGCGCCGAGGGCGCGCCGCGGCTGCTGGCCGGAACTGGCGATGACCGCCGCCATCTGCTGGTGGTGCTGACGTCCGAACGCGGGCTGGCGGGCGGGTTCAACAGCTCGATCGTCAAGCTGGCGCGCCAGCGGGCCGAGGAACTGCGCGGCGAGGGGCGCGACGTGACCATCATGACCGTCGGAAAGAAGGCGCGCGAACAGCTGCGGCGCGACTATTCCGACCGGTTCGTGCACCATGTGGACCTCTCCGAGGTCAAGCGCGTCGGCTACGAGAACGCGCGGTCTATCGCGGACGAGATCCTGAACCGCTTCGCGGCGGGCGACTATGACGTGGCGACGCTGTTCTACAACCGCTTCGAGTCGGTGATCAGCCAGGTCCCGACGGCGCGCCAGATCATCCCGGCGGTGGTCGACGACGCGGCGGCCGACGGCGCGGATGCGGGCGGAGCCTCGGGTCTCTACGACTACGAACCCGGTGAAGAGGCGATCCTCGCCGAGCTGCTGCCGCGCTCGATCGCGACACAGGTGTTCGCGGCGCTGCTGGAGAACGCGGCCAGCGAGCAGGGCGCCCGGATGACCGCCATGGACAACGCCACGCGCAACGCCGGTGACATGATCGACCGCCTGACCACGCAGTACAACCGCTCGCGTCAGGCTGCGATCACCAAGGAACTCATCGAAATCATTTCGGGCGCCGAGGCGCTCTGACCGTACGAAGGGGTAACAAGATGGCAGAGGCTGAAGCCCGCAACATTCTGGCCGACGAGCCGTCGCGTGAAGGCGCCACCGGCAAGATCACGCAGGTCATCGGTGCGGTCGTCGACGTGCAGTTCGGCGATCATCTGCCGGCGATCCTCAATGCGCTGGAAACCGAAAACAACGGACGCAAGCTGATCCTCGAGGTCGCGCAGCATCTGGGCGAGAACACGGTGCGCGCCATTGCGATGGACGCGACCGAGGGCCTGGTCCGCGGCGAACCCGTCCGCGACACCGGCGGTCCGATCAGCGTCCCGGTTGGCGAGGCGACGCTGGGTCGCATCCTGAACGTCGTGGGCGAGCCGGTCGACGACCGCGGTCCGGTCGCGGCGACGGAAACCCGTGCCATCCACCAGAGCGCCCCCGAGTTCTCCGCGCAGGCGACCTCGTCGGAAATCCTGGTGACCGGCATCAAGGTCATCGATCTGCTGGCTCCCTATTCCAAGGGCGGCAAGATCGGCCTGTTCGGCGGGGCGGGCGTCGGCAAGACCGTGCTCATCATGGAACTGATCAACAACATCGCCAAGGTGCACTCGGGCTATTCCGTGTTCGCCGGGGTGGGTGAGCGCACGCGTGAGGGCAACGACCTCTACCACGAAATGGTCGAGTCGGGTGTCATCAAGGAAGACAACCTGTCGGAATCCCAGGTGGCGCTGGTCTACGGGCAGATGAACGAACCGCCGGGCGCCCGGATGCGCGTCGCGCTGACCGGTCTGACGCTGGCCGAACAGTTCCGCGACTCGACCGGCACGGACGTTCTGTTCTTCGTCGACAACATCTTCCGCTTCACCCAGGCGGGGTCCGAGGTGTCGGCGCTGCTGGGTCGGATCCCGTCGGCGGTGGGATATCAGCCCACGCTGGCGACCGACATGGGCTCGATGCAGGAACGCATCACCTCGACCAAGGCCGGTTCGATCACCTCGATCCAGGCCGTGTACGTGCCGGCCGACGACCTGACCGACCCGGCGCCTGCCACTACCTTCGCCCACCTTGACGCGACCACCGTTCTGAGCCGCGCGATCTCGGAACTCGGCATCTATCCGGCCGTGGACCCGCTCGACTCCACCAGCCGGATCCTGGACCCGGGGGTCGTGGGCGAGGAACATTATCAGGTGGCCCGCGACGTCCAAGGCATCCTGCAGAAATACAAGTCGCTGCAGGACATCATCGCCATCCTCGGCATGGACGAACTGTCCGAGGAGGACAAGCTGACCGTCAGCCGCGCCCGCAAGATCCAGCGCTTCCTGTCGCAGCCGTTCGACGTGGCCAAGGTTTTCACCGGTTCCGACGGGGTCCAGGTTCCGATTGAGGACACGATCAACTCGTTCCGCGCGGTGGTCGCCGGCGAATACGATCACCTCCCCGAGGCGGCCTTCTACATGGTCGGCGGGATCGAGGATGTGAAAGCCAAGGCGCAGCGCCTGGCCTCGGACGCGGCGTAAGGGGGCGAGATGGCCGACACGATGCAGTTCGATCTCGTCTCTCCGGAACGCAGGCTGGTCTCCGTTGCCGCGCGCGAGGTGCGCCTGCCCGGTACGGACGGTGACCTGACCGCCATGCCCGGCCACGCGGCGACGATCGTCACCCTGCGACCGGGAATGGTCACCGTCGTCGACGGCGCCGGGACCGCGACCGAGTTCGCGGTCACCGGCGGTTTTGCCGAGATCAACGGCGACAGCGTCAGCCTGCTGGCCGAACGCGGGCATCCCCGGGACGAAATGACCCAGGACGTGTTCAACGAGATGATGCAGGAAGCGCACCGCACCCGGCAGGCGGCCGAGGCGCGGGGCGACGACGCCGGCGCCGAGGTCGTGGCGAGCGCCGTCAAGCTGCTGGCAGACATGCAGGCGCTCGGCACCCATATCGGTCTGGACCCGAACCAGTCGACCGTCCCGGACTGAAGCTGCGCCGAGTCGTGACCGTGAATTGGTTTCCGGCGGCCCCTGTGGGGCCGCCTTTTTTTCTGCCACGCGCCGGTCAGGAGGCCATGGTCGTTCTGCCTTGTCCTCACCCGTCGAATACCGACATCTTGCCACCGGGACATGATCTGAGGGGCGCGTCGATGCAGTTCGGGCATGCTGCCGTGGGGATCGCCCGTGGTGCGAAGCTGCTGTTCTCCGCTTTCGAGGATGGTGGCGAGATGTGGACGGGGCAGGGCGCCCGCGCCGTGCGGTCCCCGATCACCTTCGACGAACCCTTTTTTACACCCCCGCTGGTGCATGTCGCATTGGGCATGTGGGACATCGAAGGCGGCTCGAACCAGCGTGTGGATATCGGCGCCGAACGCATTACCCCCAAGGGGTTCGACATCGTCTTTCGCACCTGGGGTGATACGCGGGTTGCGCGGGTGCGGGCGGAATGGATCGCGTTCGGACCGGTCCGGCACAGCGACGATTTCGACCTGTAACCAGGCGCGTCAGGCGCGATCCAGATTTGCACCGATCAGACCCGCCACCTGATCGGGGTGAGTCAGGGGCAGCATGTGTCCGGCCCCGGGCACGACGGCCCGACCCACATCACCCAGCCGGCCGGAAAGCGCCGCAAGGATCTCTGCCATGTGAGGCGGCGAATCGCCGCCGCGGATCAGCATCACCGGGGCCTCGATGGATTCCAGCCCGCCCTCGCGCAGGATGTCGGCACGATCCTGCGACAGGGTCGGGCTGGTCTCGACGATCAGCTCGATCTGCCGCTCCAGCGCCGGCCGCACCGCCTCGGGCATTGCGTCCAGCCCGCCGGGCCCGCCCCAGCGATCCAGAAACAGCCGAACCGCCTCGTCCCGACGGTCCTGCGCTAGCAGGTCGACGAGCGAGGCATGTTCTTCGGCCTGGGCCGGAACGGCTGGCGCGGCGGCGAACAGGACCGGTTCGATCAGCGTCAGGCTGCGCACCAACTCGGGCCTGTCGACCGCCAGTCGCAGCGCCACCGTCGCGCCGATAGAATGACCGATTAGGTCGATCGGACCGTCGATGAGGTCGGCAGCGATGCGTGTGATCGTTGTATGGAAGTCCGACATGTCCTGCTGCCAGGGCTTGCTGCGCCCGTGGCTGGGCATGTCAAAGGAACGCAGGTCCACGCGGCCCCCAAGCCGCTGCGCGATCGGACCCCAGTACGACGCGCTGCCCATCATGCAGTGCAGTGCAAGGGCCGGGCGGTCCCGGTCTCCGGGCCAGTGGCGGTGGTGGACGGCCGTCACCTCTGCGCCAGGTGACGGTCCAGAAACTCGAGCCGGTCCTGACCGAAGAATTTCTGCCCGCTCTCGCGAACGACGTAGAAGGGCGACCCGAACACGCCGGCCTCGACGCCGCGTTCCAGGTTGCGGCCGTATTCCTCTGCCCCGACGAACAGGCCCCGGTCGGCGAGTCCCGGATCGAACCCCTGCGTGGTCAGCACGTCGCGGATTACCGCATCATCGGCAATGTCGCGCCCTTCCACGAAACGCGCGCTCAGAAAGCCGCGCACCAGTTTTCCGATCCGATCCCGCGATTCGGGGGGGCGCTGGTCATCCGCGCCCTCGGCCGCCTGCGCCGCGATGATGGCATAGGACGACGGGGCCATGTTGGTCATCGGCACGTCCATCCGCAGTTCCATGCCCAGATGAGCCGCCCACCGGGGCAGTTCCTGGGCTCGGTACTCCATCCGCGATGGGTGGCGGTCGGCCGGACGCACCCCCCCGGTGCGGTCGAACAGCTGAAGGATGTCGAGCGGACGATAGGTGACGAGCGCGCCGTGTCGTCGGGCGATCTGTTCGAGCCGATCACCCGCAAGATAGGCCCACGGGCTGATCGTACCGAAGTAGTAGTCGATCTGCGTCATGTCCTTTTCTCACCTCCTGCCGGTTTGCCGGCACGCTAGCCCGGTGTTAATGCGTCCGCAATCACGCGATTCCCTGCCTGATCCGGAGATGCACATGCCCGCCATGACCGAACCCAAGCTAATCGCGGGGAATGCCAACCGCCCGCTGGCGCTGGCCGTGGCGCGCCGCATGTCCATGCATCGCGGCATGAACGTCACGCCGGTCGATGCGCGGGTCGAGCGGTTCAACGACCAGGAGATTTTTGTCGAGGTGTACGAGAACGTCCGCGGAGAGGACATGTACATCGTCCAGCCGACCTCGAACCCCGCCAATGACAACCTGATGGAACTGCTGATCATGGCGGATGCGCTGCGCCGGTCCAGCGCCGCCCGGATCACCGCGGTGATCCCCTATTTCGGCTATGCCCGCCAGGATCGGCGCGCCAAGGCGCGGACCCCGATCAGCGCCAAGCTCGTCGCCAACCTGATAACCGAGGCCGGGGTGGACCGGGTGCTGACCCTGGATCTGCACGCGACCCAGATCCAGGGGTTCTTCGACATCCCTGTCGACAACCTCTATGCCGCGCCGATCTTTTCGCTGGACGTGCTGCATAATTTCCGTGGCAAGCTGGACGACCTGATGATCGTGTCGCCCGATGTCGGTGGGGTGGCACGGGCGCGGGAGATCGCGGCCCGGATCAACGCGCCGATGGCGATCGTGGACAAGCGCCGGGAACGCGCGGGCGAGATCTCCGAGATGACCGTGATCGGCGACGTGGCGGGCAAGACCTGCATCATCGTGGACGATATCTGCGACACGGCCGGCACCTTGGTGAAGGCGGCGCAACTGCTGTCCGACCACGGCGCGACCGAGGTGCATGCCTACATCACCCACGGTGTTCTGTCGGGCCCCGCAGTCGAGCGGATCGAAGGGTCGATCATGAAGTCGCTGGTGGTCACCGATTCCATCGCGCAGCCCGAGGCGGTCAAGAATGCCCGCAACATCCGCATCGTCCCGACCGCGCCGCTGTTCGCGCAGGCGATCATGTCGATCTGGAACGGCACGTCGGTCAGCTCGCTGTTCGAGCTGGACACGCTGCAGCCGATCTACGAAGGCATGTATTCCGCCAGTTGAGCGCGGCAACGACATGTAGTCGGCCCGCGCGGCCCTCCTGTCAGGCTTCCGAGCGCAGCGCCCGCCAGCCGATGTCGCGCCGGCAGAATCCCTGCGGCCAGTCCACCGCGTCGACCAGCGCATAGGCCCGGTCTCGCGCCTCGGCCAGGGTCGCGCCGCGCCCGGTGGCGGCCAGCACCCGGCCGCCGGTCGCGAGCGTCTGGCCCGAAGCCTCGGTCGTACCGGCGTGGAACATCATCTGCGTGGCGGTTTCGGGCAGCTCCTCCAACCCGCGGATCACGGTGCCCTTGACGTAGTCACCGGGATAGCCGGTGGCGGCCAGCTCCACGGTCAGGGCGTGATCATCCGCCCAGGTGACGCCGACCTCATGCAGCCTGCCCTCGGCGCAGGCCTGGATCAGGTCCAGGACCTGCGCGCCCAGTCGCATCATCAGCACCTGGCATTCCGGATCGCCGAAGCGAACATTGTATTCGACCAGCCGCGCCTCCGCGTTCTCGATCATCAGCCCGACATACAGCACCCCCTGGAACGGGGTGCCGCGGCGGGACATCTCGGCGATCGTCGGCTCGACGATCCGCTCCATCACCTGCGCCTGGACCGCGGGCGTCAGCACCGGGGCAGGGGAATAGGCGCCCATTCCGCCTGTGTTCGGCCCCGTGTCGCCTTCGCCCACCCGCTTGTGGTCCTGCGCAGTGCCGATCGGCAGACAGGTGGTGCCGTCACACAGGACAAAGAACGAGGCTTCCTCGCCGGTCATGAACGCCTCGATCACTACCTCGGCCCCTGCCGCGCCGAAGGCACCGCCAAAGGCGGCATCGACCGCCTGCAGCGCCTCGGTCTCGGACATGGCGACGGTCACGCCCTTGCCGCCCGCCAGCCCGTCGGCCTTGATCACGATCGGCGCTCCGGACGCACGCACATGGGCGCGGGCTGACGGGGCATCGGTGAAGCGTGCCCAGGCGGCGGTCGGCGCGCCGCAGGCGTCGCAGATTTCCTTTGTGAATGCCTTGGAGCTTTCGAGCATTGCAGCGGCACGTGAGGGGCCGAAGACCGCGATGCCGGCCGTCCGCAGGCTGTCGGCCACGCCGGCGGCCAGTGGCGCTTCCGGTCCGATCACCACCAGGTCGATCGCGTGCTCCTCGCAGAACGCGACCACGGCCGATCCATCCTCGATCGCCAGGCTGGCGCAGCGCGCGATTGCCGCGATCCCGGCGTTCCCCCGGGCCACGATCAGCCGGTCGCATTTCGGGTTCTGCCGGATCGCCCAGGCCAGCGCGTGTTCGCGCCCGCCGCTGCCCAGTATCAGGATGTTCATGCCACTCTGCCCCTCGTGCGCCCGGGTTGAGGTGCTGATAGGCAAGCGATGCCAGCCCCACAAGCCCCGCACGGGGCAGCGTCACTGCGGCCTTGTCAAACACCGGTCCGACACGTCATCTGGCTGACATGGATCTGTTCGAAGACGGCCCAGACAGCAGCCCGGCGCCCGGCAATGCGCCCCCCCTGACGGTTTCCGAGATTTCGGGGGCGATCAAGCGGGTGATCGAGGGCGAGTTCGGGCGCATCCGCGTGCGGGGCGAGGTCGGGCGGGTGTCGCGCCCGGGATCGGGGCATCTGTATTTCGATCTGAAGGACGATCGCGCGGTAATCGCAGCGGTCTGCTGGAAAGCCACGGCCTGCCGCCTGGGACATCGCCCGGAAGAGGGGCTGGAGGTCATCGCGACGGGCCGTCTGACCACGTTCCCGGGGCAATCCCGCTACCAACTGCTGGTGGAAGAGGTCGAGCCGGCCGGCATCGGGGCGCTGATGGCGATGCTGGAACAGCGCCGCCGGCAGCTGGATGCCGAGGGCCTGTTCCACCCTGACCGCAAGCGAGCCCTGCCATTCCTGCCGGGGGTGATCGCCGTCGTGACCTCGCCGTCCGGGGCCGTGATCCGCGACATCCTGCATCGCCTGCGCGATCGCTTTCCGACGCGGGTCCTGATCTATCCGGTAGCCGTCCAGGGCCGCGACTGCGCGCCCCAGGTGGCGACCGCGATCCGGGCGCTGAACGCCATCACGGCCGGCGGGCCGGTGCCGCGTCCGGACCTGATCATCGTCGCCCGTGGCGGCGGCTCGATCGAGGATCTGTGGGGCTTCAACGAGGAAGCGGTGGTCCGTGCCGTGGCCGAGGGCACGATTCCGCTGATCTCGGCTGTGGGGCACGAAACCGATACCACGCTGATCGATCATGTCGCCGACCTCCGGGCGCCGACCCCCACGGCCGCCGCAGAACTGGGCGTGCCCGTCCGGGCGGACCTGGCCGCCCGTCTGGCCGAGGCCGGGGCCCGCATGATGCGCGCCACGGGGAAACGCGATGCCACCGCGCGGCAACGTCTGTCCGATCTCGCTCGCGGCCTGGGGCGTCCGCAGGCGGCGACCGAGACGGCGCGGCAGCGGCTGGACCTGACCGGGCCCCGGCTGGAAACCGCGCTGCGCGGCTTCGTCCGCAGCAAGCGGCACAGCGTCACGGCGCTGGACCTGCCGATCTTTGCACTGCGCGATTTCACCCGGACCACCCGAACGGGCTTCGATCAGCTGGTGCTGCGCTTCCTGGCCGCCCCGGCGCGGGGCATCGCCGACCAGCGTCGCGCCCTTCCAATGCTCTCGCTCGGCAGTCTGTCCCGCAAGGTGGTTGCGGAACGTCGCCGGTACGAGGGGCTGGATCTGCGTTTCGGCCCCGCCGCCGAGCGTAGGTGGCGGGCGCAGCGCGACGGGGTGGCGCAGCTGTCGCGGCGGCTGGCGACCGCGCGGGCGCGCATGGTCGCGGATGCACGGCGCGCCCAGCTGGATCGGCAGTCGGCGGTTGGTGCTGTCGGTAGGCGGCTGGATCAGCAGGGCCCGCGGATCACATCGGATCGGCGCGGCCAGCTCGACAGGCTGGACCGGTTGCGCCAGACGCTGGGGTACACGGAAACGCTGCGACGGGGCTTTGCGGTCATCCGCGGCCCGGACGGCATCGTGACATCGTCGGAACCGGCGTCGCGGGCGCCGCAGCTGCAGATCGAATTCCACGACGGCACCGTGCCAGTCCGGCCTGAGGGTGATCAGCCGCGCGCCAAACCCCGCAAGCCAGCGCCAACGGCGGGGCAGAAGACTCTGTTCTGACCCACGCCGAGACATGCGTCGCGGAGGGCGTGGGCCGAAACAGGCCGGTCAGGCGCTGCTGGTTCTAGGCCGCAGCGTCAGCCAGATCAGCGCCCCCCCGGCCAGGATCAGGAACGGCAGCATGGCCAAATTCACCGCTTGCCAGCCGGCCCCCGGGTTGCCGCCGGAACAGTTCATCAGCCCGCCGGACGCTAGCGAGGCGACGAAGACCCCCCCGAACACCACGGCGTCGTTGATCCCCTGGATGCGCCCGCCCTCGGCCGGGGTATGCGCGGACGTCAGCATTGCCGTCGCACCGATATAGCCGAAGTTCCACCCCAGCCCCAGCAGGATGAGTGCAAGGTGGAACTGCGCCAGCGCGACGCCGGTCAGCGCCACAGCCCCCGACGCGGCAAGGATCAGCAGTCCCACTGCCACGATGCGGTGGGCGCCAAAGCGGTTGATCAGATTCCCGGTGAAGAAGGACGGCAGGAACATCGCGATGACATGCATCGACACGACGTCCGCGGCATCGGACGGAGAGAAACCGCACCCGACCACCGCCAGCGGGGTCGAGGTCATCACCAGGTTCATCAGGGCATAGCTGACCATCGCGCAGATCATCGCCACGGCGATTTCCGGGGTGCGCAGCAACTCGCCAAGTGTTCGTCCCTCGGTCGAGCGGGACCGGGCGACGACCGGACGGGGGCTGTCCAGCAGGGCGAACAGCAGCGGTCCGGCCAGGTTCAGCCCGACGATGATCACATAGGTCGCTGCAAAGGGGATCAGGGTCGTTTCCGAGGTCGCCCGGACCAGCGCCGGTCCCAGGATCGCCGCGATCAGCCCGCCGCCAAGCACCAGGCCGATGGCGCGGGGCTGCAGGTCGGCCGGGGCGGCGTCTGTCGCGGCGAAGCGATAGAAGCCCTGCGCCGACATGTAGACGCCGCTCAGCATCGTGCCTGCGGTGAACAACCAGAACGATCCCTGCCGCAGGCCCAGCACCGCCAGAGCCGCACCCACGGCCGCAACCAGACAGGCCACCGAAAAGCCGAAGCGCCGCCCGCGCCGCGCCATCAGGCCGGACAGCGGCCGCGCGGCAAGGGCCGACCCCAGGATCACCATGGACACGGGCAGCGTCGCGATACACGGGTTCGGCGACAGCATCTGTCCGGCAAGGCCACCGGTGATGAAGATCATCGACATCTGCGCGCCGAGGATCCCCTGCGCAGCGGCCAGAACCAAGATGTTGCGCCAGGCCCGGCGCAGGTCGGCCGTCTGCGCGGTCATGCCCCGGATTTCCGGCTCGTCCCTTCCCGCAGCCGAGCTGCGACGCGGGCGCGATCGCCGATAGCGGTCCAGTTCCCGGCGCGCTGGTCGGCATCGGGGGCGACCCAGCTGCCGCCCACCGCGAGAACATTGGGCAGCGACAGGTAGCTGCCGGCATTGTCGGCGGTGATGCCGCCGGTAGGACAGAAGGACAGCATCGGCAAAGGTCCATTCAGGGCGCGCAGAAGCGCCACCCCGCCGACGACCTCGGCCGGAAACAGCTTCAGCATGTCATAGCCGTGGTCCCGGGCGATCATCGCCTCGGTCGGCGTCGCGACGCCCGGCAGCAGCGGCAGCGCCGCGTCCTCGCAGGCCGCGACCAGCGCGTCGGTCAGTCCGGGCGCAACGCAGAAGGTCGCGCCGGCCTCCTTGGCGCGATAGACATCGGTGGCACTGAGCACCGTGCCGGCCCCGACATGACCGCCCGGCACACCGGCCATGGCGCGGATCGCGGGCAGCGCCGCGTCGGACCGCAACGTGACCTCGAGAACCGGCAGCCCGCCGCCGATCAGGGCGGTGGCGAGATCCACGGCACCGGCCGCATCGGGCACGACCAGCACAGGGATCACGGGGGCAAGGGCGCACAGCTCGCGCGTGCGCCTGGACTGGCTCTCGGGGGTCATGCCGGCTTCCTTTCGAATCTGCGCGGACCGTGCGCCACTGCCGCGCCGCGATCAAGGCGCCGCAGTTCCCACGGCAGCGACCGATCAGCGCAACCCGACCTCAGCCGCCGACGCTACGGGTCCCTGCGCCGGTGCGGGCCGTCGACGATGCGCCAAACCCGCCCCGCTGCGCCACCTGGGTGGCCGACATCGGTGGCTTGCCGATGGTCGACGGGGCCCGCGTGAACGTGCTGCTGGGAACCCGACCGGCGCCGCGGTTGCTGGCAAAAGTCTGGTTGCCGCTCGGGGTGGAATAGCCGTTCGGGGTGCGCACCATCGGCTGGCTGAAGATCCCGCCCCCGCGCGACAGCATCGACCCCATCATGTACCCGACCAGCAGCGGCATGAAGCTGAACCCGCCGCCCTGGTTCTGCTGGGCGGCTGGATCGGTGCCGCAGGCGCCGGGGCCGTGTTCCTGTTCGCACAGTTCCTGGCTTTCATAGCGCGGCGCGGTTTCCAGATGTTCCTGCTGGGCCGCTGCGAACTGGGTCTGGCAGTCCTCCTCGGTGAAGAACAGCCCGCCCTCCTTTGCCGCTGCGAGGCAGCTGTCCAGATCGGGAAACGCCTGCGCCTCGACCTGATCGTCTTCACAGGCCGACAGGCTGAGCACCGCGGCACCGGCAAGCACCAGCGCCACATGACGGGACCGCTTCAGCGTCGAAGGTTTTCGGGTGGTCATGGCTTACCCCTCGATGAAATGCGGTTTGAACCGCGACAGATTGTGTGTGATGCGCGATCGATCCTCGCGCATGCCCAGCCCGGCGCAACTGCGTCCGACGATCCAGGCGCCCAGCACTGGATGGAATCCGTCGAAGTCGGGCAGGGGCGCCAGCGCCTGGACGATCTGCACGTGGTGAGAATAGCTGTCATCCGGCGCCTGATCCGTCACCTGCCCGTCCTCGGTGATGACGACGCCCGCACCCTCGCGCGAAAAGATCGGCTTGCTGACCTGTCCGCGGGCAAGTTGCGGTTCGGCAGCCGCGATCGCCGCGGCGAACGCGGTCGGCTCACCCCGGCGCGCCGCCTCGACATCGGCGGCGAAGAAGGCGGGCAGCAGGTTGGGGTGGTCGGGGAACATCTGCCACAGCAGCGGCAGCACCGCCTTGTTCGACAGCACCGCCTTCCATGGCGGCTCGATGAAGCGGGTGGACGACGACTGCAGATGCGCGCCGAACTCGTCGCGCATCATGTCTTCCCACGGATACAGCTTGAACAGCGTGCCGATCACCCGGTCCTTGTCGTCGGCGAACTGGCCCTCGTCGCTCAACCCGATGGCGGCGAGATCGGTGAAATGCGCCCCCAGCCCGGCCTCGCGCGCGGCCCACGCCAGCGCCTCGACGGTGGCGTAATCCTCGGGGTTGTCGCGGTTGGCCGCAAAGTGGATGTCCTCGCCCTGCGGCGCCATCTCTGCCCAGCGTTCGACAAGTGCCTCGTGGATCCGGTTGAACTGGTCGGTATTAGGGCCCAGGACGCCGGCATCCCGCTGCTCCTCGAACCATAGCCACTGGAACGAGGCGGATTCATACAGCGATGTCGGGGTGTCGGCGTTGTACTCCAGCAGCTTTGCCGGACCGTTGCCGTCGTAGGCCAGGTCAAAGCGGCCATACAGCTCGGGTTCGCCATGCGCCCAGCTGCGTTCCACGAGATCCCAGGCGGGGCGCGGGATGGCGAGGCGGGTCATCCATTCCTCGGACGTGACCGCATGCGCGACGGCCTGCCGGCACATCTCGTGCAACTCGGTCGAGGGATCCTCGATGTCGTCCTCGATCTGGCGCAGGGTGAACCGGTAGGCCGAGGTTTCGTCCCAATACGGCTCTCCGCCCATGTCGGCAAAGGTGAATCCCAGCTCGGCGGCGCGATCGCGCCAGCCGGGCCGTTCGGGAACGGTGATCTTCTGCATGGCGCGACCCCTGGTTTGTGTCGATGTGGCGGCTGCGGGCAGGTGATGCAAGATCCGGGTAGCCTTCAGCCGCCGGCGCGCGCCTGCTCCGCCAGCGATTGGGCCACCTGCGGGGCATAGTAGGTCAGGATGCCGTCGCAGCCGGCGCGCCGGAACGACAGCAGGCTTTCGGCCACGACGTCGCGCTTCAGCCAGCCGGCGCGGATCGCACCTTCCAGCATCGCGTATTCACCGCTGACCTGATAGGCAAAGGTCGGCGCGCCGAACTGGTCCTTCACCTCGCGGCAGATGTCCAGATAGGGCATGCCCGGCTTGATCATCACCATGTCGGCCCCCTCGGCCAGGTCGCGCGCCACGCAGCGCAGCGCCTCGTCCCGGTTGGCCGGGTTGATCTGATAGGTCTTCTTGTCGCCGACCAGCCGCCCGGATGCGCCCACGGCATCCCGGAACGGGCCGTAGAAGCCCGACGCGTACTTGGCGGCATAGGACAGGATTGCCACGTCCTTGTGGCCGGCCTGCTCCAGCGCCCGGCGCAGCGCCCCGATGCGGCCGTCCATCATGTCGCTGGGTCCCAGGATGTCGGCCCCCGCCTCGGCCTGCGCCAGCGCCATCCGCACCAGGGCCTCGACCGTCTCGTCGTTCAGGATGATGCCGTCCCGGACGAAACCGTCATGGCCGTTGATGTTGTAGGGGTCCAGCGCGATGTCGGTCATGATGGCGATGTCGGGAGCAGTGCGCTTGATGGCCCGGATGGCCCGGTTGCCGATGTTGTCCGGGTCCCAGGCGCGGGCGCAGCTCTCGTCCTTCAGCGCCGGATCGGAATGGGGGAAAATGCAGATCGCGGGGATGCCGAGCGCGGCGGCCTGTTCCGCCGCGCGGCAGGCACCGTCCAGCGTCAGGCGGTGAACGCCGGGCATCGACGGGATTTCGCCTTCGCCACCCTCGATCTCGGTGACGAAGATGGGCCAGATCAGGTTCTCGACCGACAGGTGGCGTTCCGAGGTCAGCGCCCGCAGCGCCGGCGTGCGCCGCAGACGGCGCAGCCGCGTGGCGGGAAAGGGGGCGATGACGGGTGTGGCGGGCATGGGCACCTCGGGCTGCGTGTGGGTCGGGCGAGTGTCACGGGTTTGCGGGGCCGCTGCAACCTGCCCGATTGCCGATTGCCCCCGCCGGTCATGCCACTAAGGTGACCCGCCGGGAAAGCCGGGCTGGAAAACGGGGCAGGTTTGGGACGGGCAAGGTGATCGGGGGCGGGGGGATCATGCAGTTGCTCGACCTGCGGTCGTTCAGCTCGATCTGGTACTGGCTGATGCTCACCTGGTTGTGGACCCGCAGCGGGCGCAATCTGCTGGGCGTCCCGGTCGAAGTCGTGCAGCGCGCCCATCGGGCGGCGCAGGCCACCGGATTAGGCGGGGCGGACCATGGCACGTCACCTGCCGAGCAGCAGGGACATCCGGGCCTGCTGCTGCTCGACTGGCTGCTGCTGACGCTGCCGCGCTGGCATCTGCCATCGCAAAGCGGTGTGGTGCTGCTGGGGACCGGCGCGTTCCTGCTGACTCTGCTGGCCGGTCTGGGGTTCGGATATGCGCAGGAACTGGCGCAGGCCGTGTTCCTGCTGGTCGCGCCGTTCGGGGTGCTGATGCTGATGCGGGTCCGGCTGGCTCGTCGACTGACCCCGCTGCTGGCGCAGGCCCAGGCGCGCACGCTGCCGCCAACGGTCGTGGCCCGTGACTCCGCCCGCCTGTTGATGCGCCATCGCTGGCAGGTTCTGGCCCTGTCCACGGCAAGCGTCGCGGCGGCGGCGATCTGGGGGACGGCCTGGGTCATCCGGCATCCCTTCGGCCTGTGACCGCCTCTTCGACTTCCTGGACCCGAATGACCCTGCTCTGGCCGCTTGACTCCGCCTGCCCGCCGGTTACCTGACCGGCATGGCCGACCATCTGATCCTGTCCGGTGCGCCCGAGGGCATGGACGCCGCGCTGATTGCGCGCGAGACGGCGGTCGCGGCCGATCGTGGCGGCCCCGTCATTCACGTGGCCCGCGATGACCGGCGGATGGCTGCGACCCGTGCAGCGCTGGCGTTCTTTGCGCCGGCACTGGCGGTGCTGGAATTCCCCGCCTGGGACACCACCCCCTATGACCGGGTGTCGCCATCGGGCGAGATCATGGCGCAGCGCCTGCAGGTGCTTTCGGCGCTGGCTTCCGGTGCGGTTCGCCCGCCGTTCGTGCTGCTGACGACGCTGAACGCGGCGATGCAGCGGGTGCCGGCCCGTGGCATGGTCCGTCGCGCCAGCTTTGCCGCGGCTAAGGGTGAACGGGTGGACGAGGCCCGGCTGCGCGCCTTCCTGGTCCAGATGGGCTTTTCGCAGGCGCCCACGGTCACGGAACCCGGCGACTACGCCGTGCGCGGCGGGATCATCGACATCTTCCCCCCCGGGGGGACCGGGCCGGTGCGGCTGGACCTTTTCGGGGACGTTCTGGACGGGATCCGCCGCTTCGACCCCGAAACCCAGCGGTCGCTGGGCAGCATCGACCGGATCGAGATCGCGCCGGTGTCCGAGGTGGTGCTGGACGACGACGCCATCACCCGTTTTCGCACCACCTATCGTGCGGAATATGGCGGCGGTGGCAACGACCCCCTGTACGAGGCTGTCAGTGCCGGACAGAAAACCGCGGGGATGGAGCACTGGCTGCCCTGGTTCCACGACGGGCTGGACAGCCTGTTCGATTATCTGCCGGATGCCTCGGTCGTTCTGGACGATCATCTCGACCAGGTGCGGGCCGGCCGCTGGCATACGGTCACCGAACAGTATGACGCCCGGCGCGAGGCGATGACCCGGCGGGGGGCCGACAGCGTCTATCGCCCGGTCCCGCCGGCTGCCATGTTCCCGGACGAGGCGGAGTGGGACGGCTGGCTTGCGCGACACCGGGTGCTGCGTCTGTCCGTGCTCCGGCAACCGCCCGGCCCCCGGGTGCTGGATGCGGGTGGACGGGCCGGCCGGAACTTCGCGCCGGAACGGCAGGCCGAGAAGACCGACCTGTTCGCGGCCCTGGCCGATCACGTCCGCAGCCTGCAGAAGGACCGCCGCGTCGTCATAGCGACCTTTTCCGAAGGCGCCCGGGACCGCCTGGCGGGTCTGCTGGGCGACGAAGGGCTGACCGCCGCGGTCCCGATTGCAGACATCCGTAACCTGCAGGATCGCACCGGGGCGCTGGGGCTTGCCGTCTGGCCACTGGACGAAGGCTTCGTGGCAGACGGACAGGCCACGGGGCCGCTGGCGGTGATTTCGGAACAGGACGTTCTGGGCGACCGGCTGATCCGGGGCGCGCGAAAGCGGCGCCGCGCCGATAATTTCCTGAAGGACACGACGTCGCTCAGTCCGGGCGATCTGGTGGTCCATGTCGAACACGGCATCGGGCGATACATGGGGCTGGAGACGATCCAGGCCCTTGGCGTTCCGCATGACTGTGTCGCACTGGAATATGCGGGGGGCGACCGGTTGTACCTGCCGGTCGAGAATATCGAACTGCTGACCCGCTACGGGCATGAAGAAGGGCTGCTCGACCGGCTGGGCGGGGGCGCGTGGCAGGCCCGAAAGGCACGGCTGAAGGAACGCATCCGGCTGATCGCGGACAAGCTGATGCGCGTCGCGGCCGAACGCATCCTGCGCGCCGCCCCCGTGCTGGAGCCGGAGCACCACGAGTGGGAGGCATTCGCGGCCCGGTTCCCCTACGCCGAAACCGACGACCAGATGGCCGCGATCGAGGACGTGACCCAGGATCTGGCTGCGGGCCGCCCGATGGACCGGCTGATTGTCGGCGATGTCGGCTTCGGCAAGACCGAGGTCGCGATGCGCGCGGCCTTCGTTGCCGCGAGTCAGGGCAAGCAGGTGGCCGTTGTCGCCCCGACGACGCTGCTGGCCCGCCAGCATTACCGCAGCTTTGCCGACCGTTTCCGCGGCACCGCCGTGGCGGTCCGGCCGCTGTCGCGCTTCGTCGGGGCAAAGGATGCAGCGGCGACGCGCGCCGGATTGGCCGATGGCAGCATCGACGTGGTCGTCGGCACCCACGCCGTACTGGCCAAGCAGGTCAGGTTCAAGGATCTGGGGCTGCTGATCATCGACGAGGAGCAGCATTTCGGCGTCGCCCACAAGGAACGGCTGAAGGAACTGCGCTCGGACATCCACGTACTGACCCTGACCGCCACGCCCATTCCGCGCACGCTGCAGTTGTCTCTGACCGGGGTGCGGGACTTGTCGGTGATCGGCACGCCGCCCGTCGACCGGCTGGCGATCCGCACCTATGTCAGCGAATTCGACAGCGTCACGATCCGCGAGGCCCTGCTGCGCGAGAAATATCGCGGCGGGCAGAGCTTCTTCGTCGTGCCGCGCCTGTCGGATCTGCCCGAGGTCGAGGACTGGCTGAAGGAACATGTGCCCGAGGTCACGACCATCGTCGCGCATGGGCAGCTGGCCGCAGGCGATCTGGACCAGCGGATGAACGCTTTCTACGACGGCAGTCATGACGTGCTGCTGGCCACGTCGATCGTGGAGAGCGGGCTCGATATCCCACGGGCCAACACCATGGTCGTCTGGCGGGCCGACATGTTCGGGTTGGCGCAGCTCTATCAGATCCGCGGCCGGGTCGGACGGTCCAAGACCCGCGCCTATTGCTATCTGACCACCAAACCCCGGGTGCCGCTGACCCCGCAGGCGGTTCGGCGGCTCAAGTTCCTGGGCTCAATCGACAGCCTGGGCGCCGGCTTCAACCTGGCCAGCCAGGACCTGGATCTGCGCGGCGCCGGCAACCTGCTGGGCGAGGAACAGTCGGGGCACATCAAGGAGGTCGGCTTCGAACTGTACCAGCAGATGCTGGAGGAGGCGATCGCCAAGCTGAAATCGGGCGAGATCGAGGGCACGCCCGAGGACGAATGGGCGCCGCAACTGAACCTGGGCGTGCCGGTTACCATTCCGGAAAGCTACATCCCCGACCTCGACGTGCGGCTGGAACTGTACCGGCGGCTGTCGCAGCTGACCACGAAGGTAGATCTGGAAGGTTTTGCCGCCGAGCTGATCGACCGCTTCGGCGCCCTGCCGCGCGAAGTGAACACGCTGCTGCTGGTCATCCGGATCAAGGCGATGGCCAAGCGGGCCAATATCGCCCGGCTGGACGCCGGTCCCAAGGGCGCAACGGTCCAGTTCCACCTGAACAAGTTCCCCAACCCAGCCGGTCTGGTCGAGTTTCTGGCCGAACAGCGCGGGCTGGCCAGAATCGCCGACAACAAGGTGATCGTTCAGCGCGACTGGAAATCCGACGCGGAGCGGATCAAGGGCGCGTTCGCGGTCGCCCGGGATCTGGCCGCCAAGGCCAAGGTCGGACAGGAGGCCCCGCAGCCGGGCTCCACCAAGCGACGCGCCGGTGAAACGGCGAAGGATGAGCCGAAGGCAGGTGGCCTTTCCAGCCGATCCGGGCGTTCAGCCGGGACAAACGTCGGCAAGACCGGCGGGTCCAGCGCCGGAAAGGGTCCGCGTCAGCCCGTTGACGTCACCGTACCGTCGGGCAAACGACTCGGGACCAATGACGACCAGCGTGGGGCCGCCCGGTCGAAGGCTGCGCGCTCCGTCTTCGACCGCAAGGGAAAGCCGCGTCCGCGCTGAACGGCGTCACGGCCGGGCCCGTCAGTCGAACACCCGCCGGGCGCATTCCAGCGTCATCCCGAACGCGTGCCCGCCAGTGGCGTCCCGCGACACCGTCCCGCACCATTGCCCCTGGATCGAGAACAGGCTCTTGGTGTGCCCGCCGGCGGGCTGATAGGCGACACGCCGACCGCCGGCAGAAAACAGGTTCAGTGCCCCGCCGGCCTGCACGGCATAGCCGGCGTAATCGCCATCAGGCGTATAGACGGCATTTGCACCGCCTGGAGCGTTCGCGGAGTTCGACGGCGCGTTGCCCGGCGCCCCTGCGGCGTTCGCCCGATTCCCCGCAGAGTTGGGGAACTGCGATGGCGCGTTGCGCACATTGGCGGGGGAGTTGGCTCGCGCCCCGGGCCCCAGATCAAAGGGCAGCTGCGACTGGTCCAGCACGAACAGCACCCCTTCCGCCACGGCAGGCGAGGGGCACAGCGGCACCAGACAGGACAGGAACAGGACCGTTCTCAGCATGCTGCCGTTCTAAGACAGGGCGCCCGGTGAGGTCCAGCGACGGATGGGAGAGGCGGCCTGCATTCGCAGCGCATTGTTGACTTCGTCCCGTGCCCTGCCCATTCAGGCGCTAGGCGCGCGAGAGGAAGCCGATGCTGAAGACCCGGATCATTCCCTGTCTCGACGTGGCCGACGGCCGCGTGGTCAAGGGGGTGAACTTCGTCGATCTGATCGACGCCGGCGACCCGGTCGAGGCGGCACGCGCCTATGATGCTGCCGGGGCGGACGAGATCTGCTTTCTGGACATCCACGCGACCCACGAAAATCGCGGGACCATGTACGATCTGGTAACCCGCACCGCCGAGCAGTGCTTCATCCCGCTGACCGTCGGGGGCGGCGTGCGCAGCCATCGCGACGTGCGCGACCTGCTGCTGGCCGGGGCGGACAAGGTCAGCTTCAATTCGGCCGCGGTGGCGGACCCAACCGTTGTGGCCGAGGCCGCCGCGCGGTTCGGCAGCCAGTGCATCGTCTGCGCGATCGACGCCAAGACCGTCGCCCCGGGTCGCTGGGAGATCTTCACCCATGGCGGCCGCCGCCCGACCGGGATCGACGCGGTGGAGTTCGCCCGCACGGTCGCGGCGCAGGGTGCGGGCGAGATCCTGCTGACCAGCATGGACCGCGATGGCACACGCACGGGCTTCAATCTGGAGCTGACGCGGGCCATCGCCGACGCGGTGCCGGTGCCGGTGATCGCCTCGGGCGGGGTCGGCACGCTGGATCATCTCGTCGAGGGTGTAACTGAAGGCCACGCCAGTGCCGTTCTGGCCGCCTCGATCTTTCACTTCGGCACCCACACGATTGCCGAGGCCAAGGCCCACATGGCGGCCGCCGGCATCCCGATGCGGCTGTGACGATGGGCACGGACTCGCATCCGCTGGACCGCCTAGCCGCAACGGTGGACACGCGCCGCGGTGCCGATCCGGCAACCAGCTGGACTGCGCAACTGCTGGCCAGGGGGCCGGCAAAATGCGCCGAGAAATTCGGCGAAGAAGCGGTCGAGGCCATCATCGAGGCGGTCCGCGGCGACCGAACGCGTCTGGCCGCCGAAGCGGCCGACACCCTCTATCACCTGCTGGTTATGCTGGCAGCCTGCGAGGTTCCCCTGGCCGCCGTCTGGGACGAGTTGGAGCGGCGCGAGGCGCAATCGGGTCTGACCGAAAAGGCGGCACGGGCGGGCAGCCAGCCGGAGTGACAGGAGCCGCCTCAGGGCGGGCGGCACTTCGCAGGATGTCGGGAAACGGTCCTAAACCGGCGACTTCGGACCGGAATCGGGTTGTAACCGAGCCATTGCTCCGCAGCATGGCTGACCAGGAATCGCGGCAGAAGGGAACGCTTTCACCGCCGCACGGCTTGAACGTGACCGAGGGACGAAACTGGCCGACATGAAAGGACGGGTCTGATGCAGAACTGGATGGCGCGACTTGGACTTAGGGGCGATCCTGTCATTTTCTTTGTGTCCGCCGGACTGTCTCTGCTGTTCGTCATCCTGCTTGTTGCGATGCCCCAGACGATCGGCGCCGCGTTTTCGGACGGACGCACCTGGATTGTGACGAACCTCGGCTGGTTCTTCATTCTGGGCGTAAACGTCTGGCTGGGCTTCCTGATCTGGGCGGCCATGTCGCGCCACGGCCATATCCGGCTTGGACCACGCAGCTCTTGGCCCGAATACTCGAATGTGTCGTGGTTCACGATGCTGTTTGCCGGAGGCATCGGCACCGTGCTGATGTTCTGGGGCGTGGCCGAGCCGATCAGCCATTACCAGAGTCCGCCCCTTCCGGGGGTCGAGCCCTTCACGGTGCAGGCGGCGCAAGACGCAATCTCGATCTCGCTCTACCATCTTGCGCTGCATACCTGGACGATCTTCACGCTCCCGGGGCTGGCATTCGGGTATTTCATCAATCGCTACGACCTGCCGATCCGGGTGAGTTCCGTCTTCTATCCCCTGCTGCGCGAGCGCATCCACGGCCCGGTGGGCAAGGCCATCGACATCGCCTCGATCCTCGGCACGCTGTTCGGGGTGGCCGTCTCGCTGGGTCTGGGCTCGTCGCAGGTGGCCGCCGGGATTTCCGAGCTTTTCGGGATCGGCAACAGTGTCATGCTACGCGTCGCCATCCTGGTCACCCTGACAGCCGTCGCGACGGCATCCATCGTGGCGGGGCTGGACAAGGGCGTGAAGCTGCTCTCGAACATCAACATCGGCATCGCCGTTGCGCTGATGGTGTTCGTGCTGGTGACCGGAAGCACCCTCTTCCTGCTGCGCGGCATCGTCGAGACGATCGGCCTCTACATGTCGAACCTGCCGCGCCTCGCGTTCTGGAACGACATGCTGCACGGCGAAGGGATGGCGACCGGTCCCTGGGGCTGGCAGGGCAGCTGGACGGTTTTCTACTGGGCGTGGACCGTGACGTGGTCGCCGTTCATTGGCATCTTCGTCGCGCGGATTTCGCGTGGCCGCACGGTGCGCGAGTTCGTCTTCGGCGTGCTGCTGGCGCCGACGCTTTTCACGGTCGTGTGGTTCGCGATCTTCGGCTGGCAGGCCATGCAGATTGACGGGTTGGGCCAGGCGGCGCGTGCGGCGATGGGGGCCGATGCAGGTGCCATCAGCCGGGCCGTGTCGGAATCCGTGCCCCTGGCCATGTTCGCGTTCTTTGCCGAATTGCCCTGGGCAACGCTGATGCAGGGGATCGCGGTGGTGGTCGTCGCGATCTTCTTCGCGACGTCATCGGACTCGGCGTCGCTCGTGGTGGACATGCTCTGCACCGGAACGCCAGAGCCGGGCCCGGTGCGGCAGCGCGTGTTCTGGGGGGTGGCTGAGGGAGCGATCGCCGCGATGCTGATCCTGCTGGCAGGTGAGGCAGGACTGACCGCTTTGCAGGAGGTCATCACGGTCGTCGGACTGCCGATCTTCGTGCTCGTGTGCATGATGATCCCGGCGTTAATCCGTGGCTTCGCCGCAGAGGACATCGATCACGTCACGGTGGGCAAGCGTCCAGCGCTGAGCGACTTCGACACGGTTACGGAGACCAGCAGCGACGGGAACGCGTGAGGATCTGCAAACAGTCGGTTGCCGTCTGCTTGTGCTCTGAGCAGCGACGAAACCGCGACGTGGCAAGTGCTCTGGTCGGCTCGGGCCTGGCGCCCCGTGTCGCCCGGCCGTGCCAACCTGCCGCCCGTGCGGTCACACGGGTATCTCACAGGGTCGTTCCGAAGACGTCCGGAATGACAACGAAAGAGCGCCAAGGCCGAGCAAACGGCCTTGGCGCTCCAGGAATGATGGTGGGTGATAACGGATTTGAACCGCTGACATCTTCGATGTGAACGAAGCGCTCTACCGCTGAGCTAATCACCCGGTGGCGGCCTGATAGCGTCTGTCACACAGCGCTGCAAGTCACCTTCGTAGAAAACCTCCGCCGAGATCATCCCGCGGCCAGCAAAACGGCGGGCGAGATTACTCGCCCGCCGTTCCGATCACTTGAGGCCAGCTCAGTGCGCGGTGGCCGTATTGGCCGCATCGTGACGGGCGGCCAGCCGCGCCGCCTCGGCCGCGGCGGCCTCTTCGGCTGCTTCGTCCCACTCCAGCGGCTCGGGCATCCGCACCAGCGCGTGACGCAGGACCTCGCGCACGTTCGAGACGGGGATGATGGTCAGCCCTTCCTTCACGTTCGCCGGGATCTCGGCCAGATCCTTTTCGTTCTCCTGCGGGATCAGAACGGTCTGGATCCCGCCGCGAAGGGCCGCCAGCAGCTTCTCCTTCAGGCCGCCGATGGCGAGCGCGTTGCCGCGCAGCGTGACCTCGCCGGTCATCGCCACGTCCTTGCGGACCGGAATGCCCGTCATCACGCTGACGACAGACGTCACCATGGCCAGACCTGCCGAGGGGCCGTCCTTGGGGGTCGCGCCCTCGGGGACGTGAACGTGGATGTCGCGCCGCTCGAATTCGGGCGGGCGAATGCCCAGTTCCGGCGCCACCGACCGGACGAAGCTGGAGGCCGCGTCGATCGATTCCTTCATCACGTCGCCCAGCTTGCCGGTCGTCTTCATCCGGCCCTTGCCCGGCAGCTTCAGCGCCTCGATCTGCAGCAGATCGCCGCCCGTCTGCGTCCAGGCAAGCCCCGTGACCACACCGACCTGATCATGCTGTTCGGCCAGCCCATACCGGTGCCGCCGGACGCCCAGATACTCGGCCGCCTTTTCGGGCGTCACCTCGATGCTGGTCGCCTGACCCTTCAGGATTTGCGTCACCGCCTTGCGGGCCAGCTTGGCGATCTCGCGTTCCAGGCTCCGCACCCCCGCTTCGCGGGTGTAGTAGCGGATGACATGGGTCAGCGCCTCGTCGGTGACCGAGAACTCGCCCCGCTTCAGACCATTGGCCTTGATCTGCTTGGGCAGCAGGTGCTGCTTGGCGATCTCCCGCTTCTCGTCCTCGGTGTAGCCGGACAGCGGAATGATCTCCATCCGGTCCAGCAGCGGCCCCGGCATGTTGTAGCTGTTCGCCGTGGTCACGAACATCACGTTCGACAGGTCGTACTCGACCTCGAGGTAATGGTCGACGAAGGTCGAGTTCTGTTCCGGGTCCAGGACCTCCAGCATGGCGCTGGCCGGGTCGCCCCGGAAATCCTGTCCCATCTTGTCGATCTCGTCCAGCAGGATGAGCGGATTGGTGGTCTTGGCCTTCTTCAGCGCCTGGATGATCTTGCCGGGCATGGACCCGATATAGGTCCGCCGGTGACCGCGGATCTCGGATTCGTCGCGCACGCCGCCCAGGCTGATGCGGATGAATTCCCGTCCCGTCGCCCGCGCCACCGACCGGCCCAGCGAGGTCTTGCCCACGCCGGGCGGACCGACGAGGCACAGGATCGGCCCCTTCAGCTTGGTCGACCGGTTCTGGACGGCGAGATACTCGACGATGCGCTCCTTGACCTTTTCCAGACCATAGTGATCGGCGTCCAGCACGGCCTCGGCCTGCGCCAGATCCTTCCGGGTGCGCGACTTCACGCCCCACGGCAGGGCCAGCAGCCAGTCCAGGTAGTTGCGGCTGACCGTCGCCTCGGCCGACATCGGCGACATCGACTTCAGCTTCTTCAGCTCGGCGTCGGCCTTCTCGCGCGCTTCCTTGCTGAACTTGGTCTTCGCGATGCGTTCTTCCAGGTCGGCCAGTTCGGTCTGGCCGTCGTCGCCGTCGCCCAGCTCGCGCTGGATCGCCTTCATCTGCTCGTTCAGGTAGTATTCGCGCTGCGTCTTCTCCATCTGGGTCTTGACGCGCGACTTGATCTTCTTCTCGACCTGCAGGACCGACATCTCGCCCTGCATCAGGCCATAGACCTTTTCCAGACGCTCCGCGACGTTCAGCGTGTCCAGCAGATCCTGCTTGCGCTCTATGTCGATCCCCAGATGGCCGGCGACCAGGTCGGCAAGTGCGGCGGGTTCCCGCGCCTCGCCGATCGTGGAGATGGCTTCCTCGGTGATGTTCTTGCGCACCTTGACATAGCGCGTGAACTCTTCGGCGACGGTCCGCACCAGTGCGGTCACGCTTTCCAGGTCACCCGGCTCTTCGGTCAGGGTTTCGGCTGTCGCTTCGAAATAGTCGTCATTCTCGACGAAGTCGGTGATCATGACGCGTTCGCGTCCCTCGACCAGCACCTTCACGGTGCCGTCAGGCAGCTTCAGCAGTTGCAGGACGTTGGCCAGAACCCCGGTACGGAAGATGCCATCGTGATCCGGCTCGTCCTCCGCGGCGTCCTTCTGGGCGGCCAGCAGGATCGGGCGGTCGCCTTCCATCACCGCTTCGAGCGCGCGAACCGATTTCTCTCGCCCGACAAACAGCGGGACGATCATGTGCGGGAAAACGACGATGTCGCGCAGCGGCAACACGGCGTAGGTGGTGGGAGAAGATGCAGTGGTCATCTTGGTCCTTTCGTGCCCGGGCATGAGGGGCCCCATCATGGCAGCCCACCGACCCGGCTTGCGACCAATCTAGGATTCCGCCGCCGCTGCTTCAATGGTCGCGATGTTCATCGGATGTTCCGGGGAGGATCAGCTTCGCAGTGTCGGGGGTCGCACCGAGGCCGTCGTTGCCCTGACAGGCCTCGGATGGGCGCGCCTCGTCCTAGAACGGGATCTCGTCGTCGAATTCCGGACGGCCGCCGGCATCGCTCGGGCCCGATGACGTGCCCCGTCCGCCGCCGCTGCCCGCCTCACCGTAGCCGCCGGCCTGGCTGCCACCGCCGCTGCCGCCGCGACCATCCAGCATCTGCAGTTCGCTGCGATACGGGCGCAGCGCCACCTCGGTCGAATAGCGATCCTGGCCGCTCTGGTCCTGCCACTTGCGGGTTTCCAGCTGGCCCTCGATGTAGACCTTGCTGCCCTTCTTCAGATACTGCTCGGCCACCCGGACCAGCGGTTCGGAGTGGATCACAACGGTATGCCACTCGGTCCGTTCGCGCCGTTCGCCGCTGTTGCGGTCCTTCCACTGTTCAGAAGTGGCGATGCGCAGGTTGGCGATCTTGCCACCGTTCTGAAAGGTGCGGATGTCCGGGTCCTGTCCCAGATTGCCGACCAGAATGACCTTGTTGACGCTGCCCGCCATGGTTTGCCCCTTCGTACGAAATGCAGTTGCGCCGGTCTAGCGCCTGCGAAACCGACGCGCTACCCCGCGCGCGGACCGGCCGGCAGGTACCCCAAGAGCCCTCGTCGGCGGGAAATTGCCGACGCGATGAGAGGGAGGGAACCCGTCGCAGCCCGAAGTAGCCTCGGACGAGGTTCATTCGTATAGTCGGAGAAAAAAGAACAGGGACGAGAGGGTCAGATGCAGATCACCGTGACAGCACGTGGGTTTCTCAAGGCGGCGGTCGTCGCCATTCTAGCAGGCGGACTGGCGGTACCGGCTGCGGCGGACGGTCTGCGCCTGTCGGGCGCGTCCAGCAAGTCGCGCGCCAGCCAGTTCCAGCGACAGACCCAACTGATGGATTCGCGGCTGTCCGCGCAGTACCAGCGATCCCAGCGGCTGCGCCCTGATGCGGGGCGTGAGGGGCGCACGGTCACCGTGATCTCGCTCGACGGATCCGTTCCGACCAGCAACGCCATCCCGGCCTATCGCGGGAACCAGCGCAGCAAGTACCTGCCCCATGCGCGGGCCGTCGCGCGCAAGCATGGCATCCCCGAGGATCTGTTCCTGCGGCTGGTGCAGCAGGAATCGGGCTGGAACCCCGTCGCACGGTCCCACAAGGGCGCCCGCGGGCTGGCCCAGCTGATGCCCGGCACCGCGGCCGGGCTCGGCGTCAACCCCAACGATCCGCTGCAGAACCTGGACGGGGGTGCCCGCTATCTGCGCCAGATGTACAACACCTTCGGAAGCTGGCGGCTGGCGCTCGCCGCATATAACGCCGGTCCGGGCGCGGTTCGGAAATACAAGGGCATCCCCCCTTACCGCGAAACCAAGAACTACGTCCGGATCATCCACGGCGGCTGACCGTCGCCGCCCCCTGCGCCTGCCGCAGTTCTCGACGTGGCCGGGGCAGTTGACCGCTGCGTCGCACTTATCCACCGAAATCAACCACGTGTCATATTGCTGTGCCTTTACACGCATAGCTTTTGCCGTGACGATATCTGGTAGGTGGTTCCTGCACCTCTCCTAATCGTGGACCGCCCCACCGCCCGGCATCAGCCGGGCTGCCACAGACAGGACACGCATGGCACAGACCCACCGGCTGATCTCCTGTGACGACATCGACCCGATCGACATTGTCGAGACAGTCGCACTGCATCACCAGTGGGAGTTCGACAGGCCGACCGAAGACGAGATCGCGATGACCGTCGAGGGTCAGTGGCGGACCTATTCGGTGTCACTGTCGTGGTCCGCGCGCGAACAGGTGCTGCGCCTGATCAGCAGCTTCGACATGGACCCGCCGCCCGACCGGCTCGGCGCGTTGTACGAGGTGCTGAACCTGGCGAATGACCAGGTCTGGGACGGGGCGTTTACCTTCTGGGCGCCACAGCGGCTGATGGTCTGGCGCTACGGGCTGATCCTGAACGGCGAGGTCACCGCTTCGGCCGAGCAGGTAAGCCAGATGATCGATGCGGCGCTCGCCGCGTCGGAACGGTTCTATCCCGCCTTCCAGATGACCTGCTGGGGCGACGCGTCTCCCGCATCCGCGCTGACCGTTGCCATGGGGGCCATGTTCGGTCGGGCGTGAGGTCCTCGTCTGGACAGCGGCAGTGCCCTGTCCTACCCGGATCCGTATCGCAACGGAGGTGGCATGGACCTGGCGCGTCTGAATGATCGGGGACTGATCCTGGTCGGCTGCGGCCGCATGGGCGGTGCGCTGCTGAAGGGCTGGCTGAACCGCGGCCTGGACCCCGCCGCGGTTTACGTCATCGACCCGGCAGCGCCTGCCTGGCTGGCCGAGCGAGGCATTCGGGCGAACGGAGCCACGCCACCCAACCCGGCGGTGCTGGTGCTGGCGGTCAAGCCGCAGATGATGGGCGATGTGCTGCCCGCCCTGCAGGCTGCTGCCGAAGGAGCTGACACGCTGATCCTGTCGGTTGCCGCAGGGGTGACGCTCGAGCGCTTTGGCCGCGCCTTTCCGGGGGCGCCGATCGTCCGGGCGATGCCGAACACGCCGGCGGCGATCGGGCAGGGCATCTCTGCGATCATCGGCAATGACCGCGCCACCGCGGCACCGATGGATCTGGCACAGGCGCTCATGGCTGCGGTCGGGCGCGTCGTCCGGCTGCAGGACGAGTCGCAGATGGACGCGGTCACCGCCGTGTCGGGCTCGGGACCGGCTTACGTGTTCCACCTGATTGAAGCCTTGGCGCGGGCGGGCGAGGCCGAGGGGCTGCCGCCATCCTTGGCGCTGGATCTGGCGCGGGCCACCGTGGCCGGGGCAGGGGCTTTGGCTGTCGCGGGAGACGAAGACCCTGCCGTGCTGCGTGCGAACGTGACCTCGCCCGGCGGAACGACTGCTGCGGGGCTTGCGGTTCTGATGGACGACAGGTCGGGACTGCCGGACCTGATCCGCCGCACGGTCGCGGCCGCCGCCGCCCGCTCGCGGGAGTTGGGGCAATGAGCGGCCGTCCGGACGTCAACGCAGGGGACGAGGTCACGCCGCCGGACACCGCCGGACAGGGCCCTGCCACGATGCAGGACTTCGACCGGGTCGACATTCGTGTCGGCACGATCACGCGCGCCGAGCCTTTCCCCGACGCGCGGAAGCCGGCCTTCAAGCTGTGGATCGATTTCGGGCCGCTAGGTGAACGGCGCAGCTCGGCGCAGATCACGCGCAATCATGATCTCGATGCGCTGGTCGGACAGCAGGTTCTGGCTGTCGTGAATTTTCCGCCGCGCCAGATCGGCAAGGTGAGGTCCGAGGTACTGGTGCTCGGTCTGCCGGATGCCGATGGCGAGGTGGTGTTGATCGTGCCCGACAAACCCGTTCCCGATGGTGGAAGGATGTACTGATGCGCCTGCTGGTGACCCGCCGCATGACCACCGCGGCCGAGGCCGCCCTCGGCACCCGGTTCGACGCCGATTTTCGCGACTCGACAGAGGCGCTGACGCCGGCAGAAGCGGCCGACGCGATGCGCGGCTACGACGCCATCATCCCCACCCTCGGCGACGGTTTCTCTGCCGCGGCTTTTGCAGGCAACGGGCTGCGGACCAGGCTACTGGCCAATTTCGGGGCGGGCTACAACCACATCGATCTGGATGCGGCAAGGGCGGCGGGCGTCATGGTGTCGAACACGCCGGGGGTGGTCACCGACGCGACGGCCGACATTGCCATGACCCTGATCCTGATGACCGCGCGGCGGGCGGGCGAAGGCGAACGGCTGGTCCGCGCCGGTGAATGGACGGGGTGGCAGCCGACCCAGATGCTGGGGCGCCATGTCACTGGTGCGACCGTCGGCATCGTGGGAATGGGGCGAATCGGCAAGGCGGTCGCCGCCCGCTGCCATGCCGGTTTCGGCATGCGGGTCGTTTTCCACAACCGGTCGCGGGTGACCTCGATGCCGGTGCCCGCGACGCAGATGCCCGATCTGCCCGCCGCGCTGGCCGCGGCGGATTTCGTCGTTCTAGCCGTTCCGGGCGGTGCCGAAACCCGGCACCTGATCGGCCCCGCCGAGCTGCAGGTGATGCGCGCGGAGTCATTCCTGATCAACGTGTCGCGCGGCGACGTGGTGGACGAAGCGGCGCTGATCGCGGCGCTGCAGGCGGGACAGATCGCCGGCGCCGGGCTGGACGTCTATGAACGCGAACCGCTGGTTCCCGATGCGCTGCGCGTCATGCAGAACGTGACGCTGCTGCCGCATCTCGGGACGGCGGCGGAACAGGTGCGCACCGACATGGCGCTGCGGGCGATGGCAAATCTGGTCGCGCTGGACGAAGGCCGGGACCTGCCTGATCGCGTGGCATGAAAGTGTGATCGCCTGGCGTAGCCGGCGGACGTGATCACACGTCGTGACGCGGCATTCGCCCCGAGACGGCACGATGCGGCCGGTTGACGTCGCGCAGATCGACCGACAGGCATTCGCATTCGACCGCCAGCGCGCCGTCGCCCGCGAAGGTCAGCACCAGGGTTCCCGCCCCGTCCTCGGCCGGGGTCCAGGCCAGCGCCAGCAGCGACAGCACCGTGTCGCGGTCGGACTGATCGATGCCGTCGCTGCGGATGCCCAGCACGTCGCGGATCACCAGCAGCGAGCGCACCCGCTCATAGGGGCGATCCTCGTCCGGGGACTCCGGCACGTCTTCCCAGCGGAACCGGCTGACCAGCAGGGCCAGCGCCCGGGACTTCCGATCGAAGCGGATGTCGCCGACCGTCAGCACCGCGTCCTGCACCAGGGCGGACAGCACCGGCAGGTCGTCGGCGGCCTCGGCCCGCAGCGCCAAGGGTCCGGGGCCCGCATCGAAGAAGGCGGCATCGCGCGATCCGTCATTCATGGGCAACGGGCTCCTTTATGCGTTCGATGTCGGCGCCGACGCCGCGCAGCTTGCGCACGACCTTCTCATAGCCGCGATCGAGGTGGTAGACCCGGCTCACCACGGTTTCGCCCTCGGCGGCAAGCCCCGCCAGGATCAGGCTGACCGAGGCACGCAGATCCGTCGCCATCACCGGTGCGCCCTTCAGCTTCTCGACCCCGGTCACCCGCGCGTGGCCGCCATGCACATCGATGCGCGCGCCCATCCGCAGCAGTTCGGGCGCATGCATGAACCGGTTCTCGAAGATCGTCTCTTCCAGGTCGCTGACCCCGTCGGCGGTGCAGAGCATGGCCATCATCTGGGCCTGCAGGTCGGTTGGAAAGCCCGGAAAGGGTTCGGTCCGGACGTTGACCGGCCGGATTGCGCCGTTGAGGCGGCTGACCGTCAAGCCGCGCTCGGTCTCGGTAACCGAGATTCCGGCCTCGTCCAGCTTCTCGCAGAATGCCCGGACCAGCTCTATCCGGCCGCCCAGACAGGTGACCTCGCCACCGCACATCGCGGGCGCCAGCATGTAGGTGCCCAGCTCGATCCGGTCGGTGACAACCGGGTGGGTGGCCCCGTGCAGCCGGTCGACGCCCTGGATGGTGATGGTCGCGCTGCCTTCGCCCTCGATCTCGGCCCCCATCGCGCGCAGGCAGCGGGCCAGGTCGACGATCTCGGGTTCGCGCGCGGCGTTGTTCAGCACCGTCGTGCCGCGGGCCAGCGTCGCCGCCATCAGCGCGTTTTCGGTCGCGCCGACGGACACCAGCGGGAAATCGACTACCGCCCCCCGCAGCCCGCCCGACGGCGCTGTCGCATGGACATAGCCGTCGCGCAGGTCCAGCCGGGCGCCCATCGCCTCCAGCGCCTTCAGATGCAGATCCACCGGTCGGGCGCCGATGGCACAGCCCCCCGGCAGCGACACGATTGCCTGCCCATCGCGCGCCAGCATCGGCCCGAGCACCAGGATCGACGCCCGCATCTTGCGGACGATGTCGTAATCGGCCCGGGGGCTGGTCAGGTCGTGGCTGGACAGCGCGAGCACCGTGCCATCCTGCAGCGACGCGACCTCGGCCCCCAGCGACTGCAGCAGTTCCGTCATGGTGCGAATGTCCGACAGCCGCGGCGCGTTGGTCAGCGTCAGCGGCTGATCGGACAGCAACGTGGCGGGCATCAGGGTCAGGCAGGCGTTCTTGGCCCCGGCGATGGCGATATCGCCGTTCAGCGGGCCATTCCCCCGCACAAGGATCTGGTCCATTTATCCCTCGTTCCTGCTTGTCCCGTCCGGACCGATGCCCTGGCGTGTCTCTGCTGCGTCGCCGGGCCGGTCCGGATGATCCGCGCCCGGCGTTTCGCCGCCGTCGGCCGCCGGTCCGGCGGCGCGGCTGCGGGCCTGACCCTTGCGCCGCTGCAGATTCGCACGCAGCGCGGCGGCACGACGAGCCGCGCGGTCGGTCGGAGCAGGGGACGGCTTGTCGGGGCGATCGATCATCGGCACCCCTTAACCGTGCGGGCCAAGCCCGTCCAGAAGGCATGGGCGCAGCAACCTGCAGGGTACCGACGCACGCGACACATATCGTGTCGCGACAAGCTGACCCGGTCGTCTCAACCATTCGGAAATGCTATACGGCACCCACGGATCCGGAGTGAATCGCTGAATGCGGCGATCCCCTCGGTAGGAACGAATGAAGGAGGTAGCTGTCGGATGCGGGTTCTGGTCTTCAATGCCGGCAGTTCCAGCCTGAAGTTCGGAGTGTTCGATGGCGATGCACGCATCTTCAAGGGCAGCTTCGACCGGTTCCGCGACGACGGCTGCGACTTCGTTTTCTGCGATCCGACGGAGACACGCGGACGCGCCCCGCACGGCGATCTCGACACTGCCATAGCGGCGGTCCCCGCCGTGCTTGCCGATCACGGGATCGACGGGCTGGACGCCATCGGGCACCGCATCGCCCATGGGGGTACGGAGTTCGCCAAACCGGCGCTGCTTGACGCGGAATGCATCGCGCGGATCGAGGCGCTGATCCCGCTCGCCCCGCTGCACAATCCCGCGAACCTGGCGGCCGTCCAGATGGCCCGTCGGATCTGGCCCGAGTTGCCGCAACTGGGGGTGTTCGACACGTCGTTCCACCTGACCAACCCCGCGCGCGCCACGACCTATGCGGTCCCGGCCGAGTGGCGCGCGGCCGGCCTGCGCCGGTTCGGGTTTCATGGCACGTCGCACAAATATGTGGCGCTGCGCGCCGCCAAAGAAATCGGCGCGCCGCTGTCCGATCTGCGGATCATCAGCGTGCATCTGGGCAACGGCGCGAGCGTCTGCGCGATCCAGCGCGGCGAAAGCCTGGACAGTTCCATGGGCCTGACCCCGCTGGAAGGTCTGGTGATGGGTACCCGGTCCGGCGATGTCGATCCTGGCGCCTTCGGCTTTCTGCATCGGCAGCTGGGGCTCTCGATCCCCCAGATCGAGCATGCGCTCTACCACGATAGCGGATTGAAGGCGCTGACCGGCAGTTCCGACATGCGCGATGTCGAGGATCGTGCCGCGGCCGGCGATGCCGAAGCGCAGGCTGCGATCCACCTTTATGCCTACCGGGCCCGCAAGTACGTCGGTGCCTATGCCGCGGCGATGGGCGGCGTCGACGCCATCGTGTTTACGGGGGGGATCGGCGAGAACTCGGCATCCATGCGGCGGCGCATCTGTGACGGGCTGGACTTCATGGGTCTGGATCTGGACCACGACCGAAACGCCCATGTGGATCTTGCCGATTACGCAGCCCCGCAGATTCAGGCTTACGGCAGCCGGGTGCGGGTGATTGTGACCGAGACGGCCGAACAGCTGATGATCGCGCGCGAGGTTGCCGCGTCCCTCGCGCGGCCCGCGATCACGCCGCGCCCGATACCCATCGCCGTTTCCGGGCGGCACGTGCATCTGTCCCCCGAGGCTGTCGAGGCCCTGTTCGGTCGCGGGTATCAGCTGACGATCGACAGGCAGCTGCGCCAGCCGGGAAACTGGTCAGCGGTCGAACGGGTGGCAGTGGAAGGGCCCAAGGGAACGCTGCACGACGTGGCGATCCTCGGACCGCTGCGCAAGCGGACGCAGACCGAGGTCTCGCGCACCGACAGCTTCGCGCTGGGGATCGACGTTCCGGTCCGTGACAGCGGTCAGCTGGACGGAACGCCGAGGGTTCGGCTGATCGGGCCGGCAGGAACGTTCGATACCGATGGGCTGATCGTCGCCGCCCGGCACATTCACACCAATCCGCAAGACGCTGTCGCCATGGGGCTGAGCGACGGACAGGTCGTGCAGGTCGAGGTCACGGGCGGCACCGGACGGGGCGTCACGTTTTCACGCACGCTTGTCAGGGTTGCGCCGAACGCCTTTACCGAGATGCATATCGATACGGACGAGGCCAATGCAGCAGGCATCGTGGGTGCGGCGGATGGGGCGCTGGTCCCCGGCATCGCCGGGGCCCCGGCGGCCTGATCCGCCCCTTGCCAAGGAAGCGGGTCGCGCCAGCGACTGCGATGCGCCGGTTCCGCGACGGAAGGTCGCGACCGGTTACCCTGCCTCGCGCACCCGCTCCTCGACCACCTCGAACGGCACGCCGGGCTCGTCCTTGGCGCCGCGGATCACCAGCGAGGTCTTGACGCTGGCGACGTTCGGGGCCGCGGTCAGCTGCTCGGTCAGGAACCGCTGGAAGGTGGAAAGGTCGGGCGAGACGCATTTCAGGATGAAGTCGATCTCGCCGTTCAGCATGTGGCATTCGCGGACCAATGGCCAACTCTGGGCAAGTGCCTCGAAGGCCGTCAGGTCGCGCTCGGACTGAGAAGCGAGCCGGACCAGCGCGAACACCTGCACCTCGAAGCCCATCGCCCGCGGATCGATGTCGGCGTGGTAGCCGCGGATGTAACCCTGCTCTTCCAGGGTGCGAACGCGACGCAGGCACGGAGGGGCGGATATGCCCGACCGACGCGCCAGTTCGACATTCGTCATCCGCCCGTCTGCTTGCAACTCGGCCAGGATCCGGCGGTCGATTTCATCCAGCCTGGTGCCTGCCATCATTCCTCCGGCCATCCACGAGTTTCAGGAAACTATCGCGCAGCGCGCCGATGCGCAATAATGTTTCCCGGCGGCAGGGTCTCATTGCGGGACCGAGAGGGGCGGCTTAATTGTCAGGGAACATACTCACGATCGAAGGGCTGCTTCATGACAGAGCCAAATCGTCACCATGTCCGTGTGCTGATCATCGGCTCGGGCCCGGCAGGCTACACCGCCGCGATCTATGCCGCGCGCGCGATGCTGCAGCCGCTGTTGATCCAGGGCATGCAACCGGGCGGTCAGTTGACGATCACCACTGATGTCGAGAACTGGCCGGGCGACACCGAGGTCCAGGGTCCGGCACTGATGCAGCGCATGGAAGACCATGCCCGCGCGATGGGGGCCGAGGTGGTGACAGATACGGTGACGCGGCTGGATCTGCAGCGGCGCCCGTTCGTCGCCGAGTGCGACAGCGGCGCGCGCATCACGGCCGACGCCGTCATCCTGGCCACCGGCGCGCAGGCCCGCTGGCTCGAGTTGCCCAGCGAGGACAAGTACAAGGGCTTTGGCGTCAGCGCCTGCGCCACTTGCGACGGCTTCTTCTATCGCGGCAAGGAGGTGATCGTCGTCGGCGGCGGCAACACCGCGGTCGAGGAGGCGCTCTTCCTGACGAACTTCGCCAGCAAGGTGACGCTTGTCCATCGCCGCGATAGCCTACGAGCCGAACGGATCATGCAGGACCGCCTGTTCAAGAATCCCAAGATCGACGTCGTCTGGAACCATCAGGTCGACGAGATCCTGGGGACGGAGGGGCCCCTGTCTGTGACCGGGGCGCGGCTGAGATCCACGCTGGACGGGTCCATCACCGACCTGCCGGCGGATGGCGTGTTCATCGCCATCGGCCACTCGCCGTCGTCCGAACTCGTCAGGGACCAGTTGCCGTTGCGACGTGGCGGCTATGTCGAGGTGGAAAAGGGATCGGCGCGCACGGCCATCCCCGGGGTATTCGCCGCCGGGGACCTGACCGACGATGTCTATCGTCAGGCGGTCACCAGCGCCGGCATGGGTTGCATGGCGGCGCTGGATGCCGAGCAATGGCTGGCCGAGCAGGGGCAGGCAGAGGCGGGCCCTGATGCGCCGACCGAGGCGGAGATCGCCTCGGCCTGATCTGCTACCGCATTGCCACGATGGAAAAGCACAGCAGGCTGGGAAACGCCTCGGGCTTCCTGCTGCTGTTGCAAGCCGGGACTTGCTGCTTGGGGGGCAGGAGCTTAATCCCTGTCAGCGGCGAAGCCCGCCGCCAGTATGCAGAGCGAGCTCATGACCCAATCTCTCGCCCCGATTCCCGAGCTTTATGTCAACGCCGACTCGGCCCAAAAGCTGAAGCGCGCAGCGGGCGAGATGCCGTCGTGGGACCTCACCCAGCGCCAGATCTGCGATCTGGAACTGCTGATGAGCGGGGGCTTCTTCCCGCTGAAGGGGTTTCTGAACCGGGTGGATTACGACACCGTGGTGGAGACGATGCACCTGTCATCGGGTGCGCTGTGGCCAATCCCCGTGACACTGGATGTGAGCGAGGAATTTGCCGCCAGCATCGAGACCGGCCAGGATATCGCGCTGCGGGACCAGGAAGGCGTGATCGTGGCGATCCTTTCGGTGACGGACAGATGGACCCCGAACAAGGCGCTCGAGGCCGAAAAGGTGTTCGGGGCCGACGACCTCGCCCATCCGGCGGTGAACTATCTGCACAACGTTGCCGGCCCGGTCTATCTCGGCGGTCCGATTACCGGCATCCAGGCGCCGACCCACTACGACTTCAAGGCACGGCGGGACACACCCAACGAGTTGCGGGCCTTCTTTCGCAAGCTCGGATGGCGGCGGATCGTGGCGTTCCAGACCCGCAACCCGCTGCATCGCGCACATCAGGAACTGACCTTCCGGGCCGCGCGCGAGGCGCAGGCGAACCTGCTGATCCATCCCGTCGTCGGCATGACCAAGCCGGGCGATGTCGACCATTTCACCCGGGTGCGCTGCTACGAGGCGGTGCTGGACAAGTATCCGGCCGCCACCACCCATCTGTCGCTGCTGAACCTGGCGATGCGGATGGCGGGTCCGCGCGAGGCCGTGTGGCACGGCATCATCCGTCGCAACCACGGCATGACCCACATGATCGTCGGCCGTGACCATGCCGGCCCGGGCAAGAACAGCGAGGGCCGCGACTTCTACGGCCCGTATGACGCGCAGGAACTGTTCCGCCAGCACCAGGAGGAGATCGGCATCGAGATGGTCGACTTCAAACAGATGGTCTACGTGCAGGAGCGGGCGCAGTACGAGCCGCGCGACGAAGTCGAGGACGGCGCCACCATCCTCGACATCTCGGGCACCGAGCTGCGTCGCCGGCTGCGCGAGGGGCTAGAGATCCCGGACTGGTTCAGCTTCCCCGAGGTTGTCGAGCAGTTGCGCCGCACCTCGCCGCCACGCGATCAACAGGGTTTCACCGTGTTCTTCACCGGACTCAGCGGGTCCGGGAAATCGACCGTCGCCAACGCGCTGATGGTCAAGCTGATGGAGATGGGCGGGCGCCCGGTGACGCTGCTGGACGGCGATGTCGTCCGCAAGCATCTGTCGTCGGAACTGGGATTCAGCAAGGAACACCGCGACATCAACATCAAGCGGATCGGCTATGTCGCGTCCGAGATCACCAAGAATGGCGGGATCGCACTCTGCGCGCCGATCGCTCCCTACACGGCAACCCGCCGCGCCGTTCGCGAAATGGTCGAACAGTATGGCGCGTTCTGCGAGGTGCATGTCGCAACCCCGCTGGAGGAGTGTGAACGTCGCGACCGCAAGGGGCTTTACAGGCTCGCGCGAGAGGGAAAGATCAAGGAATTCACCGGGATCTCGGACCCTTATGAGGAGCCGCGATCCCCGGAGCTGCGGGTGGACACCACTGGCATCGACGTCGACAACGCGGCTCATCAGGTGCTGCTGAAACTGGAAGGAATGGGGCTGATCGGGGTGACCTGAGCAAGCGCCTGCCTTGACAGCGTCGGTGTCCTCGGCTCCAAGCTACCGGCAACATCTGACGAGGGCCCGATGGCCGACCCCGTACTGATCCTGACGATGAAGTGGGGGACGCTGTATGGGGCCGAGGACGTGAACCGTCTGGCGCGGCAGGTCCGTCGCAACCTGTCGCGGCCGTATCGGTTCATCTGCTTCACCGACGACAGCACGGGCATCGGCGAAGGGGTGGAGCCCCTGCCGCTGCCCGACCTGGGTCGGAGCCTGTGCCCGGGTGACACGCGATGGCGGAAACTGGCGCTCTTCGGCAAGGATCTGGAGGTATTTGCCGACGCGACCGCCCTGTTTCTCGACCTTGACCTGGTGGTCGTGGACGACCTGTCGCCCTTTTTCGATCTGCAGGGCGGAGTCTTCATGATCCGGGACGACGACCTGTTCCGTCCCAAGCGCCTGCGCGGTCTGAGGCCCGCACGCGACCGCTTCCTGCACTCCGTCGGCAACTCGTCGGTGTTCCGATACGAGGTGGGGGCACACGACTACATCCTCGATGCATATCTGCAGGATCCCGCCGCGGCTCGGCGCGCCTACGAGATCAGTCAGCAGTTCCAGAGCGCACAGCTGGCCGCACGCGGTCACCTGGACTATTGGCCGCGCGGCTGGTGTGTCAGCTTCAAGAACGACTGCGTGGGTCGGGGACCGCGCAGCTGGTGGGCCGACCCGGCATTGCCGCCGGGGGCGCGGATCGTCGTGTTCGCCGGCAATCCCAAGATGGGGGACGTGTTCGCAGGCAGGGGGCAGACCTGGTATCGGCGGATCGGTGAGATCGACTGGCTGCGGCAAGCGTGGCAGGGATGAGCCACAGATGATCGCCCGGGCGCTCCGTCAGTGGAAAAGATCGCGTCGTCTCTCCCGGTATGAGGCCGAGATTGGCGGCCGACCGGCAGACGGACAGCCGCACGGGCTGCGCGCACCCCTGATCGTCAGCCTGACGAGCTATCCTGCACGATTCAGGGCGTTGCATCTGGTGCTGCGTTCGCTGGTGACGCAAAGCGTCCGCGCCGACCGCGTGATCCTGTGGCTCGATGCAGAAGACGAGACGCGCCTGCCGCCCGAGGCAGTCGTGCCCGGTGTCGAAGTCCGGTCGTGCCCCAACTGGCGCAGCTACAAGAAGATCGTTCCCACGCTTCTGGAATGGCCGGACGCCTACATCGTGACGGCCGACGATGACCTCTATTACGACCGCGACTGGCTGATGAAGCTGGTATCCCGCGCGGACGCCGGCGTGGTCTGCCATCGCGCGCATCGGATCGCGCTCGACAACGTCGGCTATCCTCGCCCCTATGGCGAATGGCAGCGCAACATCACCGCGCCAGACCAGGGCGAACTGGTCTTTCCCACGGGCGTGGGGGGAGTGCTTTACGCACCCGGCGTGTTTCACGATGATGTCTGCCGCAGCGACCTGTTCCAGACGCTTGCGCCATCGGCCGATGATGTCTGGCTCTACTGGATGCACCGCCTGCGGGGCAGCCGGCCGGCCAAGGTCGGTGGACGGTTCCGCATCACCGAGTGGCACGGCAGCCAAGCCGCCAACCTGAGGTCGGGTAACCTCGAGGGTGGCGGCAATGATCGTGCGATCCAGGCGATGATCGCCCGCTATGGCTTCCCGATAGTCCCCACTGTCGGCCGGCCCGCGTGGTCAATGCACGCTGACCGGCTTCAGTTCGTTTTGGCGGGCAAGCGCAAAAGCCATGCGGCGGTCCCGGACGAGCGCCAGGCGCTCGCCGTCGATCCCGTGAAGGGCGTAGAGTGAGTCGACGCCCGGCGCCTGCAGCCGGACCTCGTCCGGCAGGTCGCTGATCTCGACGCGGCGGATGTAGACGACATTGCCGTCGTCAAGCTGCGAAAAATCGAATTTGGCGTTCATGTCGATCCCCTGTTCTGGCGGCTGATCGGAATGGTCCTGACGATGCTGTCTGGCTTGTGCCGGCGCAGGTCCACGTCCAGCAGACCGTTTTCCAGCTGGGCACCGCTTACCTCGAGCCCTTCGGCCAGCACGAAGCTGCGCTGAAAGGCGCGGGCCGCAATGCCGCGATGCAGCAGGATCCGAGATCCGCCCGTTTCGGTCTGGCGTCCGCGGATGACCAGCTGCCGATCCTCTAGCGTCACCGACAGATCGGACTCGGCAAACCCGGCCACCGCCAGGGTGATGCGGAACCCGTCCGGGGCAAGATGCTCGATATTGTAGGGCGGATAGCCTTCTGCCCCCTTGGCAGCCCGTTCGGCCAGCCGTTCGAGCTGATCGAACCCCAGCAGATAGGGATGCGTTCCAAGACCCATCTTCGACATTCGCAAGCCCTTTCCACAAAGCGACTTCATCGTACGGGTCCCGACTGCGGCAACCCGTGCAAGGGATATGGGTCGCGCAGGCCGCTCTCGCAAGTCCGGCAAGATTCGGTTCACGATTGCAGAACCGGCATGTAAGATGCTGGCGCCGACCGACAATGGCCAAATGAACCGGCACCGATACGGTACGCCGGCAGCAGAGCAGTGGACCCAGCCCCGATGAACGCGCTTCATGAAATGTCCCACGACGAGATCCTTCGCACCAAGTTGGCGGGGCTGAAGAGCGAGCATCGCGAACTGGACGAGGCCATCGCGGAGCTGGCGTCCGGCGGTGTGGTGTGTACCATGACGCTGGGGCGGATGAAGAAGCAGAAGCTGATCCTGAAGGATCAGATCGCCCGGCTCGAGGACGAGCTGACACCCGACATCATCGCCTGAGGTCTGCGGCGCACCCGGTGCAGATTGCGCGCGCCGCCGCCGCGGCTATGATGCCCGTCTTGCAGCGGAAAGGGCGGGCATGACAGTCGCGGTCGGCATCATCATGGGCAGCCAGTCGGACTGGGCGACCATGCGCGAGGCGGCCCAGATCCTCGACGATCTGGGGGTCGCCTACGAGACCCGGATCGTCAGCGCCCACCGTACCCCTGATCGGCTGTGGGAGTACGGACGGGACGCAGTCGGTCGCGGGTTGCAGGTGATCATCGCCGGCGCCGGCGGGGCTGCCCACCTGCCGGGCATGATGGCCTCGAAGACTCGGGTGCCCGTGATCGGGGTTCCGGTCCAGACTCGCGCCCTGTCGGGCGTGGATTCGCTCTATTCCATCGTCCAGATGCCAAAGGGATTTCCGGTCGCGACCATGGCGATCGGGGCGGCCGGCGCGGCCAACGCGGGGCTGATGGCGGCCGCAATCCTGGCGCTGCAGGACCCGGGACTTGCCGAACGGCTGGACGGGTGGCGCGCGGCGCTGTCGGCGTCGATCCCCGAGGTTCCGGCCGATGAATGACGTGTCGCCCGAGCCGCTGAAACCCGGCGCGACCATCGGCATCCTGGGCGGGGGCCAGCTGGCCCGCATGCTGTCGGTCGCCGCCAGCCGCCTGGGGTTCCGCAGCCACATTTTCGAGCCAGGCCCCGCCCCGGCCGGCGATGTGGCCCATTCCGTGACCGCGGCGCCGTATGAGGAAACCACGGCGCTGCAGGCATTCGCTGCCGCGGTCGACATGGTGACCTACGAATTCGAGAACGTGCCGACGGCGGCGCTGGACGTGATCGAGCGCATCGTGCCGATCCGCCCGAACCGGCGCGCCCTGGCGGTCAGCCAGGACCGGCTGGACGAAAAGGACTTCCTCACCGGCCTTGGCCTTGCCACCGCTCCCTATCATCGAGTCGACAGCGTGGAGGACCTGGCCACCGCGATGGCCCGGCACGACCGCGCCATCCTGAAGACCCGGCGCCTGGGATATGACGGCAAGGGCCAGGTCAGCCTGTCCGCGGGGGACGATCCCGCCGCAGCGTGGGCGCAGGTGAACGCACCCGCTGTGCTGGAGGGCTTTGTCGCGTTCTCGGCCGAGATCAGCGTCATCGTCGCGCGCGGGCAGGACGGCGCCGTGGCGGCCTATGATCCGGGGCTGAACGTCCATCGCGGCGGCATCCTCCGCACCACGACGATCCCCTGCGGCCTTCCGGCCCGGCTGATCCCGGACGCGGTGCTGATCGCGTCGCGGATCGTGTCGGCGCTCGATTACGTCGGCGTGCTGGGGGTCGAGTTGTTCGTCACGCCAGCCGGGCTGATCGTGAACGAGATCGCGCCGCGCGTGCACAATACCGGCCACTGGACCCAGGCGGGGTGCGCCGTGGACCAGTTCGAGCAGCATGTTCGCGCGGTTGCGGGCCTGCCGCTGTCGGACGCGCGGCGCCATGCCGACGTCGTCATGGAAAACCTGATCGGCGACGATCTGGACCGTCTGCCCGACCTGCTGACCACGCCCGACCTGCAGATCCACCTCTATGGCAAGGCCGAGGTCAGGCCGGGCCGCAAGATGGGGCATGTGAACCGGATCATCCGCGCGGGCTGATCCGGCCGCTGGTCAGCCAGGCGGCAGCACTTCGCGCAGATAGCGGATCATGTTGCCGCCCATCACCTTGGCGATCTGCTCCTCGGTCAGCCCCTCGTCCAGCAACGAATGGGTCAGGGCCGGCAGCCCCGCCGCGTCGAACGGCACGCCCACCGACCCGTCCCAGTCCGAGCCGAGCGCGACCGCGTCATCGCCCAGCAGGGCGACCGCCGCCTTGATGGTCCGGGCGATCCCGGCCGGGCTGTCGTCGTCGCAGGTCACGTCGTCCCAGAAGCCGATCCCAACGATTCCGCCGCGCGACACGATCTGCTGCAGCAAAGGATCGGGCAGGTTGCGCGGGGTATCGCACGTGCTGCGGATGCCGGTATGGCTCAGCAGCGGCCGGGTGCCCGCAATCGAGAGCACGTCCCGGACCATCTCGGGCCCGGCGTGTGCCAGGTCGATCACCATGCCGCGCCCGGTCAGCTCCTCCACGACCTCGCGGCCGAAATCGGTCAGGCCGAGGTCGTCCTCGCCGTGTAACGATCCGCCCAGCTCGTTGTCGAAGAAATGCGTCAATCCGACCAGCCGAAAGCCCGCCCCGTCCATCACCGTCAGGTTGGCAAGATCGCCCTCCAGCGGGTGCGCGCCCTCCATCCCCAGCACCGCGCCGATCACGCGACTGCCGCTGGCGCGGTCTGCCAGGACGCCGTCCAGATCGCCGCGGCTGCGGATCAGGCGCAACTGGTCGGGATGGTCGCTGGCCAGCGCGCGCAGCCGGGCCGCCTGGTCAAGCGCCCGTTCCTTCAGGCTGAACCAGCTCTGCACCGGGCGCAGCTGGCCGATCACCAGCGGGGTGATGTTGTCCGGCGCCTCGGTATCGTTCGCCGCATAGTTCTGGCCGCGCGGGCTTTTCGTCACGGTCGTGAACACCTGCACGGCGATGTTGCCCTCATTCAGGCGGGGCAGATCGACATGGCCTTCGTCCCGGCGCCCGGACAGGTCGCGGTCCCACAGCAGGGGGTCCGCGTGCAGATCGCCGATGACCAGCCGCCGGTGCAGGGCGCGGGCGCCCTCGGACACGGGCCAGGCCTCGTCCGCCGTGACCGGGTTCAGCCGGCCGGCAACGAACCGGGGTCCGGCCAGCAGCACGACCAGAACGGCGACCGCCAGCAGGCCAGCCAGGATCATCAGTGCCCGCCGCAGCCGGCGCGGGCGACGGCGCCCGAACGGATCGCGGGCCATTTCAGCCCTCCATCTGCTCCAACTCGTCGATCAGGGCTTCGATCATCGACAGGCCCTTGTCCCAGAACGACGGATCGGCCGCGTTCAGGCCGAATGGCGCCAGCAACTCGGAATGATGCTTGGACCCGCCCGCCCGCAGCATGTCGAAATACTTGGCCTGGAAGCCCTCGGGCTGGTCCTCGTAGGCGGCATAGAGCGCATTCACCAACCCGTCGCCGAACGCATAGGCATAGACGTAGAAGGGCGAGTGCACGAAATGGGGCACATAGGTCCAGAACGTCTCGTAGCCGGGCATGAACTCGAACGCGTCGCCCAGCGATTCATGCTGAACCGCCATCCACAGCGCGTTGATGTCATCGGGCGTCAGCTCGCCCTCGGCCCGCGCCGCGTGCAACCGGCATTCGAAATCATAGAAGGCGATCTGCCGCACGACGGTGTTGATCATGTCCTCGACCTTGCCGGCCAGCAGGGCCTTGCGCTGGCCCGGGTCGGTCGTCCGGTCCAGCAAGGCGCGGAAGGTCAGCATCTCGCCAAAGACGCTGGCGGTCTCGGCCAGGGTCAGGGGGGTCGAGGACAGCAGCTCGCCCTGCGCGGCGGCCAGGCGCTGGTGAACGCCGTGGCCGAGCTCATGCGCCAGCGTCATCACGTCGCGCGGCTTGCCCAGATAGTTGAGCATCACATAGGGGTGCACGGTGGTGACGGTCGGGTGTGCGAACGCCCCCGGCGCCTTGCCCGGTTTCACGCCCGCGTCGATCCACCCCTTGTCGAAGAACGGTCGCGCCAGATCAGCCAGCTGCGGATCGAACCCGGCATAGGCGTCCAGGACCGTGCTGCGAGCTTCGTCCCAGCCGATCGTGCGCGGCGTTTCCGTGGGCAGGGGCGCGTTGCGATCCCAGACCTGCAGCCGGTCCAGCCCCAGCCACCGCGCCTTCAGCCGGTAGTAGCGGTGCGACAGGCGGGGATAGGCAGCGACGACGGCGTTGCGCAGCGCCTCGACAACCTCGGGCTCGACATGGTTCGCCAGATGCCGGCCGAATTGCGGCGTCGGCAACTTGCGCCACTTGTCCTCGACGGCCTTTTCCTTGGCGAGCGTGTTGTGGATGCGGGCGAACAGCTTGACGTTCTCGCCGAACACCTGCGCCAGGACCCGCGCACCTGCCTCGCGGCGAGGGCGGTCATGGTCGGTCAGCAAGTTCAGCGTGGCCTCGAGTCCCAGCGTCTCGCCATCCACGTCAAAGGTCAGCGCCGCCATCGTCTCGTCGAACAGCCGGTTCCACGCGGCGGCGCCGACGACGCTGTTGTCGTGCAGGAAGCGTTCCAGTTCGTCGGACAGCTGATAGGGGCGCATTGCGCGCATCCGGTCGAACACCGGTCGGTAGCGCGACGGACCGCACGGGGCCGAGAACATCTGCTGATAGACGTCCTCGGGGATGCGGTTGAATTCCAGGCCGAAGAACACCAGCGGCGCGGTCATGTCCGTGATCTGCGCCTGCAGGTCGCTCATCTGCTTGGCGCGGGCCGCGTCGATGGTGTTCTGGTAATAGCGCAGCCCGACATAGGACATGATCCGCCCGCCCAGAATGTCGAGGCGCTGGTAGCGTTCGATGCACTCCAGCATTTCGGCCGGCGTGAGGCTGGCCAGCCGCCCTTGATAGTCGGCCGCAAAGCCGGCACAGCCGGTTTCCAACTCGGCCAGATCCCGGGCCAGTTCGGGCGCGTCCGGGGCCGCGTAAAGGTCGCTCAGGTCCCAGTCCGGCAGCTGACCCAATGATGCTGTCGTGCCGCCCGGACGTTCGGCATCGCGAAGGGGCTGGTGGTTCATCGGGCTTCCTTTCGTCTGGGTGTCTGGCTCCATCTGTCCCTTTGCGCGGTCCGGTTCAAGCTGCCCGCGCACGCGCGGTCGCAAGCGTCGTGCGCGGGACCGTGTTCCAGTCGCGGCGCGTCGCCCGGACGATCGTTTCCGCGGATCGCCCCTGCGCAGACCGGTCGCCCCGCCTGATTGCGCCGGGTTCCGGCGGCGCTTAGCGTCTGCGCGACGATGCATGGCGGCCCGAGTCACGGGGTCGCGACAAAAATGGGGATGACCATGACCGATCCGACCGAACCGGGGCAAACGCCGCCACAGGGTTTCGACACGCTGGCCATTCACGCCGGCAGCGCCCCCGATCCGGCGACCGGCGCCCGCCAGGTGCCGATCTACCAAACCACCGCCTATCAGTTCCGCGATGCCGACCACGCCGCGCGGCTCTTCAACCTCGAAGAGGTGGGCTACATCTATTCCCGCCTGACCAATCCGACCGTCGGTGCGCTGCAGGACCGCATCGCGGCGCTGGAAGGCGGCGCCGGCGCGGTCTGCTGTTCGTCGGGGCACGCCGCCCAGATCATGGCGCTGTTTCCGCTGATGGGGCCGGGGCTGAACATTGTCGCCTCGACCCGGCTCTACGGCGGAACGGTGACGCAGTTCGGACAATCGATCAAGCGCTTCGGCTGGTCGGCGCGCTTCGTCGATCTGGACGATGAGGATGCGATCCGCGCCGCCATCGACGAGAACACGCGTGCGATCTTCTGTGAATCGATCGCCAACCCCGGTGGCTATGTCACCGACATCCCGGCCATCGCGCGGATCGCCGATGCCGCCGGCATCCCGCTGATCGTCGACAACACCCTGGCCACGCCCTATCTGTGCCGGCCGATCGAGATGGGCGCGACGCTGGTCGTCCACAGCCTGACCAAGTACCTGACCGGCAACGGCACGGTGATGGGTGGCGTGGTGGTGGACAGCGGCAGCTTCGACTGGTCGGCAAGCGACCGGTTCCCGTCCCTGTCCGCGCCCGAGCCTGCCTATCACGGCCTGAAGTTCCACGAGACGTTCGGGGCTGCCGCCTTCACCTTCCACTCCATCGCCATTGGTCTTCGCGACCTCGGCATGACGCTGAACCCGCAGGCGGCCCATTACACGCTGATGGGGATCGAGACGCTGGGACTGCGGATGCCGCGCCATGTCGAGAACGCCACAAGGACCGCCACCTTCCTGTCCGGGCACGACCGGGTGGCGGCGGTCAGCTATGCCGGGCTGCCCGACAACCCATGGCACGACCGCGTACAGCGGCTGTATCCCAAGGGCGCCGGGGCGCTGTTTACCGTGCAGTTGAAGGGCGGATATGATGCCTGCGTCCGGTTCATCGACGCGCTGAAGCTGTTCAGCCATGTCGCCAACCTCGGCGACGCGCGGTCGCTGGCGATCCATTCGGCCTCGACGACGCACCGGCAGCTGACCGAGGCACAACAGGTCGCGGCTGGCGCCGGACCGGATCTGGTGCGGCTGTCGATCGGGATTGAGGATTGCGCGGATATCATCGCCGATCTGGATCAGGCCCTGGCCGCGGCCGGATAGGCCGCGGGGGTCGCAGGCCGTGTTCCGGGATGACCGGAACACGGCAGCCTTTCAGGATCCCGGCGCCTTCGGCGCCTGCCATCCGCGCCACACGCTGACCACGCGCACCAGAAAAGCCGCGGCGACACCGACGACGACCGTCACCCCGCCGGGCAGGGCCAGCGCTTGTCCGGCAACCACCATCATCGCGCCGACCAAGGCCGCGAGCGCATATACATCCTCGCGCAGGACCCGGGGCACCTCGGCCACCAGCATGTCGCGCAATGCGCCACCCCCGACCGCCGTGACTACCCCCAGCAGGATCGCCGGCAGCGGGTCCACGCCGTACAGCAGCGCCTTTCGGCAACCGCTGACCGCGAAAAGCCCAAGGCCGAGTGCATCCAGCAGCATGACCGGCTTGCTGATCCGCTCGATCAGACGGTGGCCGACAAAGACGCACAGGGCCGAGGCGATGGCGGCCAGCAGATAGCGGCTGTCCTGCAGCGCCGCGGGCGGCGTCACCCCCAGCGCGACATCCCGCAGCATCCCGCCGGCCAGCGCGGCGGCCAGCGCCAGGACCGTGATGCCAAAGATGTCCAGCCCGCGCCGCACCGCCAACATCGCGCCGCTGATGCCGAAGACAAAGGTTCCGAGGAGGTCGAGCCCGAGGCCCAGAAGTGTCGCCGCCATGCCGATCCCCCCGGTTCCGGCGCTGTCCGTAGGTGCACGGCGCTAGCCCAACTCCCGTCATGGCGTCCCTGACACGGCCGCTGCCATCTCTCAAGGCGCAACCTGGCCGAACAATCGGGAAAACGACGGCGTCACCAATACGCGACACCGTTGCTGCGCGGTGCGCCGGCTGGCAGGAGGCGCGCGCTCGCACGTTCCGGTTCAGCCTCAGGTCCGTCTGGCGCTGCAACGGGCGCGCTCAAACCGCCGCCGAAGAGGGATCGCTTACCCGCCGTGACCCCAATGGTAATCCTGCGTGGGCCAGGACGGGTCGCTCATCTCACCATGCAGCATGCCATGCCACTCATGTGGTCCGAGCATGTGAGCCGGTCCGGCGCCGTCGCCGCAGGGGCCGGTGCTCCCGTACCCCGGTCCGGCCCCGTTGGCGCCGGTCAGCACGTAGGTCGCGGTGACCTGCGCGGTCACGTTCAGCTCGCCCGCCTCGATCGGCGTCGAGGCCATGTCGCGTTCGGCGCGCGCCATCATCATCACCGGACCCGGCGGCGCGCCGACCAGCGTGTCCGACATCGAGACCAGAGCGCCCAGCTGCAGACCCGCAGCCTCGGCCAGAACCGCGGCGCGGTGCCGTGCACTCTCGACGGCCCTGCGCCGCGCCTCGTCCTCGGTCGGCTGCAGGTCGTCGCGCGCAAAGCTGATACCCTGCACCTCGTTCGCACCCGCGCCCACCAGCATGTCCAGGGTACGGCCCAGCCGACCCAGGTCCCGGATCGTGACCGATACCATGTTCTGGGCCTGATAGCCGGTGATCACCGGCGGGCGCCCTTGGTCGGAATAATCCTGCACCGGCGACAGGTTCAGGCCGGACGTCTGGATATCGCGGCCGTCCACGCCTTCGGCCCTGAGCAGGTCGATCACCGCCCGTTGCCGGGCGGCATTGTCCGCCATGGCCTGCCCGGCCGTGGGGGCCTGCACTGTTACCCCAACCATGATCGTCGCGATGTCGGGCTGCACCCGGGCCTGCCCTTCGCCGGTCGCCGTCAGGGTGGGCAGGTCCGGACTGCCAGAGACTCCGGCCATGTCCCGGCAGCCCGGCATTGCCCAGGCGGTTGCGGGAAGCATCGCCGCCATGGCCAGCAGCGGCATCATGCGGGTGGCGGGGCGGGAAACGGGAAACGACATGATGACCTCTGGCCCGTGGAAGGGATGGAAAGACGCGCTGGAATCGAACGTCGACCGTCTGGCAAGGTCCACTCACGATGTAGTGTTTTGCTTTTCACAGCAGCTGTTGTGGGGTAGGTGTGAGAACGAGCAGCAAACGGATCGCACCGCGCATGAACGACGGGCGGCCATCAACGAAAAGCACCGGTCATGAGCACCCAAGCAGCGCCCGATTTCGCCCTGTCGTTCAGCAACGATGCCGTGCATCTGCTGGAACGGACGGCCCCGTCCGAAAGCTCGGCGCATTGGCGAGAGCAGGACCGGGCGTTGTTCGATGCGACGGATTTCCGTGACCAGATTGCCCGTCTGCGGGCCGCAGTGCGCCAGCCGGATGGTTCGCCCGCGCCCGTCCAGTTGGTGATCCCCGACGACCAGATATTGTACACCTCGGTGAACGTGGATGAGCCGCCGCGTGACGAGGACGAGGTCGGTCGCGCGCTGGACGGGCTGACGCCCTATCCGGTCCATGAGCTTGCCTGGGACTGGCGGTCCGACGGGGAGGACGGGGTGCGGGTCGCCGCCGTGGCACGTCAGACCCTGCGCGAGGCCGAGGATTTCGCCCGCCGTCATGGTTTCGCGCCCGGCGGTTTCGTCGCCGACCCGCCGGACGGCACCTATCCAGGGGCGCCTCGTTTCATCATGCCTGGCACGCCTGTCCAACCGGCGGCCAACTCGGCCCCGTCCCCCGCGGCGTCACAGCCGGACGCGGTGGTCCCCACCGGGAACGCGACCGCGCCCACGCAGGTCGCTGCCGCGACCAGGAAAGGAGAGCCGGACATGGACGACGTGCTGCCGCCAGACGTGGAAGACGATGCGGATGCCGGGGCGAGGGCCCGGAAGGACGACGCTGACACCAAAGCTGCTGCCAGACCGGACCCCGCCAGCGGGAACAGGGACCGAACCGCCGCGGCGCCCACCGTATCTGCCGAGGGCGTGCAGGGGAAACCACCGCGCGTTGCCGCTGGCGTGAACGAACCGGGCACCGCTGCAGGCCCGGTGCAGGCCGAGACGGAAAGCGGCGAGCACCCCGGCCGCCCCTTCGCTGATGGCGGCGTAGATGAGAAATCATCGACTCCGCCGGATGCCGGGGCCGCGAATGCGTCCACAAAGGATGGCGTGACTGCAGACGCGGCGCAGCCGGGGGTCGCATCGGTGGATCCGCCGGCCGAAGATGCCCCGCCACCAACCGCGACAGCGGGCGCCCCGGCAGTCGCCAAGGCAGGGCCGGCGCGACCCGCACGAGAGGTCACGTCCCCCGGGGCAGTTGCCGGCGACAAGGCGGCAAAGAAGGGTGCGCCGGTTACTCCCGCCCGTGCCGCGGCCGCTATCGCCGCGGCGGGCAGCGCCTCCGCCACCGTCGGTTCGGCCAAGCCGCTTCAATCCGTGGGTAAACCCGTCCACCCTGTTGGTGCGCGCGGGACCGGGCCTGCACGGCAGGCTGCCGGCGGCGCCGTTGCGACCTCCGCCCCGACCTTGGCGCGCGGAGCCACGTCGCCGTCCCGACTGGATGCGGCGGTGCCAGTGCACGGCCAGGGAATTGCGCCGCACATCCACCGCGCACCCCCGGGGACTGAATTTGCTCGGAAGCCCGGACAGCGGGGCGGGACCGGTACCCTGCTGCTTATGCTCGGTGCGCTGATCGTGGGGCTGGCCCTGATCTGGGGGTTCGGCAGCTCGGACCCCGAGCCTCTGGCCGCTCCGGTCAGTCAGGCGGTGCTCGACGCCGACGAGGCTGCCACCGTCACGTCCGTGCCCTTGGAATCGGCCGCGGAGGTCCCGCCGGCAGAGACGGAGGCGCCCGCCGGCGCGACTGGTCAGGACGAGCCTGCGCCGCCGAACGTGGCCGAGTTGCCATCGGCCGCCGCGCCTGATGCGGCAACGACACCTGCCACTGGATCGTCCGCGGTCGAGCCGGTCACCACGATCCGTACGGTCCCGGTCCAGCCCGCACCGCCCGAGGCGCTATCGCGTGAGACGAGCGCAGCCGGGTCGATAGCAACCGGTGCCGCATCGCCAGACGCGTCCGCAGCGGGGTCGGCGTTGACTGCGGCAGAGCCGGCATCGACCAGCGAGGACGCGCCAGCGATAAGCCAGAGCGAAGCCGCGGTCGCTCAACTGACCCCCGACCAGCCCATCCAGGCTGAGCCGCCGCTTGGCGAATCCGCTGCGGATCAGCCAGCCGATGCAGCGCCAGCAACCGCTTCCCCGATCACTGACCCACAGGACGCGGCACGAGCGACCGACGGCACCGGGCCCGCAGCTCAGGATGACACGATGGTGCCAGCCGCGGGGAACGAGGCCGCGATCGTTGACCAGACCGAGCCGGCCGCTCGTCCCGATCCGGTTCCCCAAGTCAATCCGGCCGATATCGACGCGGCGTTGGCCGAGGCCAATGCTGCGGCGGCCGACGCGCCGGCAAGCGCCGGCACGGCTCCCGTGACGGCTACAAGTAGCGCAGTCGAAGGGGGCGAACCGGGAACGGCCGCTTCAGGGTCAGCATCCGCACCTGTCGACGCGACGCCGGCTAGCCCGCCCGCAGCATTGCCGTCGCGCCCGGCACCTGCACGTCCGCCGGCGACCTCGGCCGACCCGCCGCCCACCGCATCGGCGGCGACCAGCGGCACGGCGCCGCGCGAGGCCCCCCGCCCGGCTGCCAAGCCGGCACGGCCCGAACCCGCCGCGTCTGTCGAGACGACGTCTGCGCGGCCTGAGGTGCCGGCGTCCGGCAGCGGGGCGGCGCAGCCCGCCCCGCGTCCGAGGATCGGCACGACTTCGGGGGCGACACCTCCGCCCGCGACAAGTCCCGCGTCCCCGAGTGGCGGGTCGCCGCAGGCCGCGCCGGAACCGGCCCCGATCCCGTCCGGCACCCGACCGCCGCGCAGACCAGAGAGCGCGGCGCTGATCGTTCCACGGGTGCAGGTGATCCAAGTCGCGTCGATGTCCCGGCTGGCACCCGCTGTCTGGCCGCGGGCCGTTGCAGACTTCTATACTCCGGCTCCGCGGCTGGCGGAGCTTCGCCCGACGCGCCGTCCCAAGGCAGCTGGCTCGAGCCCAACGCGCAGCGATGCCGTAACGCGGTCCGCGATCGAGTCGGCGCTGACCCAGGCGGCCGCTCCGCCCCGCAAGGCGCGCGACGCAAGTCCGGCGTCCACATCGTCGGCGATCGACGCCGCTGTGGCCGAGGCGGCGTCGGTCCGTGCCGTCGCGGCCGCGAACGGCCGTCCCGTGCGCAGCCCTCGTGCAGGGAAAGCCTCCCGCAGCGCTGGTGCCACTGCCGCCGCTGTGACGGACAGTGCCGCCGTCGACAGCGCCGTTGCGGCGGCGGTCTCCGGGACCGCCGTCAGTCCGGGCGGGGTATCGCTGGCCAGTCTTGGGACCTCGCCGAGCCCGCGTGCCCGTCCGCGTATCACGCCGGTGCCGTCAGGAGACGCGGGGATCGGGCAGGACAGCACGGCCGAGGCCATCGCCCTAGCCGCCGCACGATCCATCGCTGCCCCGGGACGGCGTCCGGAGGAGATTCGGCGAGATCCCGATGTTGCGCCACCGGCCAACGCACCGGTGGCAGGTCCCCCCGCGGGCCAGGCGGCTCAGGCGGACCGGCAGCGGATCGACCAGCAGTTGCAGTCACAGGCCGAGCAGCGCGCGCGCGCCCAGGCGACGGCGGATGCGCGCCGCGACGCCGAGGCCAGGGCCGCCGCCGAGGCTAGGGCGCGGTCCCAGGCTGCCGCCGAGGAACGCGCGGCCATCGCCAGAACCGGCAGCTACAAGCCACCCGAGGCCGATGCCGAGCCGGAGGTGGCGGCCACGACGGCCCGTACGCCGCAGTCGAACATGGTGACCAAGAACGCCACGGTTGGCGGGCTCGACCTGGGCAAGACCCAGGTTATCGGCGTCATCGGCGCGGGGCGCGCCAGCCGTGCGCTGATCCGGCTGCGCAGCGGCAAGATCGTCACCGTGCGGCTGGGTGACAAGATCGACGGCGGCCCGATCAATGCAATCGGCAAGGGCCGGGTCAGCTATGTGAAGGGCGGACGGCAGCACGATCTGCCCATTCTCGGCGGGCGCTGATGGCCTCATTCCTGCTGCTCGCCACTGTCTATCTTGCGACAATGGTGATTGCAGTTCCGATCTCGGCCCGGCTCGGGCTGGGGTCGGTGCTTGGTTATCTGATCGCGGGAATCCTGATCGGGCCGGTGATGGGCCTGACCGGGACGGACGGCGACATGACCGAGCTGCAGCACTTCGCGGAATTCGGCGTCGTCATGATGCTGTTCCTCATCGGCCTTGAACTTGAGCCGCGGGCCTTGTGGGACATGCGCCAGCGTCTGATCGGACTCGGCGGCGCGCAGCTTCTGGGCACGATTGTGTTGCTGACGCTTGCGGCGATGGCGCTGAACCAGAGCTTTCAGGTGGCGCTGACACTGGCGATGATCCTGTCGCTGAGTTCGACCGCGATCGTGCTGCAGACCCTGTCCGAAAAATCGCTGATGCAGACCGGCGGCGGTCGCGCGACCTTCGCCGTGCTGCTGACCCAGGACATCGCGGTGATCCCGATGATCGCGCTGATGCCGCTGCTTGCGACCGGGGCGACCCATGGCGCGGCCGCGCACGGCGAGGTGACGCTGATCGCCGACCTGCCGGGCTGGGCTGCGGCGTCGGTGACGCTCGGGGCAGTCGCGGCGATCATCCTTGCGGGCAACTATCTCTTTCGCCCGTTGTTCCGTTTCGTCCATTCGGCGCGGCTGCTGGAAATGGATACCGCGCTGGCGCTGCTGATCGTCGTGGCCATCGCCTCGCTCATGAATTTGGTCGGGCTGTCACCGGCGCTGGGGACGTTTCTGGCAGGCATGATGCTGGCTGGGTCCGAGTTCCGGCACGAACTCGAGGCGCAGATCAGCCCGTTCAAGGGACTGTTGCTGGGGCTGTTCTTCATCACGGTTGGCGCGGGCATGGATTTTTCCCTGCTCGCGAACCATCCGGTGACGATCATCGGCGTGACCACGGCGCTGATCGCGATCAAGGCGCTGGTCCTGTTCTTCATTGCGCGCGCGACCGACATGCCGCGACGCGACCGGACACTGTTCACGCTGGGCCTCGCCCAGGCCGGCGAATTCGGGTTCGTGCTGGCCTCGTACGCGGTCGCGCTGACGATCCTGACGCCGGAGGTCGCGGCGGCGTTCCTGCTGGTGATCGCCCTGTCGATGCTGGCGACGCCGCTGCTGTTCATCCTGCATGACCGGCTGATCGTGTGGTTTGCCGAGGATAGGGTGCAGCACGGCGCCGACCCGATCGAGGATCAGCAGCCGATCATCATCGCCGGGATGGGCCGGTTCGGGCAGGTCGTCAATCGGCTGGTGACCATGTCGGGCTTCAAGACGACGGTCCTGGATCATGATCTGAAAACCATCCAGCTGATGCGTCGTTTCGGGTTCAAGGGATATTTCGGCGACCCGACCCGACCCGAGATCCTGGCGGCGGCCGGGCTGGACAAGGCGCGCATCCTGGTGGCGACGCTGGGCGACCCGGCGGCCAACCTGCGGCTGGTCCGCTATGCGCGCGAACGTCGGCCGGACCTGAAGATCGTGGCGCGGGCGCGTGACCGCGTGAATGTCTACCAGCTGTACGAGGCTGGCGCCGACCATATCGTCCGCGAGATGTTCGACAGCAGCCTGCGGGCCGGCCGCTATGTGCTGGAGGATGCGGGGCTGTCGAACTACGAGGCCGCCGAGCTCGAGCGGATATTCTACCGCCACGATCGGCTGTCGCTGCGGGAACTGGCGGAGGTGTGGAAGCCTGACGTCCCGACAGAGGAAAACCAGGCCTATGTGGACCGGTCCCGCGCATTGAATGCGGCGATGGAGAACGCGCTGATCGAACGCTTCGCACACGGCAGGGGGACCATCGCCGAGAACGCCGACGGCGAGCAGGACGAAGAACCCGAGCACGGGTTGAGCGTCCCGTTCACCGCCCGGCCGGGAGGACGGTCCAGCGGACCGTCGGCGGCCGACGCCCCGGTGTCAGGTCAGCGACAATAGCTTTGACGCCGGGTCCAGCTGGCCACGTCGCTGCGCCGCGCGGCCGATCGCAACGACAGCCAGTCGCGGGTCACGCCGCGCCAGCCCCGGGACGCGCCGTCTGCGTCAGTACCGCCGATGGTGCCGTCCCGGACAACGTTGCGGGCCATGATCCGCACACCGCATTTCAGGTTCTCCCGCACGTCCAGCAGACTTGCAGAGCAGCCGTGGCTTTGCGCGACACGGGGCGTGATGCCCAGCATGCCGACGGCGTCGCCCCGCTTCGCCAGCGGGTTCCAGCCACTTTCCACACTGGCTACCTTGGACAGGAATCCGGCCCAGAAAGCGGCGCGGTCCTGTGGCGATTGTCTGGAGTAGCCGGGACAATACTCCAGTACATCGGCGGGCATCGCCGAGAGCAGGGAAACGCCCTCGGTCTGCAGCGCCTCCAGCGTCGCGGCGGTCCATTCGTCGGACTGCGTCTGTCCGGACCAGGCGAGCGTCATGCCGGGCTGGATCCCCGGCAGCGCCGACAGCACCGTCGCGCCGATTCCGGGCCGTTCGGATGGCACGATCGTGGGCGCGGTGACCGCCTGACGCACCGCGGCGGTGTCGCACCCCGCCAGCCCCGCGGCCAGCACCAGCGCTGCCATCAGTCTTTGCATCCGAGTTCCTTCCCGTCCTGGGGTTCGTTCCGGGTCCGTGACGCGGCCCGAAACCACCGCGCGTTCCGGCCAAGGCGAGCGACCCGCCTTGCCCCTTGCGGCACTGCGGCCTAGAAAACCACCAATCCTGCCGGAGGCCAAGATGCTCGACCACCTCAGCTATACCGCACCCGAAGCGAGGGTAATTTCCGGCGCCACCGGCGACTGGGAACTGGTCATCGGGCTGGAAGTGCACGCCCAGGTCGCGTCGAACGCGAAGCTGTTTTCCGGCGCGTCGACGACCTTCGGCGCCGAACCCAACAGCAATGTCAGCTTCGTCGATGCGGCGATGCCCGGCATGCTGCCGGTGATCAACGAGTTCTGCGTGGAGCAGGCGGTTCGCACCGGGCTCGGGTTGAAGGCGGCGATCAACCTGATCAGCGCCTTCGATCGCAAGAACTATTTCTACCCGGACCTGCCACAGGGCTATCAGATCAGCCAACTCTACCACCCGATCGTGGGCGAGGGCGAGGTGATCGTGGACATGGCCCCCGGGGTCGCGCGCCGGGTCCGCATCGAGCGTATCCACCTGGAACAGGACGCCGGGAAGTCGATCCACGACATGGACCCGGCGCTGTCCTTCGTCGACCTGAACCGCACCGGCGTCGCGCTGATGGAAATCGTCAGCCGACCGGACATTCGCGGCCCGGAAGAGGCGGCGGCCTATGTCGCCAAGCTGCGTCAGATCATGCGCTATCTGGGCACCTGCGACGGCAACATGCAGAACGGCAACCTGCGCGCCGACGTGAACGTCTCGGTCTGCAGGCCGGGCGACTACGAACGCTACCAGGCGAGCGGCGACCACTCGGTGCTGGGAACGCGTTGCGAGATCAAGAACATGAACTCGCTGCGGTTCATTCAGGCGGCGATCGAGCACGAGGCGCGGCGCCAGATCGCGATCATCGAGGATGGCGGTACCGTCGTCCAGGAAACCCGGCTCTACGACCCCGACCGGGGAGAGACGCGGTCCATGCGATCGAAGGAAGAAGCGCATGATTACCGCTATTTCCCGGACCCCGACCTGCTGCCGCTCGAGCTCGACCAGGCATGGGTGGACGACATCGCTGCGGCCTTGCCCGAGCTGCCCGACGAGAAGAAGGCGCGGTTTGTCACCGAGCTTGGCCTGTCCGAATACGACGCGGGCGTGCTGACCGCCGAGGTCGAGAACGCCGACTTCTTCGAGAGCGTGGCGGCAGGGCGCGACGGGAAGCAGGCGGCGAACTGGGTGATCAACGACCTGTTCGGACGGCTGAGAAAAGAGGGGCTGGACATCGGCGCCTCGCCGGTTTCGGCCACCCAGCTTGGCGGCATCCTGGACCTGATCGGTTCCGGCGAGATCTCGGGCAAGATGGCCAAGGACCTGTTCGAGATCGTCTGGACCGAGGGCGGCGACCCGGCCGAGATCGCGGCGGCGCGGGGCATGAAGCAGGTCACCGATCTGGGCGCGATCGAGGCCGCCGTCGACGAGATCATCGCCGCCAACCCCGCGCAGGTCGAAAAGGCCAAGGCGAACCCCAAGCTCGCCGGGTGGTTCACCGGGCAGGTCCTGAAAGCGACAGGGGGCAAGGCTAATCCGGCCGCGGTCAACCAGATCGTTGGGCAGAAGCTAGGCCTGTAAACTAGCTTGCAGCCCCTGCTTGTGGTCCGGGCGCGGCAAATGCTTTATTTGCAGGACCGCAATGCAACGGAGGCGCGCGTGCAGCAGTTCGAATACACGGTGATTCCCGCCCCGACGCGGGGGGAAAAAGCACGCGGCGCCAAGACGGGGGCCGAGCGGTTCAGCTATGCGTTGCTGATGGCAATGAACCGGATGGCGGCAAACGGGTGGGAATATGTGCGCGCCGAGACGTTGCCCTGTGAGGAGCGCAGCGGCCTGACGAGCCGGACGACCGTGTACCACAATGTTCTGGTGTTCCGCCGTTCGCTCACGCCGCCGAGGGCCGATCATGTCCAGATCAGTGAGCACGGGCACGGCCAGTTGACGGCCGCACCTGCAGAGGTCCCGCAGATGCATCGCCACGTGATCCCAGCCGATGCCCACGTCGGCTCTGCAGGCGGGCTGTCCCCGTCCGGCGACGCTTCGGCGGCTGCGGCAGCGATGCGCCCCGATCCAGCGGAGCGGTTCGACCCGCCGTCGAGCTGGCCGGACGGTCCGTCCGACGATCAGCATCCTGCGGCGCAGACCGTCCCGGATCGCACCCACGTGCCCGAGCGGCTGCCTCAGGATCAGGACGGCGAGGACCGTCTCGCCGATGACGACCTCCCTGGCGACGACACGGACGACACCCCCGACACGCACCGCAGACCCGAGTTCGGAAAGTCGATGCCGCGCTCGCCGGTCGGCGCCGCCGGATCGGGCCCCAATGGGACGCAAATGGCGGATGGCGACGATCCGTCTGGGGGATCCGGCCGCAATCCGCCCTCTCGTCTGGGCGCGGCGCAACGCTGACACGAAATTCGCCTGAGGCGTACGCCGTCTGGTGTTCACACCCCGCGCGTGCCGTGTCAGGATCGTGCGGACCATCGGACGGACCCGGCTCATGACGCAATCCCGCCTTTCGCTCAGCGCGCTGATCTTCTTTGCGCTGATGATGATGCTGGCCGTCTATTTTGCCTTTGCGGCCGTCCAGGGGCCGTCCGGCATCCTGCGGCGCGTACAACTGGGCGCCGAGACAGCCGAGCTGATGGCCGACCGGGACAACCTGCAGGCGGAAGTCGACCGCATGAAAAACCTGACGCGGCGGCTCTCGGACGATTACCTGGACCTGGATCTGCTTGACGAACGCGCACGCAATCTTCTTGGCTATGCGCGCCCCGACGAGATCCTCATCCGCTGACTTGCGGGCCGCCGGGCAGCGCGCTAGCGTTGGTTTAACGCTGAACTATCCCTTGCCGGAGGAGCCCGCATGGCACGTAAAGCTGCTGCCCAGGCGAAAGACGAGGACGCCGCCCCGAACATCTCGCGCGACGAACTGCTGAAACTCTACCGGGACATGCTGCTGATACGCCGGTTCGAGGAAAAGGCGGGCCAGCTGTACGGCATGGGGCTGATCGGCGGTTTCTGCCACCTCTATATCGGGCAGGAGGCGGTCGTGGTCGGGCTAGAGGCGACGGCAAAGGAAGGCGACAAGCGGATCACCAGCTATCGCGACCATGGCCATATGCTGGCGTCCGGCATGGATCCGCGCGGGGTGATGGCCGAACTGACCGGCCGCATCGGCGGCTATTCCAAGGGCAAGGGCGGCAGCATGCACATGTTCAGCCGTGAAAAGCATTTCTATGGCGGGCACGGGATCGTCGGCGCTCAGGTGCCGCTGGGGGCCGGCCTGGCGTTCTCCGACAAGTACCGCGGCAACGACAACGTCACCTTCACCTATTTCGGGGACGGCGCCGCCAACCAGGGGCAGGTCTACGAAGCCTACAACATGGCCGAGCTGTGGGACCTGCCGGTGATCTTCGTGATCGAGAACAACCAGTACGCGATGGGCACCTCGGTCGCCCGCTCCACCAAGTCGACGACGTTCTACGGTCGCGGCGAGGCGTTCGGCATTCCGGGCGAGCAGGTGGACGGAATGGACGTTCTGGCCGTGAAGGCCGCCGGTCAGAAGGCTGTTGAGCATTGTCGCGATGGCAATGGCCCGTACATCCTGGAAATGATGACCTATCGCTATCGCGGCCACTCGATGTCCGACCCGGCCAAGTACCGCACCCGGGAAGAGGTCCAGAAGATGCGCGACGAGAAGGATGCGATCGAGCATGTCCGGCAACTGCTGATGACCGGGGGCCACGCGTCGGACGAGGATCTCAAGGCCGTGGACAAGGAAATCAAGGAAATCGTGAACGACTCCGCGGAGTTCGCACGCGAAAGCCCCGAACCGCCGGTCGAGGAACTGTGGACCGACATCTATGCCGATGCGCAGGCCTGAGGGGGAGTGACGATGCCAACGGAAATCCTGATGCCCGCCCTGTCCCCCACGATGGAGGAGGGGACGCTGGCCAAGTGGCTGGTCAAAGAAGGCGACGAGGTGAAATCCGGCGACGTGCTGGCCGAGATCGAAACCGACAAGGCGACGATGGAGTTCGAGGCGGTCGACGAGGGGACCATCGGCAAGATCATGGTGGCCGAGGGAACCGAAGGGGTGAAAGTCAATACCCCCATCGCCACGCTGCTGGAAGAAGGCGAGAGCGCCGAGGACACTGGCCCCGCGCAGCGTGACGCCGGATCGAAGACCGGCAAGTCGGACAACGCCACTGAGGCGGCCTCCGGTGAAAGCAGCAGGGACGAGACCGGCGAGGCGCCAGGGCGCGCGCCGGCTGCGGCCAAGTCTGCGGTCGAGGCGGTCAATACCCCCGAACCGCAGCAATCCCCGGACTGGCCCGAGGGAACGGAAATGCGCCAGATGACCGTTCGCGAGGCCCTGCGCGAGGCGATGGCCGAGGAGATGGAGCGCGACGATCTTGTCTTCCTGATGGGGGAGGAGGTCGGAGAGTACCAGGGCGCCTACAAGATCAGCCAGGGATTGCTGGACCGGTTCGGACCGCGCCGCGTGGTCGACACGCCTATCACCGAGCACGGCTTTGCAGGGCTTGGGGTCGGTGCGGCATTCGGCGGTCTGCGCCCCATCGTCGAGTTCATGACCTTCAACTTCGCCATGCAGGCGATCGACCACGTCATCAACTCGGCCGCCAAGACGCTCTACATGTCGGGCGGCCAGATGGGCTGTCCCATCGTGTTCCGGGGCCCGAACGGCGCCGCCGCGCGCGTCGGGGCCCAGCACAGCCAGGATTATGCGGCGTGGTACGCGGCCATTCCGGGGCTGAAGGTCGTGCAGCCCTATTCGGCGGCGGACGCAAAGGGACTGCTGAAGACGGCGATCCGCGATCCCAACCCGGTGATCTTTCTGGAGAACGAGATCCTGTATGGCCGCAGCTTCGACGTGCCCGTGCTGGATGACTTCACCATTCCGTTCGGGAAGGCGCACGTCGTCCGCAGCGGGTCGGACGTGACGCTGGTCAGTTTCGGCATCGGCGTGGCGCATGCTCTGGAAGCGGCCGAAGCGCTGGCGGGGCAGGGGATCGAGGCGGAGGTCGTCGACCTGCGGACGCTGCGCCCCATCGACTACCAGTCGGTGCTGACATCGGTGAAGAAGACCAACCGCTGCGTGACGGTGGAGGAAGGCTTTCCGGTGGGTTCGATCGGCAATCACATCAGCGCCTGGCTGATGGAGAACGCCTTTGACTGGCTGGACGCGCCGGTGATCAACTGCACCGGCAAGGACGTGCCCATGCCCTATGCGGCCAACCTGGAGAGGCTCGCGCTGATCACGGCCGACGAGGTCGTCCAGGCGGTCAAGAAGGTCACCTACAAGTAAGGGAGGGCACGAGATGCCAACGGAAATCCTGATGCCCGCCCTGTCCCCCACGATGGAAGAGGGGACGCTGGCCAAGTGGCTGGTCAAGGAAGGCGACGAGGTCAAGTCCGGCGACGTGCTGGCCGAGATCGAGACCGACAAGGCGACGATGGAATTCGAGGCCGTCGACGAGGGGACCATCGGCAAGATCATGGTTGCCGAGGGGACCCAGGGCGTGAAGGTGAACACCCCGATCGCGGTTCTGCTGGAGGAGGGGGAAAGCGCCGACGCGGCGGACTCCGTCGGTGTCTCGACTTCCGCGCCTGACCAGTCCGCGTCCGCGTCCGCGCCCGTTGCCGAAGACGGTCCCGCCAAGGGTTACGGCGGAAACGCCGACGCGCCCCGGTCGGCCGATGGTCAGGCCGACGCGCAGGATACGGCCAAATCTGACCAACGGACTGCATCGCCTGCCCCTCGCGACAAGGGCGATCGCATCTTCGCGTCCCCGCTGGCACGCCGTATCGCGGCAGAGCGGGGGATCGATCTGGCGGCGATCAGCGGATCCGGGCCGAACGGCCGGATCGTTCGGGCCGATGTCGACAAGGCGCAGCCCAGCGCGGCTGCCGCCAAGGCGACGCCGCAAGCCGAGGCCGTATCGGAGGTCCAGGCGCCGGCCCGGGCTGCTGCGGCCGCCGCCGCCCCGCAGGGCATGGGCTACGAGACCGTGCGCAAGATGCTCGAGGGGCGCGACACCGAGGAGGTGACGCTGGACGGCATGCGCCGCACCATCGCCGCGCGTCTGGGCGAGGCAAAGCAGACCATTCCGCATTTCTATCTGCGCCGCAGCGCGAAGCTGGACGCGCTGATGGAGTTCCGCGCGACCCTGAACGCGCAGCTTCAGTCCCGCAATGTGAAACTGTCGGTCAACGACTTTATCATCAAGGCCTGCGCGCTGGCGCTGCAGCAGGTGCCGGACGCGAATGCGGTCTGGGCTGGCGACCGGATCATCAAGCTGAAGCCGTCCGACGTCGCCGTTGCCGTCGCCGTGGAAGGCGGGCTTTTCACCCCGGTCCTGAAGGATGCCGACAAGAAGACGCTATCCACCTTGTCCGCCGAGATGAAGGACCTGGCCGGCCGCGCCAAGTCGAAGAAGCTCGCGCCGCACGAATATCAGGGCGGCAGCTTTGCGATCTCGAATCTCGGGATGTTCGGGATCGAGAATTTTGACGCCGTCATCAACCCGCCGCACGGTGCGATCCTTGCGGTCGGCACCGGGATCCAGACCCCGGTCGTCGAGGACGGTGCCGTCGTCATCCGCAACGTGATGTCGATGACGCTGTCCGTGGATCACCGCGTCATCGACGGCGCCTTGGGGGCGCAGCTGCTGGCGGCTATCGTCGAGCATCTGGAAAATCCGATCGGCATGCTCGCCTAACCGGGAGCGTTATTACGGCACTTGATTGACCGTCAGGTCGCTTCCAAGATCAGCGGGCGGGTTCCGGCGTTCCACCGCTGCATTCCGCAATCGCCGTCGCCAGCCCCTGCAGGTGTTCTGGTGGGCAGCAGGCAATTGGGGCGCCGGTATAAGGGCCCAGTCACACGCTCCGCTGCTATTCAGCGGGCTGCGGTTCGGTTGCGCGGTTCAATCCGATCCGTCGGCTGATCCAGCCGCCAAGCCGCCGCTGCAGACCGTGCAGGATCGAGAACAGCGACGGCACGAACAGCAGCGACAGCAGCGTCGACAGCAACAGCCCGCCGATCACCGCAATGGCCATCGGGGACCGGAACTCGGACCCTTCGGCGGTGGACAGCGCGGAGGGCAGCATGCCGGCGGCCATGGCGATGGTGGTCATGATGATCGGTCGGGCGCGCTTGTGGACCGCATCGAGGATTGCGTCCCGCTTGGTAGCCCCAGCCTCCATCGCCGCCAGCGCGAATTCGACCAGCATGATCGCGTTCTTGGTGACGATGCCGATCAGCATCAGGAACCCGATCACCACTGGCATGCCGATGGCATAGCCGGTGACGTACAGCGCCAGGATGGCGCCGCCGATGGCCAGGGGCAGCGACAGCAGGATCGAGATCGGGGTCACGAAGCTGTGGAACAGCAGCACCAGTACGACGTAGACCAGCAGGACGCCCGCGCCCATCGCCGTGCCGAAGGCGCTGAACACCTCGCCCATGATCTCGGCGTCGCCGGAGCTTTCGAATTCGGTGCCGGGCGGCAGATCGATCCGATCCTGCAGCGCCTGCACCTCGGCCGAGACCGGCCCCAGGACCGCGCCGTCCGTCAGGTTGGCCGACACGCTGGTCTTGTAGCGGCGGTCATAACGCTCGATCTGTGTCGCGCCGGCGGACAGGGTCACATCCGCCACCGCGAACAGCGGCACCTGTCCGGCTGACGACGGGACGCGCAGGTTCTGGCACTTCATCAGATCCTGTCGCGCCGCCTCGTTCAGGCGCACGACGATCGGGACCTGTTCGTCACCCGCGTTGAACTTCGCCAGGTTCGCCTCGCTGTCGCCCAGCGTGGCGACCAGCAGCGTCTGGGCGAGGGTGCTGGCCGACACGCCGAGTTGCGCGGCGATCTCGTCGCGCGGGCGGATCTGGATCTCGGGGCGTCGCAGGTTGGACGACGAGGTCACCCCTTCCAGGGACCCCAGCTGCTTCATCTCGGCCGCCAGGCGGTCAGCTGCCTGCGCTGCAGCCTCTTCGCTATCCGCCAGAACGCTGATCGACAGGTCGTTGCCGCCTTCCTGGTTCTGGAAGTTCAGCCGGACGTCGGGGGTGTCCGCAAGTTCTCGTTTCAGCTGATCCTCGATCTCGAACTGAGACCGCTCGCGGGTGTCCTTCTTGCCGTAATTGACCATCAGCCGGGCCTTGGACACCTCGGTGGCACCGCCCTCGACAAACACCGACTGCACTTCGGGCACCTCGGCAAACCTTGCAGACAGGCTGCGCGCCATGTCCTCGGTCTGGCTGACGGTGGCGCCCGGCGGCAGTTCCAGCTGGATCTGGCTGCGGCCCTGATCAGACGGCGCCATGAACTCGGTGGGCAGCAGCGTCGCCGAATAGATCGATCCGGCAAACACGCCCAGCCCCAGCAGCAGCGTGACAAGGCGGTGCCGCATGGTCCAGCGCAGGACACGCATCAGCCCGCGCATCACGAAACCGTCCCGCGCCTCGTGCGCATGGCCACCGCTGCGCATGAAGTAGGCAGCGAGCATCGGCGTGATGATGCGGGCGGTCAGCAGCGAGAACAGGACGGCCACGGCGACCGTCAGGCCGAACTGCTTGAAATATTGTCCGGCAATTCCCCCCATGAAGCTGACCGGTGCGAACACCGCGACGATCGAAAAGCTGATCGCGATCACCGTCGTGCCGATCTCGACCGCCGCCTCCTCGGCCGCCTCATAGGCCGGGGCACCCATCTGGATATGCCGGACGATGTTCTCGATCTCGACGATCGCGTCGTCGACCAAGATGCCGGTGACGAGCGTGATCCCCAGCAGACTGATCCCGTTCAGGGTGAAGCCGAGCATGTCCATCACGAAGAAGGTCGGGATCACGGACAAGGGCAGGGCCGTCGCGGCGATCAGCGTCGCGCGCCAGTTCCGCAGGAACAGCAGCACCACAATCACCGCCAGTGCCGCCCCCTCGAGGAGCGTGTCCATGGCCGAATGATAGCTCTGCGAGGTGTAGGTCGTGGAATCGTCGATCAGGGTGATCCGGGTGTTCGGATAGCGCGCGGCGATCTCGGCAAGCCGTTCCTTGGTGCCGTCCCCCGCGAGCAGGTCGGACTGCCCCGTAGCCCGGTACACGCCGAATGCCACCACCGGACGCCCGTCCAGCAGGGCAAAGGTCCGCTGCTCGCTTGCCCCGTCGACGACCTCGCCCAACTGGTCCAGCCGGACGGTGCGGCCGCCACCGATGGTGATGGGGGTCGCGGCGAGCTGCGCGACCGTGTCGGCGGATCCGAGCGTCCGGATCGAGAATTCCTTGCCCGCCAGATCGCCGCGGCCGCCACCCATATCGATGTTGCGCAGCCTGAGCTGACCGGACACGTCAGCGGCCGTCAGGCCAAGGGCCAGCATCCGGTCGGGATCGAGGTCGACCTTGATCTCCCGGTCGGCGCCCCCGATCCGGCTGGTCTTGCCAACCCCGTCAACCGTGGACAGCTCTCGGCCGATCACATCGTCGACGAACGTCGACAGGTCCTCGATCGAGCGGGTCTGGTCGCTGACCGCATAGGTCAGGATGGGCATCCCGGTCACGTCGAGGCGTCGGACGATCGGCTCGAGGATCGAGTCCGGCAGGTCGGATCGCACGTTCGACACGGCGTCCTTGACGTCGTTCAGGGCGCGGTCGCTGTCGGTTTCCAGCTCGAACTCGACGGTGATGGTCAACGCGCTGTCCATCGCGGTCGTGCTGATGTGGCGCACCCCCGTCACGGCCGCGATCGAATCCTCGATGGGTCGCGCGACCTGGGACACGAGTTCGCTGGGCCCCGCACCGGGCTGCCCGACGGTCACAGTGACGATGGGCAAGTCAACGTTCGGCATCGCCGTGACCGGCAGGCGAAGGAAGCTCACCGCCCCGACGATCAGCAGAACCAGAAAGATGGCGATGGGCGGCACCGGGTGACGGATCGACCAGGTTGACAGGTTCATGGTCGCCCCGTCTTCATGGTTGCCCCGTCACGTCCGCGCCTGCGTCTCCCGGGCTGTTTGCCGTCGTCGGACCTTGGGCCGCTGCCGTGGTCACGGATGCAGCCTGGGCGGACATGCCGCCGGAACCCCCTGCCGCACCGGTCGCTCCGGGCGGCGTCGTGAGTTCACCGGCCGTCAGCCGGGCAGCCTGGACCTCGTCGACCGGTCGGACCGGGTCGCCATCGCGGAAGAAGGCGCCGGCGCGCAGCATCACCAATTCGCCCTCGGTCAGACCCTCCAGGATCTCGCGCCTGCCGTTCCACAACACCCCGGCCCGGACGACGCGGGTTTCGACCCGCCCGTCGCGGACCACCTGTACCCGGTCGCCGCCGCTGTCGGCGAGCACCGCCGTGGCGGGGACCGTGACCGCCTCTCGCCGGTCAAGGATCAGCCAGCCGCTGGCGAACAGGCCGATGCGCAGCCGCTCGTCCTGGGGCAGCGACACCCGGACGATGCCCAGCCGCGTCACCGGATCGACGCTGGCCGGGATCAGGCGCACCTCGCCGGTGATGGGGCCCACCCCGGCCGCCGAGAGCTCGGCCGGGTCGCTCACCTGCAGACCGGCCAGCGCTGTCTCCAGAACCTCGCCCTCCATCTCGATCTCGCCGTTCGCGATCAGCCGGAACATCGGCGTCGTCGCGCCACCCGACAATGCGCCCAACTGGACGTTCCGCTCGGTGACCAGCGCCGCGACAGGTGCCCTGATCGTGGTCCGTTCCAGGTTCAGGCGCGCGATCATCAGCGCGGCGTCAGCCTGGGCCAGCCCGGCGCGCGCGACCGTCAGCCCGTCGCGGGCGGACGCCGCTGCCGCCGTGGCCGATGCCTCGGCCGCGATGGCCTGATCCAGCGTGGCCTGCGGCGCGTTGCCGCTGTCCTTCAGACGCTGGGCGCGGTCCAGCGCCGTGGCGGCCTGTTCGGCGGCGGCGGCGGTGCTGGCGATCTGGCTCTCGGCCTGGCTGATGCTCGCCTGCGCCCGGGCATGCTCGGCCTCTGCCTGGGCCAGCTGGGCCGACAGCGTGGCGTCGGACAGCCGGGCCAGCGGCTGGCCCTGCTCGACCCGGTCACCGACCTCGGCCAGAAGCTCGGTCACCTCGTATCCCGAAACCTGCGGATAGACTTGCACCTCTTGCCGGGCGACCAGTGTCCCGGAGAGGGGCACGCGTTCCTCCACCGGCTCGCGACTGGCGGGGGTCACGGTCACCGTCGGCACGATCTCCGCTGAACTCGCGGCCGGGGGCGCATCCTCTGCCCGCGCGGCACCCGCAAGGCCGCCCGCCATCGGCAAACCGGCCGACCAAGCGCCCACGGCCAGCAGCAGGGCAGCCAAGCGCAGGTGAGGTGACATCCGAAATCCGGTTCAAGTTGCCACGCCAACCTAACAACGCAGGGGCTGTCCAACAATGGAGCCGGCCGCCGTCGTCCGGTCAAAACCTTGCGTCAACACCGGGCAGTCGCAGTTCCGTGATGAGGTCGCGCAATTCCTGCCGTGCCGCGATGTTCGACATGGACAGCTGTGTCGTCCCGATGTCGCGCAGGTCCAGCAGGGTCAGGCCACGGGGGAACAGTTCGCGGAAGATGACCCGCTCGGCAAAGCCTGCGGCCACCCGAAAGCCGATCCGGCGCGACAGGCTGGTCAGCGCGCTGCCGACCTTGCGCTTGTTGTGCATTTCCTGGGTACCAAGACGATTGCGCAGAACCAGCCAGTCGATCGGCCCGGCACCGGCCTGTCCGCGCAGCTGACGCGCGTTCCAGACCATCTCTGCATAGATGGACGGTCCCAGCACCTTGCCGTCGGGTGCCATGCGGGCCAGCAGGTCAAAGTCGATGAAACTGTCGTTCATCGGGGTGATCAGCGTGTCGGCCAGCGCGTGCGCCATCTGGCTGAGCCGGGTGTGCGACCCGGGGCAGTCGATCAGGATGAAATCGCAGACGTCGTCCAGACTGGCCATCGCCGCCGACAGCGGGTCCTCGCCCTGGGCGACGTCGCGTGACAGGTCCGCCAACCGTGGCGTGGGCAGATCCAGCCCTTCGCGCGCCAGAAAGGCCGCACGATTTTCCAGGTAGCGGCCGAAGCTGCGCTGCCGCACGTCCAGGTCCAGCGCGCCCACCCGGTGGCCCATCCGCGCCAGCGCGGTCGCAACATGCATCGAGGTCGTGGATTTGCCAGACCCGCCCTTTTCGTTACCGACGACGATGATATGCGCCACGCGATTCCCCTGCTCGGGCAGACCTTAGTCATCCCGACGAAGCGTTGAAACCCGGCCGGGGGTTGTGGCCCGGGCGCTTCTATCACATATGCAATCGTGAATATTTACACGAGAGGAGCTCCCATGACCGTCAGTCCCATCGTACGGGCGTTTTTCGACCGGCCCACCGGCAGCCTGCAATACGTGTTCCACGATCCGGACACGATGAAGGGGGCGATCGTCGATCCCGTGTGGAACTTCTGTGCCAAGTCGGGGTCGACCAGCACCACGGATGCCGACAAGATGCTGGATTATGTGCGCGAGCAGGGGATCGAGATCGAGTGGATCCTGGATACCCATCCCCACGCCGACCACTTCACCGCCGCCGTCTATCTGTCCGACAAGCTCGGGGGCGTGCCGCGCGCGATCGGAGAGAAGGTCGTCGAGGTGCAGAAGCTGTGGAAGGGCATCTACAACGATGGTGAGTTGCCGGCGGATGGCAGCCAGTGGGACCGTCTGTTCGCCGAGGGCGAGGAGTTCAGCATCGGCAACATCCCGGTCAAGGTGATGTTCTCGCCAGGCCACACGCTTGCGTCGATCACCTATGTCGCCGGTGATGCGGCGTTTGTTCACGACACGCTGATGATGCCGGCGTCGGGCACCAGCCGGGCGGATTTTCCGGGGGGCGACGCCGGGCAGCTCTGGAACTCGATCCGCGCCATTCTCGATCTGCCGGGGGAAACCCGGCTGCATATCGGCCACGACTATCCGGAAAAGGGCGCGCCACCCACCTACATGGCGACGGTTGCCGAGCACCGACTGACCAATGTGCACGTCAAGGACGGGATCGGGCGCGACGAATTTGTTGCCACGCGCACTGCGCGGGACAAGACGCTGAACCTGCCGGACCGCATGCTGCACGCGCTTCGGGTCAATATCCGCGGCGGTCGCCTGCCGACGCCAGAGTCGGACGGGAACAGCTACTTCAAGATTCCGGCGAACAAGTTCGAACCGCCGAAATCCAGCGGCTGATCGGGTTTGCTGACAGTGAAGAACGAAACGCCCCGCCATTGGCGGGGCGTTTTGTATTCCAGCGTGCCGCGGCGTTCAGCAGATCGCCGCGCGAACCCGGCTCAGAAGCCCAGGCCGGCGTACTTGTTCTTGAACTTCGACACGCGACCACCGGTGTCCATCAGCTTGGACGTGCCGCCGGTCCATGCCGGGTGCGAGGTCGGGTCGATGTCCAGCGACATGGTGTCGCCTTCCTTGCCCCACGTCGAACGCACCTGATAGGTCGTGCCGTCCGTCATCTTGACGGTGATCATGTGATAATCGGGATGGATGTCGGCTCTCATGACACGGATCCTCAGGCTTGGGGGTTGGCGCCGGGCTTGGCGGCCTTGGGCTTGTAGTTGGTGACCTCGGCGATCCGGGCGGACTTGCCGCGACGATCGCGCAGGTAGTACAGCTTGGCGCGGCGCACGCGGCCCCGGCGCACCACCTCGATCGACTCGACGTTGGTCGAGTACAGGGGGAACACCCGTTCCACGCCCTCGCCGAACGAGATCTTGCGGACGGTGAACGACGCCGCAATGGTGTCGCCGCCCTTGCGGCTGATCACGACACCTTCGTAGTTCTGCACGCGGGTTCGGGTGCCTTCGGTCACCTTGTAGCCGACGCGGACGGTATCGCCGGCCTTGAAATCCGGAATGGTCTTGCCGAGCTCGGCGATCTGCTCGGCCTCAATCTGCGCGATCAGGTTCATCGCTGTGGTCCTTTCGATGCGCGCGGCGGTCCCGCGCTTGGTCTAATGCGCCCGAGAGCTGCCGGTCCTTTGTCGGGTCCATGGCGGCCTTGCGGCCGGTCCATGCCCGCCACAGATCGGGGCGGCGTTGCTTGGTCAGGCACTGGGCCTGCTTTTCCCGCCACTGCGCAATGGCCGCGTGATTCCCCGACAAAAGGACATCGGGGGTCGCGCGGCCTTCCCAGACGGCGGGCTTCGTGTACTGCGGATGTTCGAGAAGACCGTCGGAAAAGGATTCCTCGGCCAGCGATTCACGGTTCCCCAGCACGCGCGGTATAAGGCGGACGGTCGCGTCGATCAAGACCTGCGCGGCGATCTCGCCACCGGTCAGGACATAGTCGCCGATACTGATCTCGGTGACCTCGAAGGCGTCGAGCACCCGCTGGTCAACCCCCTCGAACCGGCCGGAAATCAGAGTCACACCCGGGCCGGCGGCCAGGCGGCGGGCGGTCGCCTGGGTCAGTGGCGCGCCGCGGGGGGACAGGTAGATCACCGGCAGCCCCGGGGTGGCCGCCTCTGCCTCACGCAGCGCGGCGGCCATCACGTCGGGGCGCAGCACCATTCCGGCGCCGCCGCCGGTCGGGGTGTCGTCGACATTGCGGTGCCGGCCGGTCCCGAACTGCCGCAGCGGGATGGTGCGCATGGTCCACAGCCCCTCGGCCAGCGCACGGCCGGTCAGGGACAGGCCGAGGGTTCCGGGAAACGCCTCGGGGAACAGCGTGATGATCTGGGCCGTCCACGGGGTCCGCGCCCGGGGCTCGGCTGTCTCGTCGCCGGTAGTCTGACCGGAGGTAGTCGGGACGGGGCCAGGCGAACCCGGCGGATCGGTCATCGGCGTGCGTCCCGGCCAAGGCCGAAGCGGGTCAGCGCCGCCCCGGCGGCAGCCAGGGCCAGCGGGGGCAGCAGACCCCAAGCAGGTGGCGCCGTCATCCGGCCAGCGGTCCAGCGACCAAGGGCGAACAGCAGCAGCGGCAGCGCCATCGCCAGGATCGCCGCGCCGGCAAGATGCGGTGGCGTCACCCATCGCTCGCCCCGCTCCAGCATCAGCACGGCGACGGCAAGAAAGCCGAAACTGCCCGCTGCCCATCCCCTGGCGCCGCCCAGGCCCGCCAGTCCGGCTGCAGCCAGGATCAGCATGGCGCCGGCAAGCCGGACCAGCGGGGCAGGGGCCGCCCTCATTCGTCGGCTTCCGGCGGGTCGGCCACGATGCGTCCCGCGGCCAGGTCGACAGTCGGCACCGCGGCGCGGGTAAAGGGGATCAGCAGTGTTCCCCGGGGACCCAGCAACTCGAGGATGTCGCCCGCCCCGTGATCGTAGATCGCCCGCACCCGGCCCAGCGTGACGCCGCCGGTGTCCACCACCTCCAGCCCGATGAGGTCGGCGTGGTAAAATTCGTCGTCAGGCAGCGCCGGCAGTGCCGCTCGGTCGGCCCAGAGAGTGGTCCCCTTGAGCGCTTCGGCCTGTTCGCGGCTTGCGACGCCGGACAGGCGTGCGCCCAACGCACCTGCTCCGGGGCGGGTCAGTTGCACGTCGAAGCTGCGGCTTCCGTCCTCGGTCGTGAGCGGTCCGTAGGTGGCGATGTCTCGTGCCACCGTGCAGAAGCTCTTCAGCCGGACCTCGCCACGCACCCCGAAGGCGCCGGCGATGGCCCCCACACAGACGCGATCGGTCATCCGCTTGCTCCGTTCAGGGCAGGGTGCTGCAGGTGCTGGCCGGCGGCCGGGCGGCTTGTCAGCCGCAGGGCCGCCGGCGGCATCGCTCAGGGGCTTTCGGTGCCGCTGGTTGCCTCGGACGCGTCCAGCGCCGCCTCGTCCGTCGCCGCGGTGTCCTCGGCCGGCGCGTTCTTCGCGGCTTCCTCGGCCTCACGCGCCGCGGCGTCACGGGCCGCGCGTTTTTCCGCGCGTTCCTTGGCGGCCTTGCCGGGCTCGCCCTTTTTCAGATTGGCGCGCTCGGTGCGTTCGCGCACGCCGGCAGCTTCCAGGAAACGGGCGACGCGATCGGTCGGCTGCGCGCCCTGGCCCAGCCAGTACTGCACCCGGTCCATGTCCATCTTGATCCGGTCTTCGCTGTCACGCGGCAGCAGCGGGTTGTAGGTGCCCAGCTTCTCGATGAAGCGGCCGTCGCGCGGCATCCGGGAATCGGACGCGACGATGGCGTAATGGGGGCGTTTGTTGGACCCGCCGCGGGCGAGCCGGATCTTCATGGCCATGCTGTTACTCCTTGCGTGTGGCGTGGGATCATTTCTGCATCTGTTCGTGGTGCCGGATGACTTCGGAGATGACGAAGTTCAGGAACTTTCGGGCAAACTCGGGGTCGAGGTCGGCCTCGCGGGCGAGGCGTTGAAGCCGCTCGATCTGGGCGGCCTCGCGGGCGGGATCGGACGGCGGCAGGTCATGGCTGGCCTTCAGCCGGCCGACGGACTGGGTGTGCTTGAACCGCTCGGCCAGGGTATAGACCAGGATCGCGTCCAGCCGATCGATGCTGGCGCGATGGTCGGCCAGCACCGAGGCAGCCTTGGCAACGGCATCCTCGCTCATGCGGTCGTCCCTTCAGCGCAGCATGCGACGCCGCTCACAAGTCGCAGCGTTCTCATTTCGTGCCGAACAGTCCGGACAGGCCGCCGGGCAGCCCGGCTTGCCCGAGTTGGCCGCCCAGGCCTTTCCGGTCCTGCAGCATCTTCGTCGCCTCGGCCATCTTGGCCGGATCGACATCTGCGAGGTCGGGCAATCCGCCGCCCTTGCCGGTCATGGAGCGCATCGCCTGCTTCAGCATGGCGCCCTTGCCCATCTTGCTGACCTTCTTCATCGTGTCCGCCATCTGCCGCTGCATCTTGAGCAGCCGGTTCAACTCGGCCACGTCCAGCCCGGCGCCGGCCGCGATCCGCTTCTTGCGGCTGGCCTGCAACAGTTCGGGATTGGCGCGTTCCTTCTTGGTCATCGAGTTGATCAACGCGATCTGCCGGCGGATCGCGGTGTCGTCCATTCCGGCGGCCTCGGCCTGCTTGGCCATCTTGCCCATGCCGGGCATCATGCCCATGATCGACTGCATCCCGCCCATCTTGAGCATCTGTTCCAGCTGACCTTTGAGGTCGTTCATGTTGAACAGGCCCTTGGCAAAGCGCTTCATCATGCGCTCGGCCTGCTCGATCTCCAGCGTTTCCTGCGCCTTTTCGACCAGCGCGACGATATCGCCCATGCCCAGGATCCGGCCGGCGACGCGCTGCGCATCGAACCCTTCCAGCGCGTCCAGCTTTTCGCCCAAGCCCACAAAGCGGATCGGCTTGCCGGTGACCGCGCGCATCGACAGCGCCGCGCCGCCGCGCCCATCGCCATCCATGCGGGTCAGCACGACGCCGGAAATCCCGACCTTGCCGTCGAATTCCGCCGCGACGTTGACCGCGTCCTGGCCGGTCAGCCCGTCCACCACCAGCAGCGTCTCGCGCGGGTTGGCGACGTCGCGGACCTGGGTCACCTCGTCCATCAGCAGCTGATCGATGTGCAGGCGGCCGGCTGTGTCGAGCATGTAGACGTCGTATCCGCCCAGCGTCGCCTGCTGCTTGGCACGGCGGGCGATCTGCACCGCGTTTTCGCCCGGCACGATCGGCAGCGTGTCGACGCCGACCTGCTGGCCCAGGATCGCCAGCTGCTCCATGGCGGCCGGCCGGTTGGTGTCGAGCGACGCCATCAGCACCCGCTTGCGCTCCCGGTCCTTCAACCGCTTGGCGAGCTTTGCCGTGGTCGTGGTCTTGCCCGACCCCTGCAGACCCACCATCAGGATGGGCGCGGGCGGGCTGTCGATGCGCAGGGTTTCGGGCGCGTCCTCGCCCTGTAGCATTGCGATCAGCTCGTCATGGACGATCTTGACGACCTGCTGTCCGGGGCTGATCGACTTTGTCACCGCAGCGCCGGTAGCCTTGGCCGACACGGCGCGCACGAAACTGCGGACCACGGGCAAAGAGACATCGGCATCGAGCAGCGCCTGGCGCACCTCGCGCATGGCCGCGGTGACGTCGTCGGGGCTGAGCGCACCCTGCTTGGTCAGCCGGTCGAAGACGCCGCCAAGCCGATCGGACAGGTTCTCGAACATCGCGGGCCTCCGCTTGCGTCAAACACCAGTCGCCCCCGTGGGCGCAGCCGCGCTGACGGGGGGCGATCCCCGGCCAGCGGGGACCGGAAGGCTGAACCCTCCGGGAATCCGGCTGGACATTCCAGACCGGACCGAGAGAGTCAAGGCGCAAGGAGATCCGCCATGACCATGACCCCTACGATCAGCCGCTTTACCGTTCCCAACCTGCGCAGCCTGCCCCCGGACATGCAGGAGATGATCCGCGCCGTGCAGGAGAAGTCGAGTTTCGTCCCGAACATCTTTCTGGCGCTTGCGCATCGCCCCGCCGAGTTCCGCGCCTTCTTTGCCTACCACGACGCGCTGATGGACAAGGACGAGGGGCTCAGCAAGGCCGAGCGCGAGATGATCGTGGTCGCGACGTCCGGGCTGAACCGCTGCCAGTACTGCGTCGTGGCACACGGGGCGATCCTCCGCATCCGCGCCAAGGATCCGCTGATCGCCGACCAGCTCGCGGTCAACTGGCGCAAGGCGCCGCTGTCGGACCGTCACCGGGCGATGCTGGAGTTCGCCGAGGCCGTGGCGATCGACGCCGAGAACATCACCGAGGACGACCACCTCGACCTCCTCGAGGGCGGGTTCACCACCGATGAGATCTGGGACATCGGGGCCATCGCTGCGTTCTTTGGCATGTCGAACCGGCTGGTCAACATGGCGGACATCTCGCCGAACGAGGAATTCTACACGCTCGGCCGTGGGTGACGGTGCCGCCGAATACGCGGGTCGAGTCGCTTCGCGGCCATGCGGCGATGCTGCTGTTTTCGCTGCTGGTCGCGGGATCCTTCTCGCTCGGGGTGCGGGCCGCCAACCTGATCGACCCGGCGGCGATCAGTGCCGCCCGTCTGGCGCTCGCAGCGGGCATTCTCGGAGGGATCGTGCTGGCAGGGCCAGGGCTGTCGCGATCCGCGTTCCGTGAACCCTGGCGCTTCCTGATCGTCGGAGGGCTGTTCGCCTTCTACTTCGTCCTGATGTTCGATGGGCTGAAGACCGCGCCGGCGGTCTCGGCCAGCGCGGTCTTCACGCTGACCCCGGTCCTGTCGGCGGGTTTCGGGTGGTGGTTGATGCGACAGCGGACCACCGGCCGGATGGCGCTGGCGTTGACGCTGGGGGCCGGCGGTGCCCTGTGGGTCATCTTTCGCGGCGACCTGGCGGCGATGGCACGGCTGGAGCTTGGCAGGGGCGAGGCGATCTATCTGGTCGGCTGTGTCGCCCACGCGCTGTATACCCCGATGGTCCGGCATCTGAACCGTGGCGAGCGCCCGCTGACCTTTGCATTCGGGACACTGGCCGGCGCGGCGCTGGTCCTGGCGGTCTGGGGCGGGCCTGCCATTGCCGCCACCCCGTGGGTCAGCCTTCCGGCGATCGTCTGGATCACGCTGATCTACCTCGCGGTGTTTGCCAGCGCCGCGACGACGGTTCTGCTGCAGTTCTCGGCGATGCGGCTGCCAGCGGCCAAGGTCATGGCCTACACCTACCTGATCCCGGCCTGGGTGATCGTGCTGGAATCGACGTCAGGGCAGGGATTTCCGGGACTGATCGTGCTGCCGGGTGTGCTGGCGACGATCGGCGCCCTGCTGCTGCTGCTCCGGGACTGACCCGGACAGGCCGGCGATCACGAATGCGTAAGGCGTGCAGCCGTTTCCGCGGCCGGGTCGTTAACCACGCATTGCCACCAGGAGGAACATCGATGACCCTATCCAAACTGACGACGACCGCCGCTGCCTTCGTGATGCTGACAGGTGGTGTCGCTCTGGCGCAGGCCCAGGCCCAGACGGACTCCCCGGACATGCCGGCGACCGTTGTCGACGTGGTGGTCGGCTCCGATGATCACACGACGCTGGAAACCGCAGTGATCGAGGCCGGCCTGGCCGAAACGCTGTCGGGCGAAGGTCCTTACACCGTGTTCGCCCCCACCGACGAGGCTTTCGGGGCGCTGCCCGCGGGTGCACTTGAGGCGGCGCTGGCGGAAGAGGACAAGGCCACGCTGAAAAGCATTCTCGGCTGCCACGTGCTGACCAACAAGGCGCTGGCCGCGGACGTGACCGGGATGATCGAGGCCGGCAACGGCACGGCGACGGTGACGACCCTCGGGAACTGCAGGCTGAACCTGACCGCCGTCGATGGAGAGGTTCGCATCAACGATCTCGTGACCGTCACGACCGCCGACCTCGAGGCCGGCAACGGGGTCGTGCACGTGATCAATGGCGTTCTGACCCCAGTCGCCCCGGCAGAGGCGCCGGCGGACGCCGCTGCAGATGAGCCCGCAACTGACGTCACCGCTGCGCCGACCAACTGATCCAGCGATCATCCGGAACGGAAAAAGGGGGCACTCAGCCCCCTTTTTTGTGACCGGCCAGCAGCGAAGCGGCACTATTGTGCCGACAGGCCCCGGAGAGAGATCGCTTCGAGTGACGCGGCGGCAAAAGCTGCGTCAGGCGGCCTGTTCCTGCGGGTCCACCAGCGCAACCAGGTCCATCATGATCCGGTTCAGTTCGAAGTCCTTGGGCGTGTAGACGCGGGTCACGCCCATCTCGCGCAGTCGCACCGCATCGTCGTCCGGGATGATGCCGCCGACGATCACCGGGACATGACCCAGCCCCGCCTCACGCATCCGCTTGATGACGTCCCTGACCAGCGGCAGGTGGCTGCCCGACAGGATCGACAGCCCCACCACATGGGCGGACTGGTCGCGGGCGGCAGCGACGATCTGTTCCGGGGTCAGGCGGATGCCGTCATAGGTGATGTCGATCCCGCAGTCCCGCGCGCGAAAGGCGATCTGTTCGGCACCGTTGGAATGACCATCCAGCCCGGGCTTGCCCACCACGAACTTCAGCCTCCGGCCCAGCTTGGCGCTGACCGCGTCCACCGCCTCGCGGATCGGTTCCAGCCCTTCCGTCCTGTTGCTGGGCGAGGGGGAGACACCGGTCGGACCCCGGTATTCACCATGGACGGCGCGCATGACGCCTGCCCACTCACCGGTCGTCGCACCCGCCTTTGCCGCCGTGATCGACGCCGGCATGACGTTGCGCCCCGCGGCCGCGTCATCGCGCAATTGCGCCAGCGCGGCCTCGACCGCCGCGTTGTCACGGCTGGCGCGCCACGCGTCCAGTCGGGTGATCTGGTCGGCCTCGACCGCAGGGTCGACGACCATGATGCCACCGTCGCCTGCCGTCAGGGGCGATGGTTCGCCCTGTTGCCAGCGGTTCACCCCCACTACGATCGTCTCGCCATCCTCGACCCGGTTCAGCCGCGCAGCATTCGCCTCGACCAGTCGCGACTTCATGTAGTCGATGGACGCGATCGCCCCACCCATGGCGTCGAGCGTCGCCAACTCGTCGCGGGCGCGCTGCTTCAGTTCATCGACCTTGGCAGCGATGGCAGGGTTGCCGTCGAACAGATCGTCAAATTCCAGCAGGTCGGTCTCGTAGGCCATGATCTGCTGCATGCGCAGCGACCACTGCTGGTCGAAGGGGCGGGGCAGTCCCAGCGCCTCGTTCCAGGCGGGCAGTTGCACGGCCCGGGCCCGCGCGTTCCTGGACAGCGTCACGGCCAGCATCTCGATGAGGATGCGGTAGACATTGTTTTCCGGCTGCTGCTCCGTCAGCCCGAGGCTGTTGACCTGCACGCCATACCGGAAGCGCCGGTACTTCTCCTCCTCGATCCCGTAGCGATCGCGACAGATCTCGTCCCACAGCTCGGTGAAGGCACGCATCTTGCAGAGTTCCGTCACGAAGCGGATGCCGGCATTCACGAAGAAGCTGATCCGCCCCACCATCGCAGGGAAATCGGCGGCATCCACCTTTCCCTTCAGGTCGTCGAGTACCGCGATGCCCGTCGCCAGCGCATAGGCCAGTTCCTGTTCCGGCGTCGCCCCCGCCTCCTGCAGATGATAGGAACAGACGTTCATCGGGTTCCACTTGGGAAGATGCTCGGCCGTGTAGGCGGCCACGTCGGTGATCATCCGCAGGCTCGGCTTGGGCGGGCAGATATAGGTGCCGCGGGACAGATATTCCTTGATGATGTCATTCTGCACCGTGCCCTGCAGCTGCGCCACGTCGGCGCCCTGCTCCTCGGCGACGGCGATGTACAGCGCCAGCAGCCATGGGGCCGTCGCGTTGATCGTCATCGAGGTGTTCATCTTCTCCAGCGGGATCTGGTCGAACAGTGCCCGCATGTCCCCCAGATGGCCGACCGGCACGCCGACCTTTCCGACCTCGCCCCTGGCCAGCACGTGGTCGCTGTCATAGCCGGTCTGGGTGGGAAGATCGAAAGCGACGGAGAGCCCCGTCTGCCCCTTCGACAGGTTGCTGCGGTAAAGGGCGTTCGACTTGGCCGCCGTCGAATGTCCGGCGTAGGTCCTGAACAGCCAGGGTTTGTCCTTGGTCCTCATGCGACCCCTTTCCGCAACTTTATTCCTCGCGCACCCGAATTAGGGACGGAATGTTGCGCCGTCAATTCTCTGCGGTGCGGCATCGGCGGAAAATCTCGCGCCGACCGTCGCAGGGGCCGGCCAGGAGTTACCCGAACCGCCTCGGCAGGACGCAGTGCTTGGGCCGCGATCAAAGTCGGCGAACCCCAGCACGGCGCCGGCTGCTGCACCGTTCAGATCGCGGCGGCCTTCACGTCCTCATCGACCTTGTCCAGGTACTGCTCGAAATTCTCGCGGAACATGGACTTCAGCTTTTCCGCCTGGGCGTCATAGGCCGCGCCGTCCGCCCAGGTCTGCCGGGGGTCCAGCAGCGTGTCGTCGACTCCCGGTACGCTGACCGGAACCTCGAACCCGAAATTCGGGTCCGTGCGGAACTCGGCGTTGTTCAGCGACCCGTCAAGGGCCGCGGTCAGCAGCGCGCGAGTCGCCTTTATTGGCATCCGCTTGCCGGTTCCGAACGGGCCGCCCGTCCAGCCGGTATTGACCAGCCAGCAGGTCGCACCCGACTTTCCGATCCGCTCGGCCAGCAGCCTGCCGTATTCCTCGGGCCGGCGAGGCATGAACGGCGCCCCGAAACATGTCGAGAATGTCGGCTGCGGTTCCATGACGCCGTCCTCGGTCCCTGGCGTCTTGGAGGTGAAGCCCGAGAGGAAGTGATACATGGCCTGCTGCGGTGTCAGGCGCGCGATGGGCGGCATCACCCCGTAGGCGTCCGAGGTCAGCATGATGATGTTCTTGGGCTCTCCGGCCAGCCCCGTCGCGGAGGCGTTCGAGATTGCCTCGAGCGGATAGGCGCAGCGCATGTTTTCGGTGATCGAACTGTCCTCGAAATCGAGTTCCAGCGTCACCAGGTCATAGACCATGTTCTCGATCACGGTGCCGAACCGCGTCGTCGTCGCGTGGATTTGCGGCTCGGCTTCGGCGGACAGGTTGATCGTCTTGGCGTAGCAGCCGCCTTCGAAGTTGAAGGTGCCCTTGTCGGACCAGCCATGCTCGTCATCGCCAATCAGCACACGGGACGGGTCCGCCGACAGGGTGGTCTTGCCCGTGCCGGACAGCCCGAAGAAGACCGCCACGTCGTCGGTGTCGCCGGGCGCGTGGTTGGCCGAGCAGTGCATCGGCATCACCCCCCGCTCGGGCAGGATGTAGTTCAGCAGCGTGAACACGGCCTTCTTGTTCTCGCCCGCGTAGCCGGTGTTGGCGATCAGGATCATCTTGCGGTCGAAGTTCATCGCGATCACCGTCGCGCTGCGGCAGCCGTGCCGGGCCGGATCGGCCTTGAACGACGGGCAGTTGATGATTGTCCAGTCGGCCGTGAAACTTGCCAGTTCGGAAGGGTCCGGCCGCCGCAGCAGATGCCGGATGAACAGGTTGTGCCACGCCAGTTCGCTGATCACACGCACGTCCAGCCGCTGATCCGAATCAGCGCCGGCATACAGATCTTGAACGAAGTACTCCTTGCCCTGCATGTGGGCGGCCATGTCCTGGTACAGCCGATCGAAGGCCGCAGGCTCCATCGCGGCATTGTTGTCCCACCAGATGCTGTCTTCGACCGACGCCGTCCGGACCACGAACTTGTCCTTGGGTGAACGCCCGGTCTTGGCGCCGGTGCTGACAAGAAAGGTGCCCCCCAGCCCCAGGTGGCCTTCGGCGCGCCGGATCGCCGCTTCCATCAGGGCCGGTTCCAGCAGGTTATAATGCACCGCCCCGAGCCCGTGCAGTCCCTGGTCCTCGAGCCGGAAGGCGGGGTTCACGCGGGTATCGGCCATACTATGCTCCTGTGGAATGGGTGCGGCTGCAACGCACCGGCCGGCTATAGCATGAGCCATTGATGAAGGAAGCGCAGGGGTGGGTACGTTAGCGCCACCAGCTTATGTTATCGCAAACAGGTGCAAAAATTTCCGTTATCCAGCCGTTTGTTAATCATAAATCCGTCAAGCTCGCTGCATGACAGATGATTCGATCGTCCAGCATGCATCGGCGGTATCGGTTTCGGGGAACGGTCTTCTTGCGATCGGTCCCGCAGGTGCGGGCAAGTCAACGCTGTGCCTGATGCTGATGGCCGTGGGCGGGCAACTGGTCGCGGATGATCGGGTGCGCCTGTGGCGAGAAGGGGACGCCGTGCTCGCGGACGCGCCCCATACGCTGCGCGGTTGCGTGGAGGCGCGGGGGGTCGGTATCCTGCGGGCGAAGCCGGCGGGCCCGACCCGCCTGGCGCTCGTGGTCGATCTGGGCCGAACCGAAGAGCAGCGGCTGCCGCCCTGTCGCACCCGTGAACTGCTGGGGGTCCGTCTGCCTCTTGTGCTCGGATCCGACCAGCCACATTTTCATGCTGCATTGCGGCAGTACCTGATTGCGGGCCGCGCGGACCAGGACAGCTAGATGGGGCAGGGTGCCACCTTGCAGCACAAGACCGACGGCGAGCTGCACGCCCAGCGGCTGGTTCTGGTCACCGGCCCCTCTGGTGCCGGGCGCTCCACGGCAATCCGCGCGCTCGAGGATGTGGGCTACGAGGCTATCGACAACCTGCCCTTGTCGCTGGTTCCGCGCCTGCTGGACGGTCGCAGTCGGCCCACGCCCATGGCGCTGGGACTAGACGTGCGCAACCGGGAATTCTCGGCCGCCAACGTCATCGAGCTGATCGACCGGCTGACGCGCGACCCCGCGCATGATTGCGAGGTCCTGTATCTCGATTGCGACACCGATCGGCTGGTCCAGCGTTATAACGAGACCCGGCGCCGGCACCCGTTGTCCGAGGAAGGTTCACCCGTTGCGGCGATCCTGACCGAGCGCGACCTGCTCGCATCGATCCGCTCGCGCGCCGACGTGCTGATCGATACGACCGACCTGTCGCCGCACGATTTGCGAGCCGAGCTGGTGCGGTTCTTCGATCCGCGACCCGGTGCGGGGCTGACCCTTTCGGTGCAGTCATTCAGCTACAAGCGCGGGGTTCCGCGGGGCATCGACATGATGTTCGACTGTCGGTTCCTGGCCAATCCGCACTGGGTGGAGGCGCTGCGCCCGCTGGACGGTCGTGATGCGGCGGTGCGTGATTTCGTCATGAACGATCCACGCTACGCCGAATTCTTCGAACGGATTCGCGACCTCATCCTGTTTGCCCTGCCCGCACAGGTCGAGGAGGGGAAATCGCACCTGGCGATCGGTTTTGGCTGCACGGGCGGACAGCATCGTTCCGTCACATTGACGGAAAACATGGCCGTTGCGCTTGCACAGGCCGGCTGGCAGGTGTCAAAACGTCATCGAGAACTGGAACGCCGCACGACGGCCCCTGCGGTTTCGGCTCGGCCGGCCCGCGACGCGGGGCCGGCATGATCCGCGCGGCTGCATGTGGTGGAAGTCTTTGATCGGAATCGTCATCGTCGCGCATGGCGGATTGGCGCGCGAATATCTCGCCGCAGTGGAACACGTCGTCGGCCCGCAGTCGAGCGTTCGCGCCATCACCATGGAAGACGACCATGACCGCGCGACCAAGCAGCAGGAAATCTGCGATGCCGCGAATGCCGTCGACCGCGGCCAGGGTGTCGTGGTCGTCACCGACCTGTTCGGCAGTTCGCCGTCGAACCTGTCGATCCTCGCCTGCAGCGAGCGGCAGCGGATGATCCTTTACGGTGCGAACCTGCCCATGCTGGTCAAGCTGGCCAAGTCCCGCCACCTGCCGGTCCCCGAGGCGGTGTCGCTGGCCAAGGATGCAGGGCGCAAATACATCAACAGCTATGACCTGTCTGCCGATGCCGGTCCTCTGCAATGGGCGGGGACTTGAGCGCGGAGGGGCCGCCGGACGCGGTCACCCGGGATCTGCGGATCATCAACGAGAAAGGCCTGCACGCGCGCGCCTCCGCCCGGTTCGTGGAAACCGTCGAAGAATTCGACGCGACAGCCACCATCGAAAAGGATGGCGAGCGGGTATCCGGGGATTCCATCATGGGCCTGCTGATGCTGGCGGCGTCGCGGGGCAGCACGATCACCGTCACCACCACCGGACCGCAGGCCGGGGAACTGGCTGATGCGCTGCAGGCGCTGGTCGCCGACTGTTTCGGCGAAGGCATGTAACGGCGGAACTGACCGCGTCTTCAGTAGGCGTATTCGGGATAGATCCGGGTCAGGTCGCCCTGCCATTCGCCATGGTACTTGGCCAGCAGCTCGTCCGCCGGGGTCTGGCCCGTGTCAACGGCCTCGCGCAGCGCATTCAGGAAATGCGTCTCATCCCCGATCAGGCCACCGGCGCCGGGCCGGGCGCGTGCCCGCAGCCCCGCCTCGGCGATGTCCAGCACTTCACGCGACAACTCCCGCAGCTTTACGCCGTTCGCCTGCCCCGCCAGCGCGTCGCGCGAGGCCGCCCGGCGCAGCCCTTCGCGCGTGTCGTGATCCCAATCCTTGACCAGATCCCATGCGGCGTCCAGCGCGCCCTGATCGTAAAGCAGCCCGACCCACAGCGCGGGCAGCGCGCATAACCGCCGCCACGGTCCGCCATCGGCGCCGCGCATCTCGATGTATTTCTTGACTCTAGCCTCGGGGAACGCGGTGGTCATGTGGTCGGCCCAGTCCGACAGGGTCGGCACCTCGCCCGGCAGCGCGGGCAGGCGGCCGTTCAGGAAATCGCGGAACGACTGACCCAGCGCGTCGATATATCGGCCGTCGCGATAGACGAAGTACATCGGCACGTCGAGAACGTAGTCCACCCAGCGGTCGTAACCGAACCCGTCCTCGAACACGAAGGGCAGCATCCCGGTACGCGCCTCGTCCAGGTTCTGCCAGATGTGGCTGCGCCAGCTCTTCATCCCGTTCGGGCGTCCGTCCAGAAAGGGCGAATTGGCGAACAGCGCCGTGGCGACCGGCTGCAGCGCCAGCCCGACCCGCAGCTTCTGCACCATGTCGGCTTCCGACGCGAAATCCAGGTTTACCTGCACGGTGCAGGTCCGGTACATCATCTGGGTGCCCAGCGTGCCGACCTTTTCCATGTAGGGCGTCATCAGCGCATAGCGGCCCTTGGGCATCATCGGCATCTGGTCCTGCGTCCAGATCGGCGCGGCGCCCAGGCCGATGAACCCCGCCCCGATGCCGTCGGCGACCTGCTTGACCTCGGCGAGATGGGCGTTCACCTCGTCGCAGGTCTGGTGGATGGTCTCGACCGGCGCGCCCGACAGTTCCAGCTGTCCGCCCGGTTCCAGTGAGACGTTGGCCCCGTCCCGTTCCAGGCCGATGATGTGGCCGCCTTCCATGACCGAGGTCCAGCCAAAGCGGTCGCGAAGGCCTTCCAGCATGGTGCGGATCGACCGTGGGCCGTCATAGGGCAGCGGCGTCAGCGTGTCCCAGCAGAAGCCGAACTTCTCGTGCTCGGTACCGATCCGCCAGTCATTCACGGGTTTTTCGCCCGAGGAGATGTATTCGGCCAGTTGCTCGCGCCGTTCGATCGGGCCGCCGCCCTGTTGAGGAATGGACATGGTGGCCTCTCGCCGTCGTGACCCGCGACAGGTGAACCGGGGGGCAGGGCGTGTCAAGGCGGCCAGGCCGGGTGCATCCGCAGCTGCGTTGCAGCGGACCGGCGCCCCGGCCGCGTCAAGCGCAGCCGGACCGCGTCGGTGTCAGCCGATCTCGCCGCGCACCCCGCCGGTCTGGCCCCGGTCCAGCAGCAGGTGGTCCAGCACGACACAGGCGGCCATTGCCTCGGCCACCGGCACGGCGCGGATGCCGACGCAGGGATCGTGACGGCCCCGGGTGACCAGGTCGATCTCCTCACCCGCTGCATTGATCGTCTGCCGCGGTGTCAGGATCGAGCTGGTCGGCTTGACGGCAAAGCGCACCAGAATGGCCTGTCCCGTCGAAATCCCGCCGAGGATGCCGCCGGCGTGGTTCGACGCATAGACCGGACCGGCCGGGCCCATGCGGATCTCGTCGGCGTTCTCGCTGCCGCGTAACGCGGCGGCGGCCATGCCCTCGCCGATCTCGACGCCCTTGACCGCGTTGATCGACATCATCGCGGCCGCCAGGTCGGTGTCCAACTTGGCGTAGACCGGCGCACCGAGGCCGGGAGGGCAGCCCTGCACGACCACCTCGACCACGGCACCGATGCTGTCCTGATCCTTGCGAATGGCGGTCAGATGCTCGGTCCAGGCCGCGACGCTTTTCGGATCGGGGCAGAAGAAGTCGTTGCGCCCGATCTCGTCCAGGTCGATGCGGGCGCGGTCGATCTGCAGCGCGCCCAGTTGCACCATGTAGCCGGTGATCCGCAGGTCCGGCACCAGCTGGCGTAGGACCGCCAGCGCGACCCCCGCGGCGGCGACCCGCGCCGCGGTTTCCCGGGCGCTGGATCGGCCACCCCCGCGATAGTCGCGGACCCCGTATTTCTGGTGGTAGGTGATGTCGGCGTGACCGGGTCGAAACGCCTGCGCGATCTCGCCATAGTCGCGGGACCGCTGGTCGGTGTTCTCGATCATCAGCTGGATCGGGGTGCCGGTGGTGCGCCCCTCGAACACGCCCGACAGGATCCGCACCGCGTCGGCTTCCTGGCGCTGCGTCGTCATCCGCGACTGGCCCGGCCGGCGGCGATCCAGCAGCGGCTGGATATCGGCCTCGGTCAGGGGGATGCCGGGCGGGCAGCCATCGACCGTCGCCCCCAGTGCGGGCCCGTGGCTTTCCCCCCAGGTGGTAAAGCGGAACATGCGGCCGAAGGTGTTGACGCTCATCTGTCCGGGTCCATCCTGTGCGATCTCGGCCTGCGATAGCCGGGCGGACGCGGTGCGGCAAGGATCGGCGGGCGAGGGGCCGGTCGCCGGAAAGATCGGGGTTGCGCGGATGCCGGGCCCGCGCCATGGTCAGCCTACCTCGGGGTGCCTATCATCGGGCTGAGATGCGGCTGCGGTCGCGAACCCGTCGAACCTGATCCGGCTTGCACCGGCGGAGGGAAAGGTTTTGCTGCTCCTTCTCTCCGTCATCCGTCGCAAAGGAGGACCGCGATGATGGCGTATCGCTCACCAGTGGCCTTGGCAGTCGTGCTGGCCTGCAGCCTGTCGGCGCAGTGCGGGCAGGCGACGGAAGGACCGGAGTTCACGGTCTATGCGCCCGATTACTTCGCCAGCGAGTGGGGGCCGGGCCCGGGGATCGAGGCCGGGTTCGAAAACACCTGCGGATGCGATCTGCAGTTCATGACCGGCGACGTGCTGCCGCGCATCCTGATGGAGGGTGAACGCACCCGCGCCGATGTCGTGATCGGTCTGAACACCGACCAGACCGCCAGAGCGCGCGAAACCGGGCTGTTCGCCCCGCACGGTCAGGACGTGGCGACCCTGACCCTGCCGATCGAATGGACCGACGAGATCTTCCTGCCGTTCAACTGGAGCGAGACAGCGTTTGTCTATGACGAAACCCGCCTTCCCGATCCGCCGGACAGTTTTCAGGCGCTGCTGGACGCCCCCGACGACCTGAAGATCGTCATCCAGGACCCTCGTGCGTCGGTCAGCGGACTGGCGCTGCTGCTTTGGGTCACGGCGGTGTTCGGCGAGGATGCCGAACAGGCGTGGGAAAAGCTCGCGCCCAAGGTGTTGACCGTCACCAAGGACTGGTCGGAAAGCTACGGGCTGTTCACCCGGGGCGAGGCCGATATGGTCCTGTCCTACACCACGTCGCCGGCCTATCACATCGTGGCCGAGGATGACCGCACCAAGCACGCGGCGATCTTTCCCGAGGGGCACTACTTCATGGTGGAACTTGTCGCGCGGCTGAAAGGGTCCGACCAGCCGGATCTGGCGCAGCAATTCATGAATTACGTTCTGTCGCCCGACTTCCAGGGGATGATCGCGGAAGGCAACTGGTCCTATCCGGCCAGGCTGCCGGCCGACCAGCTGCCGCAGGCGTTTCGTGACCTGCCGCGACCGCAAAAGACCTTCTTCTATCCCGAGGAGCAGGCCGAGGCGTTGCGCCAGCCGGCGCTTGACGCATGGCTACGGGCGTTCGCCGGCTGATCCCGCGGCGCTGGAGCGGACCAGTTGCCGGGGAAATCCCCGGCGGCGGTGCCGGCGCCGTTGTCGCCGGGTTTCTGGCGGTCCTGATCCTGGGAACGCTCGCGGCCGTTGCCTGGACGGCGCGCGGCTTGTCGGGTCTGGGCCCGTGGGATCTGCGCGCGATCTGGTTCACGCTGTGGCAGGCGGCCCTGTCGGCGAGCCTGTCGGCCGCGCTGGCGGTGCCGGTCGCCCGGGCGCTGGCCCGGCGCAGCTTTGCCGGCCGGGGCGCGCTGATCCTGCTGCTCGGCGCGCCGTTCATCCTGCCGGTGATCGTGGCGATCATGGGCCTGGTCGAGATCTTCGGACGGCAGGGGTTGGTGAACGCCGCTCTGCAGGCCGTGGGTCTGCCGCGCTTTTCGATCTATGGCTGGCAAGGGGTCGTCCTGGCCCATGTGTTCTTCAACATCCCGCTGGCCGTCCGGCTGATCCTGCAGGGCTGGCAGGGAATTCCGGGCGAACGGATCCGACTGGCCGAGAGCTTGGGGTTTTCGCCGCGGGACATCGGTCGTCACCTGGAGCGACCGATGCTGCGCGAGGTCCTGCCCGGCGTGTGGCTGGTGATCTTCATGGTCTGCCTGACCAGCTTCGCGGTGGCGCTGACGCTGGGCGGCGGGCCGCGTGCGACGACGGTCGAACTGGCGATCTATCAGGCGTTCCGCTTCGACTTCGACCTGGGGCGTGCCGCCACGCTGGGGCTCGTGCAGGTGGCGATCAGCCTGGGTGCGATCCTGCTTGCCGCGCGCGTCACCCTGCCGCCCGGGTTCGGCGCGGGGATGGGGGGCGGTGCGGCCCTGCGCGGGCCGGCCGGCTGGCGGGTGGGCGCGGACGTCGCTGCGATCGCACTCGCCGCGGCGTTCCTGATCGGACCGATGGCCGCGGTGATCCTGCCCGGGCTGCCGGCGCTGGGGGCGCTGCCGGCGGATGTATGGACTGCGGCGGCACGGTCCCTGCTCATGGCGCTGGGGTCGGCGGCGCTGACCCTGGTGCTGTCGGTCGCGCTCGCCCTGGCGCTGGACCGGGGTCGGAACCGCTGGATCGAGATCGCGGGGATGCTGCCGTTGGTCGCCTCGCCGCTGGTGCTGGGGACCGGCATCTACCTGCTGGTGCGCGAGTGGGTGCGACCGGAAACGCTGGCCCTGCCGGTCACGGTGCTGATCAACGCGATCATGGCGCTGCCCTTTGCGCTGCGGGCGCTGATCCCGGCCGCCCGCACGGTGCAGGCGGATTATGGCCGGCTCGCCGCCTCTCTGGGGCTGCGGCGCTGGGCTCGGCTGCGGGTGCTGACCCTGCCGCGGCTTGCACGACCGCTGGGCTTTGCCGGCGGGTTGGCGGCGGCGCTTGCGATGGGGGATTTGGGCGTGATCACCTTGTTTGCCGACAGCGACCGCACCACCCTGCCAATGCAGCTCTACCTGCTGATGGGCCGCTATCGCATGCAGGACGCCGCCGGCGCCGCGGTGCTGTTGATGGCGATCAGCCTGGCGCTGTTCTGGATCTTTGACCGGCTTGGCCGCCGGCTGGGTGGCAGTGACGATGACGCTTGAGTTTCGTGCAGCCCGCGTCACCCTGGGCGATTTCACCCTGCGCGCCGACCTGACCGTGCCGGCCGGCGCGCGGGTTGCCGTGATCGGGCCATCGGGATCCGGCAAGTCCACCCTGCTGGCGCTGGTCGCGGGGTTCCTGCGCCCCGATGCCGGCGCGGTGCTGTGGCAGGGGCGTGATCTGGCGCCGCTGCCCCCGGGCGAGCGGCCGGTGTCGATCCTGTTCCAGGACCAGAACCTGTTTCCTCATCTGACCGTCGCACAGAACGTCGCGCTGGGGCTGCGTCCGGATTTGCGGCTGACGCCGGCGCAGCATGCGGCGGTGGCTGCGGCACTGCAGTCGGTCGGGCTGGCGGGGATGGGCGGACGGCGCCCGGCCGCCTTGTCGGGCGGGCAGCAGGGGCGCGTCGCGCTGGCGCGAGTCGGTCTGCGCGCCCGTCCGATCCTGCTGCTGGACGAGGCGTTCGCTGCACTAGGACCGGCCCTGAAGGACGAGATGCTGGACCTGGTCGCCGGCATTGCCCGGGACGGCAACGCCACGGTGCTGATGGTGACGCATGACCCGGATGACGCGCGCCGTTTTGCCGATCTGACCATCGTGGTCGACGAGGGCGTCGCGGCGCCGCCGCAGCCGACCGGCCCGTTGCTGGACAATCCGCCGCCCGGCCTGCGCGCCTATCTGGGCTGACCACCGGGGGTCAGCGGCGGAACCGGGCGGGGGTGAGCGCCTGGGCGAGCGCGGGATCGACGGGGCGGCGCAGGACGGTGTCGGCGACGAGGCGGGCGGCGGCGGGGGCGGACTGGAAACCGTAGCCGCCCTGGCCGGCGAACCAGATGAAATCGGGATCGGCGGGGTCGGGGCCGAAGACGGGAATGCCGTCGGGGGCGAAGGTGCGCAGGCCGCCCCAGCTGGACAGCAGGCGGGTGACGGAGTGGCGGGTCATCGCCTCGTAGCGGGCGAGGCCTTCGGCGAGGACCATGTCGTCGGCCCAGGCGTCGTGGGGATGGGTCGGATCAGCGTCTGCCGGGGACACGATCAGGGCGCCGGCATCGGGTTTCGCATACCAGGTTTCGTCCACGCCGAAGGTCATGGGCCAGGATGTGGGGTCCATGCCGTCGGGGGCGGGGATGCGGGCCATCGAGCGGCGGTGGGGGGTGAGGCCGAGGGGGGCGAGGCCGGCGCGGGTGGCGATTTCGTCGGCCCAGGGGCCGGCGGCGTTGATCAGGGTGGGGGCGGTGAAGTCGCCGCGGGGGGTGGTCGCGGTCCAGGCGCCGGGGCGGCGGGTGAGGGCGGTGACGGGGTGGCCGGTGTGCAGGGTGGCGCCGTGGGCGCGGGCGGATTTCGCATAGGATTGAAGGAGTTGATCGGTGTCGATGTCGCTGGCGTGGGTGCCGTGCGCGGCGGCGCGGATGCGGGCGGGGTCCAGCGGGGGGAACAGCGTGGCGGCATGGTCGGGGGTGATCTTGTCGAGGTGGAAGGCGTTGGATTCGGCTGCGAATTCAGCGGCTTGGCCTTCGGCGGCGACCAGCAGCAGGCCGCGGGGGGTGAGGAACGGGGCCAGTGCCTCGGCCGAGGCGAGCGAGAGGGCCACCACGGGGGCCGGGCCGTAATAGGGTTCGTAGAGCGCGGCCGAGCGCGAGGAGGCGTGGTGGGCCAGATTTCCTTCTGATTCCAGCAGGATGACGGAGGCGTGGGGGGCGAGTTCGGCGGCCGCCGAGACGCCCGCGATGCCGCCGCCGATGATCAGGATGTCGCTGTGCATGGGGGCTGTGTGCCATGCCGGGCGGCAGCGTCAACCCCGCCGCCGGTCCGGTGATTTCCGTTGCGATGTTCATGCATCGTTCACGCATGGTTCATGCAGTTTTCTGCGTGCGCTGCGTTCAGCCGGGGTTAATCCCGGGCGGGCAGTTTGACCCCAGCCCGGAACGCCGTGAGCGGCCGATCCGGGCGACGGGGGACGGCTGCCTGTCCTGCAGATGGGGCGCAGCAGGATGGCGGGCAGCAGGTCGGGCGGGTGGGGACGGGGGACGGCATGGGGCAAGTGGAATGACGGAGCGGATCACGCGGGCCGAGGCGGCGCGGCGGGTGAACTATCACTACATGGCCGACGTGATGCGGCGGCTGGAATGGGATCTGCACCAGAAGATCCTGACCGAGGGGCGGATCCCCGAGCACTGGCACGACGTGGCGGCGGAGCGCACCGAGCATCGCCGGGTGCGGGTGACGCTGATGGTGGACGAGGACGTGGTGAAGTTCTTTCGCGCCCAGGGGCGCGGCCACACGCGGCGAATGAACGAGGTGCTGCGCGGCTGGATGCACGCGCGGCTGGCCGGGCTGCTGCGGGGGGCGGAGACGATGGATTACTTCAAGCGCCGCGGCGAGGCGGGGCTGGACGGGAAAAAACCCGGCTGGGGCGAGACGCAGAAGATCTACGAGCCGATGGGCGAGGATGGCCCGCGCGAGATGAGCGACGAGCCCGGGGTGCCGATCGGCGAGGAGCGCCGCGCCTGGCAGAAGGACACGGAGGCGTGGCTGCTGAACCAGCGGTGAGGGAGGGGCAAGATTAGCAGCTCTCCGGCCGAAGGAGAACTCAACGCAGTTCCTCGATCGCACCAGAGCGCAAGGTCCGACCAACTTCGTCACGAATTTTAGAAGAAAGGGCTTCAAACTCATTTACCATTGGCTCCAACACGCTATCAGTTTCGAAACTTGGCGCGCTGCTGATGTCCTCCGAGCATACTGAGTCGTTAAAACCCGTGAGACCACGGCACCGCCATGTCGTAGTTTCCGGCGACATGGGGTCTGAGTCGGAGGGTGAGGCACTGGTGGCCAGAGTGCCCTCTGGGGCACCGCCAGTGTCCGTGGCTCCTTGGGCATCGCTGGTGCCCGCAGCGCTAGCCCCTGCTTCATAGTCCGGATCGGCGGCATAGTCAGTCGCTACTGAGGCAGAGTCGGTCGCTACCGTGGTTGTGGTCGCGTCCGCGGTGAGGCTCTCGTTATCGTAAGTCGCTGAGTAATTGACCGTTTTCGCTGCTATCAGTGTAAGCGTCGTGCCAGAAGTGCTCTGTATCAATATCGGCCCGTCCAGATAGCCTTCCGCCACCGACCTGATTGCATTGATGGTGCCAGCGCCATACTTACTGACCTCGCGCTCGAACTCGATGTTGATCTTGGTTGAGCTATCTGTCTCGACAATTCTTATTCCTGGCACTTCATAATTGCCTAAAAGCAGGGGGTTGCATAACTCGGCATGGCTTGGGTCGCCAACATTTTTCTTGACGAGAAGTGATCTAACCTGTTTAACTGGTGTAACGTAGGTGAGTTGATCGGCTGCGTCGACGTTCCGGGACATGATGCCAATGAGCGCGCCCTCAGTAAGCATCACCGGGCCGCCGCTAAACCCATCTTTCGATGAGAGTTCCAGTTCGTAGAATCCGTTTGACCCCGGAGCAATGGTTCCTTTGCGCGGTTCTATCCTTTCCAAGGTTGCGGCAATTCCAAACCGCAGGACTTCTTGTGCATGGATTAAGTCTGCCGGTGACGCCTTCATTGCGCAGTAACACGCCGAATTTTCGCATGAATTAAGCGGGATTGTTGCATCAGAAAGTTCGAGAACCGCAACATCGGCGCCCGACGTAGCCAGCAAATCCATTACGATTGGCTGGCCTTGGTTTTGCGTAAGAAATGACCTGCCGATGATTTGCTTAATATTACCGCAGCGTTTGTCTCGCGTTACTACATGGGCTGCAGTTACCGCGTAACGGTCTCCTACGATAACAGCAGTTCCTTCACTCGGGCAAATATCTCCGTGACCATTGACCTCCGGAACTATTTCATCGGTTTGGACATTGATTTTCAAGATTGACGGTCGCACCCAGTCTAACGACTGACTATTAGCCGGAACAGCTTCCAGCAAGGTGATAGCGGCTACCATTGCGACCGTTGACGTTCGAACACTCATCATCAGTGCCAGCAGCCATCAAAGCGGACGAACAAACGAGAAGAACCGTGAGCCTGGGCCGATATTAAATTTCGCCTCGGTAATTGCGCCGTTGCTGCCGCGCTGCGACTGGTTGCCACCAATAACATGCGCCCGATCGCCGTCCATTTTCAGAAAGAACGCGACATGCCCTGAGCCGATGCATTTGGGGCTCAATCCCAAGGTACCCTTGTTTGCAAGAACCAGAATGTCTCCCTTCTCGGGTTGCTGTGTCTTTTTGAGGCAGCGGAACGAACCAGATGAAGCGCTTCGCGTTGAATACTTACTTAATTGCTCAGGAGTGAAAGCTTTGCCGGATTTTGAGAACCCGGCGGGAGCAACGCCAATCTGGTCTTTGCTGGTGGCGTGCGCGCGTAGCATGAACCAGTTCAGAGCAGCAGCACACCAAGGTGTTACGTCACCGAGTGGACGGGTGTGAGTTGCCGAGAAGAAATGGTAGATCACGGGATTTGCGCGTATCGGCCATTCCCGGCGGAACTTGGCATCGGCACCCTTGAGATCAAGGAAGTAGGAGGCTACTTCGTGCGGCGGTTTGCCGTAGGGAGAGTTCAGCAAAATCTCATAGGCGCGCTTCATTTCGGAGTCGTCGGGACGTCCGGATCCAACCTCCTCTGTACGTATGTATTGCGCGGGCTCCATCGCCGCAAATTCCGCGAGGTCTTCTGGTAGCGGCGGAAGATCACCAACTATCTCCGGAAATTCCTCTGATGCTACTGCTGTCTGCGAGAACGCCGGAACATGCGATATGCAAAAAGACATAACCGCTCCGCCGATGAGAGAACGACGATCCATTCTGGTCACCCATCATCTTTTTTGCGTGAGTAATGTTAACGCGAATCAACCTATTCTCAAAGCACCAATTTCACCCCTGCAATGTCCGCACCCCGACCTCGCCCTCTTCCCGTGACCGGATCGCCTGCACCGCGGCGATCGCGCCGGCGGCCGTCGTGAAATACGGGATCTTGTCGTAGAGCGCGACCGAGCGGATGTCCCGGGAATCCGCCACGGCCTGCGGCCCCTCGGTGGTGTTCAGGACCATCGCGACCTCGTCGTTCTTGAGGCGGTCGACGATGTTCGGGCGGCCCTCGTACACCTTGTTCACGGTCTGCGCCTCGACCCCCGCTTCCTGCAGGAAGGCGGCGGTGCCGCGGCTGGCGATCAGGGTGAACCCCATGTCGGTGAGGTCGCGCATCGCGGCGGCCATGTCGGGGGTCTTGTCGGCGTCGCGGACCGACACGAAGACCCGGCCGGAATGCGGCAGGTGGGTGCCGGCGCCCATCTGCGCCTTGAGGAAGGCGCGGGCGAAGTTGCGGTCCCAGCCCATCACCTCTCCGGTCGAGCGCATTTCCGGGCCCAGCAGGGTGTCGACGCCGGGGAAGCGGGCGAAGGGCAGCACGACCTCCTTGACCGAGAACCAGGGGGTGACTGGATCGGCCAGCGTCAGCGGGTCGGCATAGGGCAGCGGCGTGTCGGGGCCGATGCCGTCAGGGTAGGGGGCGCGGAGCGCGAAGTTGGCGAGCGGCTCGCCCGCCATCAGTCTAGCTGCGATCGAGGCGATGGCGCTGTCGGTGGCCTTGGCGACGAAGGGGACGGTGCGCGAGGCGCGGGGGTTGACCTCGAGCACGTAGATGTCGCCGTTCTTGATCGCGAACTGGACGTTCATCAGCCCGACCACGTTGAGGGCGCGGGCCATGGCCACGGTCTGGACCTTGAGTTCCTCGATGGTGGCGGCGTCGAGCGTGTGGGGCGGCAGCGAGCAGGCGCTGTCGCCGGAATGGACGCCCGCCTCCTCGATATGTTCCATGATGCCGGCGACGTGGACGTCGTTTCCGTCGGAGAGGGCGTCGACATCGACCTCGATCGCGCCGGCGAGGTAGCTGTCGAGCAGGACCGGGTTGTTGCCGGAGACCTGGACGGCGTGGGTGATGTAGCGGTCGAGGTGATCCATGTCGCGGACGATTTCCATGGCCCGGCCGCCGAGCACGTAGGAGGGGCGGATGACCAGCGGGAAGCCGACGGCGCGGGCGATCTCGCGCGCCTCGTCGGGGGAGCGGGCGATGCCGTTGACGGGCTGCTTGAGGCCCAGCTCGGTCAGCAGGTGCTGGAAGCGTTCGCGGTCCTCGGCGAGGTCGATGGCGTCGGGGGTGGTGCCGAGGATCGGGATGCCCTCGGCCTGCAGGGCCTGGGCGAGTTTCAGGGGGGTCTGGCCGCCGAACTGGACGATGACGCCGTGCAGGGTGCCGTTGTCCTGTTCGACGCGGAGGATCTCGAGGACGTGTTCGAGGGTCAGCGGCTCGAAATAGAGGCGGTCCGAGGTGTCGTAGTCGGTGGAGACGGTTTCCGGGTTGCAGTTGACCATGATGGTCTCGTAGCCGGCGTCGGTCAGCGCGAAGCAGGCGTGGCAGCAGCAGTAGTCGAACTCGATCCCCTGGCCGATCCGGTTGGGGCCGCCGCCGAGGATCACGACCTTGGTGCGGTCCGAGGGCCGGGCCTCGCATTCCACGTCGCCCATCGCGGGGGCTTCGTAGGTGGAGTACATGTAGGGGGTCTGGGCCTCGAACTCGGCCGCGCAGGTGTCGATGCGCTTGAAGACCGGGGTGACGCCCAGGGCGCGGCGGGCGCGGCGGACGGCGGTCTCGGTCTGGTCGGTGAGATGGGCGATGCGGGCGTCGGTGAAGCCCAGCATCTTGAGCCGCCGCAGCCCCGCGTCGTCGGCGGGCAGGCCGTGGTGGCGGATCTCGTGCTCGGCGTCGACGATCTCGCGGATCCGGGCAAGGAACCACGGGTCCCAGGCGGTGACGGCGCCGATCTCGTCGTCGGAGAGGCCGGCGCGCATGGATTCGGCGATGATCCGGATCCGGTCCGGGGTCTGGCACGACAGCGCCTTGACGAAGGCGGGGCGGCCTTCCTCGGCCGCGCCCTCGATGACGATCTCGTCCAGCCCGGTCAGGCCGGTTTCCAGCGAGGCCAGCGCCTTCTGCAGCGATTCATGGAAGCTGCGGCCGACCGCCATGACCTCGCCCACCGATTTCATCGCGGTGGTCAGCTCGGGCTTGGCGCCGGGGAACTTCTCGAAGGCGAAGCGGGGGATCTTGGTCACGACATAGTCGATCGAGGGCTCGAAGGAGGCCGGCGTGACCTTGGTGATGTCGTTGTCCAGCTCGTCCAGCGTGTAGCCGACCGCCAGCTTGGCCGCGATCTTGGCGATCGGGAAGCCGGTCGCCTTGGAGGCCAGCGCCGAGGAGCGGCTGACCCTGGGGTTCATCTCGATCACCACCATGCGGCCGTCGGCGGGGTTGACCGCCCATTGCACGTTCGAGCCGCCGGTCTCGACCCCGATCTCGCGCAGCACCGCGATCGAGGCCGAGCGCATCCGCTGGTATTCGCGGTCGGTCAGGGTCAGGGCCGGGGCGACGGTGATGGAATCGCCGGTATGCACGCCCATCGGATCGACGTTCTCGATCGAGCACACGATGATGGCGTTGTCGGCGCGGTCGCGCACCACCTCCATCTCGTATTCCTTCCAGCCCAGCAGGCTTTCGTCGATCAGCACCTGCGCGACCGGCGAGGCGTCGAGGCCGGAGCGGACGATCGCCTCGTAGTCGTCGCGGTTGTAGGCGACGCCGCCGCCCGTGCCGCCCAGCGTGTAGGCGGGACGGATGATCGCGGGCAGGCCGATCTCTTCCAGCGCGTCCATCGCCTGGGCGACGCCGGCGGCGATGTCGTATTTGCCGGTCGGCAGCTTCGGCGCGGCGACGATGGTGGCGCGGGGATTTTCCAGGCCGATCCGGTCCATCGCCTCGCGGAACAGCTTGCGGTCCTCGGCCATCTCGATGGCGCTGCGCTGCGCGCCGATCAGTTCCACCCCGTATTTGTGCAGCACCCCGGCATCGGCCAGCGCCAGCGCGGTGTTCAGCGCGGTCTGCCCGCCCATCGTCGGCAGAAGCGCGTCGGGGCGTTCGGCGGCGATGATCTTCTCGACCACCTCGGGGGTGATCGGCTCGATATAGGTGGCGTCGGCCATGCCGGGATCGGTCATGATCGTGGCCGGGTTCGAGTTCACCAGGATGACCCGGTAGCCTTCCTCGCGCAGCGCCTTGCAGGCCTGGGCACCGGAATAGTCGAATTCGCAGGCCTGCCCGATCACGATGGGGCCGGCGCCGATGATCAGGATCGAGGAAATGTCGGTACGTTTCGGCATGGAGAGCCCCCTCGGATCATCGCGGCGTGAAATCGTCCGGGTTTATAGACGGCGGCTGCCCGGGCGCAAGGGCGTGGCGGGGGAAACCCGCGGCCACCGGGCGCGGCGACGCTGCGGGACAGGCGCAGGGCGGTGCCCGCCACTGGCGCCGGCGCGGCGACCGTCGCTGGAGGAGCGACGCGGGCGCGATCGTGAAAAACCGGGAACGCGGTCGGTCCGTTCACGTTGACCCCTACGCACCACGCAGCAGGAGCCGAGGAAACATCATGTCGAACAACGAAGGCGGACTGGAACGGTCCGGCCGGCGCCACAAGCCCGCCATCATCGGAATCATCGTCGCCGTCAGCCTGGCCGTGCTGGCGTTTCTGTTCTTCGCGCCGATGGGCGGCGACGAGGAGGATGTGGAGACGACCGAGCAACTGGCCCCGGGCACCGACGCGCTGGCCCCGGAAGGGACCGCGGCGACCGGCACCGCCACCGCGCCGGTGGCAACCGACTGACCGCAGGTCCGGCGGCCACGCCGGCCCATGCACCACGCTTGACTGCAAAGGGCGACCGTCGAGGTCCAGCCTTTTGCACTGCGTGGTTTGTTTCGGGCCCAACTCGTGATGCGCACGATGCGATGTCAAACAGTGAGCCTGCCAAGAAGTCTCCGGAGGTCATGTATTCGGGATGTCCGACTGATCGGAGTCGACACCAGGCGGCGAAGGGGTGATCAGAAGCGCGGAGTCCGGCGGCCTCGTCTTATCGACATGTATGCCTGCAGTCGCCTGTGCTGCTCCCTGGTAAATCTCTGCATGATCGCGGACGCATCCAGAATCTCAGGATTATTTACCGCTGCGTCTAGAAACGCCTCGCGACGGATGATGAAATAGATGCTGTTTATGTCGCCGGGGTTCGGCACAAGGCATACCAACGGATCCGGCTTTGCACCACGGATACTCCACCATTCCTTGTTCCGCAAAACTGACCGTGGCTTGCCCTCGTGTTCCTCTGGGAAATCTTCGTCTCGCGAGAGGCCATCGAAATCAAAGAGGACCGGCACTAGGGCATCGAGCCAGCGTTGCGGGAAGGTCGAGTCTGGATCGATCGCGACATGGAACTTCATCTCCTCCATGGTGCGCCATCTCTGGATTTCTCGGTCGATCCTAGGACGGTCGTTTTTCAATCGGGAGCCATCGACGATCCACAGCATGCGCTTGTAGAATCGTTCTCTCGAAAGGCGCTCTGCTGGTTTGATGGCTGAGTGCTGGAACTCGAGGACAAGGCCATCCGGGGTCCGGATGTCGGCAATGTGGAGCTCGCCCTCGTCGGCACGGTGCGGAACCTCCTGCCAGTCCTGAGGAAAGAGGTTCTTCCATGCACGGTGCCACTCGGTTTCCGGCTCCCACCACGGATCACAATTCCGCCGCCCCTTGTGAGCCCAGTGCCAGAGGCGTAGCGACCCGCACTTGGCAACCACTTCTTGGCCGCATCCAGGGCACCGGCCGGTGGAGCCAGGCGTAGGCTCACGGCGATCGCCGTCGATCAGAGCGAATTTCATGACCCACCTGTTGGTGAGGCATGTATAGCTCTGGTTAGGTCCTAGTGGTCAAGGGGAACTGCAGGCGCGAGGGCCATCAGCGACCTCGAAGTAATCTGCATCAATATGAAGCCGACCCGAAGGGTCGCCCTTGTCGATTCATGGCCCGGCGGCGCGGCCTGGGAATCGCCGCCGGAAAGCCGAAGGGATCAGCGCCGCGACGAGGTCAGGGCCGCGACGCCGGGCAGGTCCTTGCCCTCCATCCATTCGAGGAAGGCGCCGCCGGCGGTCGAGATGAAGGTGAAGCTGTCGGCGACCCCCGCCTTGTTCAGTGCCGCGACCGTGTCGCCGCCGCCGGCGACCGAGACTAGCTTGCCGGCCTGGGTCAGTTCCGCCGCCGCCTGGGCGGCGGCGTTGGTGGCGGCGTCGAAGGGCTCGATCTCGAACGCGCCCAGCGGGCCGTTCCAGATCAGCGTGCGGCACTGGGCGAAGACGCCGCGGATCGCGGCCACGGTCTGCGGACCGGCGTCGAGGATCATCGCGTCGGCGGGGCAGGCGGTGACGTCCACGATTTGGGCGGGGGCGCCGGCGCGGAATTCCTGCGCCACCACGACGTCGACCGGTAGGTGAATGGTGCAGCCGGCGCCCTGCGCCTTGGCCAGGATGTCGCGGGCGGTGTCGGCCATGTCGCGTTCGGCCAGGCTTTTCCCGATCTCGATCCCCTGGGCGACCAGGAAGGTGTTGGCCATGCCGCCGCCGATCACGAGATGGGCGACCTTGGTGATCAGGTTCGACAGCAGGTCCAGCTTGGTCGAGACCTTGGCGCCGCCGACCACCGCCACCACCGGGCGTTCGGGATTGCCCAGCGCCGCGTCCAGCGCCTTGAGCTCGGCCTCCATCAGGCGGCCGGCGCCCGCATTCATCAGCCGGGCCAGCCCCTCGGTCGAGGCATGGGCGCGGTGCGAGGCGGAAAACGCGTCGTTGATGTAGACCGAGCCGAGCGCCGCCAGCGAGGCCGCAAAGGTCGGGTCGTTGGTTTCCTCGCCCGGGTAGAAGCGCGTGTTTTCCAGCACCAGCACGTCGCCCTTTTCCAGCGCCGCAACGGCGCGCTTGGCGTCGCCGCCGATCGCCGCGTCGCAGAACTTGACCGGCTTGCCGAGGGCGGTTTCCAGCGCCGGCACGATCTGCCGCAGGCTCATGCTGTCGACGCGCTGGCCCTTGGGCCGGTCGAAATGCGCCAGCAGCACCGGGATGCCGCCGCGGGCCTGGATGTCGCGGATGGTCGGCACGATCTTTTCGATCCGGGTCGCGTCCGTGACCCTGCCGTTCTCGACCGGGACGTTCACGTCGACGCGGGTCAGAACCACCTTTCCGTCCATTTCCAGATCGTCGATCGTGTTGAACTGTGCCATCCTGGCCCCCTGTGCCCGTGTGGAACTGTGCTGCCGGGCTTTCTGACCCCTGGTGACATTCCCGTCAACACCGCGTCATCGCCCCGGACCCGAGCGGCGGCCCGCGCGTTGCCCTTGGCGGCAGGGGCGCGTAAGCCCGTGACGCAGACAGAAAGGAGGCCCGGATGGCCGATATCAAGGACCCGGAGAACACGATCATCATCGAGCTGAAGGACGGCCCGGTGACGATCGAGCTGCTGCCGGACGTGGCGCCCAAGCACGTCGCGCGCATGAAGGAGCTGGCCCGCGCCGGCAAGTACGACAACGTCGCCTTTCACCGCGTGATCGAGGGATTCATGGCGCAGACCGGCGACGTCCAGCACGCCAACATGGAAAGCGGCTACAATGCCGGGCGGTCCGGCACCGGCGGCAGCGACCTGCCCGACCTGCCGGCCGAGTTTTCCAAGCTGCCGCACGACCGAGGCACGGTGGGGGCGGCCCGCAGCCAGAACCCGAACAGCGCCAACAGCCAGTTCTTCATAAACTTTGGCGACAACCATTTCCTGAACGGCCAGTACACCGTCTACGGCCGGGTGATCTCGGGGATGGAGCATGTCGACAAGATCGCGCGGGGCGAGCCCCCGGCCAATCCCGACCGCATGATGTCCGTGAAGGTGGCTGCCGATGTCCAGTAAGATGATGTCCAGCAAGATCCTGATCGCCGCGGCGCTGGCCGCATCCACTTCCAACGCCGCGCTGGCCCAGGAGGCGCCGCAGGCGACCGACGGCCCCGGCCCCAACATGGTGATCGAGGTCGCTGACGCGGCCGGCCAGCCCAAGGGGACAATCGTGCTGGACCTGTACGCCGACAAGGCCCCGAACCATGTCGACCGGCTGGTGACGCTGGCCGAATCCGGCGCCTATGACGGGGTGGTGTTCCACCGCGTGATCGACGGGTTCATGGCGCAGACCGGCGACGTGCAGTACGGCCGCCAGGGCGGCGACACCGCGATGGCGGGGACCGGCGGATCCGACCAGCCCGACCTGAAGGCCGAGTTCCACGACACGACCTTCGGGGCGGGCACCGTGGGCATGGCGCGCTCGGCCGATCCGGACAGCGCCAACAGCCAGTTCTTCATCGACCTGGCCCCGGCGCCGTTCCTGGACGGCGAATACACCGTCGTGGGCCAGCTGATCGAGGGATGGGACGTGCTGAACGCCGTCAAGAAGGGCGACGCGGCCGCCAACGGCGCGGTCGACAAGCCCGACTACATGAGCAAGGTCACGATCCAGAAGTGATCCGGGGCCGGTGGGTCCGATCGGGCGGCGGCGGGGCATCCTGCCGCCGCCTTCGCATGCGGCCCGTCGTCAGTCGTCCGCCACCGGCACCAGGCGGGTGATCCCCGCCGCGCCGGCCCGCGCCAGGGCGGGGTCCAGCGACATCCCCACATATTCGCCGCGCCGCCACAGTTCCGACAGATCGTCGTAATGCCGTGACAGCGGGTGGCCCGACTGCCCCGTCGAGATGATGAAGACCGAGCTGTCGGGATCGGCGAGGTCGTAGACCCCCCGATAGCCGGCGCCGCGCGCCTGCGCCCAGCGCTCTGCGCCCGCGCCCTGCAGGGCCGCCCGGGCCAGCGTGAAATCCCCGCCCGAGGTCGACTGGATCAGATTGACCACCCAGCGCAGCAGCGGCACCCGGCCCAGCGCGGGGTGGTGGTGCTGGGCCTGATGCAGGTCGCCCCAGCGCCAGCTGGTCACGTCCGCGCCGAACCGGTCGGTCAGGTCGAGGATCGCGGCGTCCAGCGCCTGGCGGGCGATGGTGGCGCAGCTTTCGTCGTTTTCCGACTGGACCACGTCGCACCACACCCCCGCGCCGCCGCTGTTGCGGAACACCCGTTCGATGAAGGCCGGCTGCAGCTCGGTCAGGGCGTCGGTCAGCGGTCCCAACTCGTCATTGACCAGCCGGGTCTGCAGATGCGCCATCCAGGCGGCGTAGATCAGCGGCTCGGGCAGATGCTCGCTCATGTTGCCGTCCCAGTCGGCCAGCAGCGCCAGCGCGTCCTGGCGCTGCCGCTCGGGGGTGCCGTCGGCCGCGGGCTCGCCGGTGAACCACAGGTCCGCGCCCACCAGCGGCAGCAGCCGGCGGGCCGCCGGGCTGACCGTGTCGAGCTGCGCGTCGATGAAGCTGTCGCGCGAATGCACCTCGCGCGAGGACAGCAGCCGGGTCAGGCGCACCCGCCGCAGCGGGCCGTCGCGGTCGTCACCGGGCGCTGCCACCGGCCCGGCCGGGGGCGCGGGGCCGGGGCCCGGCGCGGGCGTGGCGGGGTCCGGCACCAGATCGGGCGGAGTGGTGGCCAGCCGCAGCGTGTCAGCGGGATCGCCCGGTCCATCGGCCAGCGGGGCAGCGGCCGGGTTCGGCACGGATGGGGCAGGCGGTGTTTCGGCCGCGGCCGCGTCGGATTGCTGGACAAGCTCGGCGATGGTCGCGTCGATGATCGAGGCCTGGCTGTCCGGCTCTGTTCCGGCAGCGGAGCCGGCGGCCGGGTCCGGGCCTGACCGGGGTGCCGCTTCCGCAGCGCTACCGCGGCCCGGCTGCTCTGCCGTGACGGAGCGATCTCCCGCAAGGATCGCCGCGTGCGCCCCGGTGGCGGCCACCACGCCCGCCTCGGCCGGGCGGTCACGTTCGGGGGAGTTGGGGGGCAGCAGCCCCTGCCAGCGGGTCTGCGTCAGCCAGCCCGGCACCGGCAACCGGCCCCCGGTCGGATGGTCGGCGCCGCGCAGCGGCACGGCTCCGGCCAAGGCCTGGGCGACGGATGTCGCGTCGGCCAGCGTCACCTCGACCGCCGGGGCCATGATGGCGCGTGCGGCCGCGCGTGCGGCCTCGACGTCGGTGGCGGTCATCATGCCGATCAGCCCCGACATGGTCGTGTCGTCGGGGGCCAGCCCGGTCCAGCGCAGCGCCGCCACGTGACCGGCGGGCGTGATCGCCGACAGATCGAAATGCCCGCCCGGGATCACCGGACCGTTTTCGGTGTCGCGCAGCGTGATCGGCTGGTCGCTGCCGCCGCGGACCCGGATCACCTCGGTCCGGGTCTGGAACGCGGTCCAACCCCCGGCGGCGCGATAGCGGTTTGCATCGCCGGGTTGGACCTCCTCCATCACGATGTCCTGGTCGTCGACATGGGCCGGGGTCAGGCCCCAGGCGAGGTCCGGGTTGCGCCCGGTCAGCACCGCGGGGATGCCCGGGATGGTCCCCCCGATCACCCCGCCCGACTGCAGCTCGATCCGGGCCAGGTACCACAGCGACGGCGCCGTCAGGGCCACATGCGGGTCGTTGGCCAGCAGCGGCGCGCCGGCGGCCGTCCGTTCCGGTGCCGCGGCAAAGCCGTTGGCCGAGGCCCCGAGGCCCGGGCGCACGAAACCTGCAAGTCCCCCGAACCAGCCATCCGCGGCCGGATCCGCGCCGCGGTCCGGGCTAGGCAGATGCGCGTCGCCGAACAGCCGGCCATAGGGGGGCAGCGGCGCCTCGCCCGGCTGCGCCATTACGTCCTGGCCGCGTTCCGGTGCGGCGATCGACAGGCGGGCGCGCAGCACCTCGGCCGCGACCTGGCCGGTCGCGCCCGCCGCGACCAGCTTGAGGATCGCCAGCGAATCCGCCGGCTGCCAATAGGCGATGTCGCCCGGCAGGACGAAGAATTCCGGCGCGCCGCGGCCCCGGGCGCCCTCGTTGACCAGCGTGATCCAGGCATTCACCCCGTCGGCATAGGCCGCCAGCGCCGCCTGGGTTGGCGGGTCCTGCGCCGCGACCGATGCCTGCGCGGTGCGCCACAGCCCCAGCCGCCGGGCCAGATCGTCGGCCGGATAGCTGCGCGGGCCGTAGATTTCCGACAGCCGCCCCTGCGCCGCGCGGCGCAGCACCGTCATCTGGAACAGCCGGTCCTGGGCGTGGGCGAGCCCCAGCGCGAAGAACGCGTCCCGGTCGGACCCGGCAAACACATGCGGCACGTCCGAGGTGGTCCGGACGATCTCCACCGGCGCGTCCAGGCCCGCGACCGCGTGGGTTGCGTCATAGTCGGGCAGCGAGCGCACCGCGAAATACCAGGCCAGCGTGACGGCCAGAACCGCCGCCACCAGCAACCCCACGGTCAGCCGCACCAGCCAGCGGAAAAGCGTCAGCATGGGGGGTGCAGGTCCTCGGCTCGGGTGATTGGTCGGGCGGCGCGGTTGACCCGCGCGGGGGGCGGTGAGATGCAGGGTGCATAAGTCAGCACCGGCCGCAGTTCAACGCGGCTTGCAGCGAGGGGGAACGGCGAATGGCGGATGTGGCATTTCTGGGTCTGGGGGTGATGGGCTACCCGATGGCGGGGCATCTGGCCCGCGCCGGGCATCGGGTCACCGTCTACAACCGCACCGCCAGCAAGGCCGCGGCATGGGTCGCCGAATACGGGACTGACGGGGGCGGGCGCGCCGCATCGACGCCGCGCGCCGCCGCCGAGGGTGCGGCGTTCGTCATGGCCTGCGTGGGCAATGACGACGACCTGCGGGCGATCTGCACCGGACCCGACGGGGCGTTTGCCGGAATGGCGCCGGGCGCGGTGTTCGTCGATCACACCACGGTCAGCGCCGCGGTGACGCGGGAGCTGGCGGCGCAGGCCACCGGGGCGGGGTTCGGCTATGTCGACGCGCCGGTGTCGGGCGGGCAGGCGGGCGCCGAGAACGGGCAGCTGTCGATCATGTGCGGCGGACCGGCCGACCAGTTCGACCGGGCCGAGCCGGTGATGGCCGCCTATGCCAAGATCTGCCGCCGGATGGGGGACACCGGCGCCGGCCAGCTGGCCAAGATGTGCAACCAGATCGCCATCGCGGGGCTGGTGCAGGGGCTGGCGGAATCGCTGAACTTCGCCCAGCGGGCCGGGTTGTCGGTGCCGGATCTGGTCGAGGTGATCAGCCAGGGTGCCGCCGGCAGCTGGCAGATGCAGAACCGCCACCAGACGATGGCGCGCGACGAGTTCGGGTTCGGCTTTGCCGTCGACTGGATGCGCAAGGACTTGGCGATCTGCCTGGCCACGGCGGAAGAGAACGGCGCCAGCCTGCCGGTGACGGCGCTGGTCGACCAGTTCTACAAGGACGTGCAGGCGATGGGGGGCGGGCGCTGGGACACCTCGTCCCTGATCGCCCGGCTGCGGCCCAGATGAGCGGCGCGGACCAGACGAGCGGCGCGACCGGCGCGGTGATCCATCGCGGAATCGCGCCGACCGAGGGGGCTGCCGTCGAGGGCCCGGCGGCGCTGGCCGCGTGGTTCGAGGCACGCTTCGCCGCGAACGGATGGACCGGCGCGTGGCGCAACGGCGTGTTCGACTGGCAGCACTACCATGCCACGACGCACGAGGTGCTGGGCTGCTATGCCGGATCGGCGCGGATCCAGCTGGGCGGCGCAGACGGTCCCGTGCACGAGATCGCGACCGGGGATGTGGTGATCATCCCGGCCGGGGTGGCGCATTGCAACCGCGGCGCCTCGGCCGATTTCGCCGTGGTGGGCGCCTATCCCGAGGGCGCCCGGCCCGACATGAAGACGGGCGACGGCGCGGTGGTGACGGGTGTGGCTCGCCCGCCGCGCGATCCGGTGCTGGGTGCAGGACGGGGCTTTGCGCGGGACGCGTAAGCTGCGCCGGGGACCGGTGGCGCCCAGACCTGGGATCGACCGGCCTCGCGGTCTGCCGATCCGCGCGGGTGAACGGCCCTGCCTGCCCTGGGAAAGGTCCGTCGCGTGACGCCTGGCGCAAGGGTGCAGGCCGCCATCGAGATTCTGGACCGGGTGCTGGCCGGCGCCCCGGCCGAGGCGGAGCTGACCCCCTGGGCGCGGGCCAGCCGCTTTGCGGGGTCCGGCGACCGGGCCGCGGTGCGTGACCTGGTCTTCGACAGCCTGCGCCGGCGCCGCTCGCGCGCCGCGCTGGGCGGGTCCGACAGCGGCCGCGGGCTGATGATCGGCATGTGCCGGGACAACGGCCTGGACCCGGACAGCCTGTTCACCGGGGAAGGACACGCGCCCGCCGCGCTGAGTGCGGCCGAGCGGAACCATCAGCCACCCGCTGTCGACGGCATCCGCGATCTGCCCGACTGGCTTGCGGACCGCTTGTCGGCCGATCTGGGGCCGGCGTTTCCCGCCGTTGCGGCCGCGCTGCGGGACCGCGCGCCGGTCTGGCTGCGGGTGAACGTGGCCCGGGCGACCCCCGCGGCCGCCACGGCGCGGCTGGCGCAGGACGGCATCGAGGTGTCAGCCTGGCCCGGCCTTGCGTCGGCGCTGCGGGTCGAGGCGGGGGCCCGCAAGGTCGCCGGCAGCGCCGCCTATCGCGATGGGCTGGTCGAATTGCAGGATCTGTCGGCGCAACTATCCTGTGCGGCGATGCAGGTCACCCCGGGCGAACGGGTTCTGGACTGGTGTGCAGGCGGCGGCGGCAAGGCGCTGGCGCTGGCTGCGGTGGGGGCGAAGGTCACCGCGCATGACGCCGATCCGGCCCGGATGCGCGACCTGCCTGCCCGGGCGCGGCGGGCGGGCGCGCGGATCGAGATGGCGCCGCCATCGAGCTCGACAGGGCAGTACGGTCTGGTCGTGACCGATGTGCCGTGTTCCGGGTCGGGGACCTGGCGGCGGACCCCGGATGCGAAATGGCGGCTCACTCCGGCCGATCTGGACCGATTGACGGAGATCCAGCTCGCGATCCTGCGCGACGCTGCCGATCACGTCCGGCCCGGCGGGCGGCTGGGCTACATGACCTGTTCGCTTCTGCGGGTGGAGAACGAGGACCGGATTGCCCGTTTCCTGCTGGACCGGCCCGATTTCAGATTGCAGCACACCGAGACGCTGACCCCCGAGACCGCCAGCGACGGGTTCTTCCACGCGCTGATGCTGCGGGATTAACGCGATGTTAGGCTGGGTGGCGTAACGGCTGGCATGAGCCCCGACGCGGGGCGGCATCCGGGGGCCTGTCGGGGGATGGCATGAAGAGACTGGTGCAGATACCGCAGCTGCCGCTGACGCTCGTGCCGGTGCTGATGCTTCCCGTCGTGGTGGGGGCGCTGTGGCTGGTGCTGCAACCGGGGCGCGTCGCACCCGGCGTCCTGGTGATCGCGGGCGCGGTGGCGGTCAGCTGGTACCTGCTGGGCGGACTGGTCGCGGCCAATCGTGTGCTGCAGGAGCTGCGGCTGCGCGGGGATTTGCGCCGGGTGGCGCCTGATCTGTCCGCGATGGAACAACCGGTCTGGGCCGTGGGGCCGGGCGGGCAGGTGCTGGCGCAGAACGAGGCCGCCGCCGCGCGTCTGGATCTTGTCGGACGTCCGGTCGCCACGCTGCTGTCGCAGTTCCGGGCCGAGCCGGATGCGCTGGTGAAGTCGGCGATCGCGCGCGGCGGCACGGACACGGTCGGGACGGTCACCCGCATTCCGGTCGCGCCGCTGGGAGAGATCGCAGTCCGCCGCCTGCCGGCATCGCGCCTACAGCTATGGGAACTGGACGTCAGCCCTGACGGCCGGGATGTGGGGCTGGACGCTGCAGCCAGGGGGCTGCGCGACATGCCCGGCTGCATCGCGCCGTTCTGTGCGGCGATGATGATGGACCTGCCGGTGGCGCTGCTGTGGCTGGATCACGACGGCAGCATCCGCGAAGCCAACACCGAGGCGCGCAATCTGCTGGGCGAGGCGGTGGTGGCAAGGCGGCTGTCGGCGCTGCTGGACAGTCCCGCCAGGTCCATCGACGACTGGATCACCGACGTGGCCGTGGACCGGCCCACCGGACGGCGAGAGGTGCTGCGCCTGATCGGTGATGACCCCGAGAAATTCATGCAGGTCACGCTGGCCCGGTTCGAGGCCGCCGATACACCCTGCGTGGTGGCCGTCCTGACCGACGCCAGCGCCCTGAAGACACTTGAGCAGCAATTCGCGCAGAGCCAGAAGATGCAGGCGATCGGCCAGCTTGCCGGCGGGATCGCCCACGACTTCAATAACCTGCTGACGGCGATTACCGGCTATTGCGACCTGCTGATGCTGCGGCGGGACAAGGCCGACCCGGATTACGCCGACCTGCATCAGATCGAACAGAACGCCAATCGGGCGGCGGCGCTGGTCGAACAGCTGCTGGCATTTTCCCGCAAGCAGACGCTGAAGCCCCAGGTCATCGACCTGCGCGACACCCTGTCCGACCTGACCCACCTGCTCAATCGCCTGGTCGGCGAGCGGGTGCGGCTGACCTTCACCCACGATCCGGCCCTGCAATCCATCCGCGCCGACCGGCGCCAGCTGGAACAGGTGCTGATGAACCTGGTCGTCAACGCCCGCGACGCCATGCCGAACGGCGGCGAGGTGGCAATCCGCACCGACAACCTGCGCCTGCCAAGCGGGCTGCGCCGCCAGCGGGTGACGCTGCCGCCGGGCAACTACGTCCGGGTGACGGTCACAGATCAGGGCTGCGGCATTCCCGAGGATCGGCTCGACAAGATCTTCGAGCCGTTCTTCACCACCAAGCGCCAAGGCGAAGGCACCGGGCTCGGCCTGTCGACGGCCTATGGAATCGTCAAGCAGACCGGCGGCTACATCTTCTGCGAAAGCGTCCCGGGCGAGGGAACCACGTTCGAGCTGTATTTTCCCGTCCATCAGGCCAGGGCTGCCGACACGGCCCTGCCCATCTCCGCCGCCGGGACGCCGGCGGAGGCAGTCAGGTCCGGGGACGAGGCGGCTGACGCGGCCTCGGCCGGGGCCATCCTGCTGGTCGAGGACGAGGCCCCGGTCCGGGCCTTTGCCGCCCGGGCGCTGCGGCTGCGCGGACACGAGGTGCTGGAGGCGGACAGCGCCGAGGCCGCGCTCGCGATCCTGTCCGACGACCGCGTGGCGGTCGAGGTGTTCGTGACCGACATCGTCATGCCCGGGATGGACGGGCCGGCATGGGTTCGCGCGGCGCTGCGCGACCGGCCGGGGACCCGGGTCGTGTTCATGTCGGGCTATACCGAGCATTCGCTGGCCGACGGCGCGCTGGCGATTCCGAACTCGGTCTTCCTGCCCAAGCCGTTCTCGCTGTCCGACCTGACATCATGTGTCGAGAACCAGATCGCCGGCCGTCCTGCTGCGGCACCGGCGATGGGCGCGTCGGATCTGGTGCCGGCATGAACATCGCGCGTCCCATGCGTGGGATGCGCGGCCAGAGGCAGGTTGTGCAGCCGCAGCTGCATGCTTAACTTGGAACAAGTCGTGAACACAGGCGCTTGCCGCCGATTGTCGCCGGCGGGACAGTATGACACAAGGACACAGGCACATGGCAGGGGCAGACATCTTGCAGATGAACGACAAGCGGGGCGCCGACAAGCAGAAGGCGCTGGACAGCGCGCTGGCACAGATCGAACGCCAGTTCGGCAAGGGCTCGATCATGAAGCTGGGCGCCGACAATCCGGTAGCCGAGATCGAGGCGACATCCACCGGGTCGCTGGGGCTCGACATCGCGCTGGGGATCGGCGGGCTGCCCAAGGGGCGGATCATCGAGATCTATGGCCCGGAAAGCTCGGGCAAGACGACGCTGACGCTGCATTGCGTGGCCGAGGAACAGAAAAAGGGCGGCGTCTGCGCCTTTGTCGACGCCGAACACGCGCTGGATCCGCAATACGCCCGCAAGCTGGGCGTCAACCTCGACGAGCTGCTGATCAGCCAGCCCGATACCGGTGAACAGGCGCTGGAGATCGTCGACACCCTGGTGCGGTCCGGGGCGGTCAGCATGGTGGTCGTCGATTCGGTCGCCGCACTGACCCCCAAGTCCGAGATCGAGGGCGACATGGGCGACATGCAGATGGGCGCCCAGGCTAGGCTGATGAGCCAGGCGATGCGCAAGCTGACCGCCAGCATCGGCCGGTCGAACTGCATGGTGATCTTCATCAACCAGATCCGGATGAAGATCGGCGTGATGTTCGGCAACCCGGAAACCACGTCGGGCGGCAACGCGCTAAAATTCTATGCCTCGGTCCGTCTCGACATCCGCCGCACCGGTTCGATCAAGGATCGCGACGAGGTCGTGGGCAACACCACCAAGGTCAAGGTCGTGAAGAACAAGGTGGCCCCGCCCTTCAGGCAGGTCGAGTTCGACATCATGTATGGCGAGGGGATTTCCAAGACCGGCGAACTGATCGACCTGGGGGTTAAGACGGGCGTGGTCGAGAAATCGGGGGCGTGGTATTCCTGCGGCGACGAACGCATCGGCCAGGGCCGCGAGAACGCCAAGCAGTTCCTGCGCGATCACCCGGACATGGCCGCGATGATCGAGGACAAGATCCGCGCCAGCCATGGCCTGGATTTCGCCACCACTCCCGACGAGTCCGAGGCCTTGACCGAGGAGTGATGCGGCGGCCCCGGGCCATGCTCCCGGCCCGCGGTTTGCCCATTGCAGCCCCGCGCCGATGGCGGTATCTGACCCGCAATGCACCCGTAGCTCAGCTGGATAGAGCGCTGCCCTCCGAAGGCAGAGGTCACAGGTTCGAATCCTGTCGGGTGCGCCAATGATTTCAACGAGTTGGCGGGCTTTCGTCGCGAGCAATTTCGGGCTCCGCAACGAAACGCGCAACGAAACTCCCCTCCAAGCAGCTTTCTGGGCGGCCGATCGAACCAGCGGGATTCGCGGCGACGAGATGCAGTCAACTTCTCTCCGCGCGATATCCGCGATCATGCGACCGTCCCTGTTGAATGGACCCAGTCAGATGTAACCCGGCCACCCGCCGGGACTGACGCCAGGCCACAAGGGGCTCTGCCTCAAGAACCTTGCCCCAGTATCCAGCCCTCCCAGGCCGTCGTGTCGCGGTGAAGGCCGTCGGGCGCGGCGGGGCGCCGGCCATCGAGGACGTCGAGCATACCGAAGAGCCCGACGACGGCGTCGAACTGATCTTCCCCGACCGGGCGGTCAGTGAAGCCGCTCTCCATCACGTCCAGCATTTCCTTCGACGCCACCACGGGGCGCTGTTCGATCCAGCGGACGAGTCCAGTTCCGGCGACCTGTCGGCCTTCGCGGGTTCGCTTGATCCAGAGCTTCTTCGCCGGCAGGCCGATCTGGCCGTAGACGTCGCCCGGGTAGGTCTCGACCACGACGATGTCGCGGGTCCGTGTCAGCTGTTCAAATGTGCCGTCGAAGGGCCAGAGGGAGAGCTGCGCCAGGTTGGGCTGCAGCACCTCGCGCCAGCCTGAAATCGCGCCTTTGCCTACCTGATTGCCGCCGAGGGTCCAGAAGAGGCTGCATGCTGCCGGTCGGTGAGGGGTGGCGCGCTCGCAGGCACGCAGGAGCGCTTCGCGGTCCATGCCGAGACCTTCTTCGAGATGGATCCGCTTCGTCCCACCGGGCCGCATCGGGTAGAATGGACGCCGCGTGCTGATTTCCTCCGCGCGGGAGCAGACGTCGAACCAGTGGCGCCAATCGCCCTTGCCAAGCGATGACAGGAACGACCTGAAGTCCGTCAGCCCGGTCAGCTTGCCATAGGCCGCCGGCACGCCGATCGGGAAATCGAACCCCACGACAAGCGGCCGGAGTTCGTCGCTCGCGCGCGGAGGCGGTCGAAAAGGGCCGGTGCCTCGCCAACGGGTTCGGGCAGGTTCAGATGCCAAGCGCCATTCTCACGGAGAGCGGTGGCCATCCAGCGCTTGCGGGGATCAACGCTCCAGTCGCAATGGGCCACGATCACTTGGGTCACGCCCGATCATCTCCCGCGTTCGAGAGCAGGAGACCCCGCGCAGCCCGTCAAGCGTCCGCCTCGGTCGCGGCGGCTACGCGGCGTCACGATCCGGCCGGATGATCTGCTCCGGCTCTTCTTCCGGACGTTTCGGTCTACCTGATCAATGCCGTGGCCTGCCGGAACTGCGGGTGCTCGGCGGTCTGGAGCCACTCGAAGATCACCATCTCGGTTGTCACGATCTCGGCGCCGTGGCGTTCCATGCGGCGCAGGGCTGTTTCCTTGTTCTCGGGATGGCGCGAGCCGATTGCGTCGCGCACGACCCAGGTCTGCCGTGAGGCCGCGCGCAGGCCCAGCACCGTTTGCAGGACGCAGACATGCGCCTCGCAGCCGGCGACGACGACATGGGCATCGGGTGGGATGCGGGAAAGAAAGCCCTCGGCGCGGCACGCATCGAAGGACTGCTTGTGAACCACGCGATCCTCGGGTCTCGGAAGGTCATCGACGGTGGGGCCAAGACCCTTCGCGTTCTGCTCGGTGAAGAGGCAGGGGATGCCCATCAGCCCTGCGGCGTCGGTCAGCCGCCGCGCGTTGCGGACCGCCACCTCGCCTTCATGGATCGCCGGCATCAGGCGTGCCTGGAAGTCGATGATCAGAAGCATCGAGCGTGCGGGATCAATCGTCATCATGGTCCTGTCCTTCCAGAAGCCGCTCGATGCGGTCATCGACAAATGCCGCCATCAGGTCCGGCGCCGAGGCGCCGAACATGCGGATCCGGCCGGTATGGAGCAGCAGCAGAAGCCCGGTCGCATGGGCGAAGCAATCCACCATCAGCAGATTGGCGCGATCCGCCGAGGATCCAAGCGCAACGGCTGCCTCGGCGATTGGCCGCAGGGCCGCTTCAAGCGCCGCGTTCAGCCGCTCGTCCCGCTCGCGGCCGAGTCCTGCCGGCTTCATGCCGCCGCGGAACAGATAGAAGCCCAGGTCCAGATCGCGCGGGTTCTCGGCATAGAACCGGAAGAACGCCATTGCTGCGGCCTTCAGCCGCTGCTGCGGCGTCTTCGCCGCCGCAACGCTTTCCCCGACCGCGCCGCCCAGAGTGACCAGCGAGCCATGCAGCACCTCGGCATACATGGCCTCCTTGGAGTCGAAATGGAAATAGAGCGCGGCCGGGGTGTAACCGGCACGCGCCGCAATGGCCCGCAGGCTTGCGCCGTCCAGCCCCTCTTCGGCAAAGACCTGACGCGCAGCCTCAAGAATCAGCGCGCGCTTGTGTTCGCTGACCGCCGCCCGCCGGACCTGTCGTTCCGCCACCATGCGCTCCCGTTATGCTTGACAGGCATTCTGACACTGTTCACGAATTTAACAGCGTTCGACGAGTGTAACAACGGGGAGTGAACACCATGCTGATGTCAGCCGCCGACTACCGGGACTCTCTCCGGGCCTACAGGCCCCGGGTCTTTGTCAGCGGTCAGCAGGTGGACAGTGTCGCCGACGAGCCGCTGCTGGCACCCGGCATTGCTGGCGTCGGCGTCACCTACGACTTTGCCCTGCAGGAACAGCACGCGCGGATCATGACCGCGCGGCAGGGCACGTCGGGCAAGACCGTCAACCGCATGCTGCACATCAACGAGACCTCGCAGGACCTGCTCGACAAGCTCGAAGCGGTGCGGCTGGTCTGCAGGACGTCAGGCTGCGCGCAGCGCTATCTGACCCATGACGCGCTGAACGCGCTCTGGCAGGCGACGCACCTGACCGATGCAAACCACGGCACCGACTACCACCAGCGGTTCCTCGCCTACCTGCATGAGGTCCAGGATCGTGACCTGACGCTGGGTGTCGCGATGACCGATGCCAAGGGCGACCGCTCGCTGCGGCCGGGAAAGCAGGTCAACCCGGACGTCTATGTCCATGTCAAGGAACGGCGCCCGGATGGCATCGTCATCCGCGGCACCAAGGCCATCGTCACGGGTGCGCCCTACATGCACGAGTTCCTTGTCATGCCCTGCCGCACCCATGTGCCCGAGGACAGCGCCTTTGCCGTGTGCTGCGCGGTTCCCTGTGACGCGCCCGGCGTGACGATCATCTCGCGGCCCGCGGGGCAGCCGGGGAATGCCGCCGCGAAGTTCTCGGCCAAGTACGGACAGGCGGTGGCGATGGTGGTCTTCGATGACGTCTTCGTGCCGCACGACCGGGTTTTCCTGGCGGGCGAGACCGGGGAGGGCGGGTTTCTGACGATCTCCTATGCTACCCACCATCGCCAATCCTGCATCGGTGCGCGCGCCGGCTTCGGCGACCTGCTGATCGGGGCCGGGGCGCTGATGATCGAGGCCAACGGGCTCGATGCGGATCGCCACGCGCATATCCGCGACCAGATGGTCGAGCTGATCACCATCACCGAGAGCTTCTATGCCTGCGGCGTGGCCGCCTCGGTCTATTGCACCAGGGATGCGGCCGGGTCGGTGATGCCGGATGCAGTCTTCTCCAACATCGGCAAGCTGCTGCTGGCGACCAAGATCTACGACATGCACCGGGTCGCACATTATGTCTCGGGCGGGCTGATCGTGGCCTTGCCGGGACCGGACGAGGACCACAATCCCGAGACCGCCGCCTCGATCGCTGCAGTCATGGGCGGGCGCGCCGACATTCCCTTCGAGCAGCGCGCCGAGGTGGCCCGCTTCATCGAGGACCTGACGATCTCGGACAACGCCGGCTGGTATTCGGTGATCTCGCTCCACGGCGGCGGCTCCCCCGAAGCGATGAAGCGCGAGATCTGGCGCAACTACCCGGTCACGGAAAAGGTGGAGCTGGTCGAAAGCCTTCTCGACCGTGGCTTGCTGAACGATGGCCGGCGAGTCTCGAAACAGCCGGGCCGGTGCTGCACGACCGGGTGCGAGGCGCCGGAGATGACATCCGCTCTGGAATCGTCCGTCTCGCCCTTGGCGAGGACCCTGTGAAAGGTCTTCTGATCTCAGGTGAGGCGGGGCGAAACAAAAACGAGTTGGGAAAAGAGCACCGGGGCGCAGAACGCCGTGGGGTATGCACGGCTGCTTGTCAGCGTCCCGGTACTGTCACCGCCTGCACTGGCGAAAGACCACCGGCGGCAAAGGGTGCGGCACGGACGGGGCGACCGCACCCCTTCGGACCCTGTCAGATCTCGAAGACGAAGACGTCCAGCTGGTTGCCGTTCGTATCGATCACGCCCTCCACCAGGTTGGTGGCATGGCTCGTGAAGATCGCCCTTGATCCGTCCGCACTGATGCCGCCGACGAAGCTGTCGCCATTGCCCCCGCTGGTGATGTTGGCCAGCGCGCCGCTCTCCATGTCGAAGATGAAGACATCGGAGGTGTCGCCGTTGAGATCGACCTCGCCGTCGATGAGGTTGGTGGCGTTGCTCGAGAAGATGACCTTCGACTCGTCGGCGGAGAGCCGCAGCCCCGCGATCCCGCCATCGGAGCCCTCGGTGATGCTGGTGGTGATCCCGGTCTTGAGGTCGTAGGCGAAGACGTCCCCGAACCTGCCGTAGAGGTTGTTCTGGCCACTGCCGACCGTAATGCCGGCGGTCGTGTAGACGATCGTCGAGCCATGCGCCGAGACATGCCCGGCGCCGTGGCCGATGGTCGTGGTCGTGCCGGTTTCCAGATCGAAGATCAGGACGTCAGATTCGATGCCGGAGCCTTCGCCGCGGGTGAAGACCAGCTTCGAGTTGTCGTCAATGAAGCCCGCGGACTCGACACGAACACCGACTCCCTCCTGGGTATGGTGCCCGTCGGCGATCTTGATGGACTCTCCGGTGGTCCGGTCATGGACGAAGAGATCGCTGTCGACGATGAAGGGATCCGAGTCGTCCCAGAGCCACGGATGCGGGTTCGTCTCCTGGCGATAGACCACCTTGGATCCGTCGTTCGAGACCTCCATCGCCCAGTGATAATAGCCCCCGTTGCCGACGTCGGTGATGTTGGTGTTCGTGCCGGATTCCAGGTCATGGACAATCACATCCGGCCGCGGGGCATTCTCATCCCAGATGCCGGGGTTCTCTGTGAAGACCAGCGTGGAGCCGTCAGCAGAGAACATCGGAGTATGGTTCGAAAACTCGCTGTCCACGGTAATGGATCGCATGGTCGCGGTCGCCATGTCATAGAGGTAGACATGGCTCGTGTAGCCGTCGTGGTCCTCCAGTCCGAGAAGATTGTAACGACTGCTGAATGCGACCGTGGATCCGTCCGGCGACAGTGCGAAATCCTCGACCCAGGCATCCTCCGGAACGAGAATGGGGGCTCCCACACCAGTCTCCATGTCATAGTGGAAGGGTCTCTGCCACCAACTCGAATAGGGATCGGCAGCCCTCTCGAAGACCAACTGCAATCCGTCTTCCTGCAGGGCTGCGGACATCAGGAACCCGGCGTAAGAACTGCGTTTGCAGCGAGGCTACTGAGCCGGCCGGCACAGCACACCCCTGAGGATGAGAGATACGCATTGCCGTTACATGAGAGGCAAGTCGGGGCTGTAGTTGCTGCGGACCGCCACACCTCTCATCATTCCGGCTGCGGCGGCAGTTGCGCCGACGACAGCCAAGTTCCCAAAGGTCGTCCTTGGAGAGGCGTTCGACGCGACAGCTGAGATGTCGGCAGAGCGAAGTTCCCGCAGGTTATGCGCTGCATCTGAACAGCGCGAACACACCACGCCCCCATCCGTAAACGACCACGGGCTGCGGGGTGCGGCTGGATGGAAATTCAGTCCTGGAGCAAGCAGCGGGAGCGCACTCTCAGCTCTCATCCTTGTTCGGGCCACCGCCGGCCGAACCCAGCAAGTTCCGGCGCGCTGCAGACGACTGTCAAATGGCTACCCCGGACGTTGCGCTTCAGTCTCGTGAGGCCCGCGTAAACCAGCGCGAGCGAGTCGTCCGACGAAGCACGGGTGATTTGGACGACGAGGAGGCGGGATTCCCAACCCTTGAAGCTGTGAAGCGTCGTCGCCTTTACTCGGGCGTTTCCCATCCAAAAGCCCATCTTGCGCCGCTTCGACTCCACGCCACGATCGTCGAACGTCGTCACAGCACGAATGTTCTTCTTCTCCAGCGACCGAACGATTTCCGCGCCGGCCCTCTGATCGTCTGTTAGAAGGCAGATGTCGGCATTCGCAAGTCAATCGCGTCCGGCTCGCTTCATCATGGATAGGATCTCGGTGACGCAGGTATCTGTGGTCCTCGCATCCGGTTGCCGTTGGACCCATCGAAGAGTGCATGGGTGCAGCGCCATGGAGCCTTGCTCGGGTCTGGGAAGGTCAATTGAATCTCGCGGGAGGAAATCGTCCGCGAAGGCTCGGGCCAGCTCCATTGCGTCATTAGGCAGGCGGTAGCTGGTCTCAAGCTGCACCCAGGCGCCGCTGAAACCTGCGCCGCGCATGGCGTTGTCGGTCCAGGCACCCGCAGTTCCATAGACATCTTGAGTCGCGTCGGCGACCAACACGCATTCGCCTCCATCCTTGGCCGCGCGGCGGAGCGCGTTCCACCAAGGCAATCGATAGTCCTGTCCCTCGTCGACCAGGATCGCATCGTAGCGCGTCACGTTCGGCTCTCCGACGGCACGGAAGGCGAGGTCGGGCACATCTATGTTGAGGATGCGGTCGATCACAGCCTGCGACCGCTTCCTCCACTCACTTCGCGGAAGTGGCTCGTCAGGTTTCTCGGGCAGGCCAGCGAACAGGCTCGAGTTCCCGACGTTAGGATTGAGCAGAACGAAGTCCGGACGCAGCCCGTTTGAATGGGGTTGCACGTAGATTTACCAGCCGGGAGGTAATTTATGGACGAACAGGTCGAGTACGGCGCGCTCGCCCATTGTCAGGGGCTGTCGCAGCTGCGACATCCCGTGCAAGGGAGGATGAACGGTGCGTTCCCCTGCGACCATGGTTACACCATTCCTGCCTGTATTTTATCCACGTGTGCGGCTACGGAGGATGGCTCTGAGCTGCTTGTGGAAGTCCAGAGCTTCAGATTTCCTGACTTGCACCCGGCTGCCCTCAGTTAGAACCCCACGCATCCGGCGGTTCAGAACTTCTTCTGTTTGCTTCGAATAGTAGCAGTAGAGGTCGATGTGAAGGTCTGTGTGAAGCGCAGGCCATTTTTCAAGATAGCTGGGCAGAGAAACGTTAGTTTCGGAGTAGCTGGCCATGCGGAAGCCCTTTTCCGACCCGACCCCGATTTCCCAAGGTACCCACCAAGAATCCTTTGTCTGTGACGACACCACAGCGATCAGTTGCTGACATTGCCCCATGCGAGCCAAAAGGAGATCCGCGAGGTCAGGGCCGTCCTTCGCTAATGCATCGTCGATGGTGTCGAGATAAGTTTCCAGGCCGTTGAAACGGACCCGTCTTGCAATCTTCTCCGCCAAATCAACATCTGTGTTCTTATGGGAAATAAAGACTTCGCCGTGCTGCTGCTTGTGCTGGCGCTGTAAAGCGAGGCGCTTCCGTCGCCGCCCCGCGCGGCTTTGTGCGCCGCCGGTTATCCCGCTCTTCGGCTTGGTCAGACAGACCTGCAGTTGCGTCTCCGCGCTGCCGACGTAAGCCAGGACAAATTCGCGGCTATTGTGCATCCATCCGAAGCGGTTTTCGTAATTAAAGCCTGGCGGGGGCGATAGGTGCCGCTGTTCGGCATTGTACAGTCCGCCGGAGCAAGAAGAACCCGCAGAGGCTTGGCCAACGCTATGGGCCATCAGCCCCCCGTTGGGACGGTGTCCTCCCGAGCCATGATCTCAAGCTCGCTGAGGGGAGACCGCACCGGGTCATCACAACGGCGACGATCTCCAGGAGGCCGACCCGCAGGTGCGTCCACCAGATCACGTTGGCGACGCCGAACAACCCGGAGAAACCGGAAGGAGCGCGCCGGGGAGGGTCTCGTGGCCGGGGCCGGGGGCATCTACGGAAAGCCTGAAGCCGAGTTCGAACGACTGGTCGGCATCAGCCTGACCCGATCAACGCCTGATCCCGGGTCGGAGGCAACGGGATAGTCGCGCAGGAAGCGGGCGATCGCGTCATCGACAGCGGGCATGAGCTTGCCACGCTCGGTCGCGAGCGTCGCGTCGGCGGGACGTGCCGCGGACCAGCCGAGGGTAGCGGCCTGGATCGGATCGACCCGGTCCGGGTCGAGCCCGGCAGCGTCCGCAAGGGCGCGCGCGAACCCGGCCCATGACAGGCGTCCGTCGCTTGCCAGGTGGCGAATGCCCGCCTCGCGGTCCAGCATCAGGTCCAGCGTGGCGTCCACAAGGTCGGGCACGTAGGTCGGCGAGACATGGTTGTCGTCGGCCGCGGCGAACCTGCGCCCGGCGCGCAGAGCCTCGAGCGAATGGACCGCGAAATTGTGGACGTCGTGCGGCGAAAAGAAGGCCGCGGTGCGGATCACCAGGGCGTCCGGATCGATGTCCAGCACCCGCAGCTCTGCCTCGGCCTTGCTGCGGCCATAGACGTTCAACGGACGCGGCGGGTCGGCCTCGACATAGGCGCTGCCCTTGGCGCCATCGAAGACCTGATCCGAGGAAAAGGTGACGAACGCGATCCCCCGCGCGCGACAGGCGCGCGCCAGGTTCTCCGGCCCCTGGACATTCGCGGCGTGGCAGGCGTCCGGGTCCGTCTCGGCGCGGTCGATGTCGACCAGGCCGGCGGTGTTGATCACCGCCGCAGGCGTGCAGCGGTCCAGGGCCGCCGCGACGGATTGGGGGTCGTCGATGGCCAGCGTCTGCCGGTCGGTGAGCAGCCAGGGCAGGCCGCGCCTGGCGCAGTGGCGTGCAAACATGCGCCCCAGCGTGCCGCTTTTCCCCGTCACTAGGATTGGGCGCCGGTCGGCAGGCAGCGCAAGCCCCGGCTCCGGCTTGTCGGTGGGGCAGGGACCTGTCCCCCGCTCGTCGGGGCAGGGTGCAGGCGATGACCGGGCGCAGGCCCATAGCCGGTCCTGACGATCCCACCAGCCCGGTATCGCCAGGACATCCGACCAGGGCGGCTCCGTCCCGGCGGCCAGCGCCCGCAGCAGCGGCACCATTGCCGTCGGCCGCGGCGTGCCGCTGCGCAGATCGAATACCCCGCATTCGTAGTGACCGGCGTCGGTGGTAACCAGCTGGTCCCAGTCGAACGCGCCCAGCAGCGACCAGGCGGTGACCGCTTCGACGCGGGCCCCGTCGGCGCGCGCCCGCTCGGCCGCGCGCCAGACGGTCAGGAACCAGCGCATCTGCTCTTCGCGGGTGCAGCCGTTGTGGCATTCGGTGATGGCGATCGTCCGTCCATAACGGTCCCATGCCTGGCGCAGCAGGCGTTCGACCGCGATCGGCGCGTCCGGCAGGGTCCGAACCGCCTCGACATTGACATAATGGCCGCGGCTTTCTGCGGCCGGCCCGATGCCGTCATAGCGGTCGAGCCGATGATCGATGAACCGGTCGCTGGTCAGGTAATGGTTGATCCCGATGATGTCCGGCGGGCAGGGCGCGTCGGCGATGGCGCGCAGCCGCGCCTCGAACCCGCGCGACACCAGCCGCGACCACAGCGGGTGTCCGGGCACGACATGACCGCACAGCAGGTCCCAGGTCAGCCAGCGGCGGTCGTTCTCGAACGCCGCGTCGTGGGCCAGGTTCGGCGTCGCGTGACAGAAGCCGAGATCCTCGGTCTGGACCAGCCGCGCGGACGGGTTGACCTGGCGGATCGCGCGCATGGCCCCTCGGGTCGCGTCGATCTGGTTCAGCAGCGCCAGCCAGCAGGCATCCTCGTCCCGCGTGTGGGGATACCAGTGGCCGTAGAGACAGGAAAAGCGCGCGGTGGTGAGCGGTTCGTTGACCGGCGTCCAGTCCTCGATCCACGGGTAGCGCTCGGCGACTCGCGCAGCATGGACGGCCATTCCGGGCGCGAAGTTGTCGGCGACAAGGCTGGTATAGGCCGGACCGCTGCCGTGATGGACAAGCCCGACGATGGGGCGCAACCCCAGGCTGCGGATCTCGGCCAGTCGTTCATCGCTCCAGGCAAAGTCGGTCTCGTGCGGGCGGAGCGGCGAGACACGTTCCCACAGCACGGGATAGCGCAGCGCCTGCAGGCCCAGCCCGGCAAACAGGCCCAGATCGCTCAGCCGGTCCTGATGTCCGGACCGTTCGGTCTGGTCGAAATAGCAGTCGCCAACACGGTTCACGGTGTATTCGCACCCGCCCCACAATTGCAGATCGGACATGCTGTATTCCTTGCTTGTGACAGGAGTCCGCCCGGCCGGGCCGACCGACATATCACCCCGTTCTTCATATTCAGGGAATACTCCCAAGGCCGTGATGGTACGATCTCGTACCGGATTGACCGGTATCGTTTGCGACGTCCGGGTGTATCACCGTGAGGTTGTTGACGATCGGTGGCGCCCCGATGCGCCGGTTTCAACGCGTACCCGGATTTCGTGTGGTGGCGAAATCCGGGTGCAATTTACGCGAATGAAGGTTGGTCGGAACTGGGGAATCGAAGCTCACTGGGATGTCACAGCTGCTGCAGCAACTTGCCGTGCGGCGCGTGGCAGAGGGAGGCAATGGAATGACTCATTCGTTTCGCGCGGGGCAGGCGCTGCGCGCGCCCGAGGTGGTCCAGCAGTCCGCGTTGCTCGTCGCCGAAAACGACCACCGCATCGCCAACAGTCTGAGCCTTGCGGCGGCCATGCTCAGGCTGCAGCGGCAAAAGCTCGACGATGCAGTGGTCCGGCAGGCCCTGCTCGACGCCGAGATGCGCATCGCGAGCATCGCCCATGTCCACGCCTATCTGCACAGGCACGATTCGGCCGAGCGCGTCGATCTGGGCAATTTCCTGCGCGAGGCCCTGGCCGAGACCGATGCGGCCATCGGAATCCGCTGCTCTCTGAGTGCGGATGGACCCGCACCGATGATGGTGTCGGCGCGGTTTGCCACCAGGATCGCGATCATCGTCAACGAACTTGCGCTGAACGCGCTGAAACACGGGTATGGCGGGTCGGCCGGCGGCGTCGCCCGGATCGGTTTGGCGACGGATCCCGACGGACAGTTGCAGCTGACATTCGCGGACGCCGGAACCGGCCTGCCCGCCAACTTCGATCCGGGGCAGGGCGACGGGTTGGGGCTGAGGATCGTCACTTCTCTCGTCGAGGAACTGGAGGGGACCCTGTCCTGTTGCAGTGACGGGGGCGCCCGGTTCACGATCGTGGTTCCCCCCGACTGATCCCGCGGGGGTCGCCCCCGATCATTGACCTGCCGCGGCGCGCGTCCCTGCGCGCCGGTTCTGACTGACAAGGCACGCGGACGCTGTGCCGGAGAGGTATCCGCATGACCATCGACATCCTGCCGGTACGCGCCCGGCCCGTTGCGTCCGTGCCCGTTGCGTCCGTTCCGGCGCCGCTGATCTGTTTCTCGCATCTGCGCTGGGACTTCGTCCTGCAGCGGCCGCAGCATCTGATGGACCGCTTTGCCGCAGATCGCCGGGTGCTGTTCTGGGAGGAGATGATCCCGGTTGATCACCATCTGCCCTACCTGGAATTCCACGCCTCCCCGCGGACCACCGTGCAGGCGATCCGGCCCCGGGTGCCGCGGCATTTCTCGCCGGAGGAGACGCTCTGGGCGCTGTCCGGGCTGCTCGACCAGATGCTGAGTGTCCACCTCGGCGTGGATGTCGCGAGCGGCATCCTGCTCGCCGTGTCGCCCTGGCTGTTCGGGTTTGCCGACTTGATCTGGTGGCCGCACCTGCTGGTGGGGGTGATGGAGATCGCAGTCGCGCTCATGACCCGGCGTGACGCTGGCGCCCTTGCCGCCGTTCGGCGCTGATTAACGAGGCCGGCGCGACGCGTGACGCATTCTCCGCTGTAGGACATGGGCGGTTGTAGCTTGAATTGGCGGCATTTTCGCCGCCACAGGGCGCGTGACCCGTCGCGATCATCCTGTGGCTTCCCTTGCGGGCGGCGGAGTAGATCAAGCCAGACGGAGAGGGCTAAGAGCAGAGAGCCGATGACCTGCGGACCGCACAGGTTGGGAGCGTTTTCTTCGGAGCCTTGTTGACCTTGGATTCAGCGCACGATGTGAAGACCAAGGAGCTTAGCCTACAAGAGGCGCGTGGAAGAGCGAAGAAGGCCGATTGCAGAAGACGGGGGCAGTCTCCCGTGCGCAATCGGAGGCAAAGGCCCCTCCGTTCGGCGGCTCTTCGCGACCCCGGGGTGGCGTAGCATGCGTGCGAGAAGAATACAGGCATTGCGATAGACCATTCGCTTCGGCATTGCCCGAAGTCGAGGTCGGCAGCAGTCGCGGAGTAGCTTGCCAGAGCGGCATGCGCATGGCTTCCGGTCTCGCTTCCACTTCTCGCAAAGCACGCGGAGGAGTCCCTCTACGATTTCTCGATCGGGGCGACACCCCAAGAGCTCTGAGTAGGACTCGACCAGACCAGCTATGCCGTGGCTGAGCTCCCCGAAGGGCCACTCGCCCGTCGTCGCCTTGTGATGCTGGCTGAAAAAGAAGCTGCGGACCGGACCCTCGATGAACTCGTGGATGGTCATGTCGGGCTTCTGCACACGCAGGAGCTCCCACACTCCGAAGCAGCACGTGCCATCCGAGTTTACGTGGTGATCGGCGTCATGCGGGAACGCGCCTACGAGCTCGAACAGTAGGGGCTCCACTCGAGGGAAGCCTTTATGGAACTCAATGCGAATGTCATAGGTCGCCAGCGCACCATTGGCTGCGATCTCCGGCCGCCGGGCCATCAAGACATAGGTGCCAGAAACTTCGACGTGGTCATCGACAATGTGGCACCGCAGTCGGGGCTGATGAAAGGCGACGGCCCGGCGGGCCTCGTCGAAAAGCCCGCTAAGACAATCTGCGATTACCGCGCCCACGGCTTGTGGTCTTGCCCGGCGTCCTTCATGTCCGCAGCCTCATCGGCCAGAGCGGCGACTGCCGGCATGGCGGCAGCGAAGATCCGGCTTGAAACCTTCGCCATGGTCTTCAAGGTCATAGCTTCCTGAAAGTCTTTCGGAATCCGCGAAACTGGGGCCGTGAGGAAATTGCCGAAGTCGCGCCGTGCGGCGTCAAGCCACTCGTAGAAGGCTTTCTCACGCGCAGGGTCTCCGACCCACCGGTCGGCGAAATTCTCCTCCGGGTTGACCGGGTTGCGCACCCATTCCACGCCGCCAGGGTCTTCTATATACCGGTTCATCGTCAGAAGGATCGCCGCGAGAGCATCCTTGATCGTGTTCTCGCCTCGATAGGCATGGGCAGCGAGGGTAGTGATGATTACCGAGATCGGCCGCTCGTCTTGCCCCTGAAACATCGCGTCGCGATGGCGCTTTAGAAGCTGGATCGCCCGCTGCAACGGCGTCTTCACCCTGTGGTCCGGCACATCTTCGACACTCGCGTAGACGCGCCCATCGACCAACGTACGCTTCCGGCGGATGACCTCCTCAACTTGGCGCATTTTGAACCAGGCCGCATAGCCCTTCGGGTTGCTCACGAGCCAGTCGTTGGAGAGCCAGTGATAGGAGGGGTGCTCTTTGTCAGTAATGGCGATCGCGTGGTCGACAACCGTCGGATCTGAAGCAAGCAAGCGGTGGCCCTTGTGCGCGAGTAGCGCTTGGTAGGCCTGCCGGTCTGGGATTGCTGGCAGGATGTCCATATGGAACTTCTCTCCGTCGCTGTAGGTGAGAGTCCAGCACCTGCGCCCTTCGTCGGGATCCTCGTGCATGTTGTTGCTGGCTGCATAGACTTTGATTTCCTCGCCGACAGCTGCCTTGAGCCGTGCTTGAGTGTAGTCGAGCTTGGTGGCGTTCAGCAGGCAGACGAGGTCGAAGTCATACTCGTCGGCGTCGCCGATTGGCCGAGTCACCGTGCCCAGGAGGATTGATCCCTGGGGCGAGATCTCAGGCTCGAGGTGCTTGATCGAAGAGGCCGGTCGATCCAAGTGTCGTCCGACGGCGAGGTATCGATCAGTGGCTTTCTCGAGGAGGTGCTCGGGAATATCGATTTCCCGCCCAAGCGCCTCGAGCACGTCCTCATGAGTCTGCAGAATGCGGGACGAATTTCCCGATGAAACGCTGTTTCGCAGCCTCGGCCACGCGGGTATGTGATCGCGGTTCGGGTAACAGATCACAACACCGCGCGCCGCATCTCGACAATGACTATCGAGCCCCAGCAGATTTCGACCTCCACCGGACCACCCAATCGCGCACTCCGCTGCGCAAGATGGAAGCTCCGCGTGCCAAGCGATTGCTCACCCTCCGACATCCGTAAATCACCAATGGGCTCCCATCGCAGCTGGATGAGCGATCAGTGAAAGGTCAGGCTTATGCTAGGCAGTTGGCCATTGATTTCTCGAGGCCTCGGCAAGCCCACCGTCAATGCTTCATTAGGACGTTCAACAGCAAGCTGAGTGAGGATTCCTGAAGGCCCACTCGTTCATGAGCCTTGCCGATGCGGCCGAAAAGCTGGAGAATTGCTACAGATACTACAACAACGATCGCCCCTAATGGCGAAAACAGTTACAAAGTCCCAACGCACTGCAGTTCCCCGACAATCTCAACTGCCGGCCGTCGTCACAAAGCTCGAAAACCCCAGCCGAGGGCGATCCAGAGTTGGTAGAAAGGGCAGTGATAACGCTGGCGCTACATGAAATCGAGGGACCTTGGGGGGCAGGTCATGGATACTATCGATGATTCCTTGGGCGCGTTAGGGAGCCAGACCCGGACGCTAACAGTCTGACCACAATGGAATGCCCTCAGAGGCCATGCTGACGCAGCTCGGCGGCAATGCGTACACGGGAAGCAACGTCGCGCGTTGGAAACGCTGCAAAGTAGTCTGCGGCGGTAGCGGCCGGCCTCAGTTGATGGACCTTCTGCCGCCACCGGGCTGCCTGATCATGCCGGCCGGCCAGGCCGTTCGCAGCAAGCGCGATCATCGCGATCAGGTAATGGGCGCCAGGCGTGGTGGCCGCGCGGTCGGCCCAGCGGGCGGCGGCCTGAAGCTCTCCCTGCTGCATCAGCATCTGCGCACGGACGCCGTGAACGCCGTAGAGTAGCGGGTCGAGCGGACTCAGATGCAGGGAGGTGTCCAGGGCGGCGAAGGTCACCGCCGCATTTCCCGTCAGCATCGCGGTAAAGGCCGAGGCGTAGAACCCCTGCGCATAGTTCGGGTTCAGTGCCGTCGCCCGCGCCAGCCAGTCCGCGGCAATCTCGGGTTCGTTGGTCAGCCAGAACGAACGTCCCATGGTGAAGTTCGCAAACGGGTCGAGCGCGTCCAGTCCGACACTGCGCTCGGCGTGGCGCCGCGCGTCGCGGGATGCGGCTGCCGGATCGGGAGTGAGGCGCAGGAAGGCGTTCAGGAAACTGGTGAAAGACAGTCCTGCGTGGGCGCGCGCGAATTGCGGATCTGCCGCGGCCGCCCGTTCGAAGCAGATCTGCGCAAGCGCCGTGTCGTCGGCAGTGAAACGATAAAGATGGGCGAGGCCGAGATGGTAGTGGGCCCAGGCGTCTAGGCTTTCCGGGTCCCTCAGCCGCGCAAGGCGCGCCTCGTTGAAGGGGATGTGCGTCTCGAGCGCCGCCACGAGATGCGCCACGATGCGTGTTCTCAGGTCGCCGATGCCCTCGACAGGAGCGACAAGCCGATCGGCCCAGAGGATCTCGCGGGAACTGGTGTCGGTCAGTTCCAGCGTCGCCGCGATCCTGCGCCCGGGGTTCTCGATGACCCCGGACAGGACATAGCGCGCGGTCAGTGCCGCCGAGATCAGGTCCAGATCACCGGAGAGTTGGCGGAAGCGGAAGGTCGATCCCCGCGCGATGACCGCAAGCCAACGCAGCCGCGACAGTGCCTCGATGATCTCGTGCGGGATCGCATCGGCCATGAAGGCGAGATCCGCGGGCATGCCCAGGGGCCGGAACGGCAGCACGGCGATGGATGGTCGGCCGCCCGGATGATCGGACTGATCGGTAGCGCCCTCCATGACCGCATGCACCGGTGCCGAAGCGGTCACCTCGGCAACAAAGCGGAACCCACGGCCGTGAACGGTCCGGATCACCGCCTGCCCGGTGCCGTCGTCGTCGACCGCCTGACGGGCCGAGCGAATGCGGCTGGAAATGCTCGCGTCAGAAACCGCCTGGCCCTTCCAGACAGCATCCACGATCTCGTCCTTCGTCACCATGCGATCATGGTTTCGGACAAGATGGATCAACAAGGAGAGTACCTGCGGCTCCAGCCGCACCGGTCTCCCGCCGCGGCTGAGCTGGAAGCGCTCGGGGTCGAGCCGGAACTCTCCAAACGTCCATGTCATGCGCAAGCATACTGCACGATCGCCGCATTCTACAGGAAATCTTCAGGAGTCCGTCAAGCTTGCCCGAAGCAGATGCCTCACGTTGATCGAGTATAATGGCCACGACTCGGAAAGGCCAAAGACGAAAGGGAGAGAGCGATGCAGGGAAACGCAGTAGAGACCCGACGGTTCGAAACCCCCGATCAACTGCTGGACATGAAGGATCACGGGAGCATCTCCATCGTCAAGATGGCTGACGGCAGCGCCGGAATGCATGCGATCTTCGGGCCCGGATGGACTTGGGAGGCGGACGAGAAGCCGCTGCTCGGCTCACCCGACTCCTGCCCGATGCGGCACATCGGCTACTGCATCTCGGGCAGCCTCGTGGTTCGCATGATCGAAACGGGGGCCGAGACACGCCTGGGCGCAGGGGATTTCTTCGACATTCCGCCGGGACACGATGGATATGTCGAAGGTGGGGACCGGGTCGAACTCATCCTGTTCGCGCCACCGGAGCATCAGCATTGATGGCGCTGCCGCCGACGCCGCTTCGCTGAGAAAGGACGATCACGGCCGTCCGGGCGAGCAGACGGGAAGCGGAGCCAGGCGGGATGCGCGTCACGGCCGGCCAGTTTACGGTCGAGCAAAACCGAATGGAGGAAGATCGATGGACGCCATGACAGGACGCACAACCAAGGGGCGTGGCCGGCTTTTCGCCAGCGTTCTCGAAACGATCGGGGACACGCCCACGGTCCGGATCAATTCCCTCGCGCCAGCCGGGATTGAGGTTTACGTGAAGGTCGAGGCCTTCAACCCCGCCGGCTCGGTCAAGGACCGGCTGGCCCTCAGCATCATCGAGGAGGCTGAGCGGGACGGACGGCTGAGCCCGGGGCAGACCGTAGTCGAGGCGACGTCGGGCAATACCGGCATCGGGCTGGCCATGGTCTGTGCGGCAAAGGGTTACCCGCTGGTCGTGACGATGGCCGACAGCTTTTCGGTCGAGCGCCGCAAGCTGATGCGGATGATGGGGGCGAAGGTCGTGCTCACCCCCCGTGCCGAGAAGGGCTTCGGCATGTATCGCAAGGCAGTGGAACTGGCCGAGGCGAACGGCTGGTTCCTGGCCCGCCAGTTCGAAACCGACGCCAATGCCCGGATCCACGAGAACACGACCGCCCGCGAGATCCTTGCCGATTTCGCCGGCAAACGGCTGGATTACTGGGTCACCGGCTACGGCACGGGCGGCACGGTTACGGGCGTCGGTCGCGTCCTGCGCCGAGAGCGGCCGGAGACAAAGATCGTGCTGTCGGAACCCGCCAATGCACAGCTTCTGGGCAGCGGCCGCGCGCAGGCGCGCAACGCCGACCATTCGCCGGCCGAGAGCCACCCGGCCTTCGAGCCGCACCCGATCCAGGGCTGGACGCCGGATTTCATTCCGCATGTCCTGCAGGAAGCCGTGGATGACGGGCTGTACGACGAACTGATCCCGATCGCCGGCCCCGACGGCATCACCTGGGCGCAGAAGCTGGCGCAGCGCGAAGGCATCCTGACGGGCGTCTCGGGCGGAGCGACCTTCGCCGTCGCCATGAAGATCGCCGAGCGGGCCGAACCCGGAACCGTCATCCTCTGCATGCTGCCAGACACGGGCGAACGCTACATGTCGACGCCGCTGTTCGAGTCGATACCCGAGGACATGACCGAGGAGGAAACGGCGCTGTCGCGTTCGACACCAGGCTTTCAGATGGCGGCCCAGTAAGGACCGACAATCTCGGCGGCTACCTTGTCCAGGCGTTGCCGTCGGCGAGACGTCAGCGGTTGGCGAGCCGGGGTCCGGCAAGGCCGGTTTTGAGGCGCCCGGCCGGCCCTCCTCTGCACGCACCTTCGAGTTGGGAAGTGAGCCATGGAACCGATCGCCACCGAGATGAGGAAGATCGAAGAAACCCTCGATCCGGCTGACTGGGACATGCTTCGGGATGTTGCCCGACGCGTTGTCGACGACGCGGTGGACTATACGCGTGACGTTCGCAAGCGCCCGCTCTGGCAGAACATGCCGCCCGCGGCGCGCGCGCGGTTCCGTACCCCGGCGCCGCAGGACGGCCGGCCATTGTCAGCGGTCTACGATGATCTCGTGAAGAACATGCTGCCCTATCCGATGGGCAACATCCATCCGCGGTTCTGGATGTGGTACATGGGATCCAGCAACTTCACGGGCGCATTGGGGGATTTCCTGGCAGCCATCCTTGGCTCGAATCTCGGCGGCGGCGACCATGCGGCCGCCGAGATCGACAAGCAGGTCGTCAACTGGCTGAAGGAGATGATCGGCTACCCGGCGACCGCGAGCGGCAACCTGGTGTCGGGTGGCTCCATGGCCAACCTGATCGGCCTGACGGTGGCGCGCAACCAGATGTCCGGCATCGACCTGCGGGAATTGGGCGTTGGCGCGCTGAAGGCGCCCTTGCGGTTCTACGGCTCGGACCAGATCCACTCGTGCCACCAGATCGCGGTGGAGGCGATGGGGCTCGGCAACAGGGCGCTTCGCCGCGTGCCGTCCGACGAGGCCTGCCGGATGGACGTGGCGGCGCTGCGGGGGGCCATCGCCAAGGACCGGGTGGCAGGCCTCAAGCCAGCCTGCGTGATCGCCACGGCCGGCACGGTCAACACCGGGGCCATCGACGATCTGGAAGCGATCGCGGATCTATGTGCCGACGAAGGCCTGTGGTTGCATGTGGACGGCTGCATCGGCGCACTGCTGGCCATCGCCCCGGGGGGCAAGGCGCTGGTGCGCGGCATCGCGCGGGCCGATTCCATCGCGCTCGATCCGCACAAATGGCTGCATGCGCCCTTCGAGGTGGGCTGCGCCCTCGTGCGGGACGCCAGGGCACATCATGGCAGCTTTGCGCTGACCCCGGCGTATCTGGAGAACGCGCCGCGCGGCATCGCCTCGGGGGAGTGGCTGCATGATTTCGGGCTGCAGACGTCGCGCGGGTTTCGCGCACTCAAGGTCTGGATGGCGCTCGAGGAACACGGCGTCGCCAAGTTCGGCCGCCTGATCGATCAGGATCTCGCCCATGCCCGCTACCTTGCCGAGCGCATCGCGGCTACGCCCGACCTGCGCTTGTTGGCCCCGGTGACGATCAACATCGTCTGTTTCCGCTACGACCCAGGCGGGCTGTCCGAACTGGAGCTGAAGAGGCTGAACACGGAAATCATGGTTAGGATGCAGGAAACGGGCGTGGCCGCGGTATCCGACACAACGGTGCGAGGCAGCCATTGCCTGCGCGCCGCCATCGCCAATCACCGCACCACTCGCACGGAGCTCGACGTCCTGATCGACCACGTCACCGCCCACGGCAAGGCGCTGCTTGCGGCGCCTGTGCTTGACGGACCTTGAGCCTGGCGTGGTGTCGATCACCGGGCCTCCGTCACCCGGCCCCCCTCTGCGATGCGATCACCGGGATACAGGATCACGTCGGCGCCGGGTTCGAGGCCGCCGCGCAACTCCGCCCAGTCCTCGTTGCGCTGACCCAGTTCGACCTGCACAAGCCGGGCTTGTCCTGCGTCGACCCGGAACACTGCCCAGGCATCCCCGCTGCGGAAAAGCGCGCCTACCGGGATCGCGGGCAGTCCCTTGCCCTGCCAGACGACGATGTGGGCTGTCACCCGGTAGCCGTCGCCCAGTTCCCGCCACGCCCCTCGCTCGCCCTCGGGTGCCAGCACCGTCTTGACGCGCTGCTCCTCGATTCCCAGCGCCGAGACGCGGGTGGTGGCCGACGGATCGATGCGCGTCACACGTGCGGCGAGCGGTGGACCTCCCCAGCCGTCGATGGTCGCCAGCGCCCCGACCTTGACCCGCACCGCATCCGAGGAGAGCAGTTCGACCTCGATCTCCAGATCCGCAGGATCGCCGATCTCCAGAAGCGGCGTGGCGGCGCTCACGACCTGCTCGCTTTCGGTCAGCACGCGCAAGATTTGGCCGCTGGCCGGTGCCACGATGTCGACGCAGCAGCCGCCATTCCCGCGTTCTCCGCTGCCCTCGATCAGGGCCGCGCGCGCGCTTTCGAGCTCCCGCTCGCGCACCAGCAGGTTCGCGCGGGCGCTCTCTACCGCCGCTTTTGCCGCGGCAGCATCAAGTCGCGCCTGGTCCAGCGAGCGGCGGGGCAGCGCGTCCCGGTTCACCAGCGCCTCGACGCGTTGCAACTCGGATCTGGCATACTCCTCCTGCGCCTGCGCGCGGGAGAACTCGGCGCGGGCAAGGCCGACCGCCGCCTCGGCAGCGTCGCGGGTGGCCTCGGCGATCCGCCGCGTGCGCAGGTCCAGCAGGGCAGGCACCGCGGGGCTGATCTGCGCCACCACCGTCTCGCCGGCCGCGACCTCGTCACCCGCGTGCAGGTTCTGGCGTGACATGTGCCCGGAGATCGGCGCGGACACCGTGAATACCTCGCGAATGTGAGCTTCGCCCTCCTCCCGGACCACGACTTCGATGTCCTGCAGCCCGACGGTCGCCGTCTCGACCGCGATGGGGCGGGGCCAAAGCGCCCAGGTGAAGCCGGCCGCGACGAGGAGCGCGAGAAAGGCCCAGATGAGGCGGCGCGTCATGTCATTCCCTCGTCTTGAGAACCTCGACCATGTCGAGCCTGTCGATGCGGCCCCGCACCAACCAGGCGGAGAGAAGGGCTGCGCCGATCACGACCAGGCTCGGCGTCGCATAGACCTCGGGTCCGATCACCAGGGGAACGCGGTAGAGTTCCGAGCTGAAGGCCTGCACCACCGCGACCGCGAATCCTGTTCCGATCAGCCAGCCGAGGGGCTGCGCGAGAAGGACCACGGCCGCGATCTCGCCGTAAAGGATGCCCGCCACCTCACCCCGGGTAAAGCCGAGAACACGCAAGCTGGCAAGCTCGCGCCCCTGCTCGGACAGCGAGATGCGGGCGAAGTTGTAGACGACGCCGACCGCGATCACCGCCGCGAGGCCCAGGTAGACGACCGTCGAGATCAGGATGTTCTCGGCCATGGTGTCGCGGAAGCGCCGCAGCGTCAGGTGCTTCAGCGTCAGGAACCCCGCCCCGGGGGTCTCCTTCACGGCCGCAAAGAACGCGGATTCGGCTGCCGGATCGAGCTTGACGCGGACCGCGCTGATCACCGCCCCCTCGCCCAGCATCCGGTTGAGCGCGGACAGCGATGTCGTCGCCCCGAGCCCAAGATAGCCAAGGCTGAGGCCCACAACCCGGGCCTTGATCACGCGCCGATCCCCCTCGAGCACCTCGATGATCACGTCATCGCCGGCCCTCGCGCCCAGCAAGTCGGCCAGCGTCTCCGACAGCACCACGCCCGAGTCCGGCGGCGCCATCGGTCTCTCGCGGGGGGTGAGCAGGCGTGACAGATCCCCGCCCTCTGCCACCCCTGCCAGGGCGACCCGCCGGTCGGCGGATCCATGCGAAAAACGTACGGCCACGACCCGCTCGGGCTCGGCCCGCAGCACGCCGGGCATCTGACGGACTGCGTGAAGCGCCGCCCGGGGTCGCGCCTCGGCGAAGGTCAGCGTGGCATCCTGGCGCTCGGTGCGCACGAAGGTCAGGTCGATCATCCGCTCGATCGAACCGAAGCTCCACAGGGACCCGACAAGTACCGCCACCGCAAAGGCCACGCCAAGCACGCCGCCGGCCGCGCGCAGCGGCCAGCGCAGCAGGTGGCGCGCCGTCATGACCACGGTCTGGGGAAGCCTGAGATATCTTTCCGGGGCGCCACCCAGGATCTTGCGATGGCGAACCGGCGCAGGCGGAGACATTGCCACCGCAGGGGGTAGCCACGCCACGGCGCGCACCGCAGTGACGGCGCCGGCAACAGCCGCGCCGAGGGTCACGAGCGCCGCGACCGCGTAGGGCTGGGGGCTGCGCGTGAAGATCAGATAGGGAAAATCGAAGAACCGGGCATAGACCCGCGCAAGGCCCGCCCCCATCCATGCCCCCGCCACCCAGCCGATCAGGATGCCGATCACGGCGATCGCGGCCACGAAGCCGACATAGTGCCGCGCGATCGCCCAGGGTCCATACCCAAGCGCCTTCAGCAGTCCGATCTGCTCGCGCTCCAGCGTGATGAGGCGCGAAAGCGTCATGTTCACCAGGAACGCCGCCACCGCCAGGAAGATCGGCGGCAGAACCCGGCTCATGCCCCGGAGCTGGCGAAGTTCCGCGTCCAGGAATGCATGCGACATCTGGTCCTTGCGCGCTGTCGCCCCCCGCCCCCCATAGGGCGCCAGCAGGGCGTCGATCCGCGCGATGACTTGCGCCGGGGATGCGCCGGGCACGAGTTTCACCAGCACGTCGTTGAAGGCGCCCCGGAGGTCGAAGGCATCGGCGAGGTCCTCGTCCGTCATCCACGCAATGCCGAAGCGCCGCGGGTCAGGCATCATGTCGCCGGGCCCCAGCGCGTAGATGTATTCTGGCGAGATCGCGATCCCGGTGACGGTCACCTCCCGCTTTCGCCCGTTGACCAGCACCCGCAACCTCGACCCGGGGAAGAGTCGATGCGCCGCGGCGAACCCCTGCGACACGACCGCCTCGCCCACTCGACCCGGGTCCGGCAGTCGCCCCTGTCGCAGGTGCAGACGGTTGAGACCCTGCGGTTCGGGCGCCGAGACGAGCAGAAGGTTGCCGGGCTCCGCCATGTCCGGCATGTCCAGCATGGCAAGCCTGACGATCCGGGCGTCGGCGTCCAGCACCCCGTCCACCGCCTCGATCTTGTCCAGCAACGAGCGCGGGGCGCGGGTGAGAGAGGCGAAGACCTCCGCAAAGCGGTTCTCCTCGTAGTAGGTCTGGCGCGTGCGCTCGAGCGAGTCCGTGGCGCCGACGCCCAGCACGAGCGTCGCCACGCCCGCCGCCATGACCAGAGCGATGGCCAGCACCTGTGCCCAGAGGCGGCGGAGATCGCGCAGCAGCTTCATCTGGAGGGGGGCCAGACGGATCACCAACTCACCTCCGCGGGCGACTTTCGGACCGGGTTCTCCTCGATTCCGGAGATGGTACCGTTCGCAAAGCGGACGACGCGGTGCGCCAGATCCTTGATGGCGGCGTTGTGGGTGATGACCAGCGTCGTGGCCCCTGTCGCGCCATTGACCTGCATCAGCGCCTCGAGCACCCGCACCCCGGTCGCCGAGTCGAGGGCCCCCGTCGGCTCGTCGCAGAGCAGGACCTCCGGGTTCTTGACGATGGCCCGGGCAATCGCCACGCGCTGTTGCTCGCCGCCCGAGAGCTGCGCCGGAAAATGGTGCATCCGGTCCTCGAGCCCGACCATGGCGAGTGCCTCGAGCGGATTCATCGGACGACGCGCGATCTCGGTCACGAGGCGGACGTTTTCCCGCGCGGTCAGGGACGGGACAAGATTGTAGAACTGGAAGACGAAGCCCACGTGGTCGCGCCGGTAGCGTGTCAGCCCCGCGTCGCTCAGACCGGTCAGCTCCTGATCCAGAAACCAGACCTCGCCCGACGTCGCCTGGTCGAGCCCGCCGATGATGTTGAGAAAGGTCGACTTGCCTGAACCCGAGGGTCCGAGGATCACGATGAACTCGCCCGCCGTGGCTTCGAAGTCCACGCCTCGCAGAGCCTGCACCTCGACGGTGCCCGAGCGGTAGGTCTTGGTCAGACCGTGGACGCGGAAGATCGGGACGGGCTGGTCCATCGAGGCGTCCTTCGTGAACGGGGAAGGCCGTTCCCTACTGCATCATGCTTTCGGGTGGCCTAGCGAAATAGGTGTCGATAAATGTCCTACTGCGGCATAGATCCTGGTAGATTGGGCGAGTGTTTTCCAGCCATGCAGCGACCCGCTGGAGAGTCTATTTCTCCGTTTGGACCATCAGGATAGCGCCGACGACACGCGACAGATCGAGTTGTCGTTCGGAAATATCTTGACGATGTCGGTGGGTCATGACGACGTTGCAGGAACTCGTAGGTTATACGCGCTTTACGCTTGCTAACGCCATGCCGGGCCGCAATGCGTCAGCGATCCAGCGATCCAGCGATCCAGCGATCCAGCGATCCAGCGATCCAGCGATCCTGGGGATCGCAGAAATTGCTTCCGGGCGCGATCTCGGGATCCATTTCCACCTGCTCGAGTCGCCTCGCCCCGGCTCCGACAGCATGGCATCCCGCGGCGATTTCCTTTTCAATCCACCCGATGAACTGCTTGGAGGACGACGGATGAATCTTGCAAGTCTCTGCGCGGTGCGCGCCGCGGAAGGGCGGCGCGTCGCAGCGGGCCTCACCGGGGCGGGCAAGTTCGGCTCGATGTTCCTGGCGCAGGTGCCGCATATCGACGGGCTGGAGGTCCCGGTAATTGCGGATCTCGACCCGGATCGGGCGCGTCGCGCGTGCCGCGAGGTCGGCTGGAGCGAGGAGCGCATCGCCGCGACGCGGTTCGTCGAAGACGGATCGGATCTCGCCGCCATAGACGGTGTGGAGGTGGTGATCGAAGCCACCGGTCACCCGCGCGCCGGGATACGCCACGCCCTGGCCGCGATCGAAGCGGGCAAGCACATCGTCATGGTCAACGTCGAGGCCGACGTGCTGGCGGGACCGGTACTGGCGCGCCGCGCGCGGCAGGCGGGGGTGGTCTATTCCATGGCCTTCGGCGACCAGCCGGCGCTTGTCTGCGAACTGGTGGACTGGGCTCGATCCAATGGCTTCGGCGTGGTGGCGGCGGGCAAGGGGACGAAATACCTGCCGGCCTACCACGAGGTCACGCCCGATGCCGTCTGGACTCATTACGGGCTCAGCGAGGCCGAGGCGCGGGCCGCGGGGATGAACCCGCAGATGTTCAATTCCTTTCTGGATGGCACCAAGAGTGCGATCGAGGCGGCCGCGATCGCCAATGCCACCGGGCTTTCGGTACCGGCTGAGGGACTCGGGTTTCCACCCTGCGGCACCGACGATCTCGCCCATCTTCTGCGTCCGCGCGAAATCGGCGGTGTTCTCGAGAAACCGGGGATGGTCGAGGTGGTGTCGAGCCTCGAGCGCGACGGGCGGCCAGTGTTCCGCGATCTGCGCTGGGGTGTCTATGTCGTCATCGAGGCGCTGAACGACTATGCCGCGTCGTGCCTACGGCAATACGGACTGCCCACGGACGCGACCGGCCGCCATGCGGCGATGTATCGCCCGTTCCACATGATCGGCCTGGAACTCGCGACGTCGGTACTGTCGGCGGCGCTGCGCCACGAACCGACGGGGGCGCCGCGCGGCTTCCACGCGACGGTCGCCGCCGTCGCCAAGCGGGACCTCCGGCCGGGGGACCGGCTTGACGGCGAGGGGGGCTACACCGTCTGGGGCCGCGCGATGCCTGCGTCGCGGGCCGCGCACGATGACGTGCTGCCGATCGGGCTCGCGCAGGGGATCACGCTGATCCGCGCCGTGCCGAGGGGAAAGCCGCTGCGCTTCGCGGACGTGGAGATCACGGAGGACGCGGCCGTACGGCTCTATCGCGAGTGCCTGCAGGGCGAGAGCTCGGCGGTCTAGACATCTACGTCCCGCGTTCCGGTCAGCCCCGCCGATTCAGCCGCTAAGGCTGAGTTTGTCAGTGTTCTTGCAGCCTGCTCACCGGACGAGATGCGGAATGCAGATCGCATGGGTACGATAGTCCGCGCTGGCCGGTTCCGCCCTGCCGACAACCTCGCGCCCCCGACGCATCCGCCAGAATTATCATTGCCAGCTCTCGGCCTCGGGCACTACGCTTCGCGCAATGAACCAGGGAGGAACACGAATGCTGAGGATCGTTACCGCTGCCGCGATTCCCGCGCTTTTCGCGGGGTTTGCCGCCGCTCAGAACACCGACTTGCCCGACACGCTCGAGCGGTTGAGCCGTGCCGAGAGCGTCGGGACGGCCGATTTCGAGTATGTCGAGCAGGAGGGGGCGTTCGCTGACGGCATTCGCGAGACACTCGAGCGGATCACGCTGCCCGAGGGCTTCTCGATCGAGCTTTACGCGATCGTGCCGGATGCACGGCACATCGCCATCGGTCCGCAGGGCATTGCGGCGTTCGTCGGGACCCGCAAGGAGGACGTCTGGGTCGTCACCGACCGCAACAAGGACCGGGTCGCGGACGAGGTGAAGTCCTTTGCCCCGTCGCTCGAGAAGTCGATTCCGAATGGCCTTTGCTTCTCGCCGGACGGATTCCTCTACATGGTCGAGCAGAACCGGGTGATCGTCTTTCCCGCCGCCGAGTTCTTCTATGAGAGCCCGGACGTCGTCGCGGCCGCCGTGGTGCCGCAGGGTGAGCTGATCCCGGCGGAGGAACAGAGCTTCAACCACTCCGCGCGGGTCTGCGACGTGGGGCCGGACGGCAAGCTCTACATCTCGCTCGGGCAGCCCCACAACGTTCCGCCCGAGGACAAGGCCGAACTCTACAACGAGCAGGGTATTGGCGGCATCATCCGCATCAACCAGGACGGAACGGGCCGCGAGGTCTTCGCCCGCGGGATCCGGAACTCGGTCGGCCAGGATTTCCATCCCGAAACGGGCGAACTCTGGTTCACGGACAACCAGGTGGACGGCATGGGCGACGACATCCCGAGATCAACCGGCAGACCGCCGCGGGGCAGCACTTCGGCTTTCCGTGGTATGGCGGCGGCGAGGTCCGCACGAAGGAATACGAGGGCAGCGAGCCCCCGGCGGATGTCGTCTTCCCGGCCGTGGAGACCGAGGCGCACGCTGCGGATCTCGGAATGATGTTCTACACCGGAAACATGTTCCCGGAGGAGTACCGCAACGTGATCTTCTCCGCGCAGCACGGCTCGTGGAACAGGACGGAACCCGTTGGTGCCCGGGTGATGGTCACGACCTTCGACGACGAGGGCAATCCCACGACCAAACCGTTCGCGGAAGGCTGGCTGAACGAGGATGGCGAGTATCTGGGCCGGCCGGTGGACATCGCGCAGCTCCGCGATGGCTCGATTCTCGTCTCGGACGACCTTGCCGGCGCCCTGTACCGCATTTCGTACAAGGAACCGGCCTCCGAATGAGAGCGCTCATTCTTGCAGTCGGGCTCGGCGGGTTGATTCCCGCCGGGCCGCTCGCGGCCCAGGACCCGCCGGGTGATCCGCAGGCAGGTCGCCAGGTCGCGAACATGTGCCGGACCTGCCACGGGCTGGACGGTTATGCTCAGGTGCCGATCGCGCCGCATATCGGCGGCGAGCCCGCAACCTACCTGTCCGCGCAACTAAGGGCGTTCCGGTCCGGCGAGCGCGAGCACGAGATGATGAGCGTTGTCGCCAAGAACCTGACCGACGAGCAGATCGCGAACGTTGCGGCCTGGTACGCCAGTCATACGGCGACAGCGGTCCTGCCGGACGGGTTCGACGCGGCCGCCGCCCCGACGCTCTGTTCGGACTGCCATGGCGCGGACGGGATCGCCGTCGTCGCGGACGCGCCGCATCTGGCCGGAGAGAACCGCGTCTACCTGGAAACCCAGCTGAATGCCTTCCGGACTGGCCAGCGAACCCACGACATCATGACCCCGATCGCCACGGAGTTGACCGACGGAGAGCTGAGAGAGGTAGCGGATTGGTTCGCGTCGATCGAGCTCGAGATTGCCGGGCCGTAGGGGCGCGGATTGCGTGTCACAGACGGCGGAACCATGCCAGACGACGCTGAGCGGTCGGCAGGTGCACAGGAAAGGGGCCATCTGGCCCCTTTCGCACGTCTGCCCTCAAGGTCACGCGTGGGACGACAGCGTGCGTGGCTGCGCCAATGTCCGGCTGGTGAGTTCGGGCACCAGGCTGGCCAGGGCGTCGAAGTGGGTCAGAAAGACCCGTCCGCCGAGATCGTGCAGCAGGTGACTGCGCGCCAGCCGGTCCATGACCGGCCCCTTCACCTCGGACAGGTGCAGCGACACGCCTGAATCCTTGAGTTGCCGGTTGATGGCCTCGAGCGACTCAAGCGCGCTGGAGTCGATGAAATTCACGGCCGAACACATCAGGATCACATGCCGGATCCGCCGGTCGGCCGCAATCCGGTCATAGACGGAGTCCTCGAGGAAACGGGCGTTCGGGAAATACAGGCTTTCATCGATGCGCAGCGACAGGATCTCGGGCGAGGTGACAACCTCATGCCGGTCCACATTGCGGAAATGCTCGGTCCCAGGCACCTGGCCCACCACCGCGACATGCGGCCGCGAACTGCGGAACAGGTGCAGCGCCAGCGACAGGCCCACACCCAGCGCGATGCCGATTTCCACACCGGCAAGCAACGTGCCTACGATCGTCAGCATCATCGCCGCCCCGTCCGCGCGGGAATAGGCCCAGACACGCGCCAGCGCGCCCAGATCGACAAGCGACAGGACCGCGACAATGATCGTCGCGGCAAGCGTGGCCTGCGGCAGATGATAGAGGGCACCGGTCAGGGTGAGGGTGGCCAACGCCATCGCCGCGGCGGTAAAGGCTCCGGCGGCCGGCGTGCGTGCCCCGGAATCGAAGTTGACCACTGATCGGGCAAAACCGCCGGTTACCGGGAACCCGCCCGACATGGCCGCCCCGACATTCGAGGCACCAAGCGCGATCAGTTCCTGATCCGGGTCGATGCGCTCGCGGCGTCGCGCCGCCAGCGTCTGGGCCACCGAGATCGTCTCGACATATCCGACTATGGAAATGATCAGCGCCGGCATGGCAAGTTGCGCGAGCAGGGCCCCATCGAGTGGTGGGAGCGACAGGCTGGGCAGACCCGGAGGCACATCGCCGACAACCGAAAGCCCCCGGGCGGCCAGATCGAAACCCCAGGCGACGAGCGTGGTCACCACGACCGCCAGCACCGGCGCGGCACGCACGGCGATTGCCGCACGCTTGTCCGGCCAACCGAGCCGCATCAGCAGAGGCTTCAGGCGGCTGCGGGTCCAGAACAGGAATGCGGTCGCGCCCACGCCGATTACCAGCGCGTCGATCCGTGTCTGGGGCAGGGCGGTCCACAGTCCCTCTAGAATCTCGGGCAGCGTTTCGCCATGAATCCGGACCCCGAGCAGATGTCGCAGCTGCGATGCGGCGATCAGGATGCCGCTGGCCGTGATGAAGCCGGAAATAACGGGGTGCGACAGGAAGGACGCCAGGAATCCCAGCCGCAACACGCCCATCCCCAGCAGGAAGAGACCGGACAGGAATGCCAGCAGCATGGCTGCGGCGAGATAGTCGGCGCTGCCCTGGGGCGCGATCTTTCCCACGGCTGCCGCTGTCATCAGGCTGATGACCGCGACAGGGCCGACCGCGAGCGTGCGCGAGGTACCGAAGACCCCGTAAGTGATCAGCGGCGCAATCGAGGCATAGAGCCCGATCTCGGCCGGCAGGCCGGCCAGCAGTGCGTAGGCCAGCGACTGCGGGATCAGCATGATCGTGACGATCACCGCGGCGGTCAGATCGGCGGAAAGTGTCTCCGCGTCATAGCTGCGCGCCCAGTCCAGGACCGGGAACAGCCGGTCCGGCCGTCGCCTGAACGCCGTCCAGCGTTCGGTAGCCCATCGCGCAACAGGCATGGGTCAGCCCCGGGTGCGGCCCAGCAGGGGGGCGACGCCGGACAGATCGTAGCCCGCCGCCGCTGCCGTGGACAGGATGTCCTGGGCAGGGCGCAGTCCGGCCTGTGTCAGTCCCCACAGCACCGCCGAGCGGTTGCCGGACCGGCAATAGGCCACAGCCGGACCCGCAGAAGGCGCCGTCGCATCGGCGAAGGCATCCACCATGTCGGGCGTGATCTGACCGGGCTGAAAAGGGATGTAGTGATAGGCTAATCCCGCGGCCTCTGCCGCGCGCTGCATCGCCGCCGACGACTCACGACCGCCGACCTCGTTGTCGGGGCGGTTGTTGATCAGAACCTTGAAACCAGCCCGCGCAAGCTCGGGAACATCCTCGGGCTGGATCTGGGGAGAAACGGCGAGATCGGGCGTCAACTGGCGCAGGTCCATCGGGGCTCCGTCATGCAGGGGAAAGATGAGGTGGCGTGCAGGAACAGACTGTGTCGGACCGGATGCCGTTTCAAGCACGACGGCCGGCGTGGGGTGGCACACACCTAAACAACGGGCGGATACATTTCAATAGATGAATATGATAGCCGACCGAGCCTCTCGTGCTGGCCGATCAGACCGTGGCCGCCGCGCGTTCCACAAGGCCGGGCAGGGTCGAGAAATGGTCGAACTGCGCGTGATGCGGAAGGTCGTCAAGCGCCGCGTGGCAATACCCGCCGGTGTAGAGCATCAGCGGCACTCCGGCACGTTGAGCACACGCCGCATCATAGTCGCTGTCCCCGACATACAGACCGCGCGGCTGGTCGGGATGAGAGCCGAGCGCGGTCAGCACCGCCAGCAGGGGTGCGGGATCAGGTTTTTTCTGGGGCAGGCTGTCGCCGCTGATCACCGCGCCGAACAGGCCGGACAACCCGAAGTGGTCCAGAACTGCCGCAGTGATCGCTGCCGGCTTGTTCGTGCACAGGCCAAGGGGGTGACCGCGGCTGCTGAGCAGTTCCAGCGCCTCCCGCACGCCGTCGAAAAGGATCGTGAGGTCGTTGGCACCCTGGTAGCGCGTCATGAATGCGGCGACCATCGGGGGAAGGTCAGCTGCAGCGATGCCCAGTTCAGCGCCGATCTTGTCCCACAGTACCTGAACCCCGCCGCCGATGAAGCTGCGCACCCGTTCGAGCGACAGGGTTGGCCGTCCATGCTCCCCGAGAACCGCGTTGACCGCGGCGTGAATGTCCGGGGCGCTGTCGATCAGTGTCCCGTCCAGATCGAAAACGACGGGGACTGGTGCGGCACAGACATTCATGAGGGCTTCCACTTGATTGAGCATCCCATGGAAGGGACCTGATCCCGCGGCCCTTGTCCAGTCCGCACGATCTGCATCATCGCCTCGAACAGGTCACGTCGAACGTCGGGTGCGGCCGGCTTTTTCCCCGACGCGTCCAGACGCCCGCGATACTGCAGCCCGAGCTGCGCGTCGTAACCGAAGAAGTCCGGCGTGCACTCGGCGCCGTATGCGTGGGCAACGGCCTGGCTTTCATCGTAGAGATAAGGAAATCGGAACCCATGCGCCTTGGCCAGGGACCGCATCTCGCCGAACCCGTCCTCGGGAAAGGCCTCGACGTCATTGGCCGAAATCGCGGCCACGCCAACGCCATGATCCATCAGCTGATGCGCGTCGCGCACGATGCGGTCCATCACCGACAGGACGTAGGGACAGTGTTTGCAGATGAACATGATCAACGTGCCGCGCTGACCACGAACGTCGCTCAGCGTCCAACTGCGTCCGTCGGTCCCGGGCAGATCGAAATCGGGCGCCGCGGCGCCGAAGTCACAGACGGGTGCAATGGTCGGCATGTGTGATCCTCCTGGCGCGAAGCTAGCGCGAGTTCGCAGTCACATGGAACCGGCAGCTGATCACGACGGATGTTCAAGTTACATAATACAGATTATGCAGTATATGGATCAGCGGCGGAGTCGCTCGCCCACTCCGGCGGGTCTGTGCCTTCCTTCTCGCTAAGCGGCCCGATCCACCGAGACCGCAAGGACTTGTGGTGCAGTCGACCGCCGCTTACATCGATGTGGCTCGAGATGAAGGACGCTGCACATGGCCATGGAAGCCCACGACATCGAGGAGTTGATCCGGGCATCCTTTCCGGATGCAAAGATCACCATCACCGACCTTGCCGGCGACGGAAACCACTTTGCTGCCGAGGTCATCGATCCGAGCTTTCGCGGGCAGAACCGCGTGCAGCAACAGCGCGCCGTGTACGCCGCGTTGAAGGGTCGCATGGATGGACCCAGCGGCGCGCTGCATGCCTTGGCGCTGACCACACGGGCACCCGACTGACCCACGTGCTTCCGAAAGGACAAGAGATGACCGACGCCGCCAACCAGATCCAGTCGCTGATCGACAGCAATGACGTCGTGCTGTTCATGAAGGGGACCAAGGACATGCCCCAGTGCGGGTTCTCCAGCCGCGTCGCCGGGGTTCTGAACTACATGGGGATCGCCTATCAGGACGTGAACGTGCTCTCCGACGAGGCCATCCGGCAGGGCATCAAGGACCTGTCCGACTGGCCGACCATCCCGCAGCTCTACGTCAAGGGCGAGTTCGTCGGCGGATGCGACATCGTCACCGAAATGACGCTGTCGGGCGAACTGGACCAGCTGCTGGAGAAGAACCAGGTGGCCTATGACAAAGACGCTGCGGAACGCATCCGTCAGGCGAACGCCTGAGTTTCACTAGGTCGTGTCAACGGCAAAGCGGGGCCGATCCGGCGGCGGTTTCAGGTGACATGATCGTCGTTCGATCCATGAAAAAGGGCCGCATCAGCGGCCCTTTTCTTTGTCGGTCTCAGTACCGGTCGCCGTCGTCGTAGGGATCGTCGTAGCCGTACTCGTAATCGTCGTCTTCGTAGCGGTCACGATCGTGACGCCAGGACTGCAGCCGCGAGGCGATCGCCACACCGGCGGCGAATGCCCCCAGCAGCGGTGTCACGGCAGCGGCGTTTGTCGATTTCACCCGGTCCAGCGTGTGCTGGGCTTCGCTGAACAACTGCGGCGTCAGCCCCACCTTTGCGGCGGCGTTGCCCGCAACATTCCGGGTGAACCCCTGCACCTTCGCCTCGGCCGAGTCCGCCAGCTCGTTCGCCTTGTAGCCCACGGTGTCGACAAGGTTGTGGACCTTGTGTTCCACCGTATCGACCACTTCCGTCGCCTTGACGCGCGCCTTTTCAAGCGCCGCATCGGCGGCCAGGCTGACCCGGGTCTCGACCTCGGCCTTCAACTCATCGGTCGAGGGGACCGGGTGCTTGACCGTCTGCCCCATCTTCAGGACGACGAAGCCGATGATCAGGAACAGCAGGCCGATCGCCAGGGACGCGCCCAGCGAGCCCCAGTCGAGGGTATAGGCCAGGAACGTCCACAACGCGGCGAGCAGGAAGCCCGCCCCGATCACCATCACCACGGCTGCGCCTGCCTGCATGCCGACGCGCCGCCCGATGTCCTTCAGGGCAAGCTGCAAGTTCTTCGCGTAATCGAACATGGGATCAGCGGCGCGCGAGGATCAGACCGACCAGGAAGCCGACGCCCGCGGCGATGCCAAGGGCCTGAGCCGGCTTGCGGCGAACCATGTCCGACATCTCGTCGTAATAGTCTTCGGCATAGTGCGCGACCTCGCCGACCCGGCGCTCGCCCGCGCGGTACAGACGATCAGCTTCGCGCTTAGCCTTGTCGGCGTATTCCGAACCCCGCTCGCGCGCGGTTTCCAGCATTTCCTGGCCGCGCTCTCTCACGTCGCTCGCCACGTCGGACGCGGTGTGCTTGACCTTGTCGGCGGTGGTCTGGTCGGTGGCCTTGTTCCAGGCGTCGCGCGCCTCGTGGCCCAGGTTCTCGGTTGCCGAGCGAACGTCGCTGGCGGTTTCCTGCGCGGCGCCCTTGAGGTCGTTCTTTGCGTCGGTGGGCGTGTAGTTGGTAGCCATCGCGAAATTCCTTTCGGTCGTGATGTTGCGATTATGCACTCCAACACCGCCCCCCACCGATTGTTCCGCAAGGGCCTGAAAATTACCGTTCGAGCGGCAGGTCGGTCCCTTCCCTGCATCTGGACCGGAGACCCCTGCCGCACGTTGCACCTGACCGGCCAACATGATCGGCGCCGCGCAAGCTCCGTCGAGATCAGCCACCTTGCAGGGCGTCTGCTGAGGCCGCCAGGTTCAACTGGGACGTGCAGCATGCCCCCTGCCCCTCCACGCTCCATCGCTGGTTGGTTCCGGATCAGCCGCGCGCCTCCGCGCTGATCTGTCGCGCGTTCATCACGCGGTGCCGGATCGCCGGCGAAAGCGCGATGAGAATCAGGCCGATGGAGAACAGGCACCACACGGCGGGCCATTCATTGGGATTGTCGGTCAGCATCGAGGCGAGGATCGGCCCTGCCGCCGCATGGAACAGCACGAAACGCCAGGCTCCGTACAGCAGAGGCAGGACGAACGCCGCCAGAAGATACGGCAGGAACACCGGCAGGCCGAAGGCCTGCGGGAACGCATTCATGGGCACCTGCCAGCCGATATGCCACTCGCCCGAGATCACGCAGAACGCGGGTCCACACAGGACACTGCCCGGTGCGCACCGGCCAAGTGCTTCTAGAGGAAGCAACTGCATGACAAGCAGGGCGGACGCCAATCCGGCCAGCCCCAGGACCACCCGCCGCATCTGCCGCGAGACCTCGACCGGGGCGATCGCAAGGGCGAAAAGGTTGATGAATATCGGCTGAAAGGCAATGTGCAGGTACGACAGCAGCGCAATGGTCCCGTTCGCCGTGGTCCCGCATTGATCCACGACTGCGTAGCCGGTCGCCTGGAGCGCTTCCATCGCGGTGAAATAGCATAGCGTCAGCCAGACGCCCTTCGGCTCACCGCGAAGATAGGTCACCGCGGTCGCGGCACCCCCCAGGGCGACCATGGCGACAGAGGCTGTTTCGCTCCAGCACATGTTCTCTTCCCCTCGATCTGCGGCAGGCGAATGTGACGAGAACGCGGGCCCGCATGTCAGCGACGCGCTCCCGCAAAGATCGCTGGCCGCGACTATCGGCGGGATGTCCGGACCTGTGCAATACCCGCATGAAGGGCAGTGGACCGTCTCGCGTGCTTCATTGGCAGAGGCCGAGGCGCGAATGACCGCCGCTACGAGGCCCCTTGTGCACCCGAACGGATCATCGGGGCAGCAAGCCCTTCGTCCGCGTCGGGCGATGGCGTTGCTCGCTTGACAGCGGGGATGGCGCTGCAAGGCTGGGAAGATGCGCGGCATGCGCGCACTCGTCACAGGATCCCGTTTGCAGCCTTCTGCACCCGGACAACGTCGATGGCACATCTGAGACCCCGCAGGGCGGGCGGACGCTGGTCGTGGACAGCGCTTGCAGCAGTCGCCGCCGTGCTTGCTGCTGGGATGCTCTACCTCGCCGGCCCCCGCGTTCCGGTCGACACCACGGTCACCTTCGACGCAGCGCAGGTCGGCGAGGATGTCGACGCCTATCTCGCCGCAGGTGAGGCCGGCGCCAGGTCGCTTCGCCCCGATGCGGCCAAGCAGATCATCTGGGCCGATCCCGGGGCGCCGGGGCGCACGCCGCTCGCCATCGTCTATGTTCACGGATTTTCGGCCAGCAAGGGCGAAATCCGTCCGGTACCCGACGATGTCGCCACGCGGCTTGGCGCGAATCTCTACTTCACGCGCCTCACCGGGCACGGGCAGGATGGCGCGGCCTTGGCCGAGGCGAACGTCGCTGCATGGGTCAATGACTACGCCGAGGCGCTGGAGATCGGACGCCGGCTGGGCGACAATCTGGTCATCGTCGCCACGTCCACCGGCGCCGGGCTGGCGACCTGGGCCTCCACGCAGCCGCAGTTGTTTAGGGATGTCGCGGCACTCGTGCTCGTCTCACCGAACTACCGCGTAAATCAGGCCGGTGCCTGGGCGCTAACCGGACCTTGGGGGGCGCAGCTGGCGGCCCTGGGCGAGGAGCGCCAGTTCACGCCCCAGAACGAGGCGCATGGTCGATTATGGACGACACGCTATCCGACACGCGCAGTTCTGCCGATGGCGGCCCTGACGCCGCTGGCGCGAGAGGCACGGGTCGAGACGATCGCCATACCCGCCCTGTTCATCTATTCCCCGAACGACAGGATCATCGATGCCCGGCTCACCGCCGAGATCGCGGAGCGCTAGGGAGCAGAGGCAGACAGTCTGCTGGTGGAGCGTTCGGGTGATCCGCAGAACCACGTGATCACGGGCGACGCGCTGTCGCCGCACACCAGCGAGCTTGTCGCTGCAACGGTCGTCGGCTGGCTGCGCGGCCGCGCCTTCGCCCCGCCGGATCGGTGAGGCCCGCTGCTGATGCCCGCCGATCATGTGATAGCATGCGCGGGAGTGGTCGAAGGAGTCCCGAATGCGCGCCATGGTGTTCACTGGCAACACGTCACTGCTCGAGGAGCGCGACGTGCCGAAGCCGTCGCCCGGCCCGGGCGAGGTGCTGATCCGGGTCGAGGCCTGCGGTGTCTGTCGCACCGATCTGCATATCGTGGACGGCGACCTTGACGCGCCGCGCCTGCCCCTGGTCCCCGGCCACGAGATCGTCGGGCGAGTCGAACGGGTGGGACCGGATGTGGAGGGCGTCGCAGATGGGCTGCGGGTCGGGGTGCCCTGGCTCGGGCACACCTGCGGGCAGTGCCCCTACTGCGCGATGGGGCGCGAGAACCTGTGCGACGCGCCGCTCTTCACGGGCTATACGCGCAATAGCGGTTATGCCGAATACTGCGTCGCGGACTCGGCCTATGTCTTTCCCCTGTCCGAGTCCGCCGATCCCGTGGCGCTCGCACCCCTGCTCTGCGCGGGGCTGATCGGGTTCCGGAGCTATCGGATGGCGGGCAAGCCGCGACGGCTTGGCCTCTACGGTTTCGGCGCGGCAAGCCACATCCTGGCGCAGATCGCCCGCCATGAAGGGGTGGAGATCTTTGCCTTCACGCGCGACGGCGACACCGCCGCGCAGGACTTCGCGCGCGCGCTCGGTGCCGTCTGGGCAGGTGGGTCGGCCGATCAGGCCCCCGACCTGCTGGACGCGGCGATCATCTTCGCCCCGGTGGGGGCGCTGGTCCCGTTGGCCCTGCGGGCGGTGCGCAAGGGCGGACGCGTGGTCTGCGGCGGCATCCACATGAGCGACATCCCGGCCTTTCCCTACGCCGACCTCTGGCACGAGCGCGAGATCCTCTCGGTCGCCAATCTGACCCGGGCGGATGGCGACGCGTTCTTTCCATTGGCAGAGGCCGCGCAGGTCCGCACGCAGACCGTGGCCTACCCCCTGGCCCGTGCCAACGCGGCGCTGGACGACCTGCGGCACGGCCGGCTGCAGGGCGCGGCAGTCCTGACGACCTAGGCAAACGGGATGCAAGCGGAGCTGGGCGCGAGTGGCCACGCGACCGGCCGCAGCCTTGCAGCGTCTGGGAAAGAACTGCCTGCCCCTGCCCGGCCGCGAGGCTGCCAGTGAAACGGAACGATGGAAAACGGCTCGGCAGTCTGGCACGATCGACAGACACCCTTTCCCCGGCGATGCGGCGGCCCTGATGCTCAAATCCCCTCCCCTGGTGATCTGGTTCGAGGACCTCTCCCGAGAGGACGTTCCGAAGGTCGGCGGAAAGAATGCCTCGCTGGGCGAAATGGTCGCGCAGCTGTCCGGCGCGGGCATACGGGTCCCGCCCGGCTTTGCCACATCGGCTGACATGTTCCGGGATTTCCTTGCACGGAACGACCTGACCCACGGGATGGCGGAGACCCTCACGCGCCTCGACGCGGGGGCGATGACCTTGGCCGAGGCCGGCCGCACCATCCGCAGCGCCATTCAGGAAGCGGGGTGGCCGGAGGACGCGCGACAGGCCATCCTGGAGAGCTATCGCGAACTCGCGCGGCGGACGGGCGTGTCGGAACCCTCCGTCGCCGTCCGCTCCAGCGCCACGGCCGAGGACCTCCCCGACGCGAGCTTTGCCGGCCAGCAGGAAACCTTCCTGAACGTCCGCGGCGAGGCGGCATTGCTGGACGCCTGCCGCCGCTGCTATGCCTCGCTCTATACCGACCGGGCGATCACCTATCGGCGCCTGAAAGGGTTCGCGGATGACACGGTGGCGCTGTCAATCGGCGTACAGCACATGGTCCGTTCGGATCTGGGCGGCGCCGGGGTGATGTTCTCGATCGATACCGAATCAGGCTTCGACAAGGTCGTCCTGATCAACGCGGCGTGGGGCTTGGGCGAGACCGTCGTGCAGGGCACGGTCAGCCCTGACGAGTACCAGGTCTTCAAGCCTCTGCTCGACCAGTCCGGTCTGGTGCCCATCCTTGAAAAGAAACTGGGGACCAAGGAACGCAAGCTGATCCATGGCCGCGGCGCCGGCGCGGCTACGCGCGACGTGCCCACCTCTGCCGCCGAACGTGCGCGTTTCGTGCTGTCGGACGATGAGATCCTCGACCTGGCCCGGCAGGCCTGCGTGATCGAGCGACACTACGGACGCGCCATGGACATCGAGTGGGCCAAGGACGGCGAAACCGGGCTGCTCTACATCGTCCAGGCCCGCCCCGAGACGGTCCGTTCAGCGGCGGGCGGCACCTTTCTCTCCTACCGGATCGGGCAGCATGGGCGCGAGTTGCTGCGCGGCCTCAGCATCGGCGAGGCGGTGGTCGCCGGCAAGGTCTGTGCGATCGAGAGCGCGGCCGATATCGACAGCTTCGTGGACGGATCGATCCTCATCACCTCCAACACCGACCCGGACTGGGTTCCGGTGATGAAACGCGCCGCCGCGATCGTCACCGATCACGGAGGCCGGACCTCTCACGCCGCCATCGTCAGCCGCGAGCTTGAACTGCCCGCGATCGTGGGGGCGGGAAATGCCACCCAACTGCTCCATGACGGGCAGGAGATCACCGTTTCCTGCGCCGAGGGCGAGGAAGGGATCGTCTACGAGGGACGCGCCGATTTCGACGTCCAGGAGCTGGACCCCACATCGGTCCCGAAGACCCGCACCCATGTGATGCTCAACCTCGCCGACCCGGCCGCCGCCTTCCGCTGGTGGTGGCTGCCCTCGGACGGGGTCGGCCTCGCGCGGATGGAATTCGTGATCACAAACGCGGTCCGGGTGCATCCGCTCGCCCTGACCCGCTTCGACGAGCTTCGCGATCCTGCCGCCCGGTCGGAGATCGAGGAGTTGACACGCGGCTATGCGGACAAGGGCGACTACTTCGTCGACCGTCTCGCACGGGGCTGTCGCGCATTGCCGCCGTGGTGCACCCGCGCCCGGCCATTATCCGGATGAGCGACTTCAAGACCAATGAATACGCGAATCTGCTGGGCGGTGCGCAGTTCGAGCCTGCCGAGGAGAATCCGATGATCGGGTTCCGCGGCGCGTCGCGCTATTATTCCCCCCGCTACCGCGACGGTTTCCTGCTGGAGTGCCGGGCGATCCGCAAGCTGCGCGAGGAGATGGGGTTTCGCAACGTGGTGGTCATGATCCCGTTCTGCCGCACCCCGGCCGAGGCCGACCAGGTGCTGGCCGTGATGGCCGAGGCGGGGCTGGAGCGGGGGCCGGACGGGCTCGAGGTCTACGTGATGTGCGAGATCCCGTCGAACGTCATCCTGGCGGACCAGTTCGCCGAAAGGTTCGACGGCTTTTCCATCGGCTCGAACGATCTCACGCAGCTCACCCTGGGCGTGGACCGCGACTCGGCCGAACTGGCCGGGCTGTTTCACGAACGCGACCCGGCGGTGCTCTGGATGATCCAGACCGTCATCTCCCGCGCCAACGCGGCGGGGCGCAAGATCGGCCTGTGCGGCCAGGCCCCCAGCAACGACCCGGCCTTTGCGCGGCTTCTGGTGGATGCGGGAATCGATTCGATCTCGGTGACGCCGGACAGCTTCCTCGCCGTGAAGGCGCATATTGCCGAGGCAGAGCAGGAGGGACGAGCATCCGCGCCCGCCTAGGGCTGCCTCCAGTCCGCCGCTCCCGGTTTGACCCTGCGCTAGACGCGTTCGCGTCGCGCCTCACCCGTATGTCACCGCCAGCAGAATGCCACCCAAGCCGATGCGGTAGACGACGTACGGGGTGAAGCTGACGCTGCGCAGCAGTCGCATCATCAGCGTCAGCGCCAGCAGCGCCGCGACAAACGCCAGCATCATGGCGATCACGCCGTCACGCAGCGCCTGTGCGTCGGCCTGCGCCAGCGCCTCACCCCCCAGCAGGGCGCCAGAGGCGACGATCGTGGGGATGGACATCAGCATCGAGATCCGTGCTGCGTCGTGCCTCGTATATCCCAGCGCCCGGGCGCCTGTGATGGTCGCGCCTGATCGCGAGGTCCCGGGGATCAGCGCGACGGCCTGCCACAGCCCCAGCCGGATCGCATCGCGCACCGACCAGTCGCTGATCGTGCTTGCCGACGCACCCCGGCGGTCATGCCAGTACAGGACGATCCCGAATCCGATCATCGTCCAGCCGATCACCGCGAGCGAGCGGAGCGCGTCCATCGCGCCGGTTAGCTTGAGGACCAGTCCCAGCAGAACCACCGGCACGGTCGCGACCGCCAGCGACAGGGCCAGCCGCGCGCCGGGTGTGTCCACCCTGCCCCGCACCAGCCGCCCTGCCCCGCCCGCCGCATCGGCCACGTCGCGCCACAGGTAGATCACGACAGCCGCCAGCGTGCCGACATGGACGGCGACGTCGAGCATCAGGCCCTGGTCGCGCAACCCGGTAAGCTGCGGCAGCAGGATCAGATGCCCGGACGATGACACCGGCAGGAATTCGGTCACGCCCTGAAGAAGGGCGAGCAGCGTCAGATGGAACAGGGTCATGCGGCCTCGTGCCTCAGCGACATGGCGGTTCGGTCTTCCGTTTCGACGCCGCGGTGGCGACATCGCTGTCGTGCAGTTCGTTGACACCGCTGTCTTGCGGTGCGTTCATGACATTGATGTAACGGATGCCGGCCGAACCGGCGAGGGCACGAAGATGTCATCAGATCTTCATCCCACCTCCCCTCCCTGGCGCACAGCCGGACGCAGGCCGAAGCGCGGGGCGAAATGCGCGGGATCAAGGCGGGTGGCCTCTTCGCGGGCCAGTGTTGTCCCATGATGGATTCCGGCATCAGGTTTCTGGATCGCAGCGACGCCGGCCGGCAGTTGGCCGCGAAGCTGGTGCCGATGGCGTTGGCCAAGCCGGTGGTCTATGCGCTTCCGCGGGGCGGTGTGCCGGTCGCGGCAGAGATTGCGCGCGCGCTGCACGCGCCGCTCGACCTGATCCTCGTGCGCAAGATCGGCGCGCCGGGCTCGCCCGAACTGGCCCTTGGCGCCATCGTCGACGGCGCCGATCCGCAGATGGTCATCAACGAGCAGGTGCGCCGATATACCGGCGCGGACGACGCGTTCCTGGAGCGCGCACGCGCACGCGAACTGGCCGAACTCGAGCGTCGCCGGGCGCTGTACACGAGCGGTCGCGAGCAGGTGGACCCGGCCGGGCATACGGCGGTCATCGTCGATGACGGCCTGGCAACCGGCGCGACCATGAAGGCCGCCATCGTCGCGATCAAGCGGCAGGGTGCCGACAAGATCTGCGTCGCCCTGCCCGTGGCGCCCGAGGATGCCTTGGATGAGCTGCGCGAGATCGCCGATCTGATCGTGTGCCTCCATCCGGCCAGGCACTTCCTGGGTGTCGGCGCGTTCTACGACGATTTTCATCAGCTGAGCGACGAGGAAACCATCGCCCTGCTGCGGAAGGGTTGAGCGAGAGCCCCCCCACCGGCGGGCTTCACCCCACGGTCACCACCAGCGCCAGACACTCACCTTCGCCGCGCCGCTGATAGCTGTGTGGCACGCCCGAATCGAAGGACATCGCGTCGCCTTCGTCGAGGTCGATCCGCTCTTCGTCCACAGTCACCCACAGCGCGCCCTTGACCACGTAGACGAGTTCCTCGACCCCGTGCTGGTGCGGCTCCGACGCCGAGCCGTCCTCGGGGAACACCGCGAGGAACCCCTCCATGCGGCGTTCGGACAGGGGGTAGTCGAGGCTCTCGAACAGATACGATACGGGGGACGCGCTACCGACAATCGGCATTCGCATGCGATCGCCCCTGCGCGTCACGGCGATCCGCGGGCCCGTGTTGGCAAAAAAATGGCCCAGGTCGACCCCAAAGACCAGCGCGATCCGCACCAGGGTCGGCAGGGTCGGGAACAGCTGCCCGCGCTCGATCTTGGACAGCATCGCCGCCGAGATGCCGGTGTGTTCCCCCAACTGGACGAGGCCCAGCTTCTTCTTCAGCCGCAGCGCCCTGATGCGCGGGCCGATTCGGTACTTCTCCAGCTCTGCGGTCAGCGTATCGGACACTGTGCCTCATCCTTTTCACCGCGTGACAATGTCGGACCCTCCTTTTTCCCGTCAAGAGAAACAATGTGCATGATGTGCAATTATTATTGCACGAAAATAATTTTGCACTAGATGAAATACATCCGCTCATTCCCGACGGATGATCAGACCCTGAGGAGTTCCAAGATGAGAATGACGCACGCTTTCGCCGCCGCCCTGATCGGCTTCGCTGCGCTGCCCGCCTGGGCCGCCGACAAGGACATCGTCGATACCGCCGTGGGCGCGGGTGAGTTCAACACGCTCGCGGCCGCGCTCGAGGCTGCCGACCTGGTATCCACGCTGAAGGGCGACGGCCCGTTCACCGTCTTTGCACCGACCGACGCGGCCTTTGCGGCGCTTCCGGCCGGCACCGTCGAAGACCTGCTCAAGCCCGAGAACAAGCAGCAGCTGGTCGATATCCTCACCTATCACGTGGTGCCCGGACAGGTGATGGCGGCTGACGTCGTCGGGCTGGACGAGGCCGCCACGGTCAACGGCAAGATGATCGACATTCAGGTCGACGGCAGCGCGGTCAAGGTGAACGCGGCAAATGTGACCGCGACCGACGTCGCCGCCAGCAATGGCGTCATCCACGTCATCGACCAGGTGATCCTGCCGCCGGAAGCCTGAGATCCGGACCAGCCGGCGTCGACCTGGCGCCGGCTGCACGAGCCGACCTGCGGAGCGCCGATGAACCGGATCTCCGGGGTTCATACACCACTGCTGATCAGAAAAGTGCGGCGTCCGATGTTCCGGACGCCGCACCGATGTCCGGACGTTGGATTCTGGACGTCGCTCCTGTCATCCGCGCGCCTGGCGGCCAGACGTGAGGACGCTGTCGCGTCGCGGGGGAAAGGGCGGGCTTCGTTGCGGCCGATCAACGGCTCCAAAATCCGCTGGTACCCGAGGTCGGATTCGAACCGACATGCCTTGCGGCGGCGGATTTTGAATCCGCTGCGTCTACCATTCCGCCACTCGGGCCCGTGTTCCGCGATACCGCGGCCTGCCGCGTCTGACAAGGGCAGGTTGCGGGCCCGCCACCCTGTGCAGACACGCTGTTGTCGCCGGTCCGCCGCTGTTGATTTCAGACCTGCGCGAACCGGGCCTGACGGGCCGTGCGGAGCCGCGCAAAATCGTCGCCTGCATGGTAGGACGACCGCGTCAGCGGGGTTGCCGACACCATCAGGAACCCCTTGCCGAACGCCGCCTTTTCGTAGCCTGCGAATTCCTCCGGGGTGACGAAGCGATCCACCCGGTGATGCTTCGGGGTCGGCTGCAGGTACTGGCCGATCGTGATGAAATCGACATCGGCGGCGCGCATGTCGTCCATCACCTGCAGCACGGCCTGACGGTCCTCGCCGAGGCCGACCATGATCCCGGACTTGGTGAACATGGTCGGGTCCAGCTCCTTCACCCGCTGCAACAGGCGCAGCGAGTGGAAGTAGCGGGCGCCCGCACGCACGGTCGGGTACAGGCCGGGCACCGTCTCAAGGTTGTGGTTGAACACGTCGGGGCGCGCCTCGACCACGATCTCGACCGATCCGGGGCGTGACTTCAGGAAATCCGGCGTCAGCACCTCGATGGTGGCGGACGGCGCGCGATGGCGGATCGCACGAATGGTCTGGGCGAAATGTTCCGCGCCGCCGTCATCCAGGTCGTCGCGATCGACGCTGGTGATCACGACATGGCTGAGCCCCAGCGTCGCCACCGCATGCGCCACCCTGCCCGGTTCGAACGCGTCGAGCGCGTCCGGGCGTCCGGTCGCCACGTTGCAGAAGGAACAGCCGCGCGTGCAGATCTCGCCCATGATCATCATGGTGGCGTGGCCCTGGCTCCAGCACTCGCCGACATTCGGGCAGCCCGCCTCTTCGCAGACGGTGGACAGACGGTTCGTCCGCAGGATGTCCCGGGTCTGTCTGTACCCCTCGCCGGCCGGTGCCTTGACCCGGATCCAGTCCGGCTTGCGCGGCTGTGACTGGTCCGGGCGGTGGGCCTTTTCCGGGTGCCGCAGCACCGGCGGGGCGGACTGCGGCAGCGGGGCGGCAGTGCCGGGTTCGGCAACGGAACTGGCAGCGTGGATGTCGGGCTCGGACATGGTTCCTCCGGCGTTCGCCCCGGCATTAGCGGGTTTCGGGGTCTTGATCAACGACGCCGCAACGGCCAAGTAGGCCTCTCGACGCTGCACTGCGGCAATGCGGCCGCAGCAAACGAACGACTGAAAGGACGACAGATGAAGGTGGGCGACAAGCTTCCCGACGTGAATTTCCCGACGCGGGTGCGAGACGAATCCGTGGAAGGGCCGAACCCCTATCGCTGGCAGCAGACCACGACCGCGGATTACTTCAAGGGCAAGCGGGTGGTGCTGTTCTCGCTGCCGGGCGCGTTCACCCCGACCTGTTCGACCTATCAGCTGCCGGGTTTCGAAGCGGCGGCTGCCGAGCTGCGCAACCTCGGCATCGATGAAATCTACTGCCTGTCGGTGAACGACAGCTTCGTCATGAACCAGTGGGCCAAGGGTCAGAAGCTGGAGAACGTCAAGGTCATTCCCGACGGGTCCGGCGAGTTCACCGAGAAGGTCGGGATGCTGGTCCGCAAGGACAATCTGGGCTTCGGGCCCCGGTCCTGGCGCTATGCCGCGATCGTCGATGACGGCGTGGTCGAGGCGGTGTTCGAGGAGCCCGGCAAGCGCGACAACTGCCCCGATGATCCCTATGGGCAGAGCGCGCCGGAAACCATCCTTCGCCATCTGCGCCGCGCCGAAGCGGCCTGAGCGCCGCGCGGCCGGGCGGAACGTCAAAAGGGCGCCAGCGGCGCCCTTTCTGATCTTCTCCCCTGCCGGGCCGACTGATCGCCCGCGGCTTGCGTCTCGTGACAGTCTGGAATGAGCAGCGTGGCAGGCGGCTCAGCCGATCAGAGGCGCTCCCACGCCATAGGTGTCACGATAGTGACGCTCGAGCCGCATCAGCGCGAGACGCAGCACGATCTTGCCCGAGCGAGCCGACCAGCCCAGCCGGCGCTCGGTCATCTCGATCCCTTCTAGGAAACAGCAGACCCGCAGCACCAGATCGCCCATTCCCGGCCCCAGATCCCGCAGGGCCGCGGCGACCCGGTTGCGCGCGCTCTCACTGCCGCCGCCGTGCCCCCCGGACTGAACCGACGCGTCGACGCCGGCGGTCATGAAACGGTCCCAGTTCTGGGTAACGCGCGGACCCATCTGCGCCAGCTCGAAATCCTCGCGCAACCGCTCGCCGGCGGCGACCAGCGCCGCGTCCAGGAACGGCTTGCCATCGGCATCCCGGCGCCGTGCCAGCACCAGCAGCGGGCTTTCCGAGAGGTTGACCCGCGCCCGCCGCCGCTCTCCGGTTTCCGGATCCTCGATGTCGCGCTCATCCCAGACCCGCTGCCGATCGGCGTAGTCGAACCCGGCCGGCGCCTCGGCCATCCCGTGCATCTCGGCGGTGGCACCGGCGTTTGCGACGCCGACCGGCCGGGCGTCGGCAAAGTCGCCCTTTCCCGGCAGAACCCGTCCACGACCGGCCACCATGTTCTTCAGCGCCGCGCGCCCGGCAGGGGTGATGACGTGCCGGGTGATCCGACCGCCCTGCAACAATGTCACCCACCCCATCAGCGCCATGCGCTCGGCCAAGTCGCGGTGCAGCACCGCCAGGCGGATGTTGTCGCGGGTGACGATCGCCTTTTCCATGCCCTCCGCCACGGCGAGAATGGCGCGCGGCTCGGCCAGGCGGCGCAGCACCCGGCGGGCCTGGTCCAGTTCGACCAAGGTCCAGCCCCCCTGCCCCTCGGCGGCATCGCCGGTGGCGCGCTCGACTGCACGGTCGACCAGCGGATCGTCGCGCCGCTGTTCGAAGCGGCGAATCCGCCGCAGGATCGTCGACGGATGGCACCCGGTGTCGCGCGCGATCGCACGGATCGATTCACCACTGTCGACATGCCGAAGGTACAGGCGCGCATCGTCCGGCAACGCGGAGTCCTTTCCTGCAGATGAACATGTTTCCGGGCCTGGGGACGGGGTCATGGACGTGAAAGTCTGGGTGATCGGTGTCTCGTCGCTGACCGTCCCGACCACGTCACGCTCGGCCGTGATCGGGATCGCCGCGCAAGACCTGAAGTCGGTCGACAGAATCGTCATGGTTGTCTTCCCTCGCATCGGTGGAGCCGCCGTCTTGTTTGATTGGCGGCGTTGGGTACTGACCCGGTGACCTGCCAAAAAGGACAGGTCCTTGGTCGAGATGCTTGGTTATTCCCTAAGAATTCCTAAAGTTTTCTTCTGCTGCCGAGCGGCGCGCAGGGCTGATGCGCAACAGCAGTTTGGTTGTCACAGATTGCCCGCACCACTCAATCGGAGCGTGTAAAATGACCCTCAGCAACATCATCCAATTTCCCGGTTCGGTGCAGGACGGAACCCTGCGCCGACCTTCCTTGCTGATCCGTGCAGCCAAGCTTGGACAGTCCGGATGGAAGCGCGAGCGCGATCTGCGCAAGCTGCTGAAATGCGATCAGGTGCCCCCGGTCGGCGCCGCCATGCGGCAGCTCCGGGCCCACGAGGCGGCCATGAACGCGGCACGAAAGGCAGGCGCCGCCGAATACGACATGCACCGGCACGTGACCATGATGATCGCGATCCTGGCGGAACTGCGCGCCGTCGCGGCGTCGGCCCTGACCGACCAGACGCCGGCTCTGGCGCTGAAGGGGTGACCCGGGTCAGCGCGAGCGCGACAGCGACCCGAGCAGGCCGCGGACCAGGGCCTGCCCTGCCTTCGTCCCCAGTTGGCGGGCGAGGCTCTTGCCGAAGGTCGTGGCGATCGAGTCGCTGCCGGACCGACGGCGCGTCGCCGCCCTCGGTACGGGGGCGTCGATCGTCACCGCAGGTTCACGATTGGCGCGAGCAGAAGCCGCGGACCGTGGCGCATCCATCCGGAACAGCTCGGCATCGGCCGCCGCCTTTGCTGCCGCCTGCGCCCGCGCCGACAAAACCTCATGCGCCGACACGCGATCCAGACGGCGGCCATATTTCAGGCCCATGGGCGAAGCGTCGATCAGGCGCTGGCGCTCGTCGTCGGCAATCACCCCCAGCCGTGAAAACGGGGGACGGATCAGCGTCCTCTGCACGATCCCCGGGACGCCCTTGTGCTGCAGGAACGAGGTGACGGCCTCACCGGTGCCGACATGCTGGATGGCGTCTGCGGTGTCGAAATCCGGGTTCGGCCGATAGTTTTCGGCGGCCAGTCGCAACGCCTTCTGGTCGCGGGCGGTGAAGGCCCGCAGCGCGTGCTGGACCCGATTGCCGATCTGCCCCAGCACCGGATCGGGGACGTCGGTGGGGTTCTGGGAAATGAACCACACGCTGACCCCCCTGGATCGGATCAGGCGGGCCACCTGCTCGATCTTGTCGATCAGGGCGTCGGGCGCGTCATCGAACAGCAGATGCGCCTCGTCAAAGAAGAACGCGATCCGCGGCTTGTCCGTGTCGCCCAGTTCCGGCAACTGCTCGAACAGCTCGGACAGCAGCCACAGCAGGAAGGTGGCGTAAAGCCGGGGAGACTGCATCAGCCGTTCGGCAGCCAGGATGTTCACCACTCCCTTGCCCGACGCATCGAGCCGGATCAGATCAGCAAGGTCCAGCGCGGGTTGGCCGAACAGATGGTCTCCGCCCTGTGTTTCCAGCACCAGCAGTGCCCGCTGGATCGCCCCGATCGATGCAGACGAGACATTGCCATAGCGCAGCCGCAGCTCACTGGCGTTTTCCCCGACCCAGACCAGCATCGCCCGCAGGTCCTGCAGATCCAGCAGTGCCAGACCCTGTTCGTCCGCGACGTGAAAGGCGATGTTCATCACGCCTTCCTGTGCGGGCGTCAGGTCCAGAAGCCGCGACAGCAACAGCGGCCCCATCTCTGCCGGAGTGCTGCGGACCGGGTGCCCCCGCTCGCCGAACACGTCCCAGAACGTGACCGGGAACGCCTGATAGGCCAGATCGACGCCGATCTTGGCCGCACGGGCGGCAATAGGCTCGATCAGGTCAGGGTTGGCGCCGCCGGGCATCGCCAGGCCGGCCAGGTCGCCCTTCACATCGGCCAGCACCACGGGAACGCCGGCGAGAGACAGGGATTCGGCGAGTGTCTGCAGCGTGACGGTCTTGCCGGTGCCGGTCGCACCGGCCACCATCCCGTGCCGGTTGGCATATCTCAGCAGCAGATGTTCGGGGGTGGAGTGGTCCGGTCCGTGCCCGCCCACCAGAACCGTCCCGGCCTCCAGATCCACCACCTGTCCCATACGTCCCCTTTCCCCTTCCTGCCGGCGCGCAGTTGCATGCGACACCTGTCATGCAGACAATACGACGTTGATACGGCTGCGCCAGACCGGTCCGTGGGCGAGCCATTGGCGGTGCGTGCGTTGTGCGACTGCCCGGAACCGGCGCCGGCATTCCACCGGACCAACCGTCCTGCGACGGCCGAATTGACGGGTCGGGATCGCGACCCTATCCTGCGCCGCAATGATGACCGGCCCGTCCGGCAGGGAAGAAGCGGAAAGGACAGCCCTGCGCTGTTCTTTCCGCACTTCGAAAATCGCGCGCAGTGCTGTCGACATGAAGGTGAAACGCCCCGCGCGTGTCGCCCCTGACAAGCTTTCGCCCGCGTGATACGAGCCTTCGACGCCTTATCTAGTCGAAAGGATACGACATGGCTCATCGGATGTCTGCCGCACTGGCCGCGGTGCTTCTTGCCGGGGTGCCGGCCGGGATGGCGCTGGCCCAGACCTCGTCTGACAGCGCGGCCGCGGCGCCCGCCACGCAGACCGACACTGCACCAGCCGCGCCCGCTGCGACGACCGGCGCCGCACCTGGCGACACCGGTTCGCCAGCCGGGCAGAGCACGACGGACACAGCGCCTGCTGCCGACACGTCCGGCACGACCAGCACAGCAGATACGACCGGGCCTGCGCCCTCGGACGGCGCGACGGACGGGGCCGCGACCGCGACGACCGAGCCTGCCGCGCAGGCGGCGGAGTCAGGGGACGGGTCGACCAGCACCCCCGCGCCCGACGCCGCAGGCCAGAGCGCGACGGAAACCACACCCCCGGCCGCGGCCGGTCAGGCCGATGCCCCCGCAGCACCGGCCGATCCGGGGCAGCCTGCCGACGCGACGCAATCGACCACGGCCCAGACCGACGGCGCGCCCGCCGGCGAGCCGCGCCCGGGCACCTATTATACCCAGTCGACGCATGGCGACTGGACACTGCGTTGCATGAAGGCGGCCGAGGGACAGGATCCCTGCGAGCTGTATCAGCTGATGAAGGACGACCAGGGCTCGGCCGTGGCCGAGGTGTCGGTAATCCCGTTCACGGGCGAGGCAGCCGCGATCCTGAACTTCGTCGCGCCGCTGGAAACCGACCTGGGCGCTGGCCTGGGGCTGCAGATCGATGCCGGCCAGGCGGCCAAGTACCCGTTCATGGTCTGCGCCCCGATCGGCTGCATCTCGCGGATCGGCATGACCAGCGACGAGCTCGCGGCGTTCAAGCGCGGCAATGCCGCCACCGTGACGCTGCTGCCGTTCGGCGGCAATCCGGACCAGAACACCGTGCGCCTGTCGTTGTCCCTGACCGGGTTCACCGCGGGATTCGACGCGCTGGCAGCGCAGCCTGCCCCTGGTCCTGCCCCTTCGCAGTAACACCGTCTGCGTGAGAGCGAAAAAGAAAGGGGGCCCGGAGGCCCCCTTTTTTTAGATCATTCTTCGGTGTCGGTGTCGGTGTCGGTGTCAGCTTCGTCGATCGGTAGCGCCACGAAACGCGGCTCGCCACCCCGGCGCACCAGCATCAGCAGCGACGTGCGGCCAGCCTCTCTCGCCTCATCCACGCGTGCCTGCAGATCCGACAGGCTCAGCACCGGCTGCTGCCCCGCCTCGGTGATCACGTCCCCGGGCGTCAGGCCGCGCTCGGCGGCCGCGGCGCTGGGGTCGACCTGCTGCACCACAAGGCCGCGCACATCGTCATCGAGCCCGAGCTCGCTGGCGAGTTCCGGCGTCAGCTGCGTCAGGCGCATCCCCAGCGTCGTTTCAGCCGACGGACCTGCATCGTCGCCCATCGAGGTGGCGTTGCCTTCGGCCAGTTCGCGGCGGCCCAGCGTCACCTTCAGCTCGACTGGCTTGCCCTCACGCATGACGGTCACGTCCACCGCCTCGCCGACCGGGGCGTCCGCCACGTTGCGGACCAGGTCGCGGGTATCCTCGACCTCCTTCCCGGCGAAGCGGGTGATCACGTCGCCGGACTGGATGCCGCTGTCCGCGGCCGGACCGGGGGGCACGTCGGTGACCATTGCGCCCATCTCGCCTTCCAGGCCGAGCGCGTTTGCGATGTCGGGGGTCACGTCCTGGATCTTGACGCCCAGCCAGCCGCGACGGGTCTCGCCGAACTCTTCCAGTTGCGCGACGACCTTGCTGACCACGTTCGACGCCATCGAGAACCCGATCCCGATCGAGCCGCCATTCGGCGACAGGATGGCGGTGTTCACACCCACAACCTCGCCGTCCATGTTGAACAGCGGCCCGCCGGAGTTGCCGCGGTTGATGGCGGCATCGGTCTGGATGAAGTCGTCATAGGTTCCGGTCAAGGCCCGGCTCTTCGCCGAAACGATCCCGGACGAGGCCGAAAACCCTTGGCCAAGCGGGTTCCCCAGCGCCAGCACCCAGTCGCCGACCCGCGTGTCGTCGCTGTTGCCGAAGCTCACGAAGGGCAGCGGCTTGTCGGATTCGACGCGCAGCACGGCGATGTCGGTGTTCGGGTCGCGCCCGATCACCTCGGCCGCCAGCTTGCCGCCCGAATAGAACTCCACCTCGATCTCGTCGGCGCCGTCGATGACGTGGTTGTTGGTGACGATCAGCCCGTCAGCCGACACGACGAACCCGGACCCCAGCGCCGTGGACCGCTGCTGCATCGGACCGCCGAACTGTTCGGGGCCGGGCCCGCCAAACGGCCCTTCGCCGGGCGGTACGCCGGGGATGCCGAAGTCACGGAACAGGTCCGAGAAGGGGCTGCCCTGCGGAAAGTTCGGCATCCCGCCGGACGGACGCGACACCACGGCCGACGTCGTGATGTTGACGACCGCGGGACTGACCCGCTCGACCAGATCGGCAAAGCTGTCGGGCATGACCTGCCCGCCGGCCGTCTCGTCCGGGGCGGTCAGAGGCGTGTTGCTGTTCGCGGCTTCGGGAACCTGCCCGGTCTGCGGGGCATCCGGCACGGTGGTGGTTTCGGGCGGCGCAATCGGCTGACCGGATTCCGTCCGCGGCGGGGGATCCTGTGCGGGAGTCACCTGCTGGGCAATCGCAACGGTGCCCAGGGCCAGCGAGACGGCCAGCGCCGATGCGGTCATCCGATAGCGGGTTGCTGCACGTTTCATACGGTTCTCCGTGGTTGGTGCCGCAACACTGCGGCGCGGGTGTTCGGCCGCTAGATAGGATCGACCGGCGCTGAAATCAGCCGGACGCGCAGCGTTGTGAACATTGTGTCAGGGACGAAAATGGAACGGGGGCTCAAGGCCCCCGTTGTCGCGTTCAATCCTGCGCTGCGGGCTGCGCCAGCGGCACCGTTCGTGTCACCGGCTCGCTGCCGTCATCTGCCGGCACGGTCATCGCCGCGTTGGTGGCCGATGTGTCGGCCTCCCCGGTCGGCTGCACCGATGAACTCGCCGCCCCATCGGGGGGCGTAGCGTCCTGTGGGGCCGGGGTCGTTTCGGACGCAGGCTGCAACTCGGCGGCCGCGGCATCTTCCGCGCCCGTGCCGGCGGTGGGGGCACCATCAGCGTCGCCCGCGGACGGATCGGCCGTGGGCCCTGCGCCAGCCCCGATGGTCGCGCCCGGAACCATTGGCGCGGCGTCGCCCAGATAGTTGAAGAACTCGCTGTCCGGCTTCATCACGATCGAGCTGTTGTTGCTCTGCAGCGCCCGGTCATAGGACTGCATCGACCGGCTGAAGGCAAAGAACTCGGGGTCGCGGCCGTAAGCGTCCGCATAGATGGCGTTGCGCGTGGCATCCGCCTCGCCGCGGATCACCTCGGCGTTGCGCCGCGCCTCCGAAGTCAGCTCGACCACGGTCCGGTCGGCCGACGCGCGGATGCGCTGCGCCGCCTCGCCGCCGCGGGCGATCTCGTCGGCGGCCTCGCGTTCCCGCTCGGCCCGCATCCGGGCATAGGTTGCGGTCAGGTTCTGCTCGGGCAGGTCGGTCCGGGTCAGGCGGACGTCGATGACGTTCACGCCCAGCGACTCGGCCTCGGCCCGGGCCAGGTCACGGATCTGGTTCATCAGCGGCGTCCGGTCGTTCGACAGGACCGTGGTCGAGGGCACCGAGCCCAGGACGCCGCGGATGGCGTTGGTGAGGATGCCTTCCAGCCGGCTTTGCGCCTGCGAGATCCCGCCGGCGCCGACGGCGCGCCGGAACCGCACGACATCGGTGATCTGCCAGCGGGCGAAGGCATCGACGACCAGGCGGCGGTCATCCAGCGGGGTGACCTCCATCGGGTCGGTCGGCAGGCCCAGGATCCGCGCGTCGTAGGTCACCACGGTGTCGATCAGCGGGATCTTCAGGCCGAGCCCGGGCTCCTCGCGGACCTTCACGACCTCGCCAAAGCGGGTGACCAGCGCCTTCTCACGGACATCGACGATATAGACCGAGGCCATGACCAGGAAGGCAATGGCGATCAGCGCCGGCAGGGCCAGCATCGACAGGGTGCGGTTCATCAGTTGCCTCCGTCCGTCCGGTTCGTCACGCCCGCAGCAGGCTCGACGGGATCGCGAACCACGCCCGCGGCATCGACCGTCGGACGGGCTGGTACAGGATTGTCCGTGCCAGAGCGGCGCAACTGGTCAAGGGGCAGATATGGCACCACGCCCGATCCGCCATCCTCGCCAACGCCGTCGAGGATGACCTTGTCCACCCGCCCCAGGATGCGCTCCATGGTTTCCAGATACATGCGCTTGCGGGTCACGTCCGGCGCCTTACTGTATTCCTCGTAGATCGAGTTGAAGCGCGCGGCCTCACCCTCGGCATTGTTCACGGCCTCGGCGCGATAACCTTCGGCCTGTTCCAGCAAGGCGGCAGCCTCACCACGGGCGGCCGCGAGGACGCGGTTGGCATAGGCGTCGGCCTGCTTTTCCAGCCGGTCGCGTTCCTGCTGGGCGGCCTGAACCTCGCGGAAGCTGTCGATCACTTCGGTCGGCGGGTCGGCACGGTCCAGGTTCACCCGGACGACGTTGATGCCCGCCTGATAGCTGTCCAGCGTCTGCTGGATCAGCTGCGCCGCCTCGGAGGCGATCATGCCGCGGTCGCGGTTCAGGATCGGCGCCAGTTCGCTGCGCGCCACGATGTCGCGCATCGCCGATTCCGACACGGCGCGGATCGTGCCGTCCGGATCGGCCAGGTTGAAGAGGTATTTCTCGGGGTCCGAGATGTTCCAGACCACCTGGTATTCCATGTTCACGATGTTCTGGTCCCGGGTCAGCATCAGCCCGCTGTCCAGCGGATCGCGGCCGGCGCCGATCTCGGTCACCCGTTCCCCCGTCACCTGGACGATCTGCTTGGTCACGAACGGCCAGGGGGCGAAGTTCAGGCCTTCGTCACCCACCTGATAGGGGCTGCCGAACAGCAGCTCGACGGATTTTTCCTCGGTGTTGACGGTGTAGAAGCTGGCGAACAGCCACAGACCGGCCGCGGCCAGGGCAAAGATCCCCCAGCTGCTGCGGTTCAGCGGCAGGTTGGGGCCTCGGCGCCCTCCCGGGCCGCGGGGGCCGCCCGGACCTTCCTTGCTGCCGCGCCCCCCCATCAGCACACGCAGCTTGTCCTGGCCCTTGCGCATCAGGTCGTCGATCTCGGGGATCTGGTCGGGCCGACGGGGTCCGCCGGGCCGTTGCGGGTCACGTGGCGGCTGCCCGCCGGGCTGGCCTCCCGGCTGGCCCCACGGGCGCTGCCCTCCCTGCGGTGGCTGTTGCTGCGGCGGTGGCCGCTTGCCCTCGCCCGAGTCACCGCCCTTGCCGCCGTCTCCGCTGCCCCAGGGGCCTTCGCTTGCCATCCCTGCCTACTTTCCCTCGATCATCGTTGCGTCGTAACTGGGGCCGAACCGATCGAAATCAAGGTGCGTTCGACCCGGTTGACTGGCTCAGGCCGTCCCCGTGCGCAGCTGCTGGTGCTCGGGTCCGCCCCGCCGCACCGGGTGGCGCATCGTCACCAGCTCCTCTGCCAGCGTCGGGTGGACCGCGACCGTCAGGTCGAAATCCTCCTTGGTCGCGCCCATGCCGATCGCCACCGCCGCCAACTGGATCATCTCCCCGGCCTCGGGAGCGAAGATGTGGCAGCCCAGTACCTTGTGGGTATCCTCGCAGACGATCAGCTTCATCAGTGCGCGGCTGTCGGACCCGGCAAACAGCGACCGCATCGGCCGGAAGCTGGCCGAGTACACCTCGATGTTGCCCTGCTGCTCGGCTTCCTCCTCGGTCAGGCCGATGGTCGCCAGTTCATGCGGCCGGGTATAGACGGCGCTGGCGACAAGATCGTGATCGACATGCCGGCGATGGTTGCCGAACATCGTGTCGGCGAAGGCGTGGCCTTCGCGGATCGCCACCGGGGTCAGGTTCACGCGGTCGGTCACGTCACCCACCGCGAAGATCGACGGCACGTTGGTCTGCGACCATTGGTCGACGAGGATCTCTCCCCGGGGACCCACGTGCACCTCCGCGCGGTCCAGCCCCAAGCCGGCGGTATGCGGATGCCGGCCGGTGGCCAGCATGACCGCGTCGTACCGGTCGCTGCTGCCGTCGGAGAACGCGACGCGCACACCGTCGCCGTCGCGCTCGAACCGTTCCGGGTGCACGCCCAGGCGCATCGTCACCCCGATGTCGCCCAGCTGATCGGTGACCAGCCGCCGCCCTTCCTCGTCGAAGCCGCGCAGCACCAGATCGCCCCGGTGACACAGCGTCGTGTCGCTGCCCAGACCGTTCAGGATGGTGGCGAACTCGCAGGCGATGAAACCCCCGCCCACGACCAGGACCCGCGCCGGCAGGCTGTCCATGGTGAACAGATCGTCCGAGATCATCGCCAGCTCGTCACCGGGGATGCCCGGCCGGGTTGGTCTTCCCCCGACCGCCACGAGGATGTGCGCCGCGGTCTTGCGGGTCCCGTCCGCCAGTGCGACGGTATGCGGATCGACGATGTGGGCGCGCTGGTGATGGACCTCCACCCCGGCGACCGTCAGGCCGTTCTGGTACAGGGCCTCCAGCCGGCTCAGCTCGGCGTGCAGCTTGGCGCGGAACCGCGGCCAGTCGAACCGGCCCAGCTCTGCCGACCAGCCGTATTCCCGTGCCTCGTCGATGGCGGCGGGGCCTTCGGACGCAAAGATCATCAGCTTCTTGGGAACGCAGCCCCGGATCACGCAGGTTCCGCCGAGGCGGCTTTCCTCGGCCAGTCCGACCCGGGCCCCGTGCTGGTCCGCCGCGATCCGCGCCGCCCGCACCCCGCCGGAGCCCCCGCCGATGACGAACAGATCATAATCAAAGCTCACGCGGACACCTCTCTTGTCAGTTCCATCACGGACCCGTCGGGGCTGCCGATCAGGGCCAGTTCGCACATGTCCAGAAACAGGCCGTGCTCGACCACGCCGGGGATCGCGGTCAGCCCGGCCCCCAGCCGTTCGGGTTCGCAGATCACCTCCAGCGACAGGTCCAGGATCACGTTGCCTTCGTCGGTGTGAAACAGCTTTCCGTCGCGGTTCCGCAGCAGCATCGGGCGGTGGGTCAGGTCCATCTGGTCCAGCAGCTTGTGGATATGCACCCGGGTGGTTTCCAGCCCGAACGGCACCACCTCGACCGGCAGGTGATAGGCGCCCAGCTGTTCCACGACCTTGGTTGGGTCGGCGATCACCACCAGCCGGTCGGATGCGGCCGCGGTGATCTTTTCGCGCAGCAGGGCCCCCCCGCCGCCCTTGATCAGGTTCAGGTCGGGGTCGATCTCGTCGGCCCCGTCAAGGGTCAGGTCCAGCCAGCCGATCTCGTCCAGATCCTCGATCACCAGGCCCAGCTGCGTCGCCAGCTCGGCCGTCGCGCGCGAGGTTGCCGCGCAGCGCAGCTGCAACCCGCCGCCCTGCACCCGCTCGGCCAGGCGCCGCACCATCTGGGCTGCCGTCGACCCGCTGCCGAGGCCAAGCCGCATTCCGCTCTCGACCAGGGCGACCGCCGCCACGGCAGCCGCGTCCTTGGCGCGATCGGCAGGGGATAGGTCGGACATGGCGGCGCTCCTGTTCGGCGGGCGGGACTGATCTGGCGATAATCTGTGGGGGGATATAGTCCGGATGGCTGCGAGGTGCGAGAGGGTGCGGCGTCCCGTCCCCCCCCCCCCCGGCGTGGCCGGGGCGGTCGGCGGGGCGACGCGATTGCACGGGTCACGAGCTTGGCGTATCGCTCGACGCCATGACCGCACCCCCGACCTATGCCGTCCTGATCACCGCCGCCGGCCGCGGCACCCGCATGGGCGGCGACGAGCCCAAGCAGTGGCGCGATCTGGCCGGAAGGACGGTGCTGGCGCGCAGCATCGACGCCTTTGGGGGGTTCGACCGGATCGTCGTGGTGGTTCATCCCGACGACATGGCCCGGGCGGTGCGCGAGATCGGCGGCCGGGTGACGCTGGTGGCCGGCGCCGACACCCGCGCCGGCAGTGTCCGGGCCGGGCTCGAGGTGCTGGACGGGTCGGGGATCACCCATGTGCTGATCCATGACGGCGCGCGTCCGCTGGTTCCGGCCGCGGTGATCGAGCACGTCGTCGCCGCCCTGCAATCGGGTGCCCCGGCCGCGGCGCCTGCACTGCCGGTGACCGACGCGCTGTGGACCGGGGTTGATGGCGTGGTCACCGGCGTGCAGCCGCGCGACGGCCTGTTTCGCGCCCAGACGCCGCAGGGCTTTGCGTTGGACGTCATCCTGGCGGCGCACCGCGCCGCCACCGCCGGTGCCGCGGACGATGTCGAGCTCGCCGCCGGGGCCGGGGTGCCCGTGACCATCACGCCGGGCGACGAACGCAATCTCAAGCTGACCGTTGCCGGGGATTTCGGGCGCGCCGAACGGATCCTTGCCGACCTGGAAGGGGCAAATGACATGGATGTGCGACTGGGCAACGGCTACGACGTGCATGCGCTCGGACCGGGCGATCACGTCTGGCTGTGCGGGGTCCGCATCGACCACAATGCCGGGCTGATCGGACATTCCGATGCCGACGTGGGGATGCACGCCCTGACCGACGCGATCTATGGCGCGCTGGCCGCGGGCGATATCGGCCGCCACTTTCCGCCCAGCGACCCGCAATGGAAGGGCGCGGCAAGCGAGATCTTCCTGCGCCACGCTGCCGAACTGGCCCGCTCCCGCGGGTTCCGGCTGGCCAATGCCGACGTCACGCTGGTCTGCGAACAGCCGAAAATCGGCCCCCACGCAGCGGCGATGCAGGACCGGCTGGCGGCGATCATGGATGTCGCCCCGGACCGGGTCAGCGTCAAGGCGACCACGTCCGAACGGCTGGGCTTCACCGGCCGCAGCGAAGGGATCGCCGCGCTGGCTACCGCCACGCTGATCGGGGGGCGCTGATGCACGCGCTGATCGCCACCTGGTTCGGCGTGGGCCATCTGCGCCCCGCCCCCGGCACCTGGGCTTCGGCGGTGACCCTGCTGATCGGCTACGGCCTGCACCGGATCGGACATTTCCCGCTGGTGGCGCTGGCGACACTGGTGGCCATTGCCGCCGGGTTCTGGGCGGTGCGGGGCTACACCGCAGAGATGCCCGACAAGGATCGCAGCGAGATCGTCATAGACGAGGTCGCGGGGCAGATGATCGCGCTCTGCGCCACGTCGGGCGGGTTCTGGTTCGCGGGCCTGCCGGCCGACGTGTTTCCCTGGCCCGGTCTGGTCGTGCCATTCCTGCTGTTCCGCCTGTTCGACATCTGGAAACCCTGGATCATCGGCCGCGCCGACCGGCGTGCGGATGCGGCCGGCGTGATGCTGGACGACCTGCTGGCGGGGCTGTTCGCCGCGGTCGCCTCGATCGCCGCGGCGGGCCTCAGCCACGGGCTGATGTGATGGACCGGGCGGCCCGGGTCCTGGACCGGGCGCGGCGCCATGGCGCGATGATCGCCACGGCCGAAAGCTGCACCGGCGGGCTGATCTCTGCGGCGCTGACCGAGGTGCCGGGGTCGTCGGACGTGGTGGACCGCGGTTTCGTCACCTATTCCAACGCGGCCAAGCAGGAGATGCTGGGGGTGCGAGCCGACACGTTGCAGACCCACGGGGCGGTCAGCGAGGCGGTGGCGGCGGAAATGGCGGCCGGCGCCCGGGACCGCTCGGCCGCCGGGCTGGCCATCGCGGTCACGGGGATCGCGGGGCCCGGGGGCTCGGACCACAAGCCCGAGGGCCGCGTCTGCTTCGGCGTCGCAGACGGGACGGGCGTGCGGACCGAAACCGTCGAGTTCGGTGCCATCGGCCGGTCGCGGGTTCGCGCCGCAACCGTGGCCCACGCGCTGGACCTGCTGCTGGATGCGCTGGGCGACGCCACGCCCGGCTGACCGGATCGTCAGGTCACAGCAGCGCGGCCAGCGCCTCGATCTCGGCGTCGGTGGTGGCCCAGCTGGTGACCAGCCGAATCGTCCCGCGGTCGGTGTCGTCGCCCGGCGTCGGCCAGTCCGCGGCCCGCAGCCCGGCCGCGCGCAGCCGGGCGATCTCGCTGCGCGGCAGGCGCAGGAAGATCTCGTTCGCCTCGACCGGCTGGATCAGCTCGTGCCCGGCCTGCCGGATCTGCGCGTGCAGCCCGGCCGCCATGGCGTTGGCGTGCCGCGCCAGGCCCAGCCACAGATCGTCGTCCAGCCAGGCCAGCATCTGCGCCGCCAGGAACCGGTGCTTGGACCACAGATGGCCCGCCCGCATCCGCCGGAACAGGAAATCGCCCGCCCGCGCCGGATCGAAGATCACCACCGCCTCCAGTGCCAGGCAGCCGCCCTTGGTGCCACCCAGCGACAGCACATCGACGCCGGACGCATGGGTCAGCGCGGCCGGCGTGGCCCCGGTGGCCGCCACCGCATTGGCAAAGCGCGCCCCGTCCATGTGCAGGGCGAGGCCGCCGTCGTGGGCAATGCCGGCCAGCGCCGCGACCGCCGCGGGCGCATAGACCGTGCCCCACTCGGTGGCATTGGTCAGCGACAGCACCGCATTGCGGCCGTCATGCTCGTCCTCCTGCGGATAGTCGGTCAGCCGCGCTCGCAGCGAGTCAGGGGCGATGCGCCCGTCCGCGCCGTCGATCAGGGCCAGCTGCGCGCCCCCTGCCGCAAAGGCCGGTGCGCCGGATTCGCTGGTCTCGATATGGGCGGTGCGGTGGCAGAAGATGCGACCCCAGGGCGGGCAGAACTGCGCCAGTGCCAGGGCATTCGCGCCGGTGCCGGTGCCCAGCATGAACACCTCGGCCGCGGGCGCGGCGAACACCTCGCGCACCCGGTCGACGGCTGCCCGGGTCAGCGCGTCGCGCCCGTAGGACGGCGCCGTCCCCTCGTTTGCGGCATGCAGCGCCTGCATGATCGCCGGGTGCACGCCGGACGCGTTGTCGGAGCCAAAGTTCATGACAGATCCTCGATCACGTAGCGGTCCCACTCATCCTCGTTCACGGACAACTCGCTGATCGTCCAGCCCTGCACGGACGCGCCGGCGCGGTGGATCGCCTGCGGATCGCCGGAGATCAGGTGGTGCCAGTCGTAGAGCGGCTTGCCCTCGGCCCGCAGCCGGTAGGCGCAGGTGGCCGGCAGCCACCACGCCACCTCGGCCAGCTTGGCGGGCGTCAGCACCACGCATTCCGGCACATAGTCATGCCGGTCGGCATAGCGCGAACAGCGGCAGGTCTCGCCGTCGAGCAGCCGGCAGGCGATGCGGGTGAAATCGACGCTGCCGTCGTCCTCATACTCGATCTTGTTCAGGCAGCACTTGCCGCAGCCGTCGCACAGGGCCTCCCACTCGGCGGCGGACAGCTCGTCCAGCGGCATTTCCCAGAACCGCGGCCGCATCAGGACAGGACCGCCCGCGCCGCCGCGTCGTCCCGGCGCATCTGCGCGACCAGCGCCTCGACGCTGTCGAAACGTTCCTCGGGGCGCAGATACTCGACCAGGGCCACCGACAGCGTCTCGCCATAGAGATCGCCGGAGAAATCGAACAGATGGGTTTCCAGGTTGGGGGTGTTCTCGCCGAACATGGGGCGCACGCCCAGGCTCGCCACGCCGCGGTAACTGCCCTGGTGCGGACCGGTCAGCACATCGGCCAGCACCGCATAGACGCCCAGCCGGGGCAGCACCCGCCCTTCCACGGCCATGTTCGCGGTCGGATAGCCCAGGTCGCGGCCGCGCTTGGCCCCGTGCAGCACCGGCCCCTCGATGCGGTGCCAGTGGCCCAGCATCCGTTCGGCGTCGCGGGGCCGGCCGTCGGCCAGCGCCTCGCGGATCGCGGTGGAACTCGCCGGCTCGTCGCCCGGCAGGCCGCGCAGCGGGACGGCGGTCACCCCGAACCCCAGCTTTCGTCCAAGCGCCGCCAGCATCGGCGCGTCCCCTGCCCGCTTGTGGCCGAACCGGAAATCGGCGCCAACCGCGACATGCACCACGCCCAGACCGTCGGCCAGCACCTCGCGGGCGAAATCCTCGGGCGTGAGGCCGGCCAGCACCGGGCCGAACGGCAGTTCGAACAGATGCGCGACGCCCAACCGCGCCAGCCGGTTGGCCCTGGCGGTCGCATCCATCAGCCGGAACGGCGGCGCGTCGGGGTCGAACACCTGGCGCGGGTGCGGCTCGAAGGTGATGACGCCCAGCGGAACATCGGGCCGGGCCGCGCGCGCCGCGTCCAGCACCGCCCGGTGGCCAAGATGGATCCCGTCGAAATTGCCCATGGCGACCGTCGTTCCCCGCGCCGACACGGGCAGGCCGGACCAGTCACGATGGATGCGCATCGGCGGTTGCTGCATGGGCTGGCCCCGTCTGGGGCCTGGCCCCGTCAGTCGAACTTGCGGCTGGGCGCCAGCACCACGGCCTCGCCCTTGAGCACGACCGTATCGCCGACGAGGCAGCGGGTGGCAAGTGTGACGCGGCGCTTCGCATGGTCCACGGATTCGACCGTCACCTCGGCCCGGACGACGTCGCCCGGCCGCACCGGGGCCATGAATTTCAGCGTCTGCCCCAGATAGACGGTGCCGTGCCCGGGCAGCTGTTCGCCGATCACCGCCGAGATCAGCCCGGCGGTCAGCATCCCGTGCGCGATGCGCCCCTCGAAGATCGTGTCGCGGGCATAGGCGTCGTCCAGATGCACGGGATTGTGGTCGGTCGACACCTGGGCGAACAGCGCGATGTCCTCGTCGGTGACCTGCTTCTGCAGGTACCGCATCATCCCGACCTCCATGTCCTCGATGACGATCGTGCCGCGCGGCAGGTTGTCCAGCATCATGATCCGCCCTTGCTACTGGCCTGCACCATGTCACAGGGTGGAAGCCGACGCAAGATTGTGTCTCTGCAACACCCGTGGAACATCATTTTATTTCGCGCCCGCCGATTGCCTGCAAGGGAGCAAGCTGCGGCCGCCGGCGCCTCGTGCCGCCGACCGCACCCGCCAAGTCCTGACCCTAGCCGGCCGGACCAACGTTTCTCGTGGATCGCGCTGCCCCGCCGCGCGGGCCGCCCCTCTAGCGCAAGCGGCCGATCGCGTAGGTGGGCGTGATCGCCTGCGCTTCGACATAGCTGGCCAGCCCCGCCGGCTCGGGCCGCTCCACATCGGCGCCCATGTGCTCGGCGGCAAGGCCCCCGGTCACGAACAGCGAATCGATGCACTGCGCGACCGCCCCCGCGATGTCGGTGCCGATTCCGTCGCCGATCGCCAGTTCGCGGCCGCCCGCCTCGACCCCCAGCCGCTGCCGGGCCAGATCGTAGATGGGCGCATGGGGCTTGCCGAAATACAGCGACTCGCCCCCCAACTCCTCGTAGAGCTGCGCCAGCGCCCCGGCGCAATACAGCCGCTGCTCGCCGAAATCGACGACGATGTCGGGATTGACGCACAGCAGCGGCAGCCCGCGCGCCTGTGCGGCGGCCAGCCGCTCGCGGTAATCCTCGGGCGTCTCGGTCAGGTCGTCGTCGGGGCCGGTCACCACGATCCCTTCGGCCTGGTCCATCGGCACGCGGACCAGATCGGCGGCGCGCGGATCGGCGGTCTCGGTAAAGAACCCCAGGTCGCGGTCCGGCCCGACATGCCACAGCTTGCGCCCGACGCGACCCGACAGCATCGCGTCCTGCGCCGCGTCGCCCGAGGTCACGACGTCGTCCCAGGCGTCGCGGGGCACGCCCATCCGGCCGATCTGTTCGGTGACGAAGCGGCGCGGCCGCGGGGCGTTGGTCATCAGCGCCACCCGCCCCCCGCCCCGGCGGAACGCCTGCAACGCGGCGATAGCCGCCGGATAGGCGACCTTGCCGTTATGGACGCAGCCCCACAGGTCGCAGAACAGGACGTCGTAGCGGTCGGCGATCTCGGCCAGGCTGTCGATGATCCGGGTCACGTCAGATCTTCAGCGCCGGGATGATCTGCTTCTTGCGGCTGACGATCCCCGGCAGGCGCACCGTGTCGCCGGTCACCCGGACGCCGAACGACGCCTCGGCGATCTGCTTGACGAAGTCGTTGGGGACCAGCAGCGTCGCATCCTCGTTCAGGATGTCGACGATGAACATCAGCATGTCGTCGGCGCCGTCCGCGGCCGCGACGGCCGGCATCGCCGCCAGCAGCGCCGCCTTGCGGTCCAGCAGCACCTGCGGCGCGGTGGTTTCCAGCACCGAGATGCGCAGCCGGCGGCCGCCGATCTCGTAATCCTTGCTGTCCATCCGCAGCAGCGCCGCCTCGTCGAACGCCGACAGGTCCGATTTCGCGGCAAACATCTCGCCCGCATAGGTGGGGATCGCGATGTCCAGGTCGCGGGCCAGCGTTTCGGCCACATGCCGGTCGTGCGGGGTGGTGGTGGGGCTGCGGAATTCCAGCGTGTCGGACAGGATGCAGGTCAGCATCACGCCCTTCACCCAGCGCGGGGCGCGCTTCATGTCGTCGCTGCCGATCAGGTCGTGCATGACCGTGGCGGTGCAGGCCAGCGGCCGGATCGTCATGTTGATCGGGGTGCGGGTGCGCAGCCCGCCGGCCAGCAGGTGGTGGTCGATCACCTCCATCACCTCGGCCTCGTTGATCGAGGCGGGCAGTTCGGCCGGATTGTTGGTGTCGACGATCACGCACTGGTCGCCCGGTGCCACGTCGGTGATGATCTCGGGCAGGTCGATGCCCCACTTGCCCAGCATCCACATCGCCTCGGTGTTGGGCGTGCCCTGCAGGACCGCCTTGGCCCGGGTCTTGCGGACATCGGTCAGGTACCACGCCCAGATCAGGGGCGAGCCGGTGGAATCGGTATCGGGGGCCTTGTGGCCGAAGACCTGGATCATGGGCGTCCTTTCGACTGAACCTGCGGGCGGTGAAAACCGCGATTTTGGGCGGCGTTATAGGGGCCGGCCGGCAGGTTGTCTATCGGACCGCCGGTGCCCCCGGCAGGTCGCTCGGATCAGTCGCAAGGATCAATCGCCGGCCGTTCGCGGCGGGGTCTGCTGATGCTGGATCAGCCGCCAGCCGTCATGCTGCCGCACCCAGGTCGATGTGCACAGCGCCTGGTATTCCTGCCCGTCCGGCCGGCTCGCCCGAACGCGATAGGCCAGCACGATGCAGTCCTCGCCCTCGACCATGTGGCGATCGGTCATGGCCACGCGCTGCCAGCGGGGCGCCCCCTCCAGCGCGGCAAAGATCGCCTCGCCCTGCAGCACCCCCTGCGCGAATGCCATGACGCAGGAGGGGTGGGTGCGTCGCCGCGCCTCTGGCAGACCCATCGTCCACCACGCCTCTTCGTCGGCCCAGCGTTCCTCGATCAGGCTCATGGCAGTGTCCCCTCTGTCGTCGTACGTTCCAGCGCCATTCTCTCGACGGTCCAGCCGTCGCGCTCCAGCAGCCGCAGCACCCCGGTCTCGCCCGGCAGGTGCAGCGCGCCGAACGCGGCGACCACGTGCCGGCCACGCGCCGCCGCATCTTCGGCCGCCCGGGTCAGAGGTCCGATCCAGGCGCGGTTGCGCCGGTCCATCAGCCGCTCCTTCGCCAGGGCGAGTTGGCGGTCCACCTTGGCCGGGTCCATCGTCGGATGCCGGTGGGCGTCCAGCCGGGCGAACTCCCACAGCTCCCACACCCGCCCCTCGAAAAAGGCGGTGGCGGCGGTGGTGGTCAGATCGTCGGCCTGCGCGGCACCCGGCAGCGCGGCCAGGATCATGTCGATCTCCTCGTCCGGGGTCAGCCCGTCGAACAGGGTGAACACCGTGTCGAACGGCTCCAGCGCCCGGATCGGCACGCCCGCATCCTGCGCCGCGTCCATCATCAGGTGGTCGAGGCCCGAGGGCGGCCCTTCGGCGGCCCTGATCTCGGCCAGCACGCAGGGCGACACGCTCAGCATCGTGGCGACGTACCAGGGCCGCAGCCGGCTGGCGATCACCGCGGGAATCCCGCGCTCGGCCAGCGCCGCCGCGACCGCCTGCCAGTCGTCGGCGTCCAGCCGTTCGGGCAGGGTCGGACCGGTCGGATCGGCCATCAGCGTCGGATCCCGCGCCAGCCGCGCCTGCAGCTGCGCCTCCTCCTCCGGCCCCGCCTCGACCAGCAGCGCGTCGGCGCCGGTCATCTGCGGTGCCAGCCCGTCTATCATCCCGTGGTGCCGGTCATCGGTGAAATGGAAAGTGCCTACCAGCAGCAGCCGCGCCTGCCCGCGGCGTGCCACGAAGGTCGTGCCATAGGCGTGCGGCACCCGCGCAGCGGCGCTTGCGATCGCCTGGCGCTGCGCTGCGGACAGATCGTCGAACAGGTCGCGTCCGACGCAGGCGGCCGAGGCAAGGCTGGCCGTCATCGCCCACAGCACCAGCCCCAGGATCAGCTTGGCCATGGTCCTCCTACCCCTTGCCCCCGCCCGCACTCTGCCATGCCGCCGGCCCCGGACCAAGACCGCACCCCGAAACCGGTCCAGACCCGCATCGGGGGGTGTTGACAGCCCCGTGACCGCGGCCTAGATCAGCCGCGATTGGCACTCACCTCGGTCGAGTGCCAACATCTGGAAACCTGAACGATCGGAGTGTTCATCCATGGCATTCACCCCGCTGCATGACCGCGTGCTGGTCCGCCGCGTCGAATCCGACGAAAAGACCAAGGGCGGCCTGATCATCCCCGACAGCGCCAAGGAAAAGCCCGCCGAGGGCGAGATCGTCGCAGCCGGCGAAGGCGCGCGCAAGGACTCGGGCGAACTGATCCCGATGGCCGTCAAGCAGGGCGACCGCATCCTGTTCGGCAAGTGGTCCGGCACCGAAGTGACGCTGGACGGCGAAGAGCTGCTGATCATGAAGGAAAGCGACATTCTCGGGATCATGTCCTGATCCCTCGACGAAACGCTTTCACCACATTGCAAAGGAAGAGTTAAATGGCAGGCAAGGAAGTCAAGTTCAGCACCGACGCCCGCGACCGGATGCTGAAGGGCGTCAACATCCTGGCGGATGCGGTCAAGGTGACGCTGGGCCCCAAGGGCCGCAACGTGATCCTGGACAAGTCGTTCGGCGCACCGCGCATCACCAAGGACGGCGTCACCGTCGCCAAGGAAATCGAACTGACCGACAAGTTCGAGAACATGGGCGCGCAGATGGTCCGCGAAGTCGCCTCGCGCACCAATGACGAGGCCGGTGACGGCACTACCACCGCCACGGTTCTGGCCCAGGCCATCGTCAAGGAAGGCATGAAGGCGGTCGCCGCCGGCATGAACCCGATGGATCTGAAGCGCGGCATCGACCTGGCCGTCACCCGCGTGGTCGAGTCCATCAAGGCCGCCTCGCGTCCGGTCAACGACTCCTCCGAGGTCGCGCAGGTCGGCACCATCTCGGCCAACGGCGAATCCTTCATCGGCCAGCAGATCGCCGAGGCGATGCAGAAGGTCGGCAACGAGGGTGTCATCACCGTCGAAGAGAACAAGGGGATGGAGACCGAGGTCGAAGTCGTCGAAGGCATGCAGTTCGACCGCGGCTACCTGTCGTCCTACTTCGTGACCAACGCCGAAAAGATGGTCGCCGAACTGGAAGACGCCTACATCCTGCTGCACGAGAAGAAGCTGTCGTCGCTGCAGCCGATGGTCCCGCTGCTGGAATCGGTCATCCAGACCGGCAAGCCGCTGCTGATCGTGGCCGAGGATGTCGAGGGCGAGGCGCTGGCCACCCTGGTCGTCAACCGTCTGCGTGGCGGCCTGAAGGTCGCGGCCGTCAAGGCACCGGGCTTCGGCGACCGCCGCAAGGCCATGCTGCAGGACATCGCGATCCTGACCGGCGGCCAGGTCATCTCGGACGATCTGGGCATGAAGCTGGAAAATGTCGGCATCGACATGCTGGGCACCGCCAAGAAGATCTCGATCAACAAGGACAACACCACCATTGTCGACGGCGCCGGTGAAAAGTCCGAGATCGAGGCCCGGGTCGCCCAGATCCGCCAGCAGATCGAGGAAACCACCTCGGACTACGACAAGGAAAAGCTGCAGGAACGCGTGGCCAAGCTGGCCGGCGGCGTCGCGGTCATTCGCGTCGGCGGCATGACCGAGATCGAGGTGAAGGAGCGCAAGGACCGCGTCGACGACGCGCTGAACGCGACCCGCGCCGCGGTGCAGGAAGGTGTCGTGGTCGGCGGCGGCGTGGCCCTGGTGCAGGGTGCCAAGGCGCTGCAGGGCCTGGAAGGCGCGAATGCCGACCAGAACGCGGGCATCGCCCTGGTCCGCCGCGCGCTGGAAGCGCCGATGCGCCAGATCGCCGAGAATGCCGGCGTTGACGGGGCTGTGGTCGCCGGCAAGGTCCGCGACTCCGACGACAAGACCTTCGGCTTCAACGCCCAGACCGAGGAATATGGCGACATGTTCAAGTTCGGCGTGATCGACCCGGCCAAGGTCGTCCGCACCGCGCTGGAAGACGCCGCATCGGTTGCCGGCCTGCTGATCACCACCGAGGCCATGGTCGCCGAAAAGCCCGAGCCCAAGGGCCAGGCCGGCGCCGGCGGCATGGGCGGCGGCATGGGCGGCATGGGCGGCATGGACATGATGTAAGCCCTGCCCCACGGCAGACAGACGAAAGGGCGCCCGGTCGGGCGCCCTTTTTTCGTCGGCGGCCTGCGGATCGGCACCCGCCCCCGGTGACCGCCGGGCGCCGCCGCAGCGCCGCTCAGGGGCCGGCGAAATCGGCGGTGGTTACCTGCCCGTCGCCGGTCCTGTCCACCTGCGCCAGCCAGTCCGGCACCCCCGCCACGAACTCGTCGCGCGACACCCGGCCATCCCCGTCCGGATCGTTCGCGGCCAGGCCCAGCCCCGCCTCGACCGCCCGCATCCGCCCCGCCGCGGCTTCCGGCAGGCTGCCCATGTCGGCCGCCCGCGCCGCGTCGAACTCGGCGTATTCGGCGGCGTCCAGATAGCCGTCGCCGCTGCTGTCGAAGATCCCGTGCAACTCGGCCCGCTTCTCCTCCATCTCGGCGGCGTCCACGGCCCCGTCGCCATTCAGGTCCCAGTTCAGGATGAAATGCTCGCCCGGCACCCCCGTCTGGGCCAGCGCCCCCGCCGGCCCCAGAAGCACCGCCCCCAGCACCGCCCCGGCGCATCCCAGCACCCTCGCACGTCCCATGTCGCTCCTCCTTCTGCGCAGCCTGGATCATGATCGCGCCTGCAGTCCCCTCCGGCAAGGACAGGATCGGGGGGCATCCGGGTGCCCTGCCCGCCCGCTCGCCACGCGAGGTCCCAGTCCGGATGACCTCGGTCCGGATTGCCGCACGTTCGGGGCGTGACGTTGCGTCACTGGCAATATCTTGCGGGTCCGGGCAAGCTGCCGCTGCGTTAGGCCGCGCATCGACTGTTTGAACCGCCGGTGCCATTGAATGGGCGACCACCAGGTTTTACCTCATTGACGCGACCTAAATAGTAGAATTGATTTAGTTTATGCAACTTACGGTTTTGTTCTCCACCCATAACGGCGCCGGCGTCCTGCCCGAGGTCCTGGCGGCCTATGCCGCCCAGACCTGCCACGACGACTGGGAGATGATCGTCGTGAACAATGCCAGCACCGACGCGACGGCGGCGTGCCTGGACAGCTTTGCCGGTCGCCTGCCTCTCACCGTCGTGGATCATCCGGTCGCGGGAAAGAACGCCGCTCTGAACGCGGCGCTGCCGCTGCTGAAGGGATCGACGGTGATCGTGACCGACGACGACGCGGTTCCGGCCCCCAGGTTTCTGGACCAGTGGGCCCGGGTCGCACGCGAACAGCCCGACTACGACCTGTTCGGCGGCCGCATCGAACCGCTGTTCCAGGCCAGCCCGCCGTCCTGGATGGTCGAGGCGCGCTTCCACTTTGCCGAGATCTTCGCCGCCTGCGACCACGACGAGGGGCCGATCCGGGCCCGCGACATCTTCGGCCCGAACATGGCGGTGCGGCGCACCGTGTTCGACCGGGGCATCACCTTCAACGAATCCATCGGCCCGAACGGCAGCGACCGCAACTATCCGATGGGCAGCGAGACGGAGTTCTGCCAGCGGGTCGAGGAACACGGCCACAAGGCCTGGTTCGCGACCGGCCCCCGGGTCCGGCACATCGTCCGCCCGCACCAGCTCGGAACCCCGTTCTGGACCTCGCGCGCCTATCGGCACGGGCTGGGCGTCGGGCTGCAGGAACGGATCGCCGCGGACCAGACCAGCCGGCCGCTGGTGCAGCGGGTGACCAGCCTTGCCAGGGGCAAGCTGAAGCAGGCGCGGCATTACTCGGCCTACAGCCTCGCCCGTGGCGACGAGCTGAAGGCGCATGAAGGCCTGTGGAACTATCACTGGCATCGCGGCTATACCGACGCCAAGACCCGGGCGCAGCTCTAGCCACGCGGGCTGTCGCTCACGGCCCGGTCGGTCACCGGCCGATGACCCGGCCCGGCGCCCTCAATGCACGGTGCTGTTGGACAGCAGGTTCATGACCAGGACCCCCGACACGATCAGCGCGATCCCCACCAGCGCCGGCAGGTCCAGCGGGAACCGGAACACAACGACGCTGATCAGCGAGGTCAGCACGATGCCGACACCCGCCCAGATGGCATAGGCCACGCCCAGCGGGATGGTCCGCAGCGCCACCGACAGGAAGAACAGCGACAGCACGAAGCAGATCGCTAGGCCGATCGTCGGCCCGATCCGGGTGAACCCCGCGGACCGTTGCAGCAGCGACGAGCCGGTGACCTCGAAGAGGATGGCGGCGGCCAGCGAGCCATAGGCGGTGAGCAGGGGATTCACGATACGTACTCCAACTTGAACCGGCGCGCGGCGCCGGGGGCGGCTGCCCGGCGGGTCCAGACCATCGGACCGGTTAGGGGATGACGAGAACACTGCATGAAAACTGCATGAACCATGCGTGAACATCACACGAAATTCAGGCGACGACGGGCGCGACCTTCATGGCGCTGCACAGCGACCTGAACCGCGCCTCGGCGACCTCGCCCATCAGGTCGCGCCCGATCCCGGTCAGCCGCAGCGTCAGGGTCTCCGCCTTGCGGTCCAGCGCCAGCTCGCCCGCCTCGGCCGGGTCGCGCACCGAAAACATTGCGCCGAACCGCATGGCTTTTCCCAGGATCTCGGCCTCGTCGATGTCGTCCTTGGGTAGCAGCGTGAACAGCGGCTCCATCGGCGATCCGGCCCTGTTGTTCCGGTAGCGGTGCAGCAGCGCCAGCCCCAGGAACACCCGCTGCGGATGCGACAGCGCCGCCAGATTGGCCCGGGTGACATTGTCGAAACACGCCTCGGCCCGATAGTCCGGATGCGCGCGCCAGCTGGTGTCGTGCAGCAGGCACGCCGCCCGGATCAGTCGGATCCGAGCGTCCGGTGTATCCGGAAACAGCGGCATCAGGAAGTGGTACAGCTTCTTGCCGAACCCCGGCATCCGGGCCATCTGCCGCTCGGTGAACCGGGCCGCCTCGATCAGGGGATCGCGCCTGCGGATCGAATCAGGCATCTGTTCGTACAGTATTCCCTCACGGATCCCGTAGGAGCTGACGGCGATTTCCGGCGGCTCGAAGGTCTGCACCAGCTGCCGCAGCACCTGCATGGCCAACGGCACCAGCTCGATCCGCGACGACGAGATACCGGTCCGCGCCTTCAGCTCGGCAAGATCGTTGTCGGCGACCCACTTGACCGTGGCGATCACATCGTCCGGGGTCATGCGGTATTCGTGCAGCACGGTCATCGGATAGGCGCGGCGTTCCATGTCCAGCCGCGCGATCGCCCGCCACGAGCCACCGACAAGGTAGATCCGCTCGTGGTCGGTCCCCAGATGGACGGCCAGTTCCGACATGATCCGGTCGATATGCTTCTTCAGCGACTTGCCTTCGATCTGCTGCAGCCGGAACGGCCCCAGCGGCGAACTGATGCGCTTTCCGACGGTGCCGTCCGTCACCTCGGCCAACTCCATCGAGCTGCCCCCGATGTCGCAGACCAGCCCCCTGGCGTTCGGCCAGCCGAGCAGCACCCCTTGCGCGGACAGCCGCGCCTCCTCCTCGCCGTCGATCACCCACAGCTTCAGGCCGGTTTCGCGCTCGACCTGCTTCTGAAAGCTGGGCCCGTCCTCGGCTTCGCGCACCGCGGCGGTGGCCACGCAGGTCAGCGGCTCGATTCCCATGCCGTCGGCCAGTGCCTTAAACCGGCGCAGCGCCGCCATGCCGCGGCGCACACCGTCGGGGTTCAGCCGGCCAGTGGTGGCCAACCCCTGCCCCAACCCGGCCATGACCTTTTCGTTGTAGAAATAGGCCGGGCTGCGGGCGGCGCCGTCGAACACGACCAGCCGGATCGAGTTCGACCCGACGTCCACCACCCCGACCCGCTGCAGCTCCCGCGCGGAAAGCGCCTGCCCGCCCTCTCTCCCGAATGGCACGATCTTGCGCCCCGACGTGGTCCTGACGTTCATCGGCGATCTCCCCGGTCAGACGGCTCAATGCTCGAACCCGTGTCGTTCAATCCAGCGAGTGGGTCAATGCCGGAACATCGCGCGCGCCCGCGGTCCCCCGCCCCGACAGGGACGGATTCTCCATGAAGAAGAGGTGGCAGTTGAACAGGTCGTCGCGTCCCGCAGGCAGATGCCGCAGATAGCGGCCGTCGGGCTGCAGGATCCAGCTCTGGGCCTCATCCGCCATGTTGGCGGCCATGATCTGGCTGGTGATCTGCGCCTTGACCGTGTCGTTCATGCATTCGACCAGTGTCTCGACCCGGCGGTTCAGGTTGCGGTCCATCCAGTCGGCCGAGCTGATGAACACCCGCGCCTTGCGCGAGGGCAGCCCGTGCCCGTTGCCGAAGCACACGATCCGGCTGTGTTCCAGGAACCGCCCGACGATCGACTTGATCCGGATGTTGTCGGACAGTCCCGCGATGCCCGGCCGCAGCCCGCAGATCCCGCGCACGACCAGGTTGATCCGCACCCCCGACTGCGAGGCAGCATACAGCGCGTCGATCACGTCGCGTTCGATCAGACTGTTCATCTTGGCCCAGATCGCCGCCGGCCGGCCCGACTGGGCGAACCGGGCTTCGCGCTCGATCAGCTCGAGCATCCGGGACTTGAGGTTGATGGGCGAGATGGCGAGGTTTTCCAGCTCCTCGGGTTGGACATAGCCGGACAGGTAATTGAACACCTTGGTGGCATCCCGCCCCAGCGCCCCGTCGCAGGTGAACAGCGACAGGTCCGTATAGATGCGGGCGGTGATCGGATGATAGTTGCCCGTTCCGTAATGCGAATAGGTGATCAGGCGGTCGCCTTCGCGGCGCACCACGCTGCTGATCTTGGCGTGGGTCTTGTAGTTCACGAAGCCGTAGACGACGTGGGCGCCGGCGCGTTCCAGCCGCCGCGACTGGCGTATGTTGGCGGCCTCGTCGAACCGCGCCTTCAGCTCGACCAGCGCGGTGACCGACTTTCCCGCCTCGGCCGCCTCGCACAGCGCATCGACGATCGGGCTGTCGCGGCTGGTGCGATACAGCGTCTGCTTGATCGCCAGCACGTTCGGATCCGCCGCAGCCTGCGCGATGAACCGGATCACCATGTCGAAGGTCTCGTACGGGTGATGCAGCAGCATGTCCTTCTGCCGGATCGCCGAGAACATGTCGCCGTCGTGGTCCTGCACCCGTTCCGGCACCCGGGGAACGAAGTTCGGCCATTGCAGATCGCGGCGGCTGTCCAGCACCAGTTCGCGCAGATCGGCCATCCCGAGCACGCCGTCGACCTCGACCACGTCGTCGGGATCGACCTGCAGCTCGGCCATGATCAGGCGGCGCAGGGTGTCGGGCGCGCCGGCCGTCATCTTCAGGCGGATGACCTGGCCGCGCCGCCGGCGTTTCAGCGCGTGCTCGAACTCCCGCACCAGGTCCTCGGCTTCGTCCTCCAGTTCCAGGTCGCTGTCGCGCAGCACCCTGAACCCGCAATGTCCGGTGTTGCGGTACCCCGGGAACAGCCGCGCCAGGTTGAGCAGCAGCAGCTCTTCCAGCGGCACGAAGCGCTGCCCGCCCGGCAGCGCCACGAACCGCGTCAGCTGCCCGGGAATCGGCAGCAACGCCTTGATCTCGCGCCCGTCGCTTTCCCGGGCAAGCTCCAGCGCCAGCGAGAAACCCAGGTTGGGGATGAACGGAAACGGATGCGCAGGGTCGATCGCCATCGGCGAGAGGACGGGGAAGACCTGATCCATGAAGTACCGGTCCAGAAACGCGGCCTCGTCGGGGGTCAGCCGGTCACGGGTCAGGATCGCGATGCCCGCCTCCTCCATCTCGCCGCGGAGGGTGGTGAAGACCTGCTGCTGGGCGCCCATCAGCCGGCGGGCATCGGCATTGACCAGAGCCAGCTGCTCGTCCGGGGTCCGGCCGTCATCCGACGGCATGGTGTTGCCCTCGCGGACCAGTTCGCGCAGCCCGGCCACGCGCACCGTATAGAACTCGTCCAGGTTGGTCGCCGAGATCGACAGGAAGCGCAGCCGTTCCAACAGTGGCACGCGCGGGTTGCGCGCCTCGTCCAGGACTCGCCAGTTGAAGCTGAGCCAGCTGAGCTCGCGGTTGAAGAACCGGTCCGCTCCCGCGGGCGGGCCGTCGGGGAGCGCCAGCGGCTTGGGAAACGGGGCTTGCAGGAAATCGGCCTGGGTCATCTTGGTTGCAGACTGCTCGTGACGTGGCTGCGCATCATGAGGGGGGCATCGCGGGGTGTCCAGCCGGGCTGGCGGGCGCGGAAGGGTCCTGTGCCGGCGATTGACCCCGCCGCGCGAGATCGCCATTTCAGGTCGGCAACTGGCGAAGGGACAGCCATGACCATCCTGTCACGTCGCAGGCTGATGACCACCGGCGCTGCCGTGTTCGCCGCGCCCCTGCTGCACCGCCGGGCCGCGTTCGGGCAGTCCGACGGGCTGGCCGGCATGGCGGAGAGTGCGGCGGCGCTGGGGCAGCTGCGCAGCCTCGTCATCCATCGGGATGGCGCGTGCGTCTTTGCCCGGGCGTTCCGCGGCCCGGCCGTGGATCGGCCCGCCAACATCAAGTCGGTGTCCAAGACCATCCTCGGGCTGCTGACCGGCATCGCGATCGACCGCGGCGTGATCACCGGACCTGACCAGCGCGTCCTGCCGCTGCTGGACCGGGACCCTTTCGGCGACGCCCGGGACAGCTTGACGGTCGGCCATCTGCTGTCGATGCAGGCGGGGCTCGACAGCACGTCCGGGCCGGCCTACGGGGCCTGGGTGTCAAGCCGCGACTGGGTCGACTTTGCCCTGACCCGTCCGCTGGTGGGTCGTCCGGGCGGCCGATTCATCTATTCGACCGGCGGCTGGCATGTGCTGGGGGCGGCCTTGGCACGTGCGGCAAGATCCGATCTGCACCAGCTGGCCCGAAGCTGGCTGGGGGAACCGCTGGACATTGCCGTTCCGCCGTGGATCCGCGACCCGCAGGGCCGGTTCATGGGCGGCAATGACATGGCGATCAGTCCGGTGGCGCTGGCGCGGATCGGCGACATGGTTCTCGCCGGTGGACAGATCGGCGGCCGCCGGGTGGTCAGCCGGCAGTGGATCCAGACGTCCATGCAGCCGCGGGCGCGGTCGCCGTTCTCGGGCGATCTCTACGGCTATGGCTGGTTCCTGACCCGCCACGCCGGTCAGGACGCCGCCTATGCGCGGGGTTATGGCGGGCAGATGCTGGTGGTAGTTCCGGGTCGGCAACTGGCCGTCGCCATCACCTCGGACCCCGACCGGCCGGCCCGGTCCGAGGGGTTCTTCGGCGATCTGCGCCAGCTGCTGGAGCGGATCGTCGCCGCAGCGTGAACGCGCAGCGGCCACGGCCGACACGGAACCTGCCTCAGTCGGGTACGTCACCCTCGGTCAGGCGGGCCAGCACGTCCAAAGCCAGCGGCCGTGTGACGCCCCGGTTACCGGCGAGCGCCGCGTCGTCGATCGCCGCGACCAGCCGTCGTGCCAGCCCAAGGTCGCGGTCCATGCGACGCACCAGCGCCTCGATCAACCCCACATCCGGGTGCAACTGACGGTCGGCGAACAGCTTGACCAGCACCGCCGCCAGCAGCGCATCGTCGGGCGGACCCAGGCGCACGGCCGTCATCGCCTGCATGCGCGAGCGCAGATCGGGCAGCGCCAATCCCCAGTGGGCCGGCGCCCTGCGCGCCGTGACCAGCAGCCGGCAGCCGCGCTGCGCGCACAGGTTCCAGAGGTGGAACAGCCCCCGTTCCGCGTCAGCCATACCCGCCACCCGGTCCGCGTCCTCGACCGCGATGGCACCTTCGGGCGTGACCAGCGCATCGATGCCGTCTGGCGAAAGCGCCTGCGCCGCCAGACGCGTGGCGCCCCGCTCGGCGGTCCAGATCGCCGCGAGGTGTGACTTGCCCGACCCATCCGGTCCGAGCAGCAGCAACCGGCCCTGCGGCCACGCCTCGGGTGCGTCGACAAGCGCCAGCGCCTCGGCATTGGCCGGTGCCGGCAGGAAATCTGCCCGGCTGAGCGATGGCGGCGCCGCCAGGTCGAAGGTGAGCTGTCGGGTCAAGGGAACCTTGGGGGATTCGGGCGGGTGATCGTCACTCGGATCGGAAATGCGGGCCCTGGACGACGTTGTGGCGCGTCGGGACATCGTCATGGGCGGCGTTTGACGCGACCGGGCTGACGTTCGAGGCGCGCGCCTCGTCGCCCGGGGGTAGCGCATCGTCGGCGTCAGGGTCGGTGCCGTCCGGGGTCTTGCCGCCCCAGGTGCGGACCTCCGGCCTGTCGTGCATCGCCTCCAGCGCGCCTTCCGGTCCGGGTCCGGGAACCTCCATGCGCGCCGTCGCGACGCGGGCGCCGTCGCGCTCGGCGGCTTCGCGGGCGGCCTGCCGTGCCTCGTGGCGCGCTTCTTCGACATGCACGTCGGCAACCGCGGCCGCGTGGGCGGCGCGAGCATTTTCCCGTTTCCGCGCCGTGGTGCCGGGCGGAACGATCTCAATCAGCAGCGGCGGCGCCGGGTCCGGCATCAGTTCCTGCCCGGTGAACAGGCCGCTTTCCTTGTAGCGCTGCACGAAGAACCGGACCAGAACCCCGATGATCGCCCCCATCGGCACCGCGACCACCAGGCCGACGAACCCGAACAGCTTGCCGAACACCGCCAGCGCGATCATCAGCCACACCGGGTGCAGCCCGACATGGCCGCCGATGATCTTCGGCTGCAGATAGTTGCCCTCGACGACCTGCCCCACCACGAAGATGCCCAGCACGACGACGATCCATTGCGGCTCGTTCCAGAACGTGAACGCCGCGACGGCGACCGAGGTCACGCCGCCGATGAACACACCGACATAGGGAATGATCGACAGGACCGCTGCGGTGATCCCGATCACCAGCGCGAAGGGCAGGCCGACCGTCAGCAGGCCCACCGAATAGAACGTCGCCAGGATCAGCGTCACCAGGCCCTGCCCCCGCAGGAACCCCGCCAGGGACTCGTTGATCTCGTCGGCAAGGCTGCGGATGGTGTGGGCGTGCTGGCGCGGCAGCAATTCGTCGATCCGCTCGACCATGCTGTCCCAGTCCAGCAGCAGATAGAACGCGACGACCGGCACGATGATCAGCAACAGCACCGCACCGACGAGATTGCTCATGGAGCTGAGCACGGTCACCAGCACCTGTACGCCGGTCTCGGACATCTGCGCGCCGAGTTCCGTGATGGCGCTGCGCAGGGTCCCGCCCTCGGGCAGCAGCTGCGGGAACCTGGCCGAGACCCAGGCCTGCGCGGTGTCCAGATAGCCGGGGGCGTTCTCCACCAGCTGGGTCAGCTGCCGCACGATGACCGGCAGGACCAGGACGACCGCCAGCATGAACGCCAATGCCGCGATCACCGTGATCAGCGTCACCGACATCGCGCGGTTCAGCCCCGCGGCTTCCAGCCGGTCGGCCACCGGATCCAGAACATAGGCGATCCCCGCGCCGATCAGGAACGGGGTCATCACGTTGCCCAGACCCCACAGCGCCAGCACCACGAGGGCTGCCACCGCGGACCAGGTCCAGATCTGTCTTGACACCGAAACCCGCATCATCGTCCCCGCAGCCGTAGGCGGCGCCAACATGGCGCGCCGCCCATCCCCATGCAATGGCCGTTGCTGCCCCCGGCATGTTCCGCTAACCCGCGCCAAACAGTCTCCAGAAGGCCAGCCCATGCGTGTCTCGCGTTACTTCCTGCCCGTTCTCAGGGAAAATCCCGCCGAGGCGCAGATCGTCAGCCACCGGCTGATGCTGCGCGCGGGCATGATCAAGCAGCAGTCAGCCGGCATCTATTCCTGGCTGCCGCTGGGGTTGCGGGTGCTGCGCCGGATCGAGGAAATCGTGCACGAGGAGCAGCAGCGGGCCGGACACATCCCGGTGCTGATGCCCACCATCCAGTCCGCCGATCTGTGGCGCGAGAGCGGCCGTTATGACGATTACGGCGAAGAGATGCTGCGCATCACCGACCGTCACAAGCGCGACATGCTGTTCGGGCCGACCAACGAGGAGATGATCACCGACATTTTCCGGGCGCACGTGAACAGCTACAAGGACCTGCCGCTGACGCTGTACCAGATCCAGTGGAAGTTCCGCGACGAGATCCGTCCCCGTTTCGGCGTGATGCGGGGCCGCGAGTTCCTGATGAAGGACGGCTATAATTTCGACCTGACCAAGGACGATGCGCTGCATGCCTATAACCGGCATCTCGTCACCTACCTGCGCACCTATGAACGCATGGGCCTGCAGGCGATCCCGATGCGCGCCGACAGCGGACCGATCGGGGGTGAGGACACGCATGAATTCCTGGTGCTGGCCGACACCGGCGAGTCCGAAGTGTTCTATGACAGCGAACTGACGCAGCTGACATTTGGCGACCGCGAGATCGACTATGACGATCCCGCCGCCTGCCGCGCCGTGCTGGAGGAATTCACCAGCCGCTATGCCCGCACCGACGAAACCCACGATCCTGACGAGTTCGCCCGCATTCCCGAGGCACGTCGCCGTCAGGCACGCGGAATCGAGGTCGGGCAGATCTTCTATTTCGGAACCAAGTACTCGGAACCAATGGGCGCGACGGTGGTGGGTCCGGACGGACAACGCGTGCCGGTCCACATGGGATCGCACGGGATCGGCGTCAGCCGCCTGCTGGGCGCGATCATCGAGGCGAGCCACGACGAGCGCGGCATCATCTGGCCCGAGGGCGTGACCCCGTTCCATGTTGGCCTCGTGAACCTCAAGCAGGGCGACAGTTCGACGGACAGCGCCTGCGATGCGATCGAGCGCGAGCTCCAGGCCCGCGGCATGACCGTGCTTTACGACGATCGTGACGAGCGCGCCGGCGCCAAGTTCGCCACCATGGACCTGATCGGCCTGCCCTGGCGGATCACGGTTGGGCCGCGCGGGCTGGCCGCGAACAAGATCGAACTCACCAGCCGCCGGTCGGGCCAGACCGTCGAGATGGCGCCGCAGGAGGCGATCGCCCACCTGGCCGAGCTGTACGAGCCGGTATTCGCGCGCAGCTTCCGGGGCTGAGCCGTGGGCCTGCTGCGTCTGGCAATCGCGCTGCTGGTGGCGCTGGTCCTGTCGCAGTTCCCCGCATTTTCGGACCAGTACGTGCAGCGTCTGGGCGGGCAGGTAGACGCGCTGACGGCGATTGCCGCCGATTTTGACCGCAGCGCCGCCCGTGCCGGGCTGACGCGGGACGAGGCGCTGGCCGATCTGTCGGGCAGCGCCTTCCGCGATGCGCACGCGCGCGACATGCAGCGGGCATTCGAGCGGCTGGACCGCGCACGGTCCGATCTGGTGCTATTGCGCGCCGCGGCACCGCTGGAGCGGATCGCCCTGCCACACAGGCTGCGCGACGTCGACACGCTGCAGGCGACATGGGCCGATTACCGGCCGGCGGTCCCCGTCACCCCGGCAGGCGTTCTGGCCGCCGGTCTGGGATTTCTTATCGGATGGACCGCTGCCGGGCTGCTGGGCCGCATGATCGCCCTGCCCTTTCGTCGGCGTGTTCCGCTGGGCTGGCGCTGAGCGATCGGGGCTTCCGGACCGGCTCCGCCACGGCCAGCACGCCTGCGGCACACACCTGCCTCGCGCATAAAGAAGCAGCTTAGTTAACGGCCTGTGACGGACGGCAAGACAGAAGGCTGATCCGGATGGTACCGCCTCCCCGGCTTGAACGGGGGACCTCTAGATCCACAATCTAGCGCTCTAACCAACTGAGCTAAGGCGGCACAGGCGAATGATCTAGCGCCCGTCCCGGGATGATGCAAGCCTCTCTTGTCCGATCCGGGGCGCCGGACTAGACCGGGTCGACACAGCCGGGGAACCGCACATGGGCATCAATCGCGAAAGCGACGTCGCGGCCAGCCTGCAGATCGGACCCACCGATCTGGGCATGGTCCGCATCTATCTGGAAGGCGACGGCGTCGACCTGCCGCTGGACTTCGACCCGGATGAGGCGGCCGAGATCGCCGAGGAATTGCTGGCGGCCGCCGAGGCCGCGCGCGCCATCAGCAAGGGCGGATCGGCCCGCGGATCATCCGGCAAGCCGAAGCGCCGCTGACCGGCGGCAGCGCACGCCAGATCTGGCGGCTCTCAACCGGCCAGATCGAAGGCGTCCGGATCTGCCAGCTTGGCGACACGGCAGGTGGCGACCCGGGCGATCTCCCGCAGCAGCTTGGCCCGGCGCGCTGGTGCAAGCCGGACAAGCGGCGCGGGGCGCAGCAGTTCGGCGCCGTAAGGGTCGGCCAGTATCAGGCCGCTGTCTCCCGGCAGCAATTCGGTGGGAAAGTCGCCGTCCGTGGCCCAGAAGAACCGGTCGCAGAACGGCAGGTAACCCTGCCACTTCCGGTCACCGGCAAAGTCTGACCGGCAGCTCTTGCATTCCACGATCCAGATCTCGCCGGCGGGCGAAACAGAGACGACGTCGACCCGCAGGCCGGGCGTCGGAACGAACTCGGCCAGTGGCGCGTGGCCCATCGAGATCAGCAGCCGGGTCACGCCGCGGGCAAGGCGCTGGCCGGGCATCAGGGTCGAGGTGTCAGTCATCAGGGCGACCATGAACGAAAGCGAAACATCCGGCAAGTCCGCGCGAGACCCGCGAGATGCGCTCCCCTACCTTGACACCACTTGCACATCCGCCTGGTCGTTCCTACGTTCGGGTCCGGCGGGTTTCTGCTCTTCGCGTGTGTGGCCTTTTTTTCCACTGGCCTTAAATTCTTCCGAGGGGGCTGGCTCTGTCAGGGCCCTGGTCCTGTTAACCGGCACCCACCTGGACATCCAGGCTTTCGGGGAAACCTGTGCCGCCACGGTTGCTGCGGTTCCCGCCACTGGCAAAGCCGCCCTTCGGGGCGGCTTTCTGCTGTCGTCCGCCGCGCGGCGACCCAATGAAAAAGGGCGGCCTTGCAGCCGCCCTCGTGTCGTCGCGTGATCGTTCGCCCGATCAGAAGCCGTAGACCAGCGACAGGCCCAGGGTGTTGTCCGTGCGGATCTCGCGATCAGAGACATACTCGGTGCTGTACGACACGCGGGTCGCCAAGGCGTTCGACATCTTGAAGTTCAGACCCAGTTCGTTGGTCGCGACGTCGTTCGCGTCCGAGGTCAGGAAGTCGGTGTCGTTGGTGATGAACATGGTGTCGCTGAAGCGGTGGTAGAACCGCGACGACACGATGTAGCTGGTCGAGGTGTCGGAATCGATCCGGTCACCGACGGCGACCAGGTTGCCATCGTTGTCCACCGTGTCGACGGTCTGGGTGTAGCGGACGCCCACACCGGCCTGAACGCGCCAGGCGGTCGTGTCGGTGTTGATGACGCGGTAGCCCGGACCGAAGGCCAGCAGCGCATCGCGCTTCAGACGGCCGTCGAGATCGCGGTACTCGTCCTCGCCGTCCTCTTCAAGGACGTCGAACTCGTCGGCCAGACCGTCAGTGGTCAGGCGACCCAGGGCGAAGGCATAGAACCGGTCGTTGAAATAGTAGTTGGCGTCATAGATGACCGAGGTTTCCTTGACATCGGTGTCGCCGTCGTCATCCTCGCCATATTCCAGCAGGATGCCGACCGACTGCTGGAACGGACCCTGGTTGTGCGACAGGCGGCCGGCCAGGTTGAAGTCCTGGTTTTCGATGTTGCCGGTGCGGCCGGTGTAGCCGAGGGCGACGGAGCCGAAGGTGCCTTCACGGGAATCCGGACGGCCGAAACGGGCCCGGTCTTCCGAGCGCTCGAAATCGTCTTGGACCGCTTCCTCGACGTCGATGATCTCTTCGTTGATGCGGGAAACACCGGTCGCGTCGGCGCCCGCAGCGATCTCGACCTGGGCGAATGCCGGAGCGGAGAAACCGGCGGCAAGAACGGTGGCGCCGGCCAGGAGCGTAAGGGTTTTCATGTCATACCTCTTTTACAGCAGCCGATGCGCAGAACTGCATCGGTCTTGTGTGACACCGAGTTAATGCAGATGGGCGGCGTTATGAACCATGCCGCTACCAGAAGTTGCGCTCACCAAGATGTGACATTAACCATTGGAACCACTTCAGGCAGTTCGAGGCGTCGCTCCGCGCGTGAGCAACTCGGCCGCACACGCCGGTTTCCGTCGCGACGTCAACGGCTTGGAAGTTCACGAACCTTGTCTGAACTGAAATGCTGGCGCTGTCTGTGGGAGCCCAGATCGTTAACACGCCGGCCGAATGCGGCCGTCCGGCCACGCAGGTGTGGCAAAAGTCACACGATGATCGCTGACGTGGGCATGCCGGGCTCGGGTCAGCGGCGTGCTCTCGCCGGCACGGGGACCGTCACGGCGCCAGCGGGTCTCACGCGTTCGCGTCGGCCCCCTGCGGGCGGCGCCTTGCGGTCGGCCATGCGCATCACCGCGATGGCGAACTGCACACCCGCAAACAGCAGGGTGTTGAATACCACCAGCATGACCAGTGCGATCACGCCGGCGCCACCAGATCCAAGCACGAGATGTCGCAGATGGGCGACGTCCACCGCGATCAGAAGCCCGGTGAACACCAGCGCGAGGGCGAAACCGATCGCGACATTGACAATATAGAGACGAACCAGCTGCGGCATGACGCAATCCCCCTGCAGAGGTTGCATGCTACTGGATCAGCACGCCCGCGCCTAGTCCCGCGGGCGCATGTCCCGGAACTCGTCGGGACGCGTATGCCGGGCCATGTGGTCCAGAACCGCGTTGACGAATCGGGCCTCCTTGCCTTCCGGAAAGAAGGCGTCGGCGACGGTAACATATTCCGTGATCACGACACGTGCCGGGGTCCGCTTTCCCACCAGTTCGGCGCCGGCGGCGCGGAACACGGCGCGCAACACCGGGTCGATCCGGGCGATGGGCCATTTCTCGACCAGCGCTCGGTCCGTCATCTGGTCGATCCGGGCCTGCCAGGTGACGGCATCGTCTAGGATCGTCGCGAACAGATCCTCGTCCGCCTCGGGCGTCACGCCTTCGGCGTATTCGGCGCCGATCCGCCAGTTCTGGAATTCCTGGCGCACCCGTTCCGCCGACTGGTCGGCCGATTCCATCTGGAACAGCGCCTGGACCGCATAGATCCGCGCGGCGCCGCTGCGGGCCCGTCGATCCACCCGCTCGCTCATGCCGGTGACGACCCGTCGAGGGTTCCGGCCAGCCGCACCGGATCCCGATCGGTCAGGCCCGGGGCAGCAGTCCGCCGCGACCCGGCCCAGCGACGCTGCAGGGCGATCAGATGCAGGGCCGCTGCGGCCGCGCCGCCGCCCTTGTCCTGGCTGGCGGGATCAGCACGGACCACGGCCTGATCCATCGTCTCGACCGTCAGGATGCCGTTGCCAATGCAGTAGCCCTGCAGGCCCAGCAGTGTCAGCCCGCGCGAACTGTCATTGCACACCGTATCATAGTGGGTGGTCTCGCCCCGGATGACGCATCCCAGCGCGACATAGCCATCGTAATTGGCCAACCGTCCCGCCATGCCGATCGCCGGCGGGATTTCCAGCGCACCCGGAACCTCAACCACGTCCGCAACGGCGCCGGCCTTGTCCGCCACGGCCCTTGCGCCGGCGATCAGGTCATCGGCGATCGCCCGATAATACGGCGCCACGACGATCAGCAGCCGCACCGACCCGTCCAGGACAGGCAGCGGCAGGGTGGTGTGTTCGGTCAGCGCGGCCATGGTCGCCCTTGCGGATCAGTCCTGCGGGATCGGACGGGTGGAATGGATCGAAAGCCCATAGGCGTCAAGTCCGACGACTCGCACCGGCGCCGAGTTGGTCAGCAGGACCAGTTCGGAGACGCCGAGCGCGGACAGGATCTGCGCCCCCACGCCATACTGGCGCAGCGTATGCGACGCCGCCTCGCCGGTGCGCGGCAGCTTGGGCGACAGGTCGCGCAGCAGCACGATAGCACCGCGCCCCTCGGCCGCGATCATCCGCATTGCCACCGGCAGGTCCCCGGCCCGTTCACGGGCGATCCCCAGCACGTCGTGTAGCGGGTCGAGCGCATGCATGCGGACCAGCACCGGCTCCGGGGTGGTCACATCCCCCTTGGTCAGCACGATATGCTCGGTGCCCTGCGTCTCATCGGCAAAGACCCGCATCATCCACTGGCCGCCATGGGCCGAGGTGACCTCGCGCCTGTCGCATTCCGAGATCAAATTGTCGTGGCGACGACGATAGGCGATCAGGTCGCTGATCGTACCGATCTTCAGCCCGTGCCGCTGGGCAAAGGCGACAAGATCCGGCAGGCGCGCCATCGTGCCGTCCTCGTTCATGATCTCGCAGATAACACCCGAAGGATTCAGACCCGCCAGCCGCGCGATGTCGACCGCGGCTTCGGTGTGGCCGGCGCGGACCAGGACCCCGCCATCGCGGGCCCGAAGCGGAAAAACGTGGCCGGGGGTCGCGATGTCGGCGGCCCCCTTTGCCGGATCGATGGCGACCGACACGGTGCGGGCTCGGTCATGCGCGGAGATACCGGTGGTCACGCCCTCTCGCGCCTCGATCGACAGGGTGAACGCCGTTTCATGCCGGCTGGAATTCTTGGGCGACATCAGCGGCAGCCCCAAGGCATCGATCCGCGGTCCGGGCAGCGCCAGGCAGATCAGCCCCCGGCCGTATGTCGCCATGAAATTGATGGCGTCGGGTGTTGCCGTCTGCGCGGGGATCACCAGGTCGCCTTCATTCTCCCGGTCCTCGTGATCGACCAGGATGAACATCCGCCCGTTGCGGGCATCCTCGATGATCTCCTCGATGCCGGTGATCGCGTCGGACCAGTTCCGTTCGACGGGTCCCGGTTGTTCATAATGCATGATGTCGTCCTGACGACCGCAGCTGTGGCGCGGAGGAATGAGATGATGAGGTCAGCATGGCGCGGCCTTACCCCAAGCCCCGTCGCGGGGAAAGATGGGACGCGGCGATCGGCGGCAGCACCGCCCACGGGCGATCAGCTGGCCTCGGCCAGCCGCGCCACGTATCGGGCCAGGGTGTCGATCTCCAGATTCACGCGATCGCCAACCCGTGCCTCACCCCATGTCGTTGTCGCGCAGGTGTGGGGAATCAGGTTGATGCCAAAGCGGTTCCCGTCGACCTCGTTCACCGTCAGCGAGGTGCCGTTCAGCGCCACGGATCCCTTGGGCGCGATGAAGCGCGCCAGGTCGGCCGGCGCGCTCAGCGTCAAGCGCAGGCTGTCGCCCTCGGGCGCGGCTCGCTCGACGATGGCCACACCGTCGACATGGCCTGACACGATGTGGCCGCCAAGCTCGTCCCCCACCCGCAGTGCCCGTTCCAGGTTCAGCCGCCGCCCGACCGACCAGCCATCCGCACCGATGTTGGTCCTGGCCAGTGTTTCGGCCGAGATGTCGACGTCGAACCATCCGCCTGCCAAGTAGCCGTCGGCCGGCGAGCCCCCTGGGGGGCTCGCGCCCCTGTCCACGACCGTCAGGCAGACACCGTCACAGGCGATCGACGCGCCCAGATCCACATCGGCCATGGCGTAGCTGCAGGCGATCCGCGCGCGCATGTCGCCGCGCATCTCGACAGCGGCGACCCGACCTACATCGGTAATGATCCCGGTGAACACTACGCCTCTCCTGCAACGACCGCTTGAATACGGGACCGGACGCATCCCGTCACGCCGACCCATATGGTCAGCGGGGTCCGCGTCCTGCAAGTCCGGCGCATGTACCTGCCGAAAGGGCCAGCTTGGCAGCGGCGTCCGGATCGTGCATTCCTGACGGAAGTTTCTTTGTATTTGTTGGTTCAGTCCATTGTTTCATTCCCGCCATTCACGTCCCGAACGTGCCGGGTTGCCACCCCAACAGCGTGTATTCCTTCTGCTCCAGGGCCCCCACGGACCGTTCTTCGACCGGCTGGGGCGGCTGCTGCGCTCCGCCGGCTCGCAGGTCTGGCGCGTCGGCTTCAATGCGGGTGACGAATTCTTCTGGTCGGATCGGGACCGGTTCATTAGACATGCCGGCGACACCGCCAGCTGGCCGGCCCATCTGGACAGCCTGATCACCCGGCTGGGGGTGACCGACCTCGTGATCTACGGCGACGTGCGCCCGGTCCACGCCGCCGCCCGTGATGCTGCGGCCCTGCACGGCCTGGTTCTGCACGTCTTCGAGGAAGGTTATCTGCGCCCCTACTGGATCAGCTACGAACGGGGCGGTTCGAACGGCTATTCCGACCTGATGGATATCACCCTGCCGCAGATGCGCGCGGCCCTGCGGGGACATGAATCCCAACTCTCCCGCCCGCCGGCGCACTGGGGCGACATGCGGCATCACAAGTTCTACGGCGCGCTCTACCACTTCATGGTGCTTGCGGCGAACCGGCGCTATCCGCTGTTCCGCACCCATCGCGACGTCGGCGTCCGGCAGGAATTCATGCTGCACCTGCGCAAGCTGCTGCTGTCGCCTGCCTTTATGCTGTCCCGCTGGGCCGCGGTGCGGGCGATCCGCCGCGGGGGATTTCCCTATGTGCTGGGGCTCCTGCAACTGGAACACGACGCCAGCTTCATCGCGCACTCGGATTACAAGCGGATGCGCGACTTCACGGACGAGGTGCTGCGCGCCTTTGCCGATGCCGCGCCCCCGCATCATCACATCGTTTTCAAAGCGCACCCGCTGGAGGATGGGCGGGGCAAGGTGCGCGATGCGATCGCAGAGACCGCGGCGACGCTCGGGGTATCCGACAGGGTCCATGTCGTGCATGGCGGCAAGCTGGCCCGCCTGCTGGCGCAGGCGCGCAGCGTGGTGACCGTCAACTCGACATCGGCCCAGCAGGCGCTATGGCGCGGGATTCCCGTGCGCGCGATGGGGCGGGCGGTCTTCGACAAGCCCCAGCTCGTCTCGCGCCAGTCGCTTGAGGAATTCCTCCGCCATCCGGACCGGCCGAATACCCGCGCCTACCGCGACTACCGGGACTACCTGCTGGAAACCAGCCAGGTGCCAGGCGGATTCTATGCCGCCCGCTCGCGTGCTCACGCACTGCGCGTCGCCGTGGACTTGATGCTTGCCCCGGACAACCCCTATAGCGCCTTGGCGAGCGGGCGCGGTGCACACCGGCAACAAATCGGCAGCGATGCCTGACCGATTATGTCTAATTGTTGGAACGAGCGGACCTGTCACGGTATGGTCAGGGCCGCAGCGAGATGGCGTCTAACGCCGCCTAGGGACAGGAGACAGGACTTGATTAGCGTATCATTCGTGCGAAGCTCGCACGTGCCTTTCGGACGAACCCTTCGGTTTGCCGCCCTGCTGGCCATGACAGGTCTTGCCGCCTGCGGGCTGCCTCGGTCGGGCCCTACCAAGAAAGAGATCTTCACGGGGGCCGTCGAGCGCGGTGGCGACGCGCATGTCATCTACGTCAACAACCACGTCACCAGAGCGACCGCCTACGCGCCGACCTACGGGTTCGGCGGCGATTTCCTGGCGGCCGGCCAGGTCGGCGCCGACGAGATCCGCCCCGGCGACGTGCTGGGCCTGACGATCTGGGAAAACGTCGATGATGGTCTGCTGTCGTCGCTGGGGCAGTCGAACACACCGCTGCAGGAAATCCAGGTGGACAGCGCCGGCTACATCTTCGTGCCCTATGCCGGTCGGGTCATGGCGGCGGGCAACAGCCCCGACGCGCTGCGTCAGATCATCACCTCGCGCCTGTCCAACCAGACGCCGGACCCGCAGGTCACCGTGACCCGGGTGGCCGGCGACGGTGCCACCGTGTCGGTCATGGGCAAGGTGAACGGCCAGGGCGTCTTCCCGATCGAACGCCCGACTCGCTCCCTGTCGGCCATGCTGGCGCGCGCCGGGGGGGTGTCGATCGATCCCGAGATCGCCGTCGTGACAGTCAAGCGCGGCAACACGACCGGGCGCGTGTGGCTGAAGGATCTGTACGCCAACTCGCGCAACGACATCGCGCTGCGCCCGGGTGACGTTATCCTGGTCGAGGAAGACCAGCGCAGCTTCACCGCGCTGGGCGCATTGGGCGGCCAGACCAAGGTGCCGCTGGGCAGCGAGGAAATCGACGCGATCGAAGCAATTGCAATGGTTGGCGGCCTGCAAAGCCAGCTGGCCGACCCGACCGGGGTGTTCGTCCTGCGCGAGGAACCGCAGTCGGTGGCCCGGTCCGTGATGGGGCGCAACGATCTCTACGGCGATCAGCGCATGGCCTATATCCTGGACCTCACCCGTCCGAACGGACTGTTCCTTGCACGCGACTTCATGATCCGCGACGGGGACACGGTCTACGTGACCGAAGCACCTTACGTGCAATGGCAGAAGACTTTGGGCGCAATCACAGGCAGCGCCGCCACCGCGCGGACGCTGGATTCGCTGGGCAGCAACTGATCAGATTGCCCGCATCCGACCACCAAGCTGCCGGGGACCACCCCCGGCAGCTTTTTGTTTTCAACACCGGCTTCTTCCGGAGCCGACGGGTCCACAGGATACTGACGCTCGCCGGATGGACCCCACGTCTGGGCGTGCCCGGTCCCGGGGATGCCGTGGGGGTATGGGGAAACAGCCCGACGGCCTGGCGCGGTCGGGCAATCGCCGCGCGGCAAGGCGCGAGCGCGGTGACCGTGGAGGACGCGTTTCTTCGTTCGGTCCTGCCGGGACGCGCGCGTGGTCCGGTGGCACGGCGGGGGCCGATCGGGCTGATCGTCGATCCGGCAGGGCTGCACTTCGACGCTTCGGGCCCGTCGCTCATCGAACAGTTGATCGCCTCCCCGCAAAGCGCCGCGCGGGCCCACGAGGCAGCGGCCGCGCTGTCGTCGCTGCGCGGCGCAGACCTGTCGAAATACAATGCCCACCTGCCGGGCGCCGAGCCCCCGCCGTCGGGCTATGTGCTGGTCATCGATCAGACGGCAGGTGACGCCTCCCTCGTCGGAGCCGGCCGCGCGGTGTTCCTGCGCATGCTCCAGGCAGCCCGTGACGAACATCCGAGCACGCCTCTGGTCGTCCGCAGCCACCCTGAGACATCGGCTGGGCTGCGACCCGGCCATTTCTCACCGTTGGACCTGCGCCCCGGCGAGCGCTTCTGCGATGCGCCGGTATCGCCCTGGCGCCTGGTGGAGCGGGCCGGTGCGGTCTACACCGTCAGTTCACAGATGGGCTACGAGGCGCTGCTGGCGGGCCACCGTCCGCGGCTATTCGGCCAGCCGTTCTATGCCGGCTGGGGTCTGTCGGACGACGAGACAACGATACCGCGCCGGGCGGCGGCAACCGGGATCACCACCGATCGCCTGTTTGCCGCGACACATCTGCTGGCGCCGATCTGGTATGATCCCTGTCGCGACTGTCTCACCGATTTCACTTCCGCCCTGCGACAGATCGAGGCCGAGGCCGCCGCGTGGCGGCAGGATCGCGCAGGTCACCTCGCCTACGGCATGCGCAGGTGGAAGCGGCCATTCATCGCGCGCATCTTCGGCAACGGCCGAGGCGTCCGGTTTACACGACGCCCATCCCCGCGCGTTACCCTTGCCTGGGCAAGCGCAGCCGCCGCAGTCCCGGAGGCTGCGCGAGTCGAGGACGGATTCCTGCGATCCCGGGGCTTGGGTGCAGCGCTGGTCCCACCACTTTCCCTCGTCGCCGACGACTTGGGCATCTACTATGATCCGACGCGCGCAAGCCGACTGGAACGGCTGATCGACAGCCCGCGCTCGGCGGCCGATCTGTCCCGCGCCGCAGCGCTGCGCGGGAAGCTGCGTGACCGCGTCGTGACCAAGTATAATTTGTCGGACGGCAGCGTTCCCGATCTGCCGCGGGACGGCCGCCGGATCATCCTGGTGCCCGGACAGGTCGAAGATGACGCGTCGATCCGGCTGGGGGCTGGCGCCGAAAGGACCAACCTGGCCCTGCTGCGCCGGGTAAGAAGGGACAATCCGGACGCGCTGATCGTGTGGAAACCGCATCCTGACGTCGAGGCGGGACTGCGGCTTGGCGAGGTGGCCCCCATGGATCTGCGCGGGCTGGCCGACGTGATCGCGCCACGTGCCCCCGCTGCAGCGTTGATCGACCGGGTGGATGAGGTCTGGACGATGACCTCGACCCTCGGATTCGAGGCGCTTGTCCGAGGCACTCCGGTCACCGTTCTGGGCGCGCCGTTCTATGCGGGCTGGGGCCTGACCCGCGATCTGGGCCCGGTTCCATCCCGGCGCACGGCCCGCCCGGGACTGGATGGCCTGGTGCACGCGGCCCTGATCGCCTATCCCCGCTATGTCGATCCGGTCAGCGGCCTGCCCTGCCCCGTCGAGGTCGCACTCGACCGGCTGACAGATCCGGCGGCGCGAGGGAGCGGGTCGGGGCTGCGCACGCTTTCCAAGCTGCAGGGCGTCTTCGCCGGTCACAGCTGGATCTGGCGCCGCTAGGCAGGCGGGTTACAGAGCTGTATCGTCCATGACCCACCGGTGCATCACGTCGGGCCCCAGGCGCCGCGTCTCCGCCAGTCTGAAACGTGGCGCTTCTTTCAGCGCTACAGTCGCGATCGGGGCCACCGCGGGACGCGCCTCGGCACCCAGCACGACGCCCGCGGTATAGCCCACAAGCTCATCCGCCAGCCCGGCCTGCAACAGCCCGGCCGCCAATCGCCCGCCGCCCTCGCACAGCACGCGGGTCAGGCCGCGCCGCCCCAGTTCCGCCATCATCTCGGGAAGCGGGCCAGGGACGATCCACAGGGGACCGTGCGCCTCGTCCTCGGGCGGCAGATCAGGGATCTCATCATTCGCCACCACGATGCGCACCGGCTGCCGGACGGCGCCGAAGCCACGTACGTTCAGGGCCGGCCGATCGGCGCGTGCCGTCGCGCCGCCAACCATCACCGCATCGTGGCGCAGGCGCAGACCGTGGACATGGTGGCGGGCAGCAGCGCCAGTGATCCATCGACTTTCGCCACCAGCCGTGGCGATGCGACCGTCGAAGCTGGTGGCGAGCTTCAGGGTCAGCATCGGGCGTCCGCGCTGGACACGCGACAGGAACCCCCGCTGCAGCGCCGCGGCAGCCTCCGCGCGAACGTCCTGTTCGACGACGACCCCCGCGGCGCGCAGCATCGCATGACCTTCGCCGGTCACCCGCGGATCGGGGTCAGTCAGGGCCGTGACCACGCGCCTCACCCCCGCGTCGGCCAGCGCCGCTGCGCAGGGCGGGGTGCGGCCATGATGCGCGCAGGGTTCCAGCGTCACATAGGCGGTGGCGCCCCGCGCCCGAGTACCGGCCTCCGCCAGTGCCACAGCCTCGGCGTGGGGACGGCCGCCCGGTCGGGTCCATCCGCGGCCGACAATGCCCCCGTCCCGTACGATGACGCAGCCGACCGCAGGGTTCGGCCAGACATTCCCGAGACCTCGACGTGCGAGGTTCAGCGCGTGATCCATGTGGCGCAGATCATCGCGCACCCGTCGCGCCCTATTCTTCCGTGACGGGGCGCAGTTCGCTGACGAAGCGGTCGAAATCGTCGGCCGCTTGGAAATTCTTGTAGACGCTCGCAAACCGGACATAGGCCACCGTGTCGATCCGGGCCAATGCCTCCATGACGATCTCGCCGATGACCTTGGAGGGGATATCGGTGTCACCCATGCTTTCAAGCCGCCGCACGATGCCGGAAATCATCTGCTCCACCCGTTCGGCCTCGACCGGGCGCTTCTGCAGCGCGATACGGATCGAGCGGCTGAGCTTGTCGCGGTCGAAATCCTCGCGACGGCCGGTGGACTTGATCACCACCAGGTCGCGCAGCTGGACCCGCTCATACGTGGTGAAACGCCCCGCGCAGGCAGGGCAGAATCTGCGCCTGCGGATTGCGACATTGTCCTCGGCCGGACGGGAATCCTTGACCTGAGTGTCGATGTTTCCACAGAACGGACAACGCATTCCCGAGCCTCCGGCGGCCTGCCAAGCGGACCGAGCTTAGTGCCCTTCGCAGAGTTTGGGTAGGCGAAAGGAGAAAATACCACATGCTGCAGCATGCTGTGGCAACAACACCGCTGCTCACACCGCAACGGTTCCGAGATCGTGGGGTTGTCACAAGTAAAGGGCGGGGGGACGGACGAGACGGCCTGGCCGACCACAGGCCCGCGTGGCGCACGGGCGGCGCTCAGCCGTCGCGCCAGCCGATCCAGTCGAAGTCGCGCACGCGGTTCGCCTCGGCATGCGCCGCGGCCAGGCCGCCGAGCCGTTCCACGGCGCTGTCGTCGGGCAGCATCACGTTCCTGTCGGCGTTCTCGCTGGGGATCACCACGGCGGTCACGTCCGGCAGGCCATGGTTGCGGAACCAGTCACTCAGTTCCGGCAGTGCGGCGGACAGTGCCTGCACGTCCGGCGCGCCCTTGCCCATCAGGTCGCGCAGATCGGAAAGGGATAGATACTGGCTGCTGCCATCGACCCGGCTACGCAGCAAGGCCCTGAGAACATCGATCTGCAGCGGGGTAAGGTCCATCGTCTTCTCCTGTGTTCCGCAATCAATGCCCGGGGATGACGCAGGTTCCCTGCGACGCGCCGATGCGGATCATCATGTCCGTGACAGGGGATCAGCGATCCTGGGCTTGGCTCGTACGGACCAGCGGCACGACATCGGCCCGGTCGTGATCGAGCGCCAGTTTCTTCTGGGTGCGGGCGCCGAGCTCGCGCAGCAGCTCAACCTGCCGGATGACGTTGCCGGGGCCGCGGGTCAGGCGGGCCATCGCCGTCTCGTGGGCGCGCGACGCGGTGTCCAATGCTCGGCCCACATCCTCGACGGCATCCACGAAACCGGCCAGCTTGTCATACAGCGCACCGGCTCGGCTGGCGATTTCGGCGGCGTTCGTCTCGCGCCGCTCCACCGTCCAGACATGTTCGACCGTACGCAGCGTCAGCATAAGCGTCGTCGGGGTCGCCAGCCCGACCCGTCGATCCAGCGCGAATGTCGCCAGATCGGGGTCAGCGCGCATCGCGTCCGACAGCGCACCCTCGATGGGGACGAACATCAGCACGTAATCGACTGATCCCTCGTCGATCGCCTGATAACCCCGGCTCGCCAGTTCCGTCACGTGACGGCGCATGGATGCGGCGTGACGGCGCAGCAGCAACTCGCGCTGCGCGGGATCGTCACAGGCCGACGCCTCGGCGTAATCGACGAGGCTGACCTTGCTGTCGACCACCAGCACCCGGTCCCGGGGCATCCGCACGATCACGTCGGGTCGCCAGCGCTTTCCCTGCTCATCGACATGGCTGGCCTGCGCAAGATAGTGCACGCCGTCCTGCAGTCCGGACTGCTCGAGGATCGTGTCCAGCACCATCTCTCCCCAGGCGCCCTGGCGCTGCTTGTCACCCCTGAGCGCGCGGGCAAGCGCCACCGCATCACGGCCGATCTCCTCCGAACGGCGATGCAGTCCCTCGATCTGTTCGCGCAGGGCAGCCCGCTCGTCGGCCGCGGCGCGGTTCCGGTCAGCCAGCTCTTTCTGAAAATGCTGGACCTGCTCGCGAAATGGCGACAACAGGGCGGCCAGCCGTTCCCCGTGGGTCTTCTCCAGATCGGCGCCCTGCCGTCGCAGGCTGTCATCGGCCAGCAGCCGGAACTGGGCCGTCATCTCCTCACGCATCTCGCGCAGCAGTTCTATCTCGCGGGACGAAGCCTCGGCGTCCCTGCGGGCATTCAGCTTCAGCGTGGAGATGTCGCGTTCCAGCGCAGCAACCGACTGCCGCGCCTGATGCAGCACATCGGCGAGGTTGTCGCGCTCCTCGCTCAACTCGGCCACGCGGGCCCCTTGGCTGTCGAGCCGCGCGACCATTGCGGCGCCCTCGACCTGCGCACGGGTCAATGCATGTTCGGCAGCGCGGCGCCTGTGCGTCTGGACGAATGCCCAGACCAAAGCGACGGCCGCGAATCCGACCAGCGCCGCAAGCACCCATCCACCGGCAACGACCTGATCAAGCTTCGTTACGTCCACGCGTGCCTCATTCCTGTCCGGCTCGGCGACAGCGCCGCCAAGTCATGTTTTCGCCATGTTCACGATTTGGTCCGAAACCGCAAGCAGTCCGGCGGGTTGGGAGGCGACAGACCTGAAAGGAATCGCCGTCATGACTCATTCCGTCGCCGTTCTCGTTGGCTCGCTGCGCAAGGGTTCGATCAACCGGACCGTCGCGCATGCGCTCGCGCGGGTTGCCGAGGGCAAGCTGCGCTTCGACTTCGTCGAGATCGGGGACTTGCCGCTCTACAACGATGACCTGTGGCAGAATGGCCGGGGCCCCGCCCCGGTGGAGCGGATGAGAGCGCAGGTGCTCGGGGCGGATGCCGTCCTGCTGGTGACGCCGGAATACAACCGCGCAGTGCCCGGCCTGCTCGGGAATGCGCTGGACTGGGGTAGCCGTCCGTCGGGGAAATCCTGCTGGGTCGGAAAGCCCGCGGCATGCGCCGGCGCGTCCGGCGGTGCAATCGGGACTGCCGCCGCACAGATTCACCTGAAGGCGCATATGGTGACGCTCGGAATGATCCCGATGGGCCGGCCGGAGTTCTACCTGGCGTTCAAGCCGGACGCGTTCGGCGATGACGGGTCGGTCCGCGACGACAGCCTGCGCGGATTCCTGCAGGGCTTTGTCGACGCGCTTGCGGGTCATGTCGGGCGTCTGGCGCCAGTGTCGGCGTAACCCCGGATCAGCGCGCCTCCTGGTCTTCCGTCGCGACGTTTCGCTCCTGCAGGAAGGCCAGGACCGAGGCGGCATAGGCCCGCCGCTCGCGTTGAGCCACGGGATGTTCAGCCAGCCATTTCAGGATCGAACTGCCGGCCGCAGTGGAGTATCCCATTCGCCAGTCGCCGAACTGGCGGTCGTTCTGTGTGCCGCGCCACAGATAGGTCAGGCTGTGATGCCGGGGGTCGCGTTCCATGCGACCCGCAACCATGTCCAGCGCCGCCGCCGGTCCCTCCAGCCACTGGAAGAAGAACCCGTCTTCGTGGTGAAGAAAGCCTGAAAGCGCCTGTTCGGCATTCACGCGTCGCGCGGAGTCCAGCAACTCCCCGGCGGCTTCGCTGTTGGGGCGCATCTCGGTCTCGCTGCGGTACAGCAGAAAGGACAGGTCGTTCATCGCAGCCGTGACTCCAAGGTTCAGGTGCCCTGACAACAGGTGCCGGCGGATGATGCAACATCCGATTTCCGCTGTTCCGGCGAGTCGCGATCAGGTCCTTGCGAGACAGAAGGCCAGCAGTGCGGCCGCTTCCTCCGCATCATGCAGGCGCAGCTTCACCTCGCCCTCGTCCTTTCGACGTGCAGCGGGGAACGCACTCAACATCTGCACGGGATCGATCAGGCCGGCGCGTATGCTCGGACGGCGGGCATACCAGAGCACCCATCCCTCGTTCAGCACCGCCGAGAACATCCAGTCGGTTCCGCGCCGAAACCGAAGATCGTGTTCGATGAACCCCTTGGCGCACAGCTCGCGCGTCCAATCGGGCGGCAGCGGCGCAGTTGCCAGATGTCGCCAAGCCTCGCGCGCGCCGCTGCTTACGCCATCTGCGGCGGACAGGATGTCCGCGCTCATTGATCCAGGAAACTGCGCAGCTTGCGACTGCGACTGGGGTGCTTCAGCTTTCGCAGCGCCTTCGCCTCGATCTGCCGGATGCGTTCACGGGTGACGCTGAACTGCTGGCCAACCTCCTCCAGCGTGTGATCGGTGTTCATGCCGATACCAAAGCGCATGCGCAGCACCCGCTCCTCGCGGGGCGTCAGCGATGCCAGTACCCGCGTCGTCGTCTCCTTCAGGTTCTCCTGGATCGCGCTGTCGAGCGGCAGGACGGCGTTCTTGTCCTCGATGAAGTCGCCGAGCTGGCTGTCTTCCTCGTCGCCGATGGGCGTCTCGAGGGAGATCGGCTCCTTGGCGATCTTCATCACCTTGCGGACCTTCTCGAGCGGCATCTGCAGCTTCTCGGCCAATTCCTCGGGCGTCGGCTCGCGGCCGATCTCGTGCAGCATCTGCCGGCCGGTGCGGACCAGCTTGTTGATCGTCTCGATCATGTGGACCGGGATTCGGATCGTCCGGGCCTGGTCGGCGATCGAGCGGGTGATCGCCTGACGGATCCACCATGTCGCGTAGGTCGAGAACTTGTAGCCGCGCCGATACTCGAACTTGTCCACGGCCTTCATCAGGCCGATATTGCCTTCCTGAATGAGATCAAGGAACTGCAGGCCGCGGTTCGTGTATTTCTTGGCAATCGAGATCACCAGCCGCAGGTTCGCCTCGACCATCTCCTTCTTGGCCTGCCGGGCTTCCCGCTCGCCCCGCTGGACCTGATTCACGATCCGGCGGAATTCCTCGATATCGACGCCGACATGCTGACCGACCATCGCGATTTCCGCGCGCAGATTGTCGACCTGATCGCGCGACCGGTCGAACAGGGCCTGCCATCCCCGCCCCTTGTTCTGGGACAACCGCTCGGCCCAGGTCGGGTCGAGTTCGCTGCCACGATAGGCGTCGATGAACTCGCGCCGGTTGATGCGGGCCGCGTCGGCCAGCTTGACCATGCCGCTGTCGATGGTCACGATCCGGCGGTTGATGCCGTAGATCTGATCGACCAGCGCCTCGATGCGGTTGTTGTGCAGGTGTAGTTCGTTCACCAGCCCGACGATCTGGGTGCGCAGGGTCTGGTAGTCGTTCTCTTCATGCGCCGAAAAGCTGCCGTCCTCGTTCAGCGTGGCCGAGATCCGGCTGTCCTGCATGTGGGCCAGCTGTTCGTAATCGCGGGCGATCAGCTCGAGCGTTTCCAGCACCCGCGGCTTGAGGCTGGCCTCCATCGCGGCCAAGGACAGGTTCTGGCCCTCGTCATCCTCGTCATCGTCGTCGCTGCGGCGCATGGGGTTGCCGTCCGCGTCGACCTCATCCGCCGACTCGCCCGTATTCGTCGCGGCGGGGGTGACGGAGGCGACTAGCTCATCCTCGCCCTCACCCTCTTCTTCCATCGACCGGCCGAAGGTGGTTTCCAGGTCGATCACGTCCCGCAGCAGGATGTCCTCGTTCAGAAGCTCCTGCCGCCACATGGTGATGGCCTTGAAGGTCAGCGGGCTTTCACACAGCCCCGCGATCATCGTGTTGCGCCCGGCCTCGATCCGCTTGGCGATGGCGATCTCGCCTTCGCGGCTGAGCAGTTCGACACTGCCCATCTCGCGCAGATACATCCGAACCGGATCATCGGTCCGGTCCAGCTTTTCCGTTTCGGTCGTGGCGACGGCGACCTCGCGCGAGGTCGAGGCGGGCACCACCGTGCCGCCCTGCTCACCCTCTTCCGTCTCTTCGTCCTCGATGACGTTGATGCCCATTTCGGACAGCATCGACATCACGTCCTCGATCTGCTCGGAACTCACCTGCTCCGGCGGCAGGACGGTATTCAGCTGATCATAGGTGATGTAGCCGCGCTCGCGCGCCTCGGCGATCATCTTCTTGACAGCCGCCTGGCTCATGTCCAGCGAGTGTTCGTCGTCCTTGGCGTCGCTCTTGTCGTCTTCGTCCTTGGCCATAGCAGCTCCTTCAAGAGGTCACCAAATCCGCGCCCGAATCACCCGCGAATCATCAGAAGTGCCCTGTAGCCATACAGGCCGCACGAGGGGCGGTCAAAGCACGGCAGCCGGATGATTCGGCCGATTCGGAAGGTCGTCGTTCCCGTGCATCACCGGCGCGGTGACTTGCGCCAGATCTCGTTTCTCAGCGCCTCGGCCAACTGGGCGGCCAGAGCGTCGCGATCCTCCCCCAGATCACCGTCATCGGACAGCGCCGGATGGTCCGCCTGCTGGCGGGCCCGCGCGGATTGCGTCACCCGCCAGGTCAGCCCTTCATCCGCCAGTCCCTCGATCTCGGCGGCCGCTCGCGTGATCTCCTGGCGCGCCGCGCGCTTCGTCTCCAACCTGTCCAGCGCATTCAGCAGCACCGCCTCGGCCTCGTCGTCGAAGCTGTTCGGCGTGGCCACTGCCGGCAAGGCGCGGACATGGGGATCGGCCAGTACCGCGTCAAGAGCGCGCCTGCCCGTGTCCGACAGCGTCCCTGACAGCAGGTCATGCACCAGCGCGGCCCGGCCCGGGTCAGTCGGGTCCAGCCGCTCGAGCCGGGGCTCGACCAGATCGACGAGATTCGGATGGGTGGCGCACAGGGCGAGGATCATCGATTCGATCAGCGCCTCGCCCGGATCGGTCGCGGCCAGCCGTGAGGCACGGGTTTGCGGCAGCGCCGCTTGCGGTGCTGCACCCCGCCGCCAGTTCCCCCGCACGCCGGTCTTGCCGGGGTCCTTGGGCGGCCGGGCCCCTTGCCGCCCGCCGAACATTTCCCACTGCTTGCGGCGCAGCGCGCTGGAATAGTGATCGCGGGTCGCGGGGTCGGGAATCCGGGCGACCGCATCAGCCAGCGCCTTGTCCAAGGCAGCGCGTCGTTCGGGACTGTCGAACACCCGCCCTTCGGTTTCGCGCAGCCAGAGCAGGTCGACCAGCGGTTGCGCCTTGTCCAGCAGGGACCGCATCGCGGTGGGCCCGCCCGCCCGGATCAGGTCGTCGGGGTCCTGCCCGGCCGGCAGCAGCGCAAAGCGCAGCGCCTGCCCCGGTCCGGTCAGTGGCAGCGCCAGATCGATCAACCGCATCGCCGCACGCAGCCCCGCGGCGTCGCCGTCCAGCGCGATCACCGGCTCGGGCGAAACCCGCCACATCAGCCGCAGCTGATCCTCGGTCACCGCGGTGCCGAGGGGCGCCACCGCGCCCTCGATGCCCGCCTGCGCTAGGGCGATCACGTCCATGTAGCCTTCGGCCACGACCAGCATCTGGCCCTTGGCAACCGCACTGCGTGCCGGCCCGATATTGTAGAGCGTGCGTCCCTTGTCGAAGAGCGTGGTTTCGGGTCCGTTCAGATACTTGGCCCGCGCATTCGGATCCATGGCGCGGCCGCCGAACGATACGACGCGCCCGCGTGGGTCACGGATCGGGAAGATAATCCGGCTGCGAAACCGGTCATAGGGGGCGCCGCCGTCTTCCGGACGGGCCGCCAATCCGCATTCCACGACAAGGTTCTCGGCCACGCCGCCATCCACTAGATGCCGGAACAGCGCCTGGCGCTGATCGGGGGCGAAGCCGATCTCGAACCGTTCGAGCGTGGCGGGAACCAGGCCGCGGCCGGCCAGGTAATCCCACGCCGCGGTCCCTGCCCCGCCCTGCAACTGCATACGGAACCAGCGCACGGCCCGGTCCATCACCTCGACCAGTTCGGTTCGCCGGTCGCTGCGGGCCTGATCGCGGGGCGTGCGCTCCGGCATCGGCAGCCCGGCCTCGGACGCCAGGACCGCCACTGCATCCATGAAGCCGAGGCCCTCGGCCTCTTTCAGGAAGGTGAGAGCGTCGCCCTTGGCGTGGCAACCGAAGCAGTAGTAGAATCCCTTCTGGTCATCGACATGAAACGATGCGGTTTTCTCGGCGTGGAACGGACAGGGCGCCCACCAGTCGCCCTTGGCTTGGTTCGATTTCCTCAGATCCCAGGTCACCTTGCGGCCAACGACCCGGCTGATCGGAACGCGGGCGCGCAGGTCGTCCAGGAAACCGGGTGGCAGGCTCATGTCCCATCATCCTGCGCCGGACGGACCGGATCAAGGCGGGCCAACAGGCGCCGGCTTCGGGCCTGCGCTCCGGCGACCACCGTCCGCACCCGGCTCATGCCCCCACGGCCCGCTTGACCAGGTCCCAGTAGATGTCCGCCACGCGCGACCGATCCAGGCGCCCGCCCTCACGGTACCAGTTCGTCACCCCCGTCAGCATGGCGATCAGCGCCATCGCCGTCAGGCGAATGTCCGGCACCGTCATCACGCCCGCCGCCTGCCCCGCCCGCAGGATGCAGGCGAGCGCATCTTCGTACCGGCGTCTGAGCGCCGCAATTTCCGCATGGTTGTCAGGGCTCAGGTTGCGCAGTTCCATGTAGCTGAGGAAGACGGAATCAGGATGATCGAGGGAAAAGGCGATGTGGAACCGGACAAAGCGCTCCAGCCGGTCCAGCGGTGATCGATCCGGATCGTCCTGCCACGCGCCCAGAAGCCGGGTCATGTGATCGGACAGAAGATCGGCCAGCAGCGCCTGCTTGTCGGGCGTGTAGGTGTAGAGCGCGCCGGCCTGGACCCCGACGGCAGAGGCGATCTGCCGCATGCTGACGGCCGCATAGCCGTGCCGGGCGAACAGACGCAGCGCCTGCTCGCGGATCAGGGGGCCGGTGATCTCGGCGCGTGAACCTTGGGTACGGGCCATGGATGCAGTGTCTAGGTCAGCCGACCTGTCGCGGAAAGCGCAATCGGCGGCATGATAAGCGCGGGCGCGCGCGGCGACTTGCCGGCGCCGATCCGCCGCGCCTATGCTGCGCCACGATGATCCCGCTTGCGCCCACCGTGCTCGTCCTGGCCCTGCCGATCCTGGCGGGGTGTGGCAGAGCGGACGATGCTTCCTATCCCCGCCTGTTGCCCCTGGATCAGCTGACCGCCGAACCGGCGGTCCCAGCCCATGCGGCCGACGCCATCGCGGACCCTGACTCGGTGCGCGGCGAACTGCGCGCCCGCGCGGACGCCGCCCGGGGCACGGTGCCTGCGCCGACTGGCGCCAATGCCGATGCACTCGCCCGGCGTGCCGAGGCGTTGCGCGCCCGCGCCGCGGCGCTGCGCGACAACGACCCGGGCCGGGACGCCGGCTTGCCTTCCTGTCCACCGGGCACCGTTCCGGACCCGAGCGCCACGGATCCCGCCCGGACCTGCACACCCGCCTGACCATCAAGGACGCTGCCATGCCCGTGATCACCTGCATCGACGACCTGAAGCGCATGCACCGCGCCCACACGCCGCGCATGTTCTATGACTATGCGGAATCGGGCAGCTACACGGAACAGACCTTCCGTGAGAACACGACCGACTTCCAGAAGGTGCGGTTGCGCCAGAAAGTGGCCGTCGACATGTCAGACCGCAGCCTGGCGTCCGACATGGTCGGGCTGCCGGTGTCGATGCCGGTCGGGCTGGCGCCGGTCGGGATGACGGGAATGCAGCGCGCCGATGGCGAGATCAAGGCGGCCCGTGCGGCCGAGGCGCTCGGGGTGCCGTTCTGCCTGTCGACCATGTCGATCTGCTCGATCGAGGACGTGGCCGAACACACGACCAAGCCATTCATGTTCCAGCTTTATGTCATGCGCGACGAAGCCTTCGTCGAGGCGATCATCGGCCGCGCCAAGGCAGCGGGCTGTTCGGCGCTGGTGCTGACACTGGACCTGCAGATCCTCGGCCAGCGCCACAAGGATCTGCGCAACGGGCTGAGCGCGCCACCCCGCATGACGCCCTCGACGGTGCTGAACCTCGCCACGAAATGGGGCTGGGGCGCCGAGATGCTGCGTACCAAGCGCCGCAGCTTCGGCAACATCGTGGGCCACGCCAAGGGGGTCGGCGATACCAGTTCGCTGATGAGCTGGACCGCCGAGCAGTTCGACCTGAAGCTCGACTGGGACAAGATCGCCCGGATCCGCGACATGTGGGGCGGCAAGCTGATCCTGAAGGGCATCCTCGACGCCGACGACGCGCGCCGTGCCGCGGATTTCGGGGCGGACGCGATCGTCGTGTCGAACCACGGCGGGCGGCAGCTCGACGGGGCGCTGTCCTCGATCCGGATGCTGCCCGAGATCGTCGAGGCCGTGGGCGACCAGGTCGAGATCCATCTCGACAGCGGCATCCGCTCGGGCCAGGACGTGCTGAAGGCGCTGGCGCTGGGTGCCCATGCCACCTGGATCGGCCGGGCCTGGCTGCACGGACTGGGCGCGATGGGCGAAGCGGGCGTAACCGCGGCGCTGACCGTGATCCGCAAGGAACTGGACGTGACAATGGCGCTTTGCGGCGAACGCGACATCCGCAATGTAGGGCGCCAGAACGTGCTCGTCCCGGCAGAGTGGTCCCACGATTACGTCTGAGGCGACCCGCCCGGCAAGCGTCGGCGCCACATTCGCGGTGACGCCACCGTCCGAAAGACGTATCCTGCGCCGCACCGACAGCCCGTGCCCGCGCAGGGAGCACGCGGGCGTCCGGGCTGATCGGCCGGAACTCCGATGCAGCATGCTCCCGGAGTGACCACCATGAAGATGTTTTCAGCAGCCGGCGCGGCAGGGATAATTCTGCTCTCGCTCGGCGCGGCTAGCGCGCAGACCGCTGCCACGGGCCCGAACGGCATGGCGCTCTATACCTTCGACAACGACAGCGGCGGGACGTCCGCGTGCTACGATAAGTGCGCCGCGAACTGGCCGCCTTTCCTCGGCGAGGCCGGCGCCGACATGGGCGAGGGCTGGGCGCTGATCGAACGCACGGACGGCACCATGCAATGGGCGCATGAGGGCAGGCCCGTGTACTACTACGTCGGCGACACCAAGCCCGGGGACGTGACCGGCGACGGCAAGGGTGGCGTCTGGCACGTCCTGACCGACTGAATCGGGGCCGACGTTCGACGGGAACCGAACCGCGGCCCCCGCGGGGGGCCGTGACTCCCTACGCCCAGCCGTGTTCCCGCTTTTCAAACGGCCCTGCCCCGTGTATAGGCCCGCTTCCGGTCATGCACCCTTGGAGGATGGCCGGATGTTCAATCGCAAAGGAAACAGCATGGCCAAAGAGATCCCAGATCTGGTGGCCGAGGCACGCACGGGGACAGGCAAGGGGGCCGCCCGTCAAGCTCGCCGTAACGGCAAGGTGCCCGGTATCGTCTATGGGGACGGCAAGGACCCGCAGCCGATCGCCCTCGAATTCAACTCACTTCTCACGAAACTGCGCGCCGGCCGCTTCATGTCGACGCTGTGGAACCTGAAGCTGGACGGCCAGGACGACGTCCGCGTCATCTGCCGCGGCATCCAGCGCGACGTGGTCAAGGATCTGCCCACGCATATCGACCTGATGCGGTTGCACCGCAACACGCGGATCAACCTGTTCATCCATGTCGAGTTCGAGAATCATGAGGACTCGCCCGGTCTGAAGCGCGGCGGAACCCTGGTCGTGGTCCGCCCGGAGGTCGAGTTGGTGGTGACCGCGTCGGACATTCCGGACCACATCACGGTTGACCTGACCGGGCGCCAGATCGGCGATTCGATCCATATCGGTGACGTTGACCTGCCGCAGGGCGTCAAGCCCACGATCGACCGGAACTTCGTCATTGCCAACATCGCAGCCCCATCCGGCCTGCGCGCCGAGGATGCCGAGGCCGCGAGCGAAGGTGCCGAAGCGGTTCCGACGACCGAAATGGGTCCGGGCGTGCCGCCGAACGACGAGTGATCGGCTACGCCATTGTCTGAACGGGGCGGCCGCGAGGCCGCCCTTTTCACATGGGCCGGTCAGTCGCCACGACGCAGGGCGTGGACCTCGCCGGTCGGACCCTCCCGAACATCGACGAAGCCCTGCCGCGCCATGTCCGCAAGGATCCGGTCCCGGACCGTGTCGCCGTAGAGCGCAGGGTGCAGTTCGACCACCAGCAGTCTGATCTGGGCAGGAAGCGGTGCGACCAGCAGGGTCTGTTCCGCCCCCTCGACATCCATCGCCAGGACCGTGGCCGCGGCACGCTGGATCAGCTTGCCGAGCGGCCGCGCCTTGACCGGCTGCGTCACTGCGCCCTTGGCCCGTCCGGGCAGGATCGAGGCGCTCCAGAAACCCGGGCGGACATGCAGGTCGACGGCGTCACCCGCGACACCGTCCGCCACGACCGCGACCGGCAGCACCCTGACACCCCGCCCGAGATTGCGGCGCAGGTTCCGCTTCAGCGACCGCACCATGTCGCGGTTGGCCTCGACGGCCGTGACCCGTTCGACGCCGACGACGCGCGCGGCGGTGATGCTGACCAGACCGGCGCCCGCGCCCAGGTCCAGCACGCGATCGTCCGGCCGCAGATGCGTCCGCAACAACGCCCGCTCGTAGCGTTCGTAGCCGCCGCTCAGCAGCCGTTCGCGCAGCTTCGGAATCAGCGCGGACGCGGGGACCTCGATAGTCGCCTCGTCGACGGTGAATCGCTCGGTGAAGGGTTGCGGCGTCACGATGTCCCCACGGCTTCTTGCAGGCAGGCGTCCGTCCTGATAGCAACCGCCGTTGACCTTGACCAACCCGCCACCTGCCCGGATCGAGGCACCATGACCGATCCCGTCCACATCGTCGGCGCCGGCCTCGCCGGATCCGAGGCGGCCTGGCAGGCGGCCCGGGCCGGGGTTCCAGTAATCTTGCACGAGATGCGTCCCGAGCGGGGCACGTTCGCGCATCGCACCGGCGACTGCGCCGAGATGGTGTGTTCCAACAGTTTCCGTTCCGACGACGACGTGATGAATGCGGTGGGTCAGCTGCACTGGGAAATGCGGGCCGCGGACGGACTGATCATGGCCATGGCGGATCGGCATCGCCTGCCTGCCGGCGGGGCGCTGGCCGTCGACCGTGACGCGTTCTCTGCCTCCGTGACGGCGGCGCTGGCGTCGCACCCGTTGATCACGCTGGAGCGCGGCGAGATGCGCGCGCTGCCGGCCGACGGCAACTGGATCATCGCGACCGGACCGCTGACCTCGGACGCGCTGGCCGCAGCGATCCGGACGGAAACGGGCGCCGACGCGCTGGCATTTTTCGATGCCATCGCGCCGATCGTCCACGCCGATACCATCGACATGTCGATTGCCTGGCGCCAGTCGCGCTATGACAAGGGCGAGACCGAGGCCGAGCGGACCGCCTATGTCAACTGTCCGATGACGCGTGAGGAATACGAGGGCTTCATCGACGCGCTGCTGGCCGCGGAAAAGACGGAATTCCACGAGGGCGAGACCGCGGGGTATTTTGACGGCTGCCTGCCGATCGAGGTGATGGCCGAGCGCGGCCGCGAGACGCTGCGGCACGGACCGATGAAACCTGTCGGGCTGACCAACGCCCATCAACCGGACGTCAAACCTCACGCTGTAGTTCAGCTTCGACGGGATAACGCCCTTGGAACGCTGTACAACATCGTCGGATTCCAGACCAAGATGAAGTACGGCGCCCAGACCGATGTATTCCGGCGCATCCCGGGGCTGCAGCAGGCGGCGTTTGCCCGATTGGGGGGCATCCACCGCAACAGCTTCCTGAACTCACCCACGCTGCTTGACGACCGGATGCGGCTGCGCGGCCGCCCGCATCTGCGGTTTGCCGGTCAGGTCACCGGGGTCGAGGGCTATGTCGAAAGCGCCGCGATGGGTCTGCTGGCCGGTCGCATGGCGGCTGCCCAGGCGCGGGGCCAGGATCTGCCGCCGCCGCCCGGCACCACGGCCACCGGTGCCCTGGTGCACCACATCACGGGCGGCGCCGAGGCGCGCAGCTTTCAGCCAATGAACGTCAACTTCGGCCTGTTCCCGCCGGTTGAGGCCAAGGGCGGACGGCGGGCGCGCGCGGCGCGTTACCCCGCGTATACCGATCGCGCCAAGCAGGATTTCCGCGCATGGCTGGCATCCCAGGCCCCGGGCTGAGGCGCACCCGCTTCGCCCCGTCGCCGACCGGCCCCCTGCATCTGGGCCATGCGTTCTCCGCGCTGCTCGCGTACGGGCTGGCCGAACCCGGGCAGTTCCTGCTGCGGATCGAAGACATCGACCAATCCCGCTGCCGGCCGGAATGGGAGCAGGAGATTTTCGGCGATCTCGCCTGGCTGGGCCTGGAGTGGCCGCTTCCGGTGATGCGGCAGTCCGAGCGGCTGCCAGCCTATGCAGCCGCGCTCTCGCGTCTGGCGGAACGCGGCCTGATCTATCCCTGCTGCTGCCGCCGGGCCGATATCCGCGCGGCCCTGGTGGCGCCGCAGGAAGGCGCAGACCCGCCGGTGGGGCCGGATGGCCTGATCTATCCCGGCACCTGCCGGGGCCGGCTGCTGGCCGACGCCGGGCCGGACGAGGCGATCCGGCTGAATGCGGGGGCGGCCTTCGACCTGCTTGGCATCGGCCAGGTCAGCTTCGACGACGAGGCGTTGCCCGGCGATCACCGGCTCGGCCGGACGTCGTTCCTGGCTCGGGTTGGGGACGTGGTCCTGTCCCGCCGGGGCATGGGCACGTCCTATCATCTAGCCGTGGTGGTCGACGACGCCGCCCAGGGCATCACGGTCGTTCCGCGCGGCGTGGACCTGTTCGAGTCGACCTATATCCATGTCCTGCTCCAGGCACTGCTGCGGCTGCCGCGGCCGATCTATCACCATCATCAGCTGATCAGGGACACGTCGGGCAAGCGGCTGGCCAAGCGGGACGACGCCCGGGCGCTGCGGCGCTATCGGGAAGACGGCGCGACGCCCGCCACGGTCCGTCAGCTGCTGGGGCTCTGAGGCGCCATGATCTCGACCTGCCGACCTTCGCGAATGGCGGAATAGAAACAGCTGCGCCGGTTGGTGTGGCAGGCCGGTCCGGTCTGGTCGACCAGCAGCAGCAGGCAGTCGCGATCGCAGTCCACCCGCATCTCGACCAGCCGCTGGACATGGCCGGACGTCTCGCCCTTGGTCCAGAAGGACCGTCGCGAGCGGGACCAGTAGGTTACACGGCCTTCTTCAAGCGTCTTTCGAACTGCGTCCGCGTTCATCCACGCCAGCATCAGCACCTCGCCCGTGGCATGGTCCTGCGCGATGGCCGGGATCAGCCCGTTGGCGTCAAAGGTGAGGCTGAAGGGATCGAACATCGGGTTTCCTTTGCGGCGGCACGCTCCTATCTAGGCGGGAGTACGCTCGGGGGAAAGCCATGGCCGACGACGACCTCATGCAGCTGTATTCGCGCCGGATCCTGGCGCTCGCCTCCGACATTCCGCATCTGGGCCGGCTGCCCGCGCCGCAGGGCAGCGCCAGCCGCCGGTCGCCGCAATGCGGCTCGACCGTTGCGGCCGATGTGGTGATGGACGGGGACCGGATCGGCGACTTCGCGCAAGAGGTGCGGGCCTGCGCCCTTGGCCAGGCCTCGGCCGCACTGCTGGGCCAGTCGGTGATGGGCCGCACGACAGACGAACTGGCCGTGGGGCGCGCAGCGCTGGCGGCGATGCTGGCGGACGGCACCCCGCCGCCCGATGGCCTGTTTGCGGGGCTGGAGGTGCTGTCGCCCGCGCGCGACTTTCCAAATCGCCACGCGTCGATCCTTCTGGCTTGGGACGCGGTTCTGGGCGCGATCGACGACGCACGCCAGACCTGAAGACGGCCGGCCCGAGAGCCGGCCTCGGTTGCGCACGATCGTGCCACCGCCGGCTCGAAAGATGCGCGACAGAGATCCACGCGCGGCGAGACGGGGTGAGATCAGCCGAGCATGACCCAGCCCGGCAACCACATCAGGGCGATGGTGGTGGCGGACAGGGCTGCGACGGCGAGGATATCGGACAGGGTTTCGTCGAACATGGCAGGTTTCCTCCAAGTGTTCCTTTTTTGTTCTCACAGCATCGCGGGCTTGTAAAGAACAATCCGGCAACTCCTTTCACCCTGCTCCCATCAGGCGGATGGCCTTGTCCTGTTCCATGAACCACAGCAACGAGCGGATTGCCTGGCCGCGTGCGGATTGCAGCTGCGGGTCCCGCTCCAGCAGGGCGCGCGCGTCCTGCCGCGCCAGCGCCAGCAGCGCGGCTTGGCGTTCCAGGTCGGCGATGCGGAATCGCGGCAATCCGGACTGGGCGGTCCCCAGCACGTCGCCTGCGCCGCGCATGGCCAGATCCTCCTCGGCGATGCGAAACCCGTCCTCGGTATCGCGCAGGATCTGCAGTCGGCGTCGGCCGCCCTCGTTCAGCGGCTCCTGGTACAGCAGCACGCAGGTGGACTTGCCGCTGCCGCGCCCGACCCGGCCGCGAAGCTGGTGCAACTGCGCAAGACCAAAGCTTTCCGCGCGCTCGATCACCATGATCGTTGCCTGCGGCACGTCGACACCGACCTCGATCACGGTGGTCGCGACCAACAGCCGCGCGCGTCCAGTGACAAAATCGGCCATCGCCGCGTCGCGCGCCTCCACGGGCATCTGGCCATGGATCAGCCGCACCGTGTCGCCGAATTCGGCGCGCAGACGCGCAAAGCGATCCTCGGCCGCGGTCAGGTCCAGGGTCTCGCTTTCCTCGACAAGCGGGCAGACCCAGTAGGCCCGCGCGCCCTCGTCAAGTGCCGCGTGCAGGCGGGCGATCACGTCGGGCAGGCGCTGATCGGATAGCACGATCGTGGTGATCGGCTGGCGGCCCGCCGGCTTTTCGTCCAGCACCGACAGGTCCATGTCACCGAACTGGGCCAGGGCAAGGCTGCGCGGGATCGGCGTCGCCGTCATCACCAGCAGGTCGGGTGGCGCGTCGCGGCCCTTGGCGGCCAGTTCCAGTCGCTGTGCCACACCAAAGCGGTGCTGTTCGTCGATCACCGCCAGACGCAGGTCGGCGAAACTCACGCTCTTCTGGAACACCGCATGCGTGCCGACCAGAATGTCGATCCGCCCCGCTGCCACGTCGCGCAGGATCGCCGCGCGCCCCTCACCCCTGTCGCGGCCGGTCAGCGCAGCCAGCCGCACCCCCGCCAGATCGGCCAAGGGGGTCAGGGCGGCCAGATGTTGGCGGGCAAGAAGCTCGGTGGGCGCCATCAGGACGCCCTGCCCCCCGGCCTCGACCGCGATCAGCAGGGCGAGGAACGCGACCAGCGTCTTGCCTGCGCCCACGTCCCCCTGCAGCAGGCGGTTCATCCGGTGCGGTGTCGCCATGTCGGCCGCGATGTCCGCCACCGCGCGGGTCTGGGCAGCCGTGGGGGGCCAGGGCAGCCCGGCCAGAACGCGGGCGCGCAGCGCGCCGTCCCCGTGGCTGACCCGCCCAGATCGTCGCCGCCGATCGCGTCGGATCAGCGCCAGCGTCATCTGATGGGCCAGCAGCTCGTCATAGGCCAGCCGCGCGCGCGCCGGGGCTTCGATCGACAGATCGTCGATCCCGCGTGGCGCATGGGCCGCGGACAGCGCCTCGGCCCAGCCCGGCCATCCCTTGTGGGCCAGCAGGTCCGGATCGATCCATTCGGGAAGCGGCGGCACCCGCTCCAGCGCCGCTGCGGCCGCCCGCGCCATGATCTTCTGGGTCAGGCTGCCGGCCAGCGGATAGACCGGCTCGAACCCCGCCGGCGGCGGATCGCCCGGGCGCAGGATGTGGTCGGGATGAACCATCTGCGCCAACCCGTCGAACAGCTCGACCTTGCCCGACAGGACCCGCGTCTGTCCGCAAGGCAGCTGCGCCTCGATCCATTCGCGGCGGGCGTTGAAGAACACCACCGTCAGGTCGCCGGTCGCATCCGCGCAGACGACCCGCCACGGGCGCCCCTTGCCGGTCGGCGGGGTGTGGCGTTCCACCGTGATCGTGACGGTCGCCGTTTCCGGCGGCCGCAGATCGGACAGCTGCGCCACCCGCCGCCGCGTCACACCGGCATGTGGCGGGGTCAGCAGCAGGTCGCGCGGCCGGGTGACCCCCATCCCCTTCAGCGCCTCGGCGGCCTTGGGTCCGATCCCGGGCAGCGTCTCGGCCGGCGCAAACAGCGGGAACAGCAGTGGCGGACGCCCCCTGGGGGCCGCCTGGTCCGGCGGGCGGTCCCCGCCCGTCAGCCCCGGGCGATCTTCAGCCATTCGTCCTCGTCGATGACCCGCACGCCCAGATCCGCCGCCTTGCGCGCCTTGGATCCGGCGCCCGGCCCCGCCACCACCAGATCGGTGCGGGCAGACACCGACCCCGACACCTTGGCGCCCAGGGCCTCGGCCCGGACCTTGGCCTCGGCCCGCGACATCTGCTCCAGCGTTCCGGTAAACACCAGCGTCAGGCCGGCGATCGGACTGTCCGGCGCCTGCGGCGCCTCGATGCGCTGGATCTCGGTCAGCTGCGCGACCAGCCGGTCGATGGCGCCGCGTTCGCTTGGCTGCGCGAACGCCGTTGTCAACGATCGCGCCATCACCGTTCCCACCCCGTCGATCGAGGTGAGATCCCCCCACGCCTCCGACCCCTCGACGCGGGCGGCGTCGACTGTTGCGACAAAGGCGGGCCAGTCGTGGAAGCGGCGGGCCAGCAGCCGGGCCGCCTGTTCGCCCACATGACGGATTCCCAGGGCAAAGATCAGCCGGTCCAGCGGGATGACCCGACGCGCCTCGATCGCGGCGAGCAGCGCCGACACCGATTTCTCGCCATACCCCTCAGTGGCCAGCAGGTCCTCCCGCCGCGCAGCGAGGTCGAAGATGTCGGCCGGCTCGGCGATCCACCCGGCGCGATAGAAAGCCTCGACCTGGCGGGTGCCCAATCCCTCGATGTCGAAGGCGGCGCGCGACACGAAATGCCGCAACTTCTCGATCGCCTGTGCCGGACAGGCCATCCCGCCCGTACAGCGGCGCACCGCATCGCCGGGCTCGCGCAGGGCGTCGGACCCGCAGGCCGGGCAGGTCTGCGGAAAGGCATAGGGCCGCGCGTCAGCGGGGCGCCGCTCCAGACTGACGGCGTCAATCTTGGGAATGACGTCGCCGGCGCGGTAGACCCGCACCCAGTCGCCTTCGCGAATGTCGATGCCGTCGCGGATCTCGGTGCCATCGGCAGCCCGCCCCGCGATGTAATCCTCGTTGTGCAGGGTCGCGTTCGACACCACGACACCGCCCACGGTGACGGGCGTCAGTCGCGCAACCGGCGACAAGGCCCCGGTGCGGCCCACCTGGATCTCGATCCGGTCCAGCCGCGTCCACGCCGTCTGCGCGGGAAACTTGTGGGCCAGCGCCCAGCGGGGCGTGGTGGACCGGAACCCGAGCCGACCCTGCAGGGCGAGGTCGTCCACCTTGTAGACCACCCCGTCGATGTCATAGCCTAGGGTCGCCCGCCGCTGCTCGATCTCGGACCACACCTCCAGCAGGTCCGCCACCGTGTCGCAGCGCCGCATCAGCGGGTTGGTCTTCAGCCCAAGTGCGGCCAGCCGTTCGACCGATCCCGACTGGGTGTCCGAAAGCGGCCGGGACAGCGCCCCCCAGCCATAGGCAAAGAAATGCAGCGGCCGCCGCGCCGTGACGGCCGGATCCAGTTGGCGCAGCGAACCGCCCGCCGCATTGCGGGGATTGGCGAACACCCGCCCCTCGGCCCCGTCATTCAGCGCGGCGAAATCGGCATGGGTCATGTAGACCTCGCCCCGGACCTCAAGCAGTTCGGGGACGTCGGGCCCTGCCAGCCGATGCGGCAGGTCGCGGATGTGGCGCGCGTTCGCGGTCACGTCCTCTCCCGTCGTGCCGTCACCCCGTGTCGCGGCCTGCACGAGCCGGCCGGACTCGTACCTGATAGCCAGCGACAGCCCGTCGATCTTGGGCTCGGCGGTCATGACCAGCGGCGCGTCGTCGGGCAGGCTCAGGAAGCCGCGGATCCGCGCGACGAAGTCGGTGACGTCCGAGGCCGCAAAGGCATTCTCCAGCGACATCATCCGGACGGAGTGGGTCACCTTGCCGAACGCCTCGGACGGCGCGGCGCCGATCCTGTCGGTCGGGCTGTCCGGCTCGGCAAGGTGGGGATGCTCGGCCTCGAGCGCGACGAGTTCTGCCTTCAGCGCGTCATAGGTGGCGTCATCGATGGTGGGGGCGTCCTCGACGTAATAGGCGGCATTGGCCTGTTCGACGAGGACGCGCAGGTCGGCCATGCGCGCCCGTACGGCGCTGTCAGGATCGCGTTCCGACGGTATGGCGCTAGCCGCGTTGGCGGGCTGGTCCGAACCGCCTGCCGGCGCTGTCGGGGTGCGTCGTCTTCCTGCCACCTTCTGCCCTTTGGTCCGCACAGTGGGGCCGCATCACGGCGCGGCGGCCTGCATCACTGATACGCATCGGCCGGGCGGGTTGTCCACCGGCCCCTCCTGCCGCGGCGACAGGGTCATGCCAGATGATCGTCGGGGCAGGATCCGGCGTCAGGCGCGCAGGGCCATGTGTTCCGAGGCCGACGAGTCGTGGGGATCGCGCAGCACATAACCACGGCCCCACACCGTCTCGATGTGGTTTTCACCATCCATGGCGGTGGACAGCTTCTTGCGGAGCTTGCAGATGAACACGTCGATGATCTTCAGCTCGGGCTCGTCCATGCCGCCATAGAGATGGTTCAGGAACATCTCCTTTGTCAGGGTGGTGCCCTTGCGCAGGCTCAGCAGTTCGAGGATCTGGTATTCCTTGCCGGTCAGGTTGACCGGGCGCCCTTCCACCTCGACGGATCGTGTGTCCAGGTTCACGACCATGCGTCCGGTCTGGATCACCGACTGGCTGTGTCCCTTGGACCGGCGGATGATGGCCTGGATGCGGGCGACAAGTTCGTCGCGGTGGAACGGCTTGGTCATGTAGTCGTCGGCGCCGAAGCCGAAGCCGCGCAGCTTGCTTTCGGTGTCGTCCGATCCGGTCAGGATCAGCACCGGCGTATCGACGCGTGACATGCGGATCTGGCGCAAGACCTCCATCCCGTTCATGTCGGGCAGGTCGAGGTCGAGCAGGATCAGGTCGTAGTCATAGAGCTTGGCGAGATCGATTCCCTCCACGCCCATGTCCGTCAGGTACACGTTGAAGCTGGCGTTGGTGAGCATCATTTCGATGCTGCGTGCCGTTGCCGGGTCATCCTCGACCAACAGAATCCGCATCACGTGTCCTTTCTGCATCCACGCCACAGCCGTTGTGCGGACAAAAGATTAATATCCCGTTATCGTGGTTTACATGCCCCTGTCTACTCGCCCGTGACGTGTCGATACTTTTGGAGGGTGGTGACCTTCAGGGCATCCAGCCCGTGGCCGTTGACGGCGTCGAACCAGCTGTCCAGTTCCTCGCCGGTCAGGTCGTAGCGCTGCAGCGCCTCGTCCCGGGACAGCAGCCCGTACTGGATGGCGTGAACGACCGTGGCCTTGCGCCGGGCGACCCAGCGGGTGTCGACGGCCGGCAGGTCGGCCAGGGTCAGGATCGTGCCGTCAGGCAAGGTGGCGATGCGGCGCCCCGGTGTCTTGCGTACATACATGAGATCGTGCCTTCGTGCTGTTGGGCGCAGCTTGGAGCTCGCGAACTTAAAGTCGGGTGAACAACGAGCGTTGGACGGGTTGAGTCTTCCGACAATTTTCCTATATTTTTCCGCAAACTGCGGCGAACACTGGATGCGCCGGATCAAGGAACCTGCGGCATGACCATCGCCACCCCTGTCCCGCTGCGCGGCAACGCGCTGAACTCTCTGGGTTTTCCCAAGCCCCCGGCGCAGACGCGGGTGGTCGTCGCGATGTCGGGCGGGGTGGACAGCTCCGTTGTCGCGGCGATGCTGGCGGACGAAGGCTATGACGTGGTCGGTGTCACGCTGCAGCTGTACGATCACGGCGCCGCCCTGGCCAAAAAGGGTGCCTGCTGCGCCGGACAGGACATCCACGACGCCCGCCGCGTTGCCGAGCGAATCGGCTTTCCCCACTACGTCCTGGATTACGAGAATCGCTTTCGCGAGTCGGTGATCGAGGAGTTTGCGGACGCCTACCTGGGCGGCGCGACCCCGGTGCCGTGCATCCGCTGCAACGAACGGGTGAAGTTCCGCGACCTGCTGGAAACGGCGCGCGATCTGGATGCGGACTGCATGGCCACGGGCCACTACATCCGCCGCCGCACGGGGCCGAGCGGGGCCGAACTGCACATGGCCGCAGATTCACAGCGGGATCAGAGCTATTTCCTGTTCTCCACCACGCGCGAACAGCTGGAGTTCCTGCGCTTTCCGCTGGGCGGGCTGGCCAGCAAGGCCGAGACCCGGGCGCTGGCGACCCGGTATGGCCTGACTGTGGCGGACAAGCCGGACAGCCAGGACATCTGCTTCGTGCCCAACGGCAACTATGCCAGCGTGATCGAAAAGCTGCGGCCGGGTGCCGCCGATCCCGGCGACATCGTCGATCTGGACGGGACCGTGCTGGGCACCCACAAGGGTGTGATCCACTACACGATCGGCCAGCGTCGCGGGCTTGCCATCGGAGGATTGGGAGAGCCGCTCTACGTCGTGCGGCTGGATCCCGCGCGCCGCCAGGTCGTCGTCGGTCCCCGGTCCGCACTGGCCACCCGGACCGTCCCGATCGCCGAGATCAACTGGATCGGCGACGGCGACTTCACCGACATGCCGGCGCGCGAGATCGCGGTCCGGATCCGATCGACGCGCCCGCCGCGCGCCGCCATCCTGCGCCCGACAGGATCGGATAGCGCGACGGTCGAACTGATTGAGGCCGAGGAGGGCGTCAGCCCCGGTCAGGCCTGTGTCTTTTACGAAACCGACGGCACGCGCGTCCTGGGCGGCGGCTGGATCCAGACAAGGGAACGCGCGGCATGACCGACCTGCAGACGATCGAACTCACCCGCAACGACGGCAGCCGCGCGACTCTGGCCGATTGGGCCGGTCAGGTCCGGCTGGTCGTGAACGTCGCGTCGAAATGCGGCCTCACGCCGCAATACGAGGCGCTGGAATCCCTGTATCGCACCCGCAAGGACCGCGGCTTTGTCGTTCTGGGATTTCCGTCGAACGATTTCCGTGGACAGGAACCCGGATCGGACGCGGAGATCGCGGAGTTCTGTTCCCTGACCTACGACGTCACCTTCCCGCTGTTCGCCAAGGGCCCTGTCACCGGGCCCGAGAAGCAGCCGCTCTATGCGGCGCTTGTCGGGGCCCTGGGGACGGCCGAGGGTGACGGTCCGATGCGGGAACGGCTCAATGGCAAGGGAATCGAGACGGTCGACCCGCCGGAAGTGCACTGGAACTTCGAGAAGTTCCTGATCGGCCGGGATGGCCGCGTGGTCGGGCGGTTCGCGCCGAACGTCGCCCCCGACGACCCGCGCCTGGTGCAGGCGGTCGACGCCGCCCTTGATCAGCCGGCCGCCGCCTGATCCGCGGCGGCCGCCGCGTGGCTGCGCAGACGCTCGACCATCGCGCGCAGCCCGTTCGATCGCTGCGCCGACAGATGGTCCTGCAGACTGAGCCGGGCGAGTTCGGCAGGCGCGTCGACCCGGGCCGCCTCGTCGGGCGGCAGCCCGGCATAAAGCTGGTGCAGAACCGCAATCAGACCCCGGACGATCAGCGCGTCGCTGTCGCCCTGGAAATCGAACTTTCCGTCATGGATCTGCGGGTGGATCCAGACCTGGCTTGCGCAGCCGTCCACCTTGGTGGCGGGCACCTGCAGGGCGGGATCCATCGGCGGCATCGCCTTGCCAAGCTCGATCACGTGCCGGTAACGATCCTCCCAGTCATCGAAGAAGGCGAAGTCGTCGACGAGCGCTTCGAAGGCGGGGGTGGCCATGGCAGCTCCTTTTCGGGTGGCGTCTCGTCTTAGCGTGCCCGGCCTGCAGGGTCAAAGCTGGTCATCGTGGCGGGGCGCGGCGCAGCGGCCCCTTCCGAGCCCGGTCCGGATGGCCTATCAGAACACAGACGCAACGCCCGAGGATCGTGATGCCCAGTCGTTCCCGCCGCCTGTCGATCGGACCCGCCGCCAGATCGCTGCTGGCGCTGGCCGCCTTTCCGCTGATCCTGTCGGGATGCGGGATGGCCGACAGCGCCCTGAAGCCGTGGCGCTGGCTGCAGGGGTCGGGATCCGCCCGGGCTCCGGAAACTCTCGAACCCGCCGCCGGCTATCAGCGCCAGGACGCCCGCCTGCCGGTGAACCAGATCCTGTCCGCCCGGTGGGAGCCGCTGACCGAAGGACGTCTGCTGGTGGTGACCGCCCTGCCCGCCACCACGGGCTGGTGGAACGTGGCCTTGGTGCCCGAAACGCCGCAGCCCGCGGGGCGTCTGCGGGCCGATGACGATGGGGTCCTGCGGCTGCGGTTGCTCGCGTCGCCCCCGCCCGCCGACCAGCCGCAGCGGGTGGCGCAGCCCGGCGGCGACACGATCACCACCGCCCTCGCAATCAGCACCACCGCCCTGACCGGGATCCGGCAGGTGGTGATCCTGGGCGCTGCAAACGCGATCTCCCTGCAGCGCTGAACAGGGCGGCGTCAGCGCATCTGGCGCAGATAGGTCCAGGTCGGCACCCGTGCCCGCCGCGCGACCGACCAGCTTTCGGCATTTCCGAGATAGGAAAAGCCGCAGTTGGTCAGCACCTTGGCGGAACCCGGATTGTCCTGGAACGCCTCGGCAAAGATCGTCCGGGCACCGTGTGGGTTCGCGGAGACCAAGGCCTGAACCGCCTCGGTCGCGAAACCGGTGTTCCAGAATCCGGGCCCGATCCAGAACTCCAGTTCGGACCGCTCGTCCTCCAGCCGGGTCAGAGACACGACGCCGACCAGTTCGCACTGGTCGAACGCAGACGCGTCGATGGCCCAGACATCCTGTTGCCGGTCAGGGGCAAGCGCCCGGGTCACGTAGGCCTGGGCCGCACCGGGGGGCAGCGGATGCGGGATCGTCCGCGTCCCTTCGGCAAGTCGCCGATCGGCCATGTAATGCGCGATCAGCCCGGCGTCCGAAGGACGCAGAGGGCGAAGGGCGAATCGCCCTGCTGCTATCGTGGGCTGCGTGCCCTCGGCCGGCCGGGGAGTCGGCCGGGGCGCAGAGTGACGATCGAGGGCCAGATCGGCCATCTGCTCTCTCCTCGCGTGGTCGGGAAGGGGCGCGACAAAGCGAAGGGGACCGGCCTGCGCCGATCCCCTGTCGTCTTCGGTCCGGATCGACTTACTGGGCGGCCTCTTCGCGGGGCTGGACCGAGATGAAGGTCCGGCCCTTGAGGCCCTTCTTGAAGGTCACGTGCCCGTCGGTCAGCGCAAACAGCGTGTGATCGCGGCCCATGCCGACATTCTGCCCGGGCCACCATTTGGTGCCGCGCTGGCGAACGATAATGTTGCCGGCCGCGGCCGACTGACCGCCGAACAGCTTGACGCCAAGGCGGCGGCCGGCGGAATCGCGGCCGTTGCGGGACGAACCGCCTGCTTTCTTGTGTGCCATGACTCAGGCCTCCTTGCTTTCGGTCGTGACGTCGGACGCCATGGTGGTGTTCGACTTCTCGGCCGACTTTTCGCCGGCCTCGCCTTCGGCGACGCGGCGGCTCATCTCGGCCTGATCGGTCTTGTTCATCGCATAGCGTTCGTCGCCTGCGACGCGGGACCGGCGCTCCGACCGCGCGCCCACGGCAAGCTTGACGTCGGACGATCCCGCACCGGATTCCAGCAGGTCGGTGACGCGCAGCAGCGTCAGTTGCTGACGGTGCCCCCGGGTCCGCTTGGACGAATGCTTGCGGCGGCGCTTGTGGAAGGTGATGACCTTGTCGGCCTTGATGGTGTCGATGACCTCGGCCACCACACCGGCATCGGACACCAGCGGCGCACCGATGGTGGTGCCCATCATCAGGATCTCCGTGAACCGGACCCTGTCGCCGGCCTCGGCCGCCAGTTTTTCCACGCGGAGCACGTCACCGGGTTGAACCCGGTACTGCTTGCCGCCCGTCTTGAGCACTGCGAACATCGCGTCGTCTTTCATCTGCCGCGCCCTGTGGCCCCGTATGCCGGAGTTCGTGGGGATATCCCGCCTCGGACAGCGCACCCTGTAACGGGTGGTTGTTGAAAAAATGATAAATCAGCCGAGCGAAGGCCCGGCCCATCCGCGGGTATATCTAGCAGGCAGGCCCCAAAGTCAACGCCCGGACGCCAATCGACTGCTGTTCGGCCACAATACCGGCGCGAGCCGCATGCTGTCCGGTCCCGCAAGAGCGACCCGATCAGCCCTCATTCCGTTCGGCCAGCGACAGCCATTCCTCCTCGGCCGCGCTCAGCGCGTGCTGGCGGTCGGCCAGTGCCGCCGACGCCTTCTCGAATTTCGCGGGTGCCGTGGCGAACAGGTCGGGGTCGGACAGGAATTCGCCCAGTCGGGCGATCTCCGCCTCCAGCCGGGTGATCTCGTCCGGCAGGCTGTCCAGGCGGTGCCGCTCGGTAAAGCTCAGCCGCTGCGGCTTGGCCACGGCGCGCCTGGACCGCTCGGCATCCGCCGACCTGGGCGGCGTCGGCGCGGTCACGGGCGACCTCGTGTCAGGCGCCGCCACTGCCCCCGCCGCGCCCCGTTGGGTGCGGTAGTCGCTCCACCCGCCCGCATAGACCACCGCGCGCCCGTCGCCTTCCATCGCCACCGTGATGTCCGCCACCCGGTCGATGAAGTCCCTGTCGTGGCTGACCAGCAGCACGGTCCCGTCATAGTCGCCCAGGATGTCCTGCAGCAGATCCAGCGTCTCGATGTCCAGATCGTTGGTCGGTTCGTCCAGCACCAGCAGGTTGGACGGATGGGCCATGATGCGGGCCAGCAGCAGCCGCGCCTTTTCGCCCCCTGACAGCGACCTCACCGGTGAGCGGGCCTGCGTCTCGTCGAACAGGAAATCCTTGAGATAGGAAAGCACATGGCGCGGCGCGCCGCGCACCATCACCTGGTCGGATCGGCCGCTGACCCGCATCTCCGGGTCGCCGGTCAGCGCCTCCCACAGGGTCATCTGGTCGTCCAGCCCGGCCCTGGCCTGGTCGAACACCGCGATGTCCAGCTTGGTGCCGTGCGCCACGCTGCCGCTGTCGGGCGGGATCTCGCCGGTCAGCATCCGGATCAGGGTGGTCTTGCCCACGCCGTTCGGCCCGACGAACGCAACTCGGTCGCCGCGCCGGACGCGCAGATCGAACGGGCGCAGGATCACCCGGTCGTCGAAGCGTTTGGTGATGCCGCGGGCGATGATCACCTGGCGTCCGGATTGTTGACCACTGTCCAGGGCCATCGCGGCGGCACCCTGGCGGCGGATCTGCGCGCTGCGCTCCGCCCGCAGCGCGGCCAGCGCCCGGACCCGACCCTGATTGCGCTTGCGCCGCGCACTGATCCCCTCGACCGCCCAGCGGGCCTCTGCCTTGATCTTGCGGTCCAGCTTGTGGCGGGCGGCATCCTCGGCCGCCCAGGTCGCCTCGCGCCAGTCCTCGAATCCGCCAAAGCCGCGATCCTGCCGGCGAACCTCGCCGCGGTCGATCCACAGCGTCGCCCTAGTCAGGGCCCGCAGAAACGCCCGGTCATGGCTGATCAGCACGAATGCGGCGCGGGTTTCGGCGAGCTGCTCTTCCAGCCAGCCGATCGCCTCGATGTCCAGGTGGTTGGTCGGTTCGTCCAGCAGCATCAGGTCGGGCGCCTGCGCAAGCAGCCGGGCCAGGGCTGCGCGGCGGCGTTCGCCGCCAGACGCGGTGGCAACCGGCCGGTCGGGGTCGAACTTCAGCCCCTCGGCCGCCATCTCGACGCGATAGGCCTCGCCTTCGGGCAGTGCCGCCGCGGCATAGGCGCCAAGCGTCGCAAATGCCGACAGGTCCGGGTCCTGTTCCATGTAGCCCACGCTGGTCCCGGCCGGCATCACCACCGCGCCGCGGTCGGGCTCGACCAGGCCGGCCATCACCTTCATCAGGGTGGACTTGCCCGAGCCGTTGCGACCGACCAGGGCCACCCGGTCGCCCTGCTGCAGGGTCAGGGACAGGTTGTCGAACACCGGATGGCCGCCGAAGGACAGCGACAGATCCGTCAGTTGCAGAAGGGGTGCCCGCGCCATGCCGGGCGGCCTATCCCGCCGGCGCAGGGCCGTCAACGCGACTTGACTTCGCATGCGGCGGACGCAGGGTTGCCGCAAAAGGGGCAGCATGGCGCGCAAGATCATTATCGACACCGACCCGGGCCAGGACGACGCCGTCGCCCTGCTGCTGGCCATGGCGTCACCGGAACTGGAGGTGCTGGGCATCACCTGCGTCGCGGGCAATGTGCCGTTGGCGCTGACCGCCCGGAACGCACGGATCGTGTGCGAACTGGCAGGACGCGACGACATCCCGGTCTTTGCCGGCTGCGACGCCCCGCTACAGCGCCGGCTGGTGACCGCCGAACATGTCCACGGCCGGTCGGGGCTGGACGGGATCACCCTGCCCGATCCCGTCATGCCCCTGCAGGATCGCCACGGGGTCGATTTCCTGATCGACACCTTGCGCAGCGAGCCCGCGGGAACGGTGACCCTGGTGCCGATCGGCCCGCTGACCAACATCGCGACGGCATTCCGCCGCGCGCCCGATGTGGTTGGCCGGGTCAAGCAGGTGGTGATGATGGGGGGTGCCTATTTCGAGGTCGGCAACGTCACCCCGTCCGCCGAATTCAACATCTTCGTCGATCCCGAGGCCGCGCAGGTCGTCTTTGCCTCCGGCGTGGACCTGGTGGTGCTGCCGCTCGACCTGACCCACCGGGCGCTCACCTCGCGTGCCTGGGTGGAACGGATGCGGGTCACCGGCCCGGTGGGGCGGGCAGTCGCCAGCTGGACCGACTTCTTCGAACGCTACGATCAGCAGAAATACGGCAATGCCGGCGCGCCCCTGCATGACCCGTGTACGATCGCCTGGTTGCTGCGGCCCGACCTGTTCGACGGCAGACGGATCAACGTCGAGATCGAGACCGAGGGGCGCTTCACCACGGGCATGACGGTGGCGGACTGGTGGGGCGTGACCGATCGCCCGGCCAACGCGCTGTTCCTGCGCCACGTCGAGACGGAACAGCTGTTCGATCTGATCGCCCGCCGGATAGCCAGTCTGGACAAGGCCGCCGCCGGCTGACCGCAACGGCGACCGCTCTCCAGGTGAGGGCGGCGATCACGCCGGATCCGGCCGATCCTCCGCTCGCCTGCCCCGGGGGGCGTCCCGGTCGATCCGCCCGGGCGGCAGGTCCTCGGCGAACACCAGCCGGGCGCGTCCGGCGTGCTTTGCCGCGTAGAGGGCGCGGTCCGCGTCCTCCAGCATCGTCTCGGCGTCGGCAGTCTCGTAGGCGGTCGACACGCTGATCCCGATGCTCGCCGAGACCCGGCATGTCGCCCGCCCCACCGGCACCGGCGATCCGATCCGCCGGATGATGCGCTGCGCCAGCCGTTGCAGCCCGCAGCGGTCGGTGAGGCCGGGCAGGATCAGCAGGAACTCGTCCCCGCCCATCCGTGCAACGGCGTCGTCACTGCGGACCACCTCGCGCAGCTTCAACGCCACGGCGCGCAGCATGTCGTCGCCTGCGGCATGACCGTGAAGGTCGTTCAGTTCCTTGAACAGGTCCAGATCCAGATGGATCAGTCCGAATTGCCGGCCCCGTCCGCTTGCCGGGAATGCGGCCCGCATCGCCAGTTCCAGCGCCGCCTGTGCACCACGACGGTTGCAGAGCCCGGTCAGCGGATCGGTGAAGGCCTGCACTTCGGCGGCCTGCCGGGCCTCTTCCAGTTGCAGGTTCGACCGCGACAGTTCGGCCAGCATGGCGGCGTTCGCCTCGTGCAGGAACAGCATCTCCATCGCCAGTTCGGCGCTGGCGAAATCCTGGTCGGTCAGCGCGAACTGCCGCACCGCGCTTTCCAGTCCGATGCCGAAGCCGAGGTTCAGCAGCGTCGTGCCGTCGCACAGCCGGACCGCGTCACCGCGCAGGGTCACGCCGGGATGCGCCCGCAGACGCAGGAACACCCGCCCCTCGTCCGGCAGGGGCGATGACTGGCCCGAGGCGCGGGCGTGGCGGATAGGATCGAAAGCGGATGCAAACCGCGTCACGTCCCCGATCAGCTTGCGCAGGGTGGGTCCTGCATAAGCGATTCGCCCGTCCGGCCCGATGACCGCGGCCATCGGCATGATCCGACCCAGGGCCGTCTCGGTCGGGATCGCGATGCCAGGCGGTTCTGCCTGTGGGGCCGCGCCGCGGACCAGTCGGGTCTGCAATGCGTCCTTCTTCTCGTCCGGCGCAGCATTCTTGCCGTTCGAAATCCGAGCGTTCACGGCAGCGCCCCGACCGATCCGACCCGGGATCGGCCCCCGACCTCCGCGACGAGGTCGAAGCTGCGGCCGTGGGCGAAGTCCTGGTCGGGGACGTCGACCACGATCCCGCCGCGCGCCTTGTCCACCGTGATCAGGGCCAGCGCGCCGTAATCGTCCGCCATCTGCCGCAGCAGCCCCGCCAGCATGTAGGCCCACAGCCCGGGGGCGCCGTTGATGTCCACGACGAAGCTGTCGCCGCCGTCCTCGATCACCGTCAGCGCCGGCAGGCCCAGCTTCGGCACCACCATCTCGGCCCGGCCGGGCAGCTGGTCAAGCGCCAGCAGGAATTCGGTGTAATCGCGTCCGCTGAACCGTAACAGCCGCCTGACCGGTTCAAGTTGCACCAGCCAGGCGCCGACATCCTCGGACAGATCGCCCACGTTCACCCCGATTTCCGAAGCGGCCGTGGTCATCAGCTGCCGGGTCCGTTGGGGTGGATGCATCCTCATGGCGTGAAAGCCGCGGGGATCGACCTCGCAGGCCACGGCGACCTCTCGCCACAGCGATTCACCGTATCTGGCGCGCAGAAATTCCTCGATCAGGCGATTGACCAGCCCGTGCATGACACCTTCTCCGTCATCGGGCGTCTAGCACTCAGGTCTGAAGAAACCGTCAACGCGGGTGGATACCGACCTGCCCCGCCTCCAGGGCGGCGCGGGCATAGGCGATGCGTTCCGCCCGGATTCCGGCCGAACGGGCGAAGTCGAACAGGCGCTGATCCGTCTCGCACAGGAAGTCCAGCAGCGCGGAGGCAAGCTCGGGTCGCTCAGCCGCCTGTCGCAACTGCGCAGGGTCCAGTCCGCTCGCCCCCATCAAGGCCGACATGAGCTCGGGGTCGGCGGCCAGATGGATGATGGCGGCGTCGGCAAGTGTGGCGAGTTCCGCTTCGGTGATCATGCCCTTGCCTCTCCTGAAATGATATGTGCCACAACGCGGGGCTGAAATGGATTTTCGAGCACTCCCGCGCAGGGTGGCGCGACAGGCATTTGGTGTAAAGGCTGTCGAACGGGGGGGTCGCATTCCTGTCCTGACCGAGTGCCGACGGCACAGGGAACGGGCCGCCCGTTCCTTTTCTTTCCCACTCCGAGTACCTATCTTCCCAACCGCCCCTCTTACCGCCGAAGGATGTCAGATGGACGCCGCCCCTCGCTCGCTCTCAACGCCTCTGTCGCCCACCGGCAGCCTTGCGGCTGCGGATGACCGCGACCTCGGGCCCGCAATGCTGCGCGGCACCCGCGGGCAGTGTCCCGCTTGCGGATCGGGATCGCTTTTCTCCAGCTATCTGAAGGTGCGGCCCGCCTGCCCGTCCTGTGGTGAGGATCTGACCGCGCAGCGCACCGACGACGGACCGGCCTACATCACCATCCTCGTCGTCTCCCACATCATCGGTCCGCTGCTGCTCGCCGCCTACTTGGCGTGGCGGCCATCACCGATGACCCTGGTCCTGGCGTTCTGCGCCGCTGCGATCATCATGTCGCTGCTCCTGCTGCCGCGGATCAAGGGGGCGATGGTCGGCCTGCAATGGGCCAAGCGCATGCATGGGTTTGGCCTGGGCGAGGCGGACGCATCGTGACAGCCGATCCACCGATCCGAGACGCCGCAAGCGTGCTGGTGGTGGATCGCACGCCGCCCGGTGGACCCGCAGTGCTGATGGGCATGCGCGGTGCCGCAGCCGCCTTCATGCCCTCAAAATACGTCTTTCCGGGGGGCGCGGTCGATGCGCACGACCACCTGATGGATTGCCAGCCGCCGAATGCCGCCTGCATGGCCCGCCTGGACGCGCATCTGCGTGCCGAGGGCAAGGCCCGGGGGGCAGCACTGGCCGCGGCGGCGCTGCGGGAACTGGCCGAGGAAACCGGGCTGCTGATCGGCCAACCCGGACGCGCCGACCGAAGCTGGCCGGAATACGAGCGGGCTGGTCTGGTGCCGGACCCGTCGGCGCTGATCTACGTGTTTCGGGCAATCACGCCGCCCGGGCGGCCGCGCCGTTTCGACGCGCGGTTCTTCATGATCGACGCGGCCAGCGTGGTGGGCGACATCCATGATTTCAGCCGGGCCTCGGACGAATTGTCGCACCTGCACTGGGTGGCGCTGACCGAAGCGCGACGGCTGAACCTGCCCTTCATCACCGAGGTGGTTCTAGCCGAGGTTCAGCGCCTGATCGCGGAGGCGGGGAGCGGTCCGCTGATGCCGCCGGCGACGGTGCCGTTCTTCGACAACGCCAGCGCAACACCCGGTTTCCGGCAGATCGTCTGAGCGTCCGTCTGCGCGCCGGCTTCTGCCGCCGTCAGCCGCCGTCGCGCATGATCCGATCCAGTCGGGCGCGCTCTTCCGCGGTCAGGGTTTCGGCGGGTGCGGCGACAGGCCTGCGCTGACGCAGGAACAGCCAGGCCATCCCCAGACCGACCAGGGCCATCACCGGTCCCGCGAGCCACAGGATCAGGTTGCTGCCGGTAGCGCGTGGTTCGAACAAGACGAACTCGCCGAACCGGGTCGTGACGGCATCGACCACCTGCGCGTCACTGTCGCCCGCAACCAGCCGTTCGCGCACGTAAAGCCGCAGATCGCGGCTGATCGCCGCGTTCGATTCGTCGATGTTCTCGCCCTGGCAGACCGGACAGCGCAGATCCTGCGAAATGCTGCGGGCCCGCGCCTCCAGCGCGGGATCAGGCAACACCTCGTCCGGCTGGACCGCCAGAACCGGCTGCGCGACAAGCACCAATGCCAGCGCCAGTGACCTGAGCTTCGTCATTCCGCCGGCACCGTCTGCACCGGCTGGCGGCGGGCTGCGGCCGCGACGCGGTACCGCCGGTCGGTCAGGCTCAACAGCCCGCCAAGCGCCATCAGTCCGGACCCGACCCAGATCCATAGCGCAAACGGCTTGATGTAGCTGCGGATTGCCCAGCCACCGCCCGCCTGTTCGTCGCCGATCACCAGATAGATGTCGCGGAACAGGCCCGTGGAAATGGCAGCCTCGGTCGTGGGCATGGCCTGGACGGGATAGACGCGCTTTTCGGGCTGCAGCACCGTGACTTCGCGACCGTCCCGTTCCACCAGCAGCGTGGCCGTGGTCGAGACATAGTTCGGACCCTCCACTTCCGAGACGTCCTGCAGTGTCACGTCGTAGCCCGCGATCTGCATCCGCTCGCCGATCTGTGCGACGCGGATGTCCTCGACATCCCACGCCATCAGCAGGCTGACGCCGATGAAGGTGACGCCAAGTCCCGCATGCGCGACCCCGCGTCCCCAGTCGGCCCGCGGCAGCTGCGCCAGTCGCGACCGCACGCGACCGGCGCGATGCCACAGATCCAGCGCCGCGCCGGCGATCAGCCACGCGCCGAGCCCGGCGCCGATGACCGCCAGGGCGGACTCGCCGGTGGACACCGCAAAGACGAGCGCCGCCACCGCGAGTGCAAAGATCAGCGCCGGCCGCACCGTGGCGGTCGCGCGGCCCAGTTTGCCGCGCTTCCACGGCAGGATCGACCCGATCGGCAGGGCGATGGCCAGCGCCACCATGAACGGCGTGAAGGCCTTTTCGAAGAATGGCGCGCCAACCGACAGCTTGCGACCGGCCGCGAACTCGGCCACCAGCGGCCACATCGTCCCGACAAAGACGACGAAGGCCGCGACCGCCAGCAGCACGTTGTTGAGCAGCAGCGCGCCTTCGCGTGACACCGGTGCAAAGACGGCGCGGGTGGTCATCGCGCTGGAGCGCGCCGCGAACAGGGTCAGGGCGCCGCCCACAAACACCGCCAGAATGGCCAGGATGAACACCCCGCGGGTGGGATCGGCGGCAAAGCTGTGAACCGAGGTGATCACCCCCGAGCGCACGATGAAGGTCCCGATCAGCGAGAAGCCGAACGCCATGATCGCTAGCAGGATCGTCCAGGCCTTCAGCGTCTCGCGCTTTTCGACGACGATCGCGGAATGCAGCAGGGCCGCCGCCAGCAGCCAAGGCATGAACGACGCGTTCTCGACCGGGTCCCAGAACCAGAACCCGCCCCAGCCCAGTTCGTAATAGGCCCACCACGATCCAAGCGCGATCCCGATGGTCAGGAACATCCAGGCCGACAGGGTCCAGGGCCGCACCCAGCGCGCCCAGGCCGCATCCACGCGCCCCTCGATCAGGGCCGCCACGGCGAAGCTGAAGGTGATGCTGAGCCCGACATAGCCCAGGTAGAGAAAGGGCGGGTGAAACGCGAGCCCGGGGTCCTGCAGCAGCGGGTTCAGGTCCCGCCCGTCGAACGGCGGATTGGGCAGCCGCACGAACGGGTTCGAGGTGAACAGGATGAACGCGAGGAACGCCGCGGCGATCGCGGCCTGTACTGCCAGCACCCGCGCCCGCAGGCTGGGGGGCAGATTGTCCCCGAAGCTGGCCGCGGCCGCGCCGAACAGCGCGAGGATCAGCACCCACAGCAGCATCGATCCTTCGTGATTGCCCCAGACGCCGGTGACCTTGTACAGCATCGGTTTGCTGGAGTGGCTGTTCTCATAGACCAGCGCGACGGAGAAATCCGAGGTGATGAAGGCGACGGTGAGCGCGGCAAAGCTGATGCCCAGCAGCCCGAACTGCGCCATGGCGGCCGGGCGGGCACTGTCCATCCAGGCGCCCCATCCGCGCGCTGCACCCAGCAGCGGCACAACGACCTGGAACAGCGCCACCACGAACGCCAGAACCAGCGCGACGTGACCAAGCTCGGCAATCATGGAAAGACCCCCCGGACGGTTTCCGAGGGGCAACAGTAAGGCGTGTGCAGGCTGCGGGCCAGTCCCCCGCAGCTGTCAAAATGTCACGCTGCCGTGGGCGGCGCGCCGGCGTGGCAGAACGTTCAGGATGCCGATGCGGCGGCCCAGTCCTGCAACGCCGCATTGTCCGAGAAATCGTCCGCCCCGCCACCGGCTGGCGTCGTGACCGTCGATGTCACCTTGGCCTTGGGCCAGACGCGCCTGCGGAAATAATGCGCCTCGCGCGCGCCGAAATAGAAGCTGACGATGGCGCCCATCAGCCACCACAGCGGCTCGGGCACAAGCGCAAGGCCTTCCATGCGCTGCGCAAAGCCGACCGGCTCTGCCATCGCATAGACGAACAGGCCCATGGTCCCCAGGGTCAGCAGCGGTCTGGGCAACCGGTTCAACCCGTTGATCATCGCATCGAAATGGCTGCCCCCGGCCCACTGGAATTCCTGCCCGTGCTCGGCCATGGCGCGGGCAAACGCCTCTTCGTCCAGCTCCATCCGCCGGGTCTGGTTGGGCGTAAACACCTCTGCCATCTGCCCTGCGGCGTTGCCCATCGCGGTGATGGTGCTGCCGGCGCCGAGAAAGCGATCGATCATCCCCATCTTGCGGTCCTCTTCTGATGTTCGCTGGTGGTCAGGTGATATCTGGAGGCGATGAAGGCCTCGGCCCGGGCGATCCAGCCGCCCTTCCCGCCGGCCCGGCTGCGGGCGTATTTGCGGCTGGCGGGCCGGCCGTCGGCGATCGCGTAGTAGTAGTTGCGCCGCGCGATGCCATAGGCGTCGGCCAAATGTCGTGGCGCCGCGGCCGCGGCGGCCTGCGCGGCGGCGATCGTCTGGGGCCCCACGACTCCGTCGGCGGCGCAGGCAAACCCCATCCGGGCGACCAGCCGCTGAAGGATCTTGACCGCGTTCGAGCCGGAATTGACGTACATGTCGAAGACGCTTGCCTGCACGCATTCCGGCAGACGGTCGAGCTGGGGCTTGCTGAAATAATGCTCGACAAAGATCCGCGTCGCCTGCGCGCGCGTCAGCAGCTTGAGATCATCGACGCCGACCTTGCCGTCGCCGTTCAGGTCCACCCCCAGCTGACGCATCGTCCCGATGGTCACACCGTATTTCGTGGCGCCCCCGGGATCGTCCGGGTCGTTCACGTAGCCACCTTCGCGCGACACGATCTCGGCCGCGATCTGCTCCACTGTCTTCATCCCTGCCCCCGCAAGTGATCAGGCGGACAGGCTGAACGGGTGCCATTAAACGCCGCTTAACCTCGCGGGCGTTGCGGGGTCGCGGCCGGCAGTCAGGTATTCGGTTCCTGATAGACGCCCTGGTCCTTCAGCGTGTCGACCACCTCGCGCGGCATGTAGTTCTCGTCGTGCTTGGCGAGCAGGGAATCGGCCTGGAAGACACCGTCGCGATAGTGACCCTTGGCGATCGTGCCCGAGTTCTCGGTGAACAGGTCGGGGCGCGGCTCGCCCCCCACATAGCGGACCGGGATCTCGTTCCCGCCATCCGTGACCACGAAGTCGAAGGAGACGCCGTCGAGATTGACGATCGACCCTTCCTTCACCAACCCACCAAGCTGGAAGTATTCATCCGGCGACGGCGCCTGTTCGACCACCTGGGTTGGCGAGCGGTACAGGTTGATCCCGTCGCGGAAGCCATAACCGATCAGCACCGCCGACAGCGTCAGCGCCACGGCAGCCGCCGATAACAGCTGGATACGTCTCGTCTTCTTGAGCGACTTCATGGCTGTGCTCCGGATCCCTCAGGCAGGTTCGAATACGATGGGGCGGCGCAGGAACTGCGTGGCCTTGGCCGATACGCGGGCGGGATCGCCCGTGGTCAGAAAGCGCGAGACGGTCCCGGGACCGACGAATTCCGGCCGACGTTTCAGATAGTCGTCCAGACTGGCCGCAACCAGATCAGCCTGTGAAAACACGCTGACGTCGGGCCCGAGCGCGTCCTGAAACGCCTTGGCCATCAAGGGGTAGTGGGTGCAGCCCAGCACCGCGGCCTGCGGGTGCGGCATGCGGCGCTTCAGCGCCTCGACATGCGACCGGACCAGTGCCTCGGCCAGGATCTCGTCGCCGTCCTCGATGGCGTCGACGAGGCCGCCGCAGGGCTGCGCCTCGACATCGACGCCGACTGCACGGAACGCCAGTTCACGCTGGAACGCCCGGCTGGCGACCGTCGCGGGCGTCGCGAACAGGGCGACATGCTTGACGGCGACCTCGCGGGGCGGGCTGTTGTCGCCCCAGTGTCGTTCGGTCAGCGCCTCGATCAGCGGGACAAACACGCCCAGCACCCGCTTGTCGGCGGGCAGCCATGTTTCCTGCATGCGGCGCAGAGCCGCGGCGCTCGCCGTGTTGCAGGCCAGTATCACCAGGTCGCAGCCGTCCTGCCACAACCGTTCGACGGCCGCGCAGGTCAGCGCAAAGATGTCGTCGGCATCGCGCACCCCATAGGGGGCGTGGGCATTGTCGCCAAAATAGACCAACGGCAGATCGGGCATGCGCGCGGCGATGGCCTGCTGCACCGTCAGCCCGCCCAGCCCCGAATCGAAAACCCCAACCGCCATCGACCGCTCCGTCCTGTTCAGCGGCGTTCTAGGCGCCGCGGGCGCGAAACGCCATGACTTCAGTCACGTCAGGTGGGTGCAAGCGTCACATCGACGTCATTCCGCTGCGTGCCGGACGGGTGCGCCACCGGCGCGAATGGCCTGCAGCAATTCGAGCCGGCGCGGCCCGGCCGCGTCCGCGGCCTGATCCTTGATGAACCCGTAGCCCCGCACCTCCAGCGGCAATTCGGCGAGTTCCCGGACCAGGTCGATGGTGTCGGGCGTGACCAGCGGCAGGACCTCGCGCATGTCGGCCTCGTACTGGCCGATCATCGCCCGCTCGCGCCGCCGCTCGGGCATGTAGCCGAAGACGTCCAGCGGCGTGCCGCGCAGCCCCTTCAGACCTGCCAGCACCCGGAACACCCGCCCCATCCAGGGGCCGAACTGGCGCTTGCGGGGACGGCCCTGCCCATCGCGTCCGGGCAGCACCGGGGGCGCGAGATGATAGGTCAGACGCACGTCGCCTTCGAACGCGGCGGCGACCCGGTCGGCGGTGTCCAGGTGCAGGCGCGCAACCTCGTATTCGTCCTTGTAGGCCAGCAGCTTGTAGTAGCCGCGCGCGACGCTGTCGCGCAGCTCTGCGGGCGCTAGGGCAACCAGATCCAGGAAGCGCTGCTTCAGCCGCTCGCCCTGGTAGTCGACCAGCCGCGCGGCGCGATAAGCCACCGGATCGCGGGGCAGACGGGTCGGGGGTTCCGGGGCCGTCACCTCGTCGGGATGCAGAACCGCCCAGCGGCCGATCTGGAACGCCCGCTGGTTTTCCGCGACCTTCGCCCCGTTCAACTCGATCGCCGCCATGATGGCCGCTTCGCTCAGCGGAATCAGCCCCTGCTGAAAGGCCGCGCCGGTTACCAGCATGTTCGAATAGATCGAATCGCCCAGCATCCGCTCGGCCAGGGACGAGGCATCGAAAAACACGACGCGGTCGCCCAACCGTGCCTGCAGCGACAGCTTCAGCCGATCGGCCGGTACGCGGAAATCGCGGTTGCGGGTGAACTCGCCGGTGATGATCTCGTGCTCGTTCACGACCGCGCCGGTTTCACCCTTGGCCATCAGCCCCAGCGTTCGCGCCCCGGCAGTCACCATCAGGTCGCCGCCGATGATGCAATCGGCCTCGCCCACCGCCACGCGAATCGCGCTGATGTCCTCGGGCCGGTTCGCCAGGCGCAGATGGATGTGGACCGCCCCGCCCTTTTGCGCCAGGCCGGCCATTTCCATCATGCCGGCGCCCTTGCCGTCGATCTGCGCCGCCTGCGCCAGCACCGCACCGATCGTCACGACGCCGGTGCCGCCCACGCCGGTGATGACGACGTTGTGGGTCCCCTCGATCGATGGCAGCTGCGGGTCACGCAGATCGGGCAGGTCGAACGCCTCGGCCATGGGGCGGCGCGGGCGACCGCCCTCGACGGTCACGAAGCTGGGGCAGAACCCCTGCAGGCAGCTGTAGTCCTTGTTGCAGGACGACTGGTCGATGGCGCGCTTGCGGCCCAGTTCCGTATCGACGGGCACGACCGAGACGCAGTTCGACTGTACCGAACAATCCCCGCAGCCTTCGCAGACATCGGTGTTGATGAACACGCGCCGATCCGGGTCGGGAAACGCGCCCTTCTTGCGGCGACGGCGCTTTTCCGCGGCGCAGGTCTGGACATAGACGATGGCGGTGACACCCCGAACCTGCGCCAGTTCGCGCTGGACCTCCATCAGATTGGCCCGTTCCTCGATCCGCAGACCGGACGGGAACTGGGCGCGGTCGATCGCCTCCTTCTCGTCGTGGACAAGCACGGTCGGCACGCCGATCGCCTGCAATTCGCGCACGATCTGGGCCGCGCTCAACTCGCCCTCGTTCGGCTGGCCGCCGGTCATCGCCACGGCGTCGTTGAACAGGATCTTGTAGGTGATGTTCGTTTCCGCGGCCTTGGCCGCCCGGATCGCCATGATCCCCGAATGATTGTAGGTTCCGTCGCCAAGGTTCTGAAATACATGGTCGCGGGTGGAAAACGGCGCTTCGCCGATCCAGTTTGCGCCCTCGCCGCCCATCTGGGTGAAACCCGACGTCTCGCGATCCATCCACTGCACCATGTAGTGGCAGCCGATCCCCGCATAGGCCCGGCTGCCGTCGGGGATGCGGGTCGAGCTGTTGTGCGGGCAGCCGGAGCAGAACCATGGCGTTCGCACGGCGATCTCGGCGGCGTTGTCGGCGCGGCGGCTCTCGCCGATGCGCGCCAGCGCCGCGTCCAGACGGTCGGTCCGGCGGCCTTCCTCGATCAGGATCTCGCCCAGCTTCTGGGCGATGGTCACCGGGTCCAGCGCGTAGCGGGTCGGAAACACCTCTTCATGGGTTCGGTCGTGGCGCCACCCGATCACCCGGCGGCCATGCCGGTTGTCGAAGATCGCTTCCTTGACCTGAACCTCGATCAGCTTGCGCTTTTCCTCGACGCAGATCACCAGATCCAGGGTCTCGGACCATTCCTGGAACGACCTCATGTCCATCGGCCAGGTCTGACCGACCTTGTAGGTGCTGATCCCAAGCCGCTCTGCCTCGGCCTCGTCGATCCCCAGCAGGCTCAGCGCGTGGACGACGTCCAGCCAGTTCTTGCCCGCGGCGATGATGCCGATCCGGGCGTCGGGACGCCCCCACATCTTCCGGTCGATCCGGTTGGCCCGGGCAAAAGCCTCTGCCGCAAAGCGCTTGTAGTCGATCATCCGCGCTTCCTGGGCCAGCGGGGTGTCCCCCAACCGGATGTTCAGCCCACCCTCGGGCATCTGGAAATCTGCGGGTGTCACGAATTTCAGCCGGAACGGATCGCCGTCCACGACGCTCGTCGCCTCGACCGTGTCCTTCATGGTCTTCAGCCCGGTCCAGACCCCGGCGGACCGCGACAGGGCCCAGCCGTACAGCCCGTAATCCATGATCTCCTGCACGCCCGCAGGCGACAGCACCGGCATGTAGGCATCCACCATCGCCCAGTCGGACTGGTGAAGCACGGTCGAGCTTTCACCGGTATGGTCGTCGCCCATCGCCATCACGACCCCACCGTGGCGCGACGACCCGGCCATGTTGGCGTGGCGCATCACATCGCCGGATCGGTCCACGCCGGGGCCCTTGCCGTACCACAGCGCGAAGACGCCGTCGTATTTCCCCTCGCCCCGCAACTCGGCCTGCTGGCTGCCCCAGATGGCCGTGGCCGCAAGATCCTCGTTCAATCCGGGCTGAAACACGATGTTGGCAGGCGCCAGGACCTTCTGCGCTCGGGTCATCTGCTGGTCGACCGCGCCCAGCGGACTGCCGCGATAGCCGGTCACCAGACCTGCGGTGTTCAGCCCGGCAGCCTTGTCGCGGGCCGCCTGCATCAGCATCAGCCGGACCAGCGCCTGCGTTCCGTTCAGCAGCACATGGCGCTTGGACAGGTCGAACCGGTCCGCCAGCGAAACCTGGATACTCATCACGCTTCCTCCCGACCTGATGGCCGATGCAGTATAGGTCAGCAAATATGACCGATAAAGGATTTTCTGGTACGGGCTTTCAGACTAGGCGTGCGCTCAGGCACGGCACGACCGTGCTTCAACGAGAACGATAATGACAACAGGGTGGAGCCATGGACTGGGACAAGCTGCGGATCTTTCATGCCGTTGCCGATGCCGGCAGCCTGACCCACGCCGGCGACACGCTGCACCTGTCGCAGTCGGCCGTCAGCCGGCAGGTGCGGGCGCTCGAGGAGACACTGGGCACGACGCTGTTCCATCGTCACGCCCGCGGCCTGATTCTCACCGAGCAGGGCGAGATGCTGTTCGAGGCCACGCGATCGATCTCGCGCAAGCTCGACACCACCGCGGCGCGGATCCGCGACAGCGAGGAACACGTCTTCGGCGAACTGCGCGTCACCACCACGACGGGGTTCGGGACGATGTGGCTGGTGCCACGCCTCGCCAAGCTGTTCGCGCGCTACCCGGACCTGAAGATCGACCTGATGCTGGAGGAGCGGGTGCTGGACCTGCCCATGCGCGAGGCGGACGTCGCCATCAGGATGAAGGAGCCGAGCCAGGCGGACCTGATTCGCCGGCGCCTGCTGAACATCCGTATGCGGCTTTATGCGTCGCAGGACTACCTGGACCAGACGGGAACGCCGGCGGAGCTGACCGATCTGGGCCCACACCGCCTGATCTGCCAAAGCCTTGCCACCCCCCAGGTCAGTTCCGGGGCGGCACTGGTGCAGATGTTGCTGGCACAGAACGTCGTCTCGACGCTGATGGTGAATAATTATTTCGGCGTTCTTCAGGGCGTTCTGAACCACGTCGGGATCGGGGTGCTGCCGGATTATCTGACGCACGATTTCCCGCATCTGGTCCGGGTCCTTCCGGCCGTCGAAAGCACCGAAGTACCCGTTTTCCTGGCGTTTCCCGAGGAGTTGCGTGGTTCGCGACGTGTCATGGCCTTCCGTGATTTCGTTCTGGAAGAGATCCAGACGATGCGTCGCTGACTCCACTCGGACCCGCATCCTGTGACGTATTCCACACGCGCAATGCGGTTATGCTGCGCTTGCTGCATACCCTGTCTTGCATGTGTCGCGCTCGCGTCTTAGTTCGGTTAACGAAGCGATGTGGCGCGAGCCGTGTCCTTCACCTCCCTGTTGGACTTGGGCCGGGCCTCGTGCCCGGCTTTTTTTTGCCGTCCGGCGCCCCCGATCCGCTTTCCGGGATGTGATCGCGCCATGGGTGCACGGGCCGGATGCGCGTGGCACAAACGGTCTGCTTCCAGAACGGAGAGAACCGATGCCCAGATTGCCGAGCGTCTTCCTTGCCGCTGCGCTGAGCAGTGCCGGCACCCTCGCCGCCGCCGCCGAGTGCGGCGGCCAGATCCAGATGGATCCCGAACGCTCGACCGGAGCGGTCGCCGCGACGATGGTGGGCGGCGAGCCGTGTGTCTACACGCTGCCGGTGCGTCCCGGACGGTGGCTGACCGCCGATTTGCTCAATGGCATCGGGCTGCAACTGTCGATTGCGCAAGCGGACGGGCAGGTGTTCGGTGCCACCCCGGTCCAGTTGCACGAGCCGGGCAACGTCACCGTTCGAGTGTCTCCCCAAACGGCCGCCGCGTCGGGTGTAGCCCCCCTTGATGCGCCCCCCCAGCGGGGTTTCACGCTGCGCCTCAAATGGTCCGACGCGCCACCCGGTTCGCCGGGACCGCGCCCGGCCGCCCGACCGGCGGCGCGGTCGGCCGCCGCCACGCCCCCAACGGCGGCCGCCGGCGCGCGGCCGGCGGCGCGGTCAGCGACAGCGGTCCCGACGACGGTGTCGCCACCCACGCCGGTGCCGGTCACCACCCCTGCACCCGTGCAAGCCGGTGATCCCGCCGCGATCACGACCGTGCCCGTGACCCCGCTGCCGGTTCCGGACGGGTGCCCGGCCAACAACCTGCTTAATCGTGGCGTGAACCGGGTTGCAGGCGTCGTGCGGGGCGACACGATCTGCCGGTTCACGATCCCGGCCGGGGTCGGCCGGCGCGTGACCCTGACCGACAGGGCCGACAGCGCCGACTCCGTGCAGCTGGTGCTCTATTCCGCGGTGTCGGTCCCGATGACGCCGAACGCCGCCGTGGACCTGCCGACCGGACAGCAGGAACTGCGGGTGCTGAAGAAAGCCGGCACGGCCCAGTCAGCCGCCGGGCCCCTGCCCTTCGACCTGTCGATCCGGCTGGATTGACGCGCCGCCGCAACCTACAAGACGCCAACCAGCCGCGCCGGAAAGGACCGCCATGCAGGAGCCAGCCATCACCCCCGACCTGATCGCGGCACACGGGCTGAAGCCGGACGAGTACCAGCGCATCCTCGATCTGCTCGGGCGCGAGCCCAGCTTTACCGAGCTGGGCATCTTTTCGGCGATGTGGAACGAACATTGTTCCTACAAGTCATCGAAGAAGTGGCTGCGGACGCTGCCCACCACCGGCGAACGGGTGATCTGCGGCCCGGGTGAGAATGCCGGTGTCGTCGACATCGGCGACGGGCTCGCCGTGGTCTTCAAGATGGAGAGTCATAACCACCCCAGCTATATCGAACCGCACCAGGGCGCCGCGACCGGCGTCGGCGGCATCCTGCGGGACGTATTCACGATGGGCGCCCGGCCTGTGGCTGTGATGGATTCGCTGTCGTTCGGACGGCCCGACCACCCCCGCACCGCGCATCTGGTCAAGGGCGTCGTCGAGGGGATCGGCGCCTATGGCAACGCCTTCGGGGTGCCGAATGTCGGGGGCGAGGTCCGGTTTCACCGAGCCTATGACGGGAATTGTCTGGTCAACGCCTTTGCGGCCGGGATCGCGCCGATCGACCGCATCTTCTATTCCGCGGCGTCAGGGGTCGGCATGCCGGTCGTGTATCTGGGCGCGAAGACCGGCCGCGACGGCGTCGGCGGCGCCACGATGGCCAGCGCCGAGTTCGATGACACGATCGAAGAAAAGCGCCCGACCGTTCAGGTCGGCGATCCGTTCACCGAGAAGTGCCTGCTGGAGGCCTGCCTCGAACTGATGGAAACCGATGCGATCATCTCGATTCAGGACATGGGCGCCGCGGGCCTGACCTGCTCGGCCGTCGAGATGGGCGACAAGGGCGGGCTTGGCATCCGTCTGGACCTCGACCGGGTGCCCACGCGCGAAGCGGCGATGACAGCGTACGAGATGATGCTGTCGGAAAGCCAGGAACGCATGCTGATGGTCCTGCGCCCCGACAAGGAACAGGTGGCGCGCGAGATCTTCGAGAAATGGGACCTCGACTTTGCAGTGGTCGGCGAGACCATTGCCGAGGATCGGTTCCTGATCATGCACGGCAACACGGTCAAGGCCGACCTGCCGCTTGCGGCGCTGTCCGGCACCGCGCCGGAATACGACCGGCCCTGGGTGGAAACGCCCATTGCCCCGCCCATGGACACGCTGCCGCCGATCCGTCCCATGGCCGCGCTCGAGGCGCTGATCGGGGCGCCCAACCACGCCCACAAGGCGTGGGTCTGGGAACAATACGACACGCAGGTCGGCGCCGACACGGTACGTCGTCCGGGTCTGGGCGCCGGGGTGGTGCGGATCCACGGAACCAACAGGGCACTGGCGTTCACCAGCGACGTCACGCCCCGCTATGTCCGCGCCAACCCCGTCGAGGGCGGCAAGCAGGCCGTGGCCGAGGCATGGCGCAATCTGGTTGCGTGCGGCGCGACACCGCTTGCGGCGACCGACAACCTGAATTTCGGCAATCCCGAAAAGCCCGAGATCATGGGGCAACTGGTGGGCGCGATCCAAGGCATCGGCGAGGCATGCCGGGCCCTGGACTTCCCGATCGTGTCGGGGAACGTCTCGCTTTACAACGAGACGGACGGCAAGCCGATCCTGCCCACCCCCACCATCGGCGGCGTCGGGCTGATCGACGACCTGGGCGACCTGATCGCGGGACGCCCCGCTGACGGCGACGTCGCGTTGATGGTGGGGCGCAGCCGCGGACATCTGGGTCAGTCCGCGCTCGCCTGCGAAGCTTTCGGGGTCGAGGCCGGTGACGCGCCCCAGGTCGATCTTGAGGCGGAACGGCGCCACGGTGACTTCATCCTCGCCAACCGGGAGGCCTTCAGCGCCTGCACCGACCTGTCCGATGGCGGGCTGGCGCTGGCCGCGTTCGAACTGGCCGAGGCCGCGGGGATCGGGGTCGCGCTGGACAGCGCCGATATCGGCTTTCTGTTCGGCGAGGATCAGGCCCGGTATCTGGTCGCCTGCCCGGCAGACCGGGTGGCGACATTGACGCGGGCCGCCCAAGACGCGTCGGTGCCGTTGATGCCGGTGGGACAGTTCGGTGGCGACACGGTCCGGCTGGGCGACGACACCGCCCCGCTGCAGGCGCTGTCGCAACTTTATCGCGGGGCGTTCTCGGCCGCGATCGGCGGCGACCTTCCGGATCACGCCTGACGCGGCGCAACTTGGGGCACCGGACTGACAAAGGTCAGTGGAACGGGTCACCTGATCGGGCGTTGCCATAGCACCCGAACAGGAGAGGTTTCATGCGCGCGATCACGTATCAGGGCACCGGAAAGGTGCAGGTGGACACCGTCGACGACCCGACCATTCAGGAACCCGGCGACGTGGTCATCAAGGTGACGTCGACGGCGATCTGCGGGTCCGACCTGCATCTGTACGACGGCTTCATCCCCGAGATGCGCAAGGGCGACGTCCTCGGACACGAGTTCATGGGCGAGATCGTGGCGGCCGGGTCCGGGGTGACCAAGTTCAAGACCGGCGACCGAGTGCTGGTGCCGTTCAACATCTCCTGCGGGGAATGTGCGTTCTGCCGCACTGACGCCTATGCGCTGTGCGACAACACGAACCCCGATCACGAAAAGGTCGAGGCGCTGTACGGTCAGTCACCGGCGGGCATGTTCGGCTATTCGCACCTGTTCGGCGGCTATGCCGGCGGGCAGGCCGAACTGGTCCGCGTGCCACATGCGGACGTGATGCTGCTGGCCGTGCCGGAAAGCCTGCCGGATGAAAAGGTCCTGTTCCTGACCGACATCTTTCCTACAGGCTACCAGGCGGCCGAGCAGATCGGCACCGGACCCGGCGACATCGTGGCGGTGTGGGGTTGCGGCCCGGTCGGCCAGTTCGCGATCCGGTCCGCGTTCCTGCTGGGGGCCGAGCGGGTGTTCGCGCTGGATTTCGAACCCGAGCGGCTGGCACTGGCCGGCGAGGCCGGCGCCGAGACGGTGGACCTGTCCAGCGAAGACAGCTTCGAGCGGCTGAAGGAGATGACAGGTGGCAAGCTGCCCAACCGCTGCATCGACGCCGTGGGGCTCGAGGCTCATGGCGCCTCGATGATCGGCAACGTCTACGACCGGGTCAAGACGACGCTGATGATGGAAAGCGACCGCCCGAACGCCTTGCGGGATGCCATCATGTGCTGTCGCAAGGGTGGAGCGGTGTCGATCCCGGGCGTCTATGCGGGCGCCGTCGACAAGTTCCCGATCGGCGCGGCGTTCGGCAAGGGGCTAATGATGCGCGGCGGCCAGACCAACACGCGCGCCTACATGGAGCGCCTGCTGAAGCGGATCGAGGCCGGCGATATCGATCCGAGCTTCGTCATCACCCATCGCGGCACCCTGGATGACGGTCCCGGATTCTACGAGACGTTCCGCGACAAAAAGGACGATTGCATCAAGTGCGTGATGACGCCGGGAACCTGATCCCGAGCACGCGCCTCGAAGGCCCGGCATGTGCCGGGCCTTTTCTCATGAACCGGGGGCCAGGCGCCGCGGCGTCCGCTCCGGCAGGATCACCGTGAAGCGGCTGCCCTGCCCCCGCTCGCTGTCGATCTTCAGGCGGCCGCGATGGCGGTTGACTATATGCTTGACGATCGCCAGCCCCAGCCCGGTTCCGCCCTGCTGACGCGAGCGGTGGCTGTCCACGCGGTAGAACCGTTCGGTCAGCCGCGGCAGGTGGAGCGGGTCGATGCCCTCGCCCCGGTCCGCGACGGTGACGGCCCAGCCGGGTCCCCGCAGCATCGGCTCATGCTCGACATGGGCAAGCTGCAGGCCCACCAGCCCGCCCGATCCCCCGTACTTGATCGCGTTCTCGATCAGGTTGTGGAACACCTGCACGATCTGGTCCGCGTCGCCCGGGACCGTCACCGGGTGGTTCGGCACGTCCAGTTCCAGGCGGACGCCAGCGGCGCGCGCGGCAGGGGTCAGCGTGGCAGCAACACTGCGCAGCAGCGTCCCGAGTTCCACATCCTGCGCGGGTCGGCGACGTTCCTCGCTTTCGACCCGGCTCAGCGTCAACAGATCGGCCACCAGTCGGTTCATCCGGGCGGCCTCGCGTTCCATGATGTTCAGAAACCGGTCGCGCGCCGCCGCGTCGTTGCGGGCCGGCCCGCGAAGTGTCTCGATGAACCCCATCAGGGCAGTCAGCGGCGTGCGCAGCTCGTGACTGACATTCGCGACGAACTCGCGCCGCATCCGCTCGGCCTGCTCGATGCCGGTGTTGTCCTCTATGGCGACCGAGACCCCGTTCGCGCCCGCGATGACCACCGGCCCCACCGTGACCACGCAGTTGCGGTCGCGGCCCTGCGCGGTCAGCGTGGCGCGCAGGCGCTGGATGTCCGTTGCGCTGGGCGGCAGGTCCGGATCCCCGTGCGGGGGCGGACCGCCGCCCGAGTTCAGCACCCATTCCACCGCCGCGTTGACCGACGGGTGGCGCACGACGGTGACGAAGGGCCGGTCCGTCAGGGCCGGGCCGAAGATCGCCTCGGCGGCCGAGTTGGCCACGACGACCCTCGCCCGGCGGTCCGCGACCAGCATGGCGACGGGAACCGCCTCGGCAAGCTGGCGCAGATGCCGGATCTCCATCTCTGCCGTCGCGGTCAGTCGAGGCGCCGCAATCCGCGCCGGTACTGGGCCGCCCGCTCGCGGTAATGCGCGGCCGATGCCCGCAGGTCGGACTGCGCCGCGTCGTCCAGGATGCGCACGACCTTGCCCGGCGCGCCCATGACTAGCGCGCCTGCCGGGATCTCCTTGCCCTCGGGGATCAGGGCGCCCGCCCCGATCAGCGCCCCGGGTCCGATCACCGCCCGGTTCAGCACGATCGCCCCCATTCCGATCAGCGCCCCGTCCTGGACAGTGCAGCCATGCAGGATCGCGCGGTGGCCGATGGTCACGTCCGCCCCGATCGTCAACGGACATCCCTCGTCGATGTGAAACACGCAGTGTTCCTGGATGTTGCTGCCGGCCCCCACGGTGATATCGTCGTTGTCGCCGCGCAGGACGGCGCCCCACCACACGCTCGCCGCGTCGCCCAGCCTGACCCGTCCGATGACCTGTGCATCGGGCGCAACCCAGACATCCTGTCCAAGGCTGGGTGCAATTCCGTCCAGTTCCCAGATCATACCTGTTCCTCCATCAGCGATTTGACGAAACTGCCCAGTCCGCGCTGGCGCTCGCGGCGCAGTCGCTCGGCCCGGATGATGCCGCGCAGTTCCGCCTCGGTGCTGTCCAGATCGGAATTGATCAGGACAAAGTCGTATTCGGCCCAGTGGCTGATCTCGTCACGGCTCTTGCGCATGCGCTCGGCAATCACCGCGTCGTCGTCCTGGCCGCGGCTACGCAACCGCCGCTCCAGTTCCCGCAGGCTGGGCGGCAGGACGAAGATGGAGACGACCTGCGGCCCCAGTGCCGAGGCGCGGATCTGCTGCCCGCCCTGCCAGTCGACGTCGAACAGCGTGTCGACCCCCTCGGCCATCGCCCGCTCGACCGCCGCCCTGGGGGTGCCGTAGAGATTGCCGAACACCTCGGCATGTTCCAGCATCTGCCCGTCAGCCACCATGTCCGAGAAGGCGGCACGATCGGTGAAATAGTAATCGCGCCCGTGCACCTCGCCCGGCCTGGCCTGCCGCGTGGTGGCGGACACCGAAAAACGCAGGGACGCATCCCAGTTCATCAGCCGTCTGGCCAGCGTCGACTTGCCTGCCCCGGACGGCGACGACAGGATGATCAGCAATCCGGTTCGGTTCATGCACGGTCCTTCTGCCCGGGTCACGCACCCGGTCGCACACTCAATGGCGCAGGGTCGGGCAAGGAGCAAGGTCTGCGGGGAAGAGCAAAGTTTAACCATTTGGCAAGAATTGCCCTTAGATCGGGATGTCGAAACGCGTAGTGTGGCGGTCGAGGTGGCGTGCAGGCAGCCCGGAAACACCATGTCCGACGATCAGACCGACAGCACCGGCCCGGGGACCCCCCAATCCGGTCCCGTTATCCGCATCGCCGGACGCGGGCCCGTGCAGCCTGACCGTATCATCGCCGATCTTCGGGTCTACTGGCACAGCCTTCGCCAGGGTCGGGCGGTGCCGATGCGCACCGACGTCGAGCCGCAGGGCATCCGCGAGGGGCTGGACCACGCCTTCATCCTGGAACGGATCGCCCCGGGCGCCGGCCGGTTCAGGCTGGCCGGCAAGCATCTGGTCGACGTGATGGGGATGGAGGTCCGGGGCATGCCGCTCTGTGCGGTCCTGAACCCGTCGTCTCGGGGGCGCCTGTCGGACGTCCTGGAAACCGTCTTCATCGGGCCGCAGATCGCCGAGCTGACGCTCTTTTCCGAACCCGGCTACGGTCGGCCGGAGCTGCGGGGGCAGATGCTGATCCTGCCGTTGAAATCGGATCTGGGCGACGTGACACGGGCGCTGGGCTGCCTGGTCACCTCGGGCGATCTCGGGCGCGGCCCGCGCCGGTTCGACATCGTCGCCGCACAGGTCGAACCCGTCATCCCGGGCGCCAAGGTCCTGTCGCCCCAGCCGTCCCGCCATGATCTGGCGGCCTCACCCGCACCTTGGCGGCCGCCCGCGGCGGGCGATCGCAACAGGACGAAGGACGTGCCGCCGAACCGGCCCGATCCGGCCGAGACACCCGAAGAACGGCGCGCCCGGTTCCGGGTCATTTCGTCGGATCGGTCTGCCTGACCCGGCACCGGCGCAGCTCTGCGCCGACCACGCTGGTGGATCCGCTCAGACCGCGGCCTGCAAGTCGCCGGAAACGCCGGTCCGGCGGGCACGCAGTTCCTCGGCCACCAGGAACGCCAGTTCCAGCGACTGGCTGGCGTTCAGCCGCGGATCGCAGGCGGTGTGATACCGCGACGACAGATCCTCGTCCGTCACGGCGCGAACACCCCCCGTGCACTCGGTCACGTCCTGTCCGGTCATCTCGAAATGGACGCCGCCAGGCACGGTGCCTTCGGCCTTGTGCACGTGGAAGAACTCGCGCACCTCGCGCAGGACGCTGTCGAACGGACGGGTCTTGTACCCGTTCGCGGACTTGATGGTGTTGCCGTGCATCGGGTCGCAGGACCAGACGACGTTGGCGCCTTCGTCCTGCATCGCACGGATCAGCCGGGGCAGATGGTCGCCCACCATTCCCGCCCCGAACCGCGCGATCAGCGTCAGCCGCCCGGCCTCGTTGGCGGGGTTCAGCCGCGCCACGAGCGCCTTCAGGTCATCGGTCGTGATCGACGGCCCGCATTTCAGGCCGATGGGATTCTGAACCCCGCGGCAGAATTCCACATGCGCCCCGTTCACCTGCCGGGTTCGATCGCCGATCCACAGCATGTGACCGGAGCCGGCCACCGGATGACCCGTGGTCGAGTCGATCCGGGCCAGCGCCTCTTCGTATTCCAGCAGCAGCGCTTCGTGGCTGGTATAGAAGTCGACCTGGCTCAACTCGTGCGCGGTCTCCGCGGTCACGCCGGCGGCCTGCATGAACGCCATGGCGTCACTGATGCGATCGGCGATGTCGCGATAGCGCGCGGCCTCGGGGCCGCCGGTGAAGTCAGCGATCCAGCTTTGCACCCGGTGGATATCCGCATAGCCCCCGGTCGAGAATGCCCGCAGCAGGTTGAGCGATGCCGCGGCCTGGGTATAGGCCTGCAGCATGCGGCGGGGATCCGGCACCCGCGATTCGGCCGTGAAATCGAACCCGTTGACGATGTCGCCGCGATAGCTGGGCAGCTCGACCCCGTCGACGGACTCGGTTGCGGCGCTGCGCGGCTTGGCGAACTGTCCCGCCATCCGGCCGACCTTGACCACCGGCAGCTGCGCGCCCCAGGTCAGCACCACCGCCATCTGCAGCATGACCTTGAAGGTGTCGCGGATGTTGTCGGCGCTGAATTCCGAAAAGCTTTCCGCGCAGTCCCCGCCCTGCAGCAGGAACGCACGGCCGGCCCCGACCAGCGCCAGCTGCGATTTCAGGCGCCGCGCCTCACCCGCAAAGACCAGCGGCGGGTATTGGCGCAACTGCGCCTCGACCGCACGCACAGCGGCGGGATCGGGGTAATCGGGCATCTGGATGCGCTCTAGAGCCCGCCAGCTGGCCCGGTCCCATGCGGGTTCTGCCGTGTCCGGCCGCGCTGTCGGATTGCCGTGGGCCATCATGTCGCCTCCTCGGGGTGATCGGGCGTATATACTGCGGCGTACCGGCAGGGAAAACCCTTGCGGTGAGGGAAGGCGCCACGATCAACCCTGAGGCCTTTACCGCGTCCGCACGGGCGTCCGGGCCGGTTGCTGCCGTGCCGTCGCGCTTTTCTTTTGAAACGGCCGCCTCTACCGTCGCGCCCAGGACCAAAGTCCAACAAACGGGAGAAAACAGATGAAAAAACTGCTGCTGGCCACTGTCGCGACTGCTGCGCTGGGCACGGGCGCCGCCGCCGAGGATGCCAAGATCGGCCTGTCGCTCGGGTTCACCGGACCGCTGGAATCGATGGCCCCGATGATGGCGCGTGGCGCGGAGCTTGCGATCAAGGAGGTGAACGAGTCCGGCAACTTCATGGACGGATCGCAGGTCACGTCGGTGCAGGCTGATAACACCTGCGCGGATGCGGCGGCATCGGTCGCGGCGGTCGAACGGCTGGTCACCTCGGAAAAGGTGAACGGCATCGTCGGGGGCATGTGCTCGGGCGAAACGATCGCCAGCCTTGAAAAGGTCGCCGTACCGAACGGCATGGTGATGATTTCACCGTCAGCCACGTCGCCCGCGCTCAGCGACATCGACGACAAGGGGTTCTTCTTCCGCACGTCCCCGTCAGACGCTCGCCAAGGTGAGGTGATGGCCGACATCATGATCGAACGGGGCGTGGAATCGGCGGCCGTCACCTACACGAACAACGACTACGGCAAGGGTCTGGCCGAGGCGTTCAAGCGCTTCTACGAGGAACGAGGCGGCAGCATCACCGTCATGGCCGCCCACGAGGACGGCAAGGGCGACTATTCGGCCGAGGTGGGCGCACTTGCCGCCGCAGGCGGTGACGCGCTGGTCGTCGCCGGCTATGTCGACCAGGGCGGATCGGGGATCGTGCGCGGGGCGCTGGATTCCGGCGCGTTCGAAACCTTCGTCTTTCCCGACGGCATGATCAGCCAGGCGCTGGTCGACCGCTTCGGCGCGGAGCTGGAAAATTCGTTCGGCCAGAACCCGTCGGCCGAGGGTGAGGGTCGCGACAGGTTCGTCGAGCTGGCGCAGACCGACGGATTCGAGGGAAGCTCGGCCTTTGCCGCGGAATCCTATGACGCCGCCGCGCTGATCATGCTGTCCATGCAGGCGGCCAAGTCCATCGACCCCAAGGTCTACAAGGACAAGGTCCTCGAGGTCGCCAACGCGCCGGGCGAAAAGATCATGCCGGGCGAGCTGGGCAAGGGGCTGGAGCTGCTGGCACAGGGCCAGGACATCGATTATGTGGGCGCGACTTCGGCCGAACTGGTGGGTGCGGGCGAGAGCGCCGGCGTCTACCGGGAAGTCGAGTTCAAGGGCGGTGAACTGAACACGGTCAAGACGCGCTGAACGTTCTGGACAGAACGGGCCGCCCGGCGTTGCGCCGGGCGCGCCCGACAACAAGAATACCGGCCCGGCGCCGGGCGGCGCTGCCACGATGCAGCGCGCAGGGGGAAGCATGATCCAGGTCCACGACCTGCACCGGCATTTCGGCGGGTTCCGGGCCGTCGACGGCGCCAGCCTGACCGTCGCGACCGGCTCGATCACCGGCCTGATCGGGCCCAATGGCGCGGGCAAGTCCACCCTGTTCAACGTGATCGCGGGGGTGCTGCCGCCGACCTCTGGCCGGGTGATGATGGACGGCGAGGACATCACCGGGCTGCCCCCGCACGAACTGTTCCACAAGGGATTGCTGCGCACCTTCCAGATGGCGCACGAGTTCAGTTCCATGACGGTGCGCGAGAACCTGATGATGGTTCCGGCCAGTCAGACCGGCGAGACCCTGTGGAACACTTGGTTGGCCCGCGGCCGCATCCGGCGCGAGGAACAGGCCCTGCGCGCCCGCGCCGACGAGGTGCTGGAGTTCCTGACCATCGGCCATCTCGCGGAGGAAAAGGCCGGCAACCTGTCCGGCGGCCAGAAGAAGCTGCTGGAACTCGGACGCTGCATGATGGTCGAGGCCAAGGTGGTGTTCCTGGACGAGGTCGGCGCCGGGGTGAACCGGACGCTGCTGGGGACCATCGGCGACGCCATCGTCCGGCTGAACCGCGAGCGCGGCTACACCTTCTGCGTCATCGAACACGACATGGATTTCATCGGAAAGCTGTGTGACCCGGTCATCGTGATGGCCGAGGGCAAGGTGCTGGCCGAAGGCCCGGCCGCCCACATCATGGAGAACGAGGCGGTGATCGAGGCGTATCTGGGCCGGGGACTGAAGAACAAGGCGACGGTGAACGCATGAGCGACGGGGCTCACGGCTTCGGCAACCGCGGCATGCGCGACCTGTCGGTGGTGAACCCGGCCGGTCGCGGGACCGTCGACGGGACGAGGTCGAGCGGCAGGGTCCACCCCGGCTCTGCCGAGGCGCCGTTTCTGGCCGCCCGTGACATGCGCGGCGGCTACGGCAAGGCCGACATCCTGAATGGCTGCACGATCACCGTGGACCAGGGGCAGATTGCCGTGATCGTGGGTCCGAACGGTGCCGGCAAGTCGACCGCGATGAAGGCGATCTTCGGCATGCTTGATCTGCGCGAGGGCAGCGTGCAGCTGGACGGACAGGACATCTCGGCCCTGAACCCGCAGGACCGGGTCCGGCGCGGCATGGGCTTCGTCCCGCAGACCAGCAATGTCTTTCCGTCGCTGACCGTCCAGGAAAACCTGGAAATGGGCGCGTATATCCGGGACGACGATTTTCGCCAGACCATGGATCAGGTCTACACGCTGTTCCCGGCGGTCGCCGAAAAGCGGTTGCAGCCTGCGGGAGAGCTGTCGGGCGGACAGCGCCAGCAGGTTGCGGTCGGGCGGGCGCTGATGACACAGCCGCGCCTGCTGATGCTGGACGAGCCGACCGCCGGCGTGTCGCCCATCGTGATGGACGAGCTGTTCGACCGGATCATCGAGATCGCGCGGACCGGCATCTCGATCCTGATGGTGGAACAGAACGCCCGGCAGGCGCTGGAGATCGCCGACCTCGGCTATGTGCTGGTGCAGGGGGCCAACCGCTATACCGACACGGGTGCCGCGCTGCTGGCCAATCCCGAAGTTCGCCGAACCTTTCTGGGGGGCTGAGCGATGCGGTCGTGCCCGATCACCGCCCACGCGGCCGGTCCCTGCCGCCGCATCAAGCGCAACACCGCCGCGACGGTCGCGGTCGACACATCCGAGGAGCACGGCCGATGGACATCCTGAATGCCCTGGTCGCGATCCTGAACTTCGTCATCATCCCGGCCACGGCCTACGGGGCGCAGCTGGCGATGGGGGCGCTGGGTGTGACGCTGATCTACGGAATCCTGCGGTTCTCGAACTTTGCGCATGGCGACACGATGGCATTCGGGACGGGGCTGGTCATCCTGCTGACCTGGGGATTGCAGGCGCTGGGGCTCAGCCTCGGGCCGCTGCCTACTGCGCTGCTGGCCCTGCCGGTGGCCATCGCGGGGACGGCGGCGCTGGTGTTGCTGACCGACCGGGTCGTCTATCGCTACTACCGCCAGGTCAAGGCCGATCCCATCGTTCTAGTCATGGCGTCCGTCGGGGTGATGTTCGTGATGAACGGTCTGACCCGGCTGCTGATCGGCGTGGACGAGATCCGGTTCGACGACGGCGCCCGATTCCTGATCTCGGTCTCGCAGTTCAAGGGATGGACGGGGCTGGACGAGGGCCTGGCCCTGCGCAGCACCCAGGCGATCACGCTGGTGGTGGCGGCGCTGGCCTGCTGGGCCCTGTTCCGTTTCCTGAACCGGAGCCGCGCCGGCAAAGCGATGCGGGCCTATTCGGACAACGAGGATCTGGCGCTGCTGTCGGGCATCGACCCGGAACGGGTGGTGCGGCTGACCTGGATCATCGCGACCGCTCTGGCCGTGGCCGCCGGAACGCTCTACGGGCTCGACAAGTCGTTCAAGGCCTTCAACTATTTCCAGATCCTGCTGCCGATCTTTGCCGCGGCGATCGTGGGCGGACTAGGCAACCCGGTGGGTGCGATCGCAGGCGGGTTCGTGATCGCGTATTCCGAGGTCGCGGTCACCTATCCGTGGAAGAAGATCGCCGGCTATCTGCTGCCGGACTGGCAGCCTGAGGGGCTGCTGCAACTGCTGTCCACCGAATACAAGTTCGCGGTCAGTTTCGTGATCCTGATCGTGGTACTGCTGTTCCGCCCCACGGGTCTTTTCCGCGGCAAGTCGGTCTGAAGGAGGCTGCGATGTCCACAACCCGTCAGGCCGAGTCCACCAGCCTGTGGCGCGCGCCCGCCCTGCTTGCCGTGCTCGTCTTCCTGTTCGTCCTCGAAGGCACGCTGTCGAACGCCTTCTTTTCCGGCAGCTGGAACAGCGCGCTCGGCATCCTGAACATGGGACTGCTGTCCGCGATCATGGCGCTGGGCGTGAACATCACCTGGGGGTATGCCGGGCTGTTCAACGCCGGTGTGGTGGGTTTTCTGGCGCTGGGCGGGCTGGCACCGGTGCTGGTCGCCACCCAGCCGGTACCCGGTGCGTGGGAAGCCGGCGGTCCGCGTGTGCTGCTGGCGCTGGCAGTCGGCCTGGGCACTCTGGTCGTCGCGACGCTGGTGGCAGCGCGGGTTCCCCGGGCTTGGCGATTCTGGGCGGCGCTGCTGATCATTTCCGTCGGCTACGTCGCTTACCGCGCCCTGTTCGACCCGGCCGTGATCGCGATCGAGGCGAACAATCCGGCGAAGGCCGGCAATATCGGCGGGCTGGGGCTGCCGGTGCTGCTCAGCTGGCCGGTCGGGGGGTTGCTGGCCGCGGGGGCCGCCTGGGGCGTCGGCAAGGTCGCGCTGGGGCTGCGATCAGACTATCTGGCCATCGCCACCCTGGGGATCGGCGAGATCATCGTGGCGGTGATGCGCAACGAGGGCTGGCTGGCGCGTGGTGTCCTGAACTTCAGCGGCATCCCGCGTCCCGTGCCCTACGAACTGGACCTGCAGGGGGATCCGGATTTCCAGGCGCGCGTGGCCGGCTGGGGAATGGATCTGGCGACCGCGTCGGGGATCTGGGTCAAGCTGGCCTATGCCGGACTGTTCCTCGTCATCGTTCTGCTTCTGATACTGCTCTCGGAACTCGCCCTGAAATCGCCTTGGGGGCGGATGATGCGTGCGATCCGCGACAACGAGGTCGCGGCCGAGGCGATGGGCAAGGACGTGACCCGCCGCCACCTGCAGGTCTTCGTGATCGGCGCCGCGGTGATCGGCATCGCCGGGGCGATGATGGTGACGCTCGACGGGCTGCTGAACCCGTCCGGCTACAATCCCCTGCGTTACACCTTCCTCGTGTGGGTCATGGTCATCGTCGGGGGGTCCGGCAACAACTGGGGCGCCGTGCTGGGTGCCGTGCTGATCTGGTTCCTGTGGATCAAGGCCGAGGTCTGGGGTCCCGCGGTGATGGCACTGGTCACGGCCCCGATGCCGGAGGGCGGGCTGCGATCGCACCTGATCGAAAGCGCGCCCCACATGCGCTTTCTGGCGATGGGACTGGTTCTGCTGCTGGTGCTGCGCTTTGCGCCGCGGGGGCTGATCCCCGAAAAATAGCCGGCGGATCGCCGGGCCGATTACAGATCGAGGCGCGCGCGGTCCCCCTCGGCAAACCGACGCAGCACCGCCGGATACAGCCGGTGTTCTGCGGCCAGCACGCGGGCCGCGAGCGTGTCGGGTGTGTCGTCTGGCAGCACGGGGACGCGCGCCTGACCCAGGATCGGCCCCACGTCCAGAACGGGGGTGACCAGATGAACGGTGCAGCCCGCCTCGCCGTCGCCGGCCGCAAGTGCCCGCGCATGGGTCTGCAGTCCCGTATAGCGCGGCAGCAGCGACGGGTGGATGTTCAGCATCCGTCCGGCAAACCGGTGGACAAAGCCGGGTGTCAGGATGCGCATGAACCCGGCGAGGCAGATGATGTCGGGCCGCGCCGCGAGCAACGGCGCCAGCAGTGCGGCCTCGAACGCCGCCCGGTCGCCACGAAAATCCCGGTGATCCACCGCCGCTGTCGGTACGCCAAGCGCGGCAGCGCGGTCCAGCCCAGCCGCAGCGGGATCATTCGAGGCGACGAGGACCGGACGGGCCGGATGCGCGCCCGTCATGCTTTCCACCAGGCGCGCCATGTTCGACCCGCCACCGGAGATCAGGATGGCGACGCGCTTCACCGCACCTGGCCGCGATACCCGACCCCCTCGCCCGGTCCGACATGGCCGAGCCTTACGATCGTCTCGCCGTGGTCAAGCAGCAGGTCCGTCAGCGCTGCGGCGCGATCCGCGGCCACCACGAGGACCATGCCGATCCCGGTGTTGAAGGTCTTCAGCATCTCGCCGTCCGCGATGTCGCCCGTGCGCGCCAGCCAGTCGAACACCGGCGGCACCGTCCAGGCGTCCAGATCGACCTGTGCGCCCAGGCCCTGTGGCAGGACCCGCGGCAGGTTTTCGGTCAGGCCGCCCCCGGTGATGTGGGCAGCGGCATGAACCCCGCCGGCGCGGATCGCCTCCAGCACCGGTCGCACATAGATGCGGGTGGGGGTTAGCAGCTGCTCGCCCAGGGATCCGGACCCGAACGGGCTGGGATCGTCCCACGCCAGTCCGGCCGCCTGCACCACCTTCCGTACCAGCGAGAATCCGTTGGAGTGAACCCCGTCGGACCGCAACCCCAGCAGCACATCGCCTTCGCTGACGCCCCGTGGCAGTGCACGGCCCCTTTCCAGCGCACCGACCGCGAAACCGGCCAGATCGAAATCCCCGGCCGCATACATGCCGGGCATCTCGGCCGTCTCGCCGCCGATCAGGGCGCAGCCGGCCTGCCGGCAGCCCACGGCGATGCCGTCGATGACCCGGGCAGCCTCGTTGACGCCGAGCTTTCCGGTCGCGAAGTAATCCAGAAAGAACAGCGGCTCGGCACCTTGGCAGATCAGGTCGTTGACGCACATTGCGACAAGGTCGATGCCGACCTGATCCACCGCGCCGGTATCGATCGCGATGCGCAGCTTGGTGCCGACCCCGTCGGTCGCCGCGACCAGCACCGGATCGTCATAGCCGGCCCCCCGCAGATCGAACAGCGCCCCGAACCCGCCCAGGCCGTCCATCACCCCCGGACGCCGTGTCGCCGCGGCCGCCGGCGTGATCCGATCCACCAGAGCGTTGCCCGCATCGATGTCGACGCCTGCGTCGCGATAGCTGATGCCCATGAACACGCCCCTTTCGGTCCGATGCCTGTGTCGCTGACCGCTTAGGCCAGTTTCACTTGACCCGCAAACCCGCATTTGCGACAGGCTTGGAACCGATCCCGGGCAGGATGCCTCACCCGGCGGGCCTGTAGCTCAATGGTTAGAGCAGGGCGCTCATAACGCCTTGGTTGGGGGTTCGAGTCCCTCCGGGCCTACCAGCCTACGCCATTCCTCCATTGCCTTGCGTCCAATCAAATTCGTGCGCTCGGCATTCAAAAATGCCGGGCGCCTCTCCATCTTTAGTTGGGTTGACAGATGTCCGCCCCGCGTCTTGAATCCCTACTCCGGCACAGCCCGGCAACCATCAAGAGGAGACCCCGATGGCTTGGACCAAACCCATCCTGAAGGAAATCGCCTGCGGCATGGAAATCAACATGTATGCCCCGGCCGAGGACGAACCGGTTCTGTTCTGACCTCCACGACACAGGGCGGCCCTGCCCGTGCGACGGGCCGGGCCGTACCCATCCGGGCGGTTGACTGATGCGCATCATCATCTTGGGTGCTGCCGCTGGCGGTGGCCTGCCCCAGTGGAATTGCGGATGCGCCAATTGCATCGCTGCGCGCCACGGGCGCATCCCGCCGATGACTCAGAGTTCGATGGCCGTCAGTTCTGACGGCGAGAACTGGGCGGTGATCAACGCCTCGCCCGACATTCGGGCGCAGCTCGCGGCGACACCGGCGCTGCATCCCACGGGTCCCCGGACCGTGCCGCTGCAGTCGGTGCTGGTGACAAACGGCGATATCGACCACGTCGCCGGGCTGCTCACCCTGCGCGAAAAGCAGGCTTTCGAGCTGTTCGCGACCGCGGCCATCCACGAGGTGCTGGCCGAGAACCCGATGTTCGCAGCTGTCGACACGGAACTCGTGCCTCGCCGCACGGTGGCGCTGGACACATCGTTCGGCCTGGCGGCGGGGCTCACCGCCAAGCTCTTTGCCGTCCCCGGCAAGGTGCCCCTTTATCTGGAGGGTGATGTTGTGGACACGGCGCTGGTCGGTGAGACGACGGTTGGCGTGGAGATCACGGCGGAGGGTCGCCGGGCGCTCTACATTCCCGGCTGCGCTGACCTGCCCGGATGGTTGCTGGAGCGCGTCGAGGGTGCGGATCTTCTGCTGTTCGACGGCACCCTGTGGTCGGACGACGAGATGATCACCGCCGGGCTGGGGGCCAAGACCGGGCGCCGCATGGGGCACATATCAGTCGGCGACCCGGACGGCAGCCTTGCCCGACTGGCAGACACACGACTGGGGCGGCGGGTCTTTGTCCACATCAACAACTCGAACCCCCTCTGTGACCCGGCCAGCCCCCAATCGGCCCGGGCGCAGGACGCCGGCTGGCAGATCGCCCGCGACGGGATGGAGATTTCGCTGTGAACGCACCATCAAGTTTGGCTGCCCCGCTGTCGCGAAACGCGTTCGAAGCGCGCCTGCGCCGCATCGGTGAGGAACGGTATCATGACCTGCACCCATTCCACCGACGGCTGCACGGGGGGGACTGCACCCCGGACGAGGTCCGTGCCTGGGTGATAAACCGCTGGCAGTATCAGTCCCGCATCCCCATGAAGGACGCGGCCTTCCTGTCGCGCGTCGTCGACGCCGATTTGCGCCGCCGCTGGCGATCCCGGATCGAGGACCATGACGGCGGCGTGGAGGAAGGGGGCGGCATCCGGCGCTGGCTGGCCCTGGCCCGGGCCGTGGGGCTGGACCCCGCTTACGTCGAAAGCGGCGTCGGCGTCCTGCCCGCGACCCGCTTTGCGGTTGACGCCTATGTCCGCTTCGTCCGTGACATGCCGCTGCTCGACGCGGTCGCCGCCAGCCTGACGGAGATGTTCGCCCCGAAGATCCACGCCGAACGGATCGAGGGCCTGCTGAAGCACTATGATTTCGCCGACGACACCAGCCTGTCGTATTTCCGCAATCGCCTGGCCGAGGCGCCCAAGGATGTGGCCTTCGGCCTGAACTGGGTTCTGGACCACGCCGACACGCTGGAGAAACAGGATGCGGCGGCCGCGGCGCTGACGTTCAAGACCGACGTGCTGTGGGCGCAGCTTGACGCGCTGTGGCACGCCTACGTCGAGGGTCATGTGCCGCCCGGCGCATGGCAGCCCGGAGAAGGGGTGCTGGCATGACAATGCAGACGCCGATCACCGCACCGGTACCGGACCCGCCCCTGGGGGACGACACGGTGCCTTATCTGCCGCGCGGCGTGAGACTGGCCCATGACCATGTGCGGGACATGCGCGTTCTGCTGGCCCCCGAACGGGCGCTGCAACTGGACCCGATCGGCGACGCGATCCTGTCGGCGCTGGACGGCCGCACGCTGGGACAGATCGTCGCCGACCTTGCCGCGACCTACGGCGCGCCGCCCGACCAGATTGCAGAAGACGTGCGCAGCTTCCTGCAGGGGCTGATCGACCGCCGCATCGTCTTCGTGAGGCACCCATGAACGTCCAGGTCCCGAATCTCGACTCGCCGCGCGATTTCCAGGGCAACCCGGTAACACCGGGACTGCCCATCGCCATGCTGGCGGAGGTGACGCACCGCTGCCCTCTGTCCTGCCCCTACTGCTCCAACCCCCTGGAGCTGGTGCGCGGGCAGGCGGAACTGTCTGCGGCCGAATGGGCCGACGTCTTCCGGCAGGCGGCCGCCTTGGGCGTGCTGCAGGTCCATGTCTCGGGCGGGGAGCCCGCCTCGCGGCGCGATCTGACGCAGATCGTGGCCGCCGCGCGCGACGCTGGACTTTACGTGAACCTCATCACTTCGGGGCTGGGATTGACGCTGGCGCGGCTGCGCGAACTTGACGAGGCTGGCGTCGACCATGTGCAGCTGTCGCTGCAAGGCGTCGGGCGCGACATGGCCGACCGGATCGGCGGCCTTTCCGGATCGTGGGACCGCAAGATGCAGGTGGCCCGCTGGGTGGGCGAGATCGGCTTTCCGCTGACCCTGAACGCTGTGGTTCATCTGCAAAACATGGAAAGCCTGCCCGAGATGATCGACTTGGCGTTGGACATGGGCGCCCGGCGGATCGAGGTCGCAACGGTCCAGTTCCATGGCTGGGCCGACCTGAACCGGCGCGCCCTGATGCCCACGCGCGAGCAGGCCGTGTTCGCCCGCAAGGTCGTGAACGAGGCGCGCGAGCGGCTGCGCGGGCGCATGGTCATCGACTACGTCCCCGCCGACCATCACGCGCAGTTCCCCAAGGCCTGCATGGGCGGCTGGGGCTCGACGGGGCTGAACGTCACGCCGGACGGGACCGTGCTGCCCTGCCACGCGGCGCAGACGATTCCGCAGTTGCAGTTCGACAACGTCCGCGACCGCGCCCTGGGCGATATCTGGACGAACGGCACGGCCTTCAACGCCTTTCGCGGCACCGCCTGGATGCCCGAACCCTGCGCGAGCTGTGACCGCAAGACGGTCGATTTCGGCGGCTGCCGCTGCCAGGCCATGGCAATCGCCGGCGATCCGGCCGTGACCGATCCGGTGTGCAGCCTGTCGCCGCTGAACGCCGATCTTCACGCCCAGCTGGACGCCGACGCCGCAGCCGCAGCCCCGGACGATCTCACCTATCGCCGCATGGGAAAGCAGAGCTGACGAGCATGCGGAGGCCGCGGAATGAAACCGCAGGTCTTGCGTCGCACAAGGTGGGCCGACGTGAATGCCGCCTGATCCGGCGGGTCGGCGGCGCCACGTCGGGTCTGTCGTCGCTGCCGACCTGGGTGCCGTGATCCCGGCTATTCAGCCGGTCCCTGCCTGCTCATCCTGAGCACCCCGACTTGCCGGCCGTCCATAGATCCGGCGATCCAGTGCGTGGCGCTCGGCCTCGGGGCGCCCGATCTCTTCCATGATCCGCCGTGCGCCCAGCAGATCGCCGCGTCGGCGCGCCCGCAGAAGTTGCACCCGCAGGAACGGGGACCACCGCGACCGCAGTCGGCGAAAGCCGCTTCGCGTCAGATCGGGGGCCAGCCGCCACAGGCCAACGCCCAAGCCGCCGAGCAACCCGGCAAGCGTCACGCCAGAGAGGAACGCGATCTGCCCTGCTCCGACCCGTCCGGTGGGCCTCTGACCTGTGTAGAAGCTGGCCAGTCCGATCGCGAGCGGCGGGATCTCGACGGCATCCAGCCGATGCTCCCGGGTGTTGAAAAAGGGGATCTTCACCGGATCCAGCATGCCCGGCTCGCCGGTATGGGGGCGGAACTGCCAGGTCCAGACGGCCTCGGCGACCGGACCCGCTTCCGTCAGGGTCAGCTTGCGTTCGACGGGCGCCGCAAAGGTAATCAGCCAGTTTTCCGAGACCACGGGACGCGGCGGCAGATGTTCCGGCAGGGCCCCCAAGGCCCTCAGACGGACCGTTCGGGTGACCAGCTGCCCGTCCGCCAGGCGCGCCGCATCGGTGGACACCTCGTCGGTCAGCTCCACCGCCCGCCCCGTCATGTGCCAGCCCTTCAAGGCCGGGAATTCGCCGACCGAGACGGCAAGGGGTCGCGCCTTCACGGTCACGTCCCTCCGCTGGCTCCTCAGGTCGATGACCGTCAGGCGGTGCTCGACGGGGCCGAACTGCAGGGTCCCGGCACGCCGTGGCCAGATCGCGATCCGCCGCTCGAACACGATCCATGGCAGTCCGTCGATCCGCTCCTCGTGCCAGTCATCGGGGTGGGTCTGGATCCAGTCGAACGCATCGGTCGGCGCAATTACCAGGTCCTCGTTGGCGATCTTGCGGTCATAGACGCCACGGATCGTCACCTCGATCATCTCGCCGACGACCGGGTTCCGGGTCTCGGTGATCAGGGTCAGCGACAGGTTTCCCTCGGCCCGCAGCGCCCCGGCCAGCGGCCCGAACAGCAGCAGCAGGATCAGCGTCAGGGTTCTTACCACGGATCGCCCTCCTCTGCCGCGACGAGGCCCAGCGACATGCGCCGCCTGTGCTCGGCCTCGAGCCGCATGTGGAGGAATTCGCCCGGATCATCGTTCAGGGCCTCGAGCCAGGCGGCATCGGCCACGCGCCGACCGGACTCCAGCTGCCGCCCCAGTCGCTTGATCTCGTCGACCGGCGAGCCGCCGGCCTCGGCAATGGCCTCGGCAGCGATCCGCCCAGCGGCATTGGCGCGACCGACATTCGGGGGAATCCGGGAATTGACCTCGTTGCGGTTCTCCCGCGCCTCGCTGTCGGCAGGATTGGCAAACAGCACGGCATCGAAATAGGCCCGGGACAGCGGCAGATCACCGGTTGCGGCCAGCGACAGGCCCCGGTTGTAGGTCGAGCCGCGCCCTGCCCGCCGGAACGCGTCATCCGCCGCTGCGTAATCCCCAGCCTGGTAGAGCGCGACGCCCTGAACCGCCGGATCCTGCAACAGCGGCGCGGCCAGACCCGGCAGCCCGAGCACCAGCATCAGCTTGGCCATGGCGGGCCGTCCCGCAACCAGCACGAGGGCCACGCCAGCGGCGGCGAGCAGACCCCGGATCAACGCTGCCTCCGAAACAGCGGCCAGAGCGCACCGAGCGCAAGAACAAGGATGAACGGGCCGAGGTCGCGAAAGGCATGCCCGGCCGTGCTCTCCTCGACCAGCCGGGCCGTACGTGCCCGGGCGATCCGGGCCATCAGATCCGGCACCGCGTCGCTGGCAAAGGCATCCCCGCCTCCGGCATTGGCCAGTTCGTCGAGCCCCGCCCTGTTTGCCGCGGGTGCCCCCTGCGCGGCCCGCGGCAACGCCAATGTCCAGACCCGCGCGCCATCGGTCTTCATCCGCGCAGCCTCCTCGATGGCACGGGGCGCGACGCCACCGCCATCCGACAACATCACCAGATCGGCGCCGCCCAGACCGTGCCCGTCCTCGGCTGCGAACAGATCCCGCGACAGCGACAGCGCGACGTCGGGCCGGCTGCCCGGCACCGGCAGTATGCCGCGGTCCAGCACTGCGACCAAGCCCTGAAGCGTTGCCGCATCTGTGGTCGGGGCCGATGCCAGATAGGCGTCCCCGGCATAAAGCAGCACGCCGACCGGGCGTCCCTCGGTCGCCGCAAGGATCTCTGCGGCACGGGATTTCAGCTCGTCCAGCACGGGCTGCTCGGCGACGACCGATGGCGAGAGATCCAGCATCAGGACCAGCGGGTCGAGTGCCCTGAACTCGGTCGCGCCCGGTCGCAGCACGGCCGGACCGGACAGCGCGATCGCCACCATGCCGGCAGCAATATAGGGAAGCAGCGCCATGCTGCGGCCGCCGCCTTCGACCAGCAGCCCCAGCCCCCGCAGCGCCTGCAGCATCGACGGCTCGACCAGCGACTCCCAGCCGCCCGCCGTGCCCTTGCGGCGCAGCCAGGCGAACAGTCCGATCAGCGGCAGCAGCGCCAGCAGCCAGAACGGCCGCAGGAGGACGAAGCCCGTCATGCCAGCCTTCGCCACAGCACCACGCCCAGCAGCAGCAACGCCGCCGCCGCGGGCCCCGGCCACAGCGCGCGCGCTACCGCGACCGGGGGCCGCGACGACGGGTTCGGCTCCAGCCGGTCCAGCGCCTCGGCCATTGCCTGAAGATCACGGGTGGAGCGCACGCGGAACGTCTGGCCACCCGACGCATCGGCGATCGCGCGCAGCGTCGCGACGTCCACCGCATCGCGAGCCGCGGGGCGTGTTTCCAGATCATCGGGGCCAAGCGCAACGCTATGGATCCGCACCTCCCGTTCGGCGGCGAGTTTCCCGACCTCGGCGGCGTCCACGAGATCGGCGGTGTCACGGCCGTCCGACAGCAGCACGATGACCTGGCTTTCGGCATCACCCGCCAGCATGCGTTTCAGCGCCAGGCCAAGCCCTTCGGAGATGTTGGTCGACCGCCCGGATATGCCGATCTCCGCCTCGTGCAGAGCGCGGGTCACCGCCGGCAGATCATGGGTCAGCGGTGCGGCGACATAGGCCCGGTCGGCAAAGACCACGAGCCCCATCCGGTCCCCGCGACGGGCCTCGATGAAGCTCTCCGCGACGCGCTTGACGGCGGCGAGCCGGGTCGTCGTCTGCCCGTCCAGCGCGAAATCCGGGGTGGCCATGCTGCCCGACATGTCCAGCGCGATCAGGATGTCGCGGCCCGATGCGCTTCGATCCTCGACCAGATCCAGCCGCTGCGGCCCGGCCAGCGCGAGCGCCAGAAGCCCCCACACGATCATCAACAGGACCTGCCCCCGTCGCCCGTCCGGGCCCGCACCGCGAACGCCGGCGCCGCGGATTCCGTCTGGCAGGATCATCGCGAGACCCGGCGCGGGCCTGGGCGGCAGCAGTCGGGCGAGCAGCGGCACCGCGAAGGCTAGCAGCATCCAGGGCGCGGCAAGCTGGATCACCTGCGGGTCCGCCCGCGGATCAGGTCCTCCAGCCTGGTCGGATCGGTGCCGCCCCGGCGGTAGAGCGCTGCCTTTATGTCGTCGGGCAGCGCGACGCCCCTGTCCCCGGCCAGCCGGGCCAGCGCCAGCAGCCGTTCCTGAGCGGGCAGAGACGCGGCACGTCGCAGCTGGTCGGACAGCACAGGCCGGGCCGGGCGGCGGGACAGCAGCGGGGCAGCAACTGTCAGGATCAGCGCGGCCAGCAGCAGACCAAGCCCCAGCGCCAGCGCCACATCCCAGATCGTCAGCTGGGTGAACGCCTCGGGCAGACGCGGGCCGTGCAGGGCGTCGACGATCTCGATGCTCATGTCGGCGCCCGATGGGTCGCCAGCCGCCGCACCTCCTGCCCGGGCGCAACCAGACGGGCTGCGCGCCGATCCCGGTCATCAGCCAGCGCGGCAAAGCTGGCCCAGCCGGCACCTGCATCACCCAGCACCGGCAAGGCCGCCCGGGGGGGCGTGGTTTCAAACGCATCTTCGACCAGCAGGATGCGCAGCGGACCGCGCGCGCGAAGCGCGGCCAGGGCGGCATCCAGATCCTCGCCCGGTCGGTCCAGCCCTGTCGCAAGCACGATTCCGGCGCCACGCGGCACATGCCGGCACACGGCGGCCAGATCGGGTGCGAGATCGCGTCTTCCATCCACCCCGCCCCGCGCCTGCCGCAGCACCCTGTCATGGGCGCGGGCGAACAGCCCTGCAACCCCCGCCATGCCGCGGTGCCGCGGCCGCGGCACCTGAACCTCGGGGCCCTGATCGGACAACACCACCGCGCCCACCGCCCCACCCGACAGGATCGCCCGCCAGCCGGCGATGACCAGCGCTTCCGCCGCGGCGACCGAGCGGAGGCGCGCCCTGGTCCCCCAGAGCATCGGCCGACGGAAATCGACGATCAGCATCAGGCTGCGTTCACGGTCCTCGTGAAAGCCCCGGATCTGCGGCATGCCGGTGCGGGCGGTCGCGGCGGCGTCCAGATGGCGCAGGTCGTCGCCTTCGACATAGGGGCGGATCTCGCGGATCTCGTGCCCCTGCCCCCGTTTGCGGGTGGCCGTGGTGCCCGGCCGTTCGGCAAGGCTCGCCAGTTCGCGCAGGTCCCGCGCGGCCTGCGGCTCGAGCGCCATCAGCGCCGCCGCGCTCAGCGTCGCCGGATCGGGCTTACCACGGCCGGACATGGGCCAGAAGCTGCGCCACCAGATCGCGGGACGACAGCCCTTCCGATGTTGCCCGCCAGCTGGGGATCAGGCGGTGGGACAGGACGTCGGCCGCCAGCGCCTCGACATCCTCGGGCAGCGCGTGATCGCGCCCCTTCAGCGCGGCACGGGCCCGGGCACAGGCCGCGAGAGCCAGGCTGCCGCGCGGCGAGACGGCATGTTCGACGAAACCCTCGAGCGGGCCGCCCGTGCTTTCGCGGGTGGCGACCACCAGCCGCACGATGAAATCCTTCAGCGCCGGCGCAAGATGGATGCCGGCCACCGCCCTGCGGGCAGCGCGGATCGCCTCGCCCCCCAGCTTCTCGGCCACCGGCGGCGGGGTTTGCGCCTGTCCCTCGGCTTCGACCAGATCCAGGATCGCCCGCTCTGCCGTCGCGCCCGGCAGGGCCAGATCCAGATGCAGCAGGAACCGGTCCAGCTGCGCCTCGGGCAGCGGGAAGGTGCCCTCGTGCTCGATGGAGTTCTGGGTTGCGACCACCATGAACGGATCGCTGAGCGTTCGCGTGGTGCCCCCGGCCGTGACCTGGGATTCGGCCATCGCCTCCAGCAGCGCGGACTGCACCTTGGGCGGGGCGCGATTGATCTCGTCCACCAGCACCAGTTCGTGAAAGATGGGTCCGGGCAGGAAGTCGAAGCGGCCACCATCGGGCCTGAACACCTGCGTTCCGGTGATGTCCGACGGCATCAGATCGGGGGTGCACTGGATCCGTGCGAAACTGCCGCTCAGCCCCGCCGCGAGGCGTTTGACGGCGCGGGTCTTGGCAAGACCGGGCGGCCCCTCGATCAGCACGTGCCCGCCGGCCAAAATGGCGGTCATCAGCCGTTCGACCAGGGTCTCGTGCCCCACCAGCCCCGCCTGCACTGATTGTGCGAGGCTGATCACCGGCGCCAGGGTTTGTTCCTGTGTCACGTTTGCTCCCTGCGAACCCCAGGTCCCGCACCCGGTGTTCGCAGGGATCGTGTCAGCCTTTCCCCTGCGCGGCCAGTTCTTCGGGCTCAGACTTTCGGCTGAGGTGACCCGGTGCCACAGTGCCTGTCGGGTCGTCACCTCAGAAGCAGATCATCTCGGCTTCGGCCTGGGCGCGGCGCAGGTCCGCCAGCACGTCGCGGATCGCGGGCGCGCCGCGGAACAGCGCGCCACGCTCGCCACCCCCCTGCCGCATCCGCAAGACGGTCTCGGCAGCGGTGTAGTCCTCGAACGGCAGGATCGAAGCGATCTGGTCGATCGAGCAGGCGCAGCGACGCAGCACATCCTGGCTCTGACCGTTCGCCGCCATGCAGCCAAAGACATACTCGGCACGGGCCTCGGTCGGATAGTCGTTGACCAGGCTCTCGCCGAAACTCGCAGCCGGGGCCGAAGCCACCAGCAGCGCCGCGACGGCCGAGCGGATCGGAAAGGCGGGCATCTCAGTCCTCCGAAACAAGTGTCATCGTCTCTCGGTAGCCGGTGGTGCCTGCGTCGGCGCTCAGCGCGAGAAGCCTGGCCGGATCGCCCGGATCGAGCCGCAAGCCGATCTGCAGATCCGCGAATGGTCCGAGGCGGGCGCGGTTCGGGTCCTGAGCGAAGGGGTGGATCAGGATTTCCGTCGGCCCACCCGCAGCCGCGAGCAGATCGGCGGCGACCAGCGTTTCGAGCATGCGGTTGCGCAGGTAGAACGGGCTGCCCCCGGTCGCGACGGCAAGGTTGCGCACCACGTTCTCCAGGAAGAACAGCAGCACGGGATTGCCGCCTGCTGCCGGAAAGCTGGCCATCGGCTGGCTTTCGCCCGGCTCCTCCGAACTCAGGACCAGCATCCCCGCGCCATCGGGCGCCAGCTTCAGTTCTGCGTCGTTGACGGCACTGGGTACGGGAAGGCCGCGTCCCGCGCCGGGCAGCGCGGTTCCATCAGGCTGCGGCACCGTGCGCTCGTGGCGGTAGCGCAGGGCGTCGCCCGCAGGCAGATCGGCCAGCAGCCCCGGCGCCATGATCAGGTCCGACAGCGGCCCCGCCACCGCCGGACCCGACCCGACGCTCAGCAGCAGCCCCAGCAGCAATCCTCGCATGCCGGCCTTGCAGGTCGCCGTGCGGCGGTCGATCATTCGTCATCCTCCATCAGAGACAGCACGAACCCCCTGCCCCGCAGCGTGCGGAGCTGAAGACCATAGGGCAGGAAGTTCCCGAGCTTGCGACGCAGATAGCCGAGGTAGACGTCGACCACGTTCTCGGTCGAACCGCCCTGCGGCGCCCAGATCCGGTCGAAGATCTCGCCGCGGGTCAGGACCACGCCCGGACTGCTCAGAAACAGCGTCAGCAGATCGCCTTCCCGCTCGCTCATCACGACGGGCTTGCCCGATCCGGTCGCCAGCCGGTTGCTCGGGTCATAGACCAGCCCGCCCAGCGTCATCATCACTGGCCTAGGCGCAGCACGGCGCAACTGCACCTCGAGCCGGGCGAGCAGTTCGGCCAGCTGGAACGGCTTGACGACATAGTCCTGCGCCCCGGCCTCCAGCCCCTCGGTCCGGTCCTCGATCCGGGTCAGCGCCGACAGCATGATCGCCGGAATCCGCACCCCCCGGTTTCGCAGATCGGTCAGCAGGCAGGCGCCGCTTTCCTCACCCAGCATCATGTCAATGATAGCCGCGTCGCAGGGTTTCGAGCTGATGAGCGACATCGCGGACTCGACGCATTCGGCCCGATCGGTCGTGTGCCCGGCCGAAGCCAGACCCCGTTCGAGCAGCGAGGCGATGTCGGGATCATCCTCGACCACGAGTATGTGGGCCATCACCCCTCCTCCCAGAGCGGCAGGCTCATCCGCAGGCGCAGCCCTTTCCCCGACTCCAGCGCGACGAGTTCGCCCCCCAGAGACGTCACGATCCAGTGCGCCAGCGCAAGCCCGACGCCAAACCCATCCGACGCACCGGATGTGCGACCGAAACGCTCGAAGATCCGCGCCTTCTCGGCAGCAACCAGGCCCGGCCCGTCATCCGCGATCTCGATCACTGCCCTGCTCCCCTCGGCCCGCGCGCTGATTCTGACGGCCGCCCCGCGGCCGGCGTATTTCGCGGCGTTCTCCAGAAATCCGGAAAAAACCTGGCGCAGCCAGTCGCCGTCGCCCGCCAGGACCAGCGGCGGCAGATCGCTGGTTACAGTCACTCCTGCGCGTTTCATGACAGGCGCCAGATCGGACCGCGCCAGCGCCACGGTCGCCGCAAGCTCCACCGGCCCCCGTGTCAGCTCAAGCTGGCCGCTTTCGGATCGCGCGATCCGCAGAAGATCCTCGATGCGGCGGAACAGCCGCTCGGCCCGGTTCCGCACAGTGTCAAAGGCGGCGCGCACCTGCGGATCGGGGTGGCCGGCCGCCAGTTCCGCTTCACCCATGATGACGGTAAGCGGCGTCCGCAGTTCGTGGCCGACATCGGCGAAAAGGCGGCGCCGCGTCGCGTCGACGCGCGCCAGCCGGGCATTGGCGGCCGACAGCGCGCGGGTCCGCTCCTCGACGATGGTCTCGAGCCGGGCATAGTCCTGCGCCAGATGCCGTCTCCTGCGATCGAGCCGCCGTGCCATCTGCCGCATCCGTGCAAACATCAGGCCCAGCTCGTCATGGCCGCGTGCTTCCGGCGGAAGTTGGCCGAGCGCCAGCCCTTCTGCGCCCCGCGTCGCATGGTCCAGGCGCACGAAAAGCGGCCGCAGCACCGCCATGTACAATCCGATGAGCACAAGGGGCGCAAGAATACCGATCCCCACGGCCGCCCAGGACATCGGCCGCGACAGATCGTCCATCCGATCCAGTGCCGCGTCGCGCCTGCGCATTTCCTGCTCGGCCTGGCCGGCGGCCAGGACGGGCGCCTGTGCGCCGTAAAAGGCGATCGCAGCCTCGGTGGTACGGCTGCCGGGCGGGCCCTTTTCCATGGCCGCCTGCAGCTGCAGGAACAACCCCCGCAGCCGCGCGAGGGTGCCCAACTGAGCGGCGCGCCGCGCCCGCTCGCGGGCATCGGGCGCAAGGGCCAGGTCCTCGGCGACCAGCCCGTCGAGATCCTGCAGCGTCTGAAGAACGGGCGCGGGATCGCGCTTGTAGCCCGCCCGCGCCACGTCGCTCATCAACCAGCCCAGCATCCAGTCGTTGACCTGGGCGCTGTGGGCGGCATAGCCGTCGGCCCGGCGCTGTGCCGCCATCGCGTCGGCCGCAAGGCTGCGGGTGCGCGCGAGGCCGTAGACCGCCATCCCCGCGGCCAGCACCGCCAGCAGGGCCAGACCTGCCGCCCCGAACCGGAGACGATCCCTCAGGCTGGGTCGGCAGAACGGCCGCCCAGGAACGGCGAGGTTCATCGGCATCCAGCCAGCGCCGTCCACAGGGCGCGGCGCAGATCGGTTTCCGCAACGGGCTTCTCCAACACCTCCACATCCAGGCCGCGCGCCTCCTGGCGGATGGCTTCGGCCCCTTCCGCCGAGACGATCAGCGCGGGCAGCCTCTCGCCCCGCTCGGCGCGCAGGGCGTGCAGCACGGCAATACCGGTTTCACCATTGTCGAGCCGGTAGTCCGTCAGCACCACATCGAGCGGTTCCGCCCGCGCCGCGCCAAGGGCGGCGTCGATGTCGCCGATGGTTCGGACCTCCATGCCCCAGCCGCCGAGCAGCATCGCATAGGCCCGCCGCATGCCCGGATCGTTCTCGACGACAAGGATCTTCACCCCCTGCAGATCGGCCGCCTCGTCATCCGACTGGGTCACACCCGGCATCTGCGCGACGTTTGCGGCAGAGGCACGCCTGAGCCCGATCCGGAAACGCGATCCCGTTCCGTGGTCCGACAGCAGCTCAAGCGGGTGGCCCAGCTGTTCGCAGGCGCGCCGTACGATCGAAAGCCCCAGACCCGTTCCCGGCTGCTTCGAGCGGGAGAGCCGCTCGAACTCGTTGAAGATCCGCGCCTGATCGATCTTGGCGATGCCCGGCCCCTGGTCGAGCACCTCCAGCCAGACCCGTGCCCCCTGGTGACGCAACCCTACCAGCACCTTCGCGCCGGATGTGTATTTCAGCGCGTTCGCAATCAAGTTTTGGGCAATCTGGCGCAGATAGACCGGGTCGCTCTCCACCGCGGCCCGTGTCGGCACGAAGCGCAGGTCGATGTGCCGCGACTCTGCCAGCGGCTGCATGTCGATCCGCAGGCGCCGGAACAGCCGGTCCATGGCGATCGGCGCGACATTCACCTGGAAGTTCTGGCTGTCCAGCCGCGAGATGTTCGACAGCGCCTGGATCAACTCCTCGGCGGAATCGATGGACGCGGTCAGATGCGAGACCAGATCCGACTGGGACCGATCCCGCGACAGTTCGGCCAGATGCGACAGGAACAGCTTCGCCGCGGAAAGCGGCTGCAGCAGATCGTGGCTGGCGGCATGCAGAAAGCGGGACTTGGCCCGATTGGCCTGATCGGCGGCCTCGCGTGCCAGGGCAAGCTCCGCATTGCTGGCGGCCAGTTCCTGCATTGTCCGTTCGAGGTCGCGATTGCGCGCCAGCACCTCGCGCTCCAGCACGGCCCGGGCACGGGTCAGGGCTCGCGCCGGTCCGCGCGCTTCCTCAATCCGCTCGATCCTCTGCATCAACGCGGCATTGATCCGCTCCAGCTTCTGGATCCGGCGTTCGAGCGGTTCGGCTGCAGGGTCCTGGGGTTCAGTCGCGCGTCTCATTCCGCTCATCATCCGGTCCGCGGTCCAGGAACGCGACTCCGACAAAGGTCTGGTTCACATGGATGCCGCCATGCTGCTCGCCGTAGGTGTTGAAGCCCGCGATCCGGAAGTCGCGGCACAGCTGGGCCACCGCGGGCTCCTCGCCGGCCTGTTCGATCGCGATGCGGCGCAGGATGCAGTCAAAGCCCAGGACCAGCTCGACCGGGCCCAGGCGTTCCATCCGGGTGCTGAACCCCTCGATCAGCCCCTGCGCCCGCCCGATCGAAAGCACCGCGCCAGTCTCGACCGAGGACATGAGCGTGAGCCCTCCCCCCGGCGTGACGCCGCTGATCGCCCGAACGTAATGCCGCCCGCGTGACCGTTCGAGAAGTGGATTGCGAGCAAAGGCACGTGGACCCAGATTCTCGACCGCCACGCCAATCTGTCGCGCGTATTCGGCGGCCGCAGGTTCGGCATCGATCTCGGTCAGCAGCCGGTTGTCCGGATCGGCCTCGGTCACGACCATTCGCGTGCCGACCGAATTGAAGTGGTCGAAGACTACTTCCTCCACCGCGAAATCGGTCGCGATCATGCAGAAGAGCGCACTTTCCGGACGACTCTCGCCATTCATTGCAAGCTGCGTCTGGCCGAAACGCAGCCCGTCGGCGGCGGACCCGCCCAGCACCAGAAGCTCCGGCAGGGCAGCGTCCACGGTCGCGGCGACAAGCTCCTCGCGGCCACTCATGCCGTCGATGAGCAGAAGCCCGAAACCCGACCAGCCGGCGGGGGCAGGCACCTGCACGGCCAGATCGCGCAGCGACACCATCCAGTCCAGCGCGAGATGCTGGCGCAGCCGCGACAGCCAGACGGCCTTTGCCCGGAACGACACCGCGGGAAAGCCTATGGCGATGACACCCTCATCGGCATAGCCGTCGAGGTCAAAGCCGCCCGCCGACGAGCAGCCCAGAACCAGACGATCCGGCCCGAAACCGGCGGACAGCTGCGCCGAGAGCGGTGCGACCTGCGCACCCTCGACCGCGAAGAACAGGACCAGGCTCGGGTCGAAGCCCGCCAGACCGGCGACGATTTGAGCGACGACATCGTCGATGTCGCCCTTCGCCGTCACAACCTGCGGACGGCGGATTGCTGCAGCATCCATGACCGGCACGATCAGCGGCTGAAAAGCCGCGCCTTGCTGGCCATCAGGGCGGCCTGGGTGCGGTTGCGCACATTGATCTTGGACATGATCGCCGCGACATGGGTCTTGACCGTCGCCTCGGCGATCGAAAGCTCGTAGCTGATGATCTTGTTGGGACGGCCCTGGCAGATCAGCCGCAGGATGTTCATCTGCTGCGGCGTCAGCGTTGAAAAGACCCTGGCGAGGTCGCCGGCCTCGTCGCCCTCGACTTCCGGGTCATAGCCGTCGGGCAGCACGGTCTGACCATCCCACATCGCACGGAACGCCGCGATGATTTCGGCGCGGGGCATGGACTTGCCGATATAGCCGCGGGCCCCCGCCCCGATCACCGCCGCCACCATGCCCTGGTCGACCTCGGCCGAGATGACGGTGACCGGCGCGCCGGGACTGCGGGCGCACAGGCTGACGACCCCCTCGACCCCGGCCACGTCCGGCAGGTTGAGATCCAGCACCACCGCATCCGGCGCCCCGTCGCTGCGGATCGACGCCTCGGCGGCAGCAAGGCTCGGGGCCGTCCGGACGCGCCCCAGCCCGAATGCGGCGGTCAGCGTGATCGACAGCGCCTCGCACATCAGCGGATGATCATCGACGATCAGCACGTCCCGGACCATTCGAACCGGCACTGCGGATTCGGCGGCCCCCCTTGCGCGCAGATGTTCCATCGCAGCCTCCCTGGTGCCGACCACTCCCCCGGATCGGCAATCCGCATGTTAGGCAGATAATAATAAGAAGCGAGCGAAATATTCTGTCGCACCGCCGACCCGCCAGCCAACGCCAAATCGTCGGCGGATCATGGCTGGCGCGGCAGCTTGGCGGCGATCGTCCGACCGAGGGCGAAGGCGCGTTGCTCGAGGATAACAGGCGTTTCGCAGACATAGGTCAGCGCCTGCTGACGGTCGACGAAGATGCGCGTCGCCCAGTCGATCTCCTCCTCCAGATCGTCCATCGCGTCGAAGTCCTGCGGCTCGGCCTCCGTCATCTCCTGAAATCTGTGCCGCTTGTCCTCGATCTGGCTGTCCAGCGCCTCCTGCTGGTGGGCATACCGGGTGATCCCGGCCATCACCCTGTCGCGCGCCGTCTGGATCTGCCCGAAGGTGGCAAGGAAAAGCGCCGTCAGATCCTCGCGGGTGGCACCCTGCGCGAACTCCTCGACCAGCCTCTCAGCCTGATTCATCGACGTCCGACGCAGCGCGATCACCTCCGCAAGGCGCCGAATCTCCGGCGCCTTCGCCCTGGCTTCGATCGCCGCGTCGACCGGCGGTCCGGACCACAGCTGCGCCACGGACAACTGCGGCTGCCGGCGCTGCACGCAGGGCCAGTCGGGATCGACCGGGCCGGCCGCCTGTCCGGCCACCGGCCAGGCCAGCAACACCGCAAATGCCAGAAACCGGATCATCCCGCACCTCCCTTCCGGCCACGCCACAGTCCCTTGGCCGGATCATACATGAAGACCGTGCCGCCAAAGAAAAGCAGCGTGCATCCCAGCACCACGGCAAGGGACAGCGGTTCAAGCTGACCGTAAAGCGCAAAGCGGATCAACTCGACCGAATGGGTGAACGGGTTGACCGCGCATATGTCGTGCAGCAGCGGGCTCGACTCCTCCATCCGCCACAGCGGATAGAGGGCCGAGGACGCGAAGAACATCGGGAAGATGACAAAATTCATCACCCCCGCGAAATTCTCGAGCTGGCGGATCGTCGAGGATATCAGGAGCCCGAGCGAGCCGAGCATCAACCCGGACAGCACCAGCGCCGGCAGGACGGTCAGATAGCCGATGGCAGGCGGGCGTATGCCCCAGAGATAGGCGATCAGCAGAAACGCGTAGACCAGCAGCACCGAGACCAGCACCGCCGAGGTCAGCTTCGCGCCCAGCAGGAACCATCGCGGAAACGGGCTGACCAGCAGGCTGCGCATCGCCCCGGTCTCGCGGTCATACACCATCGAGAGCGAGCTCTGCATGCCTGCGAACAACAGGATCATGCCGCACAGGCCCGGCGTGACATAGACCTCATACAGCACATAGGTGCGGTACGGCGGCGTGATCGAGAGGCCCAGCACCGAACGGAAGCCCGCCGCAAAGATGAACAGCCAGACCAGCGGTCGCACAAGGGCGGCCAGGAACCGTTCGCGCTGGCGAGTGAAGCGCAGGAACTCGCGTCGCGCGATCCCGGCAAAGGCGATCCACGCGCCGGTCACGCCGGCTCCCTTCGTGCCCCGGTCAGCGCCAGGAAGGCCGCGCCCAGATCGTCGCCCGCCGCGAGCGCCTCGGCCGTGCTGTCCGCGAGCACCTTTCCCTGGTGCAGGACGACCACGTGGTCCCGTGGCTCGATTTCCTCGAAGATGTGGGTCGCCAGCAGGGCCGAGACGCCCTGCTTGGCGATCAGCCGGCGCACCAGTGCCAGCAGGTCGGCCCGCGCCCGGATGTCCAGCCCGGCGGTCGCCTCGTCAAGCAACAGCAATTCGGGCCGGTGCAGCAGCGCCCGCGCCACCTCGGCCCGGCGCTGCTGCCCGCCCGACAGCGTGCTGACCCTTGCGCCGGCCTTGTCCGACAACTCCACCATTTCCAGAGCCTCACCTGCGCGCAGCCGAGCGGCGCGACCGCCGATCCCATGCAGCGCCGCATGATAGGCAAGGTTCTGGCTGACGGTCAGATCACCATCCATCGACCTGCTCTGGAACACCACACCCAGCCGGGCCAGTGCCTTGCCCGGTGCGCGGCGGGCATCGTGGCCGGCCACCCGGATCTGGCCGGACGTGCTGTCGTAGAGCCGGCAGATCAGCGCGAACAGCGTCGTCTTGCCGGCGCCGTTCACGCCAAGAAGGGCGCAGAACGCGCCCCTGGGGACGGTGAAGCTGACGTCGTCCAGTGCCGTCACCCGGCCGAACCGATGGCTCACCCCCGCGATGACCAGCGCATCGGCACCGTGCCCTCCGGGTGCCTCCGTGTCGACGCCGGGGGGTCGCGTCATTCCTTGCGGCGCTCCTTCTGGGTGTCGTCCGCAGCGGCGATGACGATCTTCTTCATGCGCGTTCGATCCGCGTCACTGGATGTTGAAGACGGCCTTCTGGCTGTCCCCCGACGAGCCGGGAATGCCGAGGCTGTAGCTGCCCGGCATGACGGCGATGAAGCTGATCTCGGCCTCGCCCGCGTCGTCGAACTCCAGCGAATGGACTCCCATCGGCCGCACCTCGATGTCGTTGATGACGATCTCGTTGATCCAGACGGCGCGGAAGAAGTCGCCGCCCGACAGGGCCAGCTCGGCCGAGCCGTCCGCCACGATCTTCATCCGGTAATAGGCGCCCGACTTCAGATCATAGGGCGCGTCCTGAACCGGCTTGCCCGAGGCGAGCGTCAGCGGCGGCAGGTCTACGCGGTTCGCCTTTCCCATCATGCCGGCAAAGCCATAGTCGAATTGCTGGGCTGCGCCGGCACCCGCCGTCACCGCCAGCGCGGCGGCCAGAATCATACGCTTCATCTCTTGCTCCTTAGTCCGATTTCACCGCAACCACACCCCAGGGCTGTTCGCCGACCTGGACCGAGACCGTGACCTCGTCGCTGGCGACATCGATCACCGAGATGTCGTTGGAGTTGCCGTTCGTGGTGTAAAGAAACTGGCCATCGGGCGAAAAGCCCAGCTGCCAGACGCGCTGCCCCACCAGCAGGTAGTCCGTGACCTCGAGGCTCGCCACGTCCAGCACCGCCACCCGGTTGGCGGGGCCAAGTGCGACATAGGCCTTGCTGCCGTCGGCGGTGACCCGCAACCCGACCGGTTGCAGCGCCTCCGGCAGAACCCCCGGCACCTCGAAGGTGATCGTCTTCGTGATCTCGTTCGTGGCGGTGTCGATCGCGGCAACGGTCCCGCCGATCTCGGCGGTGACGAACAGGATCTTGCCGTCGGGCGTGTATTCGGCAAAGCGCGGCCGGCTGTCGACCAGCACGTTCGCGACGATCTCGTAGCTCTCGGTGTCGATCAGGTGGGCCATGTTCGTGGTCTCGGACGTGTTGACCACAATCCTGCCGTCCGGGCTGACGCCCATGCCTTCCGGCTCGACCCCGACCGGCACTTCGGCCAGCACCTGACGGGTCTCGACATCGACCACGGTGACGATGTTGTCGTCCTCGTTGGCGATGAACAGCTTCTTGCCGTCCGGATGCATCACGAACAGTTCGGGGTCCGGTCCCGAGGGCAGCGACGGAAGTTCCTCGTAGGTGGCGGCATCATAGACCCGCACCAGATTGTCGTCCGAGGCGCAGACATAGATCACCTTGCCGTCCGGCGAGGCGGTGATGCCGCGCGGACGCTGCATGCCGGTGATCGTGTGGATCACCTCCAGACTGTCCGAGTCGAGAACGGTGACCGAATTGCCCTTCTCGTTCGACACAAAGATCTTGTCGGCAAAAGCCGGCCCGGCGAGCAATGCCACCGAAGACGCCATTGCGGCGATCAACTTCATTCTGAACCCTCGCGTTGTCATTTCCTGCATTCGGTTTCGGGCCGATCGACCCCCAGCGAGTCGAGCTGGCTCACCTGGTGCAGGAACTCCTCCTGCGGGCTGACCGAGGCGACCACGCGATCGGCGACCAGCAGCACCGGCTGGCGCAGCTGCCCGTCCCAGTCACGGAAGGTCAGCTTCTGTCCCTTGAACGCGGCCAGGCTGAAATCGGGCGACAGGACGAAGTCCCGGATCGCGGCAAAGTCGCCGCCCTGGGTGCGGGTCGCCGCCTCGCCCAGCACCCGCAGCGCCGTCCAGACCTGGTAGTCCTGGTCCCGGGCCGGGCGGTTGCTCTGCTGTTCGAAGCGCGACTGGAACTGCGTGCCGCCCCAGGCTTCATGCGCGGGGTGCCAGCTTTGCGGGACGAGGCCGGCCGAACCGGTCACCGGCCGTGCATCCCAGGTGTGATAGGGCAGCCAGTCGGCAAAGACCCCGGCGTGATCGGCGGCGACGACGACGTGATGGTCGGCGGCCCGCTGGGTAAAGACCGGCATCTGCGCCTGGACCTGCACATGGCCCGAGTCGGTGCGCCGGGCACCGCCGGTGTCCTCATAGACCCGCTCCTCGACGATCCGTGCCCCGAACTTCTCGGCAGCGCGGCGATAGGCCTGCGCGAGCGCCTGATCCTGGGGATGACTGCCCTCGATCAGGAACCAGTCGGTCCAGCGTTTCCAGACCAGGTACTGCGCCAGCCCGTCGGCCAGCATCGCGTCCGAGGGGGCGACATGCAGCAGGTTCGCGCGGCAATCCACCCCGCGGAGCCGGTCGTCGGTCGACGAGGCGTTGACGACCAGCACGTCATCCCCGGCCAGATCCCGGGCAAGGTCCGCGAGTTCCACCGTGGTAGCGGCGTCAGCCAGGGTCACGATGAACGGAACGCCGGCGTCGATCAGCTGCTTCATCGCGGCCCCGGCCGTCTCCGGCGTCGCGGTCACCGTCTCGGTCGTGAAGGTCTGGCCAAGAAAGCTGCCGGTCGTCGCGTTGTCAGCCGTTCCAAGCACCGCCCCGGCGAACCCCAAGTCCGCTGGGGGCAGGTCCAGGCGCGAGATCGGCATGGGCCCGGGCGCGTCGACCCGCAGCACCGCAGCCCGGTATTCCACCTCGGCCAGCGCCGCCCCGGGTGCCACCACGGCAAGAACGATGCCGGCCCATGCGAACGTCAGTCGTGTCATGCTGTCCTCCCTGCCTGCATTGGGACACAGCAGCGACCCGGGTCAAAGTCCCTTTCGGCTCATAAGAAACTCATAAGGCAATGATTCCAATCCGTGTGATACCTTTGGCTGAGGCACCGAGGTTCCGCGGCCGCCGGAACACGTCCGAATCTTGCGTCGCGGCGCGGGCGGTTTTCCCGCGGCAGGCGCCGGAACCACTTGAATCGTGCTCGGACCGAGCGACTATATCCCTGACCGCCGGACTCGGTCCGCGGTCCGCAGCGCGCAAGGCAGGATGGTGAGCACGCACACCACAATGCGCGAATGGACGGTCACGGGCATGGACTGCGCGTCCTGCGCGGGCAAGGTCCGGGGGGCCGTCGAGCGCCTGCCCGGGGTCAGCGAGGTCGACGTGGCGCTGATGGCCGAGCGACTTCGCGTGACGCTGGACGAGCAGCTGACATCCCGCGACCAGGTCGAGACCGCGGTGAAGGCGCTGGGGTTTGGCATCGCGCCGAAGGGAAGCCCGGCGCCGCGCAAGGGCTTCGTGCTACCGGATGGCGCCGCGGGCGCTCTGGGGATCGAAGACCCGCCGATCGAAGATGTGGACGCTGCGGCGGGTGGTGCGCCCGGCGCAGGCGAGCACGGGACGCGGTGGTACGCAACCCGCAAGGGGCGCCTGGTCATCGCCACCGCGCTGCTCCTGGTCGCCGCCTGGGCCGTGAAGCTTGCCGGCCCTACCGGAACGGCTGACTGGGCCTTCATCCTGGCCACGCTCATCGGCGTGGCGCCGATCGCCAGACAGGCCGTCGGCGCAGCCCGGGCGGGCATGCCCTTCACCATCGAGATGCTCATGACCATCGCGGCGCTCGGCGCGCTGGTGATCGACGCCGCCGAGGAAGCGGCCCTGGTCGTGTTCCTGTTCGCGGTGGGCGAAGTCCTGGAAGGAGTCGCGGCGAGCAAGGCGCGCAACGGAATCAGGGCGCTGGCGCGTCTGGTTCCCAGAACCGCCCAGCTGGAGATCGGGGGGACGACGCGCGAGGTGCCGGCGGCCGCCCTGCGGATCGGCCACGTGGTCCTGGTGCGTCCCGGCGATCGCGTCCCTGCCGACGGAGAGGTCATCGAAGGTGTCTCGGGTGTCGATGAGAGCCCCGTCACGGGCGAAAGCGTCCCGAACCTGAAGGAGCCGGGCGACCAGGTCTTCGCCGGCTCGATCAACACCGAGGCCGCTCTGCGTGTCCGGGTGACCCGTGCTGCAGAAGACAACACGATCGCCCGGATCATCCGTCTGGTCGAGGAGGCCGAGAGCGCCCGCGCCCCCACCGAGCGGTTCATCGAGCGGTTCAGCCGCGTCTACATGCCTGCGGTGGTCGGCACCGCGCTGCTGGTGGCGATGGTGCCGCCGCTGGCGTTCGCGCAGCCTTGGGACACGTGGATCTACCGGGCGCTCGCCCTGTTGCTGATCGGATGCCCCTGCGCGCTGGTCATCTCGGTTCCGGCGTCCATCGCCTCCGCACTGTCGGCAGGCGCGCGACGCGGGCTTCTCATGAAAGGCGGCGCGGTGGTCGAGGCCGCCGCCCGAATCACCCATGTGGCGTTCGACAAGACCGGCACACTGACCCTCGGCCGCCTGCAGATCACCGATATCGTGCCCAACGGTGGCTCGCCTCGGGACGTGCTGGCGCTGGCAGCCGGGATCGAGTCCGGTTCCAGCCATCCGCTCGCCCAAGCGATCCTGTCCCGTGCCCAGGCGGACGATGTTGCGCCGGCGCCGGCATACGCCGCCAGGGCGCTCCCCGGCCAGGGCGCGCAGGCCACCATCGAGGGCGCGCCCGCCTGGGTGGGCTCGCCGCGGCTTGCCGAGGCAGCCGGCGTTTTGGATGCCGTCGCGCGGCAGGCCACCGCAACGCTCGAGGACGACGGCAAGACCGTTGTCGCGGTCTACCGCGCAGATCGGCTGGTCGGACTGCTGGCCCTGCGTGACGAGCCGCGGCCGGACGCCGCGGATGCGGCGCGTCAGCTCACCACGCTTGGCGTTCAGGCGGTGATGCTGACGGGCGACAACCCCCGCACTGCGGCCGCAGTCGCGCAAACCCTGGGGCTGGATTATCGCGCCGGACTGATGCCGGGGGACAAGGTCGCCGCGATTCGCGAACTGACGGCGTGCGGCCGGGTGATGATGATCGGCGACGGGATCAACGATGCGCCGGCGCTGGCCTCGGCGCATGTGGGCGTGGCGATGGGATCGGGCACGGATGTGGCGCTGGAAACCGCCGACGCCGCGATGCTGCGCAACCACCTCACCGACGTGCCCGGGGCGATCCGGCTCGCCCGCGCGGCGATGGCGAACATCCGGCAGAACGTGGCGATCGCACTCGGCCTCAAGCTCGTCTTTCTCGTCACGACGGTGCTGGGGGTGACCGGCCTGTGGCTGGCGATTCTCGCCGATACCGGGGCGACCGTCCTCGTCACGCTCAACGCGCTGCGTCTGCTCAGGTTCGATCCGGAGAGCGAGGTGTGATAGGATTTCGGCGGATGAGGAGAGCGTGAATGCGCCCGTTGATCTGCAACGCCACAGTGGCGAGGCTTTCGGCGCCACGAGGACGCCGCGTCAGGCGGTGGCGCCGTGAACGTTCCCGAAAATCCGATACGGCAGCGCTCATGATGGGCGCAGGCAAACCGTACATCTCAAGCCAGGGAGAATGGCCATGACCACCCTCGTCACCTGTCTCTGGTTCGACCACGGACAAGCCAGCAAGGCGGCGAAATTCTATGCCAGCACCTTTCCGGACAGCCATGTGGACAGGATCAACATGGCGCCGGCCGACTATCCCGGCGGTGAGGCAGGCAACGAACTGACCGTCGAGTTCACCGTCCTCGGCCGCCCGTTCCTGGGCCTGAACGGTGGTCCGGACATCCGACCGAACGAGGCGGTCAGCTTCATGGTGCTGACTGGTGATCAGCCCGAGACCGACCGCTACTGGAATGCCATCGTGGGCAATGGCGGCGCGGAAAGCGCGTGCGGCTGGTGCAAGGATCGCTGGGGCCACTCTTGGCAGATCACGCCGAGGCGCCTGATGGAGCTGACGACGGACCCGGATCGCGCCAGGGCCAGAAGAGCGATGCAGGCGATGTTGACGATGCGGAAGATCGACATCGCGGCGCTGGAAGCAGCGGTGGCGTGAACGGCATCCACTAACAGTCCGCCGATCAGCTTCGTTCAGACAGGAGAGACGATCATGCCTTTCACGATCAATCTGCACCGTGTCCTTCGTGCCCCGCCAAAAAAGGTCTTCAGGGCCTTCGTCGAACCTGATGCAATTGCAAGCTGGCTCCCGCCTTACGGCTTCCTTTGCACGGTCCAGGAACTGGACGCCGTCCCGGACGGCAGCCACCGGATGAGCTTCCGCAACTTCGCGACCGGCGAAAGCCATTCCTTCGGCGGCACCTACAGGGAGGTCGTCCCCGGCGAGCGGCTCGTCTACACCGACAGCTTCGACGACCCGAACCTGCCCGGAGAGATGATCGTCACCGTGGTCCTGAAGCCCGTCTCGGCCGGCACTGAGGTGAGCGTCGAGCAGCGGGGTATTCCGGACGTGATCCCGCCCGACGCCTGCTACCTCGGCTGGCAGGATTCGTTGCGCAAACTCGCGGGCCTCGTCGAAGCGGAAACCGGGACGTAGCACCCGGTCCGGCGAGGGCCAGTCGATACGCTTGCGCATCGAGACGGTGCGCAGCAGGTATGCGCCCCGTCTGCGGCGCAGTTTGAACGCCGCGTGCCGCCCTTGGGCACCGGCGCCGGCGCGCGTCGCAGTTCAGGCTGCGTGCGGAAACGACCGCTACTTCTGTCTTGCCCTGCGATTGGCGTAACGCCGGTCGCGCTCGGCCTTGCGGGCCGCTTCGTCCGCAATCACGCGCGAGATCCGGTTGTCGGCCTTCTCACGTGCCTCGACCTCGGCCTTTGCGGCCGCATCGATGGCTGCCTGACGTTCGGCGGCCTCGGCGGCGATGCGCGCCTCCTCCTGCGCTGCACGCTTCGCCTTTTCCCGCTCCGCCAGTCGTTCTTCGCGGGCCGCTGCGATCGCGAGGCGCTCTTCCTGCCGTGCCAGCCGGGTCGGCTCTGCAGCCTCGACCCTGGCCCGATGGGCTTCGAGGAGAGCGGCCTTGGCCTTGGCCGCGGCCTCGCGGCGATCGGCAAGATCATTGCCCTTGGTGTTTCTCAAATCTTTATCCCGTTTCTGGTGGTGTTGGCCCGTGGATCACGCCTCGGGTGATTTTGTCGGTTTGGGTGCGGCTACCGGATTCTCGCGATCGGCACGTTCCTTTGCCAACCGCGCTTCCCTCAGCCGCGATGTCTTCTCCGCCCGCAGTCGAGCGTCGGACTCCGCCTCTTCACTTGCACGTTCTCGCGAAAGAAACTGCGATTGCGCGCGGGCGAAGGCCATCTCGGCCTGCTGGCGAGATTTGCTTGGAGTCTGAGCCATATTAGTGCAACCTGCGAAGTCGTTCCAGCGGAAGGCAGGTACGCGGGGCAGTTTTCCTGACCCGATCTGACAACGTGCCTCATGGCGCGAGCACAATCGCTGCCCAAGCGCAGCAGACACCTACTCAGGCATCGGGCGCGTTGCAACCGGCATTCGCCTGATTTCCGTCCTGGTAACGGTCGAGGCAGATGCGCGCTTGGTTCCGTCAGCCTGACCCTTGGCCGCGTCGTCCTCCGAAGGAGAGCACCATGACCCCCATCAAACCCAAGCGCGCGTCGGACTTTGACCCGCGCATCCTCGAGATCTTCGACGGCTACGTGCATGGTCGGCTGAGCAAGCGGGAGTTCATGTCGATGGCCGGCCGCTACGCCGCGGCGGGGGTCACCGGCGCGATGCTTCTCGAACAGCTCCAGCCGAATTACGCGCTCGCCCAGCAGGTGGCGGCCGATGACCCGGCGATCGAAACGGAAATCGTTGAATACGAAAGCCCCGACGGTCACGGCACCATTCGCGGCCTGATGGCCAAGCCGGCCGGCGTGGAGGACCCGCTGCCCGCTGTTCTGGTGGTCCATGAGAACCGTGGTCTGAACCCTTACATCGAGGATGTCGTCCGCCGCACCGCCAAGGCCGGCTATCTTGCGTTCGGACCCGACGGCCTCACGCCACTCGGCGGCTATCCCGGGAACGACGACGATGGCCGCCAGATGCAGAGCGAGCTCGACCCTGCGAAACTCATGGAAGACTTCTTTGCAGCATTCGAGTTCCTGCGGGACCACCCCGACAGCAGCGGTCGGGTCGGGTGCGTCGGGTTCTGCTACGGTGGCGGGGTCTGCAACGCGCTCGCGGTGGCCTACCCCGAGCTGGCCGCTTCGGTCCCCTTCTACGGCCGGCAGCCCGCCGCCGAGGACGTGCCGCAGATCCAGGCCCCGCTGATGATCCACTATGCCGGTCTGGACGAGCGGATCAACGCGGGATGGGACGCCTACAAGGCGGCGCTGGAGGAACATGGCAAGGAGTTCACCGTCCATTTCTACCCGGACGTGAACCACGGTTTCCACAACGACACGACCCCGCGCTACGACGAACAGGCGGCGACGCTCGCCTGGGAACGCACGCTGGCCTTCTTCGACGAGCATCTGCGGGGCGGGGCCGCCTCGAACTAGACGACGTCCGCCTGGTCGAACGGCGGTGTTGGTCATCGACGGGACCGCAGCCGATCGGTTGCCGGCACGGCAGCCCTATGCGGTGCCGTAGCGACGCTGCGCCTCGCGAAACGAGGTCAGCCGGTTCAGCTTTTCGTCCCACAGATGCAGGTTCACCGATCGCAGGCTCTCCCGCGGGGTCAGCCGCTGCGCCGCGGCCAGTTCGGCATGGTCGCGGAGGATCTCGGGCAGGCGGTAGAAAGGCACCCGGCTGTACAGATGGTGGACATGGTGGATGCCGATATTCGCGGACAGCCAGCGCAGCGGCCGCGGCAGCACGTAATGCGAGGACCCGGCCAGCGCCGCCTCGTGCAACTGCCAGGCGTCGTTTTCGGCCCAGTGCGTCTCCTCGAACTGGTGCTGGACATAGAACAGCCAGACACCGATCGTCGCGGCGATCACCGAGGTCGGAATGTAGATCAGCAGCACCGGCATCAGCCCGCCCAGCCAGATCATCAGCGCGAGAACGATGGCGATCGTGGCATTTGTCCCCATCGCCGAGATCCAGTAGCGCCAGCCCGAGGTCATCAGTCCCAGCGGCAGGCGGTTCTGCAGCAGGAACAGGTAGCTGGGCCCCAGGACGAACAGCACGACAGGGTGACGATAGAGCCGATAGAGCAGCCGGCCAAAACGTCCGCGGGCGCGGTACTCTGCCACCGTGAGCGTCAGAACGTCGCCGATGCCGCGCTGGTCGAGATTGCCGTGCTGCGCGTGATGGATCGAATGCGTTCGCCGCCACACGTCATAGGGGGTCAGCGTCAGCACCCCCAGGCAGCGACCGACCCAGTCCTGCGCCCTGCGGCTGTGAAAGAACGAGGCGTGACCGCAATCATGCTGGATGCAGAAGATGCGGACCAGAAACAGCCCGTTCAGGATCGCGATGGCGAGTGTCAGCCAATAGCTGATCGACATGGACGCCCAGGCCAGCACCCACAGCAGCGCAAATGGCACTAGTGTGACGACAAGTTCGAAAATGCTGCGGCGCGTGGACGGTTCGCGATATCGTGCCAGGATACGGACCCAGTCCTTGGCTTCACGGACCTGCGGAGTTTGTGTGTGGTCGGAAGATGTCAACAGCACGCCTCGACGTTCAGCCGGATACGCCCACCGGCCCGCACGGCGTTTTCATGTTCGCCCCATATAGGTGGGGCGCAGAGGCCCGGCAAGGCGGAGCGTTCCGAGACATCCCGCCATCCCGGCCACCTTTACGTCAGCGGCGGGGTGGGCAGGATAACGAGTTCGTGGACGTCCACGCCCGGGGGCTGTTCGAGCGCATAGATCACGCTGCGGGCCACGTCGCCGGGCCGCAGCGCATCGGGCTTGGCCGCGTCGAAGAAGGGCGTGTCCACCATCCCCGGCTCAATCAGTGTGACGCGAACACCGGTGCCGCGCAGCTCCTCGCGCAGCCCGTAGCCGATCGCCGACACTGCCCATTTGGTGGCGGCATACATCGACCCCGCCAGCACCCGGCGCCCGGCGATGGAACTGGTGATCAGCACGTGTCCCCGCGCCGCCTTCACGTGCTCCAGCGTGGCACGCAGCGTGTAGGCCACGCCAAGGATGTTGACGTCGACCATCCGCCGCCAGCTCTCCGGCGGGGCGCCGGAAAAGCCGCCAGGTTCGCCCCCGGTCCCGGCATTGGCGAAGACCGCGTCGATACGGCCGAAGCGCTCAAGGGCTGCGGCTGCCATCCGCTGCTGGTCGTCCCAATCGGAAACGTCGCATGCGATGGCGCAGGCGCGATCAGGGCCCAGTTCGGCGACGAGGTCGTTCAGCTTGTCGAGCGACCGGGCAGCGAGGGCGAGTCGCCAGCCCCTTGCGGCCGCGGCCCGCGCCGTTTCGGCGCCGATACCGCTCGATGCGCCGGTGATCAGCAGGACGCCTGGCTCGGTCTCGGTCATTGGTTTCCCCCCTCAGCACGCCGTCACTAGACCACGATCGGATGCGATTGGCGACACGGAGTCGAGCAGATCTGATCGGCAGCGGTGGGCGACACCGGAAAGGGCGACGGCGTTATGGCTATTCATGGTATAAGGTGTACTGTGGGCAGTCGGTCTGATGGAGACCGCTTTGGAAGGACTTCGATCATGGCCAAGGGCATGAACAAGCGGCGCGATGAAAAGAAGCCGAAGAAGGTGACGCCGAAAGTGATCGCTGCGGCACCCAGCACGAAGAACATCGTTGCCGACACCGTGGCAAAGGCAAAAAGCCGGTAACGCCATTCTCGGGTTGGCCATTGCCGATCCGGGACCACGACATCGGCGCGTGGGCATTGCGGACGGCCACGCAAGGCCGTTGAATGCCCACGCGCCGATTCCGCGCGCATCTGTGTTGGCTGTTGACGGCACGGGTGCGGCCGGTGTCCGGCCCCTTGCCCAGATCTCACGAACCGTTGTCATGCAGAATACCCGAGCGGGCCATGCGACAGCCCCGACAGTTCTCGTCGAGGCGCCCCGGGGCAGCTGCACCAGGTCACATGATCGGTCCGATCGCGCCACTATCGGCAGGGTTGAGTTGATGCCCCGCATCGGGCATGCCCGAGATGTGTCAAAGCGCGGCTCCCCTCGATGACAGCAAGCGACCTCGCGTCCGGTGCCACGCCTGTCCGCATCGCGGTGACGGATGAGCGGATCTCGATCGCGGGCGATCTGTCGGTGGAGGCGGTGAGCCGGATCGACCGGACGGCCCTCCTCCGCGACGGCCGCGGCGCCGCAGTCCTGGACATCACGCAGGTGCATCGGCTGGATGCATCCGGGGCGTGGCTGCTGGTCGAACTGGAACGTCGCCTGTCCACGGCGCAGCGGCAGGTCGATCTTCTGGGGTACAGTGACGCGCAAGGGCAGTTGCTGGAAACCGTCCGACGCAACCTGCCGACGGAGGCCCCGAAGAAGAAACCGGAGCCGGGCCTGACCGACCGGCTGGAGGCACTGGGGCGCGGCACCGCGGGCGCGGTTCAGGTAGCCATCGCCCTGACGGGGTTTCTGGGGCAGGTCATCGCAGCGCTGGTCGCCGCATTGCTGCGGCCCAGCCGGCTGCGGCTGACCTCGGTCGTGCATCACATGCAGGAGGTGGGCTGGAAGGCGATCCCCATCGTCGCCCTGATGGCGTTCCTGATCGGGGTGGTGCTGGCATTCCAGGGGGCGGCCCAGCTGCGCCAGTTCGGGGCCGAGGTGTTCGTGGTCGACCTGATCGCGATCTCGGTCCTGCGCGAACTCGGCATCCTGCTGACGGCAATCATCGTCGCAGGCCGGTCCGGCTCGGCATTCACCGCCGCCATCGGGTCGATGAAGATGCGCGAGGAGATCGACGCAATGCGGACACTCGGGCTGGATCCGGTCGTGGTTCTCGTGGTGCCGCGCGTGCTGGCGCTGATCCTGATGCTGCCGGTCCTCGGCTTCATCGCCGACATTTCGGGATTGATCGGCGGGGCGATCATGTCCTGGATCGAACTTGGCGTGTCGCCCGCGGTGTTCCGCACGCGGCTGGTCGCCAACACGGATGGCTGGCATTTCGGCGTCGGCATGATCAAGGCGCCGTTCTTCGCCCTGATCATCGGGATCATCGGCTGCTACGAGGGGATGATGGTCGAAGGTCATGCGGAATCCCTGGGCCGGCTGACGTCGCTGTCGGTCGTGCTGTCGATCTTCATGGTCATCGTGGCCGACGCGATGTTCTCGATCTTCTTTGCGGTGGTGGGCGTATGACGGCGACCGACATGGCGCCGGATCAGCCGGTCATCCGGGTCCGCGGCCTCGTCAAGCGGTTCGGCGATCACGCGGTGCATGACGGCGTGAACCTGGACGTCATGCGGGGCGAGGTGATCGGCATCGTCGGCGGCTCCGGCACCGGCAAGTCGGTCCTGCTGCGCCAGATCGTCGGCCTGCTGAAACCGGACGCCGGCACCATCGAGGTGCTGGGGCAGAGCGTTCGCGACACCCCCGAGGCGCAGTATCGACGCCTGCGCCGCCGTTGGGGCGTCATGTTCCAGGATGGGGCGCTGTTCTCCTCCCTGACGGTGCGCCAGAACGTCGAGGCGCCGATGCGCGAGCAGATGGACCTGGCCGAGGACCTGCGCGTCACCCTGGCGGCGCTCAAGGTCCGCATGGTCGGCCTGCCCGACGACGCGCAGCACAAGTACCCGGCCGAGCTGTCCGGCGGCATGCGCAAGCGCGCCGGCTTTGCCCGCGCCATCGCGCTGGATCCCGAGATCGTGTTCCTGGACGAGCCGACTGCCGGACTGGACCCGATCGGGGCCGCCGCGTTCGACACGCTGATCCGCCAGTTGCAGGCCGCGCTCGGCCTGACGGTGTTCCTGGTGACCCACGATCTGGACTCGCTCTACGCGATCTGCGACCGGGTGGCGGTGCTGGCCGACGCCCGGGTCCTCGCCGTTGGCACGCTGGCGGACATGCAGCAGGTCGATCACCCGTGGGTGCGCGAATATTTCAACGGTCCCCGGGCCCGTGCAGCTGCCGCAACAGCTTCCGCCCGTCCGACTGAACCCGCCGAGGAGCCGTGATGGAAACCCGCGCGAATTTCATCCTGATCGGCCTCTTCACGCTGCTGGGGATCCTCGGAATGCTGGGATTCTTCATCTGGCTGGCGAACGTGCAGCTTGAACGGCAATACCGTCTCTATGGCATCCTGTTCGAAGATGTGTCGGGGCTGGATGCATCGGGCGACGTGCTGTTCAACGGCATCCCGGTGGGCAGCGTCATCGGACTGCAGATCTTCGATGAGGATCCGGCCAAGGTCCTCGCCACCATCGAGATCGACGCGACCACCCCGGTGCGAGAAAATACCGTGGCGCAGCTGATGTCGCAGGGCGTTACCGGTGTGGCCTACATCTCCCTGTCCGGTGGCCCGGGCGACGCCCCTCCCCTGACGGCCGCCGAAGGCGAGTTGCCGATCATCCCCTCGCGCCGCTCGACCGTGCAGGGTCTGGTCGAGGACGCGCCGGACCTTATGGCACAGGCGAACGCGCTTCTGGGCCAGCTTCAGGAGCTGGTCAGCGCCGAGAACCGCACGCATGTCACCGGCATCCTGCGCAACGTCGAAGCTTCGTCGGCCAATCTCGACGCAGCCCTGACCGAGTTCTCCGACGTGGCGCGGACCGTACGCGATGCCTCCGATCAGATCGCCAGCTTTACCGCCCGTCTGGACAGCATCGGTGAGTCGGTCACCACGACCCTGTCGAACACAGACACCGCGCTGAACTCGGCAGCCGGGGCCTTCGACGAGGTTAAAGTCACGGTCGAGGCCGCCCGGCCGGCGATCGGCAGCGCGGCGAAGGCGTTCGACAGCGCTGCGGTGCTGATGCGCGACCGGGTTCCCGCAATTGCCGACCAACTGGCCCAGACCCTCGGCGCCCTCGACACCGCGGTCAGGGACGTTGCCGCGGGCTCCACCGCCGCGCTGGACGGGTTCGGCCAGACGGCAGAGCTGCTGAACAGCCGGCTGGTCGAAGTCGAGCGGACCGTCGATGCCGCGGACACGGCGTTTGCTGCGGTGACCGAAGCATCGGACTCGCTCAAGACGCTCACCACAGGCGACGCCGCACAACTGGTCGCGGACGCGCGCGAGGCACTCGCCGGGATCGGGCCCGCGCTCACGGCCATCCAGACCACGGCAGAGCGTGATCTGCCCGCGGTGGTGGCCCACATCCGGGCCGCGGTCACCGCGGGATCCGAGGCGATCGACCGCGTGGCGGCCGACCTGACCGGCTTCACACAGGGTCTGGCGCCACTGACCACCGACGCGCAGGCGGCGATTGCCGGGGCGACGCAACTCCTCGACCGCGCGGGCACCACCCTGTCGGCGATGGAACGGTCGCTGTCGCTGGCGGACGGCGCCCTGACGGGGGCCACGACGGCGTTCGAGACAGCGAATGCGCTGATGGACACCGATCTTGCGCCGGTGCTGGGGGACATCCGCTCGGCCTCGGCCAGCATCGATGCGGCCGCAACCCAGCTGGCGACGGACCTGCCCGCGATCACCACCGATCTGCGGGCGCTGATCGCGCGCGGCGACACGGTCATGGGGCAGTTGCAGGAAGCCGTTGCCGCCACCGGCCCGGGGCTCAGCAACTTCGCCACCACGGGCCTGCCCGAACTGTCACGGCTCGGGGCCGAGGCGCGCGGTCTGGTGCGCGCCCTCAGCGATGTTGTACGCAGTCTCGAGCGTGATCCGGCGCGGTTCCTGCTGCAGGACCGGGTTCCCGAGTATCGGAGATGAGATGATGACGATCCGGCACCTGTCCCGCCGTGCGGCCCTGCTGGGCGCCGTCGCTTCGCTGTCGGGCTGCAGCGCCCTGTCCGCGCTGAGCGGTTCAAGGACGGCGCTGGACACGTTCGATCTGGCGCCCGCGTCGGGTACCGTGACAGGCAGCCGATCCTCCCGCACGCTGGTGGTGGCCCGGCCCGAGGCACCGGCGGCCATCGCCACGGACCGCATCCTCGTCAGGCCGGACCCCCGCTCGGTCACCTACCTGCCCGGCGCCCGGTGGAGCGACGACGTGCCGCTGCTGCTGCAATCCCTGCTGATCCGATCCGTCGCAGGGACCGGGCGCATCGGCTATGTCGGCCAGGTCGAGAACGGGCCGCTGGCCGAACGCGTGCTGCTGGCGCGGATCGACGCCTTCCAGATCGAGGCGGACCCGGCACGCAATCTCATCGCGCGCGTGGACATGGAACTGTTCCTGCTGAACGACGTGGATCAGACCCTGATCGCCTCCCGCCGCGTCGCGGGCTCTGCCCCGGCCGCCAGCGACAGCGCGCCTGCGGTGGTCGCAGCCATCCAGGCGGTGATGGACGAGCTGCTGCCGGCGATCGCAGATTGGGTGGTCCGAAGCTGATTGCAGGTGACTAACGGGGCAGTGACACTCCACCGATCTGATTGCGCGTCGTAGGAACCACATGGACCGTCTGGAGTCCCATCGGATGTTCATCGCGGTGCTGGAGGCACGCAGCTTCACCGGCGCCGCAGACCGCCTTGGCACCAGCTCGGGCCAGGCCTCCAAGCTCGTCTCGCGGCTCGAGGCCGAGCTTGGCGTGCGGCTTTTCGATCGGACCACGCGCTCCGTCGCGCCGACCGAAGCCGGCCAGGCCTATTACGAGCGGCTGCGACCAATCATCGAGGAGTTCGACAACCTCGACCTGGCGATCCGCGACAGCTCGCAGAGGCCGCGCGGGCGGCTGCGGCTCACCGCGCCGCTGACCTTCGGCGGGCTGGAACTGACACCCGTGCTCAACGACTTCGCCCTTCGCTTCCCCGACATCGAGCTCGACGTCAACTTCTCCGACCGGGTGATCAGCCTGGTCGACGAGGGGTTCGACATGGCCATCCGGGTGGGACGACCCGACGATTCCAGCCTGATCGCCCGCAAGCTGTGCGAGGTCCGCATCGTCGTGGTCGGCGCACAATCCTATCTGGAGGGCAGCGGCACGCCCGTGGCTCCGGATGACCTGACGCATCACGACTGCATCATCGACACGAACTTCCGCGACCCGAACCGCTGGCTGTTCCACGTCGATGCAGCAGAGCGGGCAGTCCCGGTGCACGGGCGCATCCGTTATTCCAACGCCGAGGCCTGCCTGCGCGCGGCAGAGGCAGGGCTCGGGCTGGCCTGCGTGCCGGCCTTCGTCGCCGGCGAGGCGCTCCGGTCGAGGCGCGTGGTCCGGCTGCTGGCGGAATTCGAGCCGGCCCCCAACGGCGTTCACGCACTCTACCCGCATAACCGCCACCTTGCGGCCAAGGTCCGGGCGCTTGTCGATTACCTGGCCGAGCGGTATCGCGGCGCTCCGCCATGGGAGGCGGGCTGGTAGGACCGATCTGCCCGTCAGGCCGCTCGAGAGCGACGACCGGGACGATGCGGAGCTTGCGAATTCAACGGTTTTCGTGCAGTCGCGCACCGAACGAATGGGGACACGACAATGACGCTTGCACTCAACGACGCCCGGCAGATGGCCGAAGCCTGCCTGAAGATCGGCGGGGACATGGGGCTGAAGCCGCTGACCGTCGCGGTGATCGACAGCGCCGGCGCGCTGACATGCCTGCTGCGCCAGGACGGCACCAGCCTGCTGCGACCCGAGATCGCGCAGGGCAAGGCAAAGGGTGCGATCGCGCTGGGGATGGGCTCGCGGGCGATCTTCGAGCGCGCCAAGGACCAGCCCTATTTCATCCAGTCAATGAACGCCCTGACCGGCGGCGCCCTGGTACCCGTGCCGGGCGGGGTTTTGATCCGGAAGGACGGCGAGATCGTCGGGGCGATCGGGATCACCGGCGACACCTCCGACAATGACGAGGCATGCGCGATCCGGGCCATCGAGGCGGCCGGCTTCACCGCCGACGCAGGCTGAGCGCCAGGCGGGCAGCGCTTGAGCGCTGCCCAAACCGGCGGCAGATCCGTCTACTCGGCGGCCATGCCGGGCGCGGGGATGTCGTCCAGGACCGCCAGCGCCGCATCCACCCCGCCATCCTGGTGGGGCACGCCGGCCCGGCGCAGGCCCAGTTCGACACCGGTCAGGGTACCGGCCAGGGTCAGGTCGTTCATGTCGCCCAGATGGCCGATCCGGAACACCTTGTCCGCGACCTTCGACAGCCCGTTGCCCAGCGAGATGTCATAGTGCCGCAGCGCCGTGGCGCGGAACGCATCGGCGCTGTGCCCCTCGGGCATCATCACCGCCGTCAGCACGCCGCTCTCCTGCCCCTGCTGGCGGCACAGCACCTCCAGCCCCCAGTGCCGGACGGCGGCGCGGGTGGCGGCGCCATGCCGCTGGTGCCGCGCAAAGACGTTGTCCAGCCCCTCGTCGCGCAACATTTCGATCGCCACGTTCAGGCCGAACAGCATGTTGGTCGCCGGGGTATAGGGAAAATATCCGGTCGGATTGATCGCCTTCATCTCGCGCCAGTCCCAGTAGGACCGCGGCATGCCGCCACGCTGCGACGCCTCCATCGCCCTGGCGCTGACCGCGTTGAACGACAAACCGGGCGGCAGCATCAGCCCCTTCTGCGACCCGGACACCGCCACGTCGACGCCCCACTCGTCAAAGCGGAAGTCGATCGATGCGAGGCCAGAGATCGTGTCGACCATCAGCAGCGCCGGGTGGCCGGCAGCATCGATCGCCTGCCGGACCTGCGCGATCGGCGACACCGACCCGGTCGAGGTTTCGTTGTGCACGACGCAGACCGCCTTGATCTCGTGCGCCCGGTCCTCGCGCAAGCGCCGCTCGATCGCATCCGGATCGGCGCCCGACCGCCAGTCGCCCTCGATGAATTCCGCTTTCAGGCCAAGCTTCTCGGCCATCTTCTTCCACAACGCCGCGAAATGTCCGGTTTCGTACATCAGCACCCGGTCGCCCTGGGAAAGGACGTTGACCAGCGCCGCTTCCCACGCGCCGGTGCCCGAGGCAGGGTAGATGAACACGTCCTGCGCGGTCTTGAACACCCACTTCATCCCGTCCAGCGCCCGGGTGCCGACCTCGGCGAAGTCCGGGCCGCGATGGTCGATCACCTGGGCCGAGATGGCACGCAGCACCCGATCGGGCACCGGACTCGGCCCGGGAATCTGCAGGAAATGGCGTCCGGCTCGGTGTGTCATCCGTTGTTCCTCCTGCGACACGCGGCCGCTCCGTCATCCACATTTAATTTTGCATTATGTATCCACTTCCACTATCTGGAAGTCAACATGGACGGGGGGCGCGGGATGCTGGACCAGGCTTTGCGGCAGGATTTTCAGGGCGAGGTCCTGTTCGACGCGTTCTCGCGCGGCCGGTATTCCACGGATGCATCCTTCTACCAGATCGTGCCCGAAGGCGTGGCGATCCCCCGGGGGCGCGCGGATGTCGAGATTGCCTTGGCCGCCGCCCGTGCCGCTTGCGTCCCCGTGACGGGCCGCGGCGGCGGCACATCCCAGTGCGGCCAGACGGTCAACTCGGGCCTGATCCTGGACAATTCGGTCCACTTCAACCGCATCCTGGAGCTGGACCCCGAGAACCGCCGCGTCGTGGTCGAGCCGGGGATCGTGCTGGACGATCTGAACCGGGCGCTCAAGCCGCACGGGCTGTGGTTCCCGGTCGACGTCTCGACCGCCTCGCGGGCCACGATCGGCGGGATGGCCGCGAACAACTCCTGCGGCGGGCGGTCCCTGCGCTACGGCACCATGCGCGACAATGTCCTGTCCATCGAGGCGATCATGACCGATGGCACGGTGGCCACCTTCGGACCGGTCGGCACCCCGGGCGGGCCGCCGCAGCCGATGGTCGACCAGCTGCTGGCGCTGGGGCGCGACAATGCGGACCTGATCGACGCGCGCATCCCCAAGCTGACCCGCCGGGTCGGGGGCTACAACATCGACGCGCTTGTGCCCGGTGACCGCCCCGTCAACCTGGCGCATCTGCTGGTCGGCAGCGAAGGCACGCTGGCCTATTTCACGAAAATCGAGCTGCGGCTGTGGCCGGTGCTCGGCCGCCGGGTGTTGGGAGTCTGCCACTTTCCCAGCTTCTACCAGGCGATGCGGGCGACCCAGCATCTCGTGGCGGTGAACCCCATCGCCGTCGAACTGGTCGACAGCACGATGATCGGCCTCGCCCGGCAGATCCCCCTGTTCCGCAGCACCGTCGAGCAGTTCGTCCGCGGCACACCCGCGGCGCTGCTGCTGGTCGAGTTCGACGAAGGCGACGACGCGGCCAACGCCGAAAAGCTGCAGGCGCTCGAACGGCAGATGAACGGGCTGGGATTCGACTGGTCGCATGAGGGCGACGGCTGGGGCGGAGTCGTGCCGGTGACGGACCAGCGCCTGCAGACCCAGATCGCAGAGGTCCGCAAGTCCGGCCTGAACATCATGATGTCCATGAAGCAGGAAGGGAAACCCGTCTCCTTCGTCGAGGATTGCGCCGTCGAACTGCCCGACCTTGCCGAGTACACGCGTGAACTGACCGAGGTGTTCGAACGGCACGGCACCAAGGGAACGTGGTACGCCCACGCCTCGGTCGGCTGCCTGCACGTGCGCCCGGTGCTGAACCTCAAGCTGGACGGCGACGTCAAGCGGATGCGCGCCATCGCCGAAGAGGCCTTTGCGCTGGTCGCAAGGTACAAGGGATCCCATTCCGGCGAGCATGGCGACGGGATCGTGCGCTCGGAATTCCACGACCGCATGTTCGGGACCGAGATCACGGCGCTGTTCCGGCAGGTCAAGGACCTGTTCGATCCCCAGCGCCGCTTCAATCCCGGCAAGATCGTCGACGCCCCGCGGATGGACGACCGCAGCCTGTTCCGGTTCTCCCCGGACTACGCGGTCAAGCCGCTCAGGACCCGGTTCGACTGGTCGGCCTGGCCGGGCGAGGGCGGCGGGTTCCAGGGCGCCGTCGAGATGTGCAACAACAACGGCGCCTGCCGCAAGCTGGCGGGCGGCACGATGTGCCCGTCCTACCGGGTGACCCGCAACGAACGCGACGTGACGCGCGGCCGGGCCAACACGCTGCGTCTTGCCATCTCGGGCCAGCTCGGCCCCGACGCGCTGGCCTCCGACGAGATGATGGAGACGCTGAAGCTGTGCGTGTCCTGCAAGGGCTGCAAGCGGGAATGCCCCACCGGCGTCGACATGGCCCGGATGAAGATCGAGGTGCTGGCCGCCCGCGCCGACCGGGCCGGCCTGTCGCTGCATGACCGGCTGGTGGCCTTTCTGCCCGATTACGCGCCCCTCGCCTCGCGCCTGCACTGGGCGGTCAACCTGCGCAACCGGGTGCCCCTGCTGGCCCGCATGATGCAGGGGGCGACCGGGTTCTCGGCCAGGCGGCCCCTGCCCGTCTGGTCGGTGCGGCCGTTCCGCGACGACGAATGTGGCGATCCGGCCGACGCCGATGTCGTGCTGTTCGCCGATCCCTTCAACCGCTATTTCGAGCCCGAGAACCTGCGCGCCGCGGTCCGCGTGCTGAATGCCGCCGGTAAGGCCGTGACGGTGGCCCGCCCCGCCGGCGGCGGCCGGCCGCTGCATTGCGGCCGCACCTACCTGTCGGCCGGCCTGGTCGACCGGGCCCGGACCGAGGCGCGCCGGTTGATGGACGCGCTGCTGCCGCATGTGGAGGCGGGCCGCACCATTGTCGGGCTGGAACCATCCAGCCTGCTGACGCTGCGCGACGAGATCCCGGCTCTGCTGCCCGGCGACGACACGCTACGCGTCGCCGTCGCGGCCCGGATGTTCGAGGAGTACATCGCCGACGAACATGACGCAGGACGGCTTCCCATCGCCTTCCGCTCGCCCGCTGCCCGGGTCCTGCTGCATGGCCACTGCCACCAGAAAGCGATGGACGTGATGCCCGCGATCCACAAGGCGTTGGCGCTGCTGCCCGATACCGCGGTAGAGATGGTCGAGACGAGCTGCTGCGGCATGGCCGGAGCGTTCGGCTATGGGGTGGACACCGAGGAGATCTCGCGCCGGATGGGAGAGTTGAGCCTGTTTCCCGCCATCCGGGCCGAGGCGTCCGAGACGATCATCGTGGCCGACGGAACCTCGTGCCGCCACCAGATCGCCGACGGAACCGGACGCGCCGCCCTCCACGTCGCCCGGTTGCTTGACCTCGCCCTGCCCGACCGAGAGACGAGCGGGGGACCGGTCCGATGAGCCTGTCGGTGAAATCCCGAACCCCGCTGCGGCGCAAGTCGCTGCACGAGGAACTGACCCAGGCGCTGCAGGAACTCATCATTCGCGGCGACCTGCAGCCGGGCAAGAAGGTGCCGGAAAAGGATCTCTGCGCCCTTTACGGCGTGTCCCGCACACCGCTGCGCGAGGCGCTGAAGGTGCTGGCCATGGACGGGCTGGTCCGGCTGGAACCCAACCACGGCGCCTGGGTCAGCCAGATCACCATCGAAGATCTGGACGAGGTCTTTCCGGTCATGGCCGCGCTCGAGGCGCTGGCCGGCGAGCTGGCGTGCCGGAACATCACCGACGACGAGGTGCGGGCGATCCGGGTCCTGCATGACCGGATGGTCGCGCATTACGAGGCGCACGAGCTGGACGGGTATTTCGCGACCAACCAGCAGATTCACGAAGCCATCCTTGCCGCGGCACGCAACGCCACGCTGAGCGCGCAGTACCGGTCCCTGGCGGCCCGGGTGCGCCGCGCCCGCTACGTCGCCAACATGACCCCGGAACGCTGGGCGCGCGCCACCGAGGAGCACGAGGCGATCATGCGCTGTCTCGAGGATCGCAATGCCGAAGGGCTGTCGGCGATCCTCAAGCAGCATCTCAGGAACAAGCTTGAAACGGTGCGCGAATGGCTGTTGGCGCAACCGGCGGCCGATAACGGCTGACCAGCAACGCCGGCGGCCTGATCGATCCGGCCGCCTACGCGCCCTGCCATTCGGGCTTGCGCTTCTCCGTGAACGCGGTCACGCCCTCCCGGAAATCCCGGCTCGCATAGACTTGGGCGATGACATCCGTGTCGTCGGGCGCGATGTCCGACAGCCGCAACAACAGCTCGCGGCAGGCCCGGATCGTCAGCGGTGCGGCCTCGCACAACCGGCTGATCTGCCGCGCCGCCTCGGATTCCAGCTCGTCCTCGGCCACGCAGGCGCTGGCAAAGCCCAGCCGGTGGACGGTCTCGCCGTCCAGCAGCACCGACAGCAGCAGCATCTGCCGCACCGGACCGTCGCCCAGGGCGCGGATCAACCGGGCGATATTGACCGCCGACAGCGTGTTGCCGACGGTTCGTGCGATCGGGACCCCGAACCGCGCCCGCGGCGTGACGATGCGCAGGTCGCAGGCCGCGGAAATCGCCAGCCCGCCGCCGACGGCCGCGCCGTCGATGACCGCGAGCGTCGGCGCCGGCAGGCGGGTCAGCCGGGTCAGCGTCGCGTCGATCCGCGCCTCGTAGGCCACGCCATCCTCGCCGCCGGAGAACTGCGTGAACTCCGAAATGTCGGTGCCCGCCACAAAGGCGCCGCCGGCGCCGCGGAACACGATGGCGCGCAGGTCGTCACGGCGCTCCAGCTCGTCGCAGATCTCGCCCAGCCGCGCGTACATCGCAAAGGTCATGGCGTTGCGCGCCGCCGGCCGGTCGAAGGTCACATGGGCCACCGGCCCCTCGATCCGCAGCGTCACGTCGCCTTGCGGGGCCGCCGTGTCGCGGCTGCCTGTCGTGCGCCCCGCGTCAGACATCGGCCGACTCGCTGCCGGCGGTGATGCCCAGTTCGCGCAGGATCTCGGCGCGGTGTTCGTCCAGCAGCGGCGGATGCCGCCGCACCTGCTGCGGCGTGCCGCGCAGCTTCACCGGAAAGCCGATGTTCTTCACCTCGCCCTCGACCGGGTGCTGGATCGGCATCACCATGTTGCGCGCATCGGCCTGCGGGTTCCCCAGCGCCTCGGAATAATCCAGGATCGGCCCGGCCGGGATGCCGGCCTCCAGCAGCCTGTCCACCCATTCCTCGCGGGTGCCCTGCACAAGGGTCTTTTCCAGTTCCGCGATCAGCGCCGTGCGGTTGGTCATCCGCAGCGCGTTGGTGCGGTAATCGGGATGCTCGATCAGCTCCGGCCGGCCGATCGTCTCGCACAGCCGGCGATACAGCCGGTCGTTGTTGGCCCCCAAGACGAAATACCCGTCGCTGGCCCGGACCGCCTGATAGGGCGCGGCCATGCGGTTGGCGGTGCCGATCCGGTCGGGAATGACGCCGGTGCCCCAGTAGTCGCAGATGTCCCACACCGCGAAGGACAGCCCCGCCTCGTAGAGCGAGGCGTCGATGAACTGCCCCTCGCCGGTGGTCTGGCGGCCGATATAGGCGGCCAGGATCGCGTAGACGGCGAACAGCGAACAGCCGATATCGGCCAGCGGTCCGCCGGATTTCGCCGGCGGCCCGTCCGGATGGCCGGTGATCGACATGATCCCGGACGCGGCCTGCGCCATCAGGTCGAACCCGGGCCGCGTGGCCCACGGGCCGGTCTGGCCGAAGCCCGAGATGCTGGCATAGATGATGCCGGGGTTGATCCGCGACACGGTGTCATAGTCGATGCCCAGCTTCTTCACGACGCCGGGGCGATAGTTCTCGACGATGACATCGGCGGTCCTGGCAAGGGCCAGGAAGATCTCGCGATCCTCCTCGGACTTCAGGTCCAGCACGATGGACCGCTTGTTGCGGTTCATGTTCAGGAAGCCCAGGCTGTCGTCGCCCTTCAGCTTGAACCCCATCGCGCTGCGGGTCTGGTCGCCGGTCGGCGGCTCGACCTTGATCACGTCGGCGCCGAGGTCGCCCAGCAGCATGCAGGCGAACGGGCCGGCCATGACCTGGCTGACGTCCAGGACGCGAACGCCCTGCAGGGGCAGCGGCTTTTGTGCGGCAGTCATGGCATCACGCTCCGTAGATCAGGTGGACCAGCACCAGCGAGACCCCCGGCAGGTAGGTGCAGATCATCAGCAGGGCCAGCAGCGACAGGATGAAGGGGATGTTGGCCTTGGTGGTTTCCCAGATGTCGGACTTGGCGATCGAGCAGGCGGCGATCAGCACCGACGCGACCGGTGGCGTCTGCTGCCCGATGGCCAGGTTCAGCGTGACGACCAGGCCGAAGTGGACCGGGTCGATCCCGGCCGCCAGCACCATCGGCATGACGATCGGCACGACCAGGATGATCGCCGCCGCCGAATGCAGGAACATGCCCAGGATCAGGAAGGCCACGTTCAGCATCGCCAGGATCAGGTACTTGTTCTCGGTCACGTCGCCGATGGCGCGGGCCAGCTGCTGCGGCAGCTGCGCCTCGGTCAGGAAGCCGCCGATCAGATAGGACGAGGCGACCAGCAGCATCACCACGGCGGTCTGCACCCCGCTGTCGATCAGCGCCTTGTAGAGCGCGCGGACGTCGAATTCGCGATAGATCACGATCGAGATGAACAGCGCGGCGACCACCGCCAGCCCCGCGCCCTCGGTCGCGGTCACGATGCCGCCGAAGATGCCCCCCAGGATGATGACCGGCAGCAGCAGCGCCCAGCCCGCCTCTTTCAGGCGCAGCCAGACATTGGAGATCTGGAAGCTTTCCTCGACCGGGAAATTGTAGCGGCGCGCCTGGACATAGGCGGCGATGGCTAGGCAGATCGCCCCGACGATGCCGGGGCCGAACCCGGCGATGAACATCTTGACCACCGATTGCTGCGCCATCACGGCGTACAGGATCATCGGGATCGACGGCGGCAGGATGATCGCCAGGCTGGATGCCGACGAACAGATCGCCGCCGAGAATTCCTTGGAATAGCCCTTCCTGCGCATGGCGGGGATCAGGATCGACCCCAGCGCCGCGACGCCGGCCACGGCCGAGCCCGAGATCTCGGCAAAGAACATCGACGCGCCGATCACGACGAAGGACAGGCCGCCGCGGACGAACCCGACCAGCGCCGAGGCCAGCGCGATCAGCCGACGCGAGATCGACGAGGCGTTCATGATCGACCCGGCCAGCACGAACAGCGGGATCGCCAGCAGCGAGAAGTTCGACGCGCCCTCGAACATGGTCAGCGCCAGGTTGGGCAGCATGTCGACGCCCTGCACCAGCACCACCGCCGCGATCGCCACCAGGCCGAGCGCGACCGCGATCGGGATGTTCAGCAAGGCCAGCCCGAACATCCCCAGCAGCATGAAGCCGATCGTCATCGCTTGTCTCCCGCGCCGGGGGTGTGGTGATCCCGGTGGCTCGCCGCCGGAACGCTGGCATCGTCCAGTTCCAGCGGGGTGTTGGAAATGTCGCCCAGCGCTTCCTTGATCTCGTGATCGACGAAGCCTTCGCCGCGGGCCGCGGCCAGCACTTCGGGCAGGCGGATCGCCTCGGCGATCATGAACAGGATGGCGCCCAGCGGGATGATCGCCTGGGTCAGCTGCACCGACACGTTGGGCAGCGACACCAGCGTCATCCCTTCCAGGATGACCAGGACGTTCCAGCCGGCATAGGCCAGCAGGCCGAAGAAGAAGAACACGCAGGCCTCGGCGAACAGCGTCACCGGCACCCGCCACGCGGGCGGCATCGCATTGACCAGCCCCGGAAAGCCGATATGCGCCCCCTTCAGCGCCGCCAGCGCACTGCCGAAATAGGTCATCCAGACCAGTCCGATCGAGGCGACCTCGTCATACCAGCTCAGCGCCGCGCCGAAATACCGGTAGACCGTGCCCATGACGATCAGAACGGCAAGGCCGGCCACGATCGTCGCCGTGATGATCTCCAGCAGGATTTCGAATCCCCGCCGGGGGGTGATCGCTTGCATCGGGTTCTCCAGGGAAAGGAACGGGCGGGCCCGGCGTTGCGCCGGGCCCGTCCAGGGGGTCACTCGGTCGCGAGGCCCTGGGCCTTCTCGATCAGCTCGGCGCCGCCCTCGACGGATTCGGCGAACAGATCGTAGACCGGCTTGCTGGCCTCGATGAAGGCTGCGGTGTCGACCTCGTTCACCTGCATCCCCTCATCGATCAGCTTCTGCAGCAGCTCCGTGTCCAGCCCGGCTGCGATCTCGTAGACCACGTCCTGCATCTCGACCGCGGTTTCCTGCAGCACCTGCTGCACCTCGGGGTCGAACTTGTCCCACGACCGGCCGGCCACGACATAGCCGGGCGTGTAGACGTGGTTGGTCTTGGACAGGTAGTCCTGCACCTCGTAGAAGCGCGACGGGTAGATCTGCGCATAGGGGTTTTCCTGCCCGTCCATCACCCCGGTCTGCAGGGCGACGAACACCTCGGAAAACGCCATCGGGCTGGGGCTGGCGCCATAGGTCTCGAACATCTTGACCCGCCACTCGCCGCTGGGCACGCGCAGCTTGATGCCCTTCAGGTCCTCGGGCGTGTTGATCGGGTGCTTGCTGTTGGTGATGTGGCGAAAGCCGTTCTCCCAGACGCCGAGAATCTTGAACCCGGCCGCCTCGGCCAGCGGCGCCATGTCGGGCATCACCACCTCGTCGCGGATCCGCTTCATGTGTTCGCGGTCCTGGACCAGGTACGGCATCTCGAACAGGCCGAACGCCGGCACCATCGAGGACATCACCGTCGTCGGCAGCGCCAGGTCGACGGTGCCCAGCTTCAGCTTCTGCAGCATGGCCGTGTCGTTGCCCAGCTGGCTGGACCCGTAGACCGTGACCTTGGCCTTGTCGCCCAGCTTCTCGTTGGCGCGCTTGGCGAATTCCGTCGCGCTCTGGTCCAGCAGCGATCCGGGTTCGCCGACATGGCCGAACTTGATCTCGGTCTGCGCCTGCGCGTGGGCCACCAGCCCGAATGTGGCCATCACGGCCGCGGTGATCAGTTGCTTGATCTGCATCTCTTCTCCCCAAGATTCGTCTGACGACGCGACAGGGTCCGACCGGACCTGCGGCGTCGGCGGCCCGCAGCACGGACCATGTTCGACAGATCGGCTTCCCTCCCGTCTGCCATCCCGTTCATCATGGCCGCGTCACCGGTCACGCCTCCGGGCCTGCGAACACGCGGAATCCCGAGGGTTCCGCGTGCCGGCTTGGTCCGCCTGGCGGCGCCGTGATGCGCCGCTGGCCGTGTCCCTCTCTCCCCGCTTGTCCGTCGGCAGATCGCCGCGGACTTAATTTTGAATTATGAATAATGGAAGGACCCGACCTGTCAACCCGCTTGTATGCACCGGCCGACGGGGCCACCGGACCGCAGGTCTGCGGCCACGCAAGCTGCCAGGGACCGAGGCAGCGCCGCGTCGTCAGGCGGGGCGTGGGATCGGCACCCCGCGCGACGGGGGCCGCTCGGCGGCAGGCTCCGGTGATGCAGCCGCTCCGGGCGTTCGGCACGGCACGGGATCCCGCGCCCGTTCCGTCAGGATCGCCCGCACCCGTTCGGCCAGATCCGCCATTCCCGCATCCGGCAGGCCCAGCTGGTCTAGGTGCGCCACGGTGTTGAACAGATACTCCGCGTTGGCGCCCCGTCCGCCCTGCGCCGCGGCGATGATCGTCGCCTGTTCGGGCGCGCTCATGTCCCCGGCATACTGCCAGTGGTCGCGCCGCATGACATAGGTCAGCGCCGTCACCCGGCGGCCGTCCGCCAGGGTTACCGGAACCGCCCGCTCCTCGTAGGCGGCGGTGACCATCTCGCGATGGCGGATCATGGCCAGCGCGTCGGGCCAGTGCGCGGCCTCCACCCGCAGCGCCACGCCGCTGCACTGCGCGCCCACGCAGGGGTCGAGCCCCAGCACCAGCCCGGGCAGCTCGCGGGTGCCGCGATGCTGGATCGAGCGCAGGCAGAAGCTGCGGCTGTAATCCTCCAGCCGCGCGATGATGCTCTCTGCCACCGGCACCTGCGGGTCCCACATCAGCGACCCATAGGCGAACACCCAGTGTCCCGGCGCCAACTCCTGCTGTCCCGATGCCATTCTCTTGCCCTTTCACCGGCGCGCAGGTTAGGCGGAACGGCCGGCCGCTGCCAAGGCCCGGCCCTCTGACGAAAGGTCACGGATGCGCGTCTTCCTGGGGCTGATCCTGCTGCTGGTGGCGCTGCTGGCCGCTGCCTGGCTGAGTGGCGAAACGCTGCTGGCCCGCCGTGCGACCGACATGATCGCGCGTGACCCGCGGATCGCGGCCGCCTCGGTCGCGCCGCTGCGCGAGGTGTACCGGATCGGCCTGGAACTGCGCGATGTCGCGATCGAGACCGACCAGGGACCCGCGGCGCTGCCCGACCTGGCGCTGTGGGCCGAACCGACCCAGCCCAACCGCTTCCACGCGACGCTGCCGCCCCGGATGACGCTGCCGGTGGCCGGGCAGCCGCGCGAGGTCACGGCGCAGGGGGCCGACCTGTCGCTGCGCGTATCCCCCGCGAACGCCCTGTCGCTGACCGAGGCGTCGGTGGTCAGCGGCCCTGTGGCGATCGCGGGCCAGCCGCTCGCCGACAGCCTCGACCTGCGGGCGCGGATGGTGCCGCTGGGGGCCGGCGCGCCGCCCGAGGCCCGTGCCGCCTACCGCGTTACCGCCGACCTGCAGGGGATCGCGCCTGCCGCCGTGCAGCCGGGTCTGGCCGCGGTGCTGCCCGGCGCGATCGGGGTGCAGGGCGTGCTGCGGGTGTTCCTGGATGGCCCGGTCGGCCGCGCGACGATGCGGAACGGCACCGCGCCGCAGCTGCAGGGGCTGCACAGCGACGGCATCACCGTCACGCTGGGGGCGCTGTCGGCGCGGATCATCGGCCAGGTCGCGGCGGATGCCCAGGGCCGCGCCGCCGGGCAGCTGCATGTCTACACCCGCGACGCCCGCGCCCTGCTGGAGCTCGCCGCCGCGGCCGGGGCGTTCCCGCCGGCGATGGTGACGCTGGCCACGACGGTGCTGACCAATCTCGGCCGCGAGGCGGACCCCGAGGCGCCGCCCCCGGCCGACCGCTCCAACAAGGCCGCCGCCGGGATCGCGGACGGCCCGCCGCCGCCGGAGGAGGGCGAGCTGCGCCTGCCGCTGCTGCTGCAGGACGGGCGGGTGTCGCTGGGGCCGCTGCCGCTTGGCCCGGCGCCGCGGCTGCACTGACCCCTCGCCCCGGCTAGCCCGCGTCGCCCCTGCCCTAGCCCTTGTCCCGGGCCGCGCCGCCGACCGGCACCCGGCCGAAATCCGGGGCGTCGGTGTCCTGGCCCGCGTCGATGATCCCGCGGCGGATCGCCCGGGTGCGGCTGAAATAATCGTGCAGATGCTGGCCGTCGCCCATCCGGATCGCCCGCTGCAGCACGAACAGCTCCTCGGTGAACCGGCCCAGGATATCCAGCGTCGCCTCGCGGTTGTGCAGGAACACGTCCCGCCACATCGTCGGGTCGGACGCCGCGATCCGGGTGAAGTCCCGGAACCCGGCCGCCGAATACTTGATCACCTCGCCCTCGGTCACCCGGCGCAGGTGATCGGCAACGCCCACCATCGTGTAGGCGATCAGGTGCGGGGCGTGGCTGGTCACCGCCAGCACCAGGTCGTGATGGGCGGGGTCCATGACATCGACATGCGCGCCCACCGCGCCGATCAGCGCCACCAGCCGGTCTTGTGCCGCCGGGTCGGTGCCGGGCAGCGGCGTCAGCAGCCACCAGCGGTTGCGGAACAGCGTCGCGAATCCCGATTCCGGCCCCGACTGCTCGGTCCCGGCCAGCGGGTGGCCGGGGATGAAATGCACCCCCGCCGGCACATGCGGCCCGACCGCATCGATCACCGCCTGCTTGACCGAGCCTACATCGGTCAGGATGGCGCCCGGTTCCAGATGTGGCCCGATCTCGGCCGCGACCGCGCCCATCGCCCCCACCGGTACCGCCAGCACCACCAGATCGGCGCCCGCGACGGCCGCGGCGGCGCTGTCGTATACGCTGTCCACCAGCCCGATCCGCGCCGCCGTATCGCGCGTTTCGGCACTGCGGGCGTGGCCGACGATCTGCCCGGTGAACCCCTGCGCGCGCATCGCATGGGCCAGCGACCCCGCGATCAGCCCCAGCCCGATCAGCGCCACCCGCCGGAACGGCATCCCCGCCCCGGTCGCCGCCCCCGGCTGCGATCCCGCGCCCGGCGCCGCGCCGACATCCGGGCTCATGCGCCCTGCCCCGACCGGCCGGCCATGAACCGTCCGATCACATGCGCGACCCGCCGGCAGGACGCCTCGTCGCCGATGGTGATCCGCAGGCAGTGCGGCAGACCATAGGCCACCACACGGCGCACGATGATGCCCTCGTCCTTCAGCGCCGCGTCGCAGGCCTCGGCGATCTCGGGTCCGGCAAAGCGGGCCAGCACGAAATTCGCGCAGGACGTGTCGGACGGCACCCCGTGCGCGGCCAGCGCCTCGGCCAGCCAGGCCCGCAGCCGCGCGTTCTCGGACCGCGACCGGTCGACATGGGCGCGGTCGCGCACCGCCGCCACCGCGCCATCCAGCGCCGGGCCGGACAGGTTGAACGGCCCGCGGATCCGGTTCAGCACGTCGATGATCTCGCGCGGGCCATAGCCCCAGCCGACCCGCAGCCCGCCCAGCCCGTAGATCTTGGAAAAGGTCCGGGTCATGAAGACGTTGGGCCGGTCCGTCGCCAGCGCCGCGCCGCCATCATAGGGCGCCTCGCCCGCCGCGTCCGGATGGGCGCCGGGACCGCCCTGATCGCCGCCGCCCACGTATTCCGCATAGGCCGCGTCGATCACCAGGATCGCCTGCGGCACCGCGCGGGCCAGCCGGTCCAGCTCGGCCAGCCCGACCATGGTCCCGGTCGGGTTGTTCGGGTTGGCGACAAAGATCAGCCGGGTCGCGGGGGTCGCCGCCGCGATCAGCCGGTCGACGTCGGTGGTCCGGTCGCGCTCGGGCGCCTGCACCGGCCGGGCGCCCGCCGCCCGGGCGCTGATCGCGTACATCAGGAACCCGTGTTCGGTGAACAGCACCTCGGTCCCGGGCCCGGCATAGGCCTGACACAGGAAATGGATGATCTCGTCGCTGCCGACCCCGCAGATGATCCGGTCGGGATCCAGCCCGTGCACCTCGCCGATCGCCTCGCGCAGCGCCGCATGGTCGGTCGGCGGATAGCGGTGCATGGAATGGATCGCCCGCGTCACCGCCTCCTTCGCCTTGGGGGACGGGCCGAACGGGTTCTCGTTCGAACTCAGCTTCAGCGCGTCGCTGCGGCCCGCCACGTGCGACGAGCCCGCCTCGTACAGCGCGATCTCCATGATGCCGGGCTGGGGCGGGATGGTCTGGGTCATCGGCGATCTCTCGGCTGGCGGTGCGGCGGGACGGGGGCGGCGGGAAGCACGCGGCGAAAAGCAGGCGGCGGGGCGCGGCCGTCTTAGGCGCGCACCGCCCGCTTGGGAAGGGGTGGCGGCGGACCGGCCCGCGGACAGGGCGGGTGCGCCGCACTGGCGGGCCGGGCCGCCGCCGATCTCAGGCGCAGTCCCCGACCCGGGCATGGCAGGCGCGCAGCCGTGCCACGTCGGCGTCGTCCCGGATCTCGGCCAGGGCGCTGTCCAGCGCCGCATCGGCCACCGGCACCGCCAGCGCCGCGCCGCCATTGCAGGCCAGCGCCCGCAGCGAATCCTGCAGGACCTGCTGCACCTCCACCAGCTTGCGGCCGTCCCGCGCGATCGGGGCGAAGAACTCGCGATAGGCAGCCGCCATGTCCAGTTCCGGGGCGCGGACATGGCGGCGGGTCGGCGGGTCCACCTCGCCCATTCCGGCCCGGTGATGGGCCAGCAGCACCCGGGTTCCGGCGCGCAGCACGTCGATGGCGCTGCCGGGGTCATTGACGGCCGGCGACAATGCCCGGCTGGCCACCTCGGACAGCACGATCAGGCCAAAGCGCGGGTCCTGGTCGAAGCTGCGGGCATCCCCGATCGCAAAGCCTGCCGCCAGCGCCGCCTCGGTTTTCCGGTCGGCCGGACGCGACAGGTACAGCAGCGGATCGCCCTTGTGGACGAAATGCCCGGCATGGTTGGCCACCTCGACGATCAGCGGTGGTCCCGCGGGGTCGGGCCCGTCCCCACCCTCGTCGTCGCTGCCCGTGCCGTCGCCGCCCGCCCGGCCCGCGATCCTGTCCAGCTGCCCGTAATCGACATGGCGCAGATACCCTCCGCGCGGTGCCGGCACGATGATGCCGCGCGCCCGCAGCGTCTCGTCGATCGGCAGGGCGCCGCCGCGGGGGCATTTCGCGGCGCCGACCGCGGCGCTGGTCGCCGCCTCTTCCAGCCGTTCGATGACGTCGCTCATCCGGCCGAAATCGTTCAGCTGGTTCAGCCAGCGCAGCAGCGCCCAGACGATCAGCGCGATCATCCCCAGCGTGGTCAGGAACAGGATGATCCGCGCCCGACCCTCGTAGTAGCCGGCGGAGATGCCGATGATCCCCACGATGCTGAACAGGAACGATCCGACGAACACGGCGATGGCGTTCTGCGCCACCCCGTCCGCCACCAGCAGCTTGACGGCGCGCGGGGTGGTGCTCTGCGCGGCGCGGGAAAACGCCGACACCATGATGCTGACCGAGAATGTCGTGACCGCCAGCATGCTCGACGCCACGATGTGCAGCAGGTCGTCGACCGCGCCCGAGGCCAGTTCGATCGGCAGGTTCCGCGGCAGCACCGGCTCCAGATAGCTCGACGTCAGCGCCGTCACCACGCCGACCAGGCTGAACAGCACGACCCGCACCGACGGCTTGCGCAGCACCTCGCGCGCCCGGAAGACCAGGCCCGTATCGACGATGGCGGACAGCAGCTGCATGCCGCCCCATACACGCCGCCGCCGCACCCGCCAAGCCGCCTGCCGATGCAACGCAGCGCACGGTGAAAACTGCATGAACACTGCATGAACGCTGCATGAACATCGCAACAGCGATGGTGGTCTCAGCCGCAAGCATTTTTGTTCAGGCTTGAATACTTCAAGCTTGAACGACCGCCGCGCCCGTGCCACCGTGGCGGCGGGAGAGAGGGTGTCTGATGAAGGTTCTGTGCCTCGGTGGCGGTCCGGCCGGGCTGTATTTCGCGATCTCGATGAAGCTGCGCGACCCGGGGCACGAGGTCACGGTGCTGGAACGCAACCGCGCCAACGACACCTTCGGCTGGGGCGTCGTTCTGTCCGACGACGCGCTGGCGCGGATGCAGGGCAACGACCCGGTCTCGACCGAGGCGATCCGCAGCCATTTCACCTACTGGGACGACATCGCCGTCATCAAGGAAGGCGAACGGATCGTGTCGGGCGGGCACGGCTTTGCCGGCATCGGCCGCAGGCAGATGCTGGTCCTGCTGCAGGACCGCGCCCGCGAGCTGGGCGTCGACATGCGCTTCGAGACCGAGTTCCGCTCGGCCGAGGACTACCGCCGCGATTATGACCTGGTGGTGGCCGCCGACGGCATCAATTCCCGCGTCCGCGAGGAGTACGCCGAGGTGTTCCGGCCCGACATCGACGTGCGGCTCTGCAAGTTCATCTGGCTGGGCACCCACCAGAAATTCGACGACGCCTTCACCTTCATCTTCGAGAAGGAACCCGAGGGCTGGATCTGGGCCCATGTCTACCAGTTCGACCAGGACACCGCGACCTTCATCGTCGAGACGACGCAGGAGGTGTGGGACCGGATGGGCTTCGCGGCGATGACCAAGGAAGAGATCGTCGAGAAATGCCGCGCGATCTTTGCCGACCACCTCGGCGGCCACGACCTGATGAGCAACGCGACCCATCTGCGCGGCTCGGCGGTGTGGATGAACTTTCCCCGGATCATCTGCGAGACATGGTGGCACGAGAATGTGGTGCTGATGGGCGACGCCGCCGCCACCGGCCATTTCTCGATCGGCTCGGGGTCGCGGCTGGCCTTCGACAGCGCCATCGCCCTGGCCGAATACCTGCACAGCGAGCCCACCATGGAGGCCGCGTTCCAGCGCTACCAGGACGAGCGCCGGGTCGAGGTGTTGCGCCTGCAGTCGGCGGCCCGCAACAGCCTGGAATGGTTCGAGCAGGTCGAGCGCTATCTCGACTTCGATCCGCTGCAGTTCAACTATTCGCTGCTGACCCGCAGCCAGCGGATCAGCCACGAAAACCTGCGCCTGCGCGACCCCGACTGGCTGCGCCAGGCCGAGGACTGGTTCCAGGCCCAGGCCGGCGGCGTCCCCGGCCGGGCGCCGATGTTCGCGCCGTTCACGCTGCGCGACATGACGCTGAAGAACCGGGTCGTCGTGTCGCCGATGGCCCAGTACAAGGCCGTGGACGGCACCCCCACCGACTGGCACCTGGTCCATTACGGCGAACGCGCCAAGGGGGGCGCCGGTCTGGTCTATACGGAAATGACCTGCGTGTCGCCCAGCGGCCGGATCACCCCCGGCTGCCCGGGGCTCTACGCGCCCGAACACGAGGCCGCGTGGAAGCGGATCGTCGATTTCGTCCATGCCGAGACGGATGCAAAGATCTGCTGCCAGATCGGGCATTCGGGGCGCAAGGGATCGACCAATATCGGCTGGGAAGGGATGGACCGCCCCCTGCCCGACGGCAACTGGCCGCTGATCTCGGCCAGCCCGATCCCGTGGGCCGACGGCAACGACATCCCGGCCGAGATGACCCGCGCCGACATGGACGAGGTGACGGCGCAGTTCGTCGCCGCGACCGAGATGGCGGATCGCGCCGGCTTCGACATGGTCGAGCTGCATGCCGCGCATGGCTACCTGATCTCGTCGTTCATCTCGCCGGTCTCGAACCGGCGGACCGATGACTATGGCGGCAGCCTGGAAAACCGCCTGCGCTGGCCTCTCGAGGTGTTTCGCGCCATGCGGGCGGCCTGGCCCGCGGAAAAACCGATGGCGGTGCGGATCAGCGCCAGTGACTGGCTGGACGACGATGGCGTGACCCCCGCCGAGGCGGTCGAGATCGCCCGCGCCTTCCACGATGCCGGCGCCGACCTGATCGACGTCTCGGCCGGCCAGACCAGTACCGCGGCAAGGCCCGTCTACGGCCGCATGTTCCAGACGCCGTTCAGCGACAGGATCCGCAACGAACTGCGCGTCCCGACCATGGCCGTGGGCAACATCTACGAACCCGACCACGTCAACTCGATCCTGATGGCCGGCCGCGCCGATCTGGTGGCGCTGGCGCGACCGCATCTGGCCGACCCCTACTGGACGCTGCACGCCGCCACCGCACTGGGTGACGCAGGCGAGGCCTGGCCCCGCCCCTACGAGGCGGGGGGCGATCAGGCCCGCCGCCTGCGCGAACGCGAAGCCGAGGTGATCCGTGCCTGACGCGACCCCTGCCCCGCGGGACCCTGTCACGCCGGACGGCCTGTCCGGTCGCGCGGTCCTGATAACCGGCGGCGGAACCGGGGTCGGTGCCGATCTGGCCCGCGGCTTCGCAGCCGCCGGCGCGCGGGTGGTGATCGCCGGCAGGCGCCGCGAACCGCTGGACGAGGTGGCGGCGCGCACCGGGGCGCAGGCGGTCACCGCGGATGTCACGGACGAGGCGTCGGTCCGGGCGATGTTCGAGGAGGCCGGGTCGGTCCACATCGTGATCGCCAATGCCGGCGCCGCCGAAAGCAGCCCGTTCACCCGCACGACGCTGGACCAGTGGACGGCCATGCTGGCGGTGAACCTGACCGGCGTGTTCCTGACCCTTCGCGAAGGACTGTCCCGGATCGACGGCTGGGGCCGGCTGATCTCCATCGCCTCGACCGCCGGGCTGAAAGGCTATCCCTATGTCGCGCCCTACGCCGCGGCCAAGCACGGGGTCGTCGGCCTGACACGCAGCCTGGCGCTGGAAATCGCCCGCAGCCGGGTCACGGTCAACGCACTCTGCCCCGGCTTCCTGGACACCGAGATGACCGAGCGCACCATAGCGGGGATCATGCGCTCGACGGGCCGCAACCGCGATGCGGCGCTGAAGGCGCTGACCGACATCAACCCGCAGCGGCGGCTGATCCGGCCCGACGAGGTGACGGCCGCGGCCTTGTGGCTGTGCGGGTCTGGGTCGGACGGGATCAACGGCCAGGCGATCTCCATCGCCGGGGGTGAGACATGAATGACGCGCCGCCCCTCGCGCCCCGCGACCATGCGGAACACACCACAGGTGCCGCAGGTGACGCGCTGTCCAAGCGGCGGCTGAAGCTGTGGGTGCGGATGCTCAGCGTCACCCGCAAGACCGAGGCCCAGCTGCGCGACTACCTGCGCCGTGAACACGGCACGACGCTGCCGCGCTTCGACGTCATGGCGGCGCTGCGCCGGCGCGGCGAGCCGGTGACGATGGGCGAGTTGAGCCGGATGCTGCTGGTGTCGAACGGCAATGCCACCGACGTGGTCGGCCGGCTGGAGGCAGAGGGCCTGGCGGTGCGCATCCCCTGTGTTGAGGACCGGCGCACCGTGCGCGCCGCCCTGACCGACCAGGGCAGGACCCTGTTCGACCGCATGGCGGCAGGACACGAAGCCGAGGTGGCGCGGATCTTTGCCCCGCTCGACGACGACGATCTGGACGCGGCGCGCGACGTGCTGCGCAAGCTGACGAGGTAGGAAATGGCGCTGACCACCACGACGATGTCCGGAATGACACCGCAGCATGTGCTGTTCGATGTGGCGGATCGGATCGCCACGATCCGGCTGGACCGGCCCGAGCGGAAGAACCCGCTGACATTCGAGAGCTACGCCGAGCTGCGCGACCTGTTCCGCACCATGGTCTATGCCGAGGACGTGGACGCCGTGGTGATTGCCTCGAACGGGGGCAACTTCAGCTCGGGCGGCGACGTTCACGAGATCATCGGCCCGCTGGTCGGAATGGACATGAAGGACCTGCTGGGCTTCACCCGGATGACCGGTGACCTAGTCAAGGCGATGCTGGGCTGCGGCAGGCCGATCATCGCCGCCGTCGACGGCGTGGCGGTGGGCGCCGGTGCGATCATGGCGATGTCCGCCGATCTGCGCCTGGCGACACCCGAGGCGAAATGCGCGTTCCTGTTCACCCGCGTCGGCCTGGCCGGCTGCGACATGGGCGCCTGCGCGATCCTGCCGCGCATCATCGGCCAGGGCCGCGCCGCCGAGCTGCTCTACACCGGCCGCTCGATGTCCGCTGAGGAAGGCGCGGCCTGGGGGTTCTGGAACGCCCTGCACCCGGCCGAGAGCCTGGAGGCCGAGGCACAGGCGCTGGCCCGGCGGATCGCGGCCGGCCCGACCTTTGCGAACGGGATCACCAAGACGCAGCTGAGCCACGAATGGAACATGACGCCGGAGCAGGCCATCGAGGCCGAGGCGCAGGCGCAGGCGATCTGCATGCAGACCCGGGACTTCGAGCGTGCCTATCGCGCCTTCGTCGCGAAGGAACGGCCGGTCTTTCATGGGAACTGACGATCGGCGCAGATCTGCCCGGACCACGGTAGGAACGAATGGATAGAAGCTTTCTCGACTGGCCCTTCTTCGAACCCCGCCACCGCGACCTAGCGGCGGCGCTGGATGGCTGGGCCGGCGATCACCTGGGCGACATCGACCACGCCGACATCGACGCGGCCTGCCGCGACCTTGTTGCCCGGCTCGCATCGGGCGGCTGGCTGCGCCATTCCGGCGCCGCGGCCGGCGAAACGCTGGACGTGCGCAGCCTGTGCCTGATCCGCGAGACCCTGGCCCGGCATGACGGGCTGGCCGATTTCGCCTTTGCCATGCAGGGGCTGGGAATGGGCGCGATCAGCCTGTTCGGCACCCCTGACCAGCAGGCCTGGCTGGACCGCACCCGCAGCGGCCAGGCCATTGCGGCGTTTGCCCTGACCGAGCCCGGCGCCGGATCGGATGTCGCGAACACCGCGACCACCGCGGTCCGGGACGGCGGCGGCTGGCTGCTGAATGGGGAAAAGACCTACATCTCGAACGGCGGGATCGCCGACATCTACGTGCTGTTCGCCCGCACCGGCGAGGCGCCCGGCGCGCGCGGCCTGTCGGCCTTTCTGGTCCCTGCCGCCACGCCCGGGCTGAGCATCGTCGACCGGATCGAGGTGATGGCGCCGCACCCTCTGGCACATCTGCGGCTGGACGACCTACGGCTGCCTGCCGACGCGCTGATCGGCGAGGCGGGCCAGGGATTCCGGATCGCGATGTCGGTGCTGGACGTGTTCCGCGCGACGGTGGGGGCCGCGGCGCTCGGCTTTGCCCGCCGGGCACTGGCGGAGACGCTGGACCGTGTCACCCGGTCCCGCGCCGACGGCACCACCCTGGCCGATCTGCAGATGGTCCAGGGACATCTGGCCGACATGGCGCTGCAGGTCGATGCCGCGGCGCTGCTGGTCTATCGCGCCGCCTGGACCAAGGACCGGGGCGCCGCACGGGTCAGCCGCGAGGCGGCGATGGCCAAGCTCTATGCGACCGAGGCCGCCAGCCGGGTGATCGACAGCGCCGTCCAGCTGCATGGCGGCGACGGCGTGCGGGTCGGGCAGACCGTCGAACGGCTGTACCGCGAGATCCGGGCGCTGCGCATCTACGAGGGCGCCAGCGACGTGCAGCGGGTGGTGATCGCCCGGGCGGCCCTGGCCGACGCCGCGGGGAACCGGCGATGACCCGGGGCCGCGCAGCCTGCCGCACTGTCACTGCCATCAATGGGGTGTCCGATGCCCTATGACCGGATCATCCCGATCGAGTTCAACCACTGCGACCCGGCGGGCATCGTGTTCTACCCACGCTATTTCGAGATGACGAACTCGGTCTGCGAGAACTTCTTCGCCGACGTGGTCGGGCGCAGCTACGCCCGGATCATCGCCGACGGGGACGGCATCCCCACCGTGCGTCTGGAGGTCAGTTTCCGCGCGCCGTCAAGGCTGGGCGAGAAGCTGCGCTTTCGCCTGTGGATCACAGGGGTGGGCCGCAGCAGCGTCGATTGCCGGATCGTGGCGAGTTGCGCCGGCGAGACCCGGATCGAGGTGGTCAAGCGGCTGGTGTGGCTGGGCGGCGGCATGCGCGCGGCCCCGTGGCCGGACGAGATGCGCGCCGTGCTGCAGGCGCAGATGGAAGGAGATGGCGATGACCGACAGTCCGCATGAGGTGCTGCAGCCTGCATCGTGGAAGACGCCGCGCGGCTTTGCCAACGGCATCGCGGCCCGTGGTCGGACCCTGTATCTGGGCGGGCTGATCGGCTGGAACGGCCAGCAGGCGTTCGAGACCGACGACTTCATCGGGCAGGTCGACCAGACCCTGGCCAACATCGTCGCGGTCCTGGCCGAGGGCGGCGCCCGCCCCGAACACCTGGTCCGCCTGACCTGGTACGTCACCGACAAGCAGGAATACCTGGCCCGGCTGCGCGACCTGGGCCCGGTCTATCGCAAGCATTTGGGCCAGCACTACCCGGCCATGGCCCTGGTCCAGGTCGCGGCCCTCGTCGAGGACCGCGCCCGGGTCGAGATCGAGGCAACCGCCGTGGTGCCGGACTGATGCGGCAGCAGGACACCAGCGCGCCCCCGGCGGAACAAGGGAGGAGAGGAGAGATGCCTGCGAACGAAGCCCTCGGGCCGTCGGGCCACGTCGACAGCTTCACCCGGGACCACCTGCCGCCGGCCGAGCTTTGGCCGCAGATCGATCTGGGGACGTTCCGCTATCCCGAATGGCTGAATGCGGGGTTCGAACTGACTGACCGGATGGTCGAACGCGGCTTCGGCGACCACGTGGCGCTGATCGGGAACGGGCGGCAGCGGACCTACAAGGAGCTGAGCGACTGGACCAACCGCATCGCCCATGTCCTCGTAAAGGATTTCGGCCTTCAACCCGGCAACCGGGTGCTGATCCGGTCGGCGAACAATCCGGCGATGGTCGCCTGCTGGCTGGCCGCGACCAAGGCCGGCGCCGTGGTCGTCAACACCATGCCGATGCTGCGCGCCGGCGAGCTGGTCAAGATCGTCGAGAAGGCGCAGGTCAGGTTCGCGCTGTGCGACACGCGGCTGATGGCCGAGATGATCGCGGCCGAGATCCGGTCTGACTGTCTGGAAACGGTGGTCGGCTTTGACGGGACGGCCAACCACGACGCCGAACTGGACCGCAAGGCGCTGGGCAAGCCGGTCCGCTTCGACTGCGTCCGGACCGGGCGCGACGACGTGGCGTTGCTGGGATTCACCAGCGGCACCACGGGGGCGCCAAAGGCCACGATGCATTTCCACCGCGACATCCTGATCATCGCCGACGGCTATGCGAAGGAGGTGCTAAACGTGCAGCCGACCGACGTGTTCGTGGGCAGCCCGCCGCTCGCCTTCACGTTCGGGCTGGGTGGTCTGGCGGTGTTTCCATTGCGGTTCGGGGCGGCCGCCTGCCTGCTGGAAAACGCATCACCGCCGAACATGGTCGAGATCATCCAGACCCACAAGGCGACCATCTGCTTTACCGCGCCCACCGCCTATCGGGCGATGCTGAACGCGATGGAGGCCGGGGCCGACCTGGGCAGCCTGCGGGCCGCCGTCTCGGCGGGCGAAACGCTGCCCGCGCCCGTCTATCAGGACTGGATCGAAAAGACCGGACGGCCGATGCTGGACGGCATCGGGTCGACCGAGATGCTGCATATCTTCGTCACCAACCGGTTCGACGACCATCATCCCGGCGCCACCGGCCGTCCGATCTCGGGCTACCAGGCGCGGGTGGTAGATGACGACGGCGACCCGGTTCCTGCCGGGCAGCTAGGCCGGCTGGCGGTGCGGGGCCCGTTGGGCTGCCGTTACCTGGATGACGAGGAAAAGCAGCGATCGTATGTCCAGAACGGCTGGAACCTGACCGGCGACGTTTTCTCGCAAGACGCCGAGGGACGCTTTCACTTTGCCGCGCGGACCGACGGGATCATCCTGTCGGCCGGCTACAACATCGCCGGACCCGAGGTCGAGGCCGCGTTGCTGACCCATCCGGCCATCGCCGAATGCGCGGTGGTCGGTGCCCCCGATCCGGACCGGGGCCAGATCGTGCAGGCCCATGTCGTGCTCAAGCCCGGACATTGCGGCGACCGCCTGATGATCCGCGACATCCAGGACCACGTGAAGGCGACGATCGCCCCGTTCAAATATCCTCGGCAGATCGTGTTCACGGATGCCCTGCCGAAGACCGAAAGCGGCAAGATCCAGCGTTTCCGGCTGAAGGACGACGCATGAACCGGGCGGTCCCGGCGTTACCGTCACACAGAAGAACGATTGCAGATCGGCACCTGCCGGCAAACAACTGAACGCACCAACCAGAAACTGACGCTCCACGGGAGGAGACCACGATGAAGACCCTGTCCATCATGACGCTGGCCGCAACGCTGGCCGCAACCACGGCGCTGGCCGAGCCGATCAAGATCGGGATGATCACCACCCTCTCGGGTGGCGGCGCCGGTCTGGGCATCGACACCCGCGACGGGTTCGACCTCGCCCTGAAGCTGGCCGGCGACAAGGCGGCGGACATCACCGTGGTCACCGAGGACGACCAGCAGAAACCCGACGTGGCGGTGCAGCTGGCCGACAAGATGATCCAGTCGGAAAACGTGGACATCCTGACCGGCATCGTCTGGTCGAACCTCGCCATGGCGGTCGTCCCCGCCGCCGTGCAGCAGGGCAAGTTCTACCTGTCCACGAACGCCGCGCCGTCGGCGCTGGCAGGCCCGCAATGCAACAAGAACTATTTCTCGGTCAGCTATCAGAACGACAATTTCCACGAGGCGGCCGGTCAGGCGGCGACCGATACCGGCTATGGCAAGGTCTTCATCATGGCGCCCAACTATCCGGCCGGGCAGGATTCGCTGGCCGGGTTCAAGCGGTTCTACAAGGGCGAGGTGGTCTCCGAGGTCTATACCCAGGTGGGACAGACCGACTATGCGGGCGAGATCGCGCAGATCCGCGACAGCGGTGCCGACGCGGTGTTCTTCTTCCTGCCCGGCGGCATGGGGATCTCGTTCATGAAGCAGTATGCGGGATCCGGCGTGACCACGCCGCTGATCGGCCCCGCCTTCAGCTTCAGCCAGGACATTCTGCCGGCGGTGGGCGACGCCGCGCTGGGTGTCAGGAACACGGCCAGCTGGTCGCCCGATCTGGACAATTCCGCGAACAAGACCTTTGTCGAGGAGTTTCGCACCGCCTACGACCGGCTGCCATCGGTCTATGCCGCGCAGGGCTATGACACCGCGAACCTGATCCTTGCGGCCGCCGAAAAGGCCGACGTCGCCGATCAGGATGCCTTCCGGGACGCGCTGAAGGCCGCCGAGTTCGACAGCGTGCGGGGCAAGTTCAGCTTCGGGCCCAACCACCACCCGATCCAGGACCTGTATGTGCGCGAGGTCGTCAAGGATGACGAGGGCACGCTGACCAACCACATCGTCGGCACCGCGATGACGGATCGCGGCGACGCCTACGCCGAAGAGTGCAAGATGTGACAGGCCGCGCCGGGGCCCCGGCCCCGGCGCATCCCAGCGGGATGAACCGATGCTCCTCTTCGAACAGCTCCTGAACGGGCTGCAATACGGCATGACCCTGTTCCTGATGGCGGCCGGGCTGACCCTCGTGTTCGGCGTGATGGGGCTGATCAACCTGGCGCACGGATCGCTGTACATGATCGGCGCCTTCGCCTGCGCGGTCGTCACCAAGGCGACCGGCAATTTCTGGCTGGGCGCCGCCGGCAGCCTGGCCGCCGCGGCGATGGCGGGCGCGCTGATCGAGATGCTGGTGATCCGTCGCCTGTACAGCCGGGACCACCTAGATCAGGTGCTGGCGACATTCGCGCTGATCCTGATCTTTTCCGAAGGCGCCCGCTGGCTGTTCGGTTCGTTCCCGCTGTATCTCACCCTGCCGCCTTCGCTGGCGGGCACCGTCACGCTGCCCGGCGGCCTGGTCTATCCGGTGTTCCGGCTGGGCGTGATCGGGCTGGGCATTGCCATCGCCGCCGGTCTGTTCTGGCTGATGCACAACACGCGGCTGGGCATCCGCATCCGCGCCGGCGAGGCGGACCGCGAGATGATCGGGGCGCTGGGGGTCGACATCTCCATCCTCTACACGCTGGTCTTTGCGCTCGGCGCGGCTCTTGCCGGACTGGCCGGCGCGCTGGTCGGCGCGGTGCAGTCGGTGCAGGTCGGGATGGGAGAGCCGGTGCTGATCCTCGCCTTCGTGGTCGTGGTGATCGGCGGCATCGGGTCGATCGGCGGGGCGCTGCTGTCGGCGCTGCTGGTGGGGATGACCGACTCGCTCGGACGCGCGCTGCTGCCCTCGCTGCTGGCGCAGGTAATGCCGCAAGCCTCGGCGAACACCTTGGGCGCGTCGCTTGCGGCGATGTCGGTCTACATCCTGATGGCCGCGGTGCTGGTCTGGCGCCCCACCGGCCTGTTCGGGGCCCGCGCATGAGCCGTATCGCGGTGATCAACCTTGCCACGCTCGGCCTGCTGATCGGCGGGGCGCTGACCGCCCATCTGACCGGCCACGCCTTCCTGGTCACGCTGGCGACCAAGGCCGCCATCTTTGCGCTGGCCGGCGTCGGGCTGAACTTTGCCCTCGGCTACGGCGGGCTGGTCAGTTTCGGCCACGCCGCATTCTTCGGCATCGGCGGCTACGTCACCGGGATCCTCGCCAGCCACGCCATGTCCGGCCAACCGCTGACGACGCTGCCCTACACGATGAACGGCACCAACGAGATGCTGGCGATCTGGCCCATGGTGCTGCTGGTGTCCGGACTTGCCGCCCTGGCGATCGGGGCGCTGAGCCTGCGCACCTCGGGCGTCTATTTCATCATGGTCACGCTCGCCTTCGCGCAGATGATCTACTGGTTCGCCGTCGGCTGGCCCGCCTATGGGGGCGAGGACGGGCTGAGCTTCTATGTCCGCAACGCCTTTCCCGGCGTGCAGACGATGCAGCCGTTATCGTGGTTCCTGATCTGTGCGGGGCTGTTGCTGATGACGCTGGGATTCACCGCGGTGGTGATGCGGGCCCGGTTCGGCCTGGCGCTGCAGGCGGCGCGGCGGAACACGCAGCGCACCGTCGCGGTGGGCATTCGCCCCTTCGGGATCCGGCTGACCGCCTTTGTCCTCTCGGCGATGATCACCGGCCTTGCGGGGTCGCTGTACGCCGACCTGAACCGGTTCGTGTCGCCCGCGATGCTGTCCTGGTACATGTCGGGCGAGATCATGGTGTTCGTGATCCTGGGCGGCGTCGGGCGGCTGGTCGGCCCGGTCGCCGGCGCGATGCTGTTCGTGACGATGGAGCATCTGCTGGGCGGGATCAGCGACTACTGGCAGGTGCTGCTGGGCCTGGTGCTGCTGGGCGTGGTGTTGTGGTCGCCGGGCGGAATCGTGGGCATGCTGTCGGGACGGGGTCGCGGGCATGCATGACGCCATCCTCGACATACGCCGGCTGCGAAAGGCCTTTGGTGCGCTGACGGCGACCGACGACGTCAGCCTGACGCTGTATCCGGGCGAGATCCACGCGCTGATCGGCCCCAATGGGGCCGGGAAGTCCACATTGATCAAGCAGATCGTGGGTGAACTGCGCCCCGATGCGGGCGAGGTCCGGTTCGAGGGGCAGCGCATCGACGGCTTGGACGCCGCGGCGCGCGCCCGTCTGGGGCTGGCCCGCAGCTTTCAGGTGTCCAGCGTGATTCCCGACTTCACCGTTCTGCAGAATGTCTGCCTGGCCGTTCAGGGTGGATCGGGGCGCAGCTTCGGCTTTCTGCGGCCTATCCTGTCCGACTCCGGGTTGACCGAGCCGGCCGGGTTCCACATCCGCCAGGTTGGGCTCGACGGCCGCGAGCAGATCGCCGCCGGCGCGCTGAGCCATGGCGAACGCCGCAAGCTGGAGGTGGCGATGGCCCTGGCGTTGCGGCCGCGGGCCTTTCTGCTGGACGAGCCGATGGCCGGAATGGGGACCGAGGGCGCCGGCCAGCTGGTGTCGCTGCTGTCCGGGCTGCGGACCGAGGCGCCGATCCTGCTGGTCGAGCATGACATGGATGCGGTCTTTGCCCTGGCCGACCGGATCAGCGTCCTCGTCTACGGCCGGATCGTCGCGACCGGCAGCGTGGACGAGATCCGCGCCAACCCCGAGGTGCGCCGCAGCTACCTGGGCGAAGAGGCATGAGCCGGCTGCTGGAGATTGCGGGTCTGCAGGCCGGGTATGGTGCCGTCCAGGCGCTGTTCGATGTCGATCTGACGGTGGACCAGGGCGAGGTCGTGGCCCTGATGGGACGCAACGGCATGGGGAAGACGACGACGATCCGCACCCTCTGCCGGCTGCTGCCGATCCGGTCGGGAACGATCCGCTTTGCCGGCACCGACCTCGGTCCCCTGCCCGCCCACCGGGCGGCGCGGCTGGGGCTGGGGCTGGTGCCCGAGGGGCGGCGGTGCTTCGCGCCGCTGACAGTCGCCGAAAACCTGATCGTGGCCGCACGACCGGGCCCGTGGGACCGCGACCGGGTCGAGGCGCTGTTTCCCCGCCTCGCCGAGCGGCGCCGACAACCGGCGGCGACCTTGTCGGGTGGGGAACAGCAGATGCTGGCGATCGGACGGGCATTGATGACGAACCCGCGTCTGCTGATCCTGGACGAGGCGACCGAGGGATTGGCCCCGGTGGTTCGCCAGGAAATCTGGTCCGCGATCGCCGCGCTGAAGGGCCAGGGGCTCTCGATCCTGCTGGTCGACAAGTCCCTGCGCGAGATCCGGGCAGTCGCCGATCGCGCGGTGGTGCTGGAACGCGGCTGCTCGATCTGGTCCGGACGGCCCGCATCACTGACAGCGGAGGAGGCCGACCGCTACCTGGGCGTCTGATCTGGTGCGGCAGGTGCGAAAGCTTAGGGCTTGTGGGAACCGCGCGGATGATGCTCATATCGCCGCAGGACAATGTAACGACAGTTCCGCGCGGGAAAAACCCGCGGGATCATCAGGGAGGAAGACGATGACCGACAAGACAATCGCACAGGGCGTGAACCGCAGATCGTTCCTGCGCACCGGTGTCGTGGGTGGCGGCGCCGCCGCGGCCGGTTCGCTGCTGGCCGCGCCGGCAGTACTGGCGCAGTCGCCGCTGGTCATGAAGATGCAGACCTCGTGGCCCGCATCGGACATCTGGCAGACCATGGCCCAGCAATATGTCGAGCGGGTCGAGGCGATGTCCAATGGCCGCCTGAAGATCGACCTGCTGCCGGCCGGTGCGGTCGTCGGCGCGTTCCAGGTGATCGATGCGGTGAATGACGGCGTGCTGGATGCCAGCCACTCGGTCAGCGCCTACTGGTACGGCAAGAACAAGGCCGCGTCCCTGTTCGGCACCGGCCCGGTCTTCGGCGGGTCGCCGACCACCATGTTGTCCTGGTTCTACGCGGGCGGCGGAGAGGAGTTCTTCCGCGAACTGGTGCAGGACGTGATGGGGATGAACGTGGTCGGGCTGATGGGCTTCCCGATGCCGGCCCAGCCATTCGGCTGGTTCAAGAACCCCGTCACCGGCCTGGCCGACGTGCAGGGCATGAAATACCGCACCGTCGGACTGGCCGCCGACGTCATGCAGTCGATGGGGCTGTCGGTGGCGCAGCTGCCCGGCGGCGAAATCGTCCCCGCGATGGAGCGCGGGGTGATCGACGCCTTCGAATTCAACAATCCGTCGTCGGACCTGCGCTTCGGCGCCCAGGATGTCGCCAAGAACTACTATCTCGGGTCCTATCACCAGGCCGCCGAGACGTTCGAGTTCCTCTTCAACCGCGATTTCCTGGAAGATCTGGAGCCTGACCTGCAGGCCATCCTCCGCCACGCGGTCGAGGCGGTTTCGACCTACAACACCGCCTTTGCGATGGACAACTATTCCGCCGACCTGCTCAAGCTGACCGGGGAAGGCGGCGTCACCGTGCACCGTACCCCGCAGGACATCCTGTCGGCCCAGATCGACGCCTGGGACAAGCTGATCCCGGAACTGGAATCCGACGAACTGATGAAGCGGATCCTGGACAGCCAGCGGGCATGGGTCGAGCGCGTGACCTATTATGAACTGATGAACGCGCCCGACTATACCTTGGCGTACGAGCATTACTTCCCGGGCAAGGTGACGCTCTAAGGCAACCGGGCGGGGCCGTCGCGGTCCCGCCCGCCGATCGGAACGGTCAAGATGCTGCGCTACATCGACTTCGCCGACCGCCTGTCGGGCTGGTTCGGCAAATCTTTCGGCTGGCTCGTGCTGCTGATGACGCTGGGCATGAGCTACGAGGTGATCGTCCGCTACCTCTTCAACAGCCCGACCCCCTGGGCGTACGAGCTGTCCTTCATCATGTACGGGTCACTGTTCATGGTGGGCGGGGCGTACACCCTGTCGCGCGGTGGCCATGTCCGTGGCGACTTCATCTACCGGATGTGGCCGGTGCGCGTGCAGGGAACGATCGATCTGGTTCTCTACGTGATCTTCTTCTTTCCGGGGATCACGGCGCTGATCTTTGCCGGATGGAAATACGCGGCGCGTTCCGTCGGCTATGGCGAGGTGAGCGCATCCAGCCCCGCCGGGATCCCCATCTACCAGTTCAAGTCGATTCTGGTTCTTGCCGGTATCCTGCTGTTCATCCAGGGGATTGCACAGGTCTTTCGCAGCATCATCGCGATTCGCACCGGCGTCTGGCACGAGGCCACCCCCGATGTCGAAGAGACCGAGATTCTGCTGGCGCAGGAGCGCGGCGAAGAGCTGGTCCACCACCCCGATCACACACATCCGCCGTCCGGCGGCACCGTCCGCTGACAGGAGATCCCGCACGTGACCGATCCGCAAATCGCGCTGGCGATGCTGGGTGTCTTCATCCTGTTCGTGTTCCTGGGATTCCCGATCGCGTTCACCCTGATGGCCCTGGGGATCGCATTCGGCTACTATGCCTATTTCGATGCGGGGCGGATGTGGCGCGGCTATGAGCGGCTGCCCGAGGATGCCGACACCTGGACCCTGGCCACCGGCTGGGTCGAGGGGTTCTTCAACAACCGCATCTTCGACCTGTTCATCAACCAGACCTACACGGTCATGGCGAACGAGGTCCTGACCGCGATCCCGCTGTTCCTGTTCATGGGCTACATCGTCGAACGCGCGAACATCGTGGACCGGCTGTTCTCCTCGCTGAACGTCGCCTCCAAGAACATCCCGGGCTCGATGGGCGTGGCGGCGCTGATCACCTGTGCGCTGTTCGCCACGGCCACCGGCATCGTCGGCGCGGTGGTGACGCTCATGGGGCTGCTGGCGCTGCCCGCGATGCTAAAGTCGCGCTATGATCCCAGCTTTGCATCCGGGATCATCTGCGCGGGCGGAACGCTGGGCATCCTGATCCCACCGTCGATCATGCTGATCGTCTATGCGGCGGCGTCGGGCGTCTCGATCGTCCGGCTCTATGCCGCCGCGATGCTGCCGGGCCTGCTGCTGGTGGGATTGTACCTGATCTATGTCGTCGGCCGGTCGATCCTGCAGCCCTCGGTTGCGCCCCGCCCAACCGACGAAGAGGTCCCGGACATGCCCCGGGGTCAACTGGTCATCCTGCTGATCAAGTCGTTCTTCCCGCTGGCGATCCTGATCCTCGCCGTCCTGGGATCCATCCTGTTCGGTCTGGCAACCCCGACCGAGGCCGCGTCGATCGGCGCGCTCGGCGGGATCCTGCTGGCGGCAGGTTACCGCGCGCTGACCTTCGACCGGCTGCGGGAATCGGTCTACCTGACCGTCCGGACGACGGCGATGGTCTGCTGGCTCTTCGTCGGCAGCTACACGTTCTCGGCGGTGTTCTCGTATCTCGGGGGCGAGCAGCTGATCTCGTCCTTCGTCACCGGGCTCGATTTGTCGCCGCTCACCTTCCTGCTGCTGGCCCAGCTGATCATCTTCCTACTGGGCTGGCCGCTGGAATGGTCCGAGATCATCATCATCTTCGTGCCGATCTTCCTGCCCCTGCTGCCGCATTTCGGGATCGACCCGCTGTTCTTCGGCATCCTCGTGGCGCTGAACCTGCAGACGTCGTTCCTGACCCCGCCCATGGCGATGTCTGCCTACTACCTCAAGGGAATCGCCCCACCCGAGGTCCGGCTGACGGACATCTTTCGGGGAGTCATGCCGTTCCTGATGATGGTGTTCCTGTCGATGGCGATGGTCTACATCTTCCCGGGCATCGTCTTCAGCCTGCCCGAGGCAATCTATGGCAACTGATCCCGCAACCCTGCTGGCGCTGGATACCGTCGAGCTGCGCGACCGCATCGCTTCGGCGGCGCTGCGCGCGACCGAACTGGCCGATGCGGTGATCGCGAGAGTCCAGGCGGTCGAACCGCAGGTGGGGGCGTTTGCATGGTTCGACCCGGGGTTCCTGCGGGCGCAGGCCGAACATGCGGACCGTTATCGCCAGTCGGGTCGACCGCTGGGACCACTTCATGGCCTGCCGGTCGGCATCAAGGACGTCATCGACACAGCGGGCATTCCGACTGAAAACGGAACTGTGCTCGACCAGGGCCGGGTCCCCGCAACCGATGCCGCGGTCGTCTCGCGGCTGCGGTCCGCGGGCGGGCTAATCATGGGCAAGACCGTCACGACCGAGCTGCAGTATCTGCATCCGTCGGCCACGCGAAACCCGGCCAATCCGGACCACACCCCCGGGGGGTCCTCGGCGGGATCCGCCGCCGCCATTGCCGCGGGCATGGCGCCTCTGGCGATCGGGACCCAGACCGGCGGGTCGGTGATCCGGCCGGCGTCGTATTGCGGTTGCGTCGGGTTCAAGCCCAGCTCCGGTGCGATCGCGCGCCGTGGCGTGCTGAGCCAGTCGCCCAGTCTCGACACGGTCGGCGTGTTCGCCCGCGACGTGGCCGGTGTGGCCCTGCTGGCCGATGCGCTCTTCGGACCAGACCCGGCCGACCCCCAGGCGGCGCCGGTTCCCCCGGCCGCGCTGCTGGCGCAGGCGACCGCCGCGGCCCCCGTGCCGCCCACCTTCGCCTTTGTCGAGTTGCCGGGATACGCCGACGCGCATGCCGACATGCGCGGGGGCCTAGCCGAGCTGGCCGCCTGGCTGGGGGATCAGGTCTGGCCGACCACCCTGCCCCGCCTGTTCAACGATGCGAGTGCCAGCCGGGGTCGCATCAACGATGCCGAGATGGCGCATCTCTATCGCAGCTACGCCGCGCGCGGATGGGACAAGCTGGGTCCGCCGCTCCGCGACGCAATCGAGCGGGGCCGCGAGGTCGCGGCGCCGGATTACCTCGCCGCGCTCGACATGCGGCCGGTGCTGACGGCGGCGCTGGACGAGATCCTGACCCGCTGCGACGTGATTCTGGTCCCCGCCGCGCCAGGTCCGGCGCCGCTGGGACTGGCGAGTACCGGCGATTCCATCTTCAACGGGTTGTTCACCTTTACCGGTCATCCGGCGGTCACCTTGCCTGTTCTAACCAGCGGCAGTGGCCTGCCGATGGGAGCGCAGCTGGTGGGGCGCAGAGGTGACGATGGCCGCCTGCTGCGCACCGCGCGGTGGCTGGAAACCGCGCTGGCTACACAGGACGCCCCGTCCAAGGAGGTTTGCCGTGGCTGATTTTATCGGCAAGATCCTGGCCTTTGTCGCCCTGCTGGCGTTTCTGGGTGTGCTGATGTGGCACGTCCCGATGATCGACCTCGGGGCGGTCGTGGTCATCACATTGGCGCTGGTGGCATGGGATTTCTTTGCGCCGCGCGACCGGACGTGACGATCTCGCCTGTGGGCCTGTGGGCCTGTGGGCCTGTGCGCCTGTGGGCCTGTGATGCCGAACGCATGAGCTTCAGCGACGCGCACGCTCGAAGAGGACTGGCCTAGCGCGGTCTGATCGCGGGCCCGGCAGAACTCAACATCCCTCGCGCCGGCCGGACGCAATCCGGCTCATCATCCCGTCAAACTGGCGCTCGCCCTAGGTTGCGCCGCCAGCGCGGCCATGTCCGCCGCCATCGGCCCGGGTAGACCGTCCTCTCCGCCGCCGGCCCCTTGCCGGCCCGGACGGTGCTTCCTATAACCGCCGGCATGTTCGACGCGGGCTGGATCATTCGAATTATTCGCCCGGCAGTGTGAGATGTTCGCGCTGTCGGGATGACGCTTTCCCGCATGCCCAAGGATGATCCCATGGCCGCCCAGACCGCCGATCCGACCGCCACCGACCTGCCCGACTATCGCACCACCATCTTCCTGCCGGAAACCGGATTTCCCATGCGGGCCGGTCTGCCGCAGCGCGAGCCGGAGTGGCTGGCCCGCTGGGAAAGGCTGGGCATCTATGACCGGCTGCGGGCGCAGGCAGATGACCGGCCGCCGTTCATCCTGCATGACGGCCCGCCCTACGCCAACGGCAACCTTCATATCGGCCACGCCCTGAACAAGGTGCTGAAGGATTTCATCGTTCGCAGCCAGCAGATGATGGGCCGCGACGCGCGCTATGTGCCGGGCTGGGACTGTCACGGCCTGCCAATCGAATGGAAGATCGAGGAACAGTATCGCGCCCGGGGGCAGGACAAGGATGCGGTGGACCCCATCGCGTTCCGGCAGGAATGCCGTCGCTTTGCCGATCACTGGATCGATGTGCAGCGCGAGGAATTCAAGCGCCTCGGCGTCACCGGCAAGTGGGACGATCCCTATCTGACGATGAACTACCACGCCGAGGCGGTGATCGCCGGCGAGTGCATGAAGCTGCTGATGAACGGGGCACTGTATCAGGGGTCCAAGCCGGTCATGTGGTCGCCGGTCGAAAGGACCGCGCTGGCCGAGGCCGAGGTGGAGTATCACGACCACACCAGCCACACGATCTGGGTGCCGTTCCGGATCGCCGCCGGCGCATCGGACGACCTGGCGCAGGCCTCGGTGGTCATCTGGACCACTACGCCCTGGACCCTGCCGCAGAACCGGGCCGTCGCTTTCAACCCCGACATCGCCTATGGGCTCTACGAGGTGACCGACCGTACCGAGCAGAGTCAGGCCGTTGGCGGCGGTCTTTACCTGCTGGCCGACAAGCTTGCCGCGGAAGTGTTCACCGCGGCAAAGCTGGAGGCGGGCCAGTATCAGCGGCTGCGCGCGGTGACCGCCGCGGAACTGGCCGGCCTGACTCTCGCCCATCCGTTCCGCGGCGTGGCCGACGCCGCAGGCGAATGGGACTATGACGTGCCCATGCTGCCGGGCGAGCATGTCACGGACGAGGCGGGCACCGGCTTTGTCCATACCGCGCCCAGCCACGGCGAGGACGACTTTCTGCTGGGCCAGGCCAACGGCCTGCCGATGACCTTCAATGTCGAGGATGACGGCAGCTTCCGCGCCGACCTGCCGCTGTTCGGCGGACAGGCGATCATCGGGCCTGACGGCAAGGACGGCCCGGCCAATGTCAGCGTCATCAAGCAGCTGGCCTATGCCGGCGCGCTGCTGGCCAAGGGGAAGATCCGGCACAGTTATCCGCACAGCTGGCGGTCCAAGGCGCCGTTGATCTATCGCAACACCGCGCAGTGGTTCGCAGCCATCGACCGGGCGCTGGACGACGGGCAGGACGACTACGGCCGCACGATCCGGGCCCGTGCCCTGACCAGCATCGATCGTCTGGTGAAGTGGACGCCGCAGACCGGGCGCAACCGCATCCATGCCATGGTCGAGACCCGTCCGGACTGGAACCTGTCGCGATCGCGTCTGTGGGGGGTCCCGCTGACCTGCTTTGTCCGGCGCGGAGCGCGACCGGATGACCCGGATTTCCTGCTCCGCGATCCCCGCGTGAACGACCGCATCGTCTCCGCGTTCGAGGCCGAGGGCGCAGATGTCTGGTATCGCGACGGTTTCAAGAACCAGATGCTCGATGGCATCGCGGACCCCGACGACTACGAGCAGGTCATGGACGTCCTGGATGTATGGTTCGACAGCGGATCCACCCACGCCTTCGTGCTGCGCGATCGGGCCGATGGCGCCGCCGACGGGATCGCCGACCTGTATCTGGAGGGCACCGACCAGCACCGCGGCTGGTTCCAGTCCTCGCTTCTGCAAGCCTGCGCCACCAGGGGGCGGGCGCCCTATCGCGGCGTGCTGACCCACGGCTTCACGCTGGACGAAAAGGGCATGAAGATGTCCAAGTCGCTGGGCAACACCATCGCCCCGCAACAGGTCATCGACCAGTACGGCGCCGATATCCTGCGTCTGTGGGTGGCGCAGTCCGACTATACCGCCGATCTGCGGATCGGACCCGAGATCCTGAAGGGTGCCGCCGACAGCTATCGCCGGCTGCGCAATACCCTGCGATTCATGCTGGGCAATCTGGCCGGATTCAGTGATTCCGAGCGGGTCGCCCCGGACCGCATGCCCGAGCTTGAGCGGTGGGTCCTGCACCGTCTGGCGCAGCTGGATGACACGGTGCGGCATGGGTACGACGCCTATGACTTCCAGGGGGTGTTCCAGGCGCTGTTCCAGTTCGCCACCGTCGATCTGTCGGCGTTCTATTTCGACATCCGCAAGGATTCGCTCTATTGCGACGGGGCGGACAGCATCCGACGCCAATCGGCGCGCACGGTGCTGGACCTGCTGTTCCATCGCCTGACGACCTGGCTTGCGCCGATCCTGCCCTTCACCATGGAGGATGTGTGGCTGTCGCGGTTCCCATCCGACGCGGACAGCGTCCACCTGCATGACTTCCCTACCACGCCGGGGGACTGGCTGAACGACCCCCTCGCCCGGAAATGGGAACGGGTGCGCCGGGCCCGCCGGGTGGTCACCGCCGCGCTGGAACTGCGCCGCGCCGACAAGACCATTGGTGCCAGCCTGGAGGCCGCGCCGGTCGTCCATGTCGAGGACGACGAGACGCTGGCGGCACTGAAATCGGTCAGCTTCGCAGATGTGTGCATCACGTCGGATCTGGAACTGACGGACGACCCCGCCCCGGCAGAGGCGTTCCGGATGCCGGAACACCCGGGCATCGGCGTGGTGTTCGAAACGGCAACCGGAGAGAAATGCCAGCGCTGCTGGAAGATCCTGCCCGATGTCGGCGCCCACAATCATCCCGCGACATGCGGCCGCTGCGATGCGGTGCTTGACGCGTCGGATTTCTGAGGACGCGCCGCGGCCTGTCCCGCCTGACTTGAAAGGAGCAGCGATGCTTGCAACCGTCCTGGTCATCGTGACGCTCGGTCACACCGATGCGCCGCATGTCTCGTTCAGCGCAACGGCGGACGCCGGGGAATGCGCGACCAAGTCCGAGACGGTGACCGGAATGCTGGCCGGCGCAGGTTATCAGATCGCGGCCGCGCGCTGCATCGAGACCGATCTGCGGTTTGCGCCCTACGACCACGCCGCCACCGAGATGGATGCCGCCTATCTCATCACCCTGCCTGCAGAGCCTGCAAGCGGCGGGACCATCGACTCGCTGCGCGGATTGTCCGACTGCACGGCGAATCCGGGTGCCGACCCCGCCATCCACTGCGCCGTTTCCGCGCAGCAGCTGGTCGAGGACTGAGAACGCTGCATCCGCCTGCGACAAACGCCGCAGCGCGACGGTCGGCGGCGGGTTTGCGCGTGCGCGCCGGAATCCTCAGGCGCGCAGCCCGGCAAAGGTCATCGGATCCAGGCTGACCTGCGCGAAGGTCGGGCCCTCGGTCAGCAGGCTGACCGCATCGTGCGAATGCAGTGATTCCTGATGGCTGGCGATCACCCTGAAATCGCCGATGCGCGGATCGTCCAGCAGCGTCTGAGCAAAGGCACGGACCGCATCCTCGACAAAGATCGGGTTGGCAGCGTTCAGTTCGGCAAACGCCTGCTCGTCCTCGCGCTTGACCATGACCTGGGTTTCCGTGGCCACCGCCTGGCGACAGAGCGCAACCATGTCCTCGAACCACAGCTTGGGCTGGTCATCCTGCATGACGACGGAAATGCGGGCGATCGACCGCTGCGAATGGGGCGTGGCCAGTTGCGCGCGACTTTCACGCGCATGTTCGGACAGTTCGAGCGAACAGGGGCAGGTCGAGGAATAGACGTAATCCAGATGCATGATCCGCATCCGCTCGCCCCCCTGGTCGATCAGCTCCATGGTGATGTCGTAGTACTGCCACCCCTCCAGCCCGGAGCGCAGCGAACTGACCCGCATCGGGTACGAAAACCGCATCTGGATGCGCGCGTCGAACGCGTCCAGATGATCCTTGTAGTCGCTGACGGCCGATTCCAGCACCGCCAGCGAGAACTGCGCGTCGGCATGCGCATAGAACGACCGCATGATCCGCGACATGTTGATGCCCTTGCGGTCGGCGTCCAGGCTTACGGTTCCGGTGACGCTGGTTTCCAGCGTGATCTCTCCGTCGTCCTTGCGCCGATAGCGGATCGGCAGGCGGAAATTGGAAATCCCCACATGCTGGATGGCGCGCCGGGCGCCGATGATCAGGCTGGCCGGACCGTTCTGCAGATCGGGCAGGCTGGCGCGATATTGTTCATCGACGGCGAAATCGCCTGGATAGATCCGGTTCAAGGCGGGCAACGCCGGGTTCATGGGGCGGTTCACGGTCATTGGCTGATGGTCATGGGCGCTGTTCCTGCCATTCGGACCGGACCGATATGGGGGGCCGGGCGACAAAGTGGAAGCCGGCTCAGCCGATCGCCTGCATCAGATCAGCGACAAGATCGTCGGGATGTTCCAGGCCGACCGAAAGCCGGACCATGCCCGGCGTGATCCCCGCCAGCGCGCGATCGGCCTCGGACAGCCGCTGGTGGGTCGTGGTCGCCGGATGGGTCGCGATGGACTTTGCGTCGCCCAGGTTGTTCGACAGGCTGATCAGCTGCAGCCGGTCCAGCACACGGAACGCCGCGTCCTTCGATCCCATGTCGAACGCGATCATCGTCCCGCCCGATCCGATCTGGCGCGCCGCAAGGTCGTGCTGGGGATGGTCCGGCAGCCCGGGATAGATCGTCCGCACGCCCGCTCCGTGCAGCGTGTCGGCGATCCGGGCGGCGCTGTCCGCCATCGCCCGCACCCGCAGGTCCATCGTTGCCAGACCGTTCAGCATCAGCCACGCATTGAACGGGCTGATCGCCGCGCCGGTGTGTTTCAGATAGGGTTCGGCCACCTCGCGGACGAAACTCCGGGTGCCGCAGATCACCCCGCCCAGACAGCGGCCGCCGCCATCGACATGCTTGGTGGTGGAATAGATGACCACGTCGGCGCCCAGATCGACGGCGCGGGAAAAGACCGGGGTGACGAACACGTTGTCCACGACGACGGTCGCCCCCGCGGCATGCGCGATCTCCGCAATGCCTGCGATGTCCATCACCTCCAGCACCGGGTTCGACACGCTTTCGAAGAACACCGCGCGGGTGCCCGGTGTCACCGCCTGGTCCCAGGCCGCCAGGTCGGTGCCGTTCAGCAGCACCACCTCAACCCCGAACCGGCGCAGGATGTCGAGCACGTAGAGGCATGACCCGAACAGCTGCCGGGCGGCGACGACGCGATCACCAGGCCGCACCATCGCCATCAGTGCCCCGTTCACGGCCGCCATCCCGGATGCCGTGGCGAACGCATCCTCGGTCCCCTCCAGCGCGGCCATCCGATCCTCGAACATGCGCGAGGTCGGGTTGCCATAGCGGGCATAGATGAATTCGTCGGGCCCGGACTGCTGGAATCGCGCCTCGGCCTGCCCGGCCGAGTCATAGGCGAAACCCTGGGTCAGGAACAACGCCTCGGCAAGTTCGCCATACTGGCTGCGCCGGATGCCGGCGTGAACGGCGCGGGTACGGGGATGATGGCTGGTGGACATGATGTCGCGTTACGCCGGGAGTCCGGAAAGCGCAACGGGCACTTGAGAGCAGCGCCCGGGTTTCCGATGTGGAACCCGACCGGGTCCCTCTGGCGATCTCTGCGTATCGTGATGTCGGTCGCATCACCCCGGTTTGCAGAGGAATCGCAATGGATCTCACCGCCATGTTTCTAGGTCAGCCCATCTGGATGTGGGGCGCCTTTCTGGCGGCCGTTCTGATCCTGCTGGTGCTGGACCTTGGCGTCCTGAATCGCGGCGATCATGAAATCGGCGTGCGCAAGTCGCTGATGCTGTCGGCGTTCTACATCACCATCGGACTGCTGTTCGGGGGATTCGTCTGGTGGCAGCTGGGGCAGACATCCGCGCTGGAATACTGGACCGGGTTCATTGTCGAGAAATCTCTGGCGATGGACAACGTCTTTGTCATCGCGACGATCTTCGGGTTTTTCGCGGTGCCGCGACACCTGCAGCAGCGTGTGCTGTTCTGGGGCATTCTGGGCGTCATCATGCTGCGCGCGATCATGATCGGTTTCGGTGCCGCGTTCGTGCAGCGCTATGACTGGGTGCTGCTGATCTTTGCCGTGTTCCTGGTGTTCACCGGCATCAAGATGCTGATGGCCGATGACGAGGAAGCGGATCTGTCGCAGAACCTCGCGCTGGCGTGGCTGACCCGGCACCTGCGAGTCACCGACGGCTTTGTCGGCAACCGGTTCTTCGTGCGGCAGCCCGGCAGGTCGGGGGCGATGCGGACGTTCGTCACGCCGCTGTTCCTTGCCCTGGTGGTGATCGAGGTGGCCGACCTGATCTTTGCCATCGACTCGGTGCCCGCCATCTTTGCGATCACGACAGACCCGTATCTGGTCTACACCTCGAACATCTTTGCCATTCTCGGTCTGCGGGCACTGTACTTTGCCCTGGCGGCGATCCTGCACCGCTTTGCCTATCTGAAACGGGCCCTCGCCATCCTGCTGATCTTCATCGGCGGCAAGGTGATCGGCGCAGAGATCGTGGGCATCGAAAAGGGCCCGCCGCTGCTCTCGCTTGGGGTGACGTTCGTGATCCTTGCCGGTGGCGTCATCCTGTCGCTGGTCAGGACCGCGTCGCTGCGGCACGGATGAGGCGAGGCGGGAACGTACCGTGAACACGGTCTTTCAACCGCAAGCCGTGTCGTCTATGCTGCCGGCATGAACCCGTTCGACGACTCCGACGCATTCGAGGCGGCCCTGCCGCAGGCCGGCATTCCTCTGTCACAGCGGGCGATGGCAGCGCGTCCTTTGACCTATCTGGAGGGGCTCAATGCCGCCCAGCGGCAGGCGGTCGAGACTCTGGACGGTCCGGTCCTGCTGCTTGCGGGCGCTGGCACCGGCAAGACGCGCGCGCTCACGACCCGAATTGCGCATCTGCTGACCCAGGGGCGCGCGACGCCCGGACGCATCCTGGCGGTGACCTTCACCAACAAGGCCGCGCGCGAGATGAAGAACCGGGTCGGCAGGTTGCTGGGTGAAGCGGTCGAGGGCTTGCCGTGGCTGGGGACGTTCCACTCGATCAGCGTCAAGATCCTGCGCCAGCATGCCGAGTTGATCGGCGACCGCGACCTGCACCTGAAACCCAGCTTCACGATTCTGGACACGGATGATCAGATCCGCCTGCTGAAGCAGCTGATTGCCGCCGAAAACATCGACGAGAAGCGCTGGCCGGCACGGATGCTGGCCGGTCTCATCGACGGGTGGAAGAACCGCGCCCTGACGCCGTCCCGGGTACCCGGGGGCGAATCGCACGCCTATGACGGACGCGGTGCGGCACTGTACGCGCAGTACCAGCGCCGACTGCTGGAGCTGAACGCCACCGATTTCGGCGATCTGCTGCTGCACTGCGTGACGCTGTTCCAGGCACATCCGGACGTGCTGCGGCAATGGCAGGACCGGTTCAGCTACATCCTGGTTGACGAATATCAGGACACGAACGTGGCCCAGTATCTGTGGTTGCGGCTGCTGGCCCAGGCGCACCGGAACATCTGCTGTGTCGGCGACGACGACCAGTCGATCTATGGATGGCGCGGGGCCGAGGTCGGCAACATCCTGCGCTTCGAACAGGATTTTCCCGGCGCGCAGGTGATCCGGCTTGAGCAGAATTACCGGTCGACCCCGCATATCCTGGCCGCGGCATCCGGGCTGATTGCGGCCAACAAGGGGCGACTGGGCAAGACCCTGTGGACCGAGGCGGACGGCGGTGAAAAGGTCCGGCTGATAGGGCATTGGGACAGCGAGGCCGAGGCCCGCTGGATCGGCGAGGAAATCGAGGCATTCCACGGCGGCCACCGCCATTCGATCGGCAAGCGCAGCCTGAACGACATCGCCATCCTCGTCCGCGCCACGCACCAGATGCGCGCGTTCGAGGACCGGTTCATGACCATAGGGCTGCCCTATCGCGTGATCGGCGGCCCGCGTTTCTATGAACGCCAGGAAATCCGGGACGCGATGGCCTATTTCCGACTGGCGGTCAGCCCCGCCGACGATCTGGCCTTCGAGCGCATCGTCAACGTGCCCAAGCGCGGCCTGGGCGACAAGGCCGTGCAGACGATTCAGCGCGAGGCGCGATCGCGTGGCCTGTCGCTGACCGAAGGCGCGGCGGCCGCCGTCGCAAATGATGCCCTGTCGGGAAAGGGTGCGGCTGCCTTGCGGATCCTCGTCGCGCAGATGGGGCGCTGGCACGCCGATGCGCTGGACGGCACCGTCAGTCATGTTGAGCTGGCGGAACGTATCCTGGATGAATCCGGCTACACCGCGATGTGGCAGAACGACAAGTCGCCCGACGCCCCGGGGCGGCTGGAGAACCTGAAGGAACTCGTCAAGGCGCTGGAGGAGTTCGAGAACCTGCAGGGTTTCCTGGAGCATGTCGCCTTGGTGATGGACGCCTCGGACGGCGAGCAGGCCGAGGAGGTCAGCATCATGACCCTGCATGCGGCCAAGGGGCTGGAATATCCGATCGTGTTCCTGCCGGGGTGGGAGGACGGGCTGTTCCCGTCGCAGCGCAGCATGGACGAGTCCGGCGTCAAGGGGCTGGAGGAGGAGCGCCGCCTGGCCTATGTCGGAATCACGCGGGCCGAACAGCTTGCCAGCATCAGCTTCGCCGGGAACCGGCGAATGTACGGCCAGTGGCAGTCATCGCTGCCCTCGCGCTTCATCGACGAGTTGCCCGTGGAACACGTCGAGGTGCTGACGCCGCCAGGTCTGTATGGCGGCGGTTACGGCGCGGCGGCACAGCCGATGGCTCCGTCGATGATGCACGAAAAGGCCGCGCGCGCAGACGTCTACAACTCGCCGGGGTGGAAGCGGATGCAGGAACGCGCCGGTCAGCGGGCGCAGCCAGTCCATCGCACGCCGGTGGTGATCGACGCGGAACCTGCCGCCCGGTTCGCTGTCAGCGACAGGGTCTATCATCAGAAATTCGGGACGGGCACCGTCATGGGGATCGCCGAAGACACCCTGACGGTCCAGTTCCCGGCCGGCTTCAAGACGATCAAGGCCGCCTATGTCCAGCCGGCGGGCGCCGAAGAGCAGTCGGACGTGCCGTTCTGAGCGCGGGTTCTGTCAGCACGCACAGGGTTCGACAGGCAAACCGCCTCCTCACCGTCGATCGTCTCCTAGCGCATCAGCGCCAGATCCGGGGACAGCCCGGCTTCGTTCCGATGCCGCCCCAGGGCCACCAGGAACAGGATCACACCCAGCCCCTCGGCGCCTTCCTCGATCCCGACCAGCATCCGGTACGGGTGCGCCAGGATATCTCCCGCATGCGCCGCCAACACCTCTCCCCCGAAAGCCTCCATCACCAGGGCGCCGAACAGGAACAGGCCGCCTGACGCCAGCATCATGCGGCGCACCGGTGGTGTCAGCCTGCGCAGGAAGGGAACTGCCAGAATAAGACCGATTGCACAGAGTATCGCGGCCGGGATGACCCACGCGAAAGCCAGACCGCCTACGCCCCTCCCAGCTAGCGTGGCAGAAAATGCTTCGTGAAAGCTCAAGCCTTCGTCTGCCGACAGCAGGATGAACACCAGTCCGAGGGCGATGAATTGAGCACCGAACACCCGATCATCGGCCCATGTCTTGCGGCCCGTGTCGACGAGAACCAATCCGACGAGACCCAGCAGAAGCTGTGAGAACCAAGTGTAGAAGCTGCGTTCCGCGTCGACATCCAGCAGCCAGACCCGCGTTTCCGCATCCAGGCCTGCAAGGTCCTGAAGGGTACTCGCTCCCCAGAGGAGCCCCCAGACAAGGATGATGGCGTGCAGCATTGTGAACGCCGGAACGGGCGCCGCGTGCTCTCTTAACGTCGACGGCCAACTGACCATGAAAAACTCCTGACACTCGGAAAACCTTTCGTCCAAGCGTAACGAGAGCTTACTTAGGTGTCACTCATGTGTCGCATTACTGACACACTACCCGGAGTTGACTTGGCCATTCTGTCCTCCTACCTGATCCCTGCGCGGATGGCTGGATGACCGCGGGCGGCGTGCCGCTCGAGGAAAGTCCGGGCTCCATGCAGGCACGGTGCCGGGTAACGCCCGGCGGGGGAGACCCCAGGGAAAGCGCCACAGAGAACAGTCCGCCGCATCCACGCGGCAAGGGTGAAACGGTGGGGTAAGAGCCCACCGCCGGGCCGGTAACGGTCCGGGCACGGCAAGCCCCACCGGGAGCAATGCCGAATAGGGATCGCGCGCGGGGCTTGCTCCGCAGGGCCGCCTGCGCCCCAGCAGATCCGGGTTGGCAGCTAGACCCCGTCGGCAACGCCGGGGCCAGAGGAATGGTCATCCACGGGCCACACGGCCCCGGACAGAACCCGGCTTACAGGCCATCCGCGCGCTACTGTGCCAGAGACACGGGACCGGTTGAGTGAAGCGAATGCGCTCATCCGGGTGACACCGCTCAACCCGCATGACGCGCCTCGCACCTGTTGACACCGGCGGGCGCACGCGTAAAAGGCTGGCTCCAAGGAATTCCACGGGTGCCCCACGGCCGTTTCAGGTCGCACCCGAGCAGGAGCGACGAACATGGCGAAGCCGACCACCATCAAGATCCGCCTCAACTCCAGCGCGGGGACCGGCCACTTCTACGTGACCAAGAAGAACGCGCGCACCATGACCGACAAGATGACGGTCACCAAATACGATCCCGTCGTGCGCAAGCACGTCGAGTACAAGGAAGGCAAGATCAAGTAACCGGTCACCCGATCCGGTTACTTCGGCGCCCCTGACGGGGCCTGCCGCGCTGTGTTGCGCCGCTTCTCACGTTATGTTCGGGTTTCATTCAGCATTTGTCGTGTATGCTTCATGCACGGGTCACATGGACGTCGCAGCTTTCGCGCAACGTCTCGGCGTGTTGCCACAGACCCGAGGGATGCAGCCATGGCGCTTCACGTCGTTAATGCCGGTGAAAATGCATGCCCGGAAGCGTGGGCCGCGGCGAAACGCCTGCCGGACCGCGGCCCGCTGGTGGTCATGGTCCATGGCTACCGATTCTCTCCCTCGGATCCCGACCACGATCCGCACCGGCACATCCTTTCACTGACCCCCGCACCCGGGCTGCGACGTGCGGTTTCATGGCCCGCAGAGCTGGGCTTCACGCAACAGGGGGACGAAGGCCTCGCGATCGCCTATGGCTGGGAAGCCCGGGGCCATCTGCGTGGCGCCTATGCGCGGGCGGCCGAGGCGGGCGCGGAACTGGCCCTGCTCATCGATCGCCTCGCGATCACCTCCCGGCGCCCCGTCGCGGTTATCGGACACTCACTTGGGGCGCGCGTGGCGCTCTCGGCCCTCGCCCGGGTCGCGCCGGGTGCGATCGGACGTGTCGTGCTGCTTGCGGGCGCAGAGTTTCGTGACTGCGCCGAACAGGTGGTGTCCAGCCCCGCCGGGATGCTGGCCGAGATCATCAATGTGACAACCCGCGAAAACGATCCATATGACTTCGGGATCGAGTTGCTGCTGCGCGGCGGTCGTGTGGGGACGGTGGGACTGGGACTGAGCCACCGGCAGGACAACTGGATCGATCTGCAGATCGACCAGCCGGGCGTGCTGGACGGGCTGCGCGCGCTCGGGTTTCCGGTATCGGCGCCGGGATCGCGGACCTGTCACTGGTCACCCTATCTCCGGACCGGCATGTTCGATCTGTATCGTGCGGCACTGTGCCAGCCCTGGTCACTGCCCTTGCCGCTGCTGGCCCGCCATCTTCCCGATCGCCAGGCGCGGCGCTGGTCACGTCTGTTCAGCCTGCGGGCGTCTCAGTCGGTGTCCCTCGGCAGGGCGTGACGCGCAAACAGCCGCCCGTTCAGGATGAAGAACAGGAACGTGGCGAGCGGCAGGCCAAAGGTCTTGAAGTTCACCCAGGTCTGATCCGTCAGCATCAGCCCCATGAAGCCACCGGGATCGGTGCCACGGCGCAGCACCTCGTTGGCCGCTGCCATGGCAATGAAGAACCAGACCAGTCGGATGGTCAGCACCCGCCAGCCCGCATGGGTCAGGGGCAAGGCCTCACCCAGCACAAGCTCCAGCCAGTTCCGCCGCAGTGCCAGGCCCAGCGCCAGCAGACCCGCGAACAGGGCATAGATCATCGTCGGCTTCATCTTGAAGAACCGCGGATCGTTCAGCCACACGGTCAGTCCACCGAACACGACGACCAGGACCAGGGTCATCAACTGCATGGCCGACAGCCGCCCGGTCAGCGCCCACAGCGCGAGGGTGCAGCCGATCAGGACAGGCAGAAAGATCAGCGTGGCGCCGACCATGCCGCCATACTCTGTCCCCGCAAAGCTGACCGTGCGGGACTTCAGCCACATGAACGCCACGAAAAAGACCACCAGAGGGGTGTATTCCAGCAGCGGCTTCACCCAGGGCTTTGTCTTGACCATGTCACTTCCTCTGCAGCGCTATCCAGGTCCCAGTCTGACCGACGGTTCTTCGCGCGTGATGCCGCCGACGGCAAGGGCGCGCGTCGGCCATCCTTGCGGCACGCCTGAGACGAGCAGTCTTGGCGGGGGACTGGCTTGCGGCTCAGTCCAGCCGAACCGCCGCGAGGATCGGACCAGGCAAGTGCTCGTGATCAGGGATGATCTGCTGCACAAGGATCACATGCCGTGTGTCCGCGGGAAAGCCGCCCTGATCGTCCTGCCCGGGTGACACCGTCAGGCGCAGCGGTGCGCGCGCGTCCCACCGGGTCAGTTCGCTGCTGTCGAGAACGATGTTGCTGTAGCTGATCGTCTCGCCCCGGTTCTCGCCCGCGGTGATCGTCACTTCCCTCTCGGGCGCATAGCGCAGCAGCAGCAGCCGCACGCCGTCGGGAATCGCCGCGCGCGGGGTCAGCTGGATGACGTGGCGCGGCCCCTCTGCGACCGCAGTCATGATGATCGGCGCCGGGCGGCTGCGATGATCCTCCAGCAGCGCCATGACGTTCGCCGGCCGAACGGTGATAAGCGTGTCCTGCCCGTCGACGATGATCTGCGGGGTGTAGACGCCGCGTTCGCCGACAACGGCCGCGTACCCCTCCTGCCGCTCGGTATGGGCGGGCCGGGCGAAGGGATCGGCCCATCCCAGATAGTCCCAGTAGTCCACATGCCACGCCAGCGGCAGAACGTCCGGCCGGCGGGCAAGCTCGCCCATCAGCCGGTCGGCGGGAGGACAGGACGAACAACCCTGCGCCGTGAACAATTCGACCACAACCGGTGACACGCGGACGCCGGGGTCCGTTCCGGGCGCGGGGGAAATGGCACTGGAACCAGGCACGAGGTTCCCCCACTGCTCGTCAGGGTTGACGGCGTGCGACAGGTCACCCTCGACCAGGGCCATGGCGCCAAGTGCTTCACCCGGCACCAAGGCGGCCCCGTCCGGCGCCTCGATCACCCGTGCCACCTCGGCTCCCACGTCCGCCACGGCTGCGGCGGCCGTCGCAGAGACGTCCGGCGCCCCATTGGCCGGAACCTGGGCGGACGCCGGCGCGAGGAGCGACAGCGCCACAATGGCGGCCGCCCCCTGCCTTCCCAACCGTCGCGTTACCCCCATGCTCCGGGACGGGACGCCAGAGTGGCGCGGCCGCCGAGTCGGGGCCGACAGGTCCGAGCGGACAAGCTGATGCAAAGTCATGAGACCGGACCTAGGGGTTTACGGGCCAACCGCAAATCAAGGCTTCGTTAACCTTTTGTCCCGCGCAGCATATCGCCGGCGCTGACGACCGGCTTGAACTCGCCGCAGCCGTGCAGTATACCATCGCATACATTGCTGCGCCTTGCACGAAAGCCCGTTTCGAGGCAAGCCGGGCATGCACCCAGACCGATCCAGCCGCCACCGCCAGAAGGGGACCGACCGCCATGTCCATCGTTACCGGAACCGATACCGCCAAGACCCGTCGCGATCTGACCGCGGGCGGACAGGCGGTCGCCTATTATTCGATCGATGCTGCAACCGACGCGGGCCTGGGCGATTTCTCTCGCTTGCCTGCGGCGCTGCGCGTCCTGCTGGAAAACATGCTGCGCTTCGAGGATGGCGGCAAGACCGTCAGCATCGACGACATCAAGGCTTTCGCGCAGTGGGCGCAGGATGGCGGGCGCAGCGCGCGCGAAATCGCCTATCGCCCGGCCCGCGTCCTGATGCAGGATTTCACGGGCGTCCCCGCGGTGGTTGACTTGGCCGCGATGCGCGACGGGATCAAGGCGCTCGGTGGCGATCCGCAACAGATCAACCCGCTGAATCCGGTCGATCTGGTGATCGACCATTCGGTGATGGTGGACGAATTCGGCACCCCCCGCGCGTTCCAGGTGAACGTGGAACGTGAATACGAACGGAACATGGAACGGTACCAGTTCCTGAAATGGGGTCAGAAGGCGTTCAAGAACTTCCGCGTGGTCCCCCCCGGAACGGGGATCTGCCACCAGGTGAACCTGGAATATCTCGCCCAGACCGTCTGGACCGACACCGACCAGACCGGGGCGACGGTCGCCTATCCGGACACGCTGGTCGGCACCGACAGCCACACGACGATGGTCAACGGCCTGGCGGTGCTTGGCTGGGGCGTGGGTGGGATCGAGGCCGAGGCGGCGATGCTGGGCCAGCCGGTCTCGATGCTGATCCCGGAGGTCGTTGGCTTCAAGGTCACGGGCGCGCTCCGCGAAGGCGTGACCGCGACCGATCTGGTGCTGAAGGTGGTCAAGATGCTGCGCGACCACAAGGTGGTCGGCAAGTTCGTCGAGTTCTATGGCGACGGGCTGGACGTGATGACGCTGCCCGACCGCGCAACCATTGCCAACATGGCCCCGGAGTACGGCGCCACCTGCGGGTTCTTCCCGGTCGACGAGGAAACCCTGCGCTACCTGCGCCAGACCGGCCGCGACGAAGACCGGATCAAGCTGGTCGAGGCCTATGCGCGGGCGAATGGCCTGTGGCGCGACGCCTCCTATGAGCCGGTCTACACCTCGACGCTGCACCTGGAGCTTGGCGACGTCGTCCCCGCCATCTCCGGTCCCAAGCGGCCGCAGGACCATGTGGCCTTGGATGTTGCCGCGCAGACCTTCAAGGACTACATCAAGGGGCTGCGGCCGGCGCCGTCCGCCCCCAGCGACGAGAAATACAACATGACCGAAGAAGGCGGTGCGCCGGCCCCGTCGAGTTCCGAAATTCCGGGCGAGGAGCGGAGCGGACATGACGTCGCGAACCAGCCCGCCGGGGCAGAGCAGTTCCGCCTGCATGACGGCTCCATCGTGATCGCCGCGATCACCTCCTGCACCAACACCTCCAACCCGCACGTGCTCATGGCGGCAGGTCTCGTCGCCAAGAAGGCGAACGAACTGGGGCTGACGCGCAAGCCGTGGGTCAAGACCTCGCTGGCGCCGGGCTCACAGGTCGTCGAGGAATACCTGAAGGCCGCCGGCCTGCAGGAACATCTGAACGCCCTCGGCTTCGACCTGGTCGGGTTCGGCTGCACCACGTGCATCGGGAACTCGGGCCCGCTCGACCCGGAGATCTCGAAGACGATCAACGACAACGATCTGGTCGCGGTGTCGGTCCTGTCGGGGAACCGGAACTTCGAGGGGCGGATTTCGCCGGACGTCCGGGCCAACTACCTGGCCTCGCCGCCGCTGGTCGTGGCCTATGCGATCGCGGGCGACATGAACATCGACATCACCCGCGAGCCCCTGGCGACTGACAAGGACGGCAAGCCCGTCTATCTGAAGGACATCTGGCCGACCACGGCCGAGGTGTCGCAACTGGTCAGCGACGTCGTGACCCGCGAGATGTTCCAGTCCAAGTATGCCGACGTGTTCAAGGGCGACGAACGCTGGCAGGCGGTCGAGACCCCGGACAGCGAGACCTATGACTGGCCGGCCTCGTCGACCTACATCCAGAACCCGCCCTATTTCCAGGGCATGTCGCGCGAGCCCGGGCAGATCCACGACGTCGAGGGCGCGCGGATCCTGGCAGTGCTGGGTGACATGATCACCACCGACCACATCAGCCCGGCCGGGTCGTTCAAGCCGACCACCCCGGCCGGCCGTTACCTGACCGATCGCCAGGTCGCCCCGGCCCAGTTCAACAGCTACGGGTCCCGGCGCGGCAACCACGAGGTCATGATGCGCGGCACTTTCGCCAACATCCGCATCAAGAACGAGATGCTGGACGGCGTTGAGGGCGGCTACACGAAGGGGCCCGACGGGCAGGACGTGTCGATCTATGACGCGGCCATGGCCTGGAAGGAACGCGGCGTTCCGCTGGTCGTGATCGGGGGTGTCGAATACGGCGCCGGGTCCAGCCGCGACTGGGCCGCCAAGGGCACCAACCTGCTGGGCGTCAAGGCGGTGATCGCCGAGTCCTTCGAACGCATCCACCGCTCGAACCTGGTCGGCATGGGGGTGATTCCGCTGGAGTTCACCGGCGGTGATACCCGCCGGACCCTGAACCTGACCGGCGACGAGGTGATCTCGATCACCGGACTGCAGGGCGGCTTCCGTCCGCTGGCCACGGTGCCGGCCACCATCCGCTACGCCGACGGGACGGAAAGGACGATCCAGCTGAAGCTGCGCGTCGATACCGAGGTCGAGATCGAATATCTGCAGAATGGCGGCGTGCTGCACTACGTCCTGCGCAACCTCGCCCAGTCCTGAGCTCGCCATCGAGCAACCAGTGGAGGCCGTCCAGCATCGCTGCGCGGCCTTCGTGATTTCAATGCCGGGCCGCCGCCCTTTCCAAACGCCGGGCGCCGGCCTACCTAGGCCACGCACGGCAGACGAGGGCGCGGATGATCCATGAGACTGGCAGGCAGTGGCAGGACGCGCCGGCACGGCGAGTCATGCTTTTCGGGATGTCGGGGCTGGGCAAGACCCACGTCGCCTCGATGCTGCGCCAGTCGGGACAGTGGTTCCACTACAGCGTCGATTACCGGATCGGCACCCGCTACATGGGCGAGCTGATCGCCGACGAGTTCAAGCGCCACGCGATGCAAGTCCCCCTGCTACGCGAGCTGCTACTGTCGGATTCTGTGCGGATCAAGTCGAACATTACCTTCGACAACCTTGCGCCGCTGTCGACCTATCTGGGCAAGCCCGGCGACCCCGAACTGGGCGGCCTCAGGTTCGAGGAATATCTGCAGCGCCAGAACCAGCACCGTGCCGCCGAGGTCGCCGCGATGATGGACAGCGCCCAGTTCATCGACCGCGCGACGTCGATCTATGGCTATCCGCATTTCGTGTGCGACACGTCCGGGTCGATCTGCGAGGTGGTCGATCCCGATGATCCCGACGATCCGGTGCTGAACGCGCTGGATCGTCTGCTGCTGCCGGTCTGGATCCGTGGCAGCGACGCGCACACCGCCGAACTGGTGCGCCGGTTCGACCGGGCGCCCAAGCCGATGTACTATCAGCGCGAGTTCCTGCAGAACGCCTGGGCCGAGTACCGTCAGGACCACGCCGATCCGGTCGATCCCGACGACTTCATCCGCTGGGCCTATGCCCGGGCGCTGGCCCACCGGCAGCCCCGTTACGAAGCGATGGCACGCCGTGGCGTCACGGTCTGCGCCGACGAGATCGCAGCCGTTGCCTCGCCCGAGGATTTCGTCGATCTCATTGCCGACGCGATCGATCGCAAGACGCAAGGACACCGCTGATGCCCATCACCCTGCCCGAGGATCTGCCCGCATTCGACATCCTGTCCCGCGAAGGCGTGATGGTCATGTCGCCGGGACGGGCGGCCACCCAGGACATCCGGCCGCTGCGGATCGCGCTGCTGAACCTGATGCCCAAGAAGATCCAGACGGAAAACCAGTTCGCCCGTCTGATCGGTGCGACGCCGCTGCAGATCGACCTGTCGCTGATCCGCATGTCGGACCACGAATCGAAGAACACGGCCGCCGATCACATGGCGTCGTTCTATCGACCCTTCGCCGAGGTGCAGGCCGCGGGCGACCGGTTCGACGGTCTGATCGTCACGGGCGCCCCGATCGAGCAGCTGCCCTTCGAACAGGTCACCTACTGGGACGAGTTGCGCCGGCTGTTCGACTGGTCCCGCACCCACGTCCATTCCACCTTTGGCGTGTGCTGGGGCGGCATGGCGATGGCCTGGCATTTTCATGGCCTGCCAAAGCACCTGCTGGAAGAGAAGGCGTTCGGCTGTTTCCGCCACCGGAACCTGGCCCCGGCGTCGCCCTATCTGCGCGGGTTTTCCGATGACGTGCTGGTTCCCGTCAGCCGGTGGACCGAGATCCGGCAGGAGGACATCGACGCGCGGCCCGCGCTGGAGACGCTGCTCGCCTCGGACGAGGTCGGCCCGTGCCTGCTTGAAGATCGTGCCCAGCGTTCCCTGTATATCGTGAACCATCTGGAATATGACAGCGGCACGCTGAAGGAAGAGTTCGACCGCGATGTGGCGGCGGGCAAGCCGATCCGGGTTCCGGTAAACTATTACCCTGACGACGATCCGTCCCGGACGCCCATGAACCGGTGGCGCAGCCATGCACATCTGCTCTATGGCAACTGGATCAACGAGATCTACCAGACCACGCCGTTCGACCTGCGCGACATCGGAAACGCCTGATCCCCGGGTCGTGGGTGATGGTGCTTGCACCGTGTCGGACTACAGGCGGCAAGCCAGCACGAGGATTCCATGTCCAGCCCCACCGCCCCGCTGCGCCCCTTCGCAGACGCACCCATCACCGCCTATCTGCAGACCGGCGCGCCGGAATGGGTGCGCGCGCGGATCGCGACGGCCACGAAGAACGAGATACTGGACGAGGGCTATCCCTACCGGCACGAGTTGGAGAAAGACGCCTATCAGCGTCACATGCACGCGCTGCAGGTCGAACTGGTCAAGATGCTGCACGACGTGATCCAGACGGGCAAGCGCGTGGTGGTCCTGTTCGAAGGGCGTGACGCAGCCGGCAAGGGCGGCACCATCGACGTGATGCGCGAAAATCTGAACCCCCGGTCGGCCTATGTCGTCGCTCTTCCCAAACCGACCGAGCGCGAGAGCGGCCAATGGTATTTCCAGCGCTATGTGGCCATGTTGCCCGCCGCCGGTGAAATCGCGCTGTTCGATCGTAGCTGGTACAATCGCGGCGTCGTCGAGAAGGTTTTCGGGTTCGCCGACGACACGGCCCGCCGCCACTTCTTCTGCCAGCTGCCTGATTTCGAAACCATGCTCGTCGAAGACGGGATCATCCTGGTCAAGCTGTGGCTGAATGTCGGGCGCGCCGAACAGCTGCAGCGTTTCCTGGATCGTGAGCAGGATCCGCTGAAGTACTGGAAGCTCAGCCGGATCGATGTCGAGGGTCTGGCCAAGTGGGACGATTACACCGCCGCGATCCGCGAGACCCTGTCGCTGTCGCACACGCCCGTGGCACCCTGGACGGTCATCCGGTCGGACGACAAGAGGCGCGCGCGGATTGCCGCCATCCAGTCCGTCCTGCAGGCGGTAGACTATGCCGGTCGGGACCAGTCGGTCATCGGAGTGCCCGACCCGCGCATCGCCGGTGGCCCGGACATGCTGTCAAGCTGACCATCAATACGTGGAAAAGCTGATCCCGACGAAGGTCTCGTCCTCAACGAACTTGTGGCCGAGCCGCACCGAGAACCGGCTGCCGGGCAGCTTGGCGGAGAGCATTGCAGCGGGAGTGGTCTCCCCGTCCTCTTCCCGGTAGATCGAAATCTGCCCCCCGAGACCGCTTGCGAGATGGGTCAGGCCCATTACCCCCAGACGTGCCCGGTCGATGGTCGAGTAATCGGCCATCAGGAACAGCCCGAACGACTCATAGCTTTTCCAGCGGTCCACGGACAGGCGCAGACCCGCGCGTCCGGCGACACAGTCCCGATCATCCGCGCCGCACCAGGAGAGGTCGTGTTCATCAGCCTCCCACGCCCCGATCTGTTCGGCGCGCAACACGGGACCGGCTCGCAGCTTCCACGGCGCCTCATCGGGGCCAGCCTGCCAGGTCCGCAGCAGCGACAGGGTGAGCCAGGCCTCATCGTCATCGTCGCCGATCACGAGGCCATAGACCTGCCTGCCCTGCTCGACATTGGTGACCAGCAGCATCCCCTGGTCGGACAGGTCGAATTGCGTCCAGATCCCGTCCGCAGCCGACAGGGGTCCGGACAGCGCCAGCGTGCACCCCAGTGCAGGCAGAAATCCTCGGATCATCGCCCCTCGCTTTCCGCGCCGATGATGCCTTGTCCGGGTTGCGGAATGGTTAACGCGGCCGACGCGGCAAGATCGAGCGCGCGAAATGGAACGGACCGAATCTGCTTAGGACACCCGCGGCGAATCCGGGTTGATTGGCGGATCATCGTCTGGCCTCCGGCCATCTGGCGGTCGGGGAGCCGGCTTGTCCGCTGCGGGCGCCCTGCCTAGCATGCGCAGGTGCACGTTTCGCTCCGGAAAGGACGCTTCATGGATCTGTCGACTGCCCGCGCCATCGTGACCGGGGGCGCATCCGGCCTCGGCGCCGCGACCGCGCACCATTTCCGCGAGCGTGGCGCGCAGGTCACCGTCATGGACCTCGACGCGGCCGGCGCCCAGACCGCGGAACGGATCGGCGCGCATTTCGCAGCGACCGACGTCACGGACGAGGCCAGCGTCACGGCGGCCGTAACACTCGCGGTCGAGCGGATGGGTGGCATCGATGTCTGCGTCAGCTGCGCAGGCATTGCCACCGGTGAGAGAACGGTGGGCAAGGACGGTCCCCACCGGCTGGACAGCTTTCGCCGCACCATCGACATCAACCTGATCGGCAGCTTCAACGTGCTGCGGCTCGCCGCCGCGGAGATGGCGAAGAACGACCGCGCCCAGAATGGGGTGATCGTGAACACGGCGTCGGTCGCGGCCTTCGAAGGACAGGTGGGACAGGTTGCCTATGCCGCATCAAAGGCGGCAATCGCCGGCATGACGCTGCCGATCGCGCGCGACCTGGCCCGGTCCGGCATCCGCTGCTGCGCCATCGCGCCCGGCACGTTCGGGACCCCGATGCTGCGGGGGCTGCCGCAAGAGGTGCAGGATGCACTGGCCGCCGAGGTCACGTTCCCGCGCCGTCTGGGCGAGCCGGAGGAATTCGCACGGCTCGTCGCGTTCATCGTGGAATCGGACTACCTGAACGGCGAGACGATCCGGCTGGACGGCGCGTTGCGGATGCGCTGAGCCGCGCAGCAGCAGCCCGTCAGACGGTCATCGTGGCCGCAACGGCACGGCGCCAGCGCTCATAGCTGGCGTCCCGAAGCTCTGGCGCCATGCGGGGCGAAAAGCGCCGTTCCAACTGCCAGCGTTGGCCAAAGGTCTCCGGCTCGGGACAGACGCCGCATTGCAGGCCCGCCAGATAGGCGGCGCCAAGCGCCGTCGTCTCGGTGACGGCCGGGCGATCGACGGGCGCGCCGAGGATGTCGGCCAGAAACTGCATGGTCCAGTCGCTGGTCGCCATGCCGCCGTCCACGCGCAACACGTCCGCCGGCGTAGAGGACGAATGCCGTTCATCGCGGTCGGTCGCTTCGCTGGGACGTGTCCAGTCGGACCGCATCGCTTCCAGCAGGTCGCGCGTCTGAAACCCCACGCTCTGCAGCGCAGCACGCGCTAGTTCCGCGGGACCGGTGTTCCGCGTGATGCCAAAGATCGCCCCGCGGCTTTCCGGGTGCCAGTAGGGTGCGCCGAGCCCGGTGAAGGCTGGCACCAGCACCACGTCCTGTGACGGCTCCGCCGACTCGGCCAGCGGCTGGGTCTGCCGCGCATCGCGGATCAGGCCCAGCCCGTCGCGCAGCCACTGCACCACGGCACCTGCGACAAAGATCGACCCTTCCAGCGCGTAAGTGGGTCTGCCGTTCAACCGATAGGCCACGGTCGTCAGCAGCCGGTTTTGCGACCGCACCGCCACCTCGCCGGTGTTCAGCAGCGCGAAGCAGCCCGTCCCATAGGTCGACTTCAGCATGCCGGGAGTGAAGCAGGCCTGGCCGACCGTGGCCGCCTGCTGGTCACCTGCCACCCCGCAGATCGGAATCTCGCGGCCGAACAGGTCGGCCCGCGACTGTCCGAAATCATCGGCGCAGTCGCGCAGCTCGGGCAGCATCGAAGCCGGGACGCCGAACAGCTCGCACAGCTCGTCCGACCAGGTGCCCGCATGAATGTCGAAAAGCAGCGTTCGGGACGCATTCGTTGCATCCGTCACGTGCGACCGTCCACCCGTCAACTTCCAGATCAGCCAGCTGTCAATCGTGCCGAACAGCAGATCGCCGCGCCGCGCCGCGTCACGGGCACCGTCGACATGATCCAGCAGCCAAGCGATCTTGGTGGCGCTGAAATAGGGGTCCAGCAGCAAGCCCGTCAGATCTGTGATGCGGTCCTCGTGGCCCTGCTCTCGCAGGTGCCGGCAGTGTTCGGCGGTGCGGCGGTCCTGCCAGACGATGGCATTGTGGATCGGTCGGCCGCTGTGGCGATCCCAGATGACCGTCGTTTCGCGCTGGTTCGTGATTCCGATCGACGCAATCGGGGGGTTGCCGGCGCGCTCGACCGCCGCCCGCGCGACCGCCGCCGCCGACGCCCAGATCTCGTCCGCGTCGTGTTCGACCCATCCCGAACGGGGAAAATGCTGGTCGAATTCCTGCTGGGCGACGGCCTGCACCTGCAGGTCGTCCGAAAAGACTAGCGCCCGGGATGATGTGGTGCCCTGATCGATGGCAAGGATCGGCATGGGTCCTCCGTCTGTTCCTCAGGCGGCAGCCTGACGCGCGGCCATGTAGGCGGCCAACCTTCGGGCCTGTTCTTCAGACAGACGCAGGCCCAGCTTGCTGCGCCGCCACAGCACATCGTCTGCCGTGCGGGCGAACTCATGTGCAATCAGCCAGTCCACCTCGGCCCCCGTCAAGGTCGCACCGAAATCCGCCCCGAGGCTGTCCGGCGTGGCGGCCGATCCAAGCAGGCGCCGGGCATCCGTGCCATAGGACCGGACCAGACGGCGTGCCCAGGCTCCGGTGAGGAACGGGTACTCCGCGAGCAGCGACGCGGCCAGACCGGCTGCACCCTCGACCGGAAAGTCGCCACCGGGCAACGCAGCGTGGGCCGTCCATGGCTGCCCCATACCGCCCAGATGCGGCTGCAGCCGCTCCAGGGCCGCCTCTGCCAGACGGCGATAGGTCGTGATCTTGCCACCGAAGACGCTGAGGCACGCGGCCCCTGCCCCGCCCGCGGGCTGGTCGAGCGACAGCACATAGTCGCGCGTCGCCGCCGTGGCGGAGTCCGCCCCGTCGTCGTAGAGCGATCGCACCCCCGAATAGGTCCAGACGATCTGGTCCGGCGTCACCCGCTGGCGGAAATACGTGGACGCGAACCGGCACAAATAGTCTGCCTCTTCGGGCGTACAGATCGGTGGCGTTCCGGGGTCGGGGTGATCACAATCGGTCGTGCCGATCAGGGTGAAGTCGACCTCGTACGGGATCGCAAAGATGATCCGACCGTCCTGCCCTTGCAGGAAGTAGGCCTTCGGATGGTCATAGAGCCGGGGCACCACGATGTGGCTGCCGCGGACCAGACGCACGCTCTCGCCGGTGTTCAGGTGGGCCACATCGCGGACCACCTGCCCGACCCAGGGGCCCGCCGCGTTGACGAGCACGCGCGCGGTGAAGTTCCGACCGTCGGCCAGCGCGATCGCCCAGCCGGAACCCGACCTTTCGGCGCGGGTCACCCGCGCGCCGACCAGGATGTCGGCGCCCCGTTCGGCGGCATCCCGGGCATTCAGCGCCACCAGCCGGGCGTCGTCGATCCAGCAGTCGCTGTACTCGTAGGCTGTGGAAAACCGGTCCTGCAGCGGTGCGCCCTCGACCGCCCGGCGCAGGTCCAGCCGCCGGGTCCCAGGCAGGATCCCCCGGCCGCCCAGGTTGTCATAGAGAAACAGCCCCGCCCGGATCAGTGCTGCCGGACGCCGCCCCCGCGACCACGGCAGAACGCGGCCGAGCAGCCGCGAGACCGGGGTGTCGCTGTCGAACCGCATCTTCGGGTCCAGCGGCAGGACAAAGCGCATGGGCCAGCTGATATGCGGCATCGCGCGCAGCAGCACCTCGCGTTCGTGCAGCGCCTCGCGGACCAGCCGCAGTTCCAGATATTCCAGATAGCGCAGGCCGCCGTGGAACAGCTTGGTCGAGGCTGACGAGGTTCCCTGCCCCAGGTCCCCCTGCTCGGCCAGCCGGACCGTCAGGCCGCGCCCCGCGGCGTCCCGGGCGACACCGCACCCGTTGATCCCGCCACCAATGACAAACAGGTCCGTTTGCGTCGTCATCGCCGTATCAGCCCGTGCGCCGCAAAGACGGGCGAGCCGGGCGCGCCATCTTGCGCGGAAAGCGCCGCGGCCGCATCAGCCCGGAATGGCACGGCCGGTGGCCGGATCGAACCGTCGCAGCGCCGACGCGGGAATGGACAGGCGCAGGCTCTCGCCGATTTCCGTCTCGGCCGGGAAAACAAGGGTGGCCGGCTCGCCGTTGATACGGCCGTGGATCAGTCGCTGTGCCCCCAACTCCTCGACCGCGAGAACATCCAACGTGATCTCCCCGGCGGGGTCGATCACCGCGTCTTCGGGACGAAACCCGATGATCGTCGCCGCAGGGCCGAGCCCCGGCAGGGCGGCAGCGGGTAGAAGGTTCATCGGCGGCGCACCCATGAATCCCGCAACGAAGGTGGAGGCGGGGTTGCGATACACTTGCAAGGGCGTGCCGATCTGTTCCACGCGGCCGCCGTTCAGAACCACCAGGCGGTCGGCAAGAGTCATTGCCTCCACCTGATCATGGGTCACATACAACGCCGTGGTGCCCAGCCGGCGCTGCAACAGCCTGATTTCCAGTCGCATGGACGCGCGCAGCTTGGCGTCCAGGTTTGACAGCGGTTCATCGAACAGAAAGGCCGCAGGCTCTCGCACGATGGCACGGCCCATGGCGACGCGTTGCCGCTGCCCCCCCGACAGCGCCCGCGGCCGGCGCTGCAGATACGGCTCCAGCCCCAGCATGCGCGCGCCTTCCTGAACGCGGCGGACGATTTCGGCCTTGGGCGTGCCACGGTTGCGCAGCCCGTAGGCCAGATTGTCGAACACCGACATGTGCGGGTAGAGCGCGTAGTTCTGGAACACCATCGCGATGTCGCGGTCGGCGGGTTCCATGTCGTTCACGATCCGGTCGCCGATGCGGATCGTGCCCTCGCTGACCGTTTCCAGCCCCGCCACCATCCGCAGCAGCGTGGACTTGCCGCAGCCAGACGGTCCGACCAAGACGATAAACTCGCCGTCCTGCACGTCCAGATCGACCCCCGCGACGGCACGGGTGTTGCCCGAATAGACCTTGCCGACCTTGTCGAGGGAAATTCCCGCCACGCTACTTCTCCGTCTCGACGAGGCCGCGGATGAACAGCCGCTGCATCCCCACCACGACCAGAAGCGGCGGCAGGGCCGCCATGATCGCGGTCGCCATCACCAGATGCCACTGGGGCTGCGCGTCGGACACGTCGGCCATCCGCTTGATGCCGGCGACGATGGTGTACATCGACGAGTCGGTGGTGATCAGCAACGGCCACAGATACTGGTTCCAGCCATAGATGAACATGATCACGAACAGTGCCGCGATGTTGGTGCGCGACAGGGGCAGCAGGATGTCGCGGAAGAACTTCATCGGTCCCGCACCATCGATGCGCGCCGCCTCGGTCAGTTCGTCGGGCATCGTCAGGAACACCTGCCGGAACAGGAACGTCGCCGTGGCCGAGGCGATCAGCGGGATCGACAGCCCCGCATAGCTGTTCAGCATGCCCAGATCGGCCACAACCTTGTAGGTGGGCACGATCCGAACCTCCACCGGCAGCATCAGCGTGACGAAGATCGTCCAGAACGCCAGCATCCGGAACGGAAACCGGAAATAGACGACCGCGAACGCGGAGAGGATGGAAATCGAGATCTTGCCGATTGCGATCGCGAGCGCCATCACGAGACTGTTGAGCAGCATCCGGCTGACCGGCGGCATGCCCGAGGTGCTGACCCCGCTCGACAGCATCTGGCCGTAATTCTCGACCAGACGGTCACCGGGCCACAACGGCACCAGCCCGGACATGAAGTCGTTGCCGCCGTGGGTGGAGGCGACGAACGCGATCCACAGCGGCAGCGCGACGATCGCGACGCCCAGCATCAGCACCAGATGCGCGAGCAGGTTCAGAAACGGTCGGTTCTCGACCATCAGTACGCCACCCGCCGTTCGATATAGCGGAACTGCACTACCGTCAGCGCCGTGACGATCAGCATCAGGATGACCGACTGGGCGGCCGAACTGCCGAGATTCTGACCGATGAACCCGTCATACCAGACCTTGTAGACCAGAATGTTCGTGGATTGCGCCGGTCCACCCGAGGTGGTGGCGTGGATCACCCCGAAGCTTTCGAACATCGCGTAGACGATGTTCACCACCATCAGAAAGAAGGTCGTGGGCGACAGCAGCGGCAACGTGATGCTCCAGAATCGCTTGAACGGACCCGCGCCATCGATCGCCGCCGCCTCGGTCAGCGATTGGGGGATGGACTGCAATCCCGCCAGGAAGAACAGGAAGCAATAGCTGATCCGGCTCCAGGCGCCGGCCAGCACGACCAGGATCATCGCGTCGCGCGAGTTCAGAAGGTGGTTCCAGTCATAGCCCAGCCGGTCCAGCACATGCGGCAGGACTCCGACCGTCGGGTTGAAGATGAACCACCACAGGATACCGGCCACCGCAGGCGCGACCGCGTAAGGCCAGACCAGCAGCGTCGTGTACGCACGCTGGCTGCGGACAAGCCGGTCCACGCATGCAGCCAGCACCAGCGCCACGCCCATCGCCAGCACCGTCGTCGAGATGGCAAACACCGCCGTCACCTTCAGCGAGTTCAGGTACTCGGCGCTGCGCCACAGCTCGGAATAGTTGTGCAAGCCTACGAAAGTGGTGCTGAGGCCAAAGGCGTCCTCGCGCAGGAAGCTTTGCCTTATTGCCTGTGCCGCCGGCCAGAGGAAGAAGACCAGCGTGATCGCCAGCTGCGGGGCAAGCAGCACCCACGGCAGCAGTCTGTGCTGGAAAAGCGAGCGCTTCATGGACACCTCGGTGATCGGGGGCCTGCGCCGGCAGGCCCCCGCAGGACAGGCAGGATCAGTTCGACTGTGCCTCGAACTCTTCCAGCAGCTTGTTGCCGCGTTCGACCAGGGCATCCAGCGCCTGCTGGGCGTCCTTGTTGCCGGCCAGCAGCTGCTCGAACTCCTCGTCGATCGCCGTCCGGATCTGGACATAGTTGCCGAACCGCAGCCCGCGGGAGTTGTCCGTCGGCGGGTTCAGCGTCATTTGCTGGATGCTGATCTCGGCGCCGGGGTTTTCGTCATAGAAGCCCTGCGACCGGGTCAGATCCGCCGCCGCCTGGGTGATCGGGAGGTAGCCGGAGAACTGGTGCCAGTCGGCCTGGACCTCGGGGCTGGACAGGTAGCTGAAGAACCGGGCGACGCCCTTGTATTCCTCGGCCGGGCGCCCTTCCATGACCCACAACGTGGCTCCGCCGATGATGCTGTTCTGCGGCGCGCCCTCGACATCGTCGTAATAGGGCATCATGCTGAACCCGACGTCGAAGTCCTTGGCATTGGCGATCACCGCGGCACGGCCGGCCGAGCTGTTCATGTACATCGCGCATTCCTGCGAATAGAACATCGGCGGTGCGTTGTCGCCCGGACCCGGCCCTCCGTACTTGAAGATGCCCTCGTCGGCCCACTTCTTCAGATTGCCCCAGTGCTTGGCCTGCACGGGCCCGTTCAGCGTCAACCGCGCCGACGGCCCGCCGAACCCGTTCTGCTCGGTTCCGATCGGCTGGTTGTGCCACGCGCTGAAGTTTTCCGTGTGGACCCAGCTGATCCAGGCCGAGGTAAAGCCGCAGGATGCGGCGCCCGAGTCCATGATTTTGCGTGAAAATTCCTCGACCTCGGACCAGGTCTTTGGCGGCGTCTCGGGGTCCAGCCCGGCCTTCTCGAACACGTCCTTGTTGTAGTAGAAGATGGGGGTCGAGCTGTTGAACGGCATCGACAGCATGTTGCCTTCGGGATCGGTGTAGTAGCCCACCACCGCCGGCAGATACGCCGCCGGATCGAACGTCTCGCCTTCATCCTGCATCAGCTGGTGAACCGGCCGGATGGCGCCCTTGGCAGCCATCATCGTGCCGGTCCCGACCTCGTAGACCTGGACGATGGCAGGCTGTTCCCTGGCGCGGAACGCGGCGATCGCGGCGGTCATCGTCTCGGCATAGTTGCCCTTGTAGGTGGGCACGACGACGTAATCCGACTGGCTTTCGTTGAAGCCCTGGACGATTTCCTCCAGCTTTCCCCCAAGTTCACCTCCCATCGCGTGCCACCACTGCACCTCGGTGGCCGCAAGGGCAGGTGTGGCGCTGAACGCGAGCAGGGTTGCGGCAGTCTTGAACATGATGGTCCTCCGTGAATGTCGGCACTGACTAGCGGCCCTGTGTGAAGCATCCGTGTCGAGACGGTGACATTCACGCTGCCGGCAAGCCCCCTCCGACCGGCAGAGTGGCCGATCGTGCCTGTTCGTGGCAAGCCCCTGAAAATGCAAGCCCCCGGTCGAGGACGACTAGGCTGCCGTTGCTTGGTCGAGAGCGAAGTCCAGATCGACGGCAAGTCCCTCGGACGTGAAACGTCGGTCAACGGTTCCGTCGAGGTCGCCCTCGACGAGCGTGTCGATGAGTTCGGTCCCGAAACCCTGTCCCGTTCTCGCCTCCGTGGGGGTGTCACCGCGTTCGCGCCACGCGAGGCGAACGCGCTGCTGCCCGTCCTGGTCGTGAAGCGACCATGTGACGCCGATGCTCAGGCCACCCTGGGCCGATGACCCGTATTTCATCGCGTTGGTGGTCAGTTCGTGGATCACCAGCGCCATGGCCTGCGACTGGCGGGCGTTCAGTTGCACCCCGGGGCCCAACACGGATGCGGCACCGTCCGCTCCCTCGCTGATCTGTCCCAGCTCGGCGGTGACAAGCTGCTTTAGATCGGCGAATTGCCCGGCGTTCTGGGTGATCAGATCCTGCGCCTTTCCCATCGCCATCAGCCGCGCGTTCAGCACCGTGAAAAACTCGTCCATGTCGCTGACGTTCCGGCGGGTGAACCGAACAATCGCCTGGAAACGCGCGATGTGGTTCTTGATCCGGTGCCGCATTTCATGGGCCAGCAACTCGCGCTGTTCCGCGACCTCGTTGGCCAGTTCGGCCGACTGCTGCAGCGCATCGACGTGGCGTTGATAAAGCCGCGCGAGCGATGAGCTCGCCAGCGCCAGCAATGCCGCCAAGACCCCGATGATCACCGTCGGCAGATCGTTCGTCGGCTGATCGAAGGCCGGCGTCGCCGCCACCTCCACCCGCCATGTGCGATCCGCGATGGTGATGTCCCGCGTGGTTGCGCGCGAAGGCTGTTTCCCGTCGGCAACGGGCATCTCGTACAGCGGCAGGTCCGGTGCCGATGTGTCGACGGTGCGGACGCGGACGGGCAGATCCTCCAGCCCGCGCAGCGCCGCGCGGTGCAGATCGGTCGCCCTGTAGGGCGCATAGATGAATCCGACGACAGAGCCACCAACCCGGACCGGCGCGTAGATCAGGAAGCCCTGCTGCTTGTCGCTGGTGATTTCCTGCACCAACTGGACCGGGGCGCTGGCGCTCATCCGATTGGTTGCCAGCGCTCTCTCCATCGCAGCGCGACGATGCGCCTCGCTGAACATGTCATAACCCAGCGCCTCGCGGTTCCGTGCATCCTGCGGTTCGAGCAGGACAATCGGGGTGCCCAGTTCGGCAGCAATGGGTGGGAACACGACCACGCCCGGGCCGTAGACGCGGCGCAGTTCGTCGTTCAGCGCCGGGACGTCTTCGGCACGGGTCAGTTGCGCGAATCCCATGCCGTGTACGCCCGCGTACTCGGTCGTCAGGTTCAGACCTTTGACGAACTCGCCGAAATCATCGGTGGAGATGCGCCCGTCGGATGCCTCGAAATAGCTGACGGTGGCACGCAGCAGCGCCGTATGGCTGCTCAGCAGGTCAACGATCTGATAGGCGACCAGATCGGCCATTCGGGCAAACCGGCTGGCGGTTGCACGTTCCCGCAGGTCATGCGCCGTGAAGGTAAAGATCAGCCCAGCAAACGCCACCACGACGAATACCAGAGCAGGGAGATATCTTTGGCGCAATATGTTCATTCAGGTCCGGTCGGCTCATGCCAGCAAGGATTTGCAGGCGCAAGCGGGTGAGCCGCAAGACCCTGATGAGTTTTCTGGAGGTCCGAGCCGAAGCGAAGTCCGGCCGGGGTGGTCGATGCCGCTCCACTGCAGGTCAACGCTATGCACGTGCGCCTCGCGCGGCCAGCTGCCGGCGGCGGCGCGAAGGGCCCTGAGAAGGGCCCTGAAGCGCCTGCCGCAGCACCCGGGTGCTTCATCTCGAGAGCGCCCTTTCTCACGGGTCTGGCGGGTGGCCGCTGCCGTTACCGCGGCCCCCGACATTGCATCGGTCAGAAACTGTAGCCGACCTTCACACCCGCACCGAAGGCGTCGCTGTCACGCATTTCCGCGCGTGCAACGTCAGGTTCGCCGGTCTCGGGACGTGCATCCCCCAGCTTGGTGTAGCTGACCCCGGTCGTGACCTTCCACTTGTCGCGGGTATAGATCGCGGCCAGCGAAACACCCTTGCGCCCGGTGCTCGGAGCCAGCGGTGAGACCAGATCGTCGCCCTCCTTTTCATAGGCGAACGACACCGCCCCGGACCAGTTGTCGGTGAACTGGCGGCCCACCCCGATCACGTAGGTGGTGCTATCTTCAAGATCGACCAGCCCCCCGCCCGTCACCGTGGTGAACCGGACCGGATCGACGCGGAATTCGGACCAGTTCACCCAGCGGATGGACCCGAAAAGCAGGGTGCCCGGCGCGATGCCCGTCTGCCCTTCCAGCGTCCACGACCGCGGGGTCTTCACCGTAGTTTCCGATGCCCCTTCCAGCAGCGGGAGCGGGGGCACGGGGCCCGGTCCGTCCGGATCGATGCCGGGACCGGTCTCGACTGTATCGAAATCATGCTCGACCGGGGAATTGTAGGTCAGGGACACCCGCGCCGCGATCTCGGGGCGTTCCCAGCTGGCGCCGAGCACATAGCCCACGCCCCAGGCGTCATCGAGTTCGACGCTGTAGCCGTCCACCGCGCCATAGGCCGCGCCGCGCAGATCGACTTCGCCGCTGGCACGCGACCCGCGCAGACCACCGTGAACGGCAAACCCGTTGTTCATGCGGTAGCGCACCAGCCCGGTATAGGTGGTTGAATCCACCGTCGCCCCGGTGCCGCCCAGGGACCCCGATCCGTCGGTCATCGACGCGGGATCGAAGGCCGGGTACCGGACGTCGGCGCCGAATGGCTGTTCGACGATCAGCGCCGCCGACAGTTGGTCGCTGAACTGGTGCTTGTAGCCGAATCCGACGAAATTGTAGTCCTTAGCGACCGATCCCGTCGACCGCCCGCCCGGATAGTCGATGAACGGTGTGCGGGGATCGTCCAGCGGCAGGTCCGTGCCGGAAACATCCGGGCTGACCCGCCCGGCCGAGAACTCGACATAGTTGCCCGGCTCGAACAGGATCGAAAGGGATTGCGGGGCGCGTTCTATGCCCCCGGCCAGGACCGGAGCGGCAGTCAGCATCAGGGCTGCCGCACCGCTGAGCGATCGTTTCATTGTCATCCTCCCAAACAGGCCGCTGGTCCGCGGTTGATCGTCGATCTTGGATTTCTCCTGCCATCCCGTCGGTAAACAAAACAACAATTAACAGGACGTGCAAAGCGACCGCCGTGACAACGTGGCGTTGCGGCCACGCTTGGCAGTTCCGCTGCAACACGGCAATGATGGGCCATGACCCGAGAACGCCTGCGCTTCGCCCTGCCCCGCCCCGTTCCCCCCGGCCTGTGGCGACGTGTGCCGCCAGCCGTCTTTTCGCCCATCCTCGGCGCGCTGGGTCTCGCCCTGGCTTGGCTGACAGGGGTGTCGGCGTTCGCGCTCCCCTCGGGGCTGGCCCAGCTGCTGGCGGGCATGGTGGTCGCCGTCGCGGCCTTTGCCCTGCTGGCCTATAAGGTCAAGCTGATCCGCAGACCCGGGGTTCTGGCCGACGATCTGGACGTCCTGCCGGGCCGGGCCGGTCTGGCCGCCGCCGTGCTGTCGATCTATCTGGTCGCGGCGGTGATCGGCGCGATATCCAGCCTGGTCGCAGGTCGGGCCATCCTGATCGCCGGTGTGGCTCTTCACGCCGTCTTGCTGGCGGTTTTGATCCGGGTGTTTCGCAGGGGTCCACCGGAACAACGGCGGGTGACACCTGCCTGGCATCTCAGCTTCACCGGGTTCATCGTCGCGGCGCGGGCGGCGATCATCCTGGGTTGGCCAGCCCTTGCCGCCTGGCTGTTCTGGCCCGCAGCGCTGGCCGCACTGGCAGTCTACGCCGTCAGCCTGCGTCAGGCGCGCACCGCCCGGGTGCCCGCCCCGCTGCGCCCGCTGCTGGCGATCCATCTTGCGCCATTGGCGCTGTTCGGCACCGTCGCGCTGGGTCTCGGCTGGGAAGCAGCCGGGTCGGTACTGGCTTGGGCGGCACTGGCCGTGGTCGTGGTGATCGGTACCGGCGCCCGCTGGCTGCTGGCGGACGGGTTTTCACCCCTGTGGGGGGCGCTGACCTTTCCGCTGGCCGCGACCGCGGGGCTGTGGATGACCTTGTGGCAGATACAGCCGACCGAAGCGCACCGCCTTATCGCCGGCGCGCTGCTGGTCGGCGCGACCCTGATGGTGATCCCGATACTGACGTTGATCCTGCGGGACTGGGCCCGCGGGCGACTGCCGGTCAAGACCAACGCGGCGATCGCCTGAGCCGACCGCACCGCTGGCGCTGGACTTCGGCGATCACCCGTGAAAGGGGAAACTGCCAAACGAGCTTCTGACAGGATCGATCCCATGCAGATTCGCGAGGCGCTGACCTTCGATGACGTGCTTCTGGTTCCGGCAGCCTCCAGCGTGCTGCCCTCGACCGCCGACGTGACCACGCGCGTCACCGCGCGGATCCCGCTGAACATCCCGCTTCTCAGTTCTGCGATGGACACGGTGACCGAAAGCCGGATGGCCATCGCCATGGCGCAGGCCGGCGGCCTGGGCGTGATCCACCGCAACCTGACGATTGCGGAACAGGCCGACGAGGTGCGCCGGGTCAAGCGGTTCGAGAGCGGCATCGTCTACAATCCGGTGACGCTGCGCCCCGATCAGACCCTCGCCGACGCAAAGGAGCTGCAGGACCGCTACAACGTCACGGGCTTTCCGGTCGTGGACGACCATGGCCGGGTGCTCGGCATCGTGACCAACCGCGACATGCGGTTTGCCAGCGACGATACCACCCCCGTGCGGGTGATGATGACGGCCGAGAACCTTGCGATCCTGCGCGAACCCGCAGACCGGGCCGAGGCGCTGAGCCTGATGAAGGCGCGGCGGATCGAGAAGCTGCTGGTCACCGATGATCGCGGTCACCTGACCGGACTGCTGACCCTGAGAGACAGCGAAAAGGCAGTGCTGAACCCGGTGGCCTGCAAGGACGACAAGGGGCGGCTGCGGGTCGCGGCCGCGTCGACCGTGGGTGACGAGGGGTTCGAACGCAGCAAGGCCCTGATCGACGCCGGCGTCGACCTGCTGGTCATCGACACCGCGCATGGCCATTCCGAGGGCGTGGCGGCAGCGGTCCGGCGGATCAAGCAGATCGACGCCGACATCCAGGTCTGCGCCGGGAACGTCGCCACCGCCCAGGGCGCACGGGCCCTGGTCAACGCAGGGGCCGACGCGGTTAAGGTCGGCATCGGCCCGGGGTCGATCTGCACCACCCGGATCGTGGCGGGCGTCGGCGTGCCGCAGCTGACCGCCATCATCGACGCCGTCGCAGGTGCCGGCGATGTCCCGGTGATCGCCGATGGCGGGATCAAGTATTCGGGCGATTTCGCCAAGGCAATCGCGGCGGGTGCCAGCTGTGCCATGGTCGGCAGTGCCATTGCAGGAACAGACGAAAGCCCCGGCGAGGTGATCCTGTACCAGGGCCGCTCGTTTAAGGCCTACCGGGGCATGGGATCGCTCGGCGCCATGGCGCGTGGCTCGGCCGATCGCTATTTCCAGAAGGACGCTGCGAGCGACAAGCTGGTGCCCGAGGGGATCGAGGGACAGGTGCCCTACAAGGGCTCGGCAACCGCCGTCCTGCACCAGTTGGTGGGCGGTCTGCGCGCCGCGATGGGCTATACCGGCAACGCGACCATTGCGCAGATGCGCGGCGGCTGCGAATTCGTCCGCATCACTGGCGCAGGACTGAACGAGAGCCACGTGCACGATGTGCAGATTACCCGGGAAAGTCCGAACTATCGTCTTGGTTAGCGGACGTGACTAGCGGGAGTGCCCAGCCCGCTCCTGAGGCAGGACGTAGGCCGTCGATTCCCGACCCTCCGCGACAGGACAAGTCAGGTCGGAGAAAGATCGAGTCATCAACTAATCTTCGGGCGGAGATCAAGCACCGAACCTGACGCTTCGCTGGCTTCGCGGCCGATCAGAGCATGTGGATTAGCATCGTTCGGCCGGCAGAAGCTCGCCGATAGGGAATACCGGCTCTGGTCGCTGCTTTTGCTCACCGTCCATGAGGGTTAACAAGCACCGGTTCCGAGTAACCCGTGCGAGACGTCCATGAAACCTCACCATGACCATCTGGATTGTGCGAAAGGCATTTCCATAGTTCTTGTGGTGGTCTTTCATTCGACCATCGCCTTGCAGGATCTGGCGAACAGCAAATACTGGCTGCTCAACAATTTCATGTCTCCCATCAGAATGCCCGTGTTTTTCTTCATTTCCGGTTTCCTGGCGCGCAAAACGATCGAAACTGCAGCTCAAGACAAGATCATCAGAAAAGTTTCCACGTTCGTCTATCTGTTCGCAGTCTGGTCCATCCTGCATCTCGCATGGCAGGCGGTATCGCCGATGTCGTCCGAACCTGTGGCGAGCGAATGGATCGAATTCATGTACAGCCCGAGCAGTGTTTTGTGGTTCATCTGGGCATTGGCGATCTACTTCTGCGTCGCTCGGGCCGGACAGGTGGCGAACAGGAAGCTGATCTTTGTCGCGGCCTTGCTGCTTTCGCTTTCAACATATCTCGGATTCATAGACTTCGAGAACTATGCCCATGAAAATGTCCTCGAGTTCCTGCCGGTATTCCTTTTTGGTGTCTGGTATTCAGAGCCGCTGATCAACTCACGGAGGCTCCGGCATCCCGTGGCTTTCCCGATCTCGCTTATGGTATTCACAGCGGGCTTTCTCGTTCTCTATCGCGGCCACCTCCCCGACCATGTCGACGGAGCCGCAACATTCCTGATGGCCGGGCTTGGCGTTGTCGTGGGTCTCTCCACGTCGATATTCCTGTCCCGCTTTGATTTCCTCAAGCGCGTTCCCGTGTTCCTGGGTCGGAACACTCTCGGCATTTATGTCGCACATTCTCCGATCGTGGGCCTGCTGGCCGGCGCACTTTCCCTGAAACTGTCCAACCCGACGCTCTTGTCGCTGACCGGCGTTCCTCTGGTTTCCGCCGCTGCCATTCTCGTTTCGCTCGGGATGAAGCGACTGCTGGACCGCGTGGGGTTCGGATGGCTGTACACGCTTCCCTTCGCAGCAGGGAGACAGAACCGTGTTGCGTCGGCCTGAGACCCGCACCGCTCAAGGCCGTGGCAGGATCCGCGATGTGCCGGTGCGACATACCTGTGGGTGGTTTCTGACATCCCGATGCCCGCTAGACCGCCGGCAGCACGGAATTTTCTTCAACGCGGCTGTCGAACCATGGCGAGACCTCTTCTATGTGAAGGTGAAGCCTGCGATCAGCGCACCCTCCGGTGGCGACAGGCGCATCAACTTGAACATGCCGTTCACCCCCGCAATGAGGATCAGGGTGTAGATCGCTGCGTAAGCGAGGCGCATTTGGGCGAAACGGGTGAGAACCACGATCAGAAAGGCGAGAGTGGCAAGGTCGAGCCCCAGCAGGAAGATTCCGAGGCCGTACAGCAGAAGCAGTGCCGCGACCGGATATTCGTCGCGCGCGTCAAACCGGAACGCCGCGCGTTGCTGCCAGAGCAGGCGGAACTCCCGCAGCAGGACGAAGATCGACAGCGCCACACCTGGAACGATCGCCAGCAACGGCAGCAACCGGGCATTGGGGCGGAAGCCGATCGACTCGAACGCTGCATAGGCAAAGAACACCATGGAGAGGACGGCGAGGACCAGGCGGGATACGGTCGGTCCGGTCCCCGGATCATCCTCGTCCCCGCTCAGCAGGACTGCTTCCATCTCTGCACTCGGCGCATATTTCCGCCGCATCGCGACGATGAAGCGCCAGACGATCGGCAGAACGATGAAACTCGCGACGACCAGCACGCCCGGGCGGAGCAGCCAGCTCCAGCCGTAGATCTGGTTGGTAAGCCAGAAATACTGTTCCATGGGTCCGGCGAGCACGAAACCGACAAGAACGGGCGCCCGCGGCCAGCCGGCGTGTTTCATGTACCAGCCGACCATCCCCAGAGCGAGCAGAACGGCGACGTCGCCAAAGGTCTGGGTGGACTGATACGCCCCCGCAACCATGACCAGCAGCAGCGGCGCGGCGATCAGGGCGAATCTGATCCGGGTCAGCCGCGCCATCAGCGGGCTGATCGCGAAGCAGATCCCCGCGCCGACGACTGAGGCCAGCGCAACACTCCAGACGATCAGATACAGCAGTGTCGGCTGCTCGCTCACCATCCGGGGGCCGGGATAGAAGCCGAAGGAATACAGCGCCCCCAGGAATATGGCGGCTGCCGGACCGCCGGGAACACTGAACAGAAGGGTCGGCACCAGATCCGAAATGACCGTTGCGTTATTCGCCCCTTCTGCAGCGGCGATGCCGCGGATCTCGCCCTTTCCGAACCGCGACTTGTCCTTTGCCGAACGCATCGAGTCGCCATAGGCGACCCAGGTGGAGGCGTTCGCGCCGACCGCCGGGACGAACCCGCCGAATGTTCCGATCAGTGCGCCGCGCAGGGCGACCCACTTGTTCTTCCAGAAAATGGCGAGACCCGGTCCCCAACTGCTAACAACCTGCCGGCTCGTCGAGATGCCGCCCCCGCCGGCAAGCATCCCGATGACCTCGGCAATGGCAAACAGTCCCAGGGCGACGATCGTCAGCGACAGTCCGTCGAGCAGATAGGCCTGCCCGAAGGTGAAGCGATAGTTGGCGGCCGCAGGAGCCGGGCCCACCGCCCCCAGCAGAAGGCCCATGCAGCCTGCCAGGATCCCGACCGCGAGGTCCTTCCCGACCATGCTGGAGGCAAAGTAGAGACCCACGACCGCAAACATCAGGAGCTCCGGCGTGCCCAGTGCCAGAACGATGGGACCGGCCACGGGGATCGCGAGAGCCAGGGTCAGAGCGCCGACCACTCCGCCCAGCATCGACGCAAGAAATCCGACCCCGAGTGCGGTAGAGGCCTCGCCACGCTTGGCCATGGCATGGCCCTCGATCGCGGTCGGCGCCGATGCCGGGGAACCCGGCGCACCCAGCAGGACGGAGGTGATGGTGTCCGACGTATACACGACAGAAATGGCCCCCAGCAGCATGGCCAGACCACCAAGTTCGTCGAACAGGAAGATGAACGGCAGCATGATGGACACGGCCGCGACGCCGCCGAGCCCCGGCATCATCCCGAACACCATCCCGGCAAGCATGCCGGTGAACAATGCCAGCAGCCGCATGGGCTCGAACAACTCACCGAGTGCGGCAACCGCATGTTCCATCTATTTCTCCAGGCACCAAAGGACGACGACGCAGCCGCGCCGTCGCCAGTCGATCACGTCCATCGGTTCAGAACTGGACGTCGTACTTCTCGGAAAGCAGCTTGATCAGGTACTCCCGCACCTCGTCAGAGGGTTGCAGAGCGGCCCGCAACGGCCCTTCGGCATATGCCGGCAGCGTCAACGGATATCCGCCGACAACGTCCTTGGCTTCTTCCTGGAACTCCGGATCGGCGTTGATGCGTTCCACGGCGTCTGCGTACAGCGTGATGATGTCGTCCGGCGTGTCTGGATGCAGATAGGCGGTCAGACCGAACGCGAGGGTCAGCGCGGCCATCGCGTTGTAGGCGTCCCATTCGACCCCGCTTGGCGCTTCGCCATGCAGGTCCGTGTAGGCTTCGTGAACCGAGGGCAGATCCGGAACGGCGGGGTCCCGCTCTGTCATGTTGCCGTCCGCGGCCATGTAGCCACCCGACATCAGGGCGACGGCATCACCGGCGGCGACCGTATCCGCGACCTGGGTCAGGTAGACGGGGGTGAACTGGAAGTCGACGTTCGTTTCGCCGCGTTCGAAGGACAGACGGATCGGGCCGCGGCCGGTGAAGCCAAGGGCGGAGTTCACGTCCACATCGAACAACTCGAATGAGAGAAGCGTCGGAAGATCGCTGGCTGCAGCGCCGATCCCCCCATAGATCAGCCCGTCCGCCTTCACGAAGTCCTCGACGGTCTTGATGCCGGTCGCGGCCGACACATAGGTCACGCTCCCGAACGGCAGCCCATAGGCCACCCGGTAGGCGGCGAGGTCGTATTCCACCTCGGGCTGGCCCAGAACGTAGGGGTTTGCCGTCGACGACGTGGTGAAGAGAAGGCGCAGCCCGTCCGGCTCGGCATTGGCCTCGAACCACTTGGCGCCGAGGATCGAACCACCGCCTTCCCGGTTGATCACCTCGACGTTCGGATTCCCCTCAAGGTGGCGCTCGAAGTATTTCTCGAGGAAACGAGCGGCCACGTCCGTTGCGCCGCCCGGCGCGAACGGAACGATGACCTCGATCGTCTGCCCCGAAAAATCCGCCTGTGCGGGTGTCCCAAACAGCCCTGCGACGACCGCCGCCGCGACGCTGCATGTTCCCCAACCTGTGTGCCGTATCATGGTGTTCTCCTCCACTTGTGATGTCTAGACGACGGGATTGCTCAGGGTGCCGATCCCCGAGATGCTCACCTCCATGCGGTCACCCTTCTTCAGGAACCGGGGCGGCTGAAATCCGATCCCGACCCCGGCCGGGGTTCCGGTTGCGATGATGTCGCCGGGCTGCAGCGTCATTGTCGCCGTCAGGGTCTCGATCAGCGTGGGGATGTCGAAAACCAGATCCGCGACCTTGGCCTGCTGGCGCACCTCGCCGTTGATCTTCGTCAGCAGTTCCAGTGCGCTCACATCACCGATCTCGTCAGACGTGACGATCCACGGGCCAAGGGGACCGAACGTGTCGAGGCTCTTGCCGATGAGCCACTGATTGTGGCGTTTCTGCAGTTCGCGCGAGGTGACGTCATTGAAGATCGTGTAACCGAAGATGCAATCATACGCATCTTTCCGCGACACCTGCTGCGCCTTTTTGCCGATCACGAGGGCCAGCTCGCCCTCGTAGTCGACGCTGCCGGTCGGATCGAGCGAGGCCCTGACCTCCGCACCCTTACCCACCAGGCAAGAGCCGGTCTTGCCGAAGATCACCGGCTGTGTCGGCACTTCTTCCCGTCCGGTGGAATCGAAGCCGCTGCCAAAGAATTCCTTGGCGTGGGCGTGATAGTTCTTGCCGACGCAGAGGATGGTTGCACGCGAGGAGACGGCCGGGGGCAGCAGCCGGACGTCATCCAAGCGGATCCGCCGAAGCGCCGGCGCAGTGGCGTCCGAACGCCCTTCGATCACCGAGAGGAGCGCGGCGCCGGGTTCGCCTTCGTGAAGGACGGCGAGTTCGTCGCCCTCGACTCTCGCCAGTCCGGTTCTGCCATCCACCTCGAATGCTGCAAGTTTCATTGATTCCTCGACGGTCAGGGTTTTTGTCGACAAAAGCTGATTGTATCGGGATTGACTTGTCAACCTCGGTCAGCATCATGGCCTCATGAAGGTTTCGCTGATTTCGCGCTCAGAGCCGTCTCTGGTTGAACAGGCTCACACGCTCCTCCGGCGCGATATCGTGTCGGGAGAACGCGCGCCCGGCGAGAAGCTGAGGATCGAGCGGCTGCGGGCCATTTACGGGATCGGGCCGTCGCCACTCCGCGAGGCCCTGCAGCGGCTTGCGGCTGATCAGCTGGTGATCCTGAACAGCAATCGCGGGTTCCAGGTTGCGCCTCTCGATCCCGAGGAGTTCCGCGACCTCAATCGCGCGAGGATTGCACTGGAGACAGCGGCCCTGCGGCTGTCGATAGAGCACGGGGGCGAAGAGTGGGAGGCGGGCATCGTCGCCGCCGCCTATTCACTGGAGAAGCAGGACAGGCTGCTGCTGACAGGTGAGATGCAGGACTTCGAACAGTGGGAGCAGCTGAACGCGCGCTTTCATACCGCGCTGGTGGCTGCGTGCGGCAGCCGCTGGCTCCTGAAGCAACGCGGCGTGCTTCAGGAGCAGTGCGAGCGCTACAGACGTGCATCCGTCTACCATGCGCGGCTGGAGCGTAACCTGCTGGACGAGCATCGGGACCTCGCCCGTGCGACGCTGGCCCGGGAAACCGAAACCGCCTGCCGGCTCGTCACCGAGCACTTCGACAAGACCGGCCAAAGCCTGACCGCATTGCTCGCCTAGCAAGACGGCGCCGCACGCCTCTGTTCACGGAGGGGGCACGTCACAGGCGCCTTGCAGTCGACCCCGTCACGACTGTGGGGCCGGATCCACGGTGCGACTGCCGCTTTCCTCGGCGACCCTCCTCCTGCCCCGTCCGAACAGCGACAGCACGAACACGAAGAACACCGGCACGAACATCAGCGAGAACACGGTTGCGGCGATCATGCCGCCGATCACGCCGATACCGATGGCGTTCTGGCTGGCCGAGCTGGCGCCGCTGGCGGTAGCCATGGGAACCACGCCCAGGGTAAAGGCGAGCGAGGTCATCAGGATCGGGCGGAAGCGCAGCTTCGCGGCTTCGAGCGCCGAGTCGCGCAGCGACGTGCCGTGGGCGTGCAGCTCCTTTGCGAATTCGACGATCAGGATCGCGTTCTTGGCCGACAGCCCCATGATCGTGATCAGGCCGACCTTGAAGTAGATGTCGTTCGGCAATCCGAAGATCCAGGCCGCTGCCACGCTGCCCGAGACGCCCAGCGGTACGGCCAGCATGACCGAGAGCGGGATCGACCAGCTTTCGTACAGCCCGGCCAGCAGCAGGAACACGAACAGCACGCTGAGTGCATAGAGCAGCGCCTCTTGCGAGCCGGCCTCGATCTCCTCGAGCGACTGGCCGGTCCATTCGAAGCCGAACCCTTCGGGCAATTGCAACGCGAGCGTCTCGAGCTCCTCCATCGCCTCGCCTGTCGTATAGCCCTCAGCGGCCTGGCCGGAGATGCGGGTTGAGGCATAACCGTTATAGCCCACCACCTGCGTGGGCCCGTTCTGCCAGTGCACCGTGGCAAAGGACGACAGCGGAACCATGCCCCCATTGTGGTTGCGCACGGTCAGGTCCAGCAGATCCTCGGCAGCCATCCGTGCGGTCTCGTCCGCCTGAACGACGACGCGCTGCAGACGCCCCTCGTTCGGAAAGTCGTTGACGTAGGACGAGGCAAGATTCTGCGAGATGGTCGCGTTGATGTCGGCAAAGGTGACGCCGAAGGTGTTCGCCTTCTCGCGGTCGATGGTCAGGACCACCTGGGCGGCCGGCGGCATGCCCTCGGTCCGGAGTCCCGTCGCCACGCCGTTGGCGGTGGCCATCTCGATCAGCTGCTGGGTCGCCGCCTGCAGCGCCTGCTGGCCGTTGCCTCCCCGGTCCTGCAGCCGGAAGCTGAAGCCCCCGGCGCTGCCGAGCCCCATGATCGGCGGCGGCGACAGCGCAAAGGCGCGCGCGTCCTTGAGCCCGAACAACTGCATGTTCGCCTCGTCGGCCACGTCCTGCGCGGACTGCGCCCGTTCGTCCCAGTTCTTCAGCGTCACGAACATCAGCGCGGCGTTGGGACCCGACCCGGAGAAGCTGAAGCCGCGGATCGAAACGACGTTCTCGACGGGCTCCTTCGCACCAAAGAGCTCCTCGGCCTGCCGGATCACCGCGTCGGTGCGGTTCGCCGATGCGGTCGGGGGTGCCTGCAGGTCGACGATGATGAAACCCTGATCCTCGTTGGGCACGAAGGAACCTGGCAGGCCAGTGAACCCATACCCCATGGCGCCGACGATCAGCAGATAGACAAGCATCACAAGCCCGCTGCGCCCGGTCAGGCGCCGCGTGGTGGCGGAATAGCCCCGCTGCGTCGCATCGAAGCCGCGATTGAACAGGCCGAACGGGGTGAAGCGTCCACGCCGCTGGTGATGACCCGGCGGAATCGCCTTGAGGAACGTGGCACAAAGCGCCGGCGTGAGGCTGAGCGCGAGGAAGGACGAGAACAGGATCGCCACCACCATCGTCACCGAGAACTGCCGGTAGATGATGCCCGATGCGCCGGGAAAGAACGCCATGGGGATGAACACCGCCGACAGCACCAGCGAGATCCCGACGATGGCGCCGGTGATCTGGCCCATGGCCTTGCGCGTCGCCTGAAGCGGCGGCAGGCCCTCGCTGGCCATGATCCGCTCGACGTTCTCGACCACCACGATGGCATCGTCGACAAGGATACCGATCGCCAGAACCATGGCGAACATGGTCAGCACGTTGATCGAGAAGCCGAGCACCATCATCACTGCAAATGTGCCGAGCAGCGCCACCGGGACGACCAGCGTCGGGATCAGCGTGTAGCGGATGTTCTGCAGGAAGATGAACATCACGACGAAGACCAGGGCCACCGCCTCGATCAGCGTCATCACGACCTTGGAAATCGACTTCTCGACGAACGGGGCCGTGTCGTAGGGAATCGCGAAGTCGATGCCGCGGGGGAAGAACGGCTTCAGCTCCTCCATCTTCTCGCGCACGGCGGCCGAGGTCGCCAGGGCGTTGCCGGTCGAGGTCAGCTGGATACCCACCGCGGCGACCGGCTGGCCGTTCAGGCGCGAGGCGAAGCCGTAGGTTTCGCTGCCCATCTCGACGCGCGCCACGTCGCCCAAGCGGACCGCAGAGCCGTCGGGATTGGCCCGCAGGACGATGTTGCGGAACTCCTCCAGCGTGGAGAGCTGGCCCTTGACCAGGACGTTGGCGGTCAGCTGCTGGGTAATCGGGTTCGGATCGGCCCCGATCTGGCCAGCAGCCACCTGCGCGTTCTGCGCGCCGATCGCATTCGTCACGTCGGCGCTCGTCATGTTCAGGCCCGTCAAGCGGTCCGGGTCGATCCAGACCCGCATCGAGCGGCCGGCCGCGAAAAGCTGGGCGTTGCCGACGCCTTCGATCCGGCGCAACTCGCCCAGCACGTTGCGGGTGAGGTAGTCGGCCAGATCGACGGCATCATAGCTGTCGTCCGTCGCCGTGAGCGCGACCATCATCAGAAAGCCCGACCCGGCCTCCTGCACGGTGATGCCCAGCTGCACGACCGAGCGCGGCAACCGCGGCTCGACCCGGCGGACGGCGTTCTGCACGTCCACCGTCGCCGAATCCACATCGGCGCCAGCCTGGAAGGTGGCGGTGATGGTGATCATCCCCGAGGAGTCAGAGGTGGACTCGAAATATCGCAGCCCCTCGATCGTGTTCAGCTCCTCCTCGATGGGCTGGGCCACACCCTCGTACATCTCCTCGGGCGAGGCGCCGGTATAGATCGCGCGGATCGTCAGCTGCGGTGGCGCGATCTGCGGATACTGGCTGATCGGCAGGCTGGGGATCGCAAGAACGCCCCCCAGTGAAATGAAGATGGCGATGACCCAGGCAAGGACGGGTCGACCGATGAATAGCTGTGCCATGATCCGCTCTTCAGTTTGCCGCTGCGCCGGTGGTCGGAGATTCGGCCTGGTCGTCCGCGGTTTGACCGTCGCGCGACGCATCGGCCGCGGGCTGAGCCGACTCCGGGTCCGGCGACGCCTCGTCCGCGGCCGCGGCATCGACCGGTTCGGGTGCCACTTTCGCACCGGGGTAGAGCTTCTGCGCGCCCTCCACCACGACCACCTCGCCAGGTTCCAGCCCGCTCTGGACAAGCCACCGGTCCTCCAGCGGCACGCCCAAGCGGACCGGGCGCAGGTCTACCGTGTTTTCTGCACCCATCACATAGACCTGCGGGTTGCCGCGGCCGTCGCGCAATACGGCCTTCTGGGGAATCGCGATGGCGTTCTGATTGACCGCCTGCTCGATCCGCACCCGCACATAGAGCCCTGGCAGCAGCAGCCCGTCGGGGTTCGGGAACTCGGCTCGCAGGGTGACTTGGCCGGTGGTCTCGTCCACCGCCGCTTCGGAGAACAGCAACGTCCCGCGATGCTCATACGGGCTGCCGTCGTCGAAGCGAAGCTGAACCGTTGCCTCATCTGGCGCCGTGGCAACCAGTTCGCCGGCGTCAAGGGCGCGGCGCAGCGCGAACATCTCGGATGTCGACTGGGTGAAATCCACATAGACGGGGTCGAGCTGCTGGATCAGGGCCAGATGCTCGCCGGCGGTCGAACTGACCAGGGCGCCTTCGGTCACCAGCGCCCGGCCGATCACGCCGCTGATCGGCGCCCGGACCTCGGTATAGTCCAGGTTCAACTGCGCCTCGGCCAGCTGCGCTTCGGCGATCGCGACGTCGGCCTTGCCCTGCAGAACCACGGTTTCGGCATGCTCCAGCTCGACACCGGCCGACACGTTCCGCTCGCGGAGCTGCTGCTGCCGGTCAAGCTCGACCTGTGCGCTCGACAGCGTCGCCTGGGCCCTTGCCAGCGCGGCCTCGGCAGCTGCCACCTGCACCCTGAACGGGGCCGCGTCGATGCGGTAGAGGACGTCGCCCTCGTTCACGAGTGTTCCCTGCTCGAACACCCGCTCCTCCAGGATGCCCGAGACGCGGGGCCGGACTTCCGAGATCCGTGTGGCCGAGATCCGCCCGGGCAACTCGTTGATGATCGGCAGCTGTTCGGCCGCGACTTCGAGCACGCTCACCGGCGTTGGCGGCATCTGCGGCTGCTGGGCGGACAACGGGGCCAAACCCAGGCCCACGGCCGCGGCGACGGCCATCTGCAGCAAGCGTTGCATCATCGTTCAGTCTCTCATCTTACCGTGGCGCAAAGCGCTAGCGCCCCTTGGCCGAAATGATGTGATGTGGTCGGGCATGTGGCTAAGTCGCGGGAATCGCAAGTCCTCGAACTCGGAATAGTCGAGAACCGACCCTGCCCGGCTTGGCGCACATGTGCCAGCATGTCGCACCCGTCACGGACGATTGCAATCAGCCGGTGACATCTTCCTGTCTATCGTCCCGCCGATTGCGCGCAGCCCGTGTGATTGATCCGCGCCAAGCTCTCCATTTCTGCACCGGCTGACCCGCGAGAGCATGCAAAGCAACAGCGTGGCCACCAGAGAAGGATTGAATGCCCGGTCGTAGGCCCGTGTCGGCGGCCACTAGTTTTGGGAAAACAATCGACGCGGCTCTAGCCCTTGCGCGTCCTGAGTGCTCTCGCAGCATGGCGGGGGAGGATAGCAAGGCAATCGGCATAACGGCGAGCCAGACGACGCGGGTCGAGGAGCAGTCGCCACAGCCATTCCGCGGCGAGGCTGCGGACCCAACCTGGCGCCCGCGTCTGGGTTCCCGCCAGGAAATCCAAGCCTGCCCCCACCGACAGGAACCCCATCCCGGGCAGTTGCGCGAAGGCCCGCGCAGCAAAAATCTCCTGCCTCGGCGCCCCGAGCGCTAGAAAAGAGAGGCCGGCACCCGAGGCGGCGAGTTCCTTGATTACAGCATCGGCGCCGAGTCCTTCAGGATCGAACCTCATCGGCGGCGCGATTTTGGCTGCGATGGTTAAGCCGGGCACCGCATCCATCAGCGAGCGGGCGGCGGCCTCGAGCACCTGAGGGGTCCCGCCGACCAGAGCGACGGGAATCTGGCGCGCCGCGGCTAGTCGCGCGGCGGGGAGGACCAGATCAGATCCGGTAACCAATTCGACTCGCCTGCCCGCCAGTCGGGACAGCCACACGATCGGGTTACCGTCCGCGGTTACGTGACTGTGGGCGGCATAGGCCGCACGGAACGGCAGGTCCCGTTCCAGCTTGACAAGATGGTCAAGATTGAGCGTGGCGATCGCGAAGCCCGTGCCCTCGTCCATGCGGGCGCCGAGATCGTGCAGTAGCCCGGTCCGCTCAGTCACATTGACCATCGCAGGGTCTTCTCCTGATCTGTCCGCGGACCAGTTAATCATCTCGTCGCTTTCAGCCTGTTGCTGTTCCCTCAAGCGGATACCCGTGGTGGCGCGTCTCGCCGACGGACCATCCTGTCTATCGCCTCGTCGATGCGCCGCCCTTACCAGATAACCAGCAGTGCAACTTAGTGTCATCAACTGCAACGTGCTTGCGACGACATGCGCCAGTGGATCGTGCCTGCTGGCGCTGATCTGCGACGTCGTGATTGGGGCGGATATTGGTCAAGCTCGGCGAGCAATCAGCGGCCCTTTCCGCTCTGCGACGGTCAAGTCGCTTCACGTGCCACTCCTAGTGCACTTCGTGGACGCAGGTCTGCGAACGTAATCCGGTGCCCCGCCGAGGCTGCGTGTTACGGGTCCGCATTCTAGCTTCGCCTTTGGCTCGGATGCTACGCAGTGGCGCCTGACGCTGACAGCGGACGGAGACGGACCATCTCGTCCGGCGCATCGATGCGTCGAGCTTCCGGCGGGTCGATTTACGCAGAGACATGACCAAAAGGCGTAGAAGCCACGAAGTCCGTAGTCGCACGCCTCCTCCAAGTGGGACCAAAGCTGCTTTTGCTGAACGAAGCGAGCAGAGGCGCAAACATCCGTTTTGGTGTCCTCCCGGGGAGGCGTGAAGCGTCTATGAATGACGGGAGTGGACATGATCTATGATGAACCGCAGGAGTTTTCCAATGCCGGTGACGAACTGCGCCCTGGGGGAGGGAGTGATCTTTACGCACCCCGACCTGATCAACGCCTACGGATGCACGATCGGCGACCGGAGCCGCGTCGGACCGTTCGTCGAAATCCAAAAGGGCGCTCGGATCGGCCGGAACTGCAAGGTGTCGTCACACTCTTTCGTCTGTGAGGGCGTCGATCTCGAGGATGAGGTCTTCGTTGGTCACGGAGTCATGTTCACCAACGGGCTGCTGCCGAAAGCGACGAACGAGGACGGCTCGCTCCAGGGTGACGGCGACTGGGAGTGTACGTCGACGCTCGTGCGTCGCGGCGCTTCCATCGGTTCTAACGCCACAATCGTGTGCGGGGTTACCATCGGCGAGAACGCGCTGGTCGGTGCGGGCGCCGTCGTTACAAGGGATGTGGCCGACCACATGATCGTGGCGGGGAATCCGGCACGGGTTATCGGCGACGTGCGGAAACCGTCGTCGGTTCCGCATCCCAATCGCCTGCGCCGGGCGACGTCGATACAGCCGACGAGCGCGTCATGATCAGGGTTGGTGTCGTTGGCTACGGTTATTGGGGTCCGAATCTGGCGCGGGCTGTATCGGAAACCGACAATCTTGAGCTTCGGATGATTGCCGATCTGTCTTCGGATGCGCTCCAGCGCGCCAGACGACGCCATCCTTCTGCCAGGCTCACTGCCAACTGGCGCGAGCTTATCGCTGACACCGCGGTCGATGCGGTGGTGGTCGCAACGCCGGTGGGTACGCATTTCGAGATCGCGCGAGCCGCGCTCAGTGCCGGCAAGCACGTGCTGGTCGAAAAGCCGATGACCGACTCGGTGACAACTTCGGCCATCCTCGTCAGCGAGGCGGCGCAGCGCTCACTCGTGCTGATGGTGGACCACACATTTGTCTACACGGGCGCCGTGCGCGCGATCGCGGACCTGATTGATTCGGGCGCGGCGGGAGACATTTACTACTACGATTCCACACGGGTGAACCTCGGATTGTTCCAGCGGGACGTGAGCGTGATCTGGGACCTTGCGGTTCATGACTTCGGCATCATGGACCACCTTCTGAAAGCGCGGCCGGTCGCGATCTCGGCGAGCGGCGCGTGTTTCGTCCCGAACAGCCTCGAGAACATGGCGCATCTTTCGGTGTTCTTCGATGATGGCGCCATGGCGCATCTGAACGTCAATTGGCTGGCTCCGGTAAAAGTCCGTCAGACGCTGATCGGCGGGAGCCGCCGGATGATCATCTACGACGACATGCAAACCAGCGAGAAGGTCAAGGTCTACGATCGCGGAGTCTCACCAAAGGACGTACAGCTGCCAAGCTATGAGCATCTGGTCTCCTACCGGATCGGGGACATGTCGGCGCCGGCAATCTCGTCCAAGGAAGCGCTGCTGACCGAGCTTGAGGAGTTCGCCCGCTGCATTGAAGCCGGCGCCACGCCTGTTACGGACGGCGCTTGTGGCCTCAGAGTGGTGGAAATGCTGTCAACGGCGACCCGCTCGATGGCGCTTCGCGGTCAGCCTGTCGAACTCTCTATGGAGCGTCTCGCCTCATGATTCCCTTTCTCGACCTCGCACCGCAATATGAGGCTATCGGCGCGGAGGTCGAAGCCGCGGTCGTGAAGACGCTGCGCAGCTGTGACTACGTTCTCGGCGACACCGTGAGGCGCTTCGAGGAAGGCTTCGCCGCCTATTGCGGGACCAAGTATGCAATAGCGGTGAATTCGGGGACATCTGCCCTGCACCTCGCACTGCTCGCAGCCGAGATTGGTCCCGGAGACGAGGTAATCACCGTTCCGATGACTTTCGTCGCGACGGTGGCCGCTATCGTCTATGCTGGCGCCACGCCAGTCTTCGTCGACGTGGATCCGGACACGTGGACCATGGACCCGTCCGCGGTAGAGGCGGTGATTACGTCTCGGACGAAGGCCATTCTGCCGGTTCACCTGCACGGGCGTCTCGCTGACATGGACGCACTTGCGGGGATAGCAAGGCGACACGGTCTTGCTGTGATCGAGGATGCGGCACAGGCGCAAGGTGCCGAAGCCGGTGGAACCCGCGCCGGCGCCTTCGGTAACATCGGATGCTTCAGCTTCTACCCCGGAAAGAACCTGGGCGCATGTGGGGAAGGCGGTGCGGTGACCACCGATGACGCCGCCCTCGCCGACGCGGTGCGCTCGCTGCGGGACTGGGGGCAAAACGGTAAGTACAATCACGTTCGACACGGGTTCAACTACCGAATGGAGGCAGTCCAGGGGGCCGTGCTGGGCGTTAAACTGAAGTACTTGGACGGTTGGAACACGGCACGCCGGCGGATCGCCCAGACCTATCAGGACGGTCTCACCGACGAGTTGGTGCGGCCCGCGAGGATTGACGCCGCCCACGCGTGCCACGTCTACGCCATCCGAGCGGGAGACCGGGACCGGATTCGCAGGGATTTGCAGGACGCCGGCATTGCAACCAGCATGCACTATCCCAAGCCGGTCCACCTGCAGCCCGCATATGCGAACCTTGGTTACCACAAGAGTCAACTCCCAGTGTCAGAGGCGCTAGCCGACGAGACCCTGTCTCTCCCACTATTCCCCGAATTGCAGCCCACGCAGGTTCAAACTGTGATCAACGCCGTCAACCGCGTTGCCGTGGGCGCATTTGCCGATCCTGTATGAGGAATGTTGCTTGTACGATCTGAGAGGTAAGAGAGTCCTCGTGACCGGCGGCGCCGGCTTCGTCGGGTCCCACATAGTCGACCTTCTGCTGGAAGCCGGCTGCGAGCGCGTCGTGGTCGTGGACAACATGGTGAGGGGCCGCGTCGCCAACCTTGCTGAAGCGATCCGAAGCCAGCGCGTGGACCTCGCCGACGGCGACATCCGCGACAAGCGCCTGATGCAACGGCTGATCGCAGATGTGGACACCGTCTTCCACCAAGCCGCCCTTCGCATCACACACTGCGCGGCCGAACCCGACGAGGCCATGGAGGTGATGGTCGATGCGACCTATGACCTCCTGCGGCTCTGCGTCGCGTCCGAGGTGCGCAAAGTGGTGTTTGCTTCGTCGGCATCCATCTACGGGATGGCGTACGACTTCCCGACCACAGAAACCGAGCCCCCCTACGGAAACCGGACCCTCTACGGCGCTGCCAAATCCTTTGGCGAAGGGCTCTTGCGGTCGTTCAACGATATGTACGGCCTCGACTACGTCGCGTTGAGGTACTTCAATGTTTATGGGCCCCGCATGGATCTCCACGGGCGGTACACCGAGGTGATGGTGCGCTGGATGGAGCGGCTGGAAGCGGGCGAGCCGCCGATCATCTTCGGCGACGGGCTGCAGACAATGGATATGATTCACGTCACCGACGTCGCCCGGGCAAATATTCTAGCGGCCCAGGCCGATGCGAGCGATGTGGCGCTCAACGTCGCAAGCCAGACAGAAACGTCACTCCTCCATCTTGCCGCCGAGCTCGCTTCGGCAATGGACCGCGAGGACCTGGTGCCCGTCCACGAAGCCGCGCGAGCAGTCAATCCGGTTCCGCGGCGGCTCGGATCGGCCGAACGGGCCCGCGAACTGCTCGGCTTCGAGACCCGCGTCTCGCGCCGGGACGGCATTCGTGATCTCGTGTCCTGGTGGCGCGACGAGTACAGCCAAACGACCAGAAGGCGTAACAATCCATGATCCCGATTGCGCAGCCGTTCGTAGGTCAGCAGGAGGCCGACGCTGCCCGCGCCGTCGTACTTTCAGGCTGGCTCTCGCAGGGACCGCAGGTCGCCGCGTTCGAGGCCCAGTTTGCCGCCGAAGTCGGCGCGACGTATGCCTGCGCGGTCTCGAACTGCACGACTGCGCTTCACCTTGCGCTGCTTGCCGTGGGTGCAACGCACGGCGGAGAGGTGATCACCGTAAGCCACTCGTTCATCGCCGGCCCGAACGCAATTCGTCAAACCGGGGCGGAGCCGGTATTCGTCGACGTCGAGCCGGACGGCTACAACGTGGATTCCGGCCGAATTGCCGAGGCGATCACCGAAAAGACACAGGCGATCCTGTGCGTGCACCAGATGGGCATGCCGTGCGACCTCGCCGCGGTCCTGCGCGTCGCGGCAGCCCACGGGCTGCCGGTGGTCGAAGACGCCGCGTGCGCGATCGGCTCGGAGATCCTCGTTGATGGTCAGTGGCGGAAGATCGGGCGACCGCACGGGGACGTTGTCTGCTTCTCGTTCCACCCTCGAAAGGTCCTCACGACGGGCGAGGGAGGAATGCTGACAACCGACAACCAGGAATTCGACCAGCTCTTCCGCCTTGTCCGGCAGCACGGCATGTCGGTTCCCGACGCGGTGCGGCATTCTAGTGCGGAAGTAGTGTTCGAGAGCTACCCTGTCTGCGGATACAATTATCGTATGACCGATATGCAGGCCGCTATCGGGCGGGAGCAGCTTAAGCGTCTGCCGGAGATCGTGGCGCGGCGGCGTGCCCTGGCGCGGCGCTATTGCGCCTTGCTGCAATCAGTGCCGGAAGTCACGCCGCCGTGCGAACCCGACTGGGCGAGGAGCAATTGGCAAAGCTACCCCGTGCGCCTCGCGCGCAACCTCGACCAGAAATGCATCATGCAGCACATGCTCGACGAGGGGGTCGCCACGCGGCGCGGCATCATGTGCGCGCATCTTGAGCCGCCCTACGCCGAAGGGAACCTGCATCCGCTACAAGCCTCGGAGGCGGCTCAGAAGCATTCGATACTCCTTCCGCTCTACCCGCAGATGACGAGCGATGACCAGCAACGGGTGATCTCGGTGCTTCTGGGTGCGATCGCCGCCGCGGCAGCGTCGAAGCGTTCCCTGCATCACGTCAGTGCATCATGACGTCCGGTCCAACGCTGATGGCGCGGAATTATCGGTGTCCTCGGATGGACGATATACTGGGCAGCATGCATCGCCGGATCAATGCACTCGGTTTAGACCTGAGCGGTCTGACCGTGATCACCGAGGCGGCCACCGGCTTCTATTCCTGCACTGCCTCGATCGCCGCGATGGCCGGCGCAGCCCATGTCCACGCAGTGGCGCGCGACACCCGGCGCTACGGCACGTTCGAGGACGCGGCCTCTGCCACGCTGTCCCTTGCCAAAGCCGCCGGGGTCGCCGATCGAGTAACCGTCAGTCGAGCCGTCGAGCCACGGATGCTGACCGAGTGTGACATCCTGACCAATTCGGGTCATCTGAGGCCAATCTCGGCCGAGATGATCGCGCACCTCCCCGACCACGCCGTGATCGCCCTCATGTTTGAAGCATGGGAGTTCCGGGATGCCGATCTCGACCTCCTCGCCTGCCGGAAACGCGGTATTCGCGTCGCCGGTGTCAACGAGCGGCATCCGCAAGTTGGCGTGTTCCCGTTCCTGGGACCCTTGTGTGTGCGTCTCCTATCGGATGCCGGGCTCGCGCTCAGAGGCGCTCGGATCAGCTTGTTGTGTGACAATCCCTTCGCGCCGTTCATCGAGCAAGGGCTGACGCGAGCAGGCGCGTCTGTCGCGATCAACCCCTCTGAACGAGACCGTGTGGATCAAGAGCCGGACGCGGTCGTCGTAGCGCTCGACCCCTCACGTAACTCACCTCTGGCCGAAAAGGAGTTGAGCGCTCTCGCCGGCTCCGGCAGAGAGGTCCTGCTCGCGCAGTTCTGGGGGGACGTCGACCGCGAAGCCGCGCGTCACGTCTGGCCAGGCCCGGTGTGGCCACCGTCGGCGCCTCCACAGGGCCACATGGCGGTGCTGCTCAGCGAACTGGGCCACGAGCCGGTCGTCCGACTGCAGGCGGGTGGTCTCCGCGCGGCCGAAATAGTGGCGCGCGGCGGCGTCCTGGCCGACGGCGGTGTCGCCGAGCTCATCTAACATGCTGCTGCTCTGCTAGGGCGGTTCCGGTCGAGTGCTCGACGCAAGGGTGGATGCATCAAAATCCGTTTGAGTGATCGGGGACGGATGCATGGACGGGAGCTGGGGCCAGGTCCGGGGTGGCGCCACTTGAAGCTGGGGCGCGCATCTGGCGCCTCCGCGCTCCCCTCATGCGGCTGAGGGAACGACACTCCCCTCCATTCCGGCGACAAGTCGCCCGGCCACAGGTGGTTACCTACACATTGGCCGGCCTCGATGTTGCAAGCGACCGAGCCTTGCTTCCGATCGGCGCCGCTCGATCCCGTCCGCGCAGCTGATCGGGCGATCCTGCTCCAGATCACCTTGTCGGCCCGCTCCTGGCGCGAGCAGATGGAGCAGATGCAATGCTCCTGCTGTTCCGCTGCCTTGTCACGCTGAAATCTACGGCCGAGTCTGCATGCCCACCAGTTCTCAACATGCAGGATCGGCTTATTCCGACAGATAGGTCGCGCCCGGGGATGCCCGGCGAGACTGGCACACCGCCCCGCCCCGCCCCCGGCATGTCTGGTCATAGAGGTTCTTAGATCAACTTGATATCGCTGAGTTCGCCGACGGAATCTTTTGTGTCGCAATAACAATGTCATTGCCTCGCGTCGTGTGCGGCATTCACGCCCGAACGCTCACTTTCTCGCTTCAATTCAACCTCCGGGTAACTGATTCATCATTTCCCACCCGCAAAGCACGAGAAGACGGCGAAAGCACCATCGTTTCCGACTTTCTCTTGAGTTAATGCGCCACGTTAACGTAATATTCAGTTTATAGAAAATCAGAACTGGTGGGAGGTTCGATTCGCCTCTTTGCGTTGCAGGCTGGACGGAGCACATCGGTTACTAACTAGGCGCCAACGCACATGAAAGGTGGGTTAGGTTTGAACAAGGTGTTAAGTGCGGAAGATCGCGAGCGTGGCGCCGCCGTATCTTCGCTGTATCCGATCGCCACAACGCAAGCTGCCAGGACTGAGCACGAGGTTTTCGTCCTGATTGACAGCCGCAGACTGGAGCGAGAGTGTTTTGTGCGCAGCATAGAGTTGCTGAACCCACAGTTGATCTTGCTAAGCTATACCTCTGCCAGAGATTGCATCGAGGTGGCTGCGTCGTCGCCTCCGATTAGCGTCATCCTGTTCAACGTCGGCGGCCGGCAGTTTTCTGATCCGGAGGTAAAGAGGGAAATGGAAATTCTTTTCAACTGGAAGGATGCTCCACCAGTGGTTGTGCTAGCGCCGTCGGACGATCTTGATTACATGATTGACGCGCTGGATGCGGGGGCCACAGGATATGTTCCCTCGAGTCTCGGTATCGACGGGATCGTGGAGTCGACGAGACTCGCCGCATCTGGGGGCGTCATTCTCCGGTTCGAGAGCCTTACGAAGCTGCGAGAAAGTCGTGCCGAAAAGCCTGAAGTTATGCCAGAGTGCGATGGCTTCACTGCCCGCCAGGCCGCTGTCGCCGAGGCGCTGCGTCGAGGCAAGCCGAACAAGATGATCGCCTATGAGCTGAACATGTGTGAGAGCACAGTGAAGGTTCACGTCCGCAAGATCATGTCCAAGCTTAAGTGCGCGAACAGGACCGAGGCTGCGTTCAAGCTGAATTCCATGCCCTCCCCTGCGGCGAAGAAATGAGGCCGGTTGGCGGACGACTTGACAAATCTAAACAGGATGACGGCGCCGCTCGTCGCAAGACGGGCGTTCAGCGGGCAGAATTTTTCATTAGCTGGACGCTGGTGAAAGCTGTTTGCTGGCACGCGCGGCAGTTGCTTTCAAGGCCAGCTCCGTCAGTTGCTACTGCCCGGCGACCGCAAGAAGTTGCATCTGCTACCCTCGCGGGTTGCACAACAAAGCTTGTTCGAGGCGCGGCGCGCGGCCGCGACAAGGCCCTTGCTTTTCCTGACACGCCCGATCGTTCCCGTCATTTAGGTTAGACGAGGTGCCATGAGCGCACAGGATTCGTGCTCCAAGATACCGCGATTAGCATACGACGACGAACTGGACCTGCCGCAAAGGTGAAATTACTGCCTATGAATCCGGACACGCTACGCTACTGGTTGTGGGTCGGCTTCCGGCGACTGCCAATCCTCGCCATCACCACTTTGGTGTGCGTCCTCGCCGGAATCGCTCTGATCATGGTCCTTCCACCGGTCTATCGGGCAGTGGCTACGATCGCGCTCAAGTCGCCCCAGATTGCGCCGGATCTGGCGCGGCCAACTGTACCGTCCGATACACTGACCCAGGTCGCTGCCATCCAAGGGGAAGTTTTCGTTCGCGACAATCTCCTCGTCTTGGCTGAGCGGTTCGGAATTTATGGTGATCACCGCCCGAAGGCTGACGCTGACATCATCGAGGACCTCAGAGAGCGAATTCGTTTCGAGTTCGTCAACGTCGGCGCGATTCAAAATGCTGACAGCGCGACGACCATCTCGGTCGCGTTTGACCACGGCAATCCGGCCAAAGCCGCTGCGGTCGTCAATCATCTGGTCTCCGTCATCCTTGACAAGAACTTCCTCCGACGCGCGGAGCGCGCGGGGGATACGTTGGCGTTCTTCGAGCAGGAAGCCACCGCTCTCGGCGCCGCGCTGAGCCAGGCGGAAGCCGATATCCTCCGCTTCAAGAACGAGAATATCGACGCCCTTCCCGACAGCCTGGATTTCCGCTACACGCAACGGAGTTCGGCGCAAGAGCGCCTGGTCCAACTCGAGCGTGAGGAGGCGGGGCTCCGCGGTCGCCGCGAGACGCTCCTCACCACCGGAGCCGCCGACCCTACCTTTTCGTCCGTTGGTGACCAGGAACTGTTCGAGTTGCGCCGCCTTCTCGAGCAACGGCTTACAGTCTTCACTCCAACGAGCCCAAGCGTCCTCGACGTAAGAGAACGGATAGCTGCCTTTGAGCGGCAGAGGTCCGCCGAGGGTATCGCGGCGGCGGACGACCGTGAGCTTCCCGGCGAGCTAAGGATTCAACTCGCCGAGATCGAAGGTAGGCTCGATTTCATCGAACAGGAGAAGGCCGGCATCGCGGACACGCTTGACGAATTGCAGGCGTCAATCACAGTGACCCCTGAAGTAGAAACAGAGCTCAACCGTCTCACGCGGAACTACGAGAGCACAGCCGCGCGCTATCTTGCCGCGGTGCAGGGGCAAGCCGAGGCCACCATCGGGGCCCAAATTGAGGCGCGTCTCAAGGGCGAGCGCCTAACGCTGCTCGAAGCGCCGGTTGTTCCAGAGAAGCCGATCCGGCCGCAGCGCCGCAAGATTCTTCTTGCCTCTCTCCTGGCCGGCATCGGTTTGGGCTGCGTCATCATCGCCCTCCTCGAACTCTTGGATGGGCGGGTCCGTCGCGCAGCGCAACTTGTCCATCGCCTTGGCTTGGAGCCGATCGCAACAATTCCCCATATCGACGCGCCCCGCGGAACGCCCGCGCGGCGCATCCGGGCCTTGGGGGTAGGCACTGCGGTTGTCGGAATGGCCGCGGGCGCCCTTGTTGTCGTTCACGTCGGCATCGTACCGCTTGATGCCGCTGCGCTGCGCATCCTGCACGCCGTCGGCCTACCTTTCGCCGGCCGAGAACTAGCAAGTTGAGGATGAACGCCCGCATGTCCGTCCAGCCCCAGAACAGGTCCGTCCTGCTTCTCCCGCACAAGGGGGAAGAGCAGGCGACCGACGCGAGCACGGAGCAGGTAACTCCGATCGCAGCGCCTTCGCGGCCTCTCCTGTATGACCTTCTGCGTCCCATACGGCTCGATCCCCGTCTCCTGTGCGAGAACCGGATCGTCACCCTGGATCGCAACCATCCGGCCTCTGCCTCCTTTGACGTTTTGCGCACAAAGCTACTCCGGCTCGCCCGTGAGAACGCGTGGACCACGATCGGGGTAACGGCGCCCGAGCCGCAGTCCGGCACGACGACCGTCACGCTCAATCTTGCTCTCAGTCTCTCGCACCAGACGGACCTTCGAACGCTTCTCCTCGACTTGAATCTTCGCAATCCCGGTGTGGCAAGGATGCTCGGCGACGTCCAGACCGCGACCTTCGCCGACTTCCTGGGTGGAGAGGGGCAGCTGGGTGGCGCAGTCGTCAATTACGGCGAGACTCTTGCGATCGCTGCGGCTGCCGAGCCGGTTCAATCCGCTGCAGAGGTACTGCAGGCAAGAGCGACGGCAAAGCGCCTGGACGAGATCCGTCTGGCCCTGGAGCCGGATCTCGTCATCGTCGACGCGCCGCCGGTGCTGCAACGCGACGACTTCGAGGCAACTCTTGCCCTCTACGACGCAGTTCTCCTCGTCGCTGACACCACTCGCACGCTTCTTGCAGACCTTGACCGCTGCGAGCGCGAGTTGTCGAAACACACCAACGTGATCGGGGTGGTGGTCAATAGGTGCCAATTCGCGCGGTGATGCAAGGGAAAGCCATGACATCTCAAGCAGCGGTGGACGCCCTTGTTCCGGACCGTCTCCCGAAGTCGAGCCAGCAAAAACTTTCCGTCGTCACCGTTACGTACAACAGCGCGCGGGTTCTCGGCAGACTCCTCGACTCCGTCGAGGTCGGGCTTGACGGCGTGATCGACTTTGAGGTGGTTGTCGTCGACAATGCTTCGGATGATGACACGGTCGCCGTCGCTCGGGCGCATCCGCTTGAGTTGCGCATAATCGAGAGCCGTCGGAACGGCGGGTACGCCGCTGGCATCAACGCTGCGGCGGATACGATCGCTGCCGATAGGACGATCCTCGTTCTCAATCCCGACATTCGCCTGATGCAGGGATCGGCGGCATCACTCGTGGCTCGCCTTTCTGACGACTCACGGGTGGGCATCGCCGTCCCGGTCATGGCGGAAGAGAACGGTGCGCTTTCCTACTCGCTCCGACGTGAGCCGTCGCTCGCGACGGCCTGGACGGAGGCCTTGTTGGGAGGCTCGCTCGCCACGCGCTTGGGAATTAGCGAAGTTATCGGGCCGAGCCCTCTCTACCAGGTCGGTGGCTGCGTCGAGTGGGCAACGGGCGCCGCGCTCGCCATCGCTCCAAAGGCACGCGCCGCGGTTGGAGACTGGGACGAGTCGTTCTTCCTGTACAGCGAGGAAGTCGACTACATGCGCCGGGTCCGGGCGGCCGGCCTGCGGGTGGAGTGCGTACCGGCGGCACGTGTGGTTCACGTTGGCGGCGAGCGGGAGGAGAACCCCCGTCTGTTCAGCCTTATGGCCGCCAATCGCATTCGCGACTACGGCCGAAGACACTCGCTTATTTCTACGACGCTCTTCCGGGCGGCCGTCATCTGCGGCGAGGCGCTGCGCTCGCCGCGCGGACGCGGGCACCGGGCGGCATTGCGGGCCGCGCTCTTGGCGCGTTCGGCGGATTGAGCCGTGAAGTTCCGACGGGAAAACAAAACCTCCGTTGGTCCGGAGGCATGTTCCCTACAAGAAGCATCGCGCCTAGCGGGAGTGCAGGTGAATAGAAGCGGAGCCTGCGCAGTGACGCGGACGAACCGCGCATGCGACGTCACGCGCAACCCCTGTGTCCGAGATGCTCGGGGCGAAGCTTATTCGACACGTGGACCGGGTGCACGATGATCGCAGCTCCGCGCTCGAGAGTGATGACGTCACAGAAAGGCTTCACGACCAGATCGACGCACTGCCGCACGGACCGATCGCGGGCCGCTACACCCGTCACAGAGGACCGCCCGGTCAAGCTGGCGCTACCTGTCAGCGTGTTTCTCCTGAGCATCGCGGTACCCGGAAGCGTCAACTTGGGAGGTTTCAGTCTGTCGCCTCACCGCATGGTGTTGCTGGTCATGCTGTTGCCTTGCCTCGGCCGATGGGTGTCGGGACGCGCCGGGCTAGTCCGGGGCGCTGATATCGCAGTGCTCCTGTTCTGCCTGTGGTATGGCGTGAGCTTTGCCGCGACCGAGGGGCTGTCAGCCGCGGTCGAGCCCGCCGGCATCAACATGATCGAAGTCGCAGGTGCTTACTTTCTTGCACGCTGCTACATCAGAAATCACGACGACTTCTGCCGAATGATTCACTCGCTCTTCATGATCATGCTTGTCCTTCTGCCGTTTGCGGTTGTGGAAAGCTTTACCGGTCGCAACATCATTGCTGAATTCTTCGGCCAATTTCTGAATGCGGATGCTGCGGTAACGGGCGGCGGTACGCGTTGGGGGTTGCGACGCGCCAACAGCGTGTTCGATCACCCGATCATGTTCGGAGTCGCCGCCGCAACTCTCCTCCCGCTCGCGCACCTGGTTCTTGGCGGGAACAGTTCGGCCCTTCGGCGCTGGGTGCGGGATTCCGTGATCGTCTGCCTTACCTTTCTTTCACTGTCGTCCGCGCCGATTGGACTCACGGCGTTGCTGATCACCTTGATCGCGTGGGATACGCTGCTGCGGTCCTTCCCCTTCCGCTGGCATGTTGTCGCGGTGGCTTTCGCCAGCGCCTATTTTGCCGTAGACATCCTGTCCAATCAGACTCCGGTGGAGTTTTACATACACCGCTTCACCTTTGAGGGGCAGACCGGCTGGTATCGTCTCTTGATCTGGGACTACGGGACGGCATCGGTTGCCGCGAACCCACTGTTCGGCATCGGCCTTGATGAGTGGGCCCGACCAGCCTGGATGGTGTCGAGCAGCATCGACAGCTTCTGGCTCGTCCAGTTCGTTCGCACCGGCGTTCCCGGTGGTGTACTGATGCTAGCAATCTTTGGTCTCGCAGCTCTCGCCTCAGTTCGAGTGACTCCTGCCACCGAAGGGGTTCGTATGTGCCAGACAGCGTACCTTCTGAGTCTCTTCGGCCTTTTTTTTACAGGAGCGACGGTTCACTTTTGGGGAGCGGGGCTGGTGTTGTTCCTGTTCATCGTCGGCAGTGGAATGTGGATTGCAGAAACCGGGCGAGGCAAACCGGAGGGGACCAGATGGCCTCTCTCACATACCCCCAGAGAGGTATGCTCCGAGCTTAGCTCTGAACGCCATCGGGTGCACGGGAGCGTACGGGACCTCCGGCAGCGTACGCCTAACCAGGGAAGCGGGTCGGCTGAAGAGACTTGATCCTCCGGCGTCGCGCCTATCAGCCGCGGGCTCCGATCCCCGCAGCTATCGACCCTGCCGATCCGCATCTGGCAAACGATCCCTGATCATCATCAATGATTTCGTGAGCAGAAAAAACCGCTCCCGCTCCTGCCGGCCGTCGGGAAAAAGCTGTCGCATCATCCCTGCGTCGATGATCTTTATGTCATCGCAGCGCGCCAACGCCGTCTCGAAATCCGCCATGGGGCCTGCGATATCCTAATTTTTTGGTATAAGGCAATCCGCGCCGGCTCGGGAACCCAGTGCACGAAGGGACGACCGTAATGCGGATCAATCGGGAACCAGAAGCTTGGGGTTTGCACATAATAGAACCGACCGAGCCGCCGCACCTCTGATGCGAACCGAAGCATATTCCGATACGAGCGAACATGCTCGATCACTGAATTCGAATGAACCAGATCGAAGCTCTGGTCGGCGAACTCGGGCAGGTCGCAGGCATCGCCCTCGTGATGGCAGAACTCGATCCCGTCTACGTTCGCATCGTAGAGATCGAGTTCGCTCTTGAAGTTCACCAGCGTAACCTCGACCTGGCTTCGCAGCTCCGGTGCGAGCATCCTCCAGTATTCGGCCGTTCCTCCCGCATCGAGGATTCGAACCCGCCGCTTCTCCGTAACCGTCCGGCGTGACCGCTATCCGTTCCAGCGCCACGGCATCAGGTCATCGACCTTGGTGATCTTGTAGTCGGG
>NZ_CANMEH010000002.1 GCF_947496875.1 uncultured Paracoccus sp. | reverse complement strand
CGACCATACACCTCGGTGACCACCCGGGATCACACCGTCGACGGCGCTGAAATTACACCACGTGCTCGGACACTACCCGGCCGGATCGGCACATTCGGCCATGGCTACACCGGCGGCGCCCACCCGCTGGGCGCGGCGGTGGCGCTGGAAAACCTTGCCATCATCAAGGAGCGTGACCTTGTCGCCAATGCGCGCGTGGTGGGCGAGCATTTTCTTGGTCGCCTTCGGACGCTGGCGGACCGGCCGCTGGTGGGCGAGGTGCGGGGCGTCGGGCTGATCTCGGCTCTGGAATTGGTGAACGACAAGACGGCGAAGTCGGTCAGCACCACCGGCAAGCTTGGCGGGCTGATGAGTGCCGCAATGCAGCGGGGCGGGATGATCTCGCGCAACATGACCGACACGGTAGCGTTCTGCCCGCCGATGATCATCACGCGCGCGCAGGCCGACGACATGTTCGAGATCGTGGCGAAGGCGCTCGGAGAGGTCGAGGCGGAGGTGGCTTCTACCTGACCTGTGCCGCCGTGATCCGAGGGAATCGGCGACAGTTTCCCGTCCCGCCAGTCTTCGCGGGCGTGTCCGCTGCCAACTTCGGTTTGCGCCGCGGCGCTTCGACTGCGGGTGGCTGCGCCAAAGGCGGCAGAACTCGGCATTCGGATACCGGGCTGTCCGTCGTCATAGACGGATAGAACGATGCCAGCAACCAAACCATCACGCGCAACGGCGCATGAACTGGCCCGGGCAGGTGCGAGCGTGTTCGAGATCGCCGCAAGCCCGTCGCATTCCGATGTCAAGTCCTCGGCGCCCTACGTCAAGGACGTGGAGCGGGCGGGGCTGATCCAGTCCGGATTCGATCGCGTCCGGCACGCCCGTCAGACCGCAGGTGTCCCACGGCCCAGAAATCGTGGGACACTTCGCACCGAAAACCCAATGAAAAGATGCCTTCACGAGGCGTATGGCAGCCCGTAGGGGAATCGAACCCCTCTTTCCAGGTTGAAAACCTGGCGTCCTAACCGATAGACGAACGGGCCATCCGGGTCGTCCGCGCGGCACTGGCCCGCGGCGTGACGCGGTGTTTAGGTCAGGGTCGCGGGGCGTGCAAGCAGAAAAACGGCGCCCCGGCCCCGTCGATCGTCACGCCGCTGCAGCATCGTCCAGACGCAGCCGCAGATGCTGGCGTCCGCCCCAGACCGAGAGTTCCAGCTTGCCAGCGAGATGCAGCCGGCGGCCGCGCGACTCCAGCAGCGCCGGGCCCAGCGGGCTGTCCATCGCCCCCCAGGCCACGGCGTCGACCGGCGCCGCCCCGGGGCTGCGGAAGCGCAGCCGCAGATGGCGATCGCCCAGGGTGGAAACGCTTTCGACAAGCTGGTCAGCAAAGGCAAAGCGCGGGGCGGGAGCAGCCGCGCCAAACGGCCCGGCACGATCGAGCATCTGCAGCAACTCGACGGATACGCCCGCCGGGTCGAGCAGGCCGGAAATCCGCAGCCCGTCGCTCAGATCCTGATCGGCGCCTTCTTGGGCGATCAGGCTCGACAGCCGGTCCATGGCGGCGGGGATCGCGTCCGCCTGCACGGTCAGCCCGGCCGCCATCGCGTGGCCGCCGCCCTGCGTGATCAGGCCCTCGGCCATCAGCCGCTGCATGGCGCGGCCGATATCCACCCCGGGGACGGAGCGGGCCGACCCCTTGCCGATGCCGTTCCGGACCCCGATCACCACGGACGGACGCCGCGTTGCCTCCTTCAGCCGTGCGGCCACGATCCCGACCACGCCGGGGTGCCAGCCCTCGCCCGCGGCCCAAGCCAGTGCGGGATCGCCGCGGGCCTCGGCCTGGGCCAGCGCCTCGTCACGCAGGCCGGCCTCGATCGCACGGCGATCACGGTTGAAGTCGTCCAGCTGGGCCGCCAGCCGCGCCGCTTCGGTCGCGTCGCTGCAGGACAGGCAGCGGGCGCCCAGATCGGCGCGGCCCACCCGGCCGCCCGCGTTGATGCGGGGGCCCAGCAGGAAGCCCAGGTGGAACGCAGTCGGCAGGGTATCGAGCCGCGCCACATCCGACAAGGCGACCAGGCCCGGTCGCTGACGACGGGCCATGATGGCAAGCCCCTGGCGGACGAAGGCGCGGTTCACACCGACCAGCGGCGCCACGTCGGCCACGGTCGCCAGTGCCACCAGGTCGAGTTGGGCGATCAGATCCGGTTCGCGTCGGGCCTGTTCCCGCAGAACCCGGTTTGCCTGGACAAGGGTCAGGAACACGACGCCGGCGGCGCACAGATGGCCCAGCGTCCCGTCCTCGTCGACGCGGTTCGGATTGACCACGGCCAGAGCCGGGGGCAGCGTCTCGAACCCTTGGTGGTGGTCCAGCACCAGGACATCGGCCTTGCCGCGCGCGGCGGAGAGGGCGTCATGGGCGAGTGTGCCGCAGTCGACAGAGATGATCAGGTCATGACGGTCGGCGAGACCGGCGATCGCCGGCGCATTCGGGCCGTAGCCCTCGTCGATGCGGTCCGGCACGTAAAGCGTCGCGTCCCGCCCGAGGTCGCGCAGCCATGTCAAAAGCAGCGCGGCCGAGGCGCCGCCGTCGACGTCGTAATCGGCAAAGATCGCGATGCGTTCACCCTGGGTGGCCGCCGCCACGATCCGGCGGGCCGCGACGTCCATGTCGCGCAGCGTGAGCGGGTCGGGCAGCAGATCACGCAGCCGGGGCTCCAGATGGCCGGTGACGGCGTCCGGTTCTATGCCGCGCTCCGCCAGCACCCGTGCGACCGGCAGGGGCAGGGCGGCAGACTGCGCCAGGCCCTCGGCGCGGCGCTCCAGCTCCGGGGCCGGACCAAGCCAGCGCCGGCCTGTGAACGAGCGGTCAACGCCGAGGAACGGACGCAGGGGTGGGGATTGCTGGAGCATGCGGGTTATCTGCGACAGCGGCGCCCGGCCCGCAACCCCGATCGGGGGCAGGGCCGCGGGCCGCAGCCGGTGCGGGAACACGGGAGCGCAGCCGATCGCCCCCAGACGCGGCACGGTGCTGCCTCGAGACCCAGCAGCAGCTGGGCCTCAGGTTACTGCAGCGCGGTTCGGTCAGGCGCGGCGGGTCGGGTTGCGGTAGAACATCCGCCGGACCGAGCCCGTCTTGGACCGCATCAGGATCGTTTCCGTCTCGATGAAGTCCGGTTCGTGCCGCAGTCCCTGCACGATCGAGCCGTTGGTCACGCCGGTCGCGGAAAAGATCACGTCCGCGGTCACCATCTCGTCGCGGGAATAGATCCGGTCGAAATCGGTGATGCCGGCCTTGGTCGCCCGCCCGCGCTCGTCGTCGTTGCGGAACATCAGCCGGCCCCACATCTGCCCGCCCATGCATTTCAGCGCACCGGCGGCCAGAACCCCCTCGGGCGCGCCGCCGGATCCCATGTACATGTCGATCCCGGTCTTTTCGGCCTCGGCCACGTGGATCACGCCGGCCACGTCGCCGTCGGTGATCAGCCGGATCGCCGCCCCGGTCGAACGGACCTCGGCGATCATGTCTTCGTGCCGGGGGCGTTCCAGGATGCAGACGGTGATGTCCTCGGTGGTGATGCCGCGCGATTTCGCCAGTGCCCGCACCCGTTCGGCCGGAGACATCTCCAGGCTGACGACATCCCTGGGATAGCCCGGTCCGATCGCCAGCTTGTCCATGTAGACGTCAGGTGCGTGCAGCAGCGTGCCGCGGGGTGCCATGGCGATCACCGTCAACGCGTTCGGCATGTCCTTGGCGGTCAGGGTGGTCCCTTCCAGCGGGTCGAGCGCGATATCCACCTCGGGTCCGTTGCCGGTGCCGACCTCTTCGCCGATGAACAGCATCGGCGCCTCGTCGCGCTCGCCCTCGCCGATGACCACGGTGCCTTGGATGTCCAGCATGTTCAGCTGATCGCGCATGGCGTTGACCGCGGCCTGGTCAGCCGCCTTTTCATCGCCGCGGCCGATCAGCTTGGCCGACGCATGGGCCGCGGCTTCGCTGACGCGGGCCAGGCCAAGCGACAGCATACGGTCGTTGAAATCCTTGGGGGCAGACATGATCGGAACCTCGTTGAACGCACCACGTGCCCGGCTTCTAGGCGCGGGCCGGTGGGCCGACAAGCAGAAGCTGCCGTTTTGCTGGCGGCACCGTGTCGCAATCGCCAAAATCCGCAGGATCGCACGCGTCGTCCCGGCCGCAAGGCCTCGTGCGGCGGTCGGGCAACCTCACTCCGCCGACAATTCCAGCGCGAGTGCGTGGATGCGGGGCACGATGTCGCCGAGGCTGTGATGGACGAGACGATGCTGCGCGACCCGGGTCATGCCGGCGAGACGGGGCGAGGCCATGCGGATACGGAAATGCGTCTGCCCACCTTCGCGCCAGCCCGCGTGGCCCCGATGCTGTTCGCTTTCGTCGATGACCTCCAGCCGGGAAGGATCCAGCACCGCCAGGCGGTCGCGCATCTCGTCGGCGATCGATCGCGTCATCTCGGTCTCTCCCCTTACAAAGCCATCCAAATGGCCTACACTCTCGGTCCCGAGTCGGAAAGCAGGCCAATCGATGACCAAGAACGACCCGTTCGGATTCGACATCTCGGCCGCTTCGGACAAGAAGCGCCGGTCCAAGGGCCGTCGTGGCATGTCCGGGGCGTTTGAGACGTCGACCCGTATCTGCGACAAGGAAGGCTGCACCGAACGGGGCCAGTATCGTGCGCCCAAGTCCCCGCAGGCGCTGGACGACTATTACTGGTTCTGCAAGGACCATGTCCGCGAATACAACCTGAACTGGAACTATTTCCAAGGTCAGTCCGAGGCCGAGTTCCAGCAGTTCCTTGATAACGCGACCGTCTGGGAGCGCCCGACCAAGCCGTTCGGCAAGGGGGCGCAGGAACAGGCCTGGGCGCGACACGGGGTCAGCGATCCGCTGGAAATCCTCGGCGCGAACGGAACGGCCCCGGATGCGAGGGCACGGGCCGCCCGGAAGCTGCCGCCGACCGAGCGTCGGGCGCTGGACATCCTCGAAGCCAAGGACAGCTGGACCAAAATCGAGATCCGCCGGCAGTACAAGTCGCTTGTCAAGGACCTGCACCCGGACATGAACGGCGGCGACCGATCCGACGAGGATCGGCTGCAGCAGGTGGTGTGGGCGTGGGACCAGATCAAGGACAGCCGCAGTTTTCGCGACAGCTAACCCGCCGCGGCGCTGCGATATGCTGGCGGTGCCGAAGAGCTGTTTGAACTTGGCAGTAACCGCCTAGTCGGACCCAGCGCTGCGGTCAGACCGCAGCCTTCAGCGCCTCGGCAAGATCGGTCCGTTCCCAGCTGAATCCACCATCGGCGTCGGGCGCCCTGCCGAAATGGCCATAGGCGGCCGTGCGCCGATAGATCGGGCGATCCAGCGCCAGATGGCGGCGGATGCCGGACGGCGTCAGGTCCATGACCTTGCGCAGCGCAGCCTCGATTTCGGTTTCGTTCACGGAACCGGTGTCGAACGTGTCGGCGTAGATCGACAGCGGTTCGGCCACACCGATCGCATAGCTCAACTGGATCACGCAACGACGCGCGAGGCCCGCGGCGACGACGTTCTTGGCCAGGTACCGTGCCGCATAGGCCGCGGAGCGGTCGACCTTGGACGGGTCCTTGCCGGAAAATGCCCCGCCGCCATGCGGGGCAGCGCCGCCATACGTGTCCACGATGATCTTGCGCCCGGTGAGCCCCGCATCGCCGTCCGGCCCGCCGATCACGAACTTGCCGGTCGGGTTCACGTGCCACACCGTGTCATCGCTCAGCCACCCGGCGGGCAGCACCTCGTCCACATAGGGTTCGACCAGGCGGCGGATGTCGTCCGAGCTCTGGTTCTCGTCGGTGTGCTGGTGGCTCACGACGATCTGGGTCACGCCGACGGGGCGCCCGTCCTCGTACCGCACCGACAGCTGCGCCTTGGCGTCGGGGCCGAGTGAAGGCTGCTCACCGGTGTGCCGCGCCTCGGCCAGACGCCGCAGGATCGCGTGCGCGTACTGGATCGGGGCGGGCATCAGCGCCTCGGTTTCATCCACCGCATAGCCGAACATGATGCCCTGGTCCCCGGCGCCGCCGTTGCCGACGCCCTTGTCGTGGCCGCCCCAGATCTCGGCCGACTGTTCGTGCAGCAGGTTCGTCACCTCGCAACTGCGCCAGCTGAACTTGTCCTGGTCATAGCCGATGTCCCGGATCACATCCCGCGCGATCTGGTCGACGCAGTCGCGGAACCGGACCAGCCGCGCCTGATCGTTCAGGCCGATCTCGCCGCCGATGATGACGCGGTCGGTCGTGGCGAACGTCTCGCAGGCGACGCGGGCGGACGGATCCTCGGCCAGCAACGCGTCCAGGACGGCATCGGAGATCTGGTCGCACAGCTTGTCGGGGTGCCCCTCGGAAACCGATTCCGAGGTGAACACGTAATTCTTTCGGGACATGATTGCTCCATTGGGTGACCCGCCACGCCAGGAAGCCGTTGTGGGGGCAATGACCGGGCTTAGGTCACCCGAAAGCGGCGGTCAACTGCGCCGCCGCGTCGCCACGCCAGGCGGGCCAGCAGACCGACAAAAAGGGCCACGATCGGCCAGTTCCCCCAACGCCACCACAAGGTGGCGGGCAGGGCCGGGGGCAGCCCCACGTCCAGGTAGCCTTCCCGGTCCAGCCCGAGCCGGGCCAGAACCTGTCCCCGCGCATCGATCGCGGCCGAGACGCCCGTGTTCGCGGCCCGCAGCAGCGGCAACCCGGATTCGATGGCACGCAACCGGGCCTGCGCCAGATGCTGATACGGTCCCGACCACGTCCCGAACCAGGCGTCGTTGGTGACCTGCAGCAGCCAGGCGGGCCGGCCCCCGGTCTGTCGCAGATGGCGGGAAAAGACCGCCTCGTAACAGATCAGCGGCTGGACGGCGGGCAGCCCGGTGGGCGAAAGGATCTGCGGGGCGGGGCCCGATGCGTAACCATAGCTCTGCTGCGCCGCGAAGGCGGTCAGGCCCAGACCGGCCAGGGCGTCACCCCACGGGATGTATTCCCCGAACGGGACGAGGTGAAACTTGTCGTAGAGTTCGCCAACCCGTCCGTCCGTCGTGACCTCGACCAGGCTGTTGAACCACGATCCGCGCTCGCTGCGCTGAATTCCCATCAGCACCGGGACGCCGGCGGCGGCGGCGATGTCGGGAAGGATCGGCCCGGCCTGATCCAGGACGAAGGGGGCGGCCGTTTCGGGCCAGACCACGGCCGAGAGCGGCCGGGCGGCTGGCGCCGCTGTCAATGAAAGCAGGCGCTGATAGAACACGCCGCTCCATTCCGGGTCCCACTTGCGCGTCTGGTCCGCATTGGGCTGGACCAGCCGCAGGACCGGTCCGGGGTCCGGCGGCAATGCGGGGTTCAGCCGGGCGAGGCCCGCGAACCAGACCGCCCCGATCAGCGCCGCAGCCAGCGGCAGGCCGCGGGTGATCGCCCTGCCTCGCGAGGCCCGGCCCAGCTCCGGGTCATGTGCAGCCCATGCCGGCAAGGCCGCCGCGCCCATGGTCAGCGCTGACAGCCCGATCGCGCCCACCCACGCCCCGGCCTGCCCCGCCGGGGTCGCGATCCAGACATGGCCGGTCAGCGCCCAGGGCAGTCCGGTGAAGATCCAGCCGCGAATCCAGTCGGACAGGACCAGCATCGCCGCAAAGGCCAGCGCACGGTCGCGCGGCGTGGCGGCGATGTGCCAGGCGACCCACGCTGGCAGCGACCAGAACAGGGCGCCGCCAAGCGCGGTCAGGACAAGCGCGAAGGGCGCCATCCAGCCGTGAATCTCCGGTTGAACCAGGAACGGCTCGACGATCCAGAACATCGCGACGGCGAAGTACCCCAGCCCGGCGAGCGTAGCGCGGCGAAAGGCCGCGCCGGCCGTGGGTGCCGGCCCCATCCGCCAGACGAGCGACGCGAGCGCCAGCACTGTCAGGGGCCACAGATTCCACGGCGCCTGACCCAGGGCGGCGAGAACCCCAAGCGCTGCATCCGGCGCGCCGCGATACAGCATTGCGGTATCGCTGCGCCGGCGGCGCGGCGATCCCGCCGCTGCCGCGCGCGCGTCTGCCGGCGCAGGCATCGGACCTCGGCCCGTCAGTCCTGCGATTGCGGCGCAGCCGGCTCGGCGACACGCCCGGAGTCGCCGGGACCTGCTTCGCTCGGCTGTGGATCTCGCTGCGGTTCCGCGGACGCATCGGGGATCCCCGCGCCGGGCGCAGCGGGGGCACCAGCGTCTGCTGCAGTCGCCGGATCAGTGATTGATGCATCCGTGGACGATGCATCGGCCAGCTGTGAGTCAGGCGTAGGGGCGTCGGCTTTCTTGCGGCTGCGGGTCGCCCGCTTCTTTGGCGCAGGCTTGTCCGCGACCGCCGCCTCGGTGTCCGTCGTGCCTGCCTCGGGTCCGTTGGCGCTGACTGCCGCGGTGTCCTTCGCTGCTTCGGTCGTCTTGCGGGTGCGGGTGCGGCGCTTGGGCTTCGGCGCATCCGCTGCCGAGGCGGCTTCGGGCGCCGGCGCAGTCGTCGCATTTTCTACGTCGGCGGCTACCTCCGCTCGCGCTGGTTGGGGGGAGGCGCCACCTTCCTCGAGTACGCTGCGGAAGCTGGTCATCAGGAAATCGGGAATGTGGCTGCCCATGCCGACGACCGCAGGCCCGCGATCCCGGTCGCCACGATCCCCCCGGCGATCACGGCGATCGTCGCGACGCTCTTCACGCCGTTCCTCGCGCCGCACCGGCTGCGGGGTTGCCGGCCGGTCATCGGCGCGGGTTTCTGCCGGCGCCTCTGCGAGTCCGCTCGACTGCCCGTCCCGTTTGCTCTCGCCCCGGGCGTTCTGCCGCTTCTCGCGGTGCTCGTCCCCGGCTTGCCGCCGCTCAGCCCGTTCCGGCTGATCCACGCGACCGCGGTCGACGGTTGTTTCGACGGCGTCCGGAAGCGCCGGATCCGCGGCGCCGGCTTCGGCCCGGCTGCGCCGATCCTCGCGCTGGTCGTCCTTGCGGTCGCGCGTGCGGGTGCGGCTGGCGCTCCGTCCGGCGGGCCGCCCGGTTTCCCGCGGCTTGCGGGGCGCGGTCTGGGATGCGTCCGACAGGCTGAACCCTTCGGGCAGATCCGCCCGGGGCAGCGTCTGCTTGACCAGCGATTCGATCGACGCGAGATATTTCTCGTCCGACGGGGTTCCGATCGAGATCGCCGTCCCCTGTCGCCCGGCCCGGCCGGTCCGGCCGATCCGATGGACATAGTCCTCGGCATGGCTCGGCAGGTCGAAGTTGAAGATGTGACTGACCGCCGGGATGTCCAGCCCGCGCGCCGCCACGTCGGATGCGATCAGGAACCGCAAGGAACCGTCGCGGAACCCGTCCAGCGTCGCGGTGCGCACCCGCTGGTCCAGGTCGCCATGGATCGGCGCGGCGTCATAGCCATGCGCCTTGAGTGACTTTGCGACGATGTCGACCTCGGTCTTGCGGTTGCAGAAGATGATCGCGTTCTTCAGCCCCTCGCCCTCGGCCTCGATCAGCGCGCGCAGCAACTCGCGCTTCTGCTTGGCCGTCTGGTCCTTGCGGGTGGGGGTCAGCTCGACCAGCTTCTGCGTGATCGTCTCGCTGGCGGTGGCCTGGCGGGCCACCTCGATCCGCTCGGGGGCATTCAGGAAGGTGTTGGTGATGCGTTCGATCTCCGGTGCCATCGTGGCGCTGAAGAACAGCGTCTGACGGGTGAACGGCGTCAACTGGAAGATCCGTTCGATGTCGGGGATGAACCCCATGTCCAGCATCCGGTCGGCCTCGTCCACGACCATGATCTGCACACCCTGCAACAGCAGGTTGCCGCGTTCGAAGTGATCCAGCAGCCGGCCGGGGGTGGCGATCAGCACGTCGACGCCGCGGTCGATCAGCTTTTCCTGATCCTTCATCGACACGCCACCGATCAGCAGCGCCTTTGTCAGGCGGGTGTGCTTGGCGTAGATGTCGAAGTTTTCGGCCACTTGCGCGGCGAGTTCACGCGTCGGGCACAGCACCAGACTGCGTGGCATCCGCGCCCGGGCGCGTCCGCGACCCAGCAGCGTGATCATCGGCAGGGTGAAACTGGCCGTCTTGCCGGTACCGGTCTGGGCGATGCCTAGGACGTCGCGGCCTTCCAGCGCCGGAGGGATCGCCCCCGCCTGGATCGGTGTCGGCGTGTCGTAGCCGGCTTCCTCAATGGCCCTGAGCACCTTGGAGTCGAGCTTCAGGTCGGAAAATTTGGTCATTCAGAGGCTTTCTGCAGGAATCGCAATCGTCCGTTCAGACGCTCACGGTCAAGCCGGAGCGTCTCTGTCGGGACGTCAATATCCGTACGCCCCTCGGCCGCCCGCCGGATGCGGGCCTCGCGCTATTAGACCAAACCTGTGGCCGCGTCAATCTGGCCTCCGGGTGCATAACCGCTTAACGGGCGATCTGCGATAGTGCGGAATCACTGCTGCGGTGGTTCGACTGGCGCAGAACACGAGAAATGGGGCGGAGAAGGCATGGCGACAACGGCAGAAGCGGGACTTTCGGCCATGCAGGCCCTGGCGCTGATCGGCGTGTCAGGGGTCGGGGCGCAGTACCTTGCCTGGCGGTTCCGGATGCCGGCGATCGTTCTGATGCTTGCCGCGGGGCTGGCGCTGGGGCCGGTGACCGGACTGCTGGTCCCGTCCCGTGATCTGGGGTCGCTCGTCGGGCCGATGATCTCGCTGGCCGTGTCGGTGATCCTGTTCGAGGGCGGCCTGACGCTCAGCTTCAAGAAGCTCGCCGATGCGCGGCTGGGGGTGCGGCGGCTTGTCTATATCGGGGGGCCACTGGGTTGGGCGCTGTCCACCCTGGCGCTGATGTGGGTCGGGGGGCTCAGCTGGCAGTCATCTCTCGTGTTCGGGGGCGTGCTGATCGTCACCGGCCCGACCGTGATTGCGCCGTTGCTGCGCCAGGCCAAGCTGGTTTCTCGCCCCGCCCAGGTCCTGCAGTGGGAAGGCATCGTGAACGATGCGCTCGGGGCGCTGGCCGCGGTTCTGGCGCTGCAGATCGTGGTGGTCGTGACCAGCGGGGCGTTCTGGGGGCGGGCCTTGGGCACCGTGGCACTGGGCACGGGATTCGCGTTCGTTCTGGGGCTGGTCGCCGGACGCGGGTTGGTGATCGCCTTCCGCCGGCATCTTGTACCAGAATACATGAAGGTCCCGATCCTGTTCGTGGCGGTGCTCGGCGTGTTTTCGATCGCGGATACTGGGCTGCACGAATCCGGGCTGCTGGCCGTCACCATCATGGGACTGGTGATCGCAAATGCCGACCTGCCGTCCTACTCCGAGATCTACCGGTTCAAGGAACATGCGACGATCCTGCTTGTATCCGGGGTGTTCATCCTGCTGGCAGCGGGCGTGGATTTCGGAATGATCAGCCAGCTGAACTGGCGTGCCGCGGTGCTGATCGCCGTGATCATCCTGGTGGTGCGCCCGGCCACCGTCATGCTGTCGCTGCTCGGGACCAACATGACGATGAAGGAGCGGGTTCTGGTGGCGCTGACCGGGCCCCGCGGGGTCGTTCTGGTCGCCGTGTCCGGGATCTTTGCCGAACGGCTGGTGGCGCAAGGCGTCACCGACGGGGTGCTGGTGGCCCCGCTGGCCTTCGTGCTGGTTCTGACCACCGTGCTTCTGCATGGCTTCACGCTGGCGCCAATGGCCCGGGCACTGGGCCTGACCTCTGGGGACAAGCCGGGCCTGCTGATCGTCGGCGGATCAGCCTTCACCACCGGCCTCGCCCAGGCGCTGGAGAAGATCGACGTGAACGTCCTGATCACGGATGGCAACCGCGATCATCTGCGGCTTGCGCGAGAGGCGGGGATCGAGACGTTCTACGGGGATGTCCTGTCCGAGGCGGCGGAACACAATGTCGAGTTCATCGCCTATTCCACCGTCCTCGTCGCCTCGGACAACGACGCCTACAACACGCTGGTCGCCACCGACCTCGCGCCGGAATTCGGCCGCGAGACGATCTGGCAGCTTGCCCGACACAAGGAGGATCGGCCGCGCCACGCATTGCCCAGCCAGCTGGGTGGGCAGGGGATCGGCGGCAACCGCACGCTGGCGCAGTATCTGGATCTGCTGGCCGACGGCTGGACGTTCCGGACCACCCGACTGACGGACGAATACACGCTGGATCAGTGGCGCGAGGCGCGCCCGGGCGTGATCCCGCTGGCGCAGCTGTCCGGCGATCGCCTGCAGTTCATCACCGATCCTGACGACATGTCCCACGAAGACGGCCTGCAGATCGTGTCGATGATCCCGCCGGAACTGGTCGAGCAGATCCGCCAGGACAGTGCCGACGCCGCGCGTCTGCGCCAGAATGCCAGGCAGGAAGCGAATGACGCCCGCGAGAAGCAAGGCTGATCTGCGTCGCCGTCCCGGTCGGCCGAACCGACGTTGCCGCGGTGCGAGGAGGACGGCTAGATTGGCGACGTTTGAGTAATTTCGCAGCCCAGAGGACCGTCTGCATGAAGTTTTCCACCCGCCACGACAGTGACGTCCCCGCCGAGGCGCTGTTCGATGCAGTCAGCGACTTCGCCCGGGCCGAACGTCTGCTGGTCCGGCGCGGCGCCCAGGTCCGGCGGGTCACTGACGCGGAACTGGCCTGGGACATCGCATTCGACCTGCGGGGCAGGCCGCGTGACCTGCGGTTGGCCGTCACCCGGTTGGATCGACCCGAAGTGATCGCGCTGGAGGGGCGGGGAGAGCTGTTCGACCTGCACCTGGTGATCACGGTGATCTCGCTGGCCCGCAGCAGATCCCGGCTGGTGGTGGAGGTCGAGGCGAAACCCCGGAACCTGCGGGCCCGGCTTGCGATGCAGACCGCCAGGCTGGCAAAGCCGCAGCTGGACCGGCAATTCGCCCGGCGGATCGGCCGCTTCATGTCCGAGATTGCCGCCCGGCCGGTTGGCTGACGCGCTGCGATCGCAGTGCGCCGTCGCTCAGCCGCTCGCCTGTTCGGCCCGCAGCGGATCGGCCGGATAGACCCCCAGGATCGTCAGCTCCGAGGTGAAGTAGCGCAGTTCCTCCAGCGCCCTCGCCACGGCGGGGTCGTCGGGGTGACCCTCGACATCGGCGTAGAACTGGGTGGCGGTGAACACCCCGTCGACCATGTAGCTTTCGAGCTTGGTCATGTTGACGCCGTTGGTCGCGAACCCGCCCATCGCCTTGTACAGCGCGGCGGGAATGTTGCGCACCCGGAACACGAAACTGGTCAGCATCCGGTCATCGCCGGCACGGTTGGCACGCCGGCTTTCGTCGGCTTGGCGCGACATGATCAGGAACCGGGTGGTGTTGTTCTGGCGATCCTCGATCCGGTCGGCAAGCCGGTCCAGGCCGTAGATCTCGCCGGCCAGCGCGCTGGCGAGGGCGCCGCGGTGGCGGTCGCCATGCTGCGCGACCAGCATCGCGCTTCCGGCCGTGTCGGGACCGACGATCGACCGGATGCCGTACTGGCGCAGGAAGTTGCGGCACTGGCCCAGCAGCACCGTGTGGCTCATCGCCTCGCGGATGTCGTCCAGCGTCGCGCCCGGCACCGCCAGCAGGCTGATATGCACGCGCACGAAACACTCGTCGATGATGTGCAGCCCGGATTCGGGCAGCAGGTGGTGGATGTCGGCCACCCGGCCATAGGTGGAGTTCTCGACGGGCAGCATCGCCAGATCCGCCTGGCGCGACCGGACCGCCTCGATCACGTCCTCGAACGTGCGGCAGGGCAGGGCCTCCATGTCCGGGCGGGCGGCGCGGCAGGCCTCGTGGCTGTAGGCGCCCGGTTCGCCCTGGAACGCGATGCGGTTGGTCGAGGCGGTCATCTGGCGCACCTGGTTGCGGGCGACGTCGCGCCACGCCGTTTCTGTGGATGGGCGCGGAACTATACCTTGAACCGGCAAAGCGAAAGGGCATAGATACGGGCAGATTTTCCAGCCTTACCCGACGAGGACCGCAGGCATGTTCAACACGATGACGATCACCAAGGCGGCGGGCGCACTGATCGGCTCGTTGCTGTTCCTGCTGCTGGTGTCGTGGGGGGCGTCGGCGCTGTATCACGTCGGTCCGACCGGCCATGTCGCCGAGGGTGAGGAGCATCCGCAGGCCTATCGGATCGCGGTGGACGACGGCGGCGCCGAGGGCGAGGAAGAAGCGGCCGATGAGGGGCCGGACTTTGCCACGCTGCTGGCGTCGGCCGATGCGGGCGCGGGCGAACGCGTGTTCGGCAAGTGCCGGGCTTGCCACAAGCTCGACGGTGGCAGTGCCACGGGCCCTTATCTGAACGGCGTCGTCGGTCGACCGGTGGCAAGTGTGGACGGCTTCAGCTATTCCGACGCAATGGTGGCGCATGCGGCCGAGGCCCCGACCTGGGAGCCCGAGGCGCTGCAGACATTCCTTGAGGACCCGAAGGGCGTCGTGCCCGGGACCAAGATGGTCTTTGCCGGTCTGGACAAGCCCGAGGACCGAGCCAACGTGATCGCCTATCTGCAGACGGTCAACTGAGCCGTCCAGACAGTCGATCGGCCCAAAAGGCGCGGGACCTTCCCGCGCCTTTTTGCTGTGCACAGGATCGCGAGAGACACTTGCGGTCGGCGGACGGGCCGGCCTAGCCTTGCCCGGTGATGCGGATCGAAAAGGGGGCCGGTGGATGACGCTGCTGCACAGGACAATGCAGGCCGGCTTGCTCGCGATGGCGGCCGGCGTTGCTGCTGTTCCCGTTTCCGCATGGGCGCAGGCCCCGGGTCCCGCGGCGCAGGCTGCGCCGGCCGATGAGGCGACGATCGTGGCGCACGGCGTCTCGGTCTTCGGCGAGTTGAAGCTGCCCGCGGATTTCCCCCATCTCGCCTACGTCAACCCGGATGCCCCGAAGGGCGGCGAGATCAGCGAATGGGCGGCCGGCGGGTTCGACAGCTACAACCCGTTCACGATCAAGGGCCGCGGCGCCGCGCTGTCCACGGTCATGCTGGAAAGCCTGCTGACCGGAACCGCAGACGAGGTCGGGGCGGCCTACTGCCTGCTGTGCGAGACCATCGAATATCCGGAAAGCCGCGACTGGGTCGTCTTCAACCTGCGTCCGGATGCCCGGTTTTCCGACGGCACCCCGGTCACCGCGGACGACGTGCTGTTTTCCTATGAACAACTGCGCGACAAGGGCCTGTCATCCTTTCGCACCGTTCTCGCCCAGCAGGTCGCGGGTGCCGAGGTGCTGGACGACCGGCGGATCCGCTTTACCTTCACGCCCGACTATCCCCGCCGCGACGTGATCCAGGCGGTGGGCGGGCTGCCGGTGTTCTCGCAGGCCGATTTCGACCGGAACGACCGGGACCTGTCCGACAGCTCCTCCGTCCCGTTCGTCGGTTCCGGCCCCTATGTCTTCGACAGCGCCGATATCGGCCGCACCGTCGTCTATCGCCGCAATCCCGACTACTGGGGGCGGGACCTGCCGATCAATGTCGGGCGCCACAACTTCGATCGGATCCGCGTCGAGTATTTCGGCGACTACGAGACCGCGTTCGAGGCGTTCAAGGCGGGCGAGTACACGTTCCGGAACGAGGCCAGCAGCATCATCTGGGCGACCCGCTACAATTTTCCGGCGTTCCAGAACGGCCATGTCGTGAAGGAGGAGCTACCCAGCGGCGAGGTCGCCAGCGGCCAGGCGTGGGTGATGAACCTGCGCCGACCGCAGTTCCAGGATCCGCGCGTGCGCGAGGCGATCGGCCTGGCGTTCAACTTCGAATGGGCGAACGAGACGCTGTTCTACGGCCTGTACGAGCGTGTCGACAGCTTCTGGGACAACTCGCCGCTGGAAGCCACCGGCACGCCTTCGGCCGACGAACTGGCGATCCTGGAACCGCTTGCGGCCGACCTACCGGCGGGCGTGCTGACGGACGAGGCGGTGACCGCGCCGGTCAGCGGCCCGCGCCAGCTGGATCGGCAGAACCTGCGCAAGGCGTCGGCCCTGCTGGACGAGGCGGGCTGGACCATCGACCCCGGATCGCGCGACGGGATGCGGCGCAATGCCAACGGCGAAACCTTGCGGGTCGAATTGCTGAATGAATCGCAGACCTTCGACCGGGTCCTCAATCCCTATGTCGAGAACCTGCGCGCGCTCGGCATCGACGCGGTCCACACCCGCATCGACGACGCGCAGATGGAATCCCGCCTGCGCCGGCACGAGTTCGACATGACCAACCCCAGCCAGCCGCTGGGCCAGGACCTGATCCCCGGTTCCGGCCTGCAGCAGTTCTTCGGCTCGGCCTCGACGGACGACGTCTTCAACGCGATGGGGCTGGCCAACCCGGCGGTGGACCGGCTGATCAGCCTGGTCGAGGCCGCGACCACGCAGGAAGAACTGACCACCCGCGTCCACGCGCTGGACCGCGTCCTGCGGGCGCTGCGGTTCTGGGTGCCGCAATGGTACAAGCCCATGCACACCGTGGCCTACTGGGACATCTTCGCCCATCCGGATGAACAGCCCCCCTTCGCCCTGGGTGAGCTTGATTTCTGGTGGTACGACGCCGATAAGGCGCAGAGGCTGAAAGAAGCCGGGGTGCTGCGCTGATCTGCTGCGGCCGACCGGACAGCTGACGGGGCAGGACGGTCACCATGGGCGCATATCTTCTGCGACGATTGCTGCTGATCGTGCCGACGCTGATCGGCATCATGCTGGTGAACTTTACCCTGACACAGTTCGTGCCCGGTGGCCCGATCGAGCAGATCGTCGCCCGCGTGCAGGGCGAAGGCGACGTGTTCCGCAACATCGCCGGCGGCGGTGATGCCGGTCAGGGCGGCGCCAGCGAGCAATATGCCGGCGCCCAGGGTCTGCCGCCCGAGTTCATCGCGGAACTGGAACGCGAGTTCGGGTTCGACAAGCCGCCGGTCGAACGCTTTCTGACGATGCTGGTGAACTATCTGCGCTTCGACTTCGGCGAAAGCTGGTTCCGGTCGATCAGCGTGATCGATCTGGTGCTGGAAAAGATGCCGGTGTCGATTACCCTGGGATTGTGGTCGACCCTGCTGGCCTATCTGGTCTCGATCCCGCTGGGGATCCGCAAGGCGGTTCGTGACGGGACGCCGTTCGACACCTGGACCTCCAGCACGGTCATCGTGGGGTATGCGATCCCGGGGTTCCTGTTTGCCGTGCTGCTGATGGTCCTGTTCGCGGGTGGATCCTACTGGAAGATCTTTCCGCTGCGCGGGCTGGTCAGTGACAACTTTGCCGACCTGTCGCTGTGGGGCAAGATCGTCGACTATCTGTGGCACATCACGCTGCCGGTCACGGCCGCGACGATTTCCAGCTTTGCGACCCTGACGCTGCTGACCAAGAACAGCTTCCTGGACGAGATCAACAAGCAGTACGTGATGACGGCCCGCGCCAAGGGCCTGACGGAACGAGGTGTGTTGTACGGCCATGTCTTCCGCAACGCGATGCTGATCGTCATCGCCGGGTTTCCGTCGCTGTTTCTCGGGGTGTTCTTCGGCAGTTCGATCCTGATCGAGACGATCTTTTCGCTGGACGGGCTGGGGCGGCTGGGGTTCGAGGCCGCGGTGCAACGCGACTACCCGGTGATCTTCGGGACGCTCTATGTGTTCGGCCTGCTCGGATTGGTCGTCGGGATCCTGTCGGACCTGATGTATGTGCTGGTCGACCCGCGGATCGATTTCGAGAAGCGGGCCGGATGAAGCTGTCGCCCCTGAACCGACGCCGCTGGCGGAACTTCCGCCGCAACCGCCGCGCCTTCTGGTCGCTGGTGATCTTTTCCGCGTTGTTCGTGCTGTCGCTGCTGGCCGAGGTCATTGCGAACGACAAGCCGGTGGTCGTCTCGTACCGCGGCGAGCTGCATTTCCCCGCCTATCGCTTCTATCCCGAAACCGCCTTCGGCGGGGATTTCGGGACCGAGGCGATCTATCGCGATCCCGCGGTACAGTGCCTCATAGTGTCCGGCGGGCGTCAGGAATGCTGGGACGAACCCGAAAACTTCATGGCGTCGGTACGGGCCGGGGGCAGCGATGTGCCCGCGGCCGAGCAGGGCTGGATGATCTGGCCGCCTATTCCCTATCACTACCGGACGATCAACAACGTCGGCACCGCCCCCAGCGCGCCGGATGCCGATCACTGGCTGGGCACCGACGACACCACCCGCGATGTCACGGCCCGCGTCATCTACGGCTTCCGGGTCTCGATGCTGTTTACCCTTATCGTGACCGCTGTCTCGTCGCTGCTGGGGATCGCTGCGGGCGCGGTGCAGGGCTATTTCGGCGGCCGGACGGACCTGATCTTTCAGCGGCTGCTGGAGATCTGGGGCTCGACCCCCTCGCTCTACGTCATCATCATCCTGTTCGCGATCCTGGGTCGCAGTTTCTGGCTGCTAGTGCTGGTATCGATCCTGTTCGGCTGGCCCGCGCTGGTGGGGGTTGTCCGGGCCGAATTCCTGCGGGCGCGCAATTTCGAGTATGTCCGCGCCGCGCGGGCGCTGGGAGTGAACGACGGGACGATCATGTTCCGGCACATCCTGCCAAACGCGATGGTCGCCACCCTGACGATGCTGCCGTTCGTCGTCACCGGCACGATCTCGTCGCTCGCCGCGCTCGACTATCTCGGCTATGGCCTGCCCGCGTCCGCACCCTCGCTCGGCGAACTGGCGCTGCAGGCGAAACAGAACCTGCAGGCGCCGTGGCTGGGGTTCACCGCCTTCTTCACCTTTGCCATCATGCTATCGCTGCTGGTCTTCATCTTCGAAGGCATCCGCGACGCCTTTGATCCGCGCAAGACCTTCCGATGACCGACCCCCGCGACCCCGCCGGGCCCATGCACCCGCCCGCAGACATCGTTCCCCCGGTCGTCCCGACCCCCGGGGCCGCGGCTGCGGTGCCCGCCGAGCCGCCTGACATCGACCGGCAGCAGCGCAGCGCGGATGAGGGCGAGCTTCGTCAGTCGCCGCCCGCAGACGCTGCATCCGATCCTGCTGACGATCTGGTTCTGCAGGTCCGTGACCTGAACGTCAGCTTCAGCCAGGACGGCACCGTGACGCAGGCCGTCAGCGGCGTCAGCTTTGCCGTTCGTCGCGGCGAAACGGTCGCGCTGGTCGGCGAATCTGGGTCCGGCAAGTCCGTCACCGCGCTCAGCACTGTGCAGTTGCTGGGCGACGCGGCGATCGTCCACGGCAGCGTGCTGTATGACGGGGCGGAAATGATCGGCGCCTCGGAGGCGCGGCTGCGGGCGGTGCGCGGCAACGACATCAGCTTCATCTTTCAGGAGCCGATGACCTCGCTCAACCCGCTGCACACGATCGAGAAGCAGTTGGCCGAGAGCCTGGAACTGCATCAGGGGCTCACCGGCAACAAGGCGCGGACGCGGATCCTTGACCTGCTCGACCGCGTCGGCATCCGCGACCCGGAAAGCCGGCTTGCGGATTACCCGCACCAGCTCTCGGGCGGCCAGCGCCAGCGGGTGATGATCGCCATGGCGCTGGCGAACGGGCCCGCGCTTCTGGTTGCCGACGAGCCGACGACCGCGCTGGACGTCACCATCCAGGCGCAGATTCTGGACCTGCTGGCCGATCTGAAACGGGACGAAGGCCTGTCGCTGCTGTTCATCAGCCACGATCTGGGGATCGTCCGCCGGATCGCCGACCGGGTCTGTGTCATGCAGGGTGGCCGGATCGTCGAACAGGGCCCGGTCGAGGACATCTTTCGCAACCCCCGGCACCCCTATACGCGCAAGCTGCTGGCCGCCGAACCGAGGGGCGAGGCTGATCCCGTCGAGTCCGATGCCGCGGAAATGGTGTCGACCGATGACCTGAAGGTCTGGTTCCCGATCCGCCGGGGGCTGCTGCGCCGCACCGTCGGCCACATCAAGGCGGTGAACGGCGCGACGCTGTCGGTCCGCGCGGGCGAGACGCTGGGCATCGTGGGCGAATCCGGGTCGGGCAAGACCACCCTCGCGCTGGCGATCATGCGGCTGATCGAAAGCCGCGGTCCGATCCTCTACATGGGCGAGGACATCCAGCGCTGGTCCTCCGGTCAGTTGCGGCGTCTGCGCCGCGACATGCAGATGGTGTTTCAGGATCCGTTCGGCAGCCTGTCGCCGCGCATGACCATCGCGCAGATCATTGCCGAGGGCCTCGGCGTCCACGGCGTCGAGAAGGGCCGCAACCGGCGAGAGATGGTGGCCGAGATCATGGAGGAGGTCGGTCTGGACCCGGCGGTGATGGACCGCTATCCGCACGAATTTTCCGGAGGGCAGCGCCAGCGGATCGCGATCGCCCGAGCCATGATCCTGCGGCCGCGGCTGATGGTGCTGGATGAACCCACCAGCGCGCTGGACATGACGGTGCAGGTGCAGATCGTCGACCTGCTGCGCGGGTTGCAGCGGAAATACGGCCTGGCCTACCTTTTCATCAGCCACGACCTGCGGGTGGTCCGCGCCATGTCGCACCAAATCCTGGTGATGCGCGGGGGCGAGGTGGTGGAACAGGGGCCCGCCGCGCGGATCTTTTCAAGCCCGGCGGCCGATTATACGCGCGACCTGCTGGCTGCTGCCCTGCACGACCACCGGGCCTGAGGCGCGGGCATCGACCGCCATGCGTATCCTGTTCGTTCACCAGAACTTTCCCGGGCAGTTCCCGCATCTGGCACCGGCACTGGCCGCGCGGGGCCACGACGTGCTGGCGCTGACCGATGCCGGCAACCTGCGCCCGTCTCCGGTGCCGGTGGTCCGCTACGCGACCCCGCCAAAGCCAACCGTCAGTCACGCGCTGGGCCGGACCTATGCGGAGATGGCCGAACGGGGCTGGCTGGCCGCACGCGGCGCCCGGGCGCTGCGCGACCGCCACGGCTATGTCCCCGACGTGATCCTGGGGCATACCGGCTGGGGCGAGACGCTGTTCCTGCGCGAGATCTGGCCCGATGCCCGGCTGCTGGTCTATGCAGAACTGATGTACCGCACCCGGGGTCAGGACGTCGGCTTCGACCCCGAGATCAGCCCCGGCACGGATGAGGGGCGGGTGTCCACCATCGCCCGTTCGGCCCACCTGATCCAGGGTCTGGTCCAGGCGGATGCGGGGATCACCCCCACCCGCTATCAGGCCGACAGTTTTCCTTCGGAGCTGCGTCAGAAGCTGACGGTGATCCACGACGGGATCGACACGGACCTCGTCCGGCCCGACCCGGCCGCGACAATCGCGCTGCCGGACGGGCGGGTGCTGCGGGCGGGCGACGAGGTGGTCAGCTTCGTTTCACGCTCGCTCGAGCCCTATCGCGGGTTCCATGTCCTGATGCGGACCCTGCCAGAGGTGCTCGCGGCACGTCCCCGGGCGCATGCCGTGCTGGTTGGCGGCGATGGCACCAGCTATGGCGCGGCCCCCCCGGGGGGCGGCAGCTGGAAGGCCAGGTTGCTGGCGGAACTGGGCGACCGGTTGCCGGTCGATCGTGTGCACTTCCTGGGCCGGGTGCCCTATGCCCAGTACCTGTCACTGCTGCAGGTGACCCGGGTTCATTGCTATCTCACCTATCCCTTCGTGCTCAGCTGGTCGCTGACCGAGGCGATGGCAGCCGGCGCGCTGGTCGTGGCGTCGGATACCGAACCGCTCCGCGAACTGATCCGGGACGGCGAGAATGGCCGGCTTGTCCCGTTCTTCGACCAGGCGGCGCTGCGGGCCGCGTTGATCCAGGCGCTGCGGGGCGACGACGATGCGCCCCGACTGAGACAGGCGGCGCGGGACACGATCGTCAGCCGGTACGACCTGAAACGGCACTCACTGCCGCGCCAGATCGAATGGGTCGAAGCCTTCGACCCGAGCCACCGCTAACTACACGAGGTCGTCCGCTACTCGGCCGCGCGCCAGATGTCCTGACCGGACCAGCCGCCCATCGGGTCGTCCCACGCCACCCCGCGCAGGTCAGGGGCGATCAGCAGCGGCGTGGCATAATGGAAGATCGGGATGATCGGCACCTGATCCCGCAGGATGCCCGCCGCCCGGGTGTTCTGCGGATCGGGATCGGCGGCGGTGGCTGCTTCGGCTGTGAGCCGGTCGTAGGCGGGATCGGAGAATCCGCCGGGATTGATGCCGTCGCTGCGGAACTGCCGCAGGAAAACGGACGCATCGTTCACGTCCGCACACCACCCCCACCGCGCGAGCTGGAATTCGCCCGTCCTGACTAGATCGGCATGCTCGGTCCAGTCGGCGTGGATCAGGCGAAGATCGACCCCCAGCGGCTTCCACGCGGCGCGCAGCGCAGCTGCCACCGTCTCGTGTGCGGGGGAACTGTTGTAGTGCAGCGTCAGCCGCATCGATGTTTCGGTGCCGACCCCCGCGCCGGCCATCAGCCGCGCGGCCTCGGCCATCCGGTCGTCCTGGGTGCGGGCGGCATCCGGCACGGGCGGTTCGACGAATCCGTCCATGCCCGGGGGCACCCACCCCCATGCCGGACGCTGCCCGCCGCCCAGCGCCGCAACGATCGCCTGCCGGTCGATCGCCAGCGACAGGGCCCGGCGGACAGCTGGCTTCTTCAGCAGGGGCAGCGCATCTTCGCCGACATTGACGATCAGACCGTTGGTGCAGGCGCGGGGCAGTGCGGCGGCCGCGTCTTCCCGTCCCTTCGACCAATCCCCGAACAGCGGCCCGGGGACCGCGAGCAGGTCGATTTCGCCCGCGTCGAAGCGGTCCAGCGCCGCGGCGGCCGCGCCGCCGGTCCGGATCTCGATCTCGGTCAGCCGAACCGAGTCCGCATCGCGCCAGCGTGCGTTGCGGGTGAAGCCCGCGCCTTTCTCGGCGTCGAAGTTTCGCAGCGCGAACGGACCATTTCCGATCAGCCGGTCGCTGGCCGTCCATTCGGCACCGTCGGTGGCCGCAGCTTCCAGGCGCGCCGTCGGCACGGGGAAGGTCCAGACGCGCATCACCGCCTTGTCGATCCAGGGTGTCGGTGTGCGCAACGCCAGTTCCAGCGTGTCGTCGTCGACGGCCCGCACCCCCAGCTCGCTAGGCGGGGCGTCGCCCCGCACCACGGCATCCGCGTTCCGCAGACCCATCAGCTGGGTGAACCATCCGCCCGGCGACCCGAAGGCCGGATCGGCCAGGCGGCGGAAGGCCGTCACGAAATCGCCCGCCGTCAGGGCGGCCCCGTCCGCCCAGGTCACGCCCGGTCGCAGGTGAAAGCGCCAGGTCAGCCCGTCCGCGGACACCTCGTGCCGTTCGGCCATTGCCGGCAGCGGCCGTCCGTCCGGACCGGGCCTGTACAGCCCCTCGAACAGCAAACGGATCGCCTGGTCGGACACCGGGTCGCCCGATTTCTGCGGGTCGAGGGTGCGGATCGGATCGCGGCTCCAGACCGTCAGGCTCTGATCCTCGGCCAGAGTTTCGGGAGCTTCTGCGGCAGCAATGGCGGCAGGCTCCGCGGCCGCTTCGGGCTGCGGCGTAGCCGGTGGCGCTGGCGCTGGCTGGGCAAGCGTCGGGACCGCCACGAGAGCGCTCAGGACCGCTCCAGCCGCGGCGAGCAAGGGATTTCGGAACAGGTGACCCGGATGCGTCATGGCCGTGTTCTAACCCCACGCCGCGGCGACCGCCACAAGCCCGGTGGGCTCACCCGGCGTGATTGGAAAAATCTTGACCGCAGGCGGACAGACGGCCATACGCCTGATCTGCAAATTCCGGATCTCCCTCCGTGCAGAAGACGTGCCGGAAAGGCCGCGCAGGGCACCCGCGAAGATGCACCGGGGAAGGTGAGAGGGGACATCGATGGGCGGCCTTCTGGCCTTTTCGCGCGGCGTCGACCGGATGACGACGCTTATCGGTCGTTGGGTCAGCTGGCTGATCCTCGTCGCGATCCTCGTCAGCGCCGGCAACGCCATCATCCGCAAGGTCTGGTCCATCTCGTCCAACGCGTGGCTGGAACTGCAGTGGTATCTGTACGGGGCCGCGTTTCTGCTGGCCGCCGCCTACACGCTGCTGGAAAACGAGCATATCCGCATCGACATCCTGTATGGCGGTCGCACCCGGCGGACCCAGCACTGGATCGACCTGATCGGGCATCTGCTGTTCCTTATGCCGTTCGTCATCCTGATGATCTGGCTGATGGTCCCGTGGCTGGAACGTTCGATCGCCTCGGGCGAACGCTCGATGAACGCGGGCGGGCTGATCCTCTGGCCGGCCAAGGCCCTGCTGCTCGCCGGCTTCGTGCTGCTGTTCCTGCAGGGCGTGTCCGAGATCATCAAGAAGATCGCGGTGATGCGCGGGCTGACCGAGGACACACAGGCGCCGGTATCGCCGCACAAGGTGGTGCAGATCGACGACAGCGCCCTGGCCGAGGCAGGCTTTGCCAGTCCGGATCACCCGATCACCGACGCGATGATCGATCATCCGCTCGATCACAACCGCAACCAGACCGACCGCGACCGGACCAACGGGGACACGCGCTGATGATCCTGGAACTGATCGCCGAGAACATGGCGCCCATCATGTTCCTGTCACTCGTGGGATTCCTGCTGCTCGGCTATCCGGTGGCGTTTGCGCTGGCGGCGAACGGGCTGCTGTTCTTCGTCATCGGCGTCGAACTTGCGCCGCTGTCGGGGGGCAACATCAACCTGAGCTGGCCACTGTTGCAGGCGATGCCGGAACGTCTGTGGGGGCTGCTGTCGAACGAGACGCTGCTGGCGATCCCGTTCTTCACCTTCATGGGGATCGTGCTGGAAAAGTCCGGCATGGCCGAGGATCTGCTGGACACGATCGGCCAGCTGTTCGGCCCGGTTCGCGGCGGGCTGGCCTATGCCGTGATCATCGTGGGCGCGCTGCTGGCCGCCACCACGGGGGTGGTCGCCGCGTCGGTGATCGCCATGGGGCTGATCTCGCTGCCGATCATGCTGCGCTATGGCTATGACCGCCGCATCGCGTCGGGGGTGATCGCGGCTTCGGGGACGCTGGCGCAGATCATCCCGCCGTCGCTGGTGCTGATCGTCCTGGCCGACCAGCTCGGCCGGTCGGTCGGTGACATGTACAAGGGGGCGCTGATCCCGGGTCTGGTGCTGACCGGGCTCTACATGTCCTACGTGGCGCTGATGTCGATCATGCGCCCGAATTCGATGCCGGCCCTGCCGAAGGAGGCGCGGACGCTCGGCTCCGGCATCCTGTCGCTGATCGTGGCGCTGGTGGCGGCCATCGGGGTCTTCTACGTGGCGTGGTCGTGGCTGCACCCGACCCAGGGGGTCAACGCCGATATCCTCGCCGCCGCCATCGCGGTCATCGTGATCTATGTCGCGGCCCTGCTGGACCGGGCGCTGAAGCTGAACATGATGAGCCGCCTTGCCCAGCAGGTGATCATCGTGCTGATCCCGCCGCTGGCGCTGATCTTCCTGGTGCTGGGGACGATCTTCCTGGGCATCGCCACGCCGACCGAGGGCGGCGCCATGGGCGCGGTCGGGGCGCTGGTGCTGGCAGGGATGAAGGGGCGTCTGGGCGGCGGCGTCATACCGCAGGCGCTGGCGTCTACCACCCGACTGTCGTCCTTCGTGATGTTCATCCTGGTCGGGGCGCGGGTGTTCTCGCTGACGTTCTACGGCGTGAACGGGCATCTGTGGGTCGAACATCTGCTGACCTCGCTGCCGGGCGGCGAATACGGCTTCCTGATCGTCGTTTCGATCCTCGTCTTCCTGCTGGCGTTCTTCCTCGACTTCTTCGAGCTTGCCTTCATCATCGTGCCGCTGCTGGCACCGGCGGCAGAGAGCCTTGGCATCGACCTGATCTGGTTCGGCGTGCTGCTGGGCGTCAACATGCAGACCAGCTTCATGCACCCGCCGTTCGGTTTCGCGCTGTTCTTCCTGCGTTCGGTCGCGCCCAAGGCGGCGTATACCGACAAAGTCACCGGCCTGACGATGGATCCGGTGCGCACCTCGCAGATCTACTGGGGCGCGGTGCCGTTCGTGGTGATCCAGATCGTGATGGTCGCGCTGGTGCTGATGTTCCCGGGCATGGTCATGCACTACAAGGGTGCCCCGATCGACACGTCGAACGTGCGGATCGAGATTCCGATGGGCACGCAGGGCAGCGGTGGGCTGGGCGGTCTCGGCGGGCTGGGCGGACTGGGCGGCAGTCCGTTCGGACAGCCCGCGGCCCCGGCCGGCGGCACGGATGCGGCGCCGGATCCGGCGGGCGCCACGCCCGGCGGGCTGGGTGGTCTGGGCCAGCTTGGCGCGCCGAACTATGGTGGACCGGCGGCCCCGTCCGGCGACGCGGATGGCGGAGACCCGGCCCAACCCGCTGCTGACGATACACCTGCGCCTGCCGCATCCGGTACGGGTGGGCTGGGAGGGCTTGGCGGCCTGGGCGGTCCGCCCCCGGGCCTCGGGTCGGCTCCGCCCGGAAACTGATCCGCCGCCGGCACGGTTTGACGCTTTCCCAAGTCGGCAACATGAGCCTGTAAACGAAACCGCCGCCCGGAAGGGCGGCGGTTCATCCGTTCTGGCGCAAGATCGTTACAGCTTGCCGTTGCGCTGCTGGATCATCATCAGCGTGTCATAGGTATATTCGGCCGTCTGGCTGTACAGGTACCAGTCGTTGATGAACGGCTTCATCGCCTCCCACATGCGCTTGAACTCGGCATTCTCGCCGGCGATCTCGTCATAGACCTCGCGCGACGCATCGAAGCTGGCCATCAGCACATCCTCGGGGAACGGCCGCAGCTGCGCGCCGGTCGAGGCGAGGTTCTTCAGCGACGTCGGGTTCTTGAAGTCGTACTTGGCCAGGGTGTTCTGGTCGGCAGCCTGACAGCAGGTCCGCATCAGCGACTTGTAGATGTCTGGCAGCTCGTTCCACTTGTCCATGTTGATGAACATGCCGACGGTCGGCCCGCCCTCCCAGAAGCCGGGATAGTAGTAATAGGGCGCAACCTTCTGGAAGCCGAGCTTCTCGTCGTCATAAGGGCCGACCCACTCGGCCGCGTCGATCGTCCCCTTTTCCAGCGCCGGATAGATGTCCCCGCCGGCGATCTGCTGGGGCACCACGCCCAGTTTCTCCACCACCCGGCCCGCGAGGCCCGAGATCCGCATCTTCAGCCCCTGCATGTCGGCGATCGAGTTGATCTCCTTCCTGTACCAGCCACCCATCTGCGTGCCGGTGTTGCCGCAGGGGAAGCAGATCAGGTTCTGGCTGGCCAGGAACTGGTTGTAGGCGTCGATCCCGCCGCCGTGGTAATTATAGGCGGCCTTGGCGCGGGCGTTCATCGTGAAGGGCAGATCCGCCCCGCAGGCAAAGGCCGGATCCTTGCCCCAGCTGTAATAGCCGACCGAGTTCGCCACCTCGACCGTGCCGTCGGTCGCGGCATCGATCGCCTGCAGGCCGGGGACGAGCTCGCCGGCTGCAAAGACCTGCATGTTGAACTTGCCGCCGGTCGCTTCCCGCATCCGGTCGGCAACCTCCAGGCCGCTGCCATAGATCGTGTCCAGCGACTTGGGAAACGACGACGCGACGCGCCAGCTGATCGACGGCATCTCCTGCGCGATGGCGGGTGCGGCAAGACCGGCGCCGGCCGCCGCCGCCGCGCCGCCGATCGACGCGCGGCTCAGGAACGTGCGTCGGTCGAATCTGGTGGTGTGGGTCAAGATGAATTCCTCCTCTGTGGCGCGCCGACACTGATCTGGCCGGTCGCGTTCATGCGACGCAGATTGCATTCGGCGTTCGCACCTGTCCACACACGGTTGCCGCGCGCCGCGCAATAACACCGTACCAAGGCCGCGTACCTGCCGCCCGGCTGTCGTGCCGTGCGTCCCCGACCGCCGGCGCGCCGCTAACCAGAGGTGATTGGGCTTTTCCTTTGCCGGGGACTGTGGAATCCATGCCTGACATATTCGGGGCGGGAAACACATGGCCACAGCACAGGGCGCGGGCGCCGGGCAGGGATTGCGCCTGATCGCGCCGCCGCTGCTCTATGCCATCCTGATGCTGGCCATCCCGCTGCTGACGATCCTGGCGTATTCGTTCTTCAGGGACGACTACCTGACGGTCGTCCGTGAATTCACGCTCGACAATTATCGCGCGGTCTGGGCCGACCCGATCTTTCGGGCCATCCTGCTGCGCTCGCTGGCAGTCGCCGGGCTGGTGACGCTGACCACGGTGCTGCTGGCGTTTCCGGTCGCCTATTTCCTGTCGTTCGTGGTGCCGCCGCAGCGCAAGGCCCTGTGGCTGCTGCTGATCACCATCCCGTTCTGGACCAGCTACCTGATCCGGGTTTTCCTGTGGAAGGTCATCCTGGGATATAACGGTGTGGTCAATTCGGGACTGAAGAGTCTCGGGGTCATCGACCAGCCGCTGCAGTTCCTACTGTACAACACCGGCTCGATCGTCATGACGCTCAGCCATGCCTATGCGCCCTTTGCGATCCTGCCGATCTATGTCGCGCTGGAGAAGATCGACCGCTCGCTTCTCGAGGCCGGGCGCGATCTGGGCGAAAGCCGCGCGATGACCTTCTGGCGCGTGACGCTGCCGCTGGCGATGCCCGGCGTGGTCGCGGCGGTGCTGATCGTGTTCATCCCGACGATCGGCGATTACGTCACGCCCACGGTGATCGGCGGCGGCAAGATCCCGATGGTCGCTAACATGATCCAGGCGCAAATGCTGGACATCGACAACAAGCCCCTGGGCTCGGCGATCGCGATCAGTTCGATGGCGGTGGTGACGGCGCTGAGCCTGCTGTTCCTGCTGCTCAACCGGCGCTTCCTGCGGGTGCGGGCATGAGCGTGGCGGGACGAGGGTCCGGGCTGCGCGTCTATGCCGTGGCCTATCTGGTCTTCCTGTACGCGCCCATCGCGCTGCTGCCGATCTTTGCACTGAACGATGCGACGGTGATCGCCTTTCCGCTGAAGGATTTCACCACCCGCTGGTTCGTCCAGATGGTCGAGAATGCCGCGCTGCGGACCGCGCTTCTGAACTCGCTCACCATCGCGCTCAGCGCCGCGGTTCTTGCCACGTCGCTGGGCATCTTCGCGGCCCGTGCCTCAACGCGGTACAGCTTTCCGGCTAAGGGGCCGATCATGGGCCTGATCATGCTGCCGCTGGTTCTGCCGGAAATCATCGTGGCGGTGTCGCTGCTGGTCGTTCTGCTGGCGGCCGGGGTGAATCTGTCGATCTTCACGGTGATCCTTGGACACACGCTGATCTGCATGCCGTTTGCCGTGGCGATCCTGTCCACCGCCTTTGCTAGCCTTGACACGTCGCTCGAGGAAGCTGCCTACGATCTTGGCGAAACCCGGTGGAGCGCGTTCCGTCTTGTCATCCTGCCCTTGGTCATGCCGGGGATCATGTCGGCGCTGCTGATGAGCTTCACGGTCAGCCTGGACGAATTCATCATCGCCTTCTTCCTCGCCGGCAACGAACCGACACTGCCCACCTACATCTTCAGCCAGCTGCGCTTTCCCAAGTCGATTCCGATGATCATGGCGCTTGGCACGATGCTGGTGGCGCTGTCCGTCGTGCTGCTGATGCTGGCCGAGTATTTCCGCCGCCGCGGCGTCGCCCGCACCGGCCGGACCGATAGCGGAGGTTTCCTGTGACGATCCCCCAGCCCTCTGCCCGCGTGGCCCCCGCATCCGCTGCGGGTGCCGCGCCGGCGCGTCGGCCGCGCCCGGACCAGGCGCCCCGCCGGCCGATGATCGAGTGCCGGGGTCTGCACAAGTACTACGGTGACTATCACGCCCTGCGCGGCATCGACCTGACCATCCGCGAGGGCGAGTTCTTTTCGCTGCTGGGCCCGTCCGGCTGCGGCAAGACCACGCTGCTGCGCACGATTGCCGGGTTCGAGGACATCAGTTCGGGCGTGGTCATGATCGACGGCAGGGACATGCGGAACGTTCCTGCCAATGTCCGGCCGACGAACATGGTCTTTCAGTCCTACGCCATCTTTCCGCATCTGACGGTCGCGGAAAACGTAGGTTTCGGCCTGCGCCGCGACCCGCGTTCCCGCGTCGAAAAGGCAGCGGCGGTGGAGGAGGCGCTGGGCATGGTCGGGCTGACCGGGTTTGGCGGCCGTGCCGCCCATGCGCTGTCCGGGGGGCAGCGCCAGCGCGTCGCACTGGCCCGGGCGCTGATCCTGAAGCCCAAGGTGCTGCTGCTCGACGAACCCCTGTCGGCGCTGGACCGCAAGATGCGCGAGCAGATGCAGGTCGAACTGATCAAGCTGCAGCGCCAGGTGGGCATCACCTTCGTCCTGGTCACCCATGACCAGGAGGAGGCGCTGGTTATGTCCGATCGCATCGCCGTCATGTTCGAGGGCGAGATCGCCCAGCTGGACGGACCCGAGGCGCTGTATGCCCGGCCGGCCAGCCGCAAGGTTGCGGATTTCATCGGCGTGATGAACTTCCTGCCCGCCCGGATCATGTCCGAAACCCATGATCACGTCACCGTCGCCGCCCCCGGCCTGGGCACGGTCGACATCCCCGCAGCGAATGTCAGCCGCGTCGATGCGGGCGACGCCGGCCCCAGCATCGGATTCCGCCCCGAGGCCGCGACCCTGCTGGGCGCGGGGGCGACGGCCGCAGGGCGGGTGACCGAAGGGGTGATCGACGAGGTCGTCTATTACGGCGACATGACCTATTACGACGTGATCATGGACGGGACCGATGCCTATGACGGCATCCCGCACGAGGTCCGCATCTCGATGCGCAACGTGTTCGGGCGCGAAGTGCCCGACGTCGGCACGCGAACCCGGGTCAGCTGGTCGCCGGGCTCTCTGGTGCTGTTTCGCTGAGCTTTATCGACAGGAATTCGAGACGGGACCGCAAAGATGAACGACACGCCACTTGCCCGCGCCTTTGCTGCCATTGATGCCGCGAATGCCGCCGATCCCCGGCAGGAAGACGGCCAGCCTGCGGAACTGCTGTACGGTCAGCGGATGACCGCTGAACAGCAGCATCTGTTCCCTGACGCCACCGATCCGCTGCGCATCGCCTGCCGGGGCCAGCATATCGAGCGGTGGATGCTGTCCCGGTCCGCCTATCCCGAGGGGCGCGAGGGTTACCTAACCTGGCGCCGCGATCAGGGGCGGCGGCATGCGGAACGCGTCATGCAGATCATGCGCGCGGCGGGCTACGGGGATGACGACGTCGCGGCCGCGGGACGGATGCTGCGGAAGGAGGGGATCAAGCGCGATCCGCAGGTTCAGGCGCTGGAGGACGTGGCGTGCTTTACCTTCATCCGTCACTATCTTGGCGACTTCGCGACGACCCAGGATCCCGACGCCCTGGTCCGCATCGTGGCCAAGACGGCGCGCAAGATGTCCGCCGATGCGCGGGCGCGGGCCCTGGCTGAATTTGCGATGCCGGATCAGCTTGCCGCAGCGGTGCGGACTGCCGACGCCGCCTGAGCGGGTATCGTCAGAGCGGTGGCGAACTCGTGGCCGGATCGGTGCCGTCCGCCTGGCAAAAGGCCCGCATCAGCGCGCCGATCAGCCATCGGGCCGCGGGGCCGGCGGCGCTGCCCCGCCGGGTCAGCAGCAGCAGGTCGTATCGGGTCTTCGGCGCTTCTGGCAGAGCCAGGTGAACCAGCCGGCCGGCGGCCAGATCGTCGCGCACCAGGTGCAGCGGCATGTTGCCCCAGCCGATCCCCTCGCTCAGCAGCGCATGTTTCGCGGACAGATCCGCAATCCGCCAGGTCCGAGTCGACAGCACCGAAAAGTCGCGCCCCATCGTCAGCTCGGACCAATCCGTCAGGACCACCTGCAGATGGTCGCGGACCATGCCGGGCCGCGCCTGGGCCACGGCCAGCGGGTGATCGGGCGCGCAGACCGGGACCAGCGTGACCGCACCGAGATGCTGCTGCTCGGTGCCCTCGATCGGCTGGACGATTGGCCCGGTGACGGCCAGATCGGCCCAGTCGTCCATCAGCCGCGCCGCCGGTCCCCCCAGTGCCTCGACATGCAGTTGCAGCGGCACCGTCGGAAAGGCGGCCGCGAAGTCGCGCAGCAGTGCGGCGATCACCTGCATCGGCGCCATGACATCCAGCGCCAGCGACAGCGTGGGTTCGACCCCCTGCCTCAGCCCCGCCACGCGGGCGCGCAGCCGGTCCACGTCGTCGCCGATGCGCCGGATGTCGGCCAGCAGCGCCTGGCCGCGTGAGGTCAGGCGCGGTTTGCGCGACCCTTCCCGGTCGAACAGGACCACCCCCATTTCGCCTTCCAGATGGGCGATGGCGTAGCTGATCACAGATGTGGCCCGGCCAAGATGCCGGGCCGCAGCCCCGAAGCTGCCGGTGTCCACGATCGCCAGAAACACCTGAAGCTGGTCGAGGGTCGGTGACAGGGTGGGGTCCGCGGGTCCGCCGCCCTGGCGCCCGCCCGCGTGTGCCGGTCCGGGCGGCGCAGGCGGACGCCGCACGCTCAGCCCTCGATCGGCAGGGCCGTCGTGGATTTCATCTGCTCCATCGACAGCAGGGCGGTCATCGACTGCACGCGCACCTCGGCGGTCAGCGCCTGATAGAACCGGTCATAGGCCCGTGCATTGCGCACCTGCACCTTGAGCAGATAGTCGATGTCGCCTGCCAGTCGGTGGGCCTCGACTACCTCGGGGCGGGCGCGCACCGCCGTCAGAAACCGCGCCGCCCAGTCTGGGTCATGTTCCGCCGTCCGGATCAAAACGAAGAAGCAGGCCTCGAGCCCCAGTGCCTCGGGGTCGAGCAGCGCGACCTGCGCCCGGATCACGCCCTGCTCGCGCATCCGCCGTATGCGGTTCCAGACCGGCGTCCGCGACGCCCCGACACGCGACGCCATCTCGTCCAGCGGCAGGGTGGTGTCCTGCTGCAGCAGGGTCAGAATCTTGCGATCCGTCGCATCCAGGCGGACCGGGCCTGATACGTCCGTGCGGGGCCGGTCAGGGCGGGCGACGGGGTCGCGCGGGTCGGATTCCATGGGCGATGGTCCTGCGGGCTGCGGCAACGGACGGCGTGACGGTCAGCTGGCAGACTGGCCGCCCGGCAGGTTAGTTGTCCGGCGCGGCAGCCGTCAACCGGGGCAGGGTCGCAGGATCACCGGGTTGTCCGGGTCCGCCCCGATGACGTGGCATCCATCATCGGCGCACAGCGTCCAGCCGCCCTGCGTCGCCCCTGACGCGGCGAGCACCAGATGCGGCACGGTGAGATCGGGGGACCAGACCCACCAGCCGTCCTGCCGGGTGGCACCGGCACCCGGCTCCATCCCCGCGCCGGATCCGCGCACCGCGGCGCGGTCCAGGTGCAGACCTTCGGCGGTGACGCTCCAGCTTTCCCGCCAGCCGGTCCGCTCGACCGAGTGGGCCCATTCCAGGGTGAACCCGTTGGCGGCGGCCAGCATCAGCGTCCCGACCAGCAGGCAACTCATGCAAGGCGGCGCTGTCGCCGGGCGGTAAAGAACAGCCAGATGACGAACAGGGCGGACAGCGCAAAGCCGATTTGATCCGTGGCCGGCATGGCGGCAACAAGGGTAAAGGCGGCGATCATCGCCATAGCGCGTTCCAGCCAGTTCAGCGGCCGGCCGATCCAGCCGATCACCGCGATGCCCCACAAGGCGATGGCCATACCTGCCTTTACCACGATGTAGCCGACGGCGGGCCAGTAGCCGATCGCCTCGGCCAGCGGACCGCCATCCTGCAGCATCAGCGCCGGTGTGTAGACCGCCATGAACGGCACGACGAAACCGGCCGCGGCGATCTTGATCGCCTCCATGCTGATCTTCAGCCCGGCCTCCTTGGCGATCGGCGCCGCGGCGAAACAGGCCAGCGCCACCGGCGGGGTCAGGTCGGCGAGGATGCCGAAATAGAACACGAACATGTGGCTGACGATCAGCGGCACGCCCAGTTCCTGCAGCGCGGCGCCGGCGATCGACGAGGTGATGATGTAGTTGGGGATGGTCGGGATGCCCATCCCCAGGATGATGCAGGTGATCATGGTCAGCACCAGGGACAGGAACAGGCTGCCCGCCCCCACCGACACGATGACCGACCCGAAGGTCGACGCCGCGCCGGTCAGCGTCATCGTCCCGATCACGATCCCGACCAGCGCACAGGCGACGCCCACCGGCAGGGCGGTCTTGGCGCCCTCGGCCAGGCTGTCGATGCACATCCGGATGGTTTCGCGGCCACCCCGGCTGAAGATGTTCCACAGGATCAGCGCCGCGATCAGCACGCCGACGGCCCGGACCCAGGTCCCGATCCCGTACTGCGCGAACCACCCGGCGATCAGCCCCACGGCAATCCAGAAGATCACCCGGATGACGCCGGCCGGCAGGCCCAGGGCGATCGATCCGGCAAGGATCAGCGCCACCGTCAGGGCCAGGCCGATCGTGCCCGCATAGAGCGGGGTAAAGCCGGAAAACAGCAGCCAGACCAGCACCGCCAGCGGCAGGATCAGGTACCACCCGTCCTTGAGCGCGCGAATCGGGCTGGGCAGTTCGTCGCGGGACATCCCCACAAGGCTGCGCTTGCCGGCCTCGAGATGGGTCATCCAGAAGGCGCCGGCGAAATACAGGATCGCGGGGATCAGCGCCGCCTTGACGACCTCGACATAGTCGACGCCCAGCGTCTCGGCCATGATGAAGGCGACGGCGCCCATCACCGGCGGCATCAGCTGGCCACCCATCGACGCGGTCGATTCGACGCCGCCGGCGAAGGCCGGGCGATAGCCGAACCTCTTCATCAGCGGGATGGTGAACTGCCCGGTCGTGACCACGTTGGCCACGCCCGAGCCCGAGATCGTGCCCATCATCGCGGACGAAAACACCGCGACCTTGGCCGGCCCGCCCAGCATGTGGCCGACCAGCCCCAGCGACACGTCGGTAAACAGCTTGATCATCCCGGCCTTTTCCAGGAACGACCCGAACAGGATGAACAGGAAGATGTAGGACGAGCTGACATAGATCGGGATGCCGTAGATGCCCTCGGTCCCGTAGGTCATGTGCTCGATGACCTGGCTGAAGTCGTAGCCCCGTGTCTGCAGCAGGCCCGGCGCGTACTGCCCGAAAAAGCAGTATGCTAGGAAGATGCCCGCGATGATCGGCAGCGCGGGGCCCATCATGGTCCAGGCCGCCGCAAACACCGTGATCAACGCGAGGACGCCCATCACCAGATCGGTGCCGGTGGGGCTGCCGGCGCGGATGATCAGCGGCGCGTACTCGACCCACTGATAGACGGCGACCGCCACCCCCGCCGCGGCCAGCACCCATGCCATCGCCTGAACGGCGCCGCTGCGCCGGCGGGCCAGCGCCAGCAGCGGAAAGGTCAGCAGCATCAGGAATCCGACATGGACCGCCCGGACGACCTGGCTCGGCAGGTCGATCGCATGCGCGGCCGTCGCGATCTGAAACACTGAAAACGTGACGGCGATCCAGAACAGCAGCTTGCCCTGGCCCGTCTCCGGAAAGTTGTCGGCAAGTGGATCGTGGATGCCCAGGTCCGGCTGCTGGGGCGGGGGGGCATGTTCCGGCTGCAGGTGAGGAGCAGGACGATCGGTCTGCATCGAGGAATCCCCATGAAGTGTTTGGCTGCGGACAGGCCAGGTCGGCCGGGGTCCCGCCTGCATCACGTTACACCCGCGCGCGGAACGCGCGTAGGGATAATCAACACACCCGGCGCGCATGAATGCGCCGGGTGGTAGCGCTGCGGCAGGGTGCTTACTGCAGCAGCCCGGCTTCCTTGTAGTATTTCTCGGCACCCGGGTGCAGCGGGATCGGCAGCGACTGTGTCGCCTTTGCCGGATCGATCGCCTCGGCGGCGGAATGGGCCGCCTTCAGCGTGTCGATGTTGTCGAACAGCAGCTTGGTCATGCCATAGGCGGTGTCCTCGGACACGTCCGAATGGGTGACCAGGAGGTTGGTCACGGCAACGGTGGCGACGTCCGCGTCCTGTCCCCGATAGGTGCCGGCCGGAATGGTGCCCGGCGCATAGGCGCCGCCGAGCTTGGCCGCGACCTCGGCCGGAACCGACACGACGCTGATCTCGGTCGTGGTCGCGAGATCCTTCAGCGAGGCGACGCCGAGGCCCGCCGACTGCAAGGTCGCGTCCAGCTGACGGTTCTTCATCAGTTCGACGGACTCCGCGAAGGGCAGGTATTCGACCTTGCCCAGATCCTCATAGCTCATCCCCGCCGCTTCCAGGATGGCGCGGGCGTTCAGTTCGGTCCCCGACTTCGGCGCGCCGACCGACAGGCTCTTCCCCTTCAGATCCTCCAGCGAGGTGATGCCCGAATCCTTGGCGGCGACGATCTGGATGAAGTTCGGATAGACGGCGGCGATGCCCTGCAGCTTGTCGAGCGGCTGCGGAAAGCCGGCCTCGGCGTCGCCCTGGGCCGCCAGTTCGACCGAATCGCCCAGCGCAAAGGCGATCTCGCCCTTGCCCTGCTGCAGCAGGTTCAGGTTCTCGACCGAAGCCTTGGTGGACTGCACCTGCGTGCGCACGTCCTCCATGCCCTTGGCATAGATGTCGGCCAGCGCCACCCCCATGGGATAGTAGACGCCCGAGGTGCCGCCCGTCAGCACGTTGATGAATTCGGCCGCCGAAGCGGTGGTCGGGGCGGCACCCAGGCCAGCGGCGGCGATCAGGCCTGCAAGCCCGGTTCGGATCATGTTCATGTAGCTTTCTCCCTGAAGTCGCGTAACGCGGCAATTCCTCGGCTGACGGCCCGTTTCTCTGCCCGGCGGTCAGCCCGAACGGACTGAACCAGACACCGGATCGCAGGGAAAGTCAAAAGCGGGGCATCTGTCCATCCGGCGGTGCCGGAGGAGATCACACATGCGGCAGGTGTGTCAGACCGAGACCCCGAACAGCCAGCCCACCGCCGCGGTGACCGCCATGGCGAACACGCCCCAGATCATGACCCGCAACGTCGCCGGTCCCAGCGGCGCGCCCCCGGTGCGCGCGCCCAGCGCGCCGAGCAGCGCCAGGGACAACAGGGTAACGATCAGCACCGTGGGGATCAGCGCGCCCGCGGGGGCCAGCACGGCCGCCAGCAGCGGCAGGGCCGCGGCGACCGAAAACGTCAGACCGGATGCCATCGCCGCCTGCAGCGGATTGGCCGAGTTGATCTCGTGCAGGCCCAGCTCTTCCCGGACATGGGCGCCCAGCGCGTCGTGCGCGGTTACTTCGCGGGCTGCGGCAAGCGCCGTCGCCTTGCTCATTCCCCGGCCTTCGAAGATGGAAACGAGCTCCAGCAGCTCCTGATCAGGCATCCGCTCCAGCGCCTCGCGTTCGCGCTCGATGTCGGCCTTTTCGATGTCCGACTGCGAGTGGACGGACACGTATTCGCCGGCCGCCATCGACATCGCCCCGGCCGCCAGCCCGGCCACCCCGGCCAGCAGGATCGCGGTGCGGTCGGACGTTGCCGCGGCGACCCCGACCACCAGCGAACTGACCGACACGATCCCGTCATTGGCGCCCAGCACCGCAGCACGCAACCAGTTGGACCGGTTGATCAGATGGGGTTGTTCGGGGTGAGCTGAAAAGCTCTCGCTGTACTCGGTCATGCCGTCGGTTCCATTGCCTCTGCCTGCCTGCTCATATCACGCGCGGCCGGGGAAGGAACCATTGACGCCGCAGCCACGGTTCCGGATCGCGCGGCTACCTGTCGGGACGCGGCCTTATTCGGCGGCCGGCCGCGTCAGGGCGTTCGGGCTCAGCGTGTGGTCGACGGGCTTGTAGCCGGACTGGTCCGGCAACGCCTCGGCATCGCCGCTGACCGGGTCGGTCTTCATCCGGAATCCGCGCTGCAACTGGTCGAACGGTGCCACCGGATAATCACCCGAGAAACAGGCGTCGCAGTACTGGGGCCGGCCGGTGTTCCGGCCCTGTGCCTCGCCCACTGCGCGATACAGCCCGTCCAGCGACACGAAGGCGAGGCTGTCCACCCCGATCCATTTGCGCATGCCCTCGGGGTCCATCTGCGCGGCCAGCAGCTTGTCGCGGTCGGGGGTGTCGACGCCATAGAAGCAGGGCCAGGCGGTGGGCGGGCTGGCGATGCGGAAATGCACCTCGCTCGCGCCGGCCTCGACGATCATGTCCTTGATCTTCTGGCTGGTCGTGCCGCGCACCACGCTGTCGTCGACCAGCACGACGCGCTTGCCGCGCACGAGCGCCCGATTGACGTTCAGCTTGAGCCGCACGCCCATGTTGCGGATCTGGTCGGTGGGCTCGATGAACGTCCGGCCCATGTACTGGTTGCGGATGATTCCCAGCCCGTACGGAATGCCGGATTCCTGAGCATAGCCGATTGCCGCGGGGGTGCCGCTGTCGGGCACGGGGCAGACCAGATCCGCGTCCACCGGGGCTTCGCGGGCCAGCTCGACGCCGATCTGCCGGCGGGTTTCGTAGACCGAGCGGCCGCCGATGATGCTGTCCGGACGGCTGAAATACACATGCTCGAAGATGCAGAACCGCCCGGTCGACGGTCCGAATGGACGCGAGCTTTCGACCTTGCCGCGCGTGATCACGACCATTTCGCCCGGCTCGATCTCGCGCAGGAACTCGGCGCCGATGATGTCGAGCGCACACGTCTCCGAGGCGAGCGCGTAGCCGCCGTCCCCGATCCGGCCGAGCACCAGCGGCCGGACCCCAAGAGCGTCGCGCACCCCGATCAGCTTGGTCCGGGTCATGGCGATCACGCTGAACGCGCCCTCGACGCGGCGCAGGGCGTCCTTCATCCGCTCGGGGATGTTGCGCTGGATCGAGCGCGCCATCAGGTGGATGATGCATTCGCTGTCGCTGCCCGACTGGAAGATGCTGCCGCGTTCGATCAGTTCGCGCCGCAGGGCCACCGCATTTGTGATATTGCCGTTATGGGCGATGGCGCACCCGCCCATCGCGAACTCGCCGAAGAACGGCTGCACGTCGCGGATCGCCGGGCCCTTGGCCCCCGCCGTGGAGTAGCGCACATGGCCGATCGCAAGCTCACCTGGCAGGGTCTCCATCAGCGACGCCTTGGTGAAGTTGTCGCGGACATAGCCGAAGCGGTGGGCGCTGTTGAATCCGGCGTCGGGATCGTGCGCGACGATCCCCCCGGCTTCCTGGCCGCGATGCTGCAGGGCATGCAGCCCCAAGGCGACAAAGTTCGCGGCATCGGCCACGCCGATCACGCCGAACACCCCGCATTCCTCGTGCAGGCGGTCCGAATCGAAGGGGTGGGCAAGGAACGGCTGCATGGGGATCTCGACCTCGGCTGCGCGGTGCGGAGAGCGTCGGGCGTTATCTAGTCATGCAACCGGGCAGAGTCACGCCCTGCACGTGAAATCCGCTGAAACCAGATCCACCCGAGACCGGTCAGGCGTCGGCTGGCGGGACAGTGGCCTGCCCGTCGGTGGCAGGCAGATCAGAGGCAGGCGCGTCGGCGGCAGGCGGGGTCGTGGCGGGGACCTCGCCGTCGCCGACGGGGGCGCAGCCGCGGACCAGCTGTTCGTAGCGCGCAACGATCCAGCCGGGCGCATCGGCCGGGATCTGTTCGTTCATCTGGGCGCTCATCCGCTGGAACACGGTGGCAGAGCGGGAATTTTCCACCATCGCCGCAGGCTGCCCGGGCATCACGCGTTCGTAGACGATGAACGCGATCGCAACCAGCAGGATGCCGCGCGCGACGCCGAACAGAAAACCCATCCCCTGGTCGACACCGCCGAGGGCGGAGCGCTGAACGACGGACGAGAACAGCGGCGTGATCAGCGAGAACAGGACCAGCGCCACGGCAAAGACGACGGCAAAACCGGCGATGGTGGCAAGTTCGCAACTATCCCCGAGAAACCGGTCCAGAACCGGGATCTGCGCGATCATGGGCCGGACCGTGGGGGCGAACAGGAAGGCCAGCACCGCGGCGCCCACCCATCCCAGGATGGCCAGCGATTCCCTCACGAACCCCCGCGCATAGGCGAGGATTGCAGAAAGGATGATGACGGCCGCCACGATGCCGTCGATAAGGGTAAAGCCGTCCATCTCACCGCCTTTGTTGCGGAAATTCCGTCCTGCAAGGGCGGTCATCCTGCGCCGAATGTCTCGCCCACGAAGTTTGTCAGGTCCGACACGCGGTCGACCCGCATGCCGTCGGCGCCGTCGACTTTCTGACCGATGGGCACGATCGCGTGTGAAAAACCAAGTTTCCGCGCCTCTTTCAACCTGTTTTCAGCCTGCGCCACGGGCCGCAATGCGCCCGACAGGCTGATCTCGCCGAAGAACACGGTTTCGGGACCCAGCGCATGATCCTCGCGCGCGCTCAGCAGCGCCGCCGCGATGGCAAGGTCGGCGGCCGGTTCAGCCACCCGCATGCCGCCGGCCACGTTCAGGAACACGTCCAGCCCGGCGAACGGGACGGCGCAACGCGCCTCGAGCACGGCAAGAATGGTGCTGACCCGGCCGCCATCCAGCCCCACCACCGTGCGGCGCGGCGCGGCGAGCGACGAGGGCGCGACCAGGGCCTGAATTTCGGTTAGCACCGGCCGGGTGCCCTCGATCCCCGCGAACACCGCGCTGCCGGGGACGGCTTGCCCCCGTTCGGACAGGAACAGGGCCGACGGGTTGGCGACCTCCGCCAGCCCGCCGCCGGTCATCTCGAATACGCCGATCTCGCCGGACGGGCCGAAGCGGTTCTTGACGGCCCGCAGGATCCGGAACTGGTGGCCGCGCTCGCCTTCGAAATACAGCACCGTGTCGACCATGTGCTCGACGACGCGCGGACCGGCGATCTGCCCGTCCTTGGTGACGTGTCCGACCAGGATCACCGAGACCCCGGTCCGCTTGGCCAGCGTGGTCAGTTCATGCGCGGCGGACCGGACCTGGGCCACGCTGCCGGGCGCCGACTCGACGGCGTCCGACCACAGCGTCTGGACCGAGTCGATCACCGCCACGTCGGGGCGTTCCGCGTCCAGCGTGGTCAGGATGTCGCGCAGTGCCGTACCGGTTCCCAGCCGCACCGGCGCGTCGGTCAGCCCCAGCCGCTGGGCCCGCATCCGCAACTGCGCGCCCGCCTCCTCGCCGGACAGATAGACCGCGCTTGTCCCGGCGCGGGAAAAGGCGGCGGCGGCCTGCAGAAGCAGCGTCGACTTGCCGATCCCGGGGTCGCCGCCAACCAGAATGGCGCTGCCGGGGACCAGCCCGCCTCCCAGAACCCGGTCCAGCTCGGCGATGCCCGAGGGGGCGCGGGGCGGCGCGGGCTCGTTGGCGTTCAGCCCGCCAAGGGGGATCGACCGGCCGCGCTGCGCGCCCAGCCCCCGGCCCGGTCCCTCGCTTAGCGGTGCTTCCTCGACAATCGTGTTCCATTCGCCGCAGGCGTCGCAGCGGCCCGACCATTTCCGGTGGGCCGCGCCGCAGGCGGTGCAGGTGAATGCGGTGACGGATCTGGCCATGCCGGTGCTTGTTGCAGATCGGGACAGGCTGTCGCAAGCGCCGGATCGGCCGCCGCGGCAAGCTGCGGTTGCGTTACCGGGATGCGAGGTGCAAATGCATGCCCACGACGGCCGGGCGACGGCCGCGGAGGCAGAGCTACCTCTGGCCGATCCGCCCGTGCGGCAGCGCGACAGCGGCGCGGCCGGCGTGGATGACGGCACGACGAAAGGACGCCAGCGTGGCATCGGATGACAACACAGGCCCGGTTGTGATCGTGGGGGCGGGGCAGGGCGGTCTGCAGGTCGCCGCCTCGCTGCGCCAGGCCGGGTTCGCCGGACCCGTGGTGCTGATCGGCGACGAACCATGGCTACCCTATCAGCGTCCGCCGCTGTCCAAGACCTATGTGACCGAAGGGCGGGACGAGGCCCTGTGGCTGCGTCCGGAGAGTTTCTTTGACGCCCAGCAGATCGACTATCGGCGGGGCACGCGGGTACTGGCGATCGACCGTGCCGCGCGCCGGGTCGACACCACCGCCGGGCCGGTCGCCTATGGTCAGCTGGTGCTCGCGACCGGCGCGCGCAACGCGCGGCCGCCGATTCCGGGGCTGGATCGTGCCCACGATCTGCGGACGCTGGCCGATGCCCAGCACCTGCGCGACATCGTCCTTGGACCGCAGCGGCGGTTCGGGGTCATCGGCGGCGGCTTCATCGGGTTGGAGTTTGCCGCAGTCGCGCGCAAGTACGGACATCACGTGGTCGTCGCCGAGGCGGCGCCGCGGCTGATGAGCCGCTCGGTTTCCCCGCAAATGTCGGAGGCCTTTGCCCAGCTGCATCAGAATCTCGGCAATGACATCCGGCTGGGGCAGGCGGTGACAGCGGTGACACCGGACGGGATGATCCTCGACAACGGCGAGCGGATCGACGCCGATCACGTCCTGCTGGCGGCGGGCGTCCGGCCCAATGTCGAGCTGGCCGAGGCGGCCGGGTTGGATGTCGACAACGGCATCGTCGTGGACGGACAGCTGCTGACCACCGATCCGGCAATCTCGGCGATGGGCGATTGTGCGTCCTTTCCCGATCCACGCTCGGGGCGGCGGGTGCGGCTGGAAAGCGTGCAGGCGGCGATCGATCACGCCCGGCACATCGTCGCGCGCCTGACCGGGGCAGCACCCGGACCCTACGCCGCGCTTCCCTGGTTCTGGTCGGACCAGGCCGACTGGAAGCTGCAGATCGCCGGGCTTGCCATGCCCGAGGACCGGGCCGAACAGGTGGCCGATCATGTGGTGTTCCGGTTCGATGCTCTCGACCTGCTGACGGCCGTCGAGACGGTGAACGGTCCGCGCGTCCACATGAAGGCGCGCAAGCTGTTGGGAACCGGAATGCTCGATCCCGCGCAGGCTCGCGCGTTGCTGACCTGACCCGGCCCGTGCCCCACCCGCCGCGAAACTCCGCCCGCTCAGGCGAGGCGCTCCGCCGTGGCCCGGCGCGACGGTTGATCGGACGACGCGCGCATGGTTGACGGGTTCGGCGTGGCGATCGCCGCCTTTCTCGCCGGTGGGATCCTGAAGGGGGCGATCGGCGCCGGCACGCCGATCGTGGCCGTGCCGATCATGTCCATCTATCACGGCGTGCCCTTTGCCGTGGCGGTCTTCGCGTTGCCGGGATTGCTGTCGAACGCCTGGCAGGCCTGGCGATTCCGACGGCACATCATGCACCGGCGCTTCATCCTGCTGATGGTCGCGGGCGCCATGCTGGGCGCGCTCGCCGGCACCTTCCTGCTGGCGGCGCTGCCGTCCCGGGTGCTGTCGCTGACGGTGGGCGGTCTGGCCCTGATCTATGTCGTCTTTCGGCTGACCAGCCCGCACTGGCGCCTGGGACGGGGGATCGCGGATGCGCTGGTCCTGCCGGTCAGCCTGATCGCAGGGATCCTGCAGGGCGCGGTCGGGATTTCCGCCCCGGTGTCGCTGACATTCCTGAACGCGCTGGGGCTGTCGCGCCTGGAATTCATCGGCACCGTGTCGGTGCTGTTCATGTCCATGGCGCTGGTGCAGGTGCCGGCGCTGATGGCGGTCGGCCTGATGGACCGCGAGCGGTTTCTGATCAGCGTCGTCGCCAACGTGCCCCTGTTCCTGGGCATGCCGATCGGCAACTGGATGGCACGGCACATGGATGCCCGGACGTTCCAGAACGTCATCCTGGTCCTGCTCGCCGTTATCGCGGCACGGTTGATCCTGGGAAGCTAGGCCGGGACCCGACCGGTCAGCTTGCCGGGCGGCGACGGCCCGACCTCACCACTTTGTCGGCTTGTCTCAACCGCGGCTGCGGGGCAGGGTGCGCCCGCTTCAGGAAAGGCCCCGCATGGCGACCCCGCGTCCGTTTTCGCGCTATGAGTTCATGATCGCCTGGCGATATCTGCGCGCCCGCAAGGCCGAGGGCGGGGTCAGCACGATGACCTGGATCAGCCTGATCGGAATCGCGCTGGGCGTCATGGCCCTGATCGCGACGCTCGCGGTCCGGTCCGGCTTCCGGGCGGAATTCGTCGACACGATCCTGGGCGCCAATGCCCATACCACGGTCTACATGCCCCCGCAGCAGATCGTGAACGACCTGACCGACGAGGTCTATGTGATCGCGGGGCGGATCGAGAATTACGACGACGTGGCCGGCCGGATCGCGGCGCTGCCGGGCGTCGTCCGGGCGGACCCGGTGGTCAAGGGTCAGGTGATGGCGACCGCGCACGACCGCTCGAACGTGGCCGAGGTCTACGGCCTGACTGCCGACGATCTGCGCGCCATCCCCCGCGTTGCGGAACCGGCTACCGGGATCGGCGATATCGGTGCGTTCGACCGGGGCATCGCGATCGGGTCGGGGATCGCCCGCGAACTGGGCGTAGGGCCCGGCGACAAGGTCCAGCTGATCGCACCCCAGGGCGCGCAGACGCCGTTCGGCACGACGCCGCGGATCGTGGCGTACGAGGTCGTGTATGTCTTCACCGCGGGCCGCTATGACATCGACCGGACCCGCATCTACATGCCGCTGCCCGCCGCGCAGGACTATTTCAACCGCGAAGGCGCCGCCGACGAGATCCAAGTCTACGTCGCGGACCCCGAGGCCGTCGACCAGCTGACCCCCGACCTGATGCACGCGCTGCCGGGCAGCATGGTGTGGACCTGGCGCGACGCGTCGGGGTCGTTCCTGAACGCGCTCGACATCGAGGATGACGTCATGTTCGTGATCCTGTCCGTGCTGGTGCTGATCGCGTCGATGAACATCACCTCCGGGCTGATCATGCTGGTCAAGAACAAGGGCCGCGACATCGGCATCCTGCGCACCATGGGCCTGACCGAGGGCGCGGTGCTGCGGGTGTTCTTCCTGTGCGGCGCCTTTACCGGCGTGATCGGCACGATTGCCGGGGTTCTGCTCGGCGTCATGCTGGCGCTGAACATCGACCCGATCATGTCGGCGGTGAACTGGATGTCCGGCGGCGGCGCCTGGGACCCGGCGGTGCGCGGGATCTACGAGCTGCCGGCGCAGCTGCGGGCCTGGGACATCGCGCGCGCGGTCGGACTGTCGTTGCTGCTGAGTTTTCTGGTGACGATCTTCCCGGCCCGTCGTGCGGCAAGGATGAACCCGGTCGAGGCGCTGCGCTATGAGTGAGGTGCTGCGGATGGACGAAATCTCCAAGACCTACAACAAGGGCACACCCGCGGCCGTGTCGGTGCTGCGCGGGCTGGACCTGGGCGTGGCACGCGGTGAGGTGGTGGCACTGGTCGCCCCCTCCGGTGCGGGCAAGTCGACGCTGCTGCACATCGCCGGCCTGCTGGACACGCCGGATGCGGGACGGGTCATTCTGGTGGGTCGGGACATGACCGGCCTAGGCGACCCGGCGCGGACCGCGGCGCGGCGCGAACAGCTGGGCTTCGTCTATCAGTTTCACCACCTGCTGCCGGAATTCAGTGCGCTGGAAAACGTGATCCTGCCGCAGCTCGCGAACGGCGTCCCCGACCGTCAGGCCCGCGACCGCGCGCAGCTGCTGCTTGGCCAGGTCGGCCTCGCCGCCCGCGCCAGTCACCGGCCCGCTGCGCTGTCCGGCGGCGAACAGCAGCGGGTGGCATTCTGCCGCGCCCTGGCGAACCGGCCCGCGCTGCTGCTGGCCGACGAGCCGACCGGCAACCTGGATCCGGCGACATCGGACCACGTCTTCGCGGTCCTGATGGACCTGGTGCGCGACACCGGCCTGTCGGCGCTGATCGCGACGCACAACATGGATCTGGCCGCACGCATGGACCGGGTCGTGCGGCTGACCGCCCAGGGCGTGGACCAGCCGCGATGACCGGTGGCACGCGCAATGCCATGCGAGTTGCCCTAGCGGCGGGCCTGATGGTCACGACCCCGGCAGCGGCCGATCCGTTCGAGCAGTTCGGCACGGCCATGAAGTATGGCCTGCCGCTCGCCGCCGCAGCCTGCGCGGTGGATCGGGACCGCTTGCCCGATTTCGCCCTTCGGGGCGGCCTGCAAGTGGCCCTGGTGCTTGCATTGAAACACAGCGTCGTCGGTCCGCTGGGACAGCGTCCCGGCGGCGGCGGCGGCGGGTTTCCCAGCGGCCACGCGGCGGCGGCCGGCTTTGGCGCCGCCGATCTGGCGCGGCACTGCGTCCGCGACAGCGACGCCGCACGGATCGGGCTGCTCGGGGCGGCGCTGCTGGCCGCGGCCAGCCGGGTGGATGCGGATGAACACACGCCGGCGCAGGCGGCGGCGGGCTCGGCCATCGGGGTGGCGCTGGGTGCCAGCAGCTTCGGCCTGAGCTGGGATGCCTGGTTCTGACCGCCTGCCCGGCCGGCCCCAAGCGGGCTCGCGGGCGGCCTAGGTCCCTTCGCGCTTCACGAACTTGAAGAACCGGCTCTGCTCGCCGTCCTTCGTCTCGTTCTGGTACAGGAACGCCAGGCCACGGTCCTCGAAGGTCTGGAAGAAATCCTCCCACGAGATTTCCGTCAGGCTCTCGTCGGGCTCGGCAAAATCTATCCGCAGAATACCATCGCCGTCTTCGCCTTGGGTGTCCTTGACGACCGTCGGCGTGCCGCCGCGCTCCTCGCACCAGCGGCGGATGGTGAAATGATCGGTTGTCGTTTCGCTGGAGGACATGGCTGATCCCTTTCGTTGCGTCGAGACGCCAACGTGCAGCTCTTAGCAGCGTTCCCGGCAGGCCCACGTCGCGGACCATGCAACCCGCGGCCGCTTCTTGGACGAGGGATTGCGGGCACCGCGCCGGTCCGGCAAGCTTCCCGCAAAGAAATCAGAGGGACAGCCATGAAATTCGCCATCTCGTCCGCGGTCGCGCTCGGCTCTGCCGCGCTGATCGTCGCCTGCACACCCGACGCACAGATCACGACGGGGACAGGTGATTACGCGCAGTTCTGCGCATCATGCCACGGCCCCGGCGGCAAGGGTGACGGCCCGCTTGCTGCCGGGCTGACCCCGCGGCCGACCGATCTGACGCAACTCAGCCGCGCGAATGGCGGTGTCTATCCGCGGCTGCAGGTGATGAACCGCATCGACGGCTACACCATGGGCAAGTCGGACAGCCCGATGCCGCAATTCGGGGAAATGCTGCAGGGCCGGACGGTGATGTTCGATGCCGGCGACGGGATCGAGACCCCGACACCCTGGCGGCTGGTGGCCCTGCAGAAACACGTCGAAACTCTGCAGGAGTGACCGGCCTGGCAGGGAGACTCCCGCGCTATCCCGTCACGCGCACTTGGAATGGCCACAATCGGCGCAGGTGAGGCAGTTTTCCACGCGCCGCACGGACGAACTGCCGCAGGCGGGGCAGGCCGGCCCGCGCGGGCGGCCGGTCGCCGCTTGCGCGGCTGCCGGCTGGTCCGGCCCGGCGGTCGGGTCCGACTTCAGCCCCAGCCCTTCCCCCGCCAACGCGCCGGTGGCGATCATGTGGCGCTCGATGACGCCGCCGATCGCGGCGAGGATCGAGGGCACATAGCGCCCCTCCATCCAGGCGCCGCCGCGCGGGTCGAAGACGGCCTTCAGCTCCTCGACCACGAAGCTGACGTCGCCGCCGCGCCGGAACACGGCCGAGATCATCCGCGTCAGCGCCACCGTCCAGGCATAATGCTCCATGTTCTTCGAATTGATGAAGACCTCGAACGGCCGGCGGTGGCCGCTCTGCACGATGTCGTTGATGGTGATGTAAATCGCGTGTTCGCTGCCCGGGAACTTCAGCTTGTAGGTCGCGCCCTCCAGAGCGGCGGGGCGGTCCAGCGGTTCGGTCAGATAGACCACGTCGGCGCCCCGGTCGGCCTGCGGTGCGGCGTCGGTGGTTTCGCTGACCGACAGCACGCTGCCGGTGACCTCGTTCGGACGATAGGTGGTGCAGCCCTTGCAGCCCAGGTCCCAGGCCTGAAGGTAGACGTCCTTGAAGGCCTCGAAGTCGATGTCCTCGGGACAGTTGATCGTCTTGGAGATCGAGGAATCCACCCATTCCTGCGCCGCGGCCTGCATGGCGACGTGATCGGTCGGGGCCAGCGTCTGGGCGTCCACGAAATGCGCGGGCAAGGGGGCGTCGCCATGCAGGTCGCGCCACATCTGCACGGCATAGTCCACGACTTCTTCCTCGGTCCTTGACCCGTCCTTCTGCAGGACCTTGCGGGTATAGGCATAGGCGAACACCGGCTCGATTCCGGAACTGACATTCCCGGCGTAGAGGCTGATGGTTCCGGTCGGCGCGATCGAGGTCAGCAGGGCATTGCGGATGCCGTGCTGGCGGATCGCGGCGCGCACGTCGTCATCCATCCGCTGCATGAACCCGGACCGCAGATACTCGTCGGCATCGAACAGGGCGAATGCGCCCTTTTCCCGCGCCAGATCGGCCGAGGCGAGGTATGCCGCGCGGGCCACCCGCTTCATCCAAGCGCGAGTGGTTTCCACCGCGTCAGGGGCACCATAGCGCAGCCCGACCATCAGCAGCGCGTCGGCGAGCCCTGTCACCCCCAGCCCGATCCGGCGCTTGGTCGCCGCCTCGCGCGCCTGCGCTTCCAGCGGAAAGCGCGAGGCGTCCACGACATTGTCCATCATCCGCACGGCGGTGGCGACCAGCTCATCCAGCGCGGATTCGTCCAGCCGGGCGGCGTCCGTGAACGGATCGACCACCAGTCGGGCCAGATTGACCGACCCGAGCAGGCACGCCCCGTAGGGCGGCAGCGGCTGCTCGCCACAGGGGTTGGTCGCGGCGATCGTCTCTGCATAGTGCAGGTTGTTGGCTTGGTTGATCCGGTCGATGAAGATCACCCCCGGCTCGGCATAGTCATACGTCGCCCGCATGATCCGGTTCCACAGATCGCGCGCCTGCACGGTGTGATAGACCCGCCCGCCGAACTGCAGGTCCCAGGCGGCGTCGGCGCGCACCGCCTCCATGAAGGCGTCGGTGATCAGCACCGACAGGTTGAACATGCGCAGCCGGGCGCTGTCCTGCTTGGCCTCGATGAACGCCTCGATGTCGGGGTGGTCACAGCGCATCGTGGCCATCATCGCGCCGCGCCGCGACCCCGCGGACATGATCGTGCGGCACATCGCGTCCCAGACATCCATGAACGACAGGGGGCCCGAGGCGTCGGCCGCCACGCCCCGCACCTCGGCCCCACGGGGCCGGATGGTGCTGAAGTCATAGCCGATCCCGCCACCCTGCTGCATGGTCAGCGCCGCTTCCTTGAGCATGTCGAAGATCCCGCCCATGCTGTCGGGAATGGTGCCCATGACAAAGCAGTTGAACAGGGTCACGCTGCGTCCGGTGCCGGCGCCCGCCAGGATGCGGCCGGCGGGCAGGAAACGGAAATCCTCCAGCGCCGCGTAGAACCGCTCCTCCCACGCGGCGGGGTCCGCCTCGACCCGGGCAAGGTCGCGGGCGACGCGACGCCAGCTGTCCTCGACCGACTGGTCGACCGGCTGCCCCTCGGCGCTCTTGAGGCGGTATTTCATGTCCCAGATCTGCTCGGCGATGGGGGCGGCGAAACGGGTCATGGCGGCATCCTGAGCATCGGTCCTGGGGACCGGCCGCGCGACGATGGGGCGAGCGGCCGGGCACCTCTCTTGCGCGATCGGTATCGCGGAATCAAGGCTGCGGGTGGCGACACCACGCGTGCGTAAAGGACATCTTGTCGAAATCCCGTTGCAGGAGAAGAATCAGAAATCGACAGATCAGACTGGGAGGATGCAGGCATGACCCGCGCAGCACTTGCCGTTTTCATGATCGGTCTGGCCGGCGCAGCCCATGCGGCGAGCCACGAAAACAACTCAACCGCACCGCACGCGGACAGCGCCGCGACTCCGTCGATAGATGCATCCGCCGATCCGGATGCCTCGGGCACCCCGCTGACCTACGAGATGTTCGAGACGGCCATCAGCCATGGCGATCTGCCCACATGTCCCGAGGCGCTGGAGGGCGAGCATCGCTTCTGCCGCTTCACGGTGCACAATGATGCGCTGCACGTGTTTGCGTTCAGCGAGGAAGGCGACCAGCCGCTGCTGGCGATCAGCGAATACGCGATGGACGAGATCAGCTTTCCCGACTGACATTGGCGCGGTCGGGCGCATGCGCCGTGCGCAGCGCCCGCCGGTTGATCTTGCCCGTCGGGGTGCGCGGCAGGGCAGGGACGTGGATGAACTCGCGCGGTTGCTTGTAGCGGGCCAGCCCCGCCTCTGACGCGGCGCGCATGGTGGCGGCCGGCGCGGCACCGGTCCAGAACGCGGCGATGATGGTGGCGCCGGACGCGACCGGCAGTTCGGTGGCCGCGACATCGCCCGCGTCGGGCACCGCCGACAGGACATCCTCGACCTCGCCCGGGGCCACGCGAAAGCCGCCCGCGTTCATCATGTCGTCGGCCCGGCCGAGCGTCGAGATGGCGCCATCCTCCGCCTGCACGGCCATGTCGCCGGTCAGGAACCAGTCGCCGCGGAACCGTTCCGCGGTTTCCTCGAGCTGACCGAGATAGCCCAGAAACAGCCCCGGGTCGGAGCGGTGGACCGCCAGCGTGCCTGGTTGCCCGACTGGCGCCGGCGACCCGTCATCGGAGAGGATGGCGACTCGCCGGCCGGGCTGGGGATAGCCGGCGCTGCCGGGTGGCGCCGGCCGGTCGGGGCTGCCGCTGAGAAAGGTCGAGCATTCGGACATGCCCATCGCCTCGTGCAGGTCGCTGCCGGTCCGCTCGCACCACGCCGCGCGCAGGGCCGGGTCCAGCCGCTCCCCCGCCGCCAGGCCGTGGCGCAGCGTCTCGATCGGCGCCCACTCGGCGCGCAGCATGCGACGGAATATCCCGGGGGCACCGGCCAGGATCGTCGCGCCGTGCCGCCGCGCGAGCAGGGGGATCTGCTCGATGGCGGTGCCGTCCGCCGGGATCAGCGCAGTGGCCCCCGCCGCCCACGGGTCCATCAGCCCGGTCCCCAGGGTGAAGGTCCAGTTGAAGGCCCCGGCATGCATCAGCCGGTCGGACGAACGCAGGCCGTACCAGCCGTCGAACATCATCTGCCGCGCAAGGATCGCCCGATGCGCGTGCATCACCGCGCGGGCCTGACCCGAGGTGCCCGAGGTATAGACGATATAGGCCAGCCGGTCCGCGTCTCCGCGATCCCAGTCGGCGGGCGGAAGCGCCGCGAATTCGGCAATGGCCGAGGCGGGCAGCACCGCTGCCTGGCTGCCCGGCAAGGCAATGCCCGTCCCCGCGATGATCAGGTCCGGCGCGATGTCGCGGGCGATCTTCGTGACCTCGGCCTCGGTCAGCATGGCCGATGTGGGCACCGGCACGATGCCGGCGGCGATGCAGCCGAGATAGGCGATCGGAAAGGCCGGCTCGTTCCCGATCCGCAGCAGCACCCGATCACCCGGCCCCATGCCGCGACGGATCAGACCGGTCGCGGTCCCCCGCACGGCCTTGATCAGCCGGTCGTATGACCACCGTTCCGCAGCGGCGTGGCCGACGACGGCCAGGGCCAGCTTGTCCGGCGTGGCCCGCCCGGCCTCGAGAACATGTTCCGCCAGATTGAAATCGCTGCGCATGATCAGGGCCCCGTTCGGTTCACGAGCGATCTCTTCATGCGGTCGCCGCGCCGACAAGGCAAGCCGGGGATCGAATCATCCGGCAAACAAGGGTCAGCGCAAAAACAAGACGGCCCGCATTGCTGCAGGCCGTCGGTTAACTTGATCGTTGCATCCGCCCGGGGCGATGCAGTCCTGCGATCAGAGCAGGCGCAGGTCTGACGCCGAGGCGCGGCCGTCGCGGCCAGACTGCAGCTCGTACTCGACCTTCTGGTTGTCGTTCAGGCCGGTCAGTCCGGCGCGCTCGACAGCAGAAATATGAACGAAGACATCCTTTCCACCATCGTCAGGCGCGATGAAGCCGTAGCCCTTGGTGGAATTGAACCATTTGACAGTACCGGTCGCCATGACCTCTCTCCTTCAGTACTCCCGGCGTGCTCTATTGCACTCCGGGCCGTGCAGCCCTTTCGAAGTCCGGCTGCCCCGTGAAGGGAGGCGGTAGAAAGTCATGCTCACACGGAAAATCATGCCCGATTCCGAAGGAAAAGCAAGCCGATTCCTTTGCACGGTCTCGCACACGTCATAGTTGTCAAGGCATCGAAACAGGAAACCGCACGGTCAGCGCAGATCGGGTGGCGTCGCCTCGGCGCCAAGCGCCGCGACCGCTTCGTCCAGTGCCACGACACGCGATCCCTGCTGATCCAGGCGGCGGATCGAGGCGCTGCGCGTCTCGACCTCCTTCATGCCGATGGCCATGATCACCGGCACCTTGGCCATCGAGTGCTCCCGCACCTTGTAGTTGATCTTCTCGTTGCGGATGTCGGCCTCGGCGCGGATGCCGGCCGCAGTCAGCGCCGCCACCACCTCGCGCACGTAGTCATCCGCGTCGGACACGATCGACGCCACGACGACCTGGCGCGGGGCCAGCCAGAACGGCAGCTTGCCTGCATGGTTCTCGATCAGGATTCCGATAAAGCGCTCGAAGGACCCCAGCGTCGCGCGGTGCAGCATGACGGGCCGATGCTTCTGCCCGTCCTCGCCGACATATTCCGCATCCAGCCGTTCCGGCAGCACGAAGTCGACCTGGTGGGTGCCGCACTGCCAGTCGCGGCCAATCGCGTCGGTCAGCACGAATTCCAGCTTGGGCCCGTAGAACGCGCCTTCGCCGGGGCTCTCCTCGGGTTCGATCCCTGCCGCGCGCGTGGCCGACAGCAGCGCCGATTCCGCCTTGTCCCAGACCTCGTCGCTGCCGGCCCGGACCTCGGGCCGGGTCGAGAACTTGACCTTGAAGCTGTCGAAGCCAAGGTCCCGGTAGATGGCCGACAGGAAGTCGATGAAGCGCTTCGTTTCGCTTTCGATCTGCGCTTCGGTGCAGAAGATGTGGGCGTCGTCCTGGGTAAAGCCGCGGACCCGCATGATCCCGTGCAGCGCGCCCGAAGGCTCGTACCGGTTGCACGACCCGAACTCGGCCATCCGCAAAGGCAGGTCGCGATAGGATTTCAGCCCGACATTGAAGATCTGGACGTGGCCGGGACAGTTCATCGGCTTCAGGGCGTTGACCGACTTTTCCCGGGCGTGTTCCTCGTCCACCTCGACGATGAACATGTGCTCCTGGTACTTCTCCCAGTGGCCGCTTTCCTCCCACAGCTTGCGGCTGACGACCTGCGGGGTGTTGACCTCGACATACCCGCCCGCGCGCTGCCGGCGCCGCATGTAGTCCTGCAGCGCGGTGTAGATCGTCCAGCCGTTCGGGTGCCAGAAGATCTGGCCCGGCGCCTCTTCCTGCATGTGGAACAGGTTCATCTCGCGGCCCAGCTTGCGGTGGTCGCGCCGGGCGGCCTCCTCCAGCATGGTCAGATGCGCCTTCAGGTCCTCGCGGTTGCGGAACGCGACGCCATAGATGCGCTGCAGCATCGGCCGGGTGTTGTCGCCGAGCCAGTAGGCGGCGCTGACATGGGTCAGCTTGAACGCGTCGGCAGGCAACTGGCCGGTGTTCTGAAGATGCGGCCCACGGCACAGGTCCTGCCAGTCCCCGTGCCAGTACATGCGGACATCCTCGCCCGCGGGGATGCGGTCGATCAGCTCCAGCTTGAACGGCTCGTTCGCGGCCTTGTAGTGCTCGACGGCGCGCTGGCGGTCCCACACCTCGGTGCGGACCGGGTCGCGGGCGGCGATGATGCGCTTCATCTCGGTCTCGATGGCGCCCAGATCCTCGGGGGTAAAGGGCTCGGCCCGATCGAAATCGTAGAACCAGCCGTAGTCGCGCACCGGGCCGATGGTCACCTTGGTGTCCGGCCACAGGCGCTGCACGGCCCGCGCCATTACATGCGCAAGGTCGTGCCGGATCAGTTCCAGCGCGGGGCCATCGTCCTTCAGCGTGTTGATCGAGATCGCCCCGCCGTCGGCCAGCGGCCATGAAAGATCAATATGCTGCCCGTCCAGGGTCGCCGAGATCGCACGTTTCGCCAGGCTTGGCGCGATGCTTTCCGCGACCTCGGCCGCGGTCGTGCCGGCCGGGTAGTCGCGGCTGTTGCCATCGGGAAAGGACAGGGTGATCTGGCTGGCCATCAGCGGCTCCTCGTCGGTCTGGCGCCCACGGAACGCCCGGTTGCGGGTATGTCGCGCCGCTGATGAAGTCTTTGCGCCGGGCTGTCAATCGCACGACGGGGCTTTCAAAGCCGCGCCGCAGCGGGGAAAACTCGTGGAAACGGAAAGGAGTCTGCGATGACGGAAACCTATCTGACCGCGCAGGGGCGCCGGCTGGCCTTCGATCTGGTGCCCGGCGGCGCACCCGGAATCGTCTTCCTGCACGGGTTCCGGTCCGACCGGCAGGGGACCAAGGTGCTGGCGCTGGAAAGCTGGTGCCGCGACCAGCGCCGGGGGATGCTGCGCTTTGACCTGTCCGGCCATGGCGGATCCGAGGGCCGCCTCGAATCCTTCGGGATCGGCGACTGGCTGGAGGACGCGACCGAGATCATCGACGCGCTGGCGCCGGGAAGGCAGGTGCTGGTCGGGTCGTCGCTGGGCGGCTGGCTGGCGCTGCTGCTGGCCCGTGCCCGCCCCGACCGCGTCGCCGGGCTGGTGACGATCGCCGCGGCCCCGGACTTTACCACCCGGATGCAGGCCGAGTTCAGCGACGCGGACCATGCCGACCTGTCCGGTCAGGGCTTTGTCACCCGTCCGACCGTCTACGAGGAAGGCGACTACGTCTTTTCGCGCCGGCTGTTCGACCAGGGGGCGCAGCACCGCGTGTTCGGGGTCCCGCTGGACCTGCCGATGCCGGTGCGCCTGTTGCAGGGCACCGCCGACACCGACGTGCCTGTCGACGAGGCGCTGCGGCTGCTCGATCACGCAAGCGGACCCGACATCCGCCTGACGCTGGTCAAGGATGCGGATCACCGGTTTTCCGCACCGGCGCAGCTGGAATTGATCCGCGCCAGCATCGCCGACATTCTGGCGCTTGACGGTCACCGGACGCTGCCGCATAGTTAAATGAACGGCCGTTCAATAACTGCGGAGGGGCAGATGTTCACGCGAGGGATGGAGTTCGATCTGGGCGAGGATGTGAACGCCCTGCGCGACATGGTGCATCGCTGGGCGCAGGACCGGATTAAGCCCATCGCGGCCGAGGTGGATCGTTCGAACGAATTCCCCGCCGCCCTGTGGCGAGAGATGGGCGATCTGGGCCTGCTGGGCATCACCGTCCCCGAGGAATTCGGCGGCACCGGCATGGGCTATCTGGCCCACACGATTGCGGTCGAGGAAATCGCCCGGGTCAGCCCGTCGATCAGTCTCAGCTACGGGGCGCATTCCAATCTGTGCGTGAACCAGCTCAAGCTGAACGGCAGCGAAGAGCAGAAGCGGAAGTACCTGCCGCGTCTCTGTTCGGGCGAGCATGTCGGCGCGCTGGCGATGTCCGAGGAGGGGGCAGGCTCGGACGTGGTGGGCATGAAGCTGCGCGCCGAAAAGCGCAACGGCTACTATGTGCTGAACGGTAGCAAGTACTGGATCACCAACGGACCCGATGCCGATGTGCTGGTGGTCTATGCCAAGACCGATCCCGAGGCGGGGTCCAGGGGCATCACCGCCTTCATCGTCGAAAAGGGCACGACGGGGTTCACCCAAGGTCCGCATTTCGACAAGCTGGGGATGCGCGGATCGAATACGGGCGAGCTGATCTTCGACAACGCCGAGCTCCCGTTCGAGAACGTCCTGGGCCTGGAAGGCAAGGGCGTGCGGGTGCTGATGTCGGGGCTGGACTATGAACGGCTGGTGCTGTCCGGGATCGGCACCGGGATCATGGCCGCCTGTCTCGACGAGGTGCTGCCCTATGCGCGCGAGCGCAGGCAGTTCGGCCAGCCGATCGGGAACTTCCAGCTCATGCAGGCGAAGATCGCCGACATGTATGTCGCGATGAACACGGCCAAGGCCTATGTCTACGAGGTCGCCAAGGCCTGCGACACGGGCAAGGTCACGCGACAGGACGCCGCCGGGGCGGTGCTGTATGCCAGCGAACAGGCGATGGTGCAGGCGCATCAGGCCGTGCAGGCGTTGGGCGGCGCCGGCTTCCTGAACGACTCCGCGGTCAGCCGGCTGTTCCGTGACGCCAAGCTGATGGAGATCGGCGCCGGCACCAGCGAGATCCGGCGGATGCTGATCGGGCGCGAGCTGATGGCGGCGGAGTGACCGGTCGTTTCGCCTGCATTCCGGCCGGGTCGGTCGGCTGCGCTGCGGCTGATCTGTCCGCGCGCCGAGCCGCCGCGACCGGGCCGCGCAGGATCGGGTGAGGCGTGATGGAGGCCACGTCCTTCTTCGACTACGTCCGCGACAAGGGGGTGCTGCATGGCACGCTGCAGCCCCTGGTCGAACTGATCGAGTGGACCGCGACGGCCATAGATCTGTTCGCCATCGCGGTGCTGCTGGTCGGCGCGTTCCGCTTCATCCTGGGGGTTCTGCGGGCCGAGTTCAATCGCCGCCCCGACGAACGGGTGAAGGGGATCAATTCCGAACGGGTCGAGCTGGGGCGTTATATCCTGGCGGGGCTGGAAATCCTGATCGTGTCCGACATCATCCACACCGCGGTCAGCCTGGCGATGGCGGATCTGGTTTATCTGGGACTGCTGGTGCTGATCCGCTCCGTGATATCATTCTTCCTCGAGCGAGAACTCGAGGCGGTGCGACGCGAACTGGCCAGCTGAACGAGACGGGGGAGGGGAAGCCGTGCAGACGCAGGAAACTGGATCGGCCGCAGGCCGCGCGGGCGCGATCTGATGCAGCCATTGCTGCAGCATCATGACTACGACCGGCTGCGGCGCGATTTCGCCTGGTCCCTGCCGGCGCGGCTGAACATGGCTGATCAGGTCTGCGGCGACTGGGTGGCGCATTCGCCGGACCGGACGGCGATCATCGAACATAACGGATCGCTCCACCCCGTCACCTATGGCGAACTTGGCGCACGTGCCGATCGGCTGGCCCATGCCCTGGCGGCGAAGCGGGGCGAGCGCGTGGGCGTGCTGCGGACCCAGTCGGCGTGGACTGCCGCGGCCCATGTTGCGATCTGGAAATCCGGTGCGATTTCGGTTCCCCTGTTCAAGCTGTTCGGAGAGGAGGCGCTGCGCTTGCGCCTCGGCGATGCCGGCATCACTACGGTCATCACCGACCCGGAAGGTCGCGCCCTGCTGGCCCCTTTCGACCTGCGCGTGATCGTGCCCGAGGAGGACGGGCTGCGGGACGCGGGATCGTTCCCGACGGCCGCGACGACGGCCGAGGATCCCGCGGTCATCATCTACACCTCCGGAACGACCGGCAGCCCGAACGGCGCGCTGCACGCGCATCGCGTGCTGACCGGGCACCTGCCCGGGGTCGAGATGTCGCACGACCTGCTGCGGCCGGGCGAGGACGTGCTGTGGACGCCGGCCGACTGGGCGTGGATCGGCGGGCTGTTCGACGTGTCGATGCCGGCCCTGGCGCTGGGCATCCCCGTCGTGGCCGCGCGGATGCCGAAATTCACGGCAGAGGGTGCCGCCGACCTGATCCGCGACTGCGGGGTGCGCAACGTCTTCCTGCCGCCGACCGCGCTGAAGCTGCTCAAGGCCGCAGGCACGACCATTCCCGGCCTGCGCAGCGTCGCATCAGGGGGTGAGACGTTGGGCGCCGAGATCCTGGCCTGGGGGCAGGACGCGTTCGGGCTGACGATCAACGAATTCTACGGGCAGACCGAGTGCAACATGGTCGCCTCCTCCGCGGCGTCGATGTTCCCGCCGCGCCCCGGCAGCATCGGCAAGGCGGTCCCCGGCTTCGACGTGGCGGTGATCGACGCCGACGGCCATCCGACGGATGCAGAAGGCGACATCGCCATCCGCAGGGGGGCGGCGTCGATGTTCCTGGGCTACTGGAACCGGCCCGAGGCCACGGCGGCGAAGTTTCGCGGCGACTGGCTGGTGACTGGCGACCGGGGTGTGATCGAGGATGGCTACATCCGTTTCGTCGGCCGCGATGATGACGTGATCACATCCGCCGGCTACCGGATCGGCCCCAGCGAGATCGAGGACGTGCTGCTGAAGCATCCGGCGGTCGCGCAGGTCGGCGTCGTCGGCAAGCCGGACCCGGTGCGGACCGAACGGGTCAAGGCGTACGTGGTGCTGCGCGACGGCTTCGCGCCGTCAGACGAACTGGCAACCGCGTTGCAGGACCACGCCCGCAGGCTGTGCGCCGCGCATTCCTATCCGCGCGAGATCGCCTTTCTGGATACGTTGCCGATGACGGTGACCGGCAAGGTCATGCGCCGCGAGCTGCGCAAGATCGCGGTTGCCGAGATCAAGGGTGAGACATGAAGCTGAAATCCTCTGCCATCCCCGCCTCGGACGCGTTCCGCAGCAACCGCGCGGCGCATCTGGCAATGCTGGACACGATCCGGCAGGCCGCGGACGCAGCGACCGCGGGCGGCGGGGCGGACGCGCTGGCCCGCCATGTCGGGCGCGGCAAGATGCCGCCGCGGGAACGGGTGGCAAACCTGCTTGACCCCGGCTCGCCCTTTCTCGAAATCGGCGCGACTGCGGCCCATGACATGTACGACAATGCCGCGCCCGGCGCCGGCGTGATCGCCGGGGTGGGGCGGGTCCATGGCCAGGACGTGATGGTCGTCGCCAACGATGCCACCGTGAAGGGCGGCACCTATTACCCGATCACGGTGAAAAAGCACCTGCGCGCGCAGGAGATCGCCGAGACCTGCCACCTGCCCTGCATCTACCTCGTCGACTCGGGCGGGGCGAACTTGCCGAACCAGGACGAGGTGTTCCCCGACCGCGACCATTTCGGCCGGATCTTCTACAACCAGGCGCAGATGAGCGCCAAGGGCATCCCGCAGATCGCCGTGGTGATGGGAAGCTGCACCGCCGGCGGCGCCTATGTGCCGGCCATGTCGGACGTGACCATCATCGTGCGCGACCAGGGCACCATCTTCCTGGCGGGCCCCCCCCTGGTCAAGGCGGCCACCGGCGAGGTGGTCAGCGCCGAGGATCTCGGCGGCGGCGACGTGCACACCCGCCTGTCCGGCGTGGCGGATTACCTGGCCGAGGATGACACCCATGCGCTGGCGCTGGCCCGCCGGGCGGTCAGCCACCTGAACCGCCGCCTGCCGCAGACGGTGGTCTGGCAGTCACCCGAAGCCCCGCTCTATGACCCCGACGAGATCCTCGGCGTCGTTCCCGCCGACCTGCGCACGCCCTATGACATTCGCGAGGTGATCGCGCGGGTCGTGGACGGCAGCCGCTTCGACGAGTTCAAGCCGCGCTTCGGCGAGACGCTGGTCACCGGGTTTGCCCACATCGAGGGATGTCCGGTCGGCATCGTCGCCAACAACGGCGTGCTGTTCAGCGAGGCCGCGGTCAAGGGCGCGCATTTCATCGAGCTTTGCTCGCAACGGAGCATCCCGCTCGTCTTCCTGCAGAACATCACCGGCTTCATGGTCGGACGGAAGTACGAGAACGAGGGCATCGCCCGCCACGGTGCCAAGATGGTGACCGCGGTGGCGACCACCGCAGTCCCCAAGATCACCATGCTGGTCGGCGGCAGTTTCGGTGCCGGCAACTACGGCATGGCCGGTCGGGCCTATTCCCCGCGCTTCCTGTGGACCTGGCCCAACAGCCGGATCAGCGTCATGGGCGGCGAGCAGGCGGCGGGCGTGCTGGCGACGGTCCGGCGCGAGGGGATCGAGCGCAAGGGCGGGAGTTGGAGCGCGGAGGACGAGGCCGAGTTCAAGCGCCCCACCATCGAGATGTTCGACCGCCAGTCGCACCCGCTCTACGCCTCGGCACGGCTCTGGGACGATGGGGTGATAGATCCCCGCAAGACCCGCGACGTGCTGGCGCTGTCGCTGCGCGCCAGCCTGAACGCCCCGATCGAGCCGACACGCTTCGGCGTGTTCCGCATGTGAGCGGCGGGATGGCCGAACCCCACCCGCTGACTGTCCCGGCCGATGCCGCTGCACGCAGCGGCGCGGACGCCTCCTGCAAGAACACCATGCCGCGGGGCGCTTCGCCGGGCTCATCCGGTCCCGCCCTGCCGCGCGCGCTGTCGTCACCATCCCCACGTTCCGCATCAGGTACGGGGCCCAGCCGCCCCGACACCTGCGCGCCATCCGAGGACTGACCGATGTTCAGCAAGATCCTGATTGCCAATCGGGGCGAGATCGCCTGCCGCATCATCGACAGCTGCCGGCGGATGGGCGTGACCTCGGTCGCCGTCTATTCCGACGCGGACCGGGGTGCCCGCCATGTCGCGATGGCCGACGAGGCCGTGCATATCGGCGGCCCCGCCCCAAGGGACAGCTACCTGCGCGGCGACGTGATCATTCAGGCGGCCCTCGATGCCGGGGCCGAGGCGATCCACCCCGGCTATGGCTTCCTGTCGGAAAACCCCGACTTCGTGGACGCGGTGGAGGCCGCGGGGCTTGTGTTCATCGGCCCGTCGGCCCGGGCGATCCGCGCCATGGGGCTGAAGGACGCGGCCAAGGCGCTGATGCAAGAGGCCGGCGTTCCCGTCGTGCCCGGTTATCACGGCGACAACCAGGATGCCGCGGCTCTGGCCGCCGAGGCCGCGCAGATCGGCTATCCGGTGCTGATCAAGGCCGTTGCGGGCGGCGGCGGCAAGGGCATGCGCCGGGTCGAACGGGCTGCGGAGTTCCCCGACGCGCTCGCCAGCGCCATCGGCGAGGCGCAGACCGCCTTCGGCAACCCCGCCGTGCTGATCGAGAAATACGTGACCGCCCCGCGCCACATCGAGGTGCAGGTGTTCGGCGACGGACAGCGGGCCGTGCACCTGTTCGAACGCGACTGTTCGCTGCAGCGCCGCCACCAGAAGGTGATCGAGGAGGCCCCGGCCCCCGGCATGACGCCGGAGATGCGCGACGCGATGGGCGCCGCCGCGGTCCGCGCCGCCGAGGCGATCGGCTATGCCGGGGCCGGCACCATCGAGTTCATCGTGGACGGGTCCGAAGGGCTGCGCCCGGACCGGTTCTGGTTCATGGAAATGAACACCCGCCTGCAGGTCGAACACCCGGTCACCGAGGCGATCACCGGCATCGATCTGGTCGAATGGCAGCTGCGCGTGGCGAGCGGCGAACCGCTGCCCGCCCGCCAGCAGGACCTGCGGATCACCGGCCACGCATTCGAGGCGCGGTTGTATGCCGAGGATGTGCCCGCAGGTTTCCTGCCGGCCACCGGGCGGCTGGCGCATCTGCGCTTTGCCGGGAATGCGCGGAACGAGACCGGCGTGCGGCAGGGTGACAGCATCAGCCCCTGGTACGATCCGATGATCGCCAAGATCATTACCCACGCGCCGACCCGCGCCATCGCGTTGCGGGCACTGGAGCAGGCGCTGGTCGACACTGAGGTGGCGGGGACCGTGACCAACCTGGACTTCCTGATCGCCCTGACCCGGCATGAGGGGTTCCGCCGGGGGGAGGTCGACACCGGGCTGATCGCCCGCGATCTGGACAGCCTGCTGGATCAGGCCGAGCCGTCGCCCGAGACCCGCGCGCTGGCCACGCTGGGCGTAGCGGGCCTGCATGATCCCGACGTGCGCGGCGGAGCCACGCTGTGGTCGCCCCTGCGCCGCACCGTCACCTGGGAAGGCGGCGAGGGCGTCGTCGAGGTTCTGGGTCCGGGCCGCGCCCGCGTCACGCTCGACGACACCACCCACGATGTCGCGCATGAGGGTGGCCGCTGGTGGGTGAACGGCGCGCCGCGGCGGTCGCGGATCGTCAGCCATCCGGCCGGAGTCAGCGTCTTCGGGGGGCGCAGCCTGACCCTGGTCCCGCAGGACCCGCTGGACCGCCAGGCCGAAGCGGCGGGGGGCGGGGTGACGCTGTCGCCGATGCCGGGGCTGGTCAAGGCGGTGTTCGTCGTCGCCGGCCAGCAGGTCCAGGCCGGCGATCGGCTCGCGATCCTGGAGGCGATGAAGATGGAGCACACGTTGACCGCCGCGCGCGACGGGACCGTGGCCGAGGTGCTGGCCGAAGCGGGCGCCCAGGTCGAGGCGGGCGCCCCCCTGATCCGGCTGGAGGATGACGCATGACCGATCCCACCCCGATCGCAGCGCCCCCGCCGGCCGAGGGCGGCCCGGTCCGGGGCGCGGCCGGCGACATCGTGCTGTGGCATGTGCCGATGTCGCGGTCGATGCGGATCCTCTGGCTGCTGAACGAGCTGGACCTGCCCTTTGCGCTGCGGGTCATGGACCTGCGCTCCAAGGACATGCGCGGGGCCGAGTACGAAGCGGTGCACCCCGTGGGACGCGCCCCTGCGCTGCAGATCGACGGCAGCGTGATCCACGAATCCGGGGCGATGATCGAATATCTGTGCGAGACCCGCGGTCCGCATCTGTGGCGCGAACCGGGCAGCGACGGGCGGCTCGCGTGGCTCGACTGGCTGCACTTTGCGGAGACCATCGGCCAGCACATCGCGAACCTGACGCAGAGCCATCTGATGCTGCGCGATCCCGCGGACCGGTCACTGACGGTGATGAAGCTGGAAACCGCGCGGCTGGCCCGCACCCTGCGGTTGGTCGAAGGCACCGTTGCCGATCAGGACTGGTTGATGGCCCAGGGGTTTTCGGGCGTCGACTGCGCCGTCGGCTGGTCTGTCTGGACTGCCGGCCGCTTCGTGCGGCTGCCCCCCGCGCTGCAGGCCTATGTCGATCGCTGCACCGCGCGTCCGGCCTTCCGGGCGGCGCTGCCGCAGGAGGGGCAACCTCTGCTTTACCAGCGCGACTTCTACGAGCTTCCCCATGCCTGATCGCTCGTTCGTCGAGATCGTTGAGATGGGGCCCCGCGACGGGCTGCAGAACGAAAGCCGCCTGATTCCGACGGCAGACAAGATCGCGCTGGTCGACCTCCTGTCCGCCGCCGGGTTCCGCCGCATCGAGGTGGCCAGCTTCGTCAGCCCGAAATGGGTGCCGCAGATGGCGGATTCGGGGGACGTTCTGGCCGGGATCCGCCGTGTGCCGGGGGTGCGCTATACCGCGCTGACCCCGAACCTGCGCGGCTACGAGGCGGCGCGGGCGGCCCGGGCCGACGAGGTCGCGGTCTTCGCCTCGGCATCCGAGGGGTTTTCGCGCGCCAACCTGAACTGTTCGATCGACGACAGCATCGACCGGTTCGTGCCGATCCTGCAGGCCGCCGCCGCCGACGGCATTCCGGTTCGCGGCTATGTCAGCGTCGTGACCGACTGCCCGTTCGACGGGCGGATTCCGCCGGCCCAGGCCGCAAGGGTGGCGGCGCGGCTGTTTGCCCTCGGCTGCGCGGAAATCAGCCTGGGCGACACCATCGGGCGGGCCACCCCCGAGGCGATCGACGCCATGCTGGCCGCGACCCTTGACGAGATCCCGGCCGAGCGATTGGCCGGGCATTATCACGACACTGCCGGGCGCGCGCTGGACAACATCGACGCCAGTCTGGACCGCGGACTGCACATCTTCGATGCGGCAGTGGGGGGGCTGGGCGGCTGCCCCTACGCACCCGGGGCGGCGGGCAACGTGGCCACGGAAAAGGTCGCGGCGCATCTGGCCGCGCGCGGCAGGCCGACCGGACTGGACATGGACGTGCTGCATCGCGCGGCCGTCATGGCGCAGGGGATGAGAGGACAGGGATGAGCGGAACCGGCATGAGCTATCAGACGATCCGCATCGAGACCGACGCGCGCGGCATCAGCACGCTGTGGCTGGCCCGCGCCGACAAGCACAACGCGCTGTCGGCGCAGATGCTGGACGACCTGACCCGCGCCGCCGCCGAGCTGGGGGGCGATCCCGCGATCCGCGCGGTGATCCTGGCGGCCGAAGGCAAGAGCTTCTGTGCCGGTGGCGACCTCGCCTGGATGCAGGCGCAGATGACCGCCGACGCGGAGACCCGGCGTGCCGGGGCGCGGCAGCTGGCGCTGATGCTGAACGCGCTCAACACCCTGCCCAAGCCTCTGATCGGACGGGTGCACGGCAACGCCTTTGGTGGCGGGCTGGGGATGATGGCGGTCTGCGACGTGGCGATCGGCGTGCATGGGGTGAAGTTCGGCCTGACCGAGACGCGACTGGGGCTGATCCCGGCCACCATCGGTCCGTATGTGGTGGCCCGCATGGGCGAGGACCGGGCGCGGCGGGTGTTCATGTCGGGCCGCATCTTCGACGCGGCCGAGGCGCGCGACCTGAACCTGCTGTCCCATGTCGTCGATGCCGAAGATCTGGACGCGGCCGTCGAGGACGAGGTGGTGCCCTATCTGCAGACCGCGCCAAAGGCGGTGGCCGCGGCCAAGGCGCTGACCCGCGCGCTGGGGCCGCGTATCGACCCCGAGGTGATCGAGATGACCATCGAGCGGCTGGTCGAGGTCTGGGAAGACGACGAGGGGCCGCACGGCATCGGCGCGTTCTTCGACAAGCAATCCCCGCGCTGGCAGCGCTGAGCGGGTGGCGGCAGGCTCAGCTCAGCTCGCGCAGGATGGCGCGGCGTGATCCCGATGCGAATTCGCGGCGCAGGGATGTGGTGGTGACGATCGCGACGCCGGTCACCAGCCCCAGCGGGCCCAGCAGCCATCCCATCGCCCCCAGCGCGAAATAGACGGCGCGCAGCCCGATATTGTAGTTGCGCGCGGCGTGGATGTTCAGTTCCGCCGCGGCCATCGCGCGGTTGGGCGCCTGCGGGTGGTCGGGATCGTTCGGAACCGCGGCCATCATGATCGCACAATAGCCGAACAGCCGGTGCGCCCACACGAACTTGAGAAAGGCGTTGGCCACGAAGATCAGGATCAGCAGGATCTTGAGTTGCAGCAGCAGGGCCGGAACGTCGCCTGCCTCCAGCTCGCGGGCGATGCCGATCAGCGGCGCCGTGTTGCCCAGCAGCGCCAGCCCACCCCCCAGCGCAATCATGCAGGCCGAGGCAAAGAACGAGGTGCCCTCGCGCAGGCCCATCAGCGTGTTGCCGTCATAGATGCGGTTGTCGCGGGTCAGGAACGCCTTCATCCAGTCGCGCCGATGGCGCTTCATCAGCACCGAGACGGACGGCCGGAGCCGGGGCGGATGTTCGATGACATGGCCGACCCCGAACCACGCAAGAAACAGCACCGTCAGCGCCAGCAGGTCGGCGGGGCCAAGCGTCAGGGGCAGTCGGTCCAACAGGTTCATGCATCCAGCCCGGCTGTGGCGCTGGCCGTTGCCAGTGCCGTTCCCGCCCTGTATCCTGTGATCATCCCCTTGAACAGGAGTCGGACATGGCCGCACCTCATGCCATCCACGAAGAATTCCCCACCGATGCAGCCGTGATCCACAAGCTGAAGGTCGAAAACACCCGGTTCGCCCGCCTGCTGGACGACTACGACGCCGTCAACGACGAGGTTGCGGGCGCCGAATCCCGCCAGACTCCGATGTCCGAAGAGGCCGAGGCCGAACTGCGCAAGCGCCGGGCTAATCTGAAGGACGAGATTGCCCGACTGATCGGTGAGGCACGCTGATGCAGATGCCCGCGCCCGACCAGTCGGTGATCGCCCGGCGGGGCGCGATCGTCGCCCGGCTGCGGGCCGTGCTGGCGGGTGGCGCCGGCAAGGTCATCGACGACCCTGTCGAGGCGCGGGCCTATGAATGCGACGCGCTGTCGGCCTATCGCTGCCCGCCACTGGCAGTGGTGCTGCCCACGACCACGGGCGAAGTGGCGGCGGTTCTGAAGCTGTGCCACGACGAAGGCGTGCCGGTGGTCCCGCGGGGCGCGGGCACCAGTCTGGCTGGCGGGTCGATGCCCACTGCCGATGCAGTCGTGCTGGGCCTCGCGCGCATGAACCAGGTGCTGGATGTCGATTACGGCGACCGGGTGATCCGGGTGCAGGCCGGCCGCACCAACCTGTCCGTGTCTGAGGCGGTGTCCGAAGCCGGGTTCTTCTATGCCCCCGATCCCTCCAGCCAACTCGCCTGCGCGATCGGCGGCAATATCGGCATGAATTCCGGCGGGGCGCATTGCCTGAAGTACGGCGTCACCACGAACAACCTGCTGGGCGTGACGATGGTGCTGATGGACGGCACGGTGGTCGAGCTTGGCGGGCCGATGGGCGAGACGCCGGGCCTGGATCTGCTGGGCGTCGTCTGTGGCGCCGAGGGGCAGCTGGGCGTGGTGACCGAGGCGACGCTGCGGATCCTGCCAAAGCCTGCGGGCGCCCGTCCGGTTCTGGTCGGGTTCGACAGCAGCGAGACCGCCGGCGAATGCGTCGCCGCCATCATCCGCGCCGGTGTCCTGCCGGTGGCGATCGAGTTCATGGACCGGCCCTGCATCCGCGCGACCGAGAAATTCGCCCGACCCGGCTATCCCGACTGCGAGGCGCTGCTGATCATCGAGGTCGAGGGCACGGACGCCGAGATCGACGAGCAGCTGGCCCTGATCCGCGACATCGCGGCCCGTTTCGATCCGGTCGAGTTCCGCGAGAGCAAGTCCGAGGATGAGTCGCGCCGTATCTGGCTGGGCCGGAAGTCGGCGTTCGGCGCCATGGGACAGATGGGCGACTACATGTGTCTGGATGGCACCATCCCCGTATCTGCCCTGCCACAGGTGCTGAAGCGCATCGGCGAGATGTCGGCCGAGTCCGGACTGCCGGTCGCCAACGTGTTCCATGCCGGCGACGGCAACATGCATCCGTTGATCATCTTCGACGCGAACCGGCCGGGCGACCTTGAGCGGGTCGAGGCGCTCGGCGCCGACATCCTGCGCCTGTGCGTCGAGGCGGGCGGCTGCCTGACGGGCGAACATGGCGTGGGGGTCGAGAAACGCGACCTGATGATCGATCAGTTCGCCCCCGCCGACCTGGAGGCGCAGATGCGGGTCAAGGACGTGTTCGATCCGCGCTGGCTGTTGAACGCCGCCAAGGTCTTCCCGCTGGACAGCTCTGCCAGCCGCCGCGAAACGCGCCGCAATGCGGCCTGAAACCGAGTCCGAGCTGGCGTCGCTGATCCGCGGCGCCCGCACCCGTCTGACCCCGGTGGGCGGGGCCACCCGCCTGCTGCCGGGTGAGGGGCAGGGTGATCGGCTGTCCTGCGTCGGGCTGACGGGGATCACGCTTTACGAGCCCGCGGCGCTGACCGTCGTCGCCCGGGCGGGAACGCAGCTCGCCGAGCTGAACGCGACGTTAGCCGCCGAACACCAGCGGCTGGCGTTCGAGCCCGACGAGGCGGAGGGTTCCACCATCGGCGGGGTCATTGCGGCGAATGCCAGCGGACCGCGCCGGGTCAAGGACGGCGCGGCGCGCGACAGCCTTCTCGGGGTGCGCTTTGTCGACGGGCAGGGCGAGGTGGTGCGAAACGGCGGCCGGGTGATGAAGAACGTCACCGGCTATGATCTGGTCAAGCTGATGGCAGGCAGCCGCGGCACGCTGGGCGTGCTGACCGAGGTCAGCCTGAAGACGCAACCGATCCCCCCCTGCGTGGTCACGCTGATCCTGGCCGGACTGGCACCCGATCAGGCGGTCGACGCGATGACGGCGGCGCTGACCGGACCCTGGGACGTGACCGGCGCGGGACGCCTGCCGGGCGGCGATACCGTCCTGCGGCTGGAAGGGCTGGAAGGATCCGTCAGGATCCGCACCGAAACGCTCGTCCGCAGGTTGGGCGTGTTCGGAACCGTCGAGGTCGCGGACGGCGACGCCGCATTCGTCGCGCTGCGGCAGGTCCGGCGCGAGATGATCGCCGCGGCGGGGGACGGGCAAGGAAACAACGGCGAGGGCGGCCGGGCCGTGTGGCGGATCGTCTGCCGCCCGTCACAGGCGCCGGCGGTGCTGCACGGCCTTCCGGGACGCAGCGCCGTCGACTGGGGCGGCGCGCTGATCTGGGCGGTCAGCCCACGCGGCTGGGTGCCGGACCTGCCGCAGGGTGCGTTTGCCACCCGGGTCCATGGCGGACCGCCCCTGACGGTGCCGTTGCCCGCGGCGGCGATCGCGAGACTGAACGACGGGTTGCGCGCCCAGTTCGATCCTCGCTCGATCCTTGCAGGGGCAGGGGTCGAGCGGATCGCCGGCGCAGGGAGCTGAGATGCAGACGAACTTCACCGAGGCGCAGCTCCAGGATCCCGGCATCGCGGAGTCCAACCAGATCCTGCGCACCTGCGTCCATTGCGGATTCTGCACCGCGACCTGTCCGACCTACCAGGTGCTGGGTGACGAACTCGACAGTCCGCGCGGCCGCATCTACCTGATCAAGGACATGCTGGAGGCCGGGCGCCCGGCCGACGAAAAGACCACCCTGCATCTGGACCGCTGCCTGTCCTGCCTGGCCTGCATGACCACCTGCCCGTCGGGGGTCGACTACATGCATCTGATCGATCACGCCCGGGTGCATGTCGAAGAAACCTACCGGCGGCCCTGGCGCGACCGGGCCTTGCGGGCGCTGCTGGCCCGGGTGGTGCCCTATCCCCGCCGTTTCCGGCTGGCGATGCTGGGCGCGCGGATGGCACGGCCCTTTGCGGGGCTGCTGCCGGATCCACGGTTGCGCGCCATGGTCGGGATGGCGCCCCCGCGCCTGCCGCCGCCGTCCCGCAACGACGAGCCGCAGACATTTCCGGCACTGGGCGAGCGTCGGGCCCGGGTCGCCCTGCTGACGGGCTGCGCGCAGCGGGCGCTGAACACGGACATCAACGATGCCACCATCCGGCTGCTGCGCCGGGCGGGCTGCGAGGTCGTCATTCCCCGCGGTCTTGGCTGCTGTGGCGCGCTGACCCACCACATGGGCAAGGAGGCGGCGGCGCTGGAGACCGCGCGGGGGACCATCCGGGCATTTCTGAGCGCCGATGCCGACCAGTCGCTGGACGCGATCATCATCAACACCTCGGGCTGCGGCACCACGGTCAAGGATTACGGCCACATGTTCGCGCATGATCCCGACAGGGCAGGCGCCGAACGGGTCGCATCGCTGGCGCGCGACATCACCGAGTTCCTCGACAGCCACGGCCTGCCCCCGATCACGCGTCCGGGCGGCACATTACCCGAGGCTGCTAAAACCAGCCCGCCCGGTTCTGAGCAAACCGACGGAGACGGCGGGCTGCGTGTCGCCTATCACGCGGCCTGTTCCCTGCAGCACGGCCAGCGGATCGTTGCGGCCCCGAAAACGCTGCTGAGCCGCGCGGGCTTCCGCGTGGTCACCCCGGCGGACAGCCATCTGTGCTGTGGATCGGCGGGAACCTACAACCTGCTGCAACCGGAATTGTCGGGCGCGTTGCGCGACCGCAAGGTGGCGACGATAGAGGTTCTGGGCGCCGACGTGGTCGCCGCCGGAAATATCGGCTGCATGATCCAGATCGGGTCCGGCACGGACCTGCCGATCGTCCACACGGTCGAGCTGCTGGACTGGGCCACGGGCGGGCCGTGCCCGGCCGCCCTGTCCCCGGCGCCGGGAATGGTCGCGTGACGCCGCCCCTGATCGGAACGCTGGAATCGGCGCTCTATGCCGACGATCTGGACGCCGCCGAGGCCTTCTGGACCGGGATCATCGGCCTTGACCTGATCGTCCGGGTGCCCGGCCGGCATGTCTTCCTGCGCACCGCCGGCGCGCCGAACCAGGTGCTGTTGATCTTCAACCCGACCGCGACGGAACGCCCGCCGGAGCCGGACGCAAGACTGCCGGTGCCCCCACATGGCGCTCGCGGTCCCGGGCATGTTGCACTGGCTGCCGGGGCCGAGACGCTGGACGCGTGGCGCGCGCATCTGGAACGGAACGGCGTCGCCATCGAGGCGGATTTCCGGTGGCCGAACGGCCGCCGCTCCGTCTATTTCCGCGATCCCGCTGGCAACTCGATCGAGATCGCCGACCCGGCCATCTGGGACTGAGCGGACCGCCGAACGGCAGGCCGCGTCGACGTCGCCATTCCGATCAACTATCTGTGAAGATCGCCTTGACGGCGCCGCACGGCGTCCCATCTTTTTCCGTGTCGGAGGGCCTGATGGCGCCGGCACACCGCCCGCCCGGGTTGTCCGGGGGGCATCTGAATCACATCGCTTAACTCAAGGATGCGAGACATGCGTAACATGGACCTTACCCCCCTCTATCGCGCCTCGGTCGGCTTCGATCGCATGGCGGACCTGATGGACCGCGCCCTGTCGGCCGACGTCGCCGCGCCGACCTATCCGCCGTACAACATCGAAAAGACCGGCGAGAATGCCTATCGCATCTCGATCGCAGTGGCCGGCTTTTCTGCCGATGACCTGTCCGTCGAGATGAAGGACGGGGCCGTGATCGTCTCGGCCCGCAAGACCGAAGAGGATGATTCGCGCACCTACCTGCACCGCGGCATCGCCACCCGTGCGTTCGAGCGCAAGTTCACGCTGGCGGATCATGTCCGCGTAAACGGCGCAAGCCACGTGGACGGCATGCTGCATATCGATCTGGTCCGGGAAGTGCCCGAGGCGCTGAAGCCCCGCAAGATCGCCATCTCGAAGGCGGATGGGCAAACCGTCGAGACGACGGCCAATGACGTCGAGCAGGTTGAAAAGCTGGACAGCTGAGCCGCTGATCGGCTGACTTGTCTCTGCAGATGCGACGCAGCGCCCGACGGGCGCTGCGTTTTTGTATGTGCCCGACCTAAGCCTGGGCCGGCCGGCGCAGTCCCATGACACGGCCGACCTGCGGCGGGACCGGCATGGACTGGTGCGCGCGCGCGAGGTCTGTCCAGCGCTGCGCCACGTCAGGGGCCCAAGGGGCCACGCGCCGCGTCGAAAGATCGGCGTGCAGGATCAGGTTCTCGGTGATCGCGGCCACGAAACCGTCCTCTGCCTTATCGCCCCCGGCCCCGACCCGCCGCATCGTCTGCACATAGTGCAGCCGCTTGGCGTCGGCACCCAGCACCTGCAGCGAGACCTGCACCCGGTCGCCGGCATTCAGTTCCTGCAGGTAGTGGACATGCGCCTCGGCGGTGAAGACCGACAGCCCGTCGCGGCGGGCGCGCTCGGCCCCCATGCCGATTCGATCCAGAACGCTGTCCAGGGCCTGGTCGAACAGCACGTGATAATAGGCCATGTTCAGGTGACCGTTATAGTCGGTCCATTCGTCGCGCACGGTCTGTTCGGGCGCGACCAGCGGTTCGCTCGGCTGGATGAAATCGGTCACAGGTTCCTCCTTGCCCGCAGGGCGGCGGTGATGGTGCCGTCGTCCAGATAGTCCAGCTCGCCACCGATCGGCACGCCTTGCGCCAGCCCGGTGATCGCGACCGCCGACCCGGACAGCGCGTCGGCGATGTAATGCGCGGTCGTTTGACCCTCGACGGTCGCGTTCAGGGCCAGGATGACCTCGGTCACCGCCTCGCGGCCGATCCGGTCGATCAGCCGGGGAATGCCCAGATCGTCGGGTCCAACCTCGTCCAGCGCCGACAGGGTCCCGCCCAGCACGTGATAGCGCCCCGCGAACGCGCGGCCACGTTCCAGCGCCCACAGGTCGGCGACGCTTTCGACCACGCAAAGCTCGCCGGTCTGGCGGGCCGGGTTGGTGCAGATGTCGCACAGCTCGGCCTCGCCGATATTGCCGCAGATCGCGCATTCGCGGCTGTTCTCGGCGACCCGTCCCATCAGCGACGAGAGCTGCGCCATCTGGCCGCTGCGATGGCGGATCAGCGCCAGCACGATGCGTCGCGCGGAACGCGGACCCAGCCCGGGCAGGCGCGCCATTTGCGCGATCAGCGCCTGAATGTCGTTGCTGCCCTCGGGCATCGAAAAGCCGGTCGCGTCAGAACGGCAGCTTCAGGCCAGGGGGCAGCCCCATGTCGCCGGCCAGCCGCTGCGTTTCCTGCTGGGCGCGGTCCTGGGCGCGACGCTGCGCATCCTTGATCGCGGCCAGGATCAGATCCTCGACCACCTGCTTTTCGCTGGCGACAAAGATCGACGGGTCGATGTCCAGCGCCGTCAGGTCGCCCTTGGCCGTCGCTGTCGCCTTGACCAGACCCGCGCCGGCCTCGCCCACCACGGTGATCGCATCCAGCGACTTCTGCAGGTCGTCGACCTTGCCCTGCATGTCCTTCGCGGCCTGCATCATCTTCGACAGGTCGCCCATCCCGCCAAACGGGTTCTTCATGCGTTCACTCCTCATCCTCGAACGGGTCCCATTCCTCGACGGCCGCGACGGGGCCTTCGGGGTGGGCATGCAGGTCGTCCGGCCCGCCTTCCGTGGCCGGGTCGGACGTGGCCGGTGGTTTCTCGTGCCGCACGGTGATGGTGGCATCCGGCACCACGGCCAGGATCGCCTGCACCACGGGGTTCTGGCGGGCAAGCTGAACCTCGGCCGCCTGCCGTTCGGCGCGCTGCTCGGCGATCGTGGGATCGCCGCCCCGGTCGACGACGGACACCGCCCAACGGGTGCCGCCCGTCCAGCCGCGCAGCCGGTCCGCAAGTCGCGCCGCCAGGTCGCGGGGCGCGTCTTCCGTGGGCTGGAACTCGATCCGGCCGGGCGCATAGCGCACCAGCCGCAGATGCTGCTCGACCTCGAGCAGCAGGCGCATGTCGCGCATCCGGCGGATCAGCTCCACCACCGACAGGAAATCGGGATAGCCCGCCAGGGCATCGGGCAAGACCGCCGGCACCGGATCGCCCGCAGGCAGGGCGGTGGCGGGGGCGCCACCCGTGCGCGGTCCGGACATCCGCACCGCGGACGCCGGGATTGGGGGTGCGGCTTGCGCCGGCGCCGGCGATCCAACCGCCGGGGCACTTGCGCGACCGGGCGTCGCGGCGGAGGCATGGGCCGGCGCGGGGGACACCGAGGATGGCGCGGGTCCGTGCCCCCGGGTGAAGTCGCCCGCCACCTGTGCTGCCTGGACCTTGCGGATCAGCGTCTCGGGGTCGGGCAGATCGGCCACATGTGTCAGCCGGATGACCGCCATTTCCGCGGCCATCATCGGGTTCGGAGCGGCGGCGACCTCTTCCAGCGACTTCAGCAGCATCTGCCACAGGCGCGTCAGCGCCCGCATCGCGATCCTGTCCGCCATGTCGCGGCCGCGGCTGCGTTCGTCCGGGCCGACGGTGGGATCCTCCGCCGCCTCGGGGGTGATCTTGACGATGCTGACCCAGTGGGTGATTTCCGCCAGATCGCGCAGCACGGCCTGCGGATCGGCGCCGCCTGCATATTGCGATTGCAGTTCGGCCAGGGCTTCGGCCGCCGCGCCGCGCAGGATCATGTCGAACAGGTCGAGCACCCGGCCGCGGTCGGCCAGGCCCAGCATCGTCCGCACGTGCAGCGCCGTCGTCTCGCCCCCGTCGCCGACACTGTGGCTGATCGCCTGGTCCAGCAGGCTGGTCGCGTCGCGGGCCGAACCCTCGGCAGCGCGGGTGATCAGCGCCAGCGCGTCTTCCGCGATGCCCGCGCCCTCGGCAGCGGCAATCCGGCGCAGCAGGCCGATCATCACCTCGGGCTCGATCCGGCGCAGGTCGAAGCGCTGGCAGCGTGACAGGACCGTCACCGGCACCTTGCGGATCTCGGTGGTGGCAAAGATGAACTTCACATGCGGCGGCGGCTCTTCCAGCGTCTTAAGCAGTGCGTTAAAGGCGCTGGTGGACAGCATGTGCACTTCGTCGATGATGTAGATCTTGTAGCGGGCCGAGGCCGCCCGGTAATGCACGCTCTCGATGATCTCGCGGATGTCGCCGACTCCGGTCCGGGATGCGGCATCCATCTCCAGCACGTCGACATGCCGGCCCTCCATAATGGCCGTGCAATGCTCGCACACTCCGCAGGGCTCGGTGGTGGGCCCGCCCTGACCATCCGGGCCGACGCAGTTCATGCCCTTGGCAATGATCCGCGCAGTGGTGGTCTTTCCGGTCCCGCGAATGCCGGTCATGATGAAGGCCTGCGCGATGCGGTCGGCCTGGAACGCGTTTTTCAACGTGCGGACCATGGCGTCCTGCCCGACCAGATCGGCAAAGGTCTCCGGCCGGTATTTGCGGGCCAGGACCTGATAGGCAGGGGCTGTGTCGGGCATCGACGTCTCCATGACCGCGACAATCTAGGGGTCCGGCAGGCCGAGGTAAACCGGCGCTTGCGGCGCCGGTCGCCCTGCGGCACGGTCGCCGCCGGCAAACCGCGGGGTGAGACGATGCAGGTGCAGGCACAGGACTGGACGCTGGCCTTTTGCGGGGCGGACCCAGAGCTGCGGGAAACGGACGTTCCGCCGTCCGAACCGGCCTTTGATCGCGCCGCGCATCTGCGGGCGGATGATCGCTGGCGGGGGCAGGCCCGGGTGTTGCCGGTCTGGCGGGGCAAGGTGCTGGTAACGTCCGGCGGGGCGCTGGCCTGGCTGGACCCCGGTCATCCGGCGCTCGCCGATGCCGAGCCGCCGATCCTGCTGGGAACGTCGGGGGGAGATCCGGTCGCCGCGCAGGACCTGTCTGCTTGGGCGCCGCCCAACCTGCCCGAAACCCAGCTGTTCCTGGATCCGACCGAACAGCACCACCCGGACATTCCGGAGGCCCGGTTCGTCGAACTGCGGGGCATGCTGACGACGCTGCCGGGGGCGGATGGTGAACTGGCCGCCACCGGGCGGGCGCTGACCGGCTGGCATGCCGGGCACCGGTTCTGCCCGGCCTGCGGGCATGACACTGCTCCGGCGCAGTCCGGCTGGCAGCGGCGCTGCGCCTCCTGCGGGGCGGTGCAGTTTCCCCGCACCGATCCGGTCGTGATCATGCTGATCGAGCGGAACGACCGCCTGCTGCTGGGCCGGTCGCCGGGGTGGCCCGAGGGGATGTATTCCTGTCTCGCCGGCTTTGTGGAACCCGGCGAGACGGTCGAGGCGGCGGTGCGGCGCGAGGTGGCCGAGGAAACCGGCGTGGTGGTTGGGCCCGTCCGCTACGTGACCAGCCAGCCCTGGCCCTTTCCGGCATCCCTGATGCTGGGCTGCGTGGGCGAGGCGCTGACCGACGACATCCGGATCGATCCGGTCGAGCTGGACGACGCGATGTGGCTGGACCGGGGCGAGATGGCGCAGGTGATGGCCGGTGCGCATCCATCGGTGCGCGCGCCACGCAAGGGTCCGATCGCCGGCTGGCTGATGGCGCGGTGGCTGCGGGGAATGGTCTGACCGCCGTCATGTCGGTGCCTCGCGCCGGGCATGATCGGGCGTGTCACAGCAGCACCAGGATCACCGCGATGGCAACTGCGCCGATGCTGAGCATCACGGCCTGCAGCAGCATCCGGTTGGGCTTCTGCGGCTTGACCTGGTGCGCGTTCAGGCGCCTCAGCATCTTGCGGGTCCGCCACGCCGCTGAGAGGAACATCGCGATCGCTGTGCCGACAAAGATCATCGCCGCCAGTTTGGGCGCCCAGGTCGGCTCGAACGCCCTGAACACCGCCTGAAGACCGATTGCGACGCCGAGCGAGGCCATGCCGGTCCGCATCCAGCCGGCGAAGGTGCGTTCGGCCGCCAGCGTGGTCCGATCCTCGGCCCATTCGGTGCGCTGTTCTGCGCGGCTGCCGTCGTCCGGGGTGTCGTCCTGGGGCGCGGGGTTGTCGGTCATGAGGCCGACTCGGGTCGCACGATGGTGGTGTTATCCCCGCACGATTGATCCGGGTAGACGCGGATGGAACGGCTGAAAAACGGCGCGGCTTTCATGGCATCAGCCTATGACCGATGCTGTTCGGCGCGCAACGTGCATGACCTTCGGCGACCGGCGGGTCCGATCGCAAGTCTTGCCGGCCCGACCCATAAGAAACGCGCCCGCATGGGGGGCGAGACTCCTCATTCGACAGAGGGGCGCCCCGGTCGACTACACCATATCGACCTATCTCGATGCGCCGATCCTCTGACCCTTCATGCGCGCGCCCGGCCGAGCGCAAAAGAGCAGGTTTCGTCCGCAGGATCGACGACCCCGTCAGGTTTACATTCGGGAACTCGGGGGAGGGTGAGAGGCTGGACAACGACCCAAGCGGGGCTCGTTACGGCTGCTTCCTTCCGGACCTGACCGGGTTGGCGAGGCGCTCGCCCGCGCCAACCTCTCGACCCCCAGATAAGCTGGCGGCGCATATGATGCAACCCTCCCGGCCAGCAACTCCCGTGGCCTGCCGATGGACGCGGAAATTGAACACGCGACGTAGCGCTGGCGCCTGAGTGCCGGCAGGCGACTGCATTGAAGCGGCACCCGCCTTTGCACGGACGGTTAAGGCCAGACTGCGGATCGCCCCGGAACGGCGCCACGTTCCCGCGGCGGCACCCCGTCGCGGCGGCCGCATGACGGATGCAGAAGCGCTGCGTTGATCCGCGGTGCCCGCCCGGTTGCGGCGCAGCGGGGCATTCGCTATCGCGTCCGTCAGCAGACAGGACGACATTGATGAATCTTTTCGCCGATATCCGCGCCCTCGTGACCGAGGCGCTGGCTGCCATGATGGGTGACGGCACATTGCCGGCCGGGCTGGACCTCGCCAATGTCGCGGTCGAGCCGCCACGGGATCCCGCCCACGGCGACATGGCCACCAACGCGGCCATGGTTCTGGCGAAGCCCGCGGGGATGAAGCCGCGCGATATCGCCCAGGCGCTGGCATCCCGGCTGACGGCGGACCCGCGGATCATCTCGGCCGAGGTGGCAGGACCCGGCTTCCTGAATCTGCGGGTCGCCGCGGAGAACTGGCAGGACGTGATCCGAGCGGCGCTGCGGCAGGGGCCGGATTACGGCCGCGTTCCACCCGGTCGGGGTGACCGCATCAACGTCGAATTCGTCAGCGCCAACCCGACGGGGCCGATGCATGTGGGGCACATGCGCGGCGCCGTGTTCGGCGATGCGCTGGCCAACCTGCTGGAATTTGCCGGCCACAGCGTCACCCGCGAATACTACATCAACGATGGCGGCGCGCAGGTCGACGTGCTGGCGCGCTCTGCCTTCGAACGATACCGCGAGGCGCACGGGCTGGATCCCCAGATTGCCGAGGGGCTGTACCCGGGCGACTACCTGATTCCGGTCGGAGAGGCGCTGAAGCAGCAGTTCGGCGACAGCCTGCTCAACCAGCCGGAGTCCGAATGGCTGGTCACCGTACGAGACATCGCCACCCAGGCCATGATGCAGATGATCCGGGACGACCTGGCGCTGCTGGGCGTCAGCATGGATGTCTATTCGTCGGAACGGGCGATCTATGGGACCGGCCGGATCGAGGCCGCGATCGCGCGACTGGATCAGGCCGGGCTGATCTACGAGGGGGTGCTGGAGCCCCCGAAGGGCAAGCTGCCCGAGGAGTGGGAGGCGCGTGAACAGACCCTGTTCAGGTCCACCGCGCACGGGGATGACGTGGACCGCCCGGTGCGCAAGTCGGACGGCTCATGGACGTATTTCGCGCCGGACATCGCGTATCACTGGGACAAGATCAATCGCGGTTTCGACCAGCTGATCGACATCTTCGGCGCCGATCACGGCGGCTATGTCAAGCGCATGCAGGCCGCGGTGGCCGCGCTGTCGGACGGACGGGTACCGCTGGACGTCAAGCTGATCCAGCTGGTCAGGCTGTTCCAGAACGGCCAGCCCTTCAAGATGTCCAAGCGCTCCGGCACCTTCGTCACGCTGCGCGACGTGGTGGAGCAGGCGGGCGTGGACGTCACCCGCTTTCACATGCTGACCCGCAAGAACGACGCGCCGCTGGATTTCGACTTTGCCAAGGTTCTGGAACAGTCCCGCGACAACCCGGTCTGGTACGTCCAGTATGCCAGCGCGCGGGCCCACAGCGTCACCCGCCGCGCCGCCGAGATGGGCGTCGACGTGGGCGATTCCGCCCTGGCGGCGGCTGATCTGGCCGGGCTGGACCATCCGGCCGAGATCGCGCTGACGCGCAAGATCGCGGAATGGCCTCGCACCGTCGAGATTGCGGCGCGCGCCCATGAACCGCACCGGGTGGCGTTCTACCTGTACGATCTCGCCTCGGACCTGCACGCGTTGTGGAACCGCGGCAATGACGAGCCGTCGTTGAGATTCGTGCAGGATGGTGATGTTGCCACAACAGCGTCCAAAATCGCCCTGGTCCGTGCCGTCGCCGTTGTCATTTCGGCGGGTCTAGGTATCTTGGGCGTCACCCCGGTGCAGGAAATGCGTTAGATAAGGCGCGACCTGCCAGGGCCGAATGCGAGCAGTCAACGGACAAGCCGGGTCAACCGGCAAGAAGGCAGGACAGAACATGACAGTGGTGGATTTCCGTTCCGGCGGATACGACGGCGCGCATCACGGGGCGCCCTATGACGATCATGCCTTTTCCGGCGTTCATGCCGGTCAGGACTGGGCCGACGAGGACTGGAACGAAGGCCGCTTTGTCACCGATCCGACGGCGCCGCTCACCGAACGGGACACGCTGATCGGTCGGGTGGCGCGCCTGACCCACTACCTGGGGGCGCTCGTCTCGGTCCTGCTGATGCTGTCGCTGGTGGTCTGGGGCTATCGGCTGGTGGTTCGCGACGTGTCCGGCGTGCCGGTGATTCGTGCCGTGCAAGGCGAATCGCGGATCGCCCCGGACGAACCGGGTGGCGAACTGACCGACCGCAGCGGCCTGGCGGTCAATGCCATTGCTGCCGGCGCCGAGGCAAACCCCACCGCCGAAGTCGCGATCGCGCCCGCCCCTACGGCGCTGGCGGCGGACGACGTGCCGATGGGCGAACTCGGTGTCGCCGCGCGGGAGACCGCGACGACCGAGGAAATGCCAGCAAACCCGGACGAGCAGGCGTCGATCGCTGTCGCGGATGCGGAAGCGGCCGCCGCGGCGGACCGCGCGCGCGCGACGGCCGACGCGGCCATTGTCGAGGAAACCGATACCGCCCTGCTGTCGAACGCCCCGCCGGCCGAAGCACCCGTCAACGAGGCGGTCACCGACCTCGACGGCGCGCAGGCGCAGGATGCGGCGATCACCCAGGCCCTGACCGAGGCGGGTGTCGAGACCGCGCCCGCCGCACTGGCCCGGTCGTCCCGTCCGGCCGCGCGACCGCGCGCCGTGGCGACCGCGCCCGCGGCCGACGCTCCGGCACCGGCCCGGGCGCAGGCTGCGGCCGCCGACGTGCCGCCGCCTCCGTCGCGGACCCGCGATCAGGCTGCGGATGCAACGCCGGTCGAAACTGTTCGGGCCGATGATCCCGGTCCGGTGGCATCGGCCAGCGTGAGCGCGGGCGCCCCGCTGGTCCAGATCGGGGCCTTCGACAGCGACGCGATTGCCAGTTCCGAATGGGGCCGCATCGCCAGCCGCCACGGTTCGCTGTTCGCCGGCAAGGCACCGGTCGTGCAGAAGCATGTGGCAGGCGGACGGACCTTCTGGCGGCTGCGGGTCGCGGGATTCGACAGCCGCGACGACGCGCGCAAGTTCTGCGCGTCTCTGATCGAGACCGGCACCGACTGCATTCCCGCGCTGGCGCAGTGAGCGGCGCCGCCGATCGGACCATAACGCGACCCGCCGCCCCGTCGTCCCGCGACGGGGCGCCTGCGTTCGGTACGGCCGCGTCTGTCCATGGCGCGACCATCCTTGGCGTCGAGGGGCTGACGCTCGGTCCCGACGAGCGGGCATTCCTGCGCGAGGCCGATCCCTGGGGCTTCATCCTCTTCGACCGGAATGTCGACAACCCGGCGCAGCTGCGCCGGCTGACGGATGATCTTCGCGATGCGGTCGGCCGCGCTGCCGTGGTGATGACCGATCAGGAAGGTGGCCGGGTGCAGCGGCTGCGCAGCCCGCACTGGACAGACTGGCCCGCGCCCCTGGACAGCGCCGCCGACGGCGCCCGGGCCGTCGAGTTGCGGCACCGGCTGATGGGCGGGGAACTGCGCGACTCGGGCATCGACTGCACGGCCGCGCCCTGCCTCGATATCGCCCGCGCGGAGACGCATCCGTTCCTGCGCAATCGCTGCCTCGGGCAGGATGCGGAAACCGTCACCCGGATGGGGCGCGCCGCCGCTGCCGGGCTCCTCGCCGCGGGCGTCCTGCCCGTCGTCAAGCACATGCCGGGCCATGGCCGGGGCCGCGTGGACAGCCACCATGAGCTGCCCTGCGTGGACGTGCCGATGGATGAGCTGGAGGACACCGACTTCGTCCCGTTTCGGGCCCTGTCGGATCTGCCGATCGGGATGACGGCGCATGTCCGGCTGACCGCGCTCGACGACCGGCCGGCGACGGCATCCCCGCCCGTGATCACCCTGATCCGCGAAAGGATCGGTTTCGGCGGTCTGCTGATGAGCGATGATATCGGCATGAACGCGCTCGCGGGCAGCCCGGCGGAACGCGCCGCCGCCGCGCTGGCCGCCGGCTGCGATCTGGTGCTGCATTGCAACGCGTCGCGGGATGAATTCGCGGCGGTGGTCGCCACGGTCGGGTTGATGACCCCCGCTTCTGCAGCCCGCGCGGCGGCGGCGTTGGACCAGCGCCGATCACCGGATCAGACCGACCCGGCCGCGCTGCGCGACGAATTGCAGCGGCTGGTTCAACCCGCCCGCGGTTGATCCGGGCGGGGACGGGGGCCACATTGCGGGCATGACGATGCCGCCCCGCTTTCCGCTGACCGCCGCGCAGATCGACCGCGTCGTGACCGTGTTCTACGCCGCGGTTCGTCGACACGAGGTGCTGGGTCCGGTCTTTGCCGCCCATGTCACCGACTGGCCAGCGCACGAGGCGCGGATCGCCAGTTTCTGGCGCAACGCGATTCTCGGCGACCGCAGCTATGACGGCAATCCGATGCAGGTCCATCGCGCTGCGGGCGATGTGCGCCCCGAGCATTTCGAACACTGGCTGGCGCTGTTCGACGCCACGCTGATCCGGACCCTGCCGCCGGACACCGCGCGGTCCTGGTCGGCGCTGGCCCACCGGATCGGCGCGGGGCTGCGCATGGGGGTGCGCGCTTCGGGTGCGGCCGACGGCCCGCCGCTGCTGCGGTGATCAGTCCGACCCTGGGGGCGCGCGCAGACTGATGACTAGGCGGATGCCGTCGCGACGCGCGGGACGGCGGCAGGATCGTCAGTTGGGGGCCCGATCGGAATCGCCGCTGTGGCGTTGCTGCCAGCGCTCCTCGAGCATCTCGATCGCGGCGATGCGGCGATCGGTCGCCGGATGCGACGCGAGCCAGGCGACCGGTCCCCTGCCGCCCGATCCGGTCAGCTTGCCCAGACGTTGCAGCAGGGATTTCTGCGGTCCGGTGCCCAAGCCCGCCTTGACCATCAGCGCGGCGGCAAACGCATCGGCCTCGTACTCGTCCTGGCGGGACAGGCGGGCGGCGACGGCACTGGCAACCAGCGCGCCGAGCCAGTGCCCGATCCCCGGCAGGAACCGTCCGAGCACGCCTGCCAGCACGGTGCGGATCACGTTCTGGCCGGCAAAGTCGAGCATGCGACGTCGAGCATGACCATGGGCAACGTGGCCCAGTTCATGTGCGATCACCGACGCCAGCTCGGCCTCGGTGACGCGATCCCGGGCCAGCTGGTCCAGAAAGCCACGGGTCAGGAAGACCCGACCATCCGGGGCCGCCAGCCCGTTCACCGGCGCGATCTCGTAGACGAAGGCGCGGACCGGCGGCAAGTCCATGGCGGCGCCCAGCCGGGCCAGCATGTCCTTCATCCGCGGTTCGTCCAGCGGTGTCGATTTGCTGTCAAGTTCGTGCTTCAGCCGCCAGGCCGAAAACAGCCACATGCCGACGGCGTAGAGGACGATCAGCAGGATCGGCAGGAACTTGATCATGGACCTGATGTGGGCGGTCGGATGTCCGGCGTCAATCGGTGCTGCGGGACGACCGGGCCGCCACTCCTGTGCAACTGCGGTGCGGCGACCAACCCTAGCGCAGATCCGGCGCGGTCAGCCGCCGCCTGCAGGTTTGCCCCGAATGCCATGCTGGACTTGAATACACGGCCACCCAGATCAGCGCGCCCGCCAGAATCGCCGCCGTAAAGCGGCCATGCAGGAACCTCGCAGCGCCAGAATGGCCAACGCCCTCACCGCCGCGGGGAACATCCGGTCTGCCCCGGACCGGACATCACCCGAGCACGCGCATCGCGCGGGTCAGCCCCTCGAGCGTCAGCGGCATCATCTGGTTCTCGAACAGCGCGCCGATCATGCCGATCGACGGCGTGTGCCCCCACAGCCGTTCGGGCACGGGGTTCAGCCACACATGGTCCGGCCATGTTTCGGCGGCGCGCCGCAACCACAACTCGCCGGGTTCCGGATTCCAGTGTTCGTTCGCGCCCCCGGGCGCTACGATCTCGTACGGGGACATCGAGGCATCGCCCACGAAAATGCATTTGTAGTCGCGGCCGAACCGATGCAGCACGTCCCAGGTGGGCGTCTGCGCATCCCAGCGGCGACGGTTGTCCTGCCACACGCCTTCGTACAGGCAGTTGTGGAAATAGTAATGTTCCAAGTGCTTGAACTCGGCGCGGGCCGCGGAGAACAGCTCGTCGACGATCCTGACATGGTCGTCCATGCTGCCGCCCACGTCCATGAACAGCAGCACCTTGACGGCGTTGCGCCGTTCGGGGCGGGTCTGCACGTCGATATAGCCGTGATCGGCCGTGGCCCGGATCGTTCCGGGCAGGTCCAGTTCCTCTGCCGCGCCATGCCGCGCCCATTCGCGCAGGCGTTTCAACGCGACCTTGATGTTGCGGGTGCCCAGTTCGACGCGGTCGTCGAAATCGCGGAATTCCCGCTTGTCCCAGACCTTGACCGCACGCCTGTGACGGCTTTCGTGCTGGCCGATCCGCACCCCTTCCGGGTTGTACCCGTAGGCACCGAAGGGCGAGGTGCCGGCGGTCCCGATCCACTTGCTGCCGCCCTGATGACGCTTCTGCTGTTCGGCCAGGCGTTCGCGCAGCTTTTCCATCAGCGCCTCGAAGCTGCCGGTGCCGTCGACCTGCGCCTTTTCCGCGTCGGTCAGCAGCTTTTCGGCCAGCTTCTCCAGCCACTCCCGCGGCAGGGCGGTCTCGCTGACGAGGGCCTCGACCGGGACCGTCTCCAGCCCCGCAAAGCTTTCGGAGAAGGCCCGGTCGAACCGGTCGATGTGACGTTCGTCCTTGACCAGCACAACGCGGGACAGCGTGTAGAAATCATCGACCGACCAGCCGGCGATCTCCGCCTGCATCGCGCCCATCAGGTCCAGCCATTCGCGCAGGCTGACCGGAACCCCCTGCCGGCGCAACGCATCGAGGAACGGCCTGAACATCTCAGCCCCTCATCAGGCGGTCGATGATGATGGTCAGGAACAACCCGAGTACGGCAAAGCCCAAGGCGTGGGCGGCGGCATATTGCATCCGGTCCTTGCCGTTGCCGCCGATGCTGCGGGCCCGACGGTCGCCAAGAAAGGCGCCAAGAATGATGGCTGCGACGATGATCATGCGATGCTCCGGGCTTGGCGCGGTCTAGGACACCGATGCCGCTGCTGCAAGCCGGGCCGCCGTGGCATCGGACCTAGCGACGACCAGCAGGGCCGCTCTCCGGTGCCGCGAGCCTGCCCTGCATGAAGCGATGCCAGGTGAAGGGGCACGCCCGTTCCTCACGGGAGGCCAAGGGCGCGGTCTCGCGGAACGGCATGCCGGCCTGGCACACTTCAGTAACACGGCCGCGGTCGCAGCGCCGCTGTCGAATTTCGCATAGAAGGGGGCCGGCAGGCCCCCTTTTTCGTGTCCAGCTTGTGCAAGGCCGGCTTGTGCAAGGGTTGAACCCGACGCGGGCCGTGGCTACCTTCAAGGCAACTCACTATCGGAGGGCGTTGCGATGACGCCCAGGCGTCCTGCGGGTGCGGACGCGTTCCCGAAAACATCGGTCGAGCCTGCCGCCGCCCGCCAGCCTGACGAGAGCACGCTCTATGCGGCTCTCGATCTAGGCACGAACAGTTGCCGGATGCTGATCGCCCGCCCTTCGGGCAGTCAGTTCCAGGTGATCGACAGTTTCTCCAAGCCCGTTCAGCTTGGGCTTGGACTGGAAGCGTCCGGGCGGTTGTCGCGCCAGTCGATGGCGCGGACCGTGCATGCGCTGCAGGTCTGCCGGCGAAAGCTGGAAAACCACGGCGTGATCCGGATGCGACTGGTGGCGACCGAGGCATGCCGCCGGGCCCGCAACAGCCGGGATTTCATGCGCACCATCCGCCGCGAAACGGGGCTGCCGATCGAGATCATCCAGCCGGAAGAAGAGGCACGGCTGGCGGTCATATCCTGCGCTCCGCTGGTCAGCGCCCAATCCGAACAGCTGCTGATCGTCGACATCGGCGGCGGTTCGACGGAACTGGTCTGGATCGATGTCAGCGACGTCGAGCCGCGCGAGCGCGCGCGGGCCATCATGGCGCTGGGCGATGGCTTCAGGGATCCGAAGCCCGGCGCCGCCCGCGTCGTCGACTGGATCAGCGTCCCGCTAGGCGTGGCCACGCTGCGCGACCAGTTTGCGGATGTCGAGGACGACTCCGGCCGGTTCGCGCTGATGAGCTGGCACTTCGAGGAGATGTTGAGCGACTTCCTGCCCTATGTCACCGCAGGACGCGCGGCCGACAATTTCCAGATCATCGGCACCTCGGGGACGGTGACCACCGTGGCCGCCAGCTATCTGGGCCTGAAACGCTATGACCGGACAAAGGTGGACGGGCTGACCATGACCACGACGCAGATCGACAGGGTGATCCGCGATTACCTGCTGCTGGGCCCAGAAGGCCGGCGGGCCGATCCCCGCATCGGCCGCGAACGCCACGCGTTGATCATGTCGGGTGCCGCGATCCTGCAGACGCTGATGCGGATCTGGCCCACGAACCGCTTGTCGGTGGCGGATCGTGGCCTGCGCGAAGGGCTGCTGTATGCCCAGATGGTGCGGGACGGGGTGCTCAGGCCAGAAACCCTGCAGGGGGTCGCCTGATGGCTGACGGACCGAAAAAGCCGGGTGACCGGGTCCGCAAGAGCTCTGGCCGCGGTCAGCGCGACCTGCGGGTGCGAGTCAAGTCGGCCAAGGGCCGCAAGCTGTCCAGCACGCTCTGGCTGGAGCGGCAGCTGAATGATCCCTACGTGACCCGCGCCAAGCGGGAAGGCTACCGGGGCCGGGCCGCCTACAAGATCCTCGAACTGGATGACAAGTACCGGTTCCTGGTGCCTGGGGCACGGGTCGTGGATCTGGGCTGTGCCCCCGGCGGGTGGTGCCAGGTCGCTGTCCGTCGGGTCAACGCGCTCGGTGATGTCAGCGGTCAGGCCCGCGGCACGGTGCTGGGCATCGACCTGCAGGAGGTCGACCCCATCCCGGGTGCGGACATCCACCGCCTGGACTTCCTGTCCGACGATGCGGACGCCAAGGTGAAGGCTTGGCTGGGCGGGGCGGCGGACGTCGTGATGTCCGACATGGCGGCGTCGGCGTCGGGGCACAAGAACACCGATCATATCCGGATCGTCGCACTGGTGGAGGCCGCTGCGGCCTTCGCCTTCGATGTGCTGGTACCCGGCGGCACCTTTGTCGCCAAGGTCCTTGCCGGTGGGGCGGAGACCGGTCTGCAGACCTTGCTGAAACAGCGCTTTGACAAGGTCGCGAACGTCAAGCCGCCGGCGAGCCGCTCGGACTCGTCCGAGAAATTCGTCGTTGCTCAGGGATTCCGCGGTCGCTTGCCCGAGGAGGCGGCAGCCCAGGTGTCCTGACACGGCCCCGGCGTGCTGGTGGGTTTCGCACATGCACCGGGCGCCATGCATGTGCGGCGCCTGACCGAAGCGCGGGTGACCTTCGGACGGGCCGGTTAGGGCACTGCGCCTCAGTTCCGCCGCTTCGGTCAGCCGTCATATGGCGCTTCGATGCGCGTCCAGTCGCGCATCCGGTTGCGGAACCAGATGCGCTGAGATTTGGCATACTGCCGGGTCGCCACGACAGACTGCTCCCGCGCGTCCTCCAGGCTGCGCCTGCCCTGCAGGTATCCGGCCAGTTCCGCCGCGCCGATGGCGCGGGCCCATTGGGCCCGCGGGTCCCAGTGCGGCAGCATCGCCGCCACTTCGTCCAGCGCCCCTTGCTGCACCATCAGGTCAAAGCGCTGCGCGATGCGGCGGGCCAGGCGATCGCGGTCGACATGCAGCACCAGACGGGTCGCGTCCTCGGGACCAATCAGCGGGGGCGGCGTGTCCGCCTGCCAGTCGGCCAGCCCGCGTCCGGTCGCGGTCAGCACCTCCCACGCGCGCTGGACACGGGCGGGGTTGCGCAGGTCCAGACGCGCACGGGTGCGCGGGTCCAGCGCCGCGATCATCTCCTCAAGCCCGCCGTCCGCCAGCCAGGTGTCGCCTTGTGCACGGACACCGGGCGGCACCGGCGGGATCACCGCGAGTCCGCGTGTAAGCGCGGTGTGGTACAACCCTGTTCCGCCCACGATGATCAGGCGTTGTCCCGTTTTCAGCAGTGTCCCGATCTCGGTCAGCCAGTCGCCCACCGAATAGCTCTGGTCCGGATGCACGTGCCCGTACAGCGCGTGGGCGGCTGCAGCCTCATCCACGGACGAAGGTCGCGCGGTCAGCACCCGCCAGCAGGACCACACCTGCAATGCGTCGGCGTTGACCACGATGCCACCCTGAGAGCGCGCGAGTGCCAGCGCCAGCCCGGATTTGCCGGACGCGGTCGGCCCCGCAATCAGCACGTGTCGGTCCGGATCGACGCGGGAGGCAAGCTCGTGGCGATCAGGCATGGCAAGGCACTTGGTTGAACACCCATTCGCTTTGCGACATTTTGCGCCCCGACGGAACAGCGCGCAGCGCGGCAGGGGATTCAGGACGATGATGGACAAGGCACTGATCGCCCCGGCGGGTTATTCCCGGGTGCTGCTGAAGATCTCGGGCGAGGCGCTGATGGGCGATCAGGGCTACGGCCTGCATCCGCCGACCGTCGCCCGCATCGCCGACGAGGTGGAATCGGTACACAGGCTGGGCGTCGAGATCTGCATGGTGATCGGCGGCGGCAACATCTTCCGCGGGCTGCAGGGCAGCGCCCAGGGGATGGAGCGGACGACTGCCGATTACATGGGAATGCTGGCCACCGTGATGAACGCGCTGGCCATGCAGTCGGCGCTGGAGGCCAAGGGCATCCACACGCGCGTGATCAGCGCGATCCGCATGGACGAGGTCGCGGAGCCCTACATCCGCCGCCGGGCGGTGCGTCATCTGGAAAAGAAGCGGATCATCATTTTCGCCGCGGGCACCGGAAACCCGTATTTCACCACCGACACCGCCGCCACGCTGCGCGCGTCGGAGATGAATTGCGAGGCGATCTTCAAGGGCACCAAGGTCGACGGCGTCTACGACAAGGACCCCAAGTTCCACGCCGATGCAAAGCGGTACGAGCGGGTGACCTATGACGAGGTGCTGCAGAAGCACCTGGGGGTGATGGACGCCAGCGCGATTGCCCTGGCCCGCGACAACGACCTGCCGATCATCGTGTTCTCGCTGGACGAGCCGGGTGGTTTTCGCGGCATCCTCGCGGGGCAGGGGACATCGACGACCGTGCACGGCTGAAACACCGGAACCTTCCATTCCGCCGGATGTTGCCCATCAGCAACCAGCGGAGGTGGACATGGCCGAACAGATCCCCCTGTCGGATGGGGCTGTCGCCCTGCAGCCGGAACTGGATGCGGCGCGCAACGACCATACGCACGAGGTCGCACCGGATCTGGCCTATCGGCGCATCGCGCTTGTCAACGTGGTGTTCTGGGGTCCGGCGGGCGCCGGTGACCGGGAATGGGTGCTGATCGACACGGGACTGAAGGGAAGCGCACCGCTGATCCGCAGTGCGGTCTTGGCCCGGTTCGGCGAAAGGTCACGTCCTGCCGCCATCATCGTGACGCATGGCCATTTCGACCATGTGGGCGCGCTCGAGCAGTTGGCCGAGGAATGGGACGTCCCCGTGTTCGCCCATCCGCTCGAGCACCCGTATCTAGACGGCCGCGCCGGCTATCCACCGCCGGATCCCGGTGTGGGGGGCGGCCTGCTTGCCCGGCTGGCCGGTCTTTATCCGACCAGCCCCGTCAATGTCGCGAGGCGCCTGCGAGCTCTGCCCGAGGACGGCAGCGTGCCGTCGATGCCGGGCTGGCAGTGGATTCACGTGCCTGGCCATTCGGTGGGCCAGATCGCCCTGTGGCGCGAAGCGGACCGGGCATTGCTTGCGGCCGACGCGTTCTGCACGACCGGGCAGGAATCGGCCTATGATGTCGCGGTTCAGGAACCGCAGATGCACGGGCCGCCCATGTATTTCACCATCGACTGGGAGGCGGCGGAGGAATCGGTGCGGAAACTTGCCGCATTGGAGCCGGAACTGGCGATCAGTTTCCACGGACAGCCGATGCGCGGGCCCGAAATGCGGGCAGCCCTGCACCAGCTCGCCCGCACGTTCCGGTCAGTGGCCCTGCCCGGCCAGGGCCGGTATCTGGCCGAACCACGCCGCGCCGAAGACGGAAGCGCCTACGAGCCGACGTGAACTGCGCCTGTGGTCGGCGCAGCATAGGTCCGCGGCAAATACGCCAACCTTTCTGCAAAGGGTTTGCTAAGCCTGTCGGCGCCGCTACAAGCGCGAGAACAGGCAGTACCGGCAAGGGCAGGCAGAATGGCCGACGACATCGAGATTGACACCGACGACCTGGAACGCCGGATGAGGGGCGCCATGGACAGCCTGCGCCACGAATTCCAGTCTCTTCGGACCGGTCGGGCCTCGGCCTCGATGATCGATCCGATCATGGTCGATGCCTATGGTGCAATCACGCCGATCAACCAGGTCGGCACCGTCAACGTCCCCGAACCGCGCATGGTGACGATAAACGTCTGGGACAAGGCGCTGGTCGGCAAGGTCGAAAAAGCGATCCGCGAGAGCGGCCTCGGCATCAACCCGCAGCTGAACGGCACAATCATCATGCTGCCCATCCCCGAACTGAACGAGGAACGGCGGCGCGAACTGACCAAGGTTGCTGCCCAGTACGCCGAACATGCGCGCGTCGCCATCCGCAACGTCCGGCGCGACGGCATGGACCAGGTCAAGAAGGCCAAGGCCGCCGGGATGGCCGAGGATGACCAGAAGTTCTGGGAGTCGGCCGTGCAGGACCTGACCGACAAGGCCATTGCCGAGGTCGACAAGGCGCTTGAATCGAAACAGGCCGAGATCATGCAGGTCTGATCGGATGGCCGTCGAGCTTGCCCCGCAACTGACATCCGCGACCGCCGAAGGGGCGGCCCGCCCGCGCCACGTTGCCATCATCATGGATGGCAACGGACGGTGGGCCAGCGAACGCGGATGGCCGCGCCTCGTGGGGCACCGCCGCGGTGCCGAACGCGTCAAGCAGATCGTGCATGCCTGCCCGCTGATGGGGGTGGACTGGTTGACGATCTACGCATTTTCGACCGAGAACTGGAAGCGGTCGACAGCCGAGGTGCTGGGCCTCATGGGCATCTTCGCGCGCTACATCAAGCGCGAGGCCGATGCGATGGCGGCGGAAGGCGTGCGGATGCGGTTCATCGGCGATCGCGAGCCGCTGGACCCCAAGCTGCGCGGGCTGATGGACAGCATCGAGGTCCAGACCGCCGGAAACCGCCGCATGAACCTGACGGTGGCGATCAATTATGGCGGACGCGCCGAACTGACCCGCGCCTGCGGCCGACTGGCCGGCCGGATCGCCAGGGGCGAGATCATCGATCCGACCGAGGCCGATCTGGCCGCCTGTCTGGATACGGCGGGCCATCCCGATCCGGATCTCGTCATCCGGACCTCGGGCGAAACCCGGGTCTCGAATTTCCTGCCGTTCCAGGCCGCTTATGCGGAATATGAGTTCACCACCACGTTGTGGCCGGATTTTACCCCTGATCACCTGGAACGGATCCTCGCCAGGTTCGGAATGCGCGACCGGCGTTTCGGGGCTGCATGACGGATGATGGTTCGTCGCCCCGCCGCATCCCGACCGCGGGACGCTGGGGCGATCTGACCCGCCGGCTTGGGTCCGGCATCGTCGTCGCCGTGCTGGGCCTAGCGGTGCTGGTCGCGGCCGGGCTGTGGCTGCGCCTCGCGGTTGCGATGCTGGTTGGCGGTCTGATGTGGGAACTGGTCCGCATGACGACCTGGCGTTACGCCGAGCTTCATCCCCGCGGGCATCCTTATCTGATCGCCTTTTTGGCGGCCGTCGCCTTTCTGATTGCGGTGCTGGCGCCGTTGCCTTGGGGGCCGATGGTGCTGCTCGTGCCGTTGCTTGCCGGCTGGCGGGGCGTCCATGTCTCGCACCGGGTGGCCTATGTCGGGTTCGCCGCCGCCTTCTTCCTGGCCGCGCTGCAGCTGGTCTGGGTGCGCGAGATCTCGGGTCTGGCCACCACGATGTGGATCGTCCTGACGGTCATCCAGTCGGACGTTCTGGGTTATTTCGTCGGACGCGCCGTCGGCGGCCCGAAGTTCTGGCCGACCGTGAGTCCCAAGAAGACGTGGAGCGGGACGGTCGCCGGGTGGGTTGGAGCGTTTGTTCTGGCCGCGGGTCTGCTGGCAGCGGGCCGCGCCGACTGGACCATCCTGATCCTCGGCCCTCTGATCGCCTTCGCCGGGCAGATGGGCGACATCGCGGAGAGCTGGCTGAAGCGTCGCATCGGGGTCAAGGACAGCTCGAACCTGATCCCCGGCCATGGCGGCGTGATGGACCGGTTCGATGCGCTGATCGCGGCCCTGCTCGTGTCGTTCTTCGCCGGCCTGCTCACCGCCCTGCCGCAGCTGGGGGCCTGACATGCGGAGCGTGTCCGTGTTCGGCGCGACCGGATCGGTCGGTGAAAGCGCCTTTGACCTGCTGATGCGGGCCGGTGGGTCGGAAGCCTATCACACCGTCGCGCTGACGGGCGGGCGCAACGTCGCGCGGCTGGCGGAAATGGCCCGGGCGCTGCGCGCGAAAATCGCGGTGATCTCCGACGAGGCGCTGCTGGGCGCCCTGCGCGACGCGCTGGCCGGGTCGGACGTGCAGGCGGCTGCCGGCGAAAGCGCGATCGACGAGGCCGCCCAGCGACCCAGCGACTGGACATTGTCGGCAATCGTGGGCTCCGCAGGGCTCACGCCGGGCCTGCGCGTCGTGCAGCGGGGCGGCACGCTGGCGCTGGCAAACAAGGAAAGTCTGGTCGCGGCGGGGCCCCTGCTGATGGCGCAAAGCCGTCGGCATGGCGCCACAATCCTGCCGGTCGATTCCGAACACTCGGCGCTGTTTCAATGCCTTGACCAAGATAACGTCGACCGCGTCGAGCATGTGACCATCACAGCCTCGGGCGGCGCGTTTCGGGATTGGCCGCTGGACCGTTTGCACAGTGCGACTGTCGAACAGGCGTCCAGTCACCCGAACTGGGCCATGGGACAGCGGATCACGATCGACAGTGCCAGCATGTTCAACAAGGCGCTCGAGGTGATCGAGGCGCATGAGTTCTTTGCGCTCGACAACGATCGCATCCGGGTGCTGGTCCACCCGGAATCGATTATCCATGCGATGGTGACCTATGCGGACGGGGCGACGCTGGCGCATCTGGGTCCACCCGACATGCGTCACGCGATCGGGTACGCGCTGCACTGGCCCGACCGCGCGCCCCTGCCGGTCGCTCCGCTGGATCTCGCCGCCCTGGGGCAGCTGACCTTCCGCGCGCCGGACGAGGTGCGCTGGCCGGCGCTGCGGCTGGCGCGCGAGGTCATCGCCCAGGGTGGCGCGGCAGGCGCGGTGTTCAACGCGGCCAAGGAACAGGCGCTGGACGACTTCATCGCCGGGCGCATCCGGTTCACGGACATGGCGCCGGCGGTCGAGCATGCGCTGGACAGGGGCGCGGGTCGCCCCCATTTCGGCACCAGCCCGGCCGAACTCGACGCGGTGCTGGCCTGGGATCAGGCCGCGCGTCGGGATGTCGCGGCCTGGATTGCCGAAAGGGGGCAGGTGGAATGACCGAGATCATCAGCCAGATGGGGGGACTGGTCTGGACCGTGCTGTCCTTCATCGTCGCGTTGTCGATCATCGTCGGCATCCATGAATACGGGCATTACATCGTCGGGCGCTGGTCGGGGATTCGCGCCGAGGTGTTTTCGCTGGGCTTCGGTCCGCGCCTGTGGTCGCGGCGGGACCGGCGCGGCACGCTGTGGCAGGTCGCGGCCGTTCCGCTGGGCGGCTTCGTGCGGTTCCTGGGTGACGCCGACGTCGCCAGCGCCGGACCCGGCCGGCCGGTCGATCCCGCGCTGCGCCGCCAGACGCTCGAAGGAGCGCCGCTCTGGGCAAGGATCGCGACCGTATCCGCCGGACCGGTCGCGAACTTCATCCTGGCCACGATCCTGTTCGCCGGCGTGCTGGTCTGGCAAGGGGTTGCGGTCGATCGGCTCGAGGTGGGCGAGGTCGCGCTCTCGCCGCCGGGGGTGGTGAACGAGCTGCAGGCCGGTGATGAGATCCTGGCCGTGGCGGGCCGCCCCGTCGCCGGCTGGGCGGACGTGTTCGCGCTGTCCGAGACGCTGCCGGCCGCGCCGCAGCATGACTGGACGGTGCGCCGGGACGGTGCCGAGATGACCGTGCGCGGTCCTGATCCTGCGCCGGCCCGCGTGTCCGGCGTGGCGCCGCGCAGCGCGGCGGCTGCGGCCGGGCTGCAGGCGGGGGACGTCATCCTGGCGATTGACGGCGAGCCGGTGCACCGCTTCGCCGATCTGCGCGACCGGATCGAGGCGGCAGAAGGCGGGCCGGTGACGGTGCGGATCTGGCGTCCGGACGAGGGGGAGGCCGACGTCACGCTGGCACCCCGCCGCCAGGACCTGCCGGCGGGCGACGGGTACGAGCAGCGATGGCTGATCGGCATCACCGGAGGCGAGGGCTATCTGACCCCTGCCGTTCGCAGCCCCGGTCCGTTCGAGGCGCTGTCCGCGGGTCTGCAACAGACCTGGAACATCATTGCCGGATCGGTTTCCGGTCTGTGGGCGATGATCTCGGGCCAGATCGGCAGTTGCAACCTGGGCGGCGCCATCTCGATCGCGGAAAGCACCAGCCACGCGGCAAGCTCGGGGGCGGGGAACTTCATCTGGTGGATCGGTGTGCTGTCCGCGGCCATCGGCTTTCTGAACATTCTTCCGATCCCGGTTCTGGACGGGGGACATCTGGCGTTCTTCACGTGGGAGGCCCTGACCGGACGTCCGCCGTCCGAGCGTGCGCTGCGCATCCTGACGTCGATCGGGATGGCGGCGATCCTGTCACTGATGCTCTTCGGTCTCTCGAACGACATTCTGTGCCCGTGAGGCCGGGCTTTGTTTTGACAGCACTGGCACGCCCCATTAACGATTGACAAAAATGCGACCGGGATAACCGGCGCACGGCTCAGCATGAGGGGCAGCCATGACGGACAGGATATTCGGCAGGGGCGCGGTGGCCCTGGTTTCCGCCTTGGCATTGGCGCCGGGGCTGGTGACGATGCCCACCCCCGCCTTCGCGTACAGCTTCAGCAACGTGCAGATCGAGGGGAGCGGGCGGATCGAACCGGCGACCATCCTGTCGATCGCCGATCTGGGGCAGGGCACGGAACTGACCGCCGGCGATCTGAACGACGCCCAGCAGCGCCTGCAGCAGTCCGGCCTGTTCGAGACGGTCGAACTGATGCCCCAGGGCAACACGCTGGTGATCCGCGTCGCCGAGTACCCGACCATCCGCGTCATCAGCTTCGAAGGCAACCGCCGGGTTGATGACGAGCGCCTGGCGGAGATCGTCAGTTCGACACAGAACCGCGTGTTCTCGCCTGCCCAGGCCGAACAGGACGCGCAGCTGATCGCCGCGGCCTATGCGGCCGACGGGCGGCTGGCCGCCCGGGTCGACCCGCGGATCATCCGCCGTGAGGACAACCGTGTCGATCTGGTGTTCGAGATCCGAGAGGGCGATCTGACCGAGATCGAGCGGATCGGCTTCACCGGGAACCGTGCCTTCTCTGATCGTCGCCTGCGAAATGTCCTGCAGACCAAGCAGGCCGGCATCCTGCGCAACTTCATCCGCCGGGATGTCTATGCGCCGGATCGCATCCAGCTGGATCAACAGCTGCTGACGGACTTCTATCGGTCCCGCGGCTATGCGGATTTCCGGGTGCAGGCGGTGGCGCCGGAAATCACCCGCGAGCGCGACGCGTTCTACGTCACCTATAACATCTACGAGGGCCCGCGCTTCACCTTTGGCCGCGTCGATACCGTCAGCGAGGTGCCTGGCGTCGATGCGGCATCCTTCGCGGCGCAGAACCGGGTGCAGCCGGGTCAGGTCTACAGCCCCCAGGCGGTCGAGAACACGATTCGGCGGATGGAAACGGTGGCGATCCAGCAAGGGCTGAACTTCCTGACCATCGAACCCCGGATTACCCGGAACATGCGGGATCAGTCGCTGAACCTGACCTTCGCCCTGACCCGCGGGCCCAAGGTCTTCGTCGAACGAATCGACATCGAGGGCAACACCACGACGCTGGACGAGGTGATCCGCCGCCAGTTCCGGACCGTGGAGGGCGACCCCTTCAATCCGCGCGAGATCCGCAACGCGGCCGAGCGGATCCGGGCTCTTGGCTATTTCGCCGATGCGCAGGTCGAAAGCCGCGAGGGGACGAGCCAGCAGCAGGTCATCGTCGACGTGAACGTCGAGGAACAGCCGACCGGCAGCCTGTCCTTCGGTGCAAGCTATTCGGCCAGTTCCGGTATCGGGTTCAACGCGTCGCTGCAGGAGCGCAACTTCCTGGGCCGCGGGCAGGAGGTCGGGCTGGGCTTTTCGACCGCGTCGGGGTCGCAGAACTTCAGCCTCGACTTTGTCGAGCCGGCCTTCCTCGGCCGTGACCTGCGGGCGCGGTTCTCGGCATGGTACCTGACCACCGACCAGCTGAACGCCGACTACAACACCGAGGCCGTCGGGTTCCTGACCGGGCTGGAGTTCCCTGTCAGCGAGAACGGCCGGGTCGAGCTGCGCTATCGGCTGGAAGAGGACGAGATCAAGGATGTCGATCCGATTGCGGTCGAGCCGGAAAACGGTGAGCTGGGGGGATCGTCGCCGATCCTCTACCGCGAACAGGGGGCGCGGCTGGCCTCGTCACTGGGCTACACCTACAGTTACGATACCCGCCGCACCGGGCTGGATCCGCTGACCGGCTGGAAGTTCAACCTGACCCAGGATTTCGCGGGCATCGGCGGGGACGTGAAATCCGTCACCACCACGGCGCTGGCCGGCATCGAGAGCACCGCCTGGCGCGAGGAGGTCGTGCTGCGGGCCGAGATCGAGGGCGGTGCGGTCAACATGCTGGACGACCAGGTCAGCCGCGTTACCGACCGGTTCAGCGGCAATGGCCGGGTTCGCGGCTTCGAGCCGAACGGCTTCGGTCCCCGGGATCTGGCAGCCCCGAACGAGGATGCGTTGGGCGGCAACTTCTACTGGGCGGCGCGGGCAGAAACCCAGTTCCCGCTGGGCCTGCCCGAGGAATACGGCATGTCCGGCGGGCTGTTCGCCGATGTCGGCTCGGTCTGGGGGCTGGACGACACGGCGGGGGCCGACGGGGTCGAGGTGGACGATTCCATGCGGGTGCGCGCCTCGGTCGGGGCGTCGCTGTTCTGGACCACGCCGATCGGGCCGCTGCGCTTCAACCTGGCCAAGGCGGTGAAGAAGGAAGACTACGACGAAGAACAGGCCTTCGACCTGACGATCTCCACCCGGTTCTGATGCGCGGCGCGGCGGCGATCACGGTCTTGGCGATTGCCTGCGGCGCGCCCGCAACCGTCGCCGCGCAGGATGCGCAGGCCGATGCGGCGGGCCCGGCGAGTGGGACTGCTACCCCCCAGCCTGCACAAGCGCCGCAAGGTGATCTGAGCAACGCGATCGTCACCGTCGATCAGGAGGTGATGTACCGACAGTCGGCATGGGGGCGGCGCGCCGAGGCCACGGTGGCGGATCGCCTGCGCGCCGTGGTCGAGGAAAATGACCGGCTATTCGCCCAACTCTCGGCCGAGGAAGCGGCCCTGACCGAGGACCGCAGGACGCTGCCGCCCGATGAATTCCGCGCCCGCGCCGCGGCATTCGACGAGCGGGTCACGGCGATGCGGCGCCAGCGCGAGGCGGCGTCGCAGCAGGTGGCGGCTCTGGCCGAGGCGGAACGTGCCGCATTCTTTGCCGCCGCGATTCCGGTCATCGGCGCGCTGATGCGCGAACGTGGCGCGCTGCTGGTGCTGGATCCCCGGACGGTGCTGATGTCTGCCGAATCCATCGACATGACCGAGGCGACGATTGCGCGTCTGGACGATCAGATCGGCGACGGGGCCGGGCGGGTGGCGTTGCCCCCCCTGCAGGCGCCAGCCGAAGAGGGTGCGGATGACGGTACAGCCGACGCAGCGGATCCCGCGCTGGCGCCGACCGCGGATGCCGTCGCGCCGGACAGCGCGCAGGCCGCGTCGCCCGCCACCGGCAACTGAGTCGGACGGCCTCGGTGAACGACCGGGCAGGCCTGCCAGTCGCCGCGATCGGCCAGCGGATCGGCCTGCTGGGCGGCTCCTTCGACCCCGCGCACGATGGCCATGTCCAGATCAGCGAAATGGCATTGCGCCGCTTTCGCCTGGACCGCATCTGGTGGCTGGTCAGCCCCGGCAATCCGCTCAAGCGGCATGGGCCGGCCAGCCTGGCCGACAGGCTCCGCACTGCCCGCGCGCTGACCGCCGATCCGCGGATCGTGGTGACCGACCTGGAGACGCGGCTGGGTACCCGGCTCACTGCGGACACCTTGCGGGCCGTGCAGCGTCACTGGCGTGGCGTGCGGTTTGTGTGGCTGATGGGATCGGACAACCTGGTCCAGTTCGATCGCTGGGACCGGTGGCGCGAGATCGCCGCGCGGATGCCGATCGGGGTGATCGCCCGGCCCGGATCACGGCTGCCGGCACGGATGTCGCGCGCGGCCTCTGTTCTCGACCGCCATCGCCTGCCGGAATATCGCGCGGCCGAGCTGCCGATGCACGACCCGCCAGCCTGGGTGCTGATCAACGTCCCCATGTCGCGTCAATCCTCCAGCGCCATCCGCGCGAGCCTTCGCCTGTCCGATTCACCCTGCAGGCAGCCCAGCTTGCAAATGCTGCATCAGCAGCGATAGCTGGGACCGATGAACCGGAGGACATGATGGCCGCGACCGAGCGTACCCCCGCCCCACAGACCGAGGCCGATCTCGCCTTGATCAAGCGGATCATTCCGCACCGCTACCCGTTCCTGCTGATCGACAAGGTCCGCGGTGTCATTCCGGATCAGCATGCCGTAGGGATCAAGAACGTCACCGCCAACGAGCCGCATTTTCCCGGACACTTCCCGGATGCCCCGATCATGCCCGGAGTGCTGGTCGTCGAGGCGATGGCCCAGACCGCCGCAGTGCTGGTCGGCATCAGCCTGAACGTCATCGACCGCAACCTGCTGACCTATTTCATGTCGATCGACAACTGCAAGTTCCGGGGCATGGTCGTGCCCGGCGACGTCTTGGAGCTGCATGTCGACGTCAAGCGCGCCGGCGGCAAGATCTGGAAGTTCCAGGGCCGCGCCATGGTCGGCGACCGGCGCTGCGCAGAAGCCGACTTCACCGCCATGATGGATCTTCCGGCGCATGGATGATGCGCAGATCCATCCTACGGCCCTTGTCGAGCCGGGGGCGGAGCTGGGGCAGCGGGTCCGGATCGGTCCGTTCTGCCATGTCGGACCGCAGGTCCGTCTGGATGACGGCGTTGTTCTGAAAAGCCACGTCGTGATTGCCGGGGACACGCGCATCGGCGAGGACAGCGTAGTGTTTCCGTTCGCCTGCATTGGCGAGGCCCCGCAGGATCTGAAGTTCCGTGGCGAAGACACGACGCTGCGGATTGGTGCCCGCAACCGCATCCGCGAATATGTGACGATGAACCCCGGCACCGGCGGCGGCGGCGGCGTGACCCAGGTCGGGGATGACGGGCTGTTCATGGCGGGCTGCCATGTCGCCCATGACTGCCGCATCGGCAACCGGGTGATCCTGGTGAACAACGTGGCCATCGCTGGTCACTGCGTGCTGGACGACGACGTGATCGTGGGCGGGCTGTCGGGCGTTCATCAGTTCGTCCGGATCGGACGCGGGGCGATGATCGGGGCTGTGACGATGGTCACGGCCGACGTGCTGCCCCACGCGCTGGTGCAGGGGCCGCGCGGTCATCTCGACGGGCTGAACCTGGTGGGGCTGAAGCGCCGCGGCGCGAGCCGCGCCGACATCGCCGCCCTGCGCGATCTGCTCGGGACGCTGGACAGCGGATCCTTTCGCCAGACCGCGCGTCAGCGCGCCGCGGAAGACGTGTCGCCGCTGGAACGCGAGGTCCTGGACTTCATCCTCGGGCCGTCGGATCGCAGTTTCCTGACCCCCAGCCACGAGCGCCGATCCGGTGCCTGACCGCACCGCCGTCATCGCCGGAACCGGCGCGCTGCCGCCCCTGATCGTGGCAGCCCTGGATACGCCGGCGGTCTTTGCACCCGAGGGGGTCGCGGTCGGCGTACCCGCGCAACCCTTCCGGCTGGAACGGCTGGTGCCGCTGCTGGACAGGCTGATCGATGATGGGGTGCGTCGGGTCGTCTTTGCCGGCGGAGTGCGACGGCCGCGGCTGGATCCCCAGATCTTTGACAGTCGCACAGCGACGCTGTTGCCCCGGATCCTGGGGGCCATCCAGTCCGGCGACGACGCCGCCCTGCGGGAACTGATCGCGATCTTCGAGGAGTGGGGGCTGACTGTCGTGGGCGTCCAGGACATTCTGCCCGAGCTGGTGCCGGACGCGGGTTTGCTGGCTGGCGATCCCGGCCCGGCTGATCGAAGGGACGCGGATCGTGCCGCGCAGATCCTGTCGGAAATTGGAGCGCTGGACATCGGGCAGGGGGCGGTGGTGGTGCAGGGACTCTGCCTCGCGGTGGAAACCTTGCCCGGCACGGATGCGATGCTGGAGTTTGCGGCCAGGCATGCGCACCTGCGTCCGGACCCGGCCGGGTCGCGTGGCGTGTTCTACAAGGCGCCCAAGCCGGGCCAGGACCTGCGGATCGACCTGCCGACCCTTGGGCCCGACAGCGTGGCCGCGGCGGCGCGCGCGGGACTGGCCGGCATCGCGTGGCAGGCCAGCGGGGTCATTCTTCTGGACCGCCCCGCGATGATCGAGGCCGCGGTGGCAACGGGGCTGTTCCTGTGGGCGCGGGGATGACCCCCGCCGGACCGGAACCCGGCCAGCAGGGGACCGGGCTCAAGGTCTTTGTCGTCGCCGGTGAGCCGTCTGGCGATCTGCTGGGCGGGGCCCTAATAGCGGGCCTGCGGACACTCGACAGCGGCGTGACCTTCCGGGGCATCGGCGGGGACGCGATGGCCGCGCAGCAGCTGAACTCACTGTTCCCGATGCACGAACTCAGCGTCATGGGCCTATGGGAGGTGTTGCCGCGGTACCGTGCGCTGCGCCGCCGGATCGCCCAGACCGCAGCGGCAGTGCTGGACTGGCGTCCCGACGTGCTGATCACCATCGACAGTCCAGATTTCGGCCTGCGCGTGGCCCGCCGCGTGCGGGCCGCCGATCCGGGGATCCGCACGGTTCACTATGTCGCGCCCTCGGTCTGGGCGTGGCGTCCAGGCCGCGCGGCCCGCATGGCCGAGGTGATCGATCACGTGCTCGCCATTCTGCCCTTCGAGCCGCCGCTGATGCAGGCCGCAGGGATGACCTGCGATTTTGTCGGACACCCGGTGGTGAGCGAACCCCTGGCCTCGACCGGTGAGGCGGCTGCGTTTCGCCAGGCGCACGGCATCGACGCCGATGCGCCGCTGGTGCTGTGCCTGCCTGGATCGCGCCGGGGCGAGGTCACCCGCCTCGGTCCCCGGTTCGACGAGGCGCTGATCCGCCTGCGCGACCGGGTGCCAGAGACGCGCATCGTCCTCCCCACGGTGCCCGGGGTCGCGGCGCTGGTCCGTGACATGACCAGGCGCTGGCCAACGGCCCCGGTTCTCGTCGAGGATGCGGTCGACAAGCGCGCGGCATTCGCTGCCGCCGACCTGGCGCTGGCGGCATCCGGTACGGTCAGTCTGGAACTGGCGGCAAACCGGGTTCCGATGGTGATCGGCTATGACATGGCGCCGGTGAGCCGGATGCTGATCGGCTGGCTGCTGCGCACCGACACGGTCACGCTGGTCAATCTGGTCAGCGGCACAAGGGCGATCCCGGAATACCTGGGCCGCAACTGTCAGCCCGGTCCGATGTCGCTGGCGCTGCTGGACCTGCTCGAGGATCCCGAAGGGCGCGCCGAACAGCTGGCGGCGATGGACCTGACGATGGAGCGCCTGGGCCGCGGGGGGGAGCCGCCGGGCCTGCGCGCGGCGCGGTCGGTGCTCAAGGCGGTCAGCGGGGCGAAGTGACCGAGGCGCTGGACCTCGCCCGACCGCCTAGCCGCCATTTGCCAGTCGCATGAAGAACACGGCCGTCATGCCGAAGCCCACCACGGCAATCAGCGCCCGCAGCGCCGGCACCGGGAGGCGTCGCGCGACCGGTGCACCGAGGAAGCCGCCGAGGATGGTGCCGACGCTCATCACCAGACATTCGAGCCAGACGATCTGCCCGCCGACCGCGAAGATCGCGGTCGAGATCACCGACAGGGCAAAGCTGAGCCAGGTCTTCAGCCCGTTCATCGCATGCAAGTCGGTCATGCCCCACAGCGCGAACAGGGCCAGCAGGATGATCCCGAGCCCGCCGTTGAAATAGCCGCCGTAGATGGCAACGGGCATCATCGATCCGGCACCGAATGCCGCCACGCCCCCGCGAAACCGCGACGCCATGGTCCGCACCTGCGGTCCGAACACGAACACCAGCGTCGCGATCATCAGCAGGAACGGGACAAGCAGGGCGAAGGCCTGGTTCGAGGAGACCAGCAGCAATGCCGATCCGACCGCGCCTCCGACCATGGTCCACAGGGTCAGCCGCACGACGGTGGCGCGGTCGATGCGGGCCAGGTCGCGCCGGAATCCCAGGGCAGATGCGAGATACCCCGGCAATGCCGCGACGGTGGTGGTCGCATTGGCCGCGATGGGGGGAACCCCGGTAAAGACCAGGGCGGGAAAGGTGATGAACGTCCCTCCGCCTGCCACGGCATTCAGCATGCCACCGATGAACCCTGCAACGACCAGCAGCAACAGCTCGAGACCCACGACGCATCCATTCCCTTCAGCCAAGCCGCGCGACCCTGCGCGTTTCCGGATCGGGAGGCAACGGCAACCAGCAGGGCGGGCACGGCAAAACGCGCGTCCCGCCGGGCGTGGGTCACGGGCGGTGCGTCACGCGCGTGCGGTGTCGGCGGGTGACGGCATGCCGCAGGGAGGGCGTGCCACCTGACAGCAATTCGCCCCACGGGCGTGTGCGCGGAAATTCACCCAGCACGATCAGGAAGCTCGCGGTCAGGGGCACGGCCAGGACGGCACCTGCCGCCCCCCACAGCGTGGCCCAGAACGCCACCGCCATCAGTACCACCAGCGGGCTGAGATTGAAGGCGCGGCCCATCATGCGCGGCTCGATGATGCTGCCGATGATGACCTGCACGAGGGTCAGCAGCGCGGCCGTCGTGCCAGCCGTCGCAAAGGAGCCCGTCTGCGCCATCGCCAGCAGCACCGGAAACAGCACGCCCAGCACCGACCCGACATAGGGGATGTAGTTCAGCAGCCCGATGAGGATCGCCCAGAAGGCCGCGAACTCGATGCCCAGCGACACCATGACCAGATAGCTCACCCCGCCCAGGATGGCGTTCACCAGGGTCTTGACGCCCAGGTAGCGGCCGATCCGGTCGTTGATGCGGGCAATCACCTGAAAGACCTGGCTGCGTCGTTCCGGATCGCGGATTGCCACGGCAAGCCGACCGGCAAGGGCGTGGCGCTCCATCAGCATGAAGCCCGCGTACAGCACCACGAGGAACAGCGTGGTGCCCAGCCCTCGCATCGCGCTCAGCGTCGGGCCGATCCAGGCGCGGAAGTCGATCTGGTCGAAGGTCGCCTGCCGCACCCTTGCCCAGTTCGGCTCGTCCTCGATCCGCAACCAGAAGGCCATGCGCGAGACGATCTGGTCCAGGTTCTCCTCGTAGCGCGGCATCGCCGCCGCGATCTGGGTCAGGTTGTCGGTCAGCACGGCGAAGAAGACGAAGACGATCAGCGCGAACCCGATCAGCGCCGCCGTGGTCAGCATCCAGCGTGGCAGGTGGCGCAGCAGTGGCAGACGCCCCAGCCCTGTCGCGGACGCGGTCAGCACATAGACCACGATCAATGCGACCAGCAGAGGCAGGATCAGCGACTGGCCGATCCAGAGCAGCCAGCAGCACATGATTGTCAGCGCCGTGGCATAGGTCGCGGTGCTCAGGCTGACATGGTTGCCGTTCATGTGCGCTCCCCTCAGGCCACAGATAACCATCTACCCCGCCGCGGTCACCGTGCAGGGTTCGGCTACGACGAAAAAATGAACCGCTCGGGTTGGGCCCTTCGTCCGGTGAGCGACGTTGCGGCCCAATGCGCTGTCGCGAGGCGACAGGGTGGGAGGTGGTGTTGCGGTAGACCTCCCTGCAGACCGTCGCCGGGAAACCGCGTTGCCCTTCAGCCGACGCGAGACGTGGCCCCCTGCAACGCCGGCGTTGGTCGCGTCCCCGCAGCCGACGCCGCGCCTTTCTGAGGAGGCCAGAGTTCGCCCAGTTCGACACCGCGTTTTTCGGCGCTGGCGCGCACCGCGGCCTGCAGCGCCTCGCTGCGGTTCAGCAGGTTCCGGAAACGTCCTTCGTCCAGCACAAGCAGCGTGGAGGGGGCAATCGCGCGGACATCGGTCCTGATCGGCCGCCGCAGCAGGACGGTCATGTGGCCGAACATCTCGCCGCGTCCCAGCCGCCAGCTCATGCCCGCGCTTTCCAGCTCGACAGCACCCGATGCGATGAAGAACACGTTTCCCGTCGGGCTGTCCTTGCGCACCACGACATCGCCTGCATTGGCGTAGCGCGTCTCGAGCGCCCGGGTGAGCCGCTTCAATGCGGTGGGATCCAGATCCGAGAACAGCGGCAACTGCCGGACGAGTTCGGCCCGTTCCAGAGCGATGTCGAGATCCGGCCGTTCCTCGGTTGCGCGCCGCCGCACCGCCAGATCCTGCATCAGCTTGGTAAACACCTCGGCCCCGATGATCCCGTCCTCGCGCATGATCACGTATTCCCGTTCCTCGATCCGGAGCCCGGTTCGCCGGATGAACCGACGCTCCAGTTCTTCGGCGTAGCCGGGATACTGAAGCCGCAGGCCGTCCAGCGAGGTATCGACGGCATCGCGGCGACGATGCAGAAGTTCGTGCAGCAGGTCCGCGACGCGACGGCCGTGGATGCGCCGGATGCGGGTGTCGATGAAGCTGCCCAGATCCCGCAGGATCAGGGTCTGCGCCAGCAGGAATTCGAAGCGATCCGCCGTAAGGCGGCTCAGCGGCTTTGCCAGACGCAGCCGGTTGTGCAGGAACACGGCCAGCCGGAACGCCCAGCCATAGGCCACGCTGCGGCGGGCGGCCTTCTGATAGCCGTAGCGTCCCCCGGTTCGCGTGGCCTCGATGATGCGATCGGAGTTGAACACCAGCTGATCGGCCATCCGCGCCGAGACCGTCCGGTCCTTCAGCCGCGCGATGACCCGTTCACGTTCGGCGCCAGCCAGGGCGATCAGGCCCAGCGTCACCCGGTCGCGGTCCAGGATCTCGGCGTTGCTTTCCGCCCGCTTGACGGCGCGGGCCAGCCGGTCGCCGAACTGCTTGGCCTCGGACCGGACGATGTCGTGGCTCAGCTCGTAGCTCTCGGCGGTGCGGGCCAGATCCTCGCGCACCGTCTGCAGCGCCACCGCGACGACCTGCCGTGACAATGCGTCGTCCAGCGGGGAAAGACGGTCCAGACGCAGCCAGCCGATGACCTTGCGCAGGGTCGTCCCCTGGACGATCAGCGTGTAGAGCGTGAAGCCCGTGGCAAGGATGCCGACCATCCGCTTGACCTCGATCGGCACGCGGAAGCTTTCCGTGACCGCCAGCGCCAGGGCCAGCGTCACCGCCCCCCGCAAGCCGCCCCACAGGATCGCGATGCGATAGGGCCGTTCGACCACCGGCGACAGTCGCAGCCCGGTGAGCAGCGGCAGCAGTCCGAACAGGATCACGGCCCGGGCCAGCAACGCCGTCACCACCACCACCCCGATCAGGATGATGTCGTCGAGGCGAAGGCTTTCGAGCAGCCGCGGGATCAGCAGCGCGGCCAGGATGAAGATCAGCGCCCCGGCCCAGTGCGCCAGAAGGTCCCAGACCTCGCGCAGGTTGATCCAGGATTGCGGCGACAACCGGCCCGGCCCGGCCAGGTTCAGCGTGATCCCCGCAACGACGACGGCGATCACCCCGGACGCCCCGATGACCTGTTCCGCGCCGATATACGCGAGGTACGGCAGCGACACGGAAATCGAGATCTGCGCCAGTTCGTACTGGCCGAACATCGACATGATCCACAGGATGGCCCGCGCCGCCAGCCAGCCAAACAGCGCGCCGCCCAGCATCAGGGGGGGGAACTGCGCGATCGCGGCCCACAGGGGCGGGTCGGGAATGCCGCGTATGACGAAGCTCAGGAACAGGCCGAACAGGGCGATGGCGGCAGCGTCGTTCAGCAGGCTCTCGCCCTCGATGATCCGCGCCAGGCGACGCGGCGCCGAGATCGAGCGGAAGATCGAGACCACGGCAGACGGATCGGTGGTCGAGACCAGCGCACCGATCAGCAGACAGGCGGCGAGCGGCAGGGCGCTGGCCCATGCCAGCGCATAGCCGACCGAGACGGTCGCGACCACCACCGCCACGACGGCGAGAACCAGGATCGGAACCCAGTCGTCCGCCATCCGCCTGATGTTCATGCCAAGCGTCGCCTGGAAGATCAGGGTTGGCAGGAAGACGTAGAGGAAGACGTTGGACCGGATGGGCAGGTTGATGATCGCTGCGGACACCGGGTTCAGCGCGTCGGTCAGGTCGGTGCGCAGGAAGAAGATCGCGCCCGCGCCGATTGTCAGCCCCAGGACCGCAAGGATCACGGTGTAGGGCACAAGCAGCCGCGCTGCCAAAGGTTCGGCGATCCCGATGACGAGAAACAGCGACGCGATGATGGTGGTGATGACGATGATGTCCATGATTTTCAAGTAACCCGATTCCGCCGCGGCGTGTAGATCGGATTTCCGGGCGCAATGCCCGCGACGCGCTGAATTCGACGGTGTGCCCCGAAAGACACGCCTGTGGCGAGGCCAGCACGACCCCCGACTTTACCCGCGGCGGTCGCTGCGCATAATGACCCTCTCGCCGGAAGCGTTCGGGATAGCCGTGTACCCATGAGCCCGACCCTGATCATTGCCAGCGACCTTTCCGATCGTTCCGATCTGGCGCTTCAGGCGGCCCCGTTCTTCGCCACGCGGATGGGGGCCGGCCGGATCGTCCTGCTGCATGTGGTGGATGATGTCGGCGGCGAACCCGTCGCCGCCGCCGAGATCGAGATCGAGGGGGCCGAACTGCTGCGCGAGGCGCGCCGGCTTTCCGGCGTCGCGGTCGAGACGCGGGTTCTGGTCGGAACCCCCGACGAGGAAATCCTAAGCCACGCGGATGAGGTCGCGGCCGGGCTGATCCTCGTCGGCGCCCCGCGATCCCGCCGGTTCCTGGACCGGATGCGCGGCACCACGGCGGACCGGCTGATGCGCCGGGGCAGGTGTCCGGTGGCGATGATCATCGCACCGCTGCCGGTGGTGCGTCCGACCGTTCTGTTCGCCACGGACCTGACGCCGCGTGCGGATCGCGCCCTGCAGGTCAGCGCGGATCTGGGTCTCACGCGCGACGTCGCGCTGCGCGTCCTGTCAGCCGACGAGATGCTGGTCGCCCCGGCCCGCGGCGCGGATGCGGCCGGCGCTCAGGACATGTTTGGCGGCCTGATCCGGCGCAACCCGGACCTCGAAACGAGGCTGCGGCGGCACTATCATCCGCAGCAATTCGCCGGCGGCAGTGTGGACTACATCGCCGCGCAGGGGTCCGCCGTCAGCGCCATCCGCCAGGTGGCGCGACACTGCAGGGCGGATCTGGTCGTCATCGGCACACGCGGGCGGGGCGTACTGGCCAGTCTCGCCTTCGGGAGCACGGCGTCCGAACTGCTGGGACGTCCGGTCACCAACCTTCTGATCGTTCCCGACACCACCGCGGTCGAGCGGGTCCTGCCGCCCAAGGGACCGGTCATCGCCGCGATCGATCCGGCCAGGCTGGCGTGGCAGCAGCCCGTGCTTTCCCGCGCGGTCGAGGCCGGCGCCGCCCGCGGCGCGCCCGTCCACGTGCTGGCGGTCCTGGACGGCGCGCTGTCCGCGCGGGCCTCGACTGCGGATCGCCTGTCGCTGATCGCCGCCGACCTCTCAGCCGTCAGGACGCGAGTCGCCGCCTGGCTGGAGACCTGCGGCACGGGCGACGAGGTGCTGGAGGTGGTGTTCGGGCACCCTGACGAGGAAATCGTGCGCGCCGCGGACAGGCATGGCGCCCAGGCGATCGTTCTCGGGACCTCCAGTTCCGGGCGGAGCTATGGCGGCGTTGTGGAGCGTGTTCAGGACAGCGGCGCCTACGAGACGATACTGAGCGACACGATCGAGCCATAAGTATCGGCGGCCCTGCGGACCGGGCGCGAAGCCCGGCCCGCGCCGCACTCAGGCGGCCTTCTTCTGGTCCGGGCCGAAACGGCCATAGAAGCTCTCACCCCGCTCCGCCATCTCGCGCAGCAGGGCCGGAGGGGCGAAGCGGTCGCCGTGCCGATCGGACAGCGCCTCGGCGATCTCAACGGCGCGCGGGGCGCCCAGCATGTCGAGCCAGCCGAACGGTCCCCCGGTCCAGGGCGCGAACCCCCAGCCGAGGATGGCGCCCACGTCGCCCTCGCGGATGTCCTCCAGCACGCCGGCCTCCAGCGCCCGGACGGCTTCCAGCGCCTGCACCATCATCAGGCGATGCTGCACCTCGGTCAGTTCCGGCTGGTCGTCGGCACGCGGGAACCGGTCGTCCAGTCCCGACCACAGGCCGGTCCGCTTGCCGGCGTCGTCATAGGCGTAGAACCCGGCCTTTGACTTGCGGCCCATGCGGCCCTGATCGGCCATCCAGAACAGGACGTCGTCGACATTGCCATCCGGATAGTCGTTGCCCATGGCGGCGCGGGTCGCCTTGGCGATCTTGACGCCCAGGTCGATCGACGTCTCGTCGATCAACTGCAGCGGCCCCAGCGGCATGCCCATCATCTTGGCCGCATTCTCGACCAGGGTGGGGTTCACGCCTTCACCCACCATCCGCACCCCTTCGTTGATATAGGGGATGATGCAGCGATTGGCGTAGAAGAACCGTTCGTCGTTCACCACGATCGGGGTCTTGCGGATCTGGCGGACGAAATCGAGCGCCTTGGCCACGGCGCGGTCCCCGGTTTCCCCGCCTTTGATAATTTCCACCAGCGCCATTTTGTCGACGGGGCTGAAGAAATGGATGCCGATGAACTGGTCGGGCCGCTGCGAAGCGCGCGCCAACTCCGAGATCGGCAGAGTCGAGGTATTGGTGGCGAAGATCGCGTCCGCGGGAATGACCGCCTCGGCCTTGCGGGTGACGTCGGCCTTGACGTCGATGTCCTCGAAAACCGCCTCGACGATCAGGTCGCAGCCGTCCAGCGCGGCATAGTCGGTGGTGGCCAGGATGCGGCTCAGGACCTCGGCCTTCCTCGCCTCGGTCACCTTCTTGCGCTGGATGCCCTTGTCGAGCAGGGATTCTGAGTGGGCCTTGCCCCGATCGGCGGCGTCCTGCGCGGCATCGATCAGCACCACCTCGATCCCCGCAGTGGCGCTGACATAGGCGATGCCGGCGCCCATCATCCCGGCCCCCAGGATGCCAACCTTGCGGACCGTCTGGTCGGGCACGTCGGGTCGGTTTGCGCCCTTTTCCAGCGCCTCCTTGTTGATGAACAGGCTGCGGATCATGTTGGCCGAGGACGGGTTCATCAGGACATGGGTGAACCAGCGCGCCTCGATCCGCAGGGCGGTGTCGAACGGCACCAGCGACCCTTCGTATACGGCGCTGAGCAGCGCCTTGGCCGCCGGATAGACGCCCATCGTCCTGCCCAGCACCATCGCGTTGGCGCCCAGGAAGGTCATGAAGCCCGCCGGGTGATAGGGCGTGCCGCCGGGCATCTTGTAGCCCTTCTGGTCCCACGGCTTGACGAGGTCGGCGTCCGAGGCCTGCAGCACCCAGTCACGGGCGCTGCCGACGGGATCGTCCACCACCTCGTCGATCAGGCCCGCGGCCCTGGCCTTCTTCGGATCGTTCAGCTTTCCTTCCAGCAGGATCGGGGCGGCGGCCATGGCGCCCATCTTGCGCACCAGTCGCGTCGTGCCGCCGGCGCCGGGAAAGATGCCGACCATGATTTCCGGCAGGCCGATCTTGGCCTTGGCGTTGTCGGCCGCAAAGATCCGGTGGGTGGCGAGCGGCAGTTCGAGCCCGATCCCCAGGGCCGTGCCGGGCAGGGCGGCCGCGATCGGCTTGCCGCCCTTCAGCGTCTTGGGGTCCATGCCGGCGCGCTCGATCTTGCGCAGCAGGTTATGCAGCGACATGACCCCGTCGAACACGGCCCGGGCGCCGCCCGCGTCCTTCATGCCGGCGATCACGTTCAGGTCCATGCCGGCGGCAAAGTCCTTCTTGCCACTGGTGATGACGATGCCTCTGACGGCGTCGTCGGACAGGGCGGCGTCGATCAGGCCGCCCAGCTGCTGCGCGCCCTCCATCGACAGGACGTTCATCGACTTGCCGGGGACGTCCCAGGTGATCACGGCGACGCCGTCGTCGCCCTTGTCCATGGTGAAATCGGTCATCTCGATTCTCCTCACACCCGCTCGATGATCGTGGCGGCGCCCATGCCGGACGCGACGCACAGGGTGGCCAGACCGGTTTCCTTGTCCTGCCGTTCCAGTTCGTCCAGCAGCGTCCCGATGATGATCGCGCCGGTGGCGCCCAGCGGGTGGCCCAGTGCCATCGCCCCGCCATTGACGTTCACCCGATCGGGCGACACCTGGAACGCCTGCAGAAAGCGCAGCACCACGGCGGCAAAGGCCTCGTTCACCTCGAACAGGTCGATGTCGCCGATCGACATCCCGGCCTCGCGCAGGATCTTGTCGGTAACGGGGACCGGCCCGGTCAGCATGATCGTCGGATCGGTGCCGATCTTGGCCGTGGCGCGGATGCGGGCGCGCGGTTTCAGGCCGCGCGCCTCGCCCCATTCCCTGGTCCCCACCAGCACTGCGGCGGCGCCATCGACGATGCCCGACGAGTTTCCGGCGTGGTGGATGTGCCGGATCTCGGGAAGATGCGGATATTTCAGCAGCGCCACCTTGTCGAAGCCGGGCATCACCTCGCCCATGTCCTTGAAGCTGGGCTTCAGTGCGGCAAGAGATTCCAGCGTGGTGTCGGGGCGCATGTATTCATCCCGGTCCAAGATGGTCAGCCCGTTCTGGTCGGTGACCGGGACGACCGACTTGTCGAAGCGTCCCTCGTCCCAGGCCTGCTTGGCGCGCCGCTGGGATTCCACCGCCAGCGCATCGGCCTCTTCCCGGGTGAACCCGTACTCGGTGGCGATGATGTCGGCCGAGATGCCCTGAGGCACGAAATAGGTCTTCATCGCGACGCTGGGATCGACGCCGATCGCGAACCCGTCGCTGCCCATCGGGACGCGACCCATCATCTCGACCCCGCCCGCCAGATAGGCCTGACCGGCGCTGCCCCTGATCTGGTTCGCCGCCAGGTTCACCGCCTCCATCCCCGAGGCGCAAAAGCGGTTGATCGACAGGCCGGGGATGGATTCGTCCAGGTCGGACAGCAGCACGGCTGACCGTGCCAGGCAGCCGCCCTGTTCCATGACCTGGGTGGCGTTGCCCCAGATCACATCCTCGACCGACTGCCCGTCCAGCCCGTTGCGATCCTTCATGGCGTTCAGCAGGCGGGCCGATAGGGCCAGCGAGGTGACCTCGTGCAGGCTGCCGTCGGGGCGGCCCTTGCCGCGCGGGGTCCGAGCGGCGTCAAAGATAAAGGCGTCGGTCATCTGGTCTCCTTCACGCCCGGTCGGCAGGGCTGCCGGGCATCAGATCATAGGGGTGTTTCCAGCCGGGCAGGGCCGCGATGCGGTCCAGCCAGGCGCCCATGCGGGGCCAGTCGGCGCGGTCGAAGCCGAACGGCTCAGGATAGAACAGATACCCGCAGCAGGCGAAATCGGCGATCGTCGGCTCGGCATCGGCGACCCAGTCGCGGCCCTCCAGATGCCGCTCCAGCACCTTGTAGGACGCCCGCAGCCGCCCCTGCAGATAATCGATGGCGCCCGCAGGCCGCTTTTCCGCCGGCAGAAAATTCATCAGGAACCGGGCCGGACCGGCCTGGCCGGACAGACGGTGGTTGTCGAAGAACATCCAGCGCAGGACCTCATTGCGGTCGCGCCCCAGGAACTTGCCCGTTCTTTCGGCGACATGGAGCTGGATGACGGCCGACTGGGTCAGGGTCAGGTCGCCTTCGCGAAAGACCGGGACCTCGCCCATCTCGTTCAGCCCGATGAAATCCGGTCCGCGTGTTTCGCCGCTGAAGAAGGCGACCTGGACCGGCTCCCAGTCGTAGCCCGCCAGTTCCAGCGTCAGCGCCGCCTTGTAGGCGTTGCCGGATTCGCCAAAGCACCAGAGTTTCGCGGTCATCCCGCCCTCCCCACTATTCATCGCCCTTCAACACTCCGCCGAAACGCGGCTCCCCCATGGGAACCTTGCCGCAATTGATCGCAGATGTGCCATAGTCTGGAAAGACGAGGGTCTGATTGGAACCCGGCCCGGCACACTGCCGCAAACGAACGACGATCTTCAGAACCGATCGGCGGCCAACGCCATGACCGTATCCGAGCCCGAGGATATCCGCGCCAGATGCGTGGCCGTGATCGGCAGTTGCCGCGCCATGTAGTAGCGGCCGGTGGTCAGCTTGTCGTTCAGGAACGCCGCGTCGCCTTCGCCGGCGTCCAGCATGGCCTGCGCCGCCACCGCCATCTGTGCCCACATCAGCCCCAAGGCCGTGTGGCCGAACAGGTGCATGAAGTCATAGCTGCCGGCCAGCGCATCGTTGGGGTTCTTCATGCCCCGTTCCATGAAGAACATCGCGGCCGCCTGCAGGTCCTTCGACGCGGCCTTGAGCGGGTCGAGGAAGTCGGCCTTGAGCGTGGCATTGCCCTCGTGCGTCCTGATGAAGGTCTTCACCAGGTCGAAGAACGCCATGACATGCCTGCCGCCGTCCTGCGCCAGCTTGCGGCCCACCAGATCCAGCGCCTGGATGCCGTTCGCCCCTTCGTAGATCATCGCGATCCGGGCATCGCGCACGAACTGCGACATGCCCCATTCCTCGATATAGCCGTGGCCGCCATAGACCTGTTGCGCCTGGACGGTGCCGTCAAAGCCGCGGTCGGTCAGGAAGCCCTTGATCACCGGAGTCAGCAACGACACGAGCCCGTGCGCGGCCTGATCACCCGCGTGGCCCTTGTCGATCATGTGCGCGGCCCAGAAGGCGAGCGCCCGCGCCCCTTCCAGGAACGACCGTTGGTCCATCAGCATCCGCCGGACATCAGGGTGGACGATGATCGGATCCGCGGGGCCCGCCGGGTTCTGAACGCCGGTCACGGCGCGGCCCTGCAGCCGGTCGCGGGCATAGTCGACGGCGTTCTGATAAGCCGCCTCTGCTGCCGCATAGCCCTGCAGCCCCACGCCGAGCCGGGCCTCGTTCATCATCGTGAACATGGCGCGCATGCCCTTGTGCAGGTCGCCCAGCAGCCAGCCCCGCGCCCCGTCATAGTTCATCACGCAGGTGGCGTTGCCGTGAATGCCCATCTTGTCTTCCAGCTTGCCGACGGACAGCGGCTGGCGCTCGCCCAGGCTGCCATCCTCGTTCACCAGGAACTTGGGCACGATGAACAGGCTGATGCCCTTCGTGCCCTCGCCGCCGCCCGGCGCCCGGGCGAGCACCAGGTGGATGACGTTCTCGGACAGGTCGTGGTCGCCGGACGAGATGAAGATCTTCTGTCCGGTGATGCTGTAGCTGCCGTCGTCCAGCGGTTCGGCCCGGGTGCGCAGCAGCCCCAGATCGGTCCCGCAATGCGGTTCGGTCAGGTTCATCGTCCCGGTCCAGTCGCAGGACACCAGCCTGGGCAGGTAGGTCTGCTTCTGCGCGTCAGTGCCGTGCGCGTGGATCGCCGAATAGGCGCCGTGCGTCAGCCCCTGATACATGTTGAAGGCGAGGTTGGCGCTGACAAAGATCTCGCCGGTCGCGACGCCCAGCACATAGGGCATGCCCTGGCCGCCATAAGACGGGTCGCAGTCGAGCCCGGTCCAGCCGCCGGCCTTGACCTGCTCGAACGCCTCCTTGAAACCCGCGGGTGTGCGCACCACTCCGTTTTCCAGGACGCAGCCTTGTTCGTCGCCGACCCGGTTCAGCGGCTCCAGCACGTCGGTCGCGAGCTGGCCGGCGGCGTCCAGGATGGCGGCGGTGAAGTCGCGATCCAGTTCGTCATGGCCCGGCAGGCCGGAGTCGGACAGTTTCAGCACGTCGTGCAGCAGGAACTGCATGTCCTGAACGGGGGCGGTATAGCGGGTCAAATCGCTCTCCTAATGGATCGGTTGCTGGCGACCCTCGGCCGGTCAGCACATGTCTGGTCCGGGGCGCAGACGGCGAAACTGACTACGTCTCCGGTATGCGCGCGGGCGTCGGGGCAGGTCCGCAGGATCGGCGCAATCGGCGCAATCGGCGAAGGGCGTTACACGCGCACTGGACCAGGCATGCGGCTGATGTTCGATATCGTCCCCGCGGGAATGCTTCCTCTGGGCGGCAATATACGTGGCTTCCCCCGGTCGCGAACACCGAACGTGGCGTCACCGTCGCGCGCGTCGGAGGTGCCGTGCTGCCGCCTTCTGCCTGCCTACGGGGCAGGTCAGCCGGACGACCGGTCCGACTTGTCCATCTCGTCCAGCAGACGGGCGGTTTCATTGCGCAGGTCGCGCAGGTCGATCATCGCCGCATCCAGGTCGCTGCGCTGCTTTTCCAGCACCTTCAACTGCCGGTCGGCGCTGTCGAGCCAGACGAGATACTGTTCCCGGGTGCCCTTCTGCTCATAGATCAGCAGCCACTGACGGATTTCCTCCAGCGAAAAGCCGAAACGGCGGCCGCGCATGATCAGCTTCATGCGCGCGATTTCCCGGGGTCCGTAGAACCGCGACCGACCTTCGCGCCGCGGGCTCAGCAGTTCGATGTATTCGTAGTAACGAAGCGTGCGGGGCGTCACGTCGAATCGCGCGCACATCTCCTTGAAGCTGATATAGGAGTCACCCGGCATGACCGCTCCGCCCGTTCCGTCGGACGCTAGCCCTGTTCGAGGCAAAGCTCAACCAGGGCTAGGCGGCCCGGCCTTCGGATGATCGTTGCGCTTGCGTCCGTCGCGATGGCGTGGGTAATCCGGACCGACACAAGCCGGGGACAGGCAGATGCCGCAGGACGACGAGCGCGCCAAGATCGCCAAGCAGTTCATGGACGGGCTGCCGCATGTCAGCGCGCTGGGGGCGCGGCTGACCGGTTTCGGCGACACCCGGGCCGAGATCGAGATGGAGTGGCGGGCCGACCTGGTCGGCGACCCGCGCACGGGCGTGATCCATGGCGGTGTCGTGTCGGCGCTGATGGATACCTGCGGCGGCGCGTCGGTGATGGCGCATCCGGATCTGCCGAACGGCACCGCGACCATCTCGCTGCGCATCGACTACATGCGGTCCGCAACGCCCCGGCAGAAGCTGCGGGCCCGGGCCGAGTGCTTTCACATCACCCGCACGGTCGCGTTTGTCCGCGCCATCGCGCTGGATGACGACGAGGAGCGGCCGGTCGCGACCGCGACAGGGTCCTTCACGGTGGAACGCTGACATGGCCGACCGCAACGAGCCGCTGGACCGGATCAAGTCGCGCCGCAATGCCGCGGTGGCGGCCATCGTCGACCGCGTCCCGTACATCACCTGGCTGGGCATCAGGTTCGACCGCCGCGGCGACGAACTGACCGCCGTCCTGCCGTTTTCGGAGAAGCTGATCGGCAATCCCGCGCTGCCGGCCCTTCACGGCGGTGTCACGGCGGCCTTTCTGGAAATCGCGGGTCTGGTCGAACTGACCTGGGCGTCCATGTGGGACGACATGGAATCGGGGCGGTTCGTGCCCGACGCCACCTTGCCGGGCACCGCCCCGCGCCTGGCGAAGACAATCGACTTTTCCGTGGACTACCTGCGTTCGGGGTTGCCGCGGGACAGCTATGCCAGGGCGCGGGTCGTGCGGCTGGGCCGGCGCTATTCCAGCGTTCAGGTCGAGGCGTGGCAGGACAATCGCGGCCGGCCCTTTGCGCAGGCGAACGGGCATTTCCTGATGCCGCAGGGTGGCTGATCCTCCGACGCCCTCTGCCGCGCTGACGAATCGACGGGTGCTGGCGATCGCACTGCCGATCGTGCTGTCGAACGCGACCATTCCGATCATGGGCGCAGTCGACACCGGCGTTGTCGGCCAGCTCGGCCGGGCCGAGCCGATCGGCGCGGTGGGGATCGGCGCCGTCATCCTCGTGTCGCTCTACTGGGTGTTCGGGTTCCTGCGCATGGGGACCTCGGGCCTGGTGGCACAGGCCCACGGGGCAGGGGACGAATTCGAGTCCGGCGCGCATCTGCTGCGTGCCCTGACCATTGGCTTTGCCGCCGGGCTGCTGCTGGTGCTGATCCAGGCACCGCTGGTGGCTGCGGCCTTCCGGTTGGCGCCCGCCTCGGCCGAGGTCGAGACGCTGGCGCGTGACTATCTGGCCATCCGCATCTGGGGGGCGCCGGCGACGATCGGCATGTATGCGCTGACCGGGTGGCTGATCGCGGTGGAACGGACCCGCGCCATACTTGCGGTGCAGATGCTGATGAACGGCGTCAACGTCACCCTGGACCTGTGGTTCGTTCTGGGGCTGGGGTGGGGCGTCACGGGCGTGGCCTGGGCGACGCTGATTGCCGAATGGTCCGGGATCGCCTTGGCCCTGTGGTTCGCCCGCGCGGCCATCGTTGCAGGGCTGCGCCGCGGCGGGCTGTGGGCGCGGTCCGGGCTGATGCGGCTGGTCCGGGTCAACGGCGACATCATGATCCGCTCGGTGCTGCTGCAGGCGTCGTTCACCAGCTTCACCTTCCTGGGCGCGGCGCAGGGCGATGTCGCGCTCGCCGCCAACCAGGTGCTGCTGCAGTTCCTGCAGCTGACCGCCTATGCGCTGGACGGCTTTGCCTTTGCGGCCGAGGCGCTGGTCGGACAGGCGGTGGGTGCCCGGCGTCCCGGTCGGGTCCGCGTGGCCGCGCGCCTGACAGGCTGGTGGGGACTGGGCGGCGCGCTGGCGCTGGGGTTGGTCTTTGCCGTGGCGGGGGGGCAGATCATCAATCTGCTGACCACGTCGACCGAGGTGCGGGACACCGCCCGGCGGTATCTGCCGTGGCTTGTGGCCGCGCCGGTCATCGGCATCGCCAGCTGGATGCTGGACGGCGTGTTCATCGGCGCGACCCTGACGCGCGAGATGCGCAACGCGATGCTGTTGTCCGTGATCGTCTATGTCGCGGCGGTGATGGTGCTGCCCGGAATGATGGGCAACCACGGATTGTGGGCGGCGCTGATGATCCTGAACGCGACGCGCGGGGTGACCATGGCCAGGCTGTACCCGAGGGCCGAGGCTGCAGCGGCCTGACCGGCAAACAGTTGCGCGCCGGTCCCCGGGCGATCGCCACGGAAGCCCGGCGCGGGTCAGATGCGGTGGTTCAGATTTCCTCGGCGATCTGCTGACGCGCGACGCCGCGCAGTTCCGCCATCTTGTTGCGGATCGTCTGTTCATCGGCCCGGTCGCCCAGATCGGCCCTCAACTTGCGGAACACGTCTTCTTCACCGGGTTCCTCGAAATCCGAGGTGACGACGGTCAGCGCATAGGTGCGGGCGTCGTCGCCGGTCTTGCCCAGCAGTTCGGCCGCCCATTCCCCCAGCAGGCGGTTGCGGCGCGCCTCGGCCTTGAAGCGCAACTCGGCATCATGGGCGAACTTGGACTCAAACGCGTGTTCACGGTCGTCGAAGGTGGTCATTGGTGGCCTCCAGTCACGGTTGTTGCTGATATGCCCACCGGCGGGGCATCCCGCAACCCCGGACCGCCGCCCGGCCATTGCCCCGAATGCCGCTTGTGGCCTATAGCGCGGATATCAAGAGGGATGGGACCATGGCACCACGCCGCAAGAAGATCTACGAGGGCAAGGCCAAGATCCTGTACGAAGGCACCGAGCCCGGCACGTTGATCCAGTATTTCAAGGACGACGCCACCGCCTTCAACGCCCAGAAGCGCGCCACCATCGAGGGCAAGGGCGTGCTGAACAACCGCCTGTCCGAGTTCTTCATGAACGGGCTGACGAATATCGGCGTCCCGAACCACTTTATCCGCCGCATCAACATGCGCGAGCAGCTGATCCGCCAGGTCGAGATCATCCCGCTCGAGGTGATCGTCCGCAACTTCGCCGCCGGCTCGATCTCCAAGCGGCTGGGACTGGAAGAAGGCACGCCGCTGCCGCGCCCCATTGTCGAATACAGCTACAAGAACGACGAACTTGGCGATCCGATGGTCAGCGAGGAATACATCGTGGCCTTCGGCTGGGCGACCCAGCAGGATCTGGACGACATCGTCAGTCTGGCCCTGCGGGTCAACGATTTCCTGTCGGGCGTGTTCTACGGCGTCAACATCAAGCTGATCGATTTCAAGATCGAGGTCGGACGGATCTGGGACGGCGATTTCATGCGGCTGATCGTGGCGGACGAGATCAGCCCCGACAGCTGCCGGCTGTGGGACGTCAAGACAGACCAGAAGCTGGACAAGGACGTCTTCCGCCGTGACCTGGGCAGCCTGACCGACGCCTATACCGAGGTGGCGCGTCGTCTGGGCGTGATGCCCGCGGCGCCGGTTGCCAAGCCCACCCTGATCAACTGAGGTCCGCCATGAAAGCGCGCGTCACCATCATGCCCCGCACCGGCGTCCTGGACCCGCAGGGCGAGGCGATCCGCCACGCGCTGGGCGGGCTGGGCTTCAAGGGTGTGACGAGCGTCCGGCAGGGCAAGGTGATCGAACTGGACCTGGAGGCGACCGATCCCGAGGCGGCGAGATCCGAGGTGGCACGCATGTGCGACCGGCTGCTGGCCAACAGCGTGATCGAAAGCTATCGCGTCGAGCTGCTTTGAGCGGTGCCGACGCGACCGATCCGGGGGCACATTTCCTGGCCGGCGCAGAGGATTATGCCGCCTTTCGTCCGGGCTATCCGCCTGACCTGACCTCCGCACTTGCCGGACTGGCGCCCGACCGCGCGTTGGTGGTGGATGTCGGCTGCGGGTCGGGGCAGCTGACTCGCGCGCTTGCCCGGCATTTCGACAGCGTTGTGGGTGTGGATGTCAGCCAGGCCCAGCTTGCGGCGGCCGATCCGGATCCCCGCATCCGCTATGTCCAGGCCAGCAGTGACGCGCTGCCGGTGCCGGACCGGTCCGCGGCGCTGATCACCGCCGGGCAGGCTGCGCACTGGTTCGATCTGCCCCGCTTCTACGATGAGGTCCGGCGTGCGGCGCGGCCGGGCGGCGTGGTCGCCCTGATCAGCTATGGTCCGCTGCGGCTCAAGGGGCCGTTGGCGGACCTGTTCGACCGCTTCTACGGGACCGAACTGCGGCCGTTCTGGCCCCCTGAGCGGCTGCATGTAGATCGCGGCTACCGCGACCTGCCGTTTCCCTTCCTCGAGCTTTCGCTGCCGCCGTCCTCGATGGACCTGGCATGGCCGCTGGACCGGCTGTTCGGGTATGTCCGCAGCTGGTCGGCGAGCAAGGCTGCGATCGCGGCGGGTTCAGCCGATCTGATCGACAGGTGGGAGGCGGGGGTCCGGGCGATCCTGCCTGTCGGCGCGGTTGTGAAAGCGAGATCCGAACTCGCCACCCGAGTGGGGCGGATCGAATGACGACCGGTAGCGATTCCATCCGGCCGTCCGGTCCCCTGCGGCGCTGGCGCGATGGGGGCTGGATGACCGCCGACGCGACCCCCGCCGCGCCGCGCTGCCCGGAGGAGGCCGCGGTTGCGATCGTGATCGACGGCGCCTCGCAGGCCGTGCTGATGGCGACGCCGCATGATCTGCACGACTTCGCGGTGGGGTTCGCCCTGACCGAGGGCCTGATCCGCAGTCCCGACGACGTGACCGGGTTCGAGACTGTCGATGTGGAGCCCGACATTGGGGCGCTGGGCCGGCTGACCGCCGTTGAGGCGCGGCTGTGGCTGCGGCCCGGGCTCGCATCCGGACTGGCAGAGCGTCGGCGGGCGATGGTGGGGCCGGTCGGCTGCGGTCTCTGCGGGGTCGACAGCATCGCTGCGGCGCTGCCTTCGATCGTTCCGGTCCGCTCGGATGCACGATTCGCACCCGGGGACGTGCTGAGCGCCATGCAGGCGATGGCCACCGGGCAGCGTCTGTGGCGCGACACCCCGTCGATCCACGCGGCCTGCCTGTGGCACCCGGACGCGGCGCTGGTGCGCGAGGATGTCGGCCGGCACAACGCACTGGACAAGCTGGCCGGCGCCGCCGCACGCTGTGGCATGTCGCCAGCCGGCGCGATCGTGGCGATGAGTTCGCGGCTGTCGGTCGATCTCGTGCAGAAGACCGCGCGTGTGGGCGCGCCGGTCCTGGTCGGTGCGGGCGTGCCGACGGAACTGGCGGTGGCCTGGGCCGAGGCGGCGGGAATCACCCTGATCGGACGGGCCCGGAATGGCGGCTTCGATCTGCATACCCACCCTGACCGGATCGGCGAGGCCGGGTGATCGCGAGGGCGTTCGGCGGCCCCCGCACTTGCTTGGTCCTGGCGCCGTGCGCGTCGCCGTCCGGAACGACCGTGCCGGTGACGATCGGACCTGCCACCCGTCCCGGCGCCATGCTACGGTGCGCGCATGATGAACATTCCGTCCCGCCAGCAGATCCTCGACTGGATCGCAGAAAACCCCGATGCCACCGCCAAGCGCGACATCGCCAAGGCCTTCAACATCAAGGGCGCGGAGCGGATCGACCTGAAGCGTGTGCTGAAGGAACTCGAGGAAGAGGGCCTGCTGGAACGCCGCAGGCGTACCTACCGCGACGCCGAACGTCTGCCCCCCGTCACCGTGCTGGAACTGCTGCCGCCAGACGCGGACGGTGACATCTTTGCGCGCCCCCTGGAATGGCAGGGCACCGGCCCGATGCCGCGGGTGCTGTTCGCGCCGCGCCAGTCCGATCCGGCGCTGGGTGGCGGCGAGCGGATCCTGGCACGGTTGATCGAGACCGACGGCGAGGATCACCAGTACCAGGCGAGGCTGATCCGCCGGATCGGCACTGCACCCCACAAGGTTGTGGGCATCTTCCGAAAGGAAGCCGAAGGCGGTCGGATCCTGCCGATCGACAAGGGTGTCGACCGGCAGTGGCGGGTGCGCCCGGATGCAACCCAGCAGGCCCGCGATGGCGAGCTTGTCGAGGCCGAGCAGACCGGACCCAAGGACCGGCTGGGGATGCCGTGGGCCCGCATCGTCGAGCGGCTGGGGGATCCATCGGCGCCCCGCGCCGTCAGCCTGATCGCCATCCACCAGCACGGCATCCCTGACGACTTCGCCGATGACGCGATGGCCGAGGCCGATGCGGCGCGGCCGGCGACGATGACGGGACGCGAAGATCTGCGCCACGTGCCGCTGATCACCATCGACCCTGCGGATGCCCGCGACCGCGACGACGCGGTTGCGGCGATGCCGGACGACGATCCCCGCAATCCCGGGGGCATGGTGCTGTGGGTGGCGATCGCCGACGTGGCCCACTATGTCCGGCCCGGAACCGCGCTGGACCGCGAGGCGCGGCTCCGGGGAAACTCGACCTACTTCCCCGATCGGGTCGTGCCGATGCTGCCCGACATCCTGTCTGCCGACCTCTGCAGCCTGCACGAGGCCGTGGACCGCCCGGTCGTCGCGGTGCGGATGCGCCTGGACGAACGCGGCGAGAAGATCGGCCATGATTTTCACCGGGGAATGATGCGCAGCCTCGCCTCGCTCAGCTATGAGCAGGCGCAGGCGGCGGCGGACGGAAACCCGGACGAGACGACCGCGCCGCTGCTGGACGAGGTCATCCGGCCGCTGTGGAAGGTCTACGCGCTGCTCAGGTCGGCACGCGCGCGCCGCCAGCCGCTGGACCTCGACCTGCCGGAACGCCGGATCGAGCTGACGCCGGATGGAAGGGTGAAATCGGTCAACTTCCGCGACCGCTACGACGCGCACCGGCTGATCGAGGAATGCATGATCCTGGCCAACGTGGCCGCCGCCGAGGAGCTGACCCGGCTGCGCCGGCCGCTGCTGTTCCGGGTGCACGAGGAACCCAGCCCCGAAAAGCTGGACGCGCTGCGCAAGGTGGCCGAGGCGTCAGGCTTTGCCCTGCCGCGCGGCCAGGTGCTGCAGACCAGCCAGCTGAACCGGTTGCTCGGCCAGGCCGAGGGCACGGATTTTGACGAGCTGATCAACATCAGCACGCTGCGGTCCATGACGCAGGCCTATTACCACCCGGCGAATGTCGGCCATTTCGGCCTGGCGCTGAAAAGCTACGCCCATTTCACCAGCCCGATCCGGCGCTATTCCGACCTGATCGTCCACCGTGCCCTGATCTCGGCGCACGGCTGGGGCAGCACTGGCAAGAAGGGCGACGGGCTGTCGCAGGGCGACATCGACACGCTGGAACAGACCGCAGAGCATATCAGCGAAACCGAACGCCGCAGCATGGCGGCGGAACGCGACACGACCGACCGCTATCTGGCCGCCTATCTGGCCGAACGCGTCGGGTCCGAGTTCACCGGCCGGATCAGCGGCATCCAGCGGTTCGGCGCCTTCGTGAAGCTGGACGAGACTGGTGCCGACGGGCTGCTGCCGATCCGGCAGATCGGTAACGAGTATTTCCACTACGACCGCGATGCCCAGACCCTGGTGGGCGCCGACACCGGCACCCGGCTGGGGATCGGTCAGCGCGTGACGGTGCGACTGGCCGAGGCGGTGCCGCTGACCGGCGGACTGATGCTGGAACTGGTCGAGCTTGAGGGCGAGGCGGTCGTGCAGGGCCCCGCCGGCCGGCGGGGCAAGGCGTCAAGGCGCAAGCCCGGCAAGACTGCCAAGGCGGGCGAGGCTCGGGCGCGGAAGCTGCGCCGGATCCGGCGCTGAGGCCTTTTCCCATCGCGCGCGAGTGATAATAATCTTGCGCGAAGGCGGCTGCGGACGGTTGCATAATTTCGGCGAGAGTTCTACGCGATGGAACGGACGCCCGCGATTCTGCATTGCGGCATGAACTTGCAAGGACAGACCCATGGCCCTGGACGCCCCGACCACCATTGCCCCCTATGACGCCCCGGAAAAGGACCTGTACGAACTGGGCGAGATGCCCCCGCTCGGCTATGTGCCGAAGCAGATGTACGCGTGGGCGATCCGCCGCGAACGCCACGGCGAACCGGAAACCGCCATGCAGGTCGAGGTTGTCGATACATGGGAGATCGATAGCAACGAGGTGCTGGTCCTGGTGATGGCGGCGGGCGTCAACTACAACGGCATCTGGGCGGGGCTCGGGCAGCCGATCAGCCCCTTCGACGGCCACAAGCAGCCCTATCACATCGCAGGCTCGGACGCGTCCGGGATCATCTGGAAGATCGGCGACAAGGTCCGCAACTGGAAGGTGGGCGACGAGGTCGTGATCCACTGCAACCAGGACGACGGCAACGACGAGGAATGCAACGGCGGCGACCCGATGTATTCGCCCACCCAGCGGATCTGGGGCTACGAGACGCCGGACGGGTCATTCGCCCAGTTCACCCGGGTCCAGGCGCAGCAGCTGATGCCGCGCCCGCGCCATCTGACCTGGGAAGAATCGGCCTGCTACACGCTGACGCTCGCCACCGCGTACCGGATGCTGTTCGGCCATGAACCGCATGAGCTGAAGCCCGGCATGAACGTGCTGGTCTGGGGGGCATCGGGCGGGCTGGGATCGTTCGCGATCCAGCTGGTCAACGCGGCGGGCGCCAATGCAATCGGCGTGATCTCCGAAGAGGACAAGCGCGACTTCGTCATGGGGCTGGGCGCCAAAGGTGTGATCAATCGCAAGGACTTCAACTGCTGGGGTCAGCTGCCCACAGTGAACACGCCCGAATACAAGGAGTGGTTCAACGAGGCGCGCAAGTTCGGCAAGGCGATCTGGGACATCACCGGCAAGGGCAACAATGTCGATATCGTCTTCGAACACCCGGGCGAGGCGACCTTCCCGGTCTCGACCCTGGTCTGCAAGAAGGGCGGCATGGTGGTGATCTGCGCCGGGACCACCGGGTTCAACTGCACCTTCGACGTGCGCTACATGTGGATGCACCAGAAGCGGCTGCAAGGCTCGCACTTCGCCCACCTGAAGCAGGCCGCCGCCGCCAACAAGCTGATGCTCGAGCGGCGCATCGATCCGTGCATGTCCGAGGTCTTCCCGTGGGCCGAAATTCCTGCGGCGCACACCAAGATGCTGCGCAACCAGCACAAGCCCGGCAACATGGCGGTTCTGGTCCAGGCGCCGGCGACCGGCCTGCGCACTTTCGAGGATGCCTTGGAGATGGGACGCCGCAACTGAGCGGGAGGGCAGGGTTGGGGCTCTGCCCGCAACCGCGCTTGGGAGCGGATCACTGCATCCCGCCCCTTGCGTTTTGCGCGCCGCTGGTCCATATGGGGTCGGCAAGCTCTTGTTTCGTTCGACCTGTCTCCGTTTTCGGCCGCAGTTTCTCGATACAATCTGACTGCGCCGGCCACCGCATGTCGCGGATGGCATGTCAAAAGGAGATATCACGATGGCCAGAGGCACCGTGAAATGGTTCAACACCACCAAAGGTTTCGGATTCATTGCCCCGGAAGGCGGCAAGAATGACGTTTTTGTCCACATTTCGGCCGTTGAGCGCGCCGGCATCCGTCAGCTGAATGACGGTCAGGCCGTGACCTTCGACCTGGAATCCGGCCGTGACGGCCGCGAATCGGCGACCAATCTGGCTCTTGCCTGAATTTCGCAGATTTCGTCTGATCGGGGGCGGCCGGAAACGGTCGCCCTTTTTCTTTGCGCGCACCGCCGCGGGCGACCCGGTGCCCGGTCGCGGCCGAAACTCTGCGGAGGCGGGCACACCGATCTGGCGTTCCCGTCCGATCACGGGACGAACACGCGCCGTTCTTCCCGAGGCTCGCCGACGAAGACGATGAGCCGCGAAGGTCAGACCCGCTGGCGGCTGCGTTCACCTTGCACGTCAGCGGCGCTTGCGCGGCACGCTCCTCCACGCTGCCGCCCACGCGCTGCTCAGTAATTGGCCGGCGGGTCGCTGGCCGGAAACGATTCGTCCGCCATCTCATCCACCGAATCCCAGCCTCTCGGCGGGTCCCGCATCGCGTCCTGGCCGGCCGGACGGACGAATTCATCGGCGGCGTCATCGGCCTCCGCCGCGGCCTTTGGCGAGATCGCTGCGAAATGGCGCCGCGAGGGGCCCGAGCCACCGGCACCACCTGCACGTACCCGGCGCTGTTGATCGGCGCTCAGATAGTCGCTCCGGTTCATCGCCCACGCCGCCAGTGCGCCCAGGCCGGCGACCACGAGATACGGCAGGATCGATCGCTGGCGAGTTCGATATCGTGGCATTCCGGGTCCCCTCTCATCCGTTTGATGTCCCGCTCTGGTGCCTGCCGGACAGGAACTCCGCCCGGCGGTTGCAGCAGAGACAACCGGCCAACGCGCCGCACCGACCAAAGGATCCGGCCCGCGTACGGGTGCCGGGATCCGGCGGCCGTGGAATGTCACGTTTCGACGCATGATCGTGCCCTGCCGGTTCGTGCCGTGACCCGCCTAGGCAACCTTTCTGCTCGTGCGGGTTGCCGCGCTGCCGGGGGACGCTAGGATGCCGCGATGCCGGGTGCCCCCCTTTTGAAGAACGCGAATGCGCTGTCGCCCGACCAGGCCGATGCCTGGGACGCGCTGGCCGACATTCTGGCGCAGGCGGGCGTCGACCTGACGGCGGAAGAGCTTCGGCCGCCCCAACCCGGCAAGGCGCGGGTGATGGCGGTGCTGGGCAAGGCGGGTTCGGGCAAGACGCTGCTGCTGGCCGAACTGACTCGCGCGCTGCGGGGTGCCGGGGTGCACATCGTGACCGGCGACCACGAGGCACGGCGGCGCAAGGATCGCCGCAGCGTTGCGGTGCTGGCCCCGACCAACAAGGCGGCGTTCGTGCTGCGGACCCGTGGCGTGCCGGCGACCACGATCCATCGCATCCTGTATACCCCGGTCTATGACCCCGAGTACGAGCGGCTTGCCGAATGGCTGGTCGGCACCGGCGATCGCCCCGCGATCCCCGATCTGACGGACGACGCGCTCGACCGGGCCTGGGCCTTCTATCAGCGCTACGGTTCGATCCCCGGGGCGTTGGCCGCCGCGGGCCTGCGCGGATCCGATTTCATCCAAGGCTGGAAGCGCCGCGACGAGGCGCTGGACATCGGGTTGATCGACGAGGCGTCGATGCTGGACGAACGTCAGTTCGACGATCTGCGCGAGATATTCCCCGTGCTGGTGCTGTTCGGCGATCCCGCGCAGTTGGCGCCGGTCGGGCAGTCTGGCGACATGGTGTTCGACCGGCTGGCCACGTCGCAAAAGCTGACGCTGAACCGCATCCACCGCCAGGTCGAGGGCAACCCGATCCTCGACCTCGCGCACGCGCTGGGGGACGATAGCGTCGATTTCGCCAGGTTCGAGGATCTGGTCCGCGACGCGGCGTCTCGCGACGACCGGGTGATCTGGGCGGAACGCGTGGAAAGCGACCTGATGGCGCGCAGCCCCGTGCTGGTCTGGCGCAATGCAACGCGGGTTCGGCTGATCAGCGCCTTTCGCGCGGCACATGGCGCGCCGGGCGACGCGCTGCTGCCAGGCGAGCCGCTGATCTGCGACGGGATCGAACTGCCGCTGAAGCACCGCAAGAAGCGGATAGATCTGGAAGCCCGCGGGCTGATCAAGGGCGCGCAGGTGATCTATCTGGGGCCGGGCAAGAAGCCGGGCTTCGCCCGGCTGCACGTGATCGGCGCTGACGAGCCGCGGATTTCAGCCGCGTCGATCATCAAGATCGAGACGCCGGACGTGGATGATCCGTTCATCGCTTCGGCGGCGCGGATGGGGGCGGCGTTCCTGCACGGTGCGGCGGTCACGATCCACAAGGCGCAGGGCTCGCAGTGGCCCGACGTTCAGGTCTTCGCCCCCGACATCGCCGCGGCGGCCTGGTCGAATCGGACCGAGGCCGGCCTGCCCCTGTGGAAACGTCTGGCCTATGTCGCGATCACCCGGGCGCAGGACCGGCTGTTCTGGGTGACACGGGCGCGGCTCGCCCGGCCGCAGTCCGGCCTGTCCATCGACGATCTGACAGTGGAACCTGCGCCGCTTGCCCTGGCACCCGAGGCCGCCGGCGTGTGACCGGCGCACCCCCGGCTGTCACATGAAGCCGAGTTCCAGCCGCGCCTCGTCCGACATCATGTCCATGCCCCATTGCGGCTGGAACGTCATCTCGACATCGACCTGGCGCACACCCGGCAGCGGCTCGACCGCGTCGGCGACCCAACCCGGCATTTCGCCAGCCACGGGGCAGCCGGGCGCGGTCAGCGTCATGACGATCCGCACCGCGTTCTCATCATCGATCTGGATCGTATAGATCAGGCCAAGATCGTAGATGTTGACTGGAATTTCAGGATCATAGACGGTCTTGCATGCCTCCACCACCTGCTCGTACAGCGGATGGTCGACCGTCGATGGCGCGATCAGCGGGGTGCCCTCTGCCTGATCAATCCCGGTCGCGGAAACCTGCGGCGGCGCGGACGGGGTTTGCGCCGGTCGCGCCTGCGCGGAAGAATATGCATCGTCCATGGTGCTGACCCCAGCTCGTTATTCCCGAGCAATTATATAAGGGTTCAGGCGCCGCAGGAAAACCCCGATTGAGACCGCCTTTGCAGCGGGCCGGTGACCCGGCGCCAAGCGTCAGAAGCGGAAGTTGAACCGGTGGACCAGCCCGAGCCGGACCGACGGCTGCGCGGTGTCCTGAATGAACGGCGCGTCAGCGGCGTCGCCCGTCAGTTCGGTGTAACGCGCCTCGCCCAGCACGGCCAGGCTGTCGGTCAGCGCATAGCGCCCCTCCAGCGACAGGGCATGAGAATAGATGCCGCCATCCGGTGCATGGCCCGGCACCAGCGGGTCCGCCGATGCCACGCCGAAATAGCGGTCGACGAATTCCTCGTTGCCGAAGCCTGCCTCGGCCCCCGCCCACAGTGTCAGCCGCTCGCTGGGGCTGAATCGGTACTTGGCACCGACCTCGCCGACGATGCCCTCGTGACCGCCGAAGCCCTTGCGGGCCGCCACATAGCCGAACCCGTTGCCAAGCGAATATTTCAGCTGCGCGCCCAGTTCGCCTGCTGCATCGATGTCGGGCAGCCCGGCAAGGGCCGGGCTGTCATCCGCGTCCCGCGCCGCGCGATAGGCGAATGACGGCGAGATCGCCAGACCGTCGGCCGAGCCGTCGCGGGTCAGCGCCTGCCCCGGCCGGGTCAGGTCGACATTGCGAAAGATCACCCAGGGCGATGCGTCGCGCTCGTCCGACCCCATCCAGTCCGGCCCGTAATCCGCGCCGAGGCCGACGTCAGCCGCGAAGCCCCAGCCATCCTGCGCCTGTGCCGGTGCCGCCATGACCGAGGCGGCAAGCAGGATGGCCGACATCGGCAGCAGATTGGTCATCGAGGGGGGCCTCTTCAGGGTGTGCTTGCGAATGGCATGCATCGCGCGCGACGCGATTCCAAGCCGCGCGCGCACCGCCCCTTTCAATTCCGCTCCTGTGTTGCGGATTCGCTGCGGCGTGGCGCCGCTCCTGCTTCGACTGGCATGCGGTCAGGCGCCGCGCTCGGCCGCCTCCAGCCGTTCCAGTGCCGTCAGCCACAACTCTTCGGCGCGGGGCAGGGCGGCTGTTGCCTCGGCGTGCTTACGCCCCCATTTCTCGGCCTCCGCAGGATTGTCGTAGAGTTCCGGATCGGCCATCTTCCCCGCGATGCGGTCCAGCATCGCGGTCAGCTTTTCGACCCGTTCCTCGCTGCGTCTGACCTCGGCCCGCAGATCCAGGATCCGGTCGCGCGCACCGCGCCGGGGCGACGGGCGCGACGGTGCCACAGCGTTGCCCGGCGGCTCCCTGCCGTCCTCCCCGGACAGCAGCGAGGCGCGGTAGCTGTCCAGATCATGCGGATAGGGGGCGACGCCCCCGGCGGCGACCAGCCACAGGCGGTCGGCCACAAGTTCCAGCAGGTGCATGTCGTGGCTGACCAGGACCACCGCGCCGGTATAGCTGTTCAGCGCCTCGGTCAGCGCCTCGCGGCTTTCGATGTCCAGATGGTTCGTCGGCTCGTCCAGGATCAGCAGATGCGGTGCGTCGATCGTGGCCAGCAGCAGCGACAGGCGTGCCTTCTGCCCCCCCGACAGCGCGCCCACGCGGGTTTCGGCCTGCGCCTCCATCAGGCCGAACCCGGCCAGTCGGGCGCGCAGCCGGGCAGGTGCCTCATCCGGGCGCAGGCGCCGCACATGGGTCAACGGGGTATCGTCCAGGTGCAACTCATCCACCTGATGCTGGGCGAAATAGCCGACGCGCAGTTTCGAGGATCGGGCGATGCTGCCGGAAAGCGGATCGAGCCGTCCCGCCAGCAGCTTGGAGAGCGTCGACTTCCCCTGCCCGTTTCGCCCCAGCAGCGCGATGCGATCGTCCTGGTCGATGCGCAGGTCCAGCTGCCGTAGCACCGGTGTGCCCTCATAGCCGACCGAGACGCCGTCCAGCGCCAGAATCGGCGGGGACAACTGGTCGGGCTGCGGAAAGGTGAAGCGGTGCAGCCGCGCCTCTTCCGGCGCGGTGATCGGCTCCATCCGGGCCAGCGCCTTCAGCCGAGACTGCGCCTGCGCGGCCTTCGTCGCCTTGGCCCTGAATCGATCCACGAAGCTTTGCAGATGGGCGCGGCGGGCGTCCTGCTTCTTCGCCTCGGCGGCCTGCAGGGCGCGACGCTCGGCCCGCAGTCGCGCAAACGCGTCGTAGCCACCGGTATACAGCGTCAGCTTCTGGTTCTCGACATGCAGGATCGATCCGACCGCGCGGTTCAGCAGGCCGCGATCATGGCTGATCACGATCACCGTGTGCGGATAGCGCGCCAGATAGCCTTCCAGCCAGAGGGCGCCTTCCAGATCGAGGTAGTTGGTCGGCTCGTCCAGAAGCAGCAGGTCGGGACGCGCGAACAAGACCCCCGCCAGCGCCATCCGCATCCGCCATCCGCCGGAAAAATCGGCGGTGGGGCGCTGCTGATCATCGGTCGAGAACCCGAGCCCCTGCAAGATCGCGGCCGCCCGTCCCTCGGCCGACCACGCGTCGATGTCGGCCAGGCGCGTCTGTATCTCGGCGATGCGGTGCGGATCTGTGGCGGTCTCGGATTCGGCCAGCAGGGAGTGGCGTTCGGTGTCGGCAGCCAGTACGCTGTCCAGCACCGTGTCCCGGGTGGCCGCGCTTTCCTGCGCCACGCCGCCGATCCGGGCCCGCGCCGGCAGGGTGATCGACCCGCCATCCAGCGCAAGCTCGCCGCGGATCAGCCGGAACAGCGTCGTCTTGCCCGCGCCGTTCGGTCCCACCAGCCCGACCTTGTGCCCGTCGGGGATCGCCGCGGAGGCATTGCGGAACAGCGAACGCCCGGCAATGGAGTAGGATATGTCGTCGATGCGCAGCATGGCGGGGCATTGCCCCAAGCCCGTGCCGCGGTCAACCGCGGCCGCCGGCAGTCGTGGGGCACGCCTGCGTCATCGTGGGGTGCGGCCCGAACGTTGGATACGTCGGGGCATCGGCCCGGCGCGCGGGTTCCATACCCGTGTTCCACGTGATACCGCGCTGCCGACGCAACACCCGTAGGACCAAGGACATCATGGCCGTCGAACGTACACTTTCCATCATCAAGCCGGATGCGACCAAGCGCAACCTGACCGGCAAGATCAACCAGAAGTTCGAAGATGCAGGGCTGCGCATCGTCGCCCAGAAACGCATCCACCTGACCCCTGAGCAGGCCGGCAAGTTCTACGAGGTGCACAAGGATCGCCCCTTCTTCGCCGAGCTGCGCGATTTCATGGCATCGGGTCCGGTCGTGGTGCAGGTTCTGGAAGGCGAGAATGCCATCACCAAGAACCGCGAGGTCATGGGCGCGACCAACCCCGCCGATGCCGCCCCCGGAACGATCCGCAAGGAGTTCGCGACGTCGGTCGGCGAGAATTCCGTGCACGGATCGGATGCACCCGAAACCGCCCGGGAAGAGATCGCCTTCTTCTTCTCGGGACTCGAACTCGTCGGCTGAGCCGCCGGCAGAGTTTCCGACATCGGGGCCGTCCTGGGGGCGGCCCTTTCTTTGCCGGCGCGGCGCCGCGACGCGGTTGCCTGCCCCGGCCCCAGCGGCTATCCCGTCCGGAACAGGACAGGGTGGCATGATGCGGGCATTCGTTTTTCCGGGGCAGGGTGCGCAGACGATCGGGATGGGCAAGGCTCTGGCCGACAGCTATCCCGCTGCCCGCGCAGTGTTCGAGGAAGTCGACACCGCATTGGGCGAGGACCTGTCCCGGCTGATCTGGGATGGCGACATCCAGACGCTGACCCTGACGCGCAATGCCCAGCCCGCCCTGATGGCAACCTCCATCGCCGCGCTGCGAGCGCTGGAGAGCGAGGGATTTTCGATTGCCGACACAGCTTATGTGGCCGGCCACAGCCTGGGCGAATATTCGGCGCTATGCGCCGCGGGGGCGCTGACGCTGTCGGACACGGCGCGTCTGCTGGCGATGCGCGGGACCGCGATGCAGGAAGCGGTTCCGGTCGGTCAGGGCGCGATGGCCGCGATCATGGGGCTGGACTTTGCTGCGGTCGACCAGCTTGCCCGCGACGCGGCGGGCGACGAGGTGTGTCAGGCCGCCAACGACAACGATCCCGCACAGGTGGTGATTTCCGGGCACAAGGACGCGGTCGAGCGCGCCGCGGCGCTGGCCAAGGAACGGGGCGCCAAGCGCGCGGTGATGCTGCCGGTTTCGGCGCCGTTCCATTGTTCGCTGATGCAACCTGCCGCCGCCGTGATGGCGGATGCGCTGGCCGGGGTCGAGATCAGCGAGCCGGTGGTGCCCGTGGTGGCGAACGTCTCGGCCGAGCCGGTGACGATGCCGGGCGCGATCCGCCGGCTGCTGGTGGAACAGGTGACCGGGGCGGTGCGCTGGCGTGAATCGGTCGGGTTCATGAGCGATGCGGGCGTGACCGAATTCTGGGAAATCGGCGCCGGCAAGGCGCTGTCGGGCATGATCCGTCGGATCGCCCCGGGCGCCGAGACCCGTGCGATCGGCACCCCCGACGACATCGCGGCGCTGAAAGGCTGAAAGGCCGGTCCCCGCCGGGTGCGGGGGCGCGGCTTTCCGATCTGAAAGGAAGACAGGATGTTCGATCTGAGCGGAAAGACCGCGCTCGTCACCGGCGCGTCGGGGGGCATCGGCAGCGCGGTTGCGGCGACGCTGCACGCGGCCGGCGCCGCGGTCGTGCTGTCGGGCACGCGCGAGGCGCCACTGCACGAACTGGCCTACCGGCTGGGCGAACGGACCCATGTGGTCACCGCCGATCTGTCCGATCCGCAGGCGGTCGAGGCATTGCCGAAGAAGGCGGCCGAGGTTGCGGGTCGGATCGACATCCTCGTCAACAATGCCGGGATCACCCGCGATAACCTGTTCATGCGCATGTCGGACGACGAATGGGCGCAGGTGCTGGACGTCAACCTGACCTCGTCGTTCCGCCTGGCCCGCGCGGTACTGCGCGGCATGATGAAGGCGCGCTGGGGGCGCATCGTCAGCATCACCAGCGTGGTGGGGACGACCGGCAATCCGGGCCAGGGCAACTACGCCGCGGCCAAGGCGGGTCTGGTTGGCATGTCAAAGAGCCTGGCCTACGAGGTGGCCAGCCGCGGCATCACGGTCAACTGCGTGGCGCCGGGGTTCATCGAGACGGCGATGACCAACAAGCTTGACGACGACCAGAAGGCGCGCATCCTTGCCCAGATCCCGGCCGGGCGGATGGGATCGGCCGACGAGATCGCCGCGGCCGTCCTGTATCTGGCCAGCCCGGCCGCCGGTTACGTCACCGGCGCGACCCTGCATGTGAATGGCGGGATGGCGATGATCTGAGCCGGCCGGCGTTCATGAATCCACTACAGGGAAAGCAGTTGCAGAGCGCGACGGCGTTGCTATATGCCCGGACCAAGGCCGCAGGGGATCCGCCCGCGGCTGCAACCGGCCAAGGCCGGCCAGATCCGGGCGGAAGGCCCGCAACTGAGGAATGAGACATGAGCGATATCGCTGATCGCGTGAAGAAGATCGTTGTCGAACATCTGGGCGTCGACGAGGACAAGGTGACGGAAGGCGCTTCGTTCATCGACGATCTGGGCGCGGACTCGCTGGACACGGTCGAGCTGGTCATGGCGTTCGAAGAGGAATTCGGGATCGAGATCCCGGACGATGCCGCCGAAACCATCCAGACCTTCGGCGATGCGGTGAAGTTCATCCAGGGCGCGACTGCCTGATTTCGATTACCCGCGCCGGGCGCACAGGCCCGAACGCAAGCGGCGCCCCGGAAGGGGCGCCGTTTTCCGTTTTGGACAGCAACTCAGCGTGGATGTGTGTCAAACAATCTCTTGGCCGTCACCCGGGGCGACGGCCAAGCCGGCCGATGCGCCGCCGGGATGTCCGTGTCACTGGGGCAGTTCCGCGGTGATCCCTTCGACAAAGAAGTTCATGGCTGACAGATCCTCGTCGCTCGCGGCTTCGCCCTCGGCCAGCCACGCGCTGCCGTCGGCCTTGTTCAGCGGGCCGGTGAACGGGTGATACTCGCCCTTGGCGATGCTGTCGGCCAGCGCCTCGGCCTCTGCCTTCACCTCGGCGGGGACCGCCTCGGTGATCTCTCCGATCTCCACCTCGCCGTCACCGATGCCCAGCCAGACTCCCTCGGCCGTCCAGGTGCCGTCGAGAACCTGGCCGACGCGCTCGATGTAATAGGGCGCCCAGTTGTCGATGATCGAGCTGACTCGCGGGGTCGGCTTGAACGCGGCCATGTCAGAGGCCTGCCCGAACCCGATCGCCCCGGATTCCTGCATCTTCGCCATCGGGGCGGTCGAATCGGTATGCTGCAGGATCACGTCGACGCCCTCGGCCAGCAGCGCCGCCGCCGCGTCGGATTCCTTTGCCGGGTCGAACCAGGTGTACGCCCAGACGACCCGCATCTCGACGTCGGGATTGACCTTGCGGGCGTGGATGAAGGACGAGTTGATGCCCTGCACCACCTCGGGGATCGGGAACGACCCGATATAGCCGATCTTGTTGGACTTCGTCATGTGCCCCGCGATGGTGCCCATCACCGCCCGCCCCTCGTAGAACCGGGCGTCATAGGTGGCGACGTTGTCGGCGCGCTTGTACCCGGTCGCGTGCTCGAACTTCACGTCGGGGAATTTCTGCGCCACGTTGATCGTCGGGTCCATGAATCCGAAGCTGGTCGTGAAGATCAGCTTGTTGCCGGCGAGCGCCAACTGGGTAATCGCGCGCTCGGCATCGGCTCCCTCCGGCACGTTCTCGATATAGGTCGTCTCGACGCGGTCGCCGTATTCCTCTTCGACTGCCTGGCGGCCAAGGTCGTGCTGGTAGGTCCAGCCACCATCGCCGACCGGGCCGACATAGATGAAGCCGACCTTCAGCGGTTCGTCCTGCGCGCGCGCCGGCAGGGTCGCGGACAGCGACGCCACCGCAATGGCTGCCGCGGTGGTGATCAGGGTTCTGCGGTTCATGAGGTCTCCTCGGGGTTCAACGGATTGCGTGAAAGGGCTTGCCCAGCGACCCGGGCCCGCCGGCGCCGCCCGACCGGGCGTATTTCTGCCGGGCCGAGATCAGCACCAGCACCAGGATCGTCGCCACATAGGGGGCCATGCTCAGGATATGGATCGGCACCGCCGATCCCGCCGCCTGCAGCCGCAGCTGCAGCACGGTGACCCCGCCGAACAGCCAGGCCCCGGCCAGCACGCCCCAGGGGTTCCAGCCCGCAAAGACGACGATCGCCAGGGCGATCCAGCCTGCGCCGGCGGTCATGCCCTCGGTCCACTGCAGGACGGTCGCCAGACTCACATAGGCGCCGCCCAGACCAGCCAGTGCGCCGCCGGTGGAAATGGCCGCGACCCGGATCGCCCGCACCTTGTAGCCCAGGGCATGGGCGGCATCGTGGTTCTCGCCGACCCCGCGCAGGATCAGCCCGGCGCGGGTGCGGTTCAGGAACAGCCAGATCAGCGGTACCAGCAGCAGCCCGAGCCAGATCACCGGATTGACGCCCAGCGGGCCACCGGGCATCTGCGGGGCCTTCACGCCCTCGTAGGGCCGGCCGAACATCGCGGTGAGGCCCAGCCCGAACAGGGTCAGCGCCAGACCCGTCGCGACCTGGTTGGTCATCAGATACTGCGTCAGGCCGGCGAACAGCATGGCCAGCGCGGCGCCGGCGACCGCCGCGGTCAGAAACCCGGTCGCCGGGCTGCCGGTCGCATGCGCCCCGGCGAAACCCGCCAGCGCGCCGGTGATCATCAGCCCCTCGACCCCCAGGTTCAGGACCCCGGCGCGTTCGACGATCATCTCGCCCAGCGCCGCCAGCAGGATCGGGGTCGCGGCCGACAGCAGCAGCAGAAAGGTGGTTGCATCGATCACGCCCGTGCCCCCCAACGGATGCGGAATCGGGTCAGGGTGTCGAAGCCCAGCAGAAAGAACAGCAGCATGCCCTGGAAGACCTGCACGGTTGCAGCCGGCAGTTGCAGCATCATCTGCGCCAGTTCCCCGCCGATATAGGTCAGCGCCAGCAGCAACCCGGCCAGCAAGATGCCCAGCGGATGCAGGCGTCCCAGAAAGGCCACGATGATGGCCGTGAACCCGTAGCCCGACCCGAAGCTGTCGGTGATCTGTCCCGCGGGACCTGCAACCTCGAACAGCCCGGCCATGCCGGCCAGGGCGCCCGACAGCCCCAGGCAGAACGCCACCAGGACGCCGGGGCTGACCCCGGCGAACCGGGCGGCGCGTGGTGCGAGGCCCGCGGCCCGGATGTGAAAGCCGCGGATATGGCGGGCGATCAGCACCCAGCTGGCAAGGACCGCGACGGCGGCGGCGACCACGCCCCAGTGCACGCCGGTTCCGGCGATCAGTTCGGGGTTCGCGGCGGCAGAATATTGCTGCAGGTTGCGCGAGCCCGGCATGCCGAACCCTTCGGGGTTCTTCAGCGGGCCGAACGCTGCCCAGGCGGCTAGTTTCTGCGCCACATAGACCAGCATCAGCGACACCAGGATCTCCGACGCGCCGAACAAGTTGCGCAGCATTGCCGGGATCATCCCCCAGGCCCACCCGCCCGCCGCCCCGGCGAGGACCATCGCGGGAAAGATCCACAGCCCGGGCGCGGGATAGGCCGCCAGTGCCACGGCGGCCCCGCACATGCCGCCGATGATGTACTGGCCCTCGGCCCCGATGTTCCAGATGCCCGCGCGGAACCCCAGCGCCAGCCCGCAGGCGATCAGGATCAGCGGACCCGCCTTGACCAGCAGTTGCGGTCGGGAATAGGCGGCGGCCTGCCCGAACAGCGGGTCCCAGAAGATCATGCGGATCGCCGCAAGCGGGTCGTGTCCCATCAGCGCGAATAGCACCGCGCCGGCGATCATGGTGGCGCCCACCGCCATCAGCGGGGTCGCCACCTGCAGCCACAGCGGCGCTTCGGGGCGCGGGTCAAGCCGCAACGACATGCGCGGCCTCCATCCCGTGGGCGCCACCCAGCATCAGGCCCAGCGCGTCCAGCGTCAGTCCCTCCGTCGGAACCGGGGCGGACAGACGACCTTCGTTCAGGGCGGCCAGCCGGTCGGACAGTTCCAGCAGTTCGTCGAGATCCTGGCTGATGACGACCACGGCGGCGCCGCGGGCCGCCAGGTCCAGCAGCGCCTGCCGGATCGCCGCGGCGGCGCTGGCATCCACCCCCCAAGTGGGCTGGTTCACGACCAGCGCCCGCGGCTCCTGCAGGATCTCGCGGCCGATCACGAATTTCTGCAGATTGCCGCCGGACAGCGCCATCGCCGCGGTGTCCGGGCCGGGGGTCCGCACATCGAAAGCCGCGATCACCCGTTCGGCAAAGCGCCTTGCGGCGCCGTGGTCGATCATGCCGCGGCGTACCAGGGCCTGGCGGCCGGCGGCGGTCAGCAGCGCGTTCTCGGCCAGGCTCATTTCCGGGACGGCGGCGTGGCCCAGCCGATCCTCCGGCGCGGTCAGCAGACCGGCCTGCCGCCGCGGCTCGGGACCCAGCGTCGACAGGTCCTGCCCTGCCAGCCGCACGGTGCCGGGCCGGCCGATGGTTTCCCCGGACAGGGCGGCGATCAGCTGCTCCTGCCCATTGCCCGCGACGCCGCCGATGCCGAGGATCTCGCCCGCGCGCACCGCGAAGCCGACGTCGCGCAGCCGGGTCCCCTCGACCCCCGTCGCCGAACTGAGCCCAGCCACCTCCAGCACGACCGGGCCGGCCTGCCGTCCGCTGCGGTCGACGACCTTCAGCTCGGCGCCGACCATCAGCCCCGCCATCTCGCGGGCGGAATGGTCGCGCGGGCTCAGCGTGCCGACCACGCGACCGTGGCGCAGGACCGTGGCGCGGTCGCACAAGGCCCTGATCTCGTCCAGCTTGTGGCTGATATACAGGATTGCTGTCCCGACGGTTGTCAGCTGACGCAGCGTGTCGAACAGGATGTTCGCTTCCTGCGGGGTCAGCACGCTGGTCGGTTCGTCCATGATCAGCAGTCGCGGGTGGCCCAGCAGGCAGCGCACGATCTCCACCCGCTGGCGCTCGCCGGCGGAGAGGCTGGCAACCCGCCGCCGGGGATCGAGCGGCAGGCCGTAATCGGCGCTGACCCGTTCGATCCGCTCGGCCAGCTGGCGCCGGGGGGGCGGGTCATCCATGCCCAGGGCGATGTTGTCGGCCACGCTCATCGCGTCGAACAGCGAGAAGTGCTGGAACACCATGCCGACGCCTGCAGCCCGTGCGGCGCGCGGGTCGGACGGGGCATGGGGTTGGCCGGCCAGCCACATCCGCCCCTCGTCGGGCTGGACCAGGCCATAGATCATCTTGACCAGCGTCGACTTTCCCGCGCCGTTCTCGCCCAGCAGGGCGTGGATTTCGCCCGGGGCAACAGAAAAGGACACATCGTCGTTGGCGCGCACGCCCGGATAGGATTTTCCCAGACCCTCGGCCCGGAACAGATCGGATTCGGTCACGCGCCCCCCTTGCCCGCCTTTATCCATTGATAACCGTTTTCAACGATCGGGCAATTGCGCTGCGGGGCCACCCGGCTATGTTCGCGCGCATGGTTAAGACCGTCCCCCGATTCATCCACCTGCGCTGCCATTCCGAACATTCGCTGCTGGAGGGCGCGATTCCGGTCAAGAAGCTGCCGGCGCTTGCCGCGCGGCACGACATGCCTGCGGTGGCGCTGACCGACACCAACGCGCTGTTCGCCGCGCTGGAATTCTCCGTCAAGGCGATGGACGAGGGGGTGCAGCCCATCGTCGGGTGCCAGATGACGCTGGACGCCGGCGACGCCTGCGGTCCGGTGGTGCTGCTGGTCCAGGACCAGATCGGCTGGACAAACCTGATGGCGCTGTCGACCTGCCTGTATGTCGAACCGCCACGCGACCACCCGCATGTCACCATGGCGGAACTCGCGGCCCGGTCGGACGGCCTGATCTGCCTGACCGGCGGGGCGACCGGTCCGCTGGGGCAGCTTGTCGCGGCGGGCAAGACGGATCAGGCCCGCGCGCATCTGGCGGCGTTGCAGGCGATGTTCGGCGACCGGCTGTATGTCGAGCTGCAGCGCCACATGCAGGATAACGGGCAGTTGCTGCCGGCCGAGGCCGCAGCCGAGGGCGGCATGATCGACCTCGCCTATGACATGGATCTGCCGCTGGTCGCGACCAACGACGTCTATTTCGCCGACCCGAAGATGTTCGGCGCCCACGACGCGCTGATCTGCATCCGCGAACGAGCCATGGTGGACCAGTCGGCGCCGCGCCGGCGCCTGACCCCGAACCACCACTTCAAGTCCGCCGAGGACATGGCGATCCTGTTCGCCGACCTGCCCGAGGCGATCGAGAACACCGTGGAGATCGCGCGCCGCTGTGCCTTTGCCGTTGCCCGGCACAAGCCGATCCTGCCCCGCTTTGCCGATGACGAGGTGAACGAACTGCGCCGCCAGGCGCACGAGGGGCTGACCGCACGACTGGCCATGATCCCCCACGCGGTCAGCGTCGAGGAATACCGGGCGCGGCTCGACTTCGAACTGGGTGTGATCGAGCAGATGGGCTTTCCCGGCTACTTCCTGATCGTCGCCGACTTCATCAAGTGGGCCAAGGCGCAGGGCATTCCCGTCGGGCCCGGCCGCGGGTCGGGGGCGGGCAGTCTGGTTGCCTATGCGCTGACCATCACCGACCTGGACCCCTTGCGCTACAATCTGCTGTTCGAACGGTTCCTGAATCCGGAACGCGTTTCGATGCCGGATTTCGACATCGATTTCTGCATGGATCGGCGCGAGGAGGTGATCGACTACGTCTGCCAGAAATACGGCCGCGAGAAGGTCGGGCAGATCATCACCTTCGGCGCGCTGCTGTCCAAGGCGGCCGTCCATGACGTGGGTCGGGTGCTGGGGATGGGCTTCACCCAGCGCGACAAGCTCAGCAAGATGATCCCGGTCGAGGGCGTCAAGCCGGTCAGCATCACCAAGGCGCTGGCCGACGAGCCGCGCCTGCGCGAGGCAGCGGCGGCCGAGGAAAACGTGCGCCGCATGCTGGACTATGCCAGCCAGGTCGAAGGGCTGCTGCGCAATGCCTCCACCCATGCCGCGGGCGTCGTGATCGGCGACCGGCCGCTGGACCAGCTGGTGCCGCTGTATCGCGACCCGGGGTCGGACATGCCGGCCACGCAGTTCAACATGAAATGGGTGGAACAGGCGGGGCTGGTCAAGTTCGACTTCCTCGGGCTGAAGACCCTGACCGTCATCCAGAACGCCGTGGACCTGATCCGCGCCGGTGGCCGGCACCTGCATGTCGGCGCCGATGGGCGTCAACTCTATGACCCGCCGCCGGGGGCCGTGGACGAGATCAACCTGATCCCGCTGGATGACGAGGCGACCTACCGGCTGTTCGCCAGCGCCCGCACCGTCGCGGTGTTCCAGGTCGAAAGCTCGGGCATGATGGACGCGCTGCGCCAGATGCGGCCCACCTGCATCGAGGACATCGTGGCCCTGGTGGCGCTGTACCGGCCCGGGCCGATGGAAAACATCCCGGCCTATTGCCGCGTCAAGAACGGGCTGCAGGCGATTGAATCCATTCACCCCACGATCGATCACATCCTGGCCGAGACGCAGGGCATCATCGTCTATCAGGAACAGGTGATGCAGATCGCGCAGGTCATGGCCGGCTATTCGCTGGGCGGTGCCGACCTGCTGCGGCGCGCCATGGGGAAAAAGATCGCCGAGGAAATGGCCAAGGAACGCCCCAAGTTCATCGAGGGCTGTGCGGCGCAAGGAATCGACGGCAAGAAGTCCGGCGAGGTCTTTGACCTGCTGGAGAAATTCGCCAATTACGGGTTCAACAAGTCGCATGCTGCGGCCTATGCGGTGGTCAGCTACCAGACCGCCTGGCTGAAGGCGAACCATCCGGTGGAGTTCATGGCCGCGGTGATGAACTGCGACATTCACCTGACCGACAAGCTGGCCGTGTACCGGCGCGAGGTTGACCGCATGGGGATCGAGGTGATCCCGCCCAGCGTGAACCTGTCGCAGCCCACCTTCTCGGTCACCGGCGGCCGGATCGTCTATGCGCTCGGCGCGCTGAAGAACGTGGGCGTGGAGGCGATGCGGACGCTGGTCGCCGCGCGCGGCGACAGACCCTTCGCCGATCTCGTCGATTTCGCCCGACGCGTCCCGATGCGCCAGATCGGCAAGCGCGCGCTGGAAATGCTGGCGCGGGCCGGTGCGTTCGACGAGCTGGACCCGAACCGCGCGCGGGTGCTGAAATCCCTGGACGCGCTGGTGGCGTGGTCCAGCGCGGTGCAGCAACAGGCCGTCTCGTCCCAGAATTCGCTGTTCGGCGGCGGCGAGGATCTGCCGCCACCGCGTCCCGCGCTGGCCTCTGTCTGGATGCCGGCCGAGAAGCTTGCCGAGGAACGGGCGGCGATCGGGTTCTATCTGTCGGGACACCCGCTGGACGACTATCTGCCGGCGCTGCGCCGCAAGGGGGCGCTGACCGTGGCCGAGGTCGAGGCGGCTGCGGTGGACGGTCCGCTGGTCGCCCAGATCGCCGGAACGGTGGCGGCGCGGACGGAAAAGAAATCCGCCAAGGGCACGCGCTATGCGTTCGTGACCCTGTCGGACCCGACCGGGCTGTACGAGGTGACGGTGTTTTCGGATCTGCTGGACAGCAGCCGCCAGTATCTGGAGCCCGGCGCGAACGTGCTGCTGACGGTCAATGCCGAGCCATCCGGCGATCAGGTCAAGATGCTGGCCCGCGCCGCCGTCCCGCTGGAGGACGCGGTGGCCGATGCAGGGTCCGGCAAGCTCGCGGTGGAAATCGCCGATGCGCCGACAGCGGCGGCCGTGCTGGACCGGTTGCGAACCGTCAGCGCCGAGATGAGCGTGTCGTCCCGCGGCCGGGGACCGCTGCTGATGCGGGTTCGGGACGGGAACACTGTCTATGACATCGAGGTGGGGCAGAACGTGCCGGTGACGCCGCGCATGCGACAGGCCCTGCGCGCGGTCGAAGGCGTGATCGACGTCACGGAGGAATAGCCTGCGCTTGTCCTTCGCCCGCGGCGTGGCTTGTCCCTGCGGGTGAAGCTACCGCGTCGGTTGCGACGCATGATCCGGATGCGCGCGGTTCCGCTTGCCTGTGGCTTGTGCGCTTGGCACTGTGGCGTCCAGATCACAGTCGAAGGAGCCCGCCGATGATCCGCCTGCTGCCCCTGATGACGCTGTCTCTTGCAGCCTGCGGAGGCGGCGGGGCGACCACCTCCACGTCGACTTCGTCATCTTCCTCGACCGCGATCGTCGATCCCGCGGCGCTGTACTGCGCGGGCGTCAACGGCACGGTGATCCAGCGTGTGGCCGCGGGACGGCGCGCCGATCTGTGCCGATTGCCGGATGGCCGGACGGTCAGCACCGCCGACCTGCTGAACAGCCACAACAACCTCTAAGGAAAAAGGGCGCCGTTGGCGCCCTTTCCGTCATCATCGTCGCTGTCGCGCCCGATCAGTTGCGGGCGCGGTCGACCATCTTGCCCTTGCTGATCCAGGGCATCATGTCGCGCAGCTTTTCACCGACCTTCTCGATCTGGTGCTCGTCGTTGATGCGGCGGGTGGCCTTGAAGCTGGGCTGGCCGACGGCGTTCTCGGTCATGAAGTCGCGGACGAACTTGCCGGTCTGGATGTCGGCCAGCACCTCCTTCATGCGACGCTTGGTTTCCTCGCGCGGCAGGATGCGGGGCCCGCTGACGTACTCGCCGTATTCGGCCGTGTTGCTGATCGAATAGTTCATGTTGGCGATGCCGCCCTCATAGATCAGGTCGACGATCAGCTTCACCTCGTGCAGGCACTCGAAATAGGCCATTTCCGGCTCGTACCCGGCCTCGACCAGGGTCTCGAACCCCATGCGGATCAGTTCGACCAGCCCGCCGCACAGGACCGCCTGTTCGCCGAACAGGTCGGTCTCGCATTCCTCGCGGAAATTGGTCTCGATGATGCCCGACCGGCCACCGCCGATGGCGCTGCAATAGGACAGGCCCAGGTCCATCGCCTTGCCCGAGGCGTCGTTGTGCACCGCCACCAGGCACGGCACGCCGCCGCCCTTGACGTATTCACCGCGCACGGTGTGGCCCGGGCCCTTGGGCGCCATCATGATGACGTCGACGCCGGGCTTGGGCTCGATCAGGCCGAAATGCACGTTGAGCCCGTGCGCGAACGCGATTGCCGCGCCCTCGCGCAGGTTGTCGTGGACGTGCTTGCGGTAGGTTTCCGCCTGCAGTTCGTCCGGCATCGTGAACATGATCAGGTCCGCCCATTTGGCGGCCTCGGCAATGCCCATCACCTGCAGCCCCTCACCCTCGGCCTTGGCCTTGCTGGGCGACCCCTCGCGCAGGGCGACCACGACGTTCCGGGCGCCGCTGTCGCGCAGGTTCAGCGCGTGCGCGTGGCCCTGGCTGCCATAGCCGAGAATGGCGATCTTCTTGTCCTTGATCAGGTTCACGTCACAGTCGCGGTCATAGTAAACGCGCATCGTTTTTCCCCTTCGTTGCTGAAGCGGTTCTAGACGCAGGCGAACGAAGTTAGTGGACAAAAATATGCATCTTTCGGTCCTCGTGCGTGACTGCTATGTGCCGGGATGGCCTAACCCGAAAAAATCATGCCTGATGCGATCGACAGGCGCATCCTGCGCCACCTGCTCGTCGACCCGGACATCCCGAACGAGGCGCTTGCCGTCCGTGCGGGGGTGACCTCCGCAACCCTGTGGCGGCGACTGGAGAAGCTGCGGGCCACCGGCATCATCCGCGGGACCGAGGCGGACATCGACTGGCGCAAGCTGGGCTTCGAGGTCGAGGTCTCGCTGCGCTTCACCCTCGACAAGACCAACCCCCGTGCCTTCGACGAGTTTCAGGCCGCGGCGCGTGCGGTGCCCGAGGTGACCGAGATCCAGTCCTTCCTGGGTTCCGTCGACTTCCGCCTGTCGGTGATCGCCCGTGACATGGCACACTGGCAGCAGGTCTACCGGGACAGCATCCTGACCCTGCCGCACGTCGCCGACAGCGACGCCCTGATGCTCGTCTCGACGATCAAGAACAGGGCGGAACTGCCGCTGTGAGCGTCTTTTCCCCAGACAGGGTCGACTTGGCCATCCTGCGCATGCTGGCGCGGGACGCGACCTGCGGTGCAGCCGAGGTGGGGCGCGCCGTCGGCCTGACCCAGCCCGCGGCCTGGCGGCGGATCCGGCGGTTGCGGGACGCCGGGGTGATCCGCGGCTGGCGCGTGATCGTTGATCAGGCCGCGCTGGGCTTCGGCGTCACGGTGTTCCTGGGGATCCGCCTGGCCGCCAAGGGCCGCATCGATCTCGAGGAATTCGAGCGCGCGGTGACCGCCATCCCCGAGGTGCAGGTGGTGCAGCACGTGCTGGGCCGCTTCGACTACCGGCTGCGCGTCACCGCCCGCGACATCAGCGATTTCGAACGCATCCTGCGGCGCCGCATCATGACCCTGCCCGGCGTGGGGCAGGTCGAGGCGAATGTCATGCTGTCCGAGGAACGCCGCCCCGGCCCGCTGGGCGCAGACTGAAGCCGCCCTGCCTGTGCGCCGGTGGTCCGGTGAGGGACATGCATGGAAGTTTCATCCGGGCGCCGCGCAGCGATATGGCCGAGATGAAGGCGCGGAGTGCCGATCTGCAGCGGTGCTCTTGGCGGCCTGCACGTCAGCGCAGGCCCAGTCCCGCCTTCATCATTAACCGACGCACCGGCGCCACACCGTACAGCCCGCCCAGCGCCGCAGCGCGCAGGTCGCGCAAGGGTTGTGCCCGCACCATGCTGGCGCGGTTCAGGGCATCGATGCCGATCAGGCGCGCCAGCGCCTCGGGGCGGCGGGTCCGATGATAGCGATCCAGACTGTCAAGGCTGCCGGGGTCGGCGGCAGACAGGTCGACAAGGGCGGACAGGTCGGCCAGGCTCATGTTCAGCCCCTGCGCGCCGATCGGCGGAACGACATGCGCCGCCTCGGCGATCAGGGCGGTGCGGGGGCCCGAAAACCGGTCCGCGATCTGACTGATGATCGGCCACTCGGTCAGCCCCGTCGCCTGCGTCAGATGGCCAAGGACGCCGGCCGAGCGCTCGTTCAGCTCGGCCTCGAATGCGTCGCGGGACAGGGCGCGCAGCCGGGCGATTTCCGCCCCGCGCTCCATCCAGACCACGGCAGAGGCTGGTTGGCCGTTACGGTCGGGCAGAGGCACCAGCGTGAACGGACCGCCGGAGCGGTGGATCTCGGTCGAGACATTCTCGTGCGGCAGCGTGTGGGTGACCGCAAAGGCGAGCGCCTTCTGCCCATAACGGATGGTCCGGACCCCGATCCCCAGCGCCTGCCGCACCGGGGAATGGCGCCCATCCGCCGCCACGACCAGCCGGGCCGCGACCGTTGTGCCGTCGCTCAGCCGGACCACCGCCGAGTCGTCCCGCGCCGTCAGCCCGGCGGTGCCGATGCCCGGACGGAAGGTGACGAGGTCCATGGACGTCAGCATGTCCCCGATTTCGCGCCGCAGCAGCCAGTTCGGCAGGTTCGACCCGAATGGTCGGTCCGAGATGTCGGCGGCATCGAAGGCCCGGGTCAGCCGCGCGACCGGCTGCCGGCCGCCCGCATCGACGATCCGCATGACCTGCAGCGGCGTCGCATGTGCGGAAAGCCGGTCCCACAAGCCGATCCGGTCGAGCAGATCGATGGACGGCTGCAGGAATGCGGTGGTGCGCAGATCGGCCCCCGCGGCGTCTTCATCCGTTACCGGAGGAGCGGGGTCCACGCAGAGCACCCGCCAGCCCGCGGCCCCAAACGCAACAGCGGCAATCAGCCCGGCGATGCCCCCGCCGGAGACGAGAACATCGAACCGCTCGGCCGACACGCGGGCTAGAACCCGGCCGCGTAGGCCAGCAGCAGGGCGAACATGACGACCGTCCCGATCAGCCCGGCAATGCCCAGTGCGGGCAGCCCGAAGATCATGACCGCCAGGATGACGACGACCAGCACGGCGAGGACCAGCAGATACAGCATCTTGGCGATGCGATGCTCGCGGGCGGTCTGCAGATGCGTGTCATCGGCCGGCGGCTCGCCCGCTTGCGGCGTGGCCAGGGCGGCAGAGGGGTGATCGGCACTCGACATGGGAAACCTTGATCCTTGGGGCGCGTCCGCGCTCAGCTTGCCACGTTCGGACCGGCCGGGGCAAGCGGCGCAAGAAAGCCGGCCAGGTCGTGGGTGCGATGGTCGACATGCGTACCGTGGACGTGATCGGCCGCCAGTTCGTCCGGCCCGTGTCGTCCGGCACCGACCAGAATCGTGCGCATCCCCAGCGAATGCGGCACGATCAGGTTGCGCGGGTCATCCTCGAACATGGCGGCGCGGCGGGGATCGATGCCTTGCAGCGCCAGGACTGCGGCAAAGGATCGCGGATCGGGCTTGGGGTGGAAACCGACCTCCTCGATTCCGCACACCGCCTCGAAGCAGGTCAGCCCGCGGCGGGCCAGCACCTTGCCGGCATAGGCCGCATCGGCGTTGGTGTGGACGATCTTGCGTCCGGGCAGGGCGTCGATCGCGGCGGCCAATCCGGGGTCCGCCGGCAGCACCGAAAAGTCGATGTCGTGCACGTCGCTCAGATAGGGCCGCGGGTCGATGGCGTGTTCCGCCATCAGCCCGGCCAGGGTCGTGCCGTGCTCGCGCCAGTACCGGGTGCGCAGGCTGTCGGCCGCGGCGTCGTCCAGGCCGAGTTCACGGGCGACCCACGCCGTCATCCGGAGCTGGATCTGGTCGAACAGCCGGATTTCGGCGGGGTAGAGCGTATTGTCCAGGTCGAAGATCCAGACATCGACATGGGCGAACTGGTCGGCGATGGCGCGCGTTGCGGGCATGCCCAGCGCACTAGCGCTCTGCCGCGATGCTTGCAATCGGGGCGGCAGAGGCGAAAGTGGGCGCCCATGAAGGACGCCTATTCCCTGATCCTGTCGGCCATCGACAATGGCACCTATCGCCCTGGCGACCGGCTGGTGGAATCCGAACTGGCCGAGCGGTTCGGGGTCAGCCGCACCCCGGTCCGCGAGGCGCTGCAACGGCTGGAAACCCAGTCGATGCTGACCCGCGACGGGCGCAGCCTGGTCGTGGCGGCGCTGGACCACAACCAGCTGACCGAACTCTACGCCGTGCGCACCGAACTCGAGGCGCTTGCAGCGCGGCTTGCCGCGCGGCAGGCCAGCCGGGAGGAGGTCAAGGTGCTGGGCGCGATGGTGGACGAGGATCAGGCCATCCTGGACGATCCGCAGGCGCTGGCGCGGGCCAATCGCCGCTTTCACCACCAGATCCACCTGGCGTCGCACAATCGCTATCTGGTGCAGCAACTGGACATCGTGCACCGCACCATGGCGCTGATGGCGAGTTCGTCGCTAGGGGTGCCCGGGCGCGGGGCGGATGCGCTGGTCGAACACCGGGCCATCGTTGACGCGATCGCGGCGGGCGACGCCGACGCGGCCGACGCGGCGCTGCGCAGCCACATCTCGCGGGCCTACGAGACCCGGCTGCGCCAGGGTGCGCGCGAGTGGGCGGCCACCGTCGAACAGGACCGGCGCTGATGCGGGTGATCGAAAGCATCGCCGATCTGGAAGAGGGGATGGCACATCTGACTGCGGTCTGCCCGACCTGGGCGCGTGTGCTCCCGGATCTGGACCCGCTGCCGTTGCGCCGGCGCAGCGACGGGTTTGCGGCGATCCTGGACGCCGTGGTGTCGCAGCAGCTGTCGACCCATGCGTCTGACGCCATTGCGGCCCGGCTGGCGGCAGCCGGTCTGACCACGCCGACGGCCATCGCCGCGGCGTCGGACGACGAACTGCGCGGCTGCGGCCTATCCGGGCAGAAGATCCGCTATCTGCGCGGGATCGCAGCGGCCGAACCGGACTGGGACAGCTTGCGCCGCCTGCCCGACGACGTGGTCGCGGCCACGCTGGTGGCCCTGCCTGGCATCGGGCGTTGGACCGCGGACATCTATCTGAAGTTCGCGCTGGGCCGGGCGGACGCATTCGCGGCGGGTGATCTGGCGCTGCAGGAATCGGCACGCCTGCTCTATGACCTGCCGAGTCGCCCCTCGGCCGCGGCACTGACGGAGCTGGCCGAGCCGTGGCGTCCCTGGCGCGCGGTGGCGGCTCGGGCCCTGTGGGCGCACTATCGGGTGGCAAAGGGCCGGCAAGGTATCCGATAAGGAGCGCGCCGTCCCGGCCGCGGGCACCGGCCGAAGGATCAGTACCGAGGGGACATTAGATGGTGCGCAAGCTGCAGTCGGGCCGGCGGGGACCGGACAGGGCGACGTCAGTGGTGGTGCTGCTGCACGGCTACGGCGCGGACGGGGCCGATCTGCTGGGGCTCGCGGATCCGCTGTCCCCTTATCTGCCCGACACCTGCTTTCATGCGCCTGATGCGCCTGAACCCTGCGTCAACAATCCGATGGGCCGGCAGTGGTTTCCGATCCCCTGGCTGGACGGGTCCACCGAACAGCAGTCCCGGCAGTCGATGGTCCAGTCGGTCGCCGACCTCGACGCCTATCTGGACGAGGTTCTCGAGCGGGAAGGGCTGGCCCCGGACCGGATGGTCGTGGTCGGGTTCTCGCAAGGGACCATGATGGCGCTGCATGTCGTGCCGCGTCGCGCCGATCCGGTGGCCGGCATCGTCGGCTTTTCGGGCCGGCTGCTCGCCCCCGAACTGATGCACGAGGTCAAGGTCCGCCCGCCGGTCCTGCTGGTGCACGGCGATCAGGACCCGATGGTCCCGTTCGCGTCGATGGGGCTGGCGGGAGACGCGCTGACCGGCGCAGGATTCACCGTCTACAGCCACGTGATGCCGAATACCGGGCACGGGATTTCCCCCGATGGGCTCGGTGCGGCGCTGACGTTCATCCGGGACCGCCTGAACGCCGCCTGACGCGCTGCGCCGACGGCATCTGTCCGCGACGCATCGTTCGCCCTGCGTCTCTCACCAGGGTGGGCGTCATACCGCCGTCATCTGCTTGCGCCAGGGTGGACTGGCGCAGGTGCAGGGGCTTGCCTGCGGGAAGGTCACGGATATAGTCGCTCCACGTCTTGTGACGGCGATCGACAGCAGCGCAGGAAGGGCCACAGACCCCCGATGCTCGACCATGATCACACTGCGCTCGAATTTCGCAGCCAGTTTGTTCGCGATCCGTCTTCGCTGCGCCGCAATCCGGCGCTGGTCCTGAATGCCGATTATCGTCCGCTGAGCTACTATCCCCTGTCACTCTGGCCCTGGCAGGAGGCGGTCAAGGCCGTGTTCCTCGACCGGGTAACAATCCTTGCCGAATACGACGAGGTGGTGCGCAGCCAGCGGGCCGCGATGCGCATGCCGTCGGTGGTGGTGCTGAAGGACTACGTTCGCCCCCAGAAGCGCGTGGCCTTCACGCGCTTCAATCTTTTCCTGCGGGATGAATTCTGCTGCCAGTATTGTGGCGCGCGCGGCGATCTGACCTTTGATCACGTGGTGCCGCGGTCGCGCGGCGGCGTGACCAGCTGGGAAAACGTGGTCGCCGCCTGCGCCCCCTGCAATCTGCGCAAGGCGAACAAGAGCCTGCAGAAATCCGGCATGCGGTTGCGGCGCACCCCCGAGCGGCCCAGCACCGAGCAGATGCACGCGATCGGCCGGCGGTTTCCGCCGAACCACCTGCATCATACCTGGATGGACTTTCTGTACTGGGACGCTGAACTGGACAGTTGAGCCGCGATCACATCCATCTAGGGATGAGCCCTGCTTGGGTCAGGCCCCCGGTGTGTGGTGCGGCCCGTCGCCGGTCCGGGTCAGGTGCACCACCGCAGCGCCGACCAGTGCCACCAGCGCCAGAACCTGTGCGGGCACACCCGCCCACAGCGCAACCCACAGGGTGGCGGCGGCAACCAGGATGATCGCGGCAAGCATCAGCAGGAAATGGGGCAGGGGCATCCGATCCTCTCTCGTCACACCCCGAATATGGGCAGCGCCGCGACCGGATGAAACCCCCCTTTTGTGGCAGCAGCGGGCTTGAACGATGTTCTCTTTATGTTCTAGTCTCTGCGCATGTTACCGCCTGCTGACCATGACGAACTGCTGAAGGCGCGGGGGGCGGCGCATCGCCCGGCCGGCCGGTTCGAACCGTTCCACGCGGTCCGGGAGGAGGACGGCTGGGACACGCCGCCCGAACCTCGGGTGCTGGAGACGCAGATCGTGTCGGAGCGACCGCGCCGCATCATCACTCGCAACCAGTCCCCCGACGTGCCGTTCGACCGCTCGGTCAATCCGTATCGCGGCTGCGAACATGGCTGCATCTACTGTTTCGCGCGGCCCTCGCACGCCTATCTGGGCCTGTCGCCGGGGCTGGATTTCGAAACCCGCATCACCGCCAAGCCCGATGCCGCCCGGCTGCTGGTTGCCGAGATCGCGCGGCCGACCTACGCGGTGGCGCCGATCGCATTTGGTACCAACACCGACCCGTATCAACCGGCCGAATCACGGCTGGCCATCATGCGGTCCTGCCTGCAGGTCCTGCATGACTGGAACCATCCGCTGAGCATCGTGACCCGGGGCCGCACGATCCTGCGGGATCTCGACCTGATCGCGGCGATGGCGGCCCGCGGCCAGGTTGCTGTCGGGGTCTCGGTGACCACGCTGGATCCGGCGCTGTCGCGGCAGATGGAGCCGCGCGCCCCGGCCCCCGCAACCCGGCTGCGGATGATCCGCGCGCTGGCCGATGCCGGGGTTCCGGTCAGGGTGATGGCCGCGCCGATGATCCCTGTGCTGACTGCGCACGAGGTCGAATCGATCCTGGCCGCCGGGCGCGAGGCCGGCGCGACCCTCGCCAGCATGATCCCGGTCCGCCTGCCGCTCGAGGTGGCGCCGCTATTTCGCGACTGGTTGCAGCGCCACCACCCGGGCATGGCCGATCATGTGATGACGCGCATCCAGGCGATGCGCGGCGGGCGCGACAACGACCCGCGGTTCTTCACCCGCATGAAGGGGGAAGGGGTCGAGGCCGATCTGCTGCTTCAGCGATTCCGGGTGGCGCGCAAGCGGCTGGGCTTCGCCACCCAAGCTCCGCCGCTGGATGCCAGTCGCTTCGGCCCCCCGCCGCGCGCAGGGGACCAGCTGTCGCTGTTCTGATCCCGAAGGGGCCTGCCGCGCCCCTCGGCCAAGCTGACACGCCATGTCTTGCGCGGCCTTGCCGGCGCGGGCGCTGCTGCTAGGGTCGCTGCCATGAAGATCGCGAGTTTCAACATCAACGGCATCAAGGCCCGGCTGCATCAGCTGACCGCCTGGCTGCCGGACGCGCAGCCCGATGTCGTCGTGCTGCAGGAAATCAAGACTGTCGACGAAGGCTTTCCGTCGTCCGTGATCGAGGATCTGGGCTGGTCGGTGTGGACGCACGGGCAGAAAAGCTGGAACGGCGTCGCCATCCTGGCACGGGTTCCTGTCGAGGATGTGCGGCGCGGCCTGCCTGGCGATGACAGCGACGAACAGGCCCGGTTCATCGAGGCCACGGTGATCGGCGAACGCTGCGCGGTTCATGTGGCGGGGCTGTATCTGCCGAACGGCAACCCTGCACCCGGTCCGAAATACGATTACAAGCTGGCGTGGATGGAGCGGCTGCGCCAGCATGCCGCGAACCTGCTGCGCACCGAGGCGCCGGTGGTGATGCTGGGCGACTTCAACGTGATCCCCGAACCTCGCGACGCGGCCCATCCGGAACGCTGGGCCGATGACGCGCTGTTCCTGCCGGACACCCGTGCCGCCTATCGCCGCATCATCCATCAGGGCTGGACCGATGCGATTCGCATCCGCACCCCGCAAGTCACCCGGGGCCCCTTCACCTTCTGGGATTACCAGCGGCAGGCGTGGGAACGGGACAACGGCATCCGGATCGACCACGCGCTGCTGTCGCCGCAGGCCGCCGACCGGCTGCGCGATGTCGGCATCGACCGCGACCAGCGGGGGCGCGACAAGCCCAGCGACCACGTCCCGATCTGGGTGGACCTCGACGCCTGACCTGGGGGTCGCGGCGTTTCGCGCTTGCGGCATCGCCCCCCCCGCGCATACGCTGCGCCCCGTCATGGACAGCGCTGCGCCCTTGCCCCGATCCGACCGCGAGCCGGGGCCCGACATCGTCGAGATCACCCCGTCGGCACGGATCGAAACCGCACGGCACGGCTGGCGCGCCAAATGCCTGCAGCGATTGATCCGCATGGACCTGCCGGTGCCCCGGACCATGGCCATTTCCGTGGAAGCGGTGCGCGGCATCGCGGCCGGACGAATGCTGGACAGCGCCGCGTTGGGGCGCCTGATCGCCGCGGCCGACGGGCTGGTCGGTGTGCGCCCGTCTGCCGTCGACCCGGATTGGGGCGGTCCGGGCACCGTCCTCAATGTCGGGATCAACGACGAATGCCACGCCCAACTGGCCCGCACTCGCGGTAGTAGCGCCGCCGATGCGATCTATCGGGGCTTTGTCCAGTCCTACGCCATTCACGTGGCGCGGCTGGACCCCGACATGTTCTCGGACCCCGACGCCAGCCTGAAGGACACGCTGAAAGCCTTCGAGGAAGAGACGGACGAGCCGTTCCCGCAGGACCCGAGCCGTCAGCTGGCCGAGGTGCTGCGGTCGATGGCGCGGGCCTGGGACGGACCCACGGCGCGGCTGCTGCGGCAGGCCAAGGGGGCGCCGGCGGATGCGCCGCTGGGGTTGGTGGTGCAGGACATGGCACTGGCGCTCGGGCCCGGGATCACCGGGTCCGGCACGATCCAGTTCGTCGACGGCGTCACCGGCAGCCCCAGCATGACCGGCCGGTTCCGGGGCCAGTCGCAGGGACGCCAGCAGGGGTCGGATGCCGAGACGCTGTTTCTGATGCGCGATCCCCGCGGTCCCTCGCTCGAGGACGTGGCGCCGCGGGTGTTCGCGGATCTGGTCGATTTCGGCAAGGCCGCCCGCGAGCGGCTGCGGGAGGAGATGCAGGTCGAGTTCGTCGTGTCCGACAGCAAGCTGTCGCTGATCGATGCCACCCGGGTGGCGCGATCGTCACGCGCCGCGGTGCGCATCGCCGTGGCGCTGGCCCGGGAAGGCATCATCACCCCGGAAGAGGCGGTGATGCGGGTGCAGCCCCGGGCGCTCTCGGATCTCCTGCACCACCAGGTTGATCCGCGCGCGCCGCGCGACCGGGTGGCGCGGGGCATCGCCGCCAGCCCCGGCGCCGCAACGGGACGTATCGTCTTCACCGCCGCGGCAGCGCAGGCCAGCGCCGCGCGCGGCGAGGCCTGCGTGCTGGTTCGCCGCGAAACCGTGCCCGAAGACGTCCGCGGCATGCACGCGTCCGTCGCCGTGGTGACGGAACGCGGCGGGATGACCAGCCATGCGGCGGTGATCGCGCGCGGGCTGGGGCTGCCCTGCATTGTGGGCGCGACCGGCCTGACGATCGACCCGCGCAGCCGTACGATGCGGGTCGGCAGCCGGGTCCTGCGGGAAGGCGACGAGGTGACGGTCGACGGCACCTCGGGGGACTTGCTGGCCGGTGCGCCTGACATGCTGGAACCGGCGCTGGATGACGCATTCACGCAGTTGCTCGACTGGGCGGATGCGGCCTGTTCGATCAGCGTCCGTGCCAACGCCGACACGCCCGAAGATGCGCGCATGGCACGGATGTTCAACGCCCAGGGCATCGGCCTGTGCCGGACCGAGCACATGTTCTTTGACGCCGCCCGCCTGCCGGCCATGCGCGAAATGATCTTCGCCGACCAGCCGGAGGATCGGCGCCTTGCGCTGGACCGACTGCTGCCGATGCAGCGCGACGATTTCACCACCCTGTTCGAGATCATGGAAGGGCTGCCCGTCACCATCCGCCTGTTCGATCCACCCCTGCACGAGTTCCTGCCGCATGACCGCGAGGGGATGCGGGAGCTGGCGGAATCGCTCGATCTGCCCCTGTCGGACGTGCTGCGCCGCATCGAGGCGCTGGACGAATTCAATCCGATGCTGGGGATGCGGGGCGTGCGACTGGGCATCGTCGTGCCGGAAATCTATGACATGCAGGCCCGCGCCATCTTCGAGGCGACGGTTGCGGCCCAACGCGGCGGTGGCGGGGTGGTCCCCGAAATCATGATCCCGCTGGTCAGCGCGATGCGCGAGGTCGAACTGGTCCGCAACCGGGTCGAGGCGGTGGCAGCGGCGGTACGGACCGAGACGCGGTCCAGCTTCGATTATCGTCTGGGCGTCATGGTCGAGACCCCGCGCGCCGCCCTGCGCGCCGGCGACATTGCCGAGCATTGCGCCTTTCTGTCGTTCGGCACCAACGACCTGACCCAGATGACCTTCGGGCTGTCGCGCGACGACGCGGGACGGTTCATGGGCAGCTATGTCGGGCAGGGGGTCTTTGAAGAAGATCCGTTCCACATCCTCGACCAGGAAGGCGTGGGCGAACTGGTCCTGATCGGCGCGCAGCGCGCGCGCGAGCGCAAGCCCGAGATCACCATCTCGGTCTGCGGGGAACATGGTGGAAACCCCGAGTCCATCGCGTTCTGCATGCGCGCCGGGGTGGACTACGTCTCGTGCTCACCCTTCCGCGTGCCTCTGGCGCGACTGGCGGCGGCAAGGGAATCGATTCTGCTGCGAGAAGCCGCCAACCCGGGCTGAAGCGAGCGCGACACCGCACGGTCGGGTTGAGCGTCGGCGGCGTTCTGCCCAGTGTCGCTGATCGGCTCGGCAGGTTCCCGCCCGAAACGGTCAGTTTCGGCAGCGATCGGGGTTCTGCGCCGGTGGGTGGTGGAAGCCGACGTCGGGATTTCCCATCAGCGTCGCTGTAGCCCGGCTGCCACCGGGATCAATCGAACAGGACTTCCATGCCCAAGCTGCTCTCTTGGCTGGCGCCCCTCTGTGTGTGTGCTGCCGCCATCCCGATGCTCGTCTCCTCCGCCAACGCCGACACCCGCAATGTTGTTCCCGGCCCGGAACGCCTGATCCAGGCAAGCACCGGAAAGTCTGCAGGCGGCGCTTCGCTGAAATGCCTGTCCGAGGCAATCTATTTCGAAGCCCGCGGCGAACCTCAGGCTGGTCAGCGTGCGGTGGCGGAGGTGATCCTGAACCGGGTCGACGATCCCCGCTTTCCCAAGTCGGTCTGCGGCGTCATCAACCAGCGGGGCCAGTTCAGCTACAAGGGTAACAGCACCCGCATCCGCAACAGTGCCGCCTATGATCGGGCCACCCGGATCGCGCAAGAGGCGCTGTCCGGGGCGCCGCGGACGCTGACCAGTGGAGCGACCTATTTTCACACCACGAAGGTGAGCCCGTCCTGGTCCAAGCGGTTCACCCGCACCACCCGGATCGGCGCCCACATCTTCTATCGCCAGGGCGGCCGTCGACTGGCGTCGAACTGATCAAGTCGGTCGCCGGTGCAGATCGGTCCCGAACACAGGCTCTGCAGCGGCTTGACTGCGTCGACCGGATCTTGCGCCCGTCGGCGATTCTGACCAAGAGCCTGCGGATGGACCAGCCCGACCGCATCCATCTGCGCGATCACCTTGTCGAGGTCGAGATCGGCGCGTTCCAGTCCGAGCGCGGCGTGGTCCAGCGGTTGCGGTTCAGCCTGATCGTGGATCTGGTCCGGCCGGACCGTGGTCACGGCGATGACGACGATCCGCCCACCGGCAGCGACGACCAGGTGGACCGGATCCTCAGCTATGACGTGCTGACCCGCGCGATCGACAATGCGATGGCCGAGCGACGCTATGATCTGCTGGAAACGCTGGCAGAACGGATCGCGGCCGAAGTGCTGGCCAATCCTCGTGCAGCGCGGATCGAGGTGACGATCGAGAAGCTGGATCGCGTTCCGGGCGCGCTGGGCATCACCATCGCGCGACGTCGGGGAGAGGTTCCCACCCGCACCGCGCCGGCCGCGCCGGTGGTCGTGCTACGCCTGTCCGACCGGCCGCTGCCCCCCGACGCCGAGATCGTTGTGCCGGATACACCCGGATTGCCGCTGCCAGAGGGGGGAAATGCCCGCCGCATCGCGCTGCTGGCGTTGGATCAGGCGGCCTGGGCGCTGGCCGCACGACTCGAGGTAACGGTCGCCGACAGCCTGACCGAACTGGAATGGGCGGCGACCGCGCATCATCCGGTCGTCTGGGCGCCGGCGCGGATGGCGGCGGATCTTCCGGGGGTGCCCGCCCAGCCTGTTGCCTTGGCGCTGTGGCTGGCACGTCGGATGGGGGCGCGGCGGCTCGACGTGATCCAGTCCGAAAGCGCGCCTGCCCCGGACCTGCCGGCAGATCCCGGCGTTCCGGTGCGCATCCTCTCGGGCTGACGCGTAATTATGCGCACTACCAATCGAACGCTGCTCGGAGACCTGGGGAACCAATGACCCGGCACAGCTATTATCGACCCATCCCCGACCCCGAAGCGGGTCGCTGGCCGCTTGCCGGGGGGTGGGTGCGCTTCAGCCGCCTGGAACGCCTGCGTCGGGGTGAGCCGCCGGAGATCGTCGACAGCCCGCCTGACGACGTGCTGGCCCGCCTGACCGCCGCGCGGCCACCCTGCCTGGATCTCGACCTCGACAGGCCGCGGTTGATGGGGGTCGTGAACGTCACCCCGGACAGTTTCTCGGATGGCGGGCGTCACGACAGCACTGCTGCGGCCGTCGCCCATGGCCGGGCCCTTGTGGCGGCAGGTGCCGACCTGCTGGATATCGGCGGCGAGTCCACCCGTCCGGGCGCCGTCGAGGTGCCCGCCGAAAAGGAGATCGCAAGGATCGTCCCGGTGATCGCGGCGCTGGCGGGTGCCCGGATCAGCGTCGATACGCGCAAGTCCGTGGTGGCAGGGGCGGCGCTGCAGGCCGGTGCCGGGCTCGTCAACGATGTCTCGGGGCTGGATTTCGACCCGGGAATGGGACCGGAACTGGCCGGAACGGACGCCATGGTCTGCCTGATGCACGCGCAGGGTCTGCCTCAGACCATGCAGGACAATCCTCGCTATGACGATGTCGTGCTGGACGTCTACGACGCGCTGGCCGACCGGATCGACCGCGCCGTGGCGGCGGGCATCCGGCGGGATCGGATCATCATCGATCCGGGCATCGGTTTCGGCAAGACGCAGGCCCACAACCTCGCCATCCTGCGGCGGATCGGGGTCTATCATGGCCTGGGCTGTCCGGTGCTGCTGGGGGTGTCGCGCAAGCGGTTCATCGGCACCATCGGCGGAACCGAGCCCGCGGACCAGCGTGATCCCGGCACCCTGGCACTGACACTTGCGGCCGTCGCGCAGGGGGTGCAGATCCACCGTGTCCATGACGTGGCGGGCATCAAGCAGGGCCTGCGCCTGTGGCAGGCCGTGAACGAGGCAGAGCAATGACCAGAAAGCTTTTCGGAACCGACGGGGTGCGGGGACGTGCGAACAGCTACCCGATGACCGCAGAGATGGCGCTGCGCCTCGGTTCGGCCGCGGGGCAGTTCTTTCGGCGCGGCGATCAGAACCGTCACCGCGTGGTGATCGGCAAGGACACCCGGTTGTCGGGATACATGCTGGAAAATGCCCTGACCGCGGGGCTGACCTCGACCGGCATGAACGTCCTGCTGCTGGGGCCGGTGCCCACCCCGGCGGTCGGGTTCCTGACCCGGTCGATGCGGGCCGACGTCGGCATCATGATCTCCGCCAGCCACAACCCGGCCGAGGATAACGGGATCAAGTTCTTTGGCCCCGACGGCTTCAAGCTGTCTGACGAGGCAGAAATGGCGATCGAGGCGTTGGCGGCAGCGGAACCGAAGCTGGTTCCGCCGAACGAGATCGGGCGCGCCAAGCGGATCGACGACGGGCGCGGCCGGTACGTCGAGTACGCCAAGACCACGTTCCCGCAGGGTCAGCGGCTGGACGGGCTGAAGGTGGTCATAGACTGCGCCAACGGCGCCGCTTACCGGGCCGCCCCCGATGTGCTGTGGGAACTGGGCGCCGAGGTGATCCCGCTTGGGGTCAAGCCGGACGGGTTCAACATCAATGACGGGGTCGGATCGACTCACACGGCCGCCTGTGTCGCCGCGGTGCGCGCCAACGGGGCCCATCTGGGGATCAGCCTTGATGGTGATGCCGACCGCGTGATGATCGTCGACGAAACGGGCGCCGTGGCCGACGGGGACCAGATCATGGCCCTGCTGGCTGGCCGCTGGGCTGCTGCGGGCAAGCTGCGCGGCGGCGCGCTGGTTGCCACCGTGATGTCCAATCTGGGGCTCGAACGCTATCTGCAGGACCGCGGGCTGCGGCTGGAACGCACCGCCGTTGGCGACCGCTACGTCGTCGAACGGATGCGGGGCAGCGGGTTCAACCTGGGTGGCGAACAGTCGGGCCACATCGTCATGACCGATTACGCCACCACCGGCGATGGGCTGATCGCGGGGCTGCAGTTCCTCGCGGCGATGGCGGATACCGGACAGCCGGCCAGCGCCTTGGTGAGCCAGTTCGCACCGGTGCCGCAGCTGCTGAAGAACGTGCGCTATGCCGCAGGCGCCGATCCCCTGTCCGCCGACGCGGTGCGGGCCGAGATCGCGGCCGCCGAGGCCCGGCTGGCCGGCAACGGCCGCGTACTCATCCGCAAGTCGGGAACCGAGCCGCTGATCCGGGTCATGGCCGAGGCCGAGGACGAGACGACACTGCACGAGGTCGTGGACGGGATCGTCGCGGCGGTCGAGCGGGCCGCCTGACGGCGAGGCCAGCCAGTCGCCGCTGGGCGTCAGCCGTCAGCGATCCTCGCGGAGCTGATCGCGGTGGGATCGTGGTCGAACACCCAGGCGTAACGATCGAACAGCAGCCGCGGCGCGGCGGCCGACGCGAGCCGCAGCGCCGTGTGGGCGACGCCGCGTCTCGCCCCGCCCAGATGATAGTTGCGGGCATTGTCGTTTGCGGCGGCAACGATCCTGGCGGCGCGCGGACGCCGCAGCGCCTGGTACCGGACCAGCGCCGCGGATTGATCCGGACCGGCGGCCAGACAGGCGGCCAGCACCCAGGCATCCTCGATCGCCATGCAGGCGCCCTGGGCGAGAAAGGGTAGCGTCGGATGCGCGGCGTCGCCCAGGATCACGCGCGCGCCGTCCTGCCAGGTCTCGGCGACCTGATGGCGGAACAGTCCCCAAAGCCCGCATTGTTCGACCCGCGCCAGCCAGCCTGGGACGGGTCCGCCGAAGCCGCGGAACGCCCGCCGCAGGTTGTCGGGATCGTCGGTCTGGACCCAGTCCTCGGCCGTCCAGTCCGCCCGCTCTTCCACGGCAACGATGTTGCGTAAGCCGTGCGCTAGCGGATAGCTGACCAGATGACGCCCGGGTGCCATGAACACCTGGGCTCGATGCGCGGCGTCCGGTTCCAGCGGGATCAGCGCCCGCCACGCCACATGCCCGGTAAAAAACGCGCGCTGCGGTCCGTTCAGCGCCGTCCGGACGCGGGAATGCAGCCCGTCGGCCCCGATCAGCAGCGGCACCGTCGGCAGGTTGTCGATCTCGGTTCCCAGGTGAACGGACACGCCGGCCGTGCGGGCGGCGTGTTCCAGCAGGTCAACCAGCCGGGCGCGGTGCACGCTGCGGAATTGGGCGTCAGGGCGGTGGCGTGCGTAGTCCAGCCGGGCCACCTCTGCCCCATCGCTGCCGTTGCGCAGCTGAACGCCGGACAAGGGGGCCGAAATGGAGGTGAACTCCCGGTCCAGCCCCAGCGCAGTCAGGACGCGTCCGGCGTTGGGGCTGATCTGGATGCCGGCGCCCACCTCGCGGAACGCACCCGCGCGTTCATGTACGGTGACATCGGCGCCGCGCTGCGCCAGCGCCAACGCTGTGGTCAGGCCCGCGATGCCTGCCCCGACGACCGTGACGGGGCGGCCCTGCAGCGTCACGCCAGCCGAACCTCAGTCCTCGCGGTGAACGCGCTCGCGGCGTTCATGCTGTTCCTGCGCTTCCAGCGTCATCGTGGCGATGGGGCGGGCGTCCAGCCGTCGCAGGCTGATCGGCTCGCCCGTCATCTCGCAATAGCCGTATTCACCTGTCTCGATCCGGCGCAGGGCGGCGTCGATCTTGCTGACCAGCTTGCGCTGTCGGTCCCGGGTCCGCAGTTCGATGGCGCGGTCGGTTTCCTCGGAGGCGCGATCGGCGATGTCGGGCACGTTGCGGGCGCTGTCCTGCAGCACCTCGAGAGTCTCGGCCGACTGGTCCTGCAACTCCTGTTTCCAGGTGGTCAGCTTGCGACGGAAATATTCAAGCTGCCTCTCATTCATGAAGGGCTCGCCCTCGGCGGGACGATAGTCGTCGGGCAGGAAAGTCTGGCGCTTCATGGCTCCTCCGCCTGGCGGGACGTCGCACCCGCAGCAGGTCGCGCCCCAATAAGACATGAGGCGCGGGTTGGAAAGGGTTGCGTTCGGATCGGCCGGTCACAAACTTGCAGGTCGCCTGCACCGGCAGTAGGGTCCGCGCGGCCATGCGAAAGGATCCCCCATGCAGTTCCGGTCCACCGACAGCTACGTAGCACCGCCTGATCTGGCGATTGCGGTGAACGCGGCGGTGACGCTCGAACGGCCGCTGCTGGTCAAGGGCGAACCGGGCACCGGCAAGACCGAACTGGCCCGGCAGGTGGCCGACAGCCTGTCCCTGCCGATGGTGGAATGGCACGTCAAGTCGACGACCCGGGCGCAGCAGGGGTTGTACGAATACGACGCGGTCAGCCGGCTGCGCGACAGCCAGTTGGGCGACGAACGCGTTCATGACGTCGCCAACTACATTCGCAAGGGCAAGCTGTGGCAGGCCTTCGAGGCACCGGGCAAGACGGTGCTGCTGATCGACGAGATCGACAAGGCGGATATCGAGTTTCCGAACGACCTGCTGCAGGAACTCGATCGGATGGAATTCCACGTCTACGAGACGGGCGAGACGATCCGGGCCCTGCATCGTCCGGTCGTGATCATCACCTCGAACAACGAGAAGGAACTGCCGGACGCGTTCCTGCGCCGCTGCTTCTTTCACTACATCCGCTTTCCGGACGCCGAAACGCTGAAGCGGATCGTCGAGGTGCACTATCCCGGCCTCAAGGGACGGCTTCTGGACACGGCGCTGACCCAGTTCCTGGAACTGCGCGAGGTCCCGGGATTGAAGAAGAAGCCCTCGACCAGCGAATTGCTAGACTGGCTGAAGCTGATCCTGGCCGAGGACCTGTCGCCCGAGGATCTGAAACGGCCGGCCGGCGAGATGCTGCCCAAGCTGCACGGGGCGCTGGTCAAGAACGAACAGGACGTGGCGCTGTTCGAACGGCTCGCCTTCATGGCGCGGCGCCAGGCACGATAACCCAGCCGGACGCGGTGGAGGGAACTGGGCCGCGCAGGCGTCGTACATCTGGGCCGGCGCTCAGCGCAGGCCGGTTTCCTCCAGCAGGCCCTTGCGCTTGGCCTCGTAGTAATAGCCGCGCGAATACCATTTCACGGCATCGTCGAAATCGCCGCCCGCCACCAGATAGGCGCCGCGCAGGTACTTGACGCCATAGGTCAGGTTCATTTCCGGGTCCAGAAGACCGGCGGGTGAGCCCGAATAGCCCATCCCCCGCGCGGTGGCCGGCAGCATCTGCATCAGCCCGTAATAGGGTCCGTTGCGGGCGTCGGGGCGGTGCCGGCTTTCGCGGATCACCACCCGGTGGACCAAGGCCTCCGGCACGCCGTAGCGGGCCGAGTACTTGCGGATCAGCCGGCGGAGTTCGGGCGTCTCGTTCGGGTGCAGGTCTGCGGCGCCGGCGCGTGGCGCGGTCAGGTACATGCGGTCGGTGGACTTGCCCCCGCCGCAGGCCGCCAGCGCGGTCAGCATGACCAGCGCGGTCAGGCGCGAAATGTTGCGGATCATCACTGCCTCATGCGTGTTTTTCGTTATGATTGCCCGCAGACTACCCGATCAGCGGGGTAAGGTCACCGGCGGCGTCCTTCACGGCTGAGTGCACCAGACCGGATCCGGCCGCACGGATGCCCGTGGTGGAGCAACCCTCCGGCGGGATATGGCGGGTTCAGGTGGGACGTCGGCTTCCATGTGGGTTGCGGGCGCATGCGATGCAGCATCCCTGCACCGGGTTAAAATGTCCTTAACGCAACCGCATCACCGTCAGGATGGAAAGCAGAGATCCCAAGGCCGAGGCAACCATGATCACCAGCAGCGGCGTCGCCCCGGCGCCGGGCACCAAAAACGCGCCTGCCAGCCCGGCCAGACCGGCGCCACCCGCGACCGCGAGCGCGCCCCCAAGGCCGCTGGCGGTACCGGCAAGCTCGGGATGCGCGCTCATCATCCCGGCGTTGGCGTTGGGCAGCACCAGACCGTTTCCCAGTCCCATTACCGCAACGGCACCGAAAAAGGCCAGCGGGTGGTGCAGCCCGGACAGGTCCGCGATCAGCGAGATCGACAGGGCCACGACGCAGATGATGCAGCCGGTCAGGATCATGGGGTTCATGCCGAACTTCATCGACCACCGCCCGGAGGCGAAATTCCCCAGCATGTAGCCGATCGACGGGGCGGCGAACCAGTAGCCGACCTCGGACGGGCGCAGGTTGAACACCTGGTCGCCAACGAACGGCGCCCCGCCCACATAGGCGAAGAACGCACCCGAGGATGTCGTCGCGGCCAGTGCATAACCCCAGAACCGCGCCGAGCGCGCCAGAACCGGATAGCTGGCGATCTGCTGGCGCATGCTCAGCCCGCTGCCGGTGGCGGTCTCGCCCATGTCGACCCAGACCAGGGCCATCATCGCCAGGCCGGCGACCCCCATGAGGACGAAGGTGGCACGCCACCCCAGCGCCTCGTCGATGACCCCGCCGAGCACGGGCGCGATCATCGGCACCACCGACATGCCCATCGTGACATAGCCGATCCGGCTGGCCGCCGCGTCGCCGGCAACCATGTCGCGGACGATGGCCCGGGACAGCACCATCCCGGCCGCCACCGCAGCCTGGATCATCCGGAACACCAGGAAGAGGGTGGCGGTCTGGGCGAGCAGCGTTCCTAGCGTGGCCAGCAGAAAGATCGCGAGGCACCACAGCATGACCGGCCGCCGCCCCCAGCGGTCGCTGAGCGGACCGACCAGCAGCTGCACCACCGCCGAGGCCGCCAGATAGGCCGTCACCGACAGTTGCATCAGCGCATAATCAACCCCGAAATCACGGGCCATGCCGGGAACGGACGGCAGGAACACGTTCATCGTCAGCGCGCCCATGCCGGACAGCAGGATCAGCGTCAGGATGTGCGGCGGCGTCCGCGCCGCCGTCAGCCCGGCCAAGCGGCGCCTCCCATGGCGGCTAGGGCGCGGGCCCCGGGCTGCGACGGGCGGACTGCCCTGTCGGCGAGCCCGCGTGCGAGCGGCTGCCGGTCGGACATCAACGGCACGGGCGGGTTCACCCCCATTGCGCCACGTGGTGCTTTTCCAGATTGCCGAACCGGGTGAATCGCCCCTCGAAGCTCAGCTCGACCGTGCCAATCGGCCCGTGACGCTGCTTGCCGATGATGACCTCGGCCTTGCCATGCACCTGTTCCATGGTTTGCTGCCACTGGGCCATCTTGTCCAGTTCGTGGTCAGCGGGCTTTTCCCGCTCCTTGTAGTATTCCTCGCGGAACACGAACATGACGATGTCGGCGTCCTGTTCGATCGACCCGGATTCGCGCAGATCGCTCAGCTGCGGGCGCTTGTCCTCGCGGTTCTCCACCTGACGCGACAGCTGCGACAGGGCGATCACCGGGATGTTCAGTTCCTTGGCGATTGCCTTGAGACCCTGGGTGATCTCGGACACCTCGTTGACGCGGCTGTCCTTGGCGGATGCCGCCCGCAGCAGCTGAAGATAGTCCACGATAAGAACGTCAAGCCCGCGGGTCCGTTTCAGCTTGCGGGCGCGCGCCGCCAGCTGGTTGATGGGCAGTGCGGGGGTGTCGTCGATGTAGAGCGGGCAGTTCTGCAGGTCGTTCGCGGCCTGGACAAAGCGGCGGAACTCTTCCTCGCTCATGTCGCCGCGCCGGATCAGTTCGCTGGGCACCTCGGATGCTTCGGACAGGATCCGGGCGGCAAGCTGTTCGGCCGACATTTCCAGCGAGAAGAAACCGACGACCCCGCCATCGACGGTGCCGTGGGTGCCGTCCGGCAGTTCGCCCATCCGGTGAGTGCGGGCGATGTTGAAGGCGATGTTGGTGGCCAGCGAGGTCTTTCCCATCGACGGGCGGCCGGCCAGGATGATCAGGTCGGACTTGTTCAGCCCACCCATCTTGGCGTCGAGATCGGTCAGGCCGGTGGACACGCCCGACAGCTTGCCGTCCCGCGCGTAGGCCGCGTTGGCGGCATTCAGCGCGCCGGTCACGGCCTGCAGGAACGACTGGAACCCGCGCTCGGCGACGCCCTGTTCGCCCAGCTTGTACAGGGTCTGCTCGGCCGTCTTGATCTGTTCCTCCGCGTCGTCGTCGATCGCGACGGTCGCCGCCCGGGCGGCAATGTCGTTGCCCAGCACGATCAGCTCGCGCCGCAACGCGAATTCCCGGATCATGCCGGCATAGTTTCGCGCCGCATAGGACGACACCGCCGCGCCGGCCAGTCGGGCCAGATAGGCCGGCCCGCCCAGGTCCTTGAGCCCGGCGTCATGTTCCATGAAGGCCTTGATCGTGACCGGGCTGGCCAGCGCGTTCTTGGTGATCCGCTCGGCGCACAACTCGAAGATGCGGCGGTGAACCGGATCGAAGAAGTGCGCCGGCTTGATGATCCGGGTGACGGAGTCGAACACGTCGTTGTTGGTCAGCAGGGCGCCCAGCAACTGCTGCTCCGCCTCGATGGAAAACGGCACGGCGGCGCCCTCGGTGTCGTCGCCCAACGGGGCGCTGCGTGGTGCGAGCACGCGAAGCTCGGTCATGTCGGAGTCCCTGCTCTTGTGTGCCGGGACTATCTCACGCGGCCGTCAGAGGGTCCATCTGGATATGCTGTGGATAAATCCCTGCCCACCGTTGGTTGCGTTCATGCCGCAGTGCTCGCCGCTCAGGCGTGGGCCGCCTGCCATGCACGGGGGTCTGACAGGAAGCTTTCGACCTCCGACAGGGTCGCGTCGTCGAAACTCGCCTGCGCTCTCGCCTCGGCCAGCACATCCCACCAGGTGCACAGGTGGTGCAGGGTCACGCCATGCGCCGACAGGCGTTCGGTCGTCTCCGGAAAAATCCCGTAGTAGAAGATCACGGCAGTATGCGCGCAGCTCGCGCCGGTGTCGCGGATCGCATCGACGAAGCTCAGCTTGCTGCCGCCGTCCGTCGTCAGGTCCTCGACCAGCAGCACCCGCTCGCCTTCAGCCATCGCGCCCTCGATGCGGGCATTGCGCCCGTATCCCTTGGGCTTCTTGCGGACATAGCTCATCGGCAGGCCCATGCGCTCGGCCATGAACGCGGCGAAGGGGATGCCCGCGGTTTCGCCCCCGGCGACGTTGTCGAAGGCCTCGAACCCGGCGTCGCGCATCACCGTCGCAGCAAGGAAGTCCATCAGCGTCCCCCTGATCCGGGGAAAGGAGATCAGCTTGCGGCAATCGATATAGGTCGGCCCCTTCGCGCCCGAGGCATAGGTATAGGGTTCCGCGGCATTGAAATGCACGGCGCGGCTTTCCAGCAGCATCCGCGCGGACAGGCGCGCGATTTCTTCGGCCGGGGGAAAGGGCAGGGTCATGCGGGATCCTCGACATGCCAGTGGAGCGGAAAGCCTGGATCGAACACGGTGACGCGGTCCTGATCGGCGCGGATCTCAGCAGGGGCGCCGGCCGGATCGGCGCGGCGGACCAGCGTGATCCGGTCCTCGTTGGCCGGATATCCATAGAAGGTCGCGCCGTTCAGGCTGACGAATTGTTCCAGCCGGTCCAGCGCCGCTTCTTCCTCGAATACCTGGGCGACGATGGGCAGCCAGTTCGGCGCGGTGAAGCAGCCCGCGCAGCCACAGGCGCTTTCCTTGGCCCGGTCCGGGTGGGGCGCGCTGTCGGTGCCCGAAAAGAACCGCGGATCGCCGCTGGTGGCGGCGGCGCGCAGGGCCAGCCGGTGGGTTTCGCGCTTGGCGACCGGCAGGCAGTAGTAATGCGGGCGGATGCCGCCGGCGAGAATGGCGTTGCGGTTGATGACCAGATGATGGGTGGTGATCGTGGCACCGATCGCATCGTTGGCACGGACGTAATCGACACCCTCGCGGGTGGTGACATGTTCCATCACCACCCGCAGGCCGGGCGTCGCCCGCCGGATCGGGTCCAGCACGCGGTCGATGAACACGGCCTCGCGGTCGAAGATGTCGACCTCGGGGTCGGTGACCTCGCCGTGCACGCAGAGCGGTATGCCGGCCGCGGCCATCGCCTCGAACACCGGGCGTACCCGGTCGAAGTCGCGCACCCCGCTGGCCGAATTGGTGGTGGCCCCTGCCGGGTAGAGCTTGACCGCGGCGATGATCCCGTCGCGGTGACTGGCAACGACGTCGGCCGGATCGGTGGTTTCGGTCAGATACAGGGTCATCAGCGGCTGCAGCGGCGCGCCCGCGGGCAGGGCCGCGCGGATCCGGTCGCGATAGGCTGCCGCGTCGGCGCCGGTGACGACCGGCGGCACGAGATTGGGCATGATGATCGCGCGGCCCAACCGGGCCGAATGTGGCGCGACCGCGGCAAGCATCGCTCCGTCGCGCAGATGCAGGTGCCAGTCATCGGGGCGACAAAGCGTCAATCTGTTGGTCATGAGGTGCATCTATATCACCGCGACCGGCGTTGACCAGTCCAGCGGCCCAGCGTGCGCACCACCCGCACCTGTCGCAACAACCACTTGGCAAAGCTATGCTGCCTGTGCAGCATGATGCCAATTGAGCAGCATAATTACAAAGGAATGATGATGTATAACCCGACCTTCGACATGGCATCCGGCGTCAAGCTGTGTACCGACATGTTCCGGATGTACGCCGATTCCCAGTATGTCATTGGCCTGCGGGTGGCGGGTATGTGCGGGATGCTGCCACACGCCTCGACCGAAAACATCCGGATGGTGACGGAGAAGGGCGATGCCGTGGCGGAGTCGATCGGCGCGGCGCTGCGCGAGGTATCACGGGGGGCGCGGTCGGATCAGGTGATGGCGGCGGCGCTGAAACCCTATGGCAAGCGGACCCGGGCGAATGCCCGTCGTCTGGGTGGCCGCCGCTAAGGCTGCACCCCGACGCTGCGGGCAAGAGCCGGCGCGTTCTTGGCCTTTGACCAAAATGAAAAAGGCCCGGCAAAGTGCCGGACCTTCTGATCTGTGCGAAGGGCGGGGCGGATCAGATCAGCTTGCCCATCGCCACGGCGGTGTCCGACATCCGGTTCGAGAATCCCCACTCGTTGTCGTACCAGGTCAGGATGCGGACCAGCCGCCCTTCCATCACCTTGGTCTGGTCCATGTGGAAGACCGACGAATGCGGGTCGTGGTTGAAATCCGACGAGACGAGCGGCTCATCGGTATAGCCCAGGATGCCCTTCAGCCCGCCGTTCGCGGCGTCCCTGATCGCGGCGTTGATCTCGTCGACCGAGGTGTCGCGGCTTGCCTCGAACACCAAGTCCACGACCGACACGTTCGGGGTCGGAACCCGGATCGCCACGCCGTCCAGCTTGCCCTTCAGTTCCGGCAGCACCAAGCCCACCGCCTTGGCCGCGCCGGTCGAGGTCGGGATCATCGACAGGGCCGCGGCGCGGGCGCGGTACAGATCCTTGTGCATCGTGTCCAGCGTCGGCTGGTCGCCGGTATAGCTGTGGATCGTGGTCATGAAGCCGCGATTGATGCCGATCGCGTCGTTCAGCACCTTGGCAACCGGGGACAGGCAGTTGGTGGTGCAGGACGCGTTCGACACGATGATGTCGTCGCTGGTGAGCGTGTCATGGTTCACGCCATAGACGATGGTCTTGTCCGAGTTCTCGGAGGGTGCCGAGATCAGTACCCGCTTGGACCCGTTGTCCAGATGCGCCCGGGCCTTGTCCTTGCTGGTGAAGATCCCGGTGCATTCCATCACCACGTCCACGTCCGACCAGGGCAGGTCCGCCGGATTGCGTTCGGCAGAGACCTGGATCGGTCCGCGACCCACGTCGATCGCGTTCCCGGACACCTTCACCTCCTGCGGGAAGCGCCCGTGCACGGAATCGTAGCGCAGCAGATGGGCATTGGTCTCGACGGGGCCGAGATCGTTGATCGCCACTACCTCGATGTCCGTCCGCCCCGACTCGACGATCGCCCGCAGAACGTTGCGTCCGATCCGGCCGAAACCGTTGATCGCCACCTTAACCGCCATCTTCATACTCCTGCTGAAACTTGAATGCTCCATGCCGAAAACCGGCGGGAAATGCAAATCCCCCGGCCGGTGTCAGTTCCAGAAGGCCACCCATTCGATCAGATCGGCGATGGCCTTGGCCGCGCGCAGCGGCAGGTCCAGATGCAGGACCGTCGCGTCCAGCACGAACATGGCTAGAAGCAAGACGACCAGAACGAGGGTGATCGCATTCGTCATCCTGGACGACGCCCGCCGCGGCGCATCAGCCCGGCCGCGCCGCCGCGTCCGGCGGCAGTGGGTGGCGTGTGCCGGATCGGTCGGTCACGCCGGGGCGCCGAACACGCGGGCAAAGATCGTGTCCACGTGCTTGGTGTGGTAGCCAAGATCGAACTTTTCCTCGATCTCGGCGGGTGACAATGCCGCCGTGACCTCGGGGTCTGCCAGCAGTTCCGTCCTGAAATCCGCGCCATGCTCCCACACCTTCATGGCGTTTCGCTGCACCAGCCGATAGGCGTCCTCGCGCGACACGCCGGCTTGGGTCAGGGCCAGCAGCACCCGCTGGCTCATCACCAGGCCGCGGAACCGGTTCATGTTGGCCAGCATGTTTTCGGGATAGATCACCAGCTTGTCGATCACCCCGGCCAGTCGGTTCAGCGCAAAATCCAGATGGATCGTCGAATCGGGCCCGATGCCCCGTTCGACCGAGGAATGGCTGATGTCGCGTTCGTGCCAGAGCGCCACGTTTTCCATCGCCGGGATCACCGCCATGCGGACCAGCCGGGCCAGACCGGTCAGGTTCTCGGTCAGGACCGGGTTGCGCTTGTGCGGCATCGCCGACGAACCCTTCTGGCCGGGGCTGAAGAACTCCTCGGCCTCGAGCACCTCGGTGCGCTGCATGTGGCGGATCTCGACGGCGATGTTCTCGATGCTGCTGGCGATGACGCCCAGGGTGGCAAAGAACATGGCGTGGCGGTCGCGCGGGATGACCTGCGTCGAGATCGGCTCGGGGCGCAGGCCCATCATCCTGCAGACATGCTCTTCGACTGCCGGGTCGATATTGGCGAAGGTGCCGACGGCACCGGAAATCGCGCCGGTGGCGACCTCCTCGCGCGCGCCTTCCAGCCGCGCCCTGTTCCGCGCCATTTCGGCGTAGAACCGCGCGAATGTCAGGCCCATGGTCGTCGGCTCGGCATGGATGCCATGTGACCGGCCGATGCGGACGGTATCCTTGTGTTCGTGGGCGCGGCGCTTCAGCGCGGCCAGCAGCTTGTCCATGCCCACCAGCAGGATGTCGGCGGCGCGGACCAGCTGGATGTTGAAGGTCGTGTCCAGGACATCACTGCTGGTCATGCCCTGATGGACGAATCGCGCGTCGTCGGCGCCGATATGCTCGGCCAGATGAGTGAGGAAGGCGATGACGTCGTGGCGGGTGACGGCCTCTATCTCGTCGATGCGCGCCACATCGAAGGTGACGTCCTTGGCCCGCCACACGGCCACCGCGTTTTCCCGCGGGATCACCCCCAGGTCGGCCTGGGCGTCGCATGCATGGGCCTCGATCTCGTACCAGATGCGGAACTTGGTTTCGGGCGACCAGATCGCGGTCATCTCGGGGCGGGCATAGCGGGGGATCATCGGTGCCTCATTCAGCAGGATGACGCCCGCTTAGCGCCCGAAGGGGGCCCCCTGCAACAGCGGGCGGCGAGTCGCCGCGGGCGGCGACGCACCGGATCGGGCGCCAGGACTCGGCGGGACGGAAGAACGAACGCCCCGGCACGCTTGCGCCGGGGCGTCCCTGACGGAAGGCGCGGTCGATCAGCAGCTGTAGTACATCGCGTATTCGACCGGGTGCGGCGTGTGTTCGAAGGCGTAGACCTCTTCCCACTTCAGCTTGAGATAACCGCTCAGCTGATTCCGGGTGAACACATCGCCCTGCAGCAGGAAATCCATGTCCCGCTCCAGCTCCTCCAGCGCCTCGCGCAGCGATCCGCAGACGGTCGGGATTCCGGCCAGCTCCTCGGGCGGCAGATCGTACAGGTCCTTGTCCGAGGCTGGACCGGGATCGATCTTGTTGCGGATGCCGTCCAGCCCCGCCATCAGCAGCGCCGCGAAGCACAGATAGGGGTTCGCCGAGGGATCGGGGAAGCGCGCCTCGACCCGCTTGGCCTTGGGCGACTCGGTCCACGGGATGCGCACGCAGCCCGAGCGGTTACGCGCCGAATAGGCGCGCAGCACCGGCGCCTCGAAGCCCGGGATCAACCGCTTGTAGCTGTTGGTCGAGGGGTTGGTGATCGCGTTCAGCGCCTTGGCATGCTTCAGGATGCCGCCGATGAACCACAGCGCCTCCTGGCTGAGATCGGCGTACTTGTCGCCGGCGAACAGAGGCTTGCCGTCCTTCCAGATCGACATGTTGACGTGCATGCCGGACCCGTTGTCGCCCTTCATCGGCTTGGGCATGAAGGTCGCCGACTTGCCGTACGCGTGGGCCACGTTGTGGATCACGTACTTGTATTTCTGCATGTTGTCGGCCTGTTCGACCAGGCCGCCGAAGATCAGCCCCAGCTCGTGCTGGCCCGACGCGACCTCGTGGTGGTGCTTGTCGGTCTTCATGCCCATGCGCTTCATCGTGGTCAGCATCTCGCCGCGCAGGTCCTGGCTGGCGTCGATCGGGTTCACAGGGAAATAGCCGCCCTTGTGGGCCGCTCGGTGGCCCGTGTTGCCCATCTCGTATTCTGTGTCGGTGTTCCAGGCGGCGTCGACCGCATCCAGTTGGAAGCTGACCTTCTGGGGCGTTACGGAATAGCGCACGTCGTCGAAGACGAAGAACTCGGCCTCGGGCCCACAATAGAACGCGTCACCGATACCGGTCGATTTCAGGTAGGCCTCGGCCTTCGTCGCCGTCCCGCGGGGATCGCGTTCGTAGGGCTCGCCCGTGTCGGGCTCGACCACGTTGCAATGCACGCACAGCGTCTTTTCGGCGTAGAACGGGTCCATGTAGGCCGACGCCGGATCGGGCATCAGCTTCATGTCCGACTGGTCGATCGACTTCCATCCGGCGATCGACGAGCCGTCGAACATGAAGCCTTCTTCAAAGAACTCATCGTCGATCAGGCTCACGTCCAAGGTGACGTGCTGCAGCTTCCCTTTCGGATCCGTGAAGCGGACGTCGACATAGGCGACCTCTTCCGTCCTGATCAGATCCAGAACCTCGTTGACCTGCATGGTCGCTCCTCTTTCTCTGGCCGCCGCGGCAGCCGGTCAGTGTTCGTGTGGTGGGATCAGACCGCGTCTTCGCCGGTCTCGCCGGTGCGGATGCGGATCGCCTGCTCGACGGCCGACACGAAGATCTTGCCGTCGCCGATCTTGTCGGTCCGCGCCGCCGAGACGATGGCGTCCACCGCCGCATCGACCTGGTCGTCGGCCAGGACCATCTCGATCTTCACCTTGGGGAGGAAGTCGACGACGTATTCGGCGCCGCGGTACAGTTCCGTGTGCCCCTTCTGGCGGCCGAAGCCCTTGACCTCGATGACCGAAAGCCCTTGCACACCCACCTCTTGCAGCGCTTCCTTCACGTCGTCTAGCTTGAACGGCTTGATGATCGCCTCGATCTTTTTCATCGCCTGCACTCCTTGCTGCGTCGGGTCACCTAGACCGGGCCGGGCCCGCCAAGGCAATGTCGGACGCACAGGGTTTCCGGCCAGACCATCGTACCGGCCGAGAGTTGCCCAGCAAACAGGCAGAGTGACCGTAAGAGAGGCAGCATGCAGATCCGCCTGAGCCAGGTTCTGACGCCCGAGCGAATGCGCAAGGCCGAGGCCGCCGCGATGGATAGCGGCCAAGTGACCGGGCTGCAGCTGATGGAACGCGCCGGGGCGGCGGTGGCCGGTCACATCCGTCTGCGCTGGCCCCGACCTGCCCAGGTGACGGTGCTGTGTGGTCCCGGAAATAACGGCGGCGATGGCTACGTGATCGCGCGACATCTTCAGCAGGCAGGCTGGCGGGTGCGCGTGCTTGGCATGGCCAACACGCCCGGTCCGGACGCGGCCGAGATGAAGCGACAATGGTTGCGCATGGGTGGCGTCGAGCCGCTGACCGCGGCCAACCTGCAACAGAACGCCGATCATTTGCACGTGGTCGTCGACGCGATCTTCGGCATCGGGCTGACCCGCCCGCCCAAAGGCGAGATCGCCGCGGTGCTGTCCCTGTTGGCGGACCCGCGCGCGGGTGGAATCGGAAACCGCATTGTGGCTGTGGACTGCCCCTCGGGCTTGTGCCTGGACAGCGGTCGGTATCTCGGCACGGTGGATGCGCGACGACCGGCCGCGCGGCTCACCGTGACGTTCGACAGCCCGAAGCCGGGGCATCTGCTGGCCCAGGGCCCCGCCGCCTGCGGCGAACTGGTGATCGCCGATATCGGGCTGCGGTCCTGGCGTGACCAAGAGGTGGACGGGCCGAATGCGGCCGGTCTGGCTGCGATATGGCCGGAGTTCGACGGCGTCGATCACGACGTCCCCGACCAGACAGAGCGCACCCCCGCCAACATGCTCGGCTCGCTTGCCAAGGTGGGATCGCGCGGCGCCCACAAGTTCGATCATGGCCACGCGCTGGTGGTGGCAGGGGGCGCGGGCCGGGGCGGTGCCGCCCGGCTGTCCGCCCGTGCTGCGCTGCGGATCGGGGCCGGCCTGGTCACGATTGCCGCTCCCGCCGCCGCGCAGGCGGAACATGCAAGTCGCCCTGACGCATTGATGCGACGGTCCGTCGATGACGCGGGTGACCTTCATGCCCTGCTGGGGGATGGCCGCGTCACCGCGCTGTGCATCGGCCCAGGTTGCGGCGTCGAGCGGGCGGGTGAGTTGTTGCCGGCGGTGCTGGCGTGCCGGCGGGCCTGTGTTCTTGACGCCGACGCGCTGACCGCGCTGGCAACCATTCCCCGTGACCGGTTGCATGACCGATGCGTGCTGACCCCGCACGGTGGCGAATTCGCGCGGCTGTTCCCCGATCTCGCCGCGCGACTGGCCGAGCCCGCCCTGCACGGACCCGCCTTCTCGCGCGTCGACGCGGCGCGCGCGGCTGCCGGGAGGTGTGGCGCCGTGGTGCTGCTGAAAGGTCCCGATACGGTCATTGCCGCGCCGGATGGCAGGGTGCGCATCCATTCCGCATTCGACGTTCCGTGGCTGGCGACGGCAGGATCGGGTGACGTGCTGGCCGGCACCATCACCGGGCTGCTGGCCCGCGGGCTCGATCCGGTCGAGGCCGCGTCGCTGGGAGCGCTGGTTCATGCGCAGGCGGCGCGGGGCTTTGGCCCCGGGCTGATCGCCGATGACCTGCCGGACCACATTCCGGCCGCGCTCTCCGCGCTGGGCGTGTGATCCCCCCTCGCGCCTCCCGATCGATGCTGCTAACGTCCGCGACCGAGCGGGTGTGGCGGAACTGGTAGACGCACCAGATTTAGGTTCTGGCGCCGCAAGGCGTGGGGGTTCGAGTCCCTTCACCCGCACCATCCCGCGGATCGGGGCCGCAGATCGCAAGGGCTGCCATCCCACGCGCCGCCGCATCGGCTTGCGTGCCTTCGCCCCGATGCCTAGAAGGGCGGTCGAATTTCCCGCCGTCCTCGTGACGGCGTGTCGAGCTTACAAAAGGAACGCCCATGCAGGTCACCGAAACCCTGAACGAAGGACTGAAGCGCGGCTATCGCTTCACGCTGCCCGCCGCCGACCTGGCCGCCGAGGTGGACCGGCAGCTCGCTGAGGCCCAGCCGACGGTCGAGATGAAGGGCTTTCGCAAGGGCAAGGTGCCGATGGCTCTGCTGAAGAAGCAGTTCGGTCCCCGGGTTCTGGGCGATGCGATGCAGAAGGCCATCGACGATGCGCTGCGCACCCATCTGGAAGGGTCGAACGCGCGGCCCGCGATGCAGCCCAAGATCGAGATGGAAAACGGCGAGACGTGGAAGGAAGGCGACGATGTCGTCGTGAACGTCAGCTACGAAAACCTGCCCGAGATCCCCGAGGTCGACCTGTCCGGTGTGGAACTGGAGCGGCTGGTCGTGAAGGCCGAGGAGTCCGCCGTCACCGAGGCGCTGGAGAACCTGGCCAAGAACGCCCAGAATTTCGACGGCAAGCCCGAGGGCGAGGCCGCCGAGCAGGGCGACCAGGTCGTCGTCGACTTCAAGGGCTTCGTCGATGGCGAAGCGTTCGAGGGCGGCGAGGCCGAGGGTTATCCGCTGGTGCTGGGATCGGGCAGCTTCATCCCCGGCTTCGAGGATCAGCTGGTCGGCGCCAAGGCAGGCGACGCGGTCAAGGTCGACGTGACCTTCCCCGACGATTACGGCGCCCCCCACCTGAAGGGCAAGGAGGCGGTGTTCGAGACGACCGTCCACTCCGTCAAGGCACCCAAGCCCGCCGAGATCAACGACGAACTGGCCAAACGGTTCGGCGCCGATGATCTGGAAGGCCTGAAATCGCAGATCTCCGAACGGCTCAAGGCCGAATACAAGGGCGCGAGCCGCGCGGTGATGAAACGCGCGCTGCTCGACCGGCTGGACGAGCAGGTCAAGTTCGAGCTGCCCGAGGCGCTGGTCGACGCCGAGGCCGCGCAGATCGCGCACCAGTTGTGGCACGAAGAGCATCCCGAGGAGCAGGGCCACAATCACGGCTCCATCGAGCCGACCGAGGAGCACCGCAGCCTGGCCGAACGGCGGGTCCGTCTGGGCCTGCTGCTGGCCGACATCGGCCAGAAGAACGAGGTTCAGGTCAGCGACCAGGAGATGACCCAGGCGGTAATGCAGCAGGCGCGCCAGTTCCCGGGTCAGGAGAAGGCGTTCTTCGAGTTCATCCAGCAGAACCCGCAGGCGCAGCAGCAATTGCGAGCGCCCCTGTTCGAGGACAAGGTCGTCGACCTGATCTTCGACAAGGTCAACGTGACCGACAAGGAGGTCACGAAGGACGAGCTGGAAAAGGCAATCGAGGCGCTGGACCAGATCTAGGCATCACGCCCCGCCGATCCCGGTGTCGGCTGCATCACAGTCTGAAACGGAAAGGCCGCCCACCTGGGCGGCCTTTCCTGTTTTGCTGGAACGGCGCCGGAGTCGTCACTTCTTGTCGGTGCTGTCTTCCAGCGGGACGCCATTTTCCAGCTTGATCTGGCGTTCGGCTTCCGAATTCAGTTCGGCACCGACCATCACCACCATGGACGCGATCCACAGCCACATCATCAGCACGACTGCGGCGCCCAGCGATCCGTAGGTCTCGTTGTAATTCGCGAAATTGGCGACGTACCAGGAAAACAGCAGCGACGCGACGACCAGTCCGAGGGATGCGAGGATGGCGCCCGGGGTGACCCAGTGCCATTCCGGGTTTTCCTTGCTGGGACCGAATCGGTAGAGGACCGCGAGGGCCAGCAGCAGCACTGCCAGCATGAACGGCCAGCGGAGGAGGTTGACGATATCCTCGACGACCGACCCCGCCGCGATGATCTTCAGCACCGCGGGCAGGACGGTGATGGCCGAGATCAGCAGGATCACCATGACGATCGCGCCCAGGGTCATGGCCAGCGAGACGACGTTGAGCCGGATGAAGCCCCGCCGTTCGGTTTCGAACCAGGCGACGTTCAAGGCGGCGATCAGTGCCTTCATCCCGCCATTGGCCGTCCACAGCGCCAGGACGATGCTGACGATCCCGGCCAGCGACAGCGCCGTCTTGGGCGCGGAGACGATCGATTCGATCTGCGTGGCGATCAGTTCCACCGCACTGGCCGGCAGGAACCGGGCCAGCAGGTTGATGTTCTCGGAAATGGTCTGCCGATCGGCGACCCATCCATAGATCGACACCAGCGCGGTGATGGCGGGAAACAGCGCCAGCAGCCCGAAGAACGTGACCCCGCCGGACACCGACGTGACCCGGTCGCGGCCGATCTCGCTGACGGTCCGCTTGGCCACCGCGACCCAGCTCGACCAGCTCAGCTGCCACGGGGACTCCGGCGCGCCAGGGATCCGGGGCGGCCCTTCTGCATCAGATGAAGTCACCTCGGAGTCACCCGATGCAGACGCAGCCGGACCGGACCGGGCGCCGGTCTCACTCCCCTGCTGCGGCGGCAGCCCCTTCCGCTCTCGCCACCCCTCGGGCAGGTCGCCGAACAGCGCGTCATAGACATCAGGGGCGGGACGGGGGTCTGGCATTGTCGATCCTCTTGCACGCGTCCCCCGCGCGCGCCGGGCACGGCGCGGGGTTCGACAGGGATGGTCGGCGCCGGGTGCGAGCACGCGTCGCAACCGGTCAAGGGTTCAGAGCGTATGGGTGCGCGCGTCGTCAGGCGTACCCGCGGCCGATCCGCCCGGCTGTGCGGCCTGCGCGTTGTCGCGCAGGTCGACGACGTCATTGCGCCGGGTGCGGCGGAAAGACCCTGCGTCAGCCGACCGGCGACCCTGCCGGTCGCCATCACCCGACGCGTCGGTGCTGACCATGCTGCGGATCTGGTCGGCGGTGCTGTGGAATTCCTGCATCACCCCCTGTGCCTGTTGCGCCACCTGGCGGAACCCCGCCATCGCGGCCGACAGCGAACCGACGACGCTTTCCGCGCCGTTGCTGAGCCGTTGTGCGGTGTGTTCGATCTCGTCGATCAGGCTCATCTGCGGTGGCCGGGGCCGGCGCGAGGGGCGGCCTGCCTGCGCGCGGATGCCGCGGGTATGCTGCTCCATCTCGGCCTCGCGGCGGCGCTGCCGCTCGCGCATCCGCTCGCGCTCGTCCTCAGACATGCCTGCAAAGCGCGGGGCGAGCGAGCCATGCGGGCGCCGGCGCGACGATTCATAGTATTGTTCGCGCGCCTTGTCAGCGGCGCGATCCGCGCCGCGGTCCAGCTCGTCATTGCCGGTCACCAGATCGGCCACCTTGCGCACCGCCAGAACGCTGCCGGCGGTCACCGCGGCCGCCGCGACGGCCGCCCCGCCCCAAACAAGCACCTTGCTGGTCAGGGATGGCGTGGGATAGGCGCGATCACCATCCAGCGAAACATTCCCGTGCGGCAGCGACCTGCGCGGCGCGTAGGGCGAGGGTTCGTAGACTTCCTGGCTGCGGTCGATCGGTGCGCCGAAACGGGGCCGGTTCTGATCGTCGAAGCTGTCGGAGGTGGACATCGGCATTCCTTTCACGAGACGGCGGCGCGCAATGGGCCGCGAGGATGGTTGTCAGGCAAACCCGGAAACACCGCGTTACGTTCCACCCGCGGGGCCGGCATCGCGCGGGGCTCCCGCCAAGGACCGTTCGGCGCTGGTCCCGTCGCCGACTTGACATCACAACTGCTCCACGCGCCAGCACTGCGCCATGCGAAAAGGCCACGCCGGTAGCCGGCGCGGCCCTGTTCTTCAACGGATTGGTGAGGCTCAGGCGTCGCTGTCGCGGGGTCCGCGGCTGTCCTCGTCGTCGTGCCCGGCCGATCCCAGATCGTCGAACAGTTCGGAGATCTCGAATTCGGCGGCAGCGTCCTCTTCCGCGGCGAGATCCTGGATCGACTTCCCGGACGCCTGCAGCTCCGCTTCGTCGGCAGAACGGGCGACGTTCAGGGTGATCTCGGCCTCGACCTCCGGATGCAGCGTGACGCCGATCCTGTGAAGGCCCAGTTCCTTGATCGGGCCGCTCAGCACGATCTGCCGTCGTTCGACCTGGAAGCCTTCTGCCGCGGCTGCATCGGCCACGTCGCGCGGCGTGACCGAGCCGTACAGCGCACCGGCATCCGAGGCCGAGCGGATGATGACGAAGCTCTGGCCGTCCAGACGGTTGGCCATCTTCTGTGCATCGGCCCGGGTTTCATCGTTGCGCGCGGCGAGTTCGGCCTTCTTCGCCTCGAAGGCAGCGATGTTGGCGTCGTTTGCGCGCATCGCCTTGCCCTGCGGCAAAAGGAAGTTGCGGGCAAAGCCCTCCTTCACCTTCACCACTTCGCCCATCTGGCCCAGCTTGGCCACGCGTTCCAGCAGGATGACTTGCATGGGTCTCTCCTTACTTCACTGCGTAGGGCAGCAGGGCGAGAAAGCGGGCGCGCTTGATCGCACGGGCCAGTTCACGCTGCTTCTTGGCCGACACGGCAGTGATCCGCGACGGAACGATCTTGCCGCGCTCGCTGATATAGCGCTGCAGCAGGCGGGTATCCTTGTAGTCGATCGCCGGCGCGTTGTCGCCCGAGAAGGGGCAGACCTTGCGGCGGCGGAAAAACGGTTTGGTCGCCATGGTTTTGCTCCTCTACGCTCAGTTCCGGTCGCTGCGGTCTTCGCGGCGTTCGCCCCGGTCGTCGCCGCGGTCGCGCCGTTCGCCGCGATCACCCCGGTCGCCGCCGCGATCTCCGCCACGGTCGCCGCGGTCGCCACGCGGGCCGCGGTCACGGCTGTCGCGCTCGTCGCGCTTCTGCATCTGGATGGACGGGCCTTCGCCGTGCTCATCCACCTTGACGGTCAGAACCCGCATCACGTCGTCATGCAGGCGGGCCAGACGCTCCATCTCCTGCACGGCGGCCGAGGGCGCGTCGGTGCGCAGAAAGGCGTAGTGCCCCTTGCGGTTCTTGTTGATCTTGTAGGCGAGCGTGCGGACGCCCCAGTATTCGCTGTCCCGGACCGTTCCGCCGTTGTCGGCCAGTACGGTCGAGAAATGTTCGATCAGCCCTTCGGCCTGCGTGTTCGACAGGTCCTGGCGGGCGATCAGCACATGCTCGTAAAGCGGCATGTCCAATCCTTTTCGTTTCGGGCGCACTTCATAGGCGGGTGATCCCATCCGCGCCCCGCCACGAGAGGCTGCGCCGATTGCATGATGGCGGAAGGATGCGGTCTTATACAGGCGATCCCGCGCCGTGCAAGGCCGATCGCCGCCGCCTATGCGGATCGGATCACTGGCTGCCGCAGGGGGCAGACGGGAACGCCCCGTCCGTCCGCACGTTGGGGCGCGACCGCAACTTTCCGCCGTGGAGGCGCCCGATGATCCCCAAGACGAGCCCGCTCATTCCCGCCCTGCTCCTTGCCGTCGGGCTCGCCGGGCCGGCCCTGGCGCAGACGGCTGCCGCGCCCGCCGCCGATCCGGCCGCCGGGGCCCAGTCGCAGGAGGCGGGCACGGCCGCCGCGGGGGCGGCCGTGCCATCTACCGCATCATCCGACACCGGCACCGACAGCGGCGCTGCCGACCCGGCAACCGACAGTGCGTCCCGACCCGAGGACGCCGCTGCGGTGTCATCGGACGCCGGGCCTGGTGCCGAGAGCCCTGCCATCGATCCCGCGGCACCGGCGGGCGAATACGTTTTCGACCAGTCGCACAGCCAGATCGTGTTCAGCTATGACCACATGGGCATGTCGACCAGCCACGGGGTGATCCGCGGCGTGGCGGGCACCATCACGCTCGACCCGGCCGATCCGGCCAACAGCAAGGTCGAGGCGCTGTTCCCGCTGTCGTCGATCCAGACGATCGCCCCCGAACTGGACGAGCATCTGGGCACCGAGGACTTCTTTGCGGGCGCTGCACCGGCCACCGCGATCACCTTCACCTCGACCAGCGTCGAACAGACCGGGCCCACGACCGCACGCGTGACCGGCGACCTGCTGCTGAACGACGTCACCCGGCCCGTGACGCTCGACGTGACCCTGCGCAAGCTCGGCGCGCATCCGATGACGGGCCAGCCCGCGGCAGGGTTCGACATCACCGGCACGATCAATCGGTCCGACTTCAACCTGGGCGCCTTTGCCCCGGCCGTCGGGGACGAGGTCGATCTGCAGATCTCGGTGGAGGCCGCCAAGGGCTGACGCTCGTCCGTGTGAAGTGCATCGACAAGGGCGTCCAACAGAGCAGCCCTTGTCCTTGACCGACAGCAGGTCAGTTCGGTGCCGGTGCAGTGTCAGCCCCGGCGTCCGCCTGCGCGTTCGCGGGGGCGGCGGTGTCGGCCCCCTGCGGCGCGGTTGCGTCGACCTTGGCGGGCAGGTCGATCGGGGCGGGCAGGGGCGTTGCCGCGGCGCGCACGGGAAGCGTGGGATGCACCACCTGCGGCTGTTCGCCGGTCAGCGTCGCGAGGAACGCCGTGATATCCGCGGCCTGCTCTTCCGTGAGTTCGGTGCCGAGCTGCGCGGTCGACATGATCTTGACCGCGTCCGGGAGGTTCCAGACCTTGCCCGAATGGAAATAGGGCGCGGTCAGTTCGACATTCCGCAGCGGTGCGGCCCGGAAGACGTATTCGTCATCCGCAGTGCTGGTGACAGAGAACCGCCCCATGTCATCTTCCGGGCGGACCTCGTCGTCCGGAGCCTCGACCAGCCCGAACGGATAATACCCCTCTCCGCCGAAGTTGATGCCGGCGTGACAGGTCGCGCAGCCGGTGTCCATGAACGCCTGCAGGCCGCGCTTTTCCCGGTCGGTCATTGCGCCGTCAGTTCCCTGCAGCCACTGGTCGAACCGCGAGTTCGGGGTCAGCAGCGTCGCCTCGAACGCTTCGATCGCGTGCGCGAAGTTGTCGAAGGTGATCGGCTCGTCCTGCCCGGGGAACGATGCCTCGAAGGCGTCGACATAGCCCGGCATCGACCTGAGCGTCTCGATCAGGTTCTCGGGGGTGTTGTTCATCTCGACGCCCGCCTGCACGGGCCCCTTGGCCTGTTCGGCCAGATCCTCGGCGCGGCCGTCCCAGAACTGCGCGACGTTGAACACCGCGTTCAGCATGGTGGGAGAGTTGCGCGGCCCCTGCTGCCAGCCGTGACCGATCGAGGTTTCCAGCGCATCGGTTCCGCCCATTCCGATGTTGTGGCAGGACTGGCACGAAAAGACCCCGGATTTCGACATCCGCGGGTCAAAGAACAGCATCGCGCCGAGGTCGATCTTGGCACGGGTCATCGGCGCGCCGTGCGGCAACTCGGCTGCGAGCGGGATCGGGTCGAACAACTCGTTCGCCGCGTCCCGCAGTTCGGCGTCGGGCGAGGCCGCAAGGGCCGCGCCCACGGCGGCCGCCTGCGGATCCTCGTCGGATGGCGGTGTCACCCGCGTCCCGGCGACAGCCGCTTTCGTGGCGTCACGGTCCGCCGAGTCGGGCACGGCCGTGGATTGTTCGGCCGGCGCCGCCATGTCGACGGGTGCGCCGTCGGGGGGCGCCGTCGTCTGCGCCAGAACGGCGTGGCCCGGCGCTATCAGGGCCGCGCCGAGATAAAGGAAATGGCGAATATGCATGGCTGGTCCTCGTCTCTGCCTTGCTCGGGAAGTGGCGTTAACTATCCTTGACGAAAACCTTCGCAGTTCCATGACACAGATCAACGTCGGCTGAGCCGGGGGTGCGGTGCCTTGTTCCCTCAGCATCCCGGGGGTAAGCCGCGCCCATGCTTCCTGCCGACCGCCTTGACCGGATCACCCAGCGCTTCGACTACCTCGAGGCGCGGCTGCACGCGGGTCCTGCGGCCGAGGAGATCGCCGGCATCAGTCGCGAATATGCCGAGCTGAAGCCGGTTGTCGCCCAGATCGCGGAATGGCGGGCGATGGAAACGGCGCTGGCGGATGCGCAGGCCCTGCTGGCCGATCCGGACATGCGCGAACTGGCCGAGGACGAGATCGCCCGCTTGCGGGCCGGGCAGCCCGAACTGGAACAGGCGCTGCGGCTGGCGCTGCTGCCACGCGACGCGGCGGACGCGCGGCCGGCGATCCTGGAGATCCGCCCCGGCACCGGCGGGGACGAGGCGGCGCTGTTCGCGGGCGACCTCCTGCGGATGTATCAGCGCCATGCCGAGGCGCAGGGCTGGTCGTTCCAGGTGCTGGAACTGTCCGAATCGGAACTGGGCGGGGTCCGCGAGGCGGTGGTGCGGATCGAGGGCGAAGGTGTCTTCGCGCGGCTGAAATACGAATCGGGCGTGCATCGCGTGCAGCGGGTCCCGGAAACCGAGTCGGGCGGCCGCATCCACACCAGCGCCGCGACCGTCGCCGTCCTGCCCGAGGCGGCGGAGGTGGAAATCGACATCCCCGCCTCCGAGATCCGCATCGACACGATGCGGGCGTCGGGTGCAGGGGGGCAGCACGTCAACACGACAGACTCGGCGGTGCGCCTGACCCACCTGCCGACCGGGATCGTCGTGACCTCGTCCGAGAAGTCACAGCACCAGAACCGGGCGAATGCGATGGCGGTGCTGCGCGCGCGGCTCTACGACATGGAACGGGCCCGGGCCGACGCCGAACGCTCGGCCGACCGGCGCAGCCAGCTCGGCTCGGGTGACCGCAGCGAACGGATCCGGACCTACAACTATCCGCAGGGGCGGGTCACCGATCACCGGATCAACCTGACACTCTATGCGCTCGACCGGATCATGCAGGGCGATCTGGCCGAGATCATCGATGCGCTCACCGCCCATGACCAGGCCGTCCGGCTGGCCGCGTCCGAGGGATGACCGGCACGGCCGCTCCACTGCTGGCCGCGACAGCCGCGCGGTTGATGGCGGCCGGGGTGGACGACCCCCAGAATGACGCGCGGCGGCTGGTCGCCCACGCGCTGGGAATCGCGCCGGATCGCCTGCGCATGCATGATCTGCCGGTCACACCCGATCAGTCGGCCGCGCTGGATCGGGCCGTGGCTGCCCGGCTTGCGCGTCAGCCGGTCAGCCAGATCGTCGGGTATCGCGATTTCTGGCGGCATCGATTCACCGTCACGCGCGACACGCTGGATCCGCGACCGGAAACGGAAACGCTGGTCGCGGCAGCGCTCGACCTGCCGTGGAGATCCGTGCTGGATCTTGGCACCGGCACCGGGGCAATCCTGCTGTCGCTGCTGGCCGAGCGGACGGGCGCATCCGGCACCGGGACCGACCTGTCGGCGGCCGCCCTGCAGGTGGCCCGGGCGAATGCCGACCGGATCGGGGTTGCTGCCGACTTCATCCAGGCGGACTGGTTCGCCGGCGTGAGCGGGCGCTTTGACCTGATCGTGTCGAACCCGCCCTATATCGCCGAACCCGAGATGGCCGCACTGGCAGCGGAGGTGCGCGACTGGGAACCACGCATGGCGCTGACCGACGGGGCCGATGGTTTGGGGGCCTATCGCAGGATCGTTGCCGCGGCGCCAGCGCATCTCACCCTTGGGGGATGGCTGCTGGTGGAGATCGGGCCAACCCAGGCGTGCGAGGTGACCGCGCTGATGCAGGCGGCGGCCTTGGGCGACATCCGCGTCATGCGGGATCTGGACGGACGCGACCGGGTGGTAAGCGGCCGTCCGCTTGCCTGAGCACCGAGTCACGCTAAAATGCGCGCAAATCGCGGTTTTGCGCTTGTCAGCCCGGCGGGTGCGTGATTAGTCGCGTCTGTGACGGGTCGATAACGCCCGCACGGGTCTGCCGAACAGCATGTGCATGACTGGCGCGGTACGCGCGCCGATGCGGGACACCATCCCTGCCTTCGCGCATCACGGCGACGACTCGGAACCCCAATCAAGTGCCTGTTGGCCCGTTCGGACGAACAATCGAAAAACCGATGAGATCATCCAAATCCCGTTCGCGTAACAAGTCCCGCGGCCCTCGTACGCTTGGCAACGTCGTCAATCGCGTCTTCGACAGCTCCGGTCCCGAGGGCAAGGTGCGTGGCACCCCCCAGCAGATCATCGAGAAATACCTGACCCTGGCCCGCGACGCGCAACTGTCCGGCGACCGCGTGGCCGAGCAGAGCTTTTTCCAGCATGCCGAGCACTACACCCGGATGCTGGGCGAGGCGCAGCGGGAACAGGCTGAGCGCCAGCAGCAATCAGGCGGTCAGCAGGGGCAGGGCGGATCACAGGCGGACGACCGCTCGGATGACCGTCAGCAGGGGCAGAATGGCCACGGGATGAACGGCCATGGCGGTCAGAGCGCACAGGCCTTCCAGAGTGGCGAGCGCCGGTCGGACAGCCGCAATGAGCGCCGTGACGATCGGCGTGACGACCGCCGCGAGGCCCGCGATGAACGACGAGATGATCGCGGCGAGAGTCGGCGGGACGATCGGGGTGAGGCGCGCCGCGACGGCGCCCGCAGCGACAGCCGCGGCGACCAGCCCATGGTAGCGCAGCCTGATCAAGCAGCGGATCGCGGCGATCGCACCGATGAGCGCGCCGCCGACCGCCGCGGGCAGAGCCGCGACAATGCGACCGACACGACTGCGGATCGTCCGAAGTCCGCGCCGCGTGATGCGGGACGCGACACATCCGCCGCCAGCGCCACTGACGCGCCCGCCGACGAGGCGCTGCGGATCGGACATGGCGATGCAGCCCCGGCCTTTCTGAGAACCTCCGCCGAGCCCGCGACTGCCGACAGCGAGCCTTCGCCGTCCAGCGCCGCCGGGATTCCCGAGGCAATCGGTGCGAAACTCGACGAAGGCCCGGTGACGACGCCCGAGGCCGCCGAGGCGCCGCGTCCAGCACGGGCTCCTCGCACCCGCGCCGCGGCTGGCGCGACGCCACGCCCGCGTCGCAAGAAGGCCGAAAAGCCGGAGTCGGACGGTCCAGGCGAGCCGGGCAGCGAGGGCGACGCGTAACGCCGGCGGACCGCAGGGCCGGGTCAGGCGACCTGTCGCGCGGCCGCCAGGGCGCGGGCCAGGGCACAGAACCGGTCCAGACCCACCTCTTCGGCGCGCGCCGTGGGCGCGATGCCGGACGCGACCAGCAAGGCCTCGATCTCGGGATGCACGCTGCGCAGGGATGCACGCAGCATCTTGCGCCGCTGATTGAAGGCTGCAGCGGTCAGTTCCGATAGCACCCGCGCGTCCGCCGGATAGCGTGGCGCGGGAAGTGCCGTAAGTTGCACCACCGCCGATTCGACCTTGGGCGCGGGCACGAACGCCTGGGGCGGCAGCGTCAGCACGATCTGCGCGTCGCAGCGCCATTGCGCCAGCAGCGCCAGACGGCCATAGGCCTTGCTGCCGGGTCGCGCCACGATCCGCTGCGCGACCTCTTTCTGGAACATCAATGTGAGGGACTGCCAGAAAGGCGGCCAGTCCGCGGGCGTCAGCCAGCGGACCAGCAGTTCCGTCCCGATGTTGTAGGGAAGGTTGGCGGCGATCCGGATCGGTGGGGTCAGATGCGCCAGCGGGTCGACCTGCAGCGCGTCGCCCTGGATGATCGTCAGCCGTCCCGGATAGGCATCCGCGATTTCCTGCAGCGCCGGGATGGCGCGTGCATCCTTTTCGATGGCCAGAACGTGCCGGGCACCCTCGGCCAGCAGGCCGCGGGTCAGCCCGCCGGGGCCCGGGCCGATTTCCAGCACATCGCTGCCGGTCAGGTCCCCCGCGGCCCGGGCGATGCGTGCGGTCAGGTTCAGGTCGAGCAGGAAGTTCTGGCCGAGCTGCTTGCGGGCGCGCAGGTCATGGCGCGCGATCACCTCGCGCAGGGGGGGTAGCGAGTCGATGGCGCTCATGCCCGGGCTCGGGCGACGGCCATGTCCCACGCCATCCGCAGCGCCGCGATGGTGCTGGCCGGATCTGCGATTCCGCGGCCGGCGATGTCGAACGCGGTGCCGTGATCCGGCGAGGTCCGGACGAAGGGCAGGCCCAGGGTGACGTTGACGCCGCCCGCGAAATCCAGCGTCTTGATCGGAATCAGCCCTTGGTCGTGATAGGCGCAGATGGCAGCATCCCAGCGGGCCCGGGCGCTTGCGTGAAACATCGTGTCCGCCGGCAGCGGGCCCAGTAGCGTCATTCCCTCGCCGCGCAACGCCTCCAGCGCGGGAATCATCCAGTCGATCTCGGCCCGACCCATGGTGCCGCCCTCGCCGGCATGGGGGTTCAGCCCGGCGACCGCGAGCCGCGGCCGTTCGATCCCGAAATCACGGATCAGCGCCGCGTGGGTGATGCGGAGGGCGCGGGTCAGCGCGTCGCGCGTAAAGGCTTCGGGCACCTGGTCCAGGGGAATGTGGATCGTGGCCGGGACCACCCGGCAGGGTGGCTCGACCGTGGTCGACGCCAGCATCATCGCCACATCGCAGCCGCCGGCCAGATGGGCGAGGTATTCGGTATGGCCGGGGAAGGGAAAATCCGCCCCCTGCTTCAGGGCCTGCTTGCTGATCGGCAGCGTGCAGATGCCGCCGGCCGCGGCGCTGCGCGCCAGGTCGACTGCGCGGGCGATCACCTCGATCACCCCGGCGGCGTTGGCTGGATCGGGCTCCCCCGGTTGCGCCGGACGTGCAAAGCGGTGCACCAGCACCGGCAGGCTGCCGGCGGGCACTGGCTGCGAAGGCGCGTCCACTGCCTGCCACGCGGTCCCACGCGGCAGATGGTCGGGATCGCCGATCCAGACCACCGGCACGCCCGCATTCAGGGCATGCGGGGCCAGTTCCGGACCGATTCCGGCCGGTTCGCCGCAGGTCAGAACGATCGGCGCGGGCATCTCAGCAACGCCGGCGCCGCAGAGCGGACGTCACGGCTGGCGCACTAGCGCATCGGCGCGCAACTCGGCGAGATACGCGTCGGCGGCCTCGTTGATCTTGCGATTGTAGATCTGCTCGCGCATCTGGTCACGGGGCGTGAGAGGGGGAAAGGATGGGTTGCCCGTTTCCGCGACCTCGCTCGTCCCCTCGCCGGAAGCGGCATCGGCCTCGCCGGCAAGCAGGGTCGGGGTGCGGCTGCACAGCATAACCAGCGTGGCGCCGGCGCCATAGTCGATCACCGATCCCTCGTCCGGGTCCAGCGTGGACAGCCGCTGCGCGACGTCCGTGGGCACGGCGCCCAGCGGGGACGTCTGCCGGCTGACCGGATCGAGCGCATAGCGATTGGCCTGCACGTGCACCTGGTCGCAGCTGTCCGCCACGGCAAGGATCCGGGCCCCCTCGGCGGGCGACGGCAATGCCATCGTCAGATAGTCAACGGTCTGTTCCGTGGCGCCGGGCCGCAGCCGTCCACGGCTGTCACGCAGGTAAAACAGCACCACCGCGCCGGGCACGCTGAGCGGCTGGGTGATCTGACCGGGGCTCAGCGCCTGGATGACCGGCTGCAGCGAGGGCGGCAGATCGGCAAGCGGGGTCCAGTCCAGCCGTCCGCCGCGGCCGGCGGTCGGGGTCGCCGACCACTGCCGGGCGGCCGCGGCAAACGCCTCCTCGGACCGGATGGTGCGTGCCATTTCCTCGGCCCGCGCCAACACCTGATCCTCGGAGCCCGGTGGTGCGGGCATGATCAGTTCCGACAGCAGCACCGCATCGGTCAGCGGGGTTTCCACCTCGCGCTGCAGTGCCTGATCGATCTCGCGGTCGCTGACCTCGATCCGGGGCACGACGCGCTGGCGCACCACCTCGCGCCACGCCACCCCGGCCGTGACGAAGTCGCGGAAGACTTGGCGCTCGACACCTTCTTCGGCCAGTGCGGCCATGAACTCGTCGACGCTCATGTTCGCGCGGCCTGCAAATTCGGCCAGCCCGGCCTGCAGCCCCTCGTCGGTGACGCTGATCCCGATCAGTTCGGCGGCCTGCATCTTCAGCCGGTCGTTCACCAGTTCCCGCAGCGCGGTTTCGCGGCTGGCGTCGGGCGCACGCAGCAGCTGCATGAAGCGGGTGCGCTGATCCAGGTCGTACCGGGTGACCGCGGCGTCGTTGACGTAGATGACCGGGGCGAACAGTCCCTGTGCCAAACCTGGCAGGGCCGTGCTGCCCAGCATCGCGACCAGCGCCGTCGCCCGAATGATCTGCCGCATGTACTGCCCCTTTTCGATCGCGCGCCAGACTAGCGCAGGCAGGAACGGCGCGCCACCTGTCCCGGGGCCTCTGCCTGCCGGCCGAAGCCACCCAGCTGGACGGACAGGCCGAACCGGGTGTCGGGCGACACGCTTTCGGACTCGGTCAGCCGCCGGGCCACCGACATGTCCACCGTGATGCACTCGTTGCGGTACTGCAGGCCGAGTTCGGTTTCCCGCGTGCGGCTGGCGGCAAAGTCATAGCGGGCATCCGTCGTTGCCCACCAGCCGGGCGCGATCTGCAGGCCGGTTGTGGCCGACAGTTCCGAAACATCCCGCTCGCGCCCGGGCTGGGCCTCGGCATCGATCCACAGATATCCGGCGCTGATCTGCACGCCCGGGCGCAGCAGACCCAACCGCAGCTCGTCGCTCGACATGTCGAATCCGTCGTCGAACAACGCCCGGTTGGAAACGGCCAGTCCCCGTCCGTCCGCATAATGCGCGGCCAGCAGCCAGTCCGATCTCCTGCCGCTTAGCGGCCCGCCCAGATCGCCGTCCCCGTCGGCGCGCAGCACCCGTCCCGCGGTCAGCCCCAGCGACCAGCCGGTCGGATCGATCCGCGTCCAGCCGATCCCCAGATTGGCGCGCAGCCCGGTCTCCCGCCGGTCCCAGCCGGGCGAGCGGTTCAGCGAAAACAGGTTGCCCTCGTCGAACTCGATCAGGGTGCTGTCCTCGTTCGGGACCTCGTCCGCCGCCTTGCGCTCGGGCGTCCAGATCAGCTGCGCCACCGGTTCCAGCATGTGGGTGGCGTTCGACGACCGGGCGATCAGCGGCCAGCGCAGTTCGGCCGCCACGGTCGGATCGACCCGGGCGACCGAGCTGTCGAACCGGCTATCCTGCAGGATCCGGAACAGGTCCGCATCCACCCGTGTCTGCACGCTGCCGACCACCCCCAGGGGCAGCACCTGCTGACGCCGCCAGTCGGCCGCGACCGAGCCGCGCAGCATGTCGCGGCCGATCTGATCGGTGTCGGAGGAACGGCGATGGGCATGGACCGACCACTCCAGCCAGCCGCGTCCACCGATCGGCGCAGGCGGCGAAAAGGCGCGCTGCCAGGTCGTGTTCGCGACGAGCCCCGGCGAGGTCGCATCGTCCTCGTCATCGCGGAGGGTCTGATAATTGCCGACCCGGGCATTCAGCATCCGGTCGCGACGATACCGTTCCAGCGTCACCCCGCTCCACAACCGATCCGCGTCGGTGATGTCGTAGTCGAGCAGATAGGCCCGATCGGACGCGGTCTGCAGCTGCGCCGTCAGGCTGTAGTCCCGCGGCAACGCGAAACGCGCGGCGCCGAACAGATAGCCCCGCGTCTCGTCGGGAAGGATGTCGTCGCGGCTGATCGCGCCGTTCCATTCGGTGACGCCATTCGCGAAGGCTTGGCGATAGCGCAGCTCGACCGTCGCGGTGCGGCTGACCGCCAGATAGGGCGTGACCGTCAGGTCGGCATGATCGCCCATGGTGATGAAATAGGGCAGCTTGACGCCGAGCCCCAGCGCCGAGGTGGTGCGTAACCGTGGCCTCAGAAAACCCGTCATCCGTTCGACCGTCGGGTCCGGCGCCGTCAGGACAGGCAGGATCCCGAGGGGCAGGCCGAAGGCGCGGAACTGCGGCCGGTCGAACGAGATGCGCCGCGTCTCGGCATCATGGGTGATGCGGCGGGCGCGGATTTCCCACAGCGGCGTCGGATCGCTGGCGCAGATCTGGCAGGACGAGGCGACCACATGGGTCAGGGTGGTCATCCGCCCCTGTCCGGTCCGTCGCACCTCGGCGGCGGCGAACTGGATTTCCCTTGCCAGCACCAGCCGGGCGCCGCGCAGGATCCCGTCCTGCAGATCCTCGTCCAACTCGGCCCCGTCGGCGATTAGGATCGTCTCCTGATCCCCGCCGGCCTGATCCGGGCGGGTCAGGTGGATCGGGCCATCGATGGTCAGCTGTCCGCTGCCGCCGTCATAGACCACGCGCGAGGCGATCAGTCGGGCGCCGTCATACCACATCACGACCCCGCCCGTCGCGGTCAGCACCCGGTCGCCGGACAGGTCGACATGATCGGCGAGCAGCGTGGCGCCCTCTTCCGCCGCATAGTCCGGCACGGCCGCATCGGTCGGCGCCGGCCCGGACACGACCACTGGTCGGGCGAGCGGGCGGGTGGTGGCGACCGGCAGCATCGGCGCTGCGGTCCCGTCTGCCAGCGGTGCGGTGGTGACGTCGCCCTCGGTCGGCGCCAGCGCCGGTCCGGTGCCCCGGAACACCTGCGCCATCGCCTGGTGCGGCGACATGCAGGTGGCGGCCGCGAGCAGGGTGAGGGTCAGTGCAGCGGTTCTCATCCGTCCTCCAGCCGCAACAGCAGCGCGAGCGCCAGCAACGCCGCGACCGCGGGCGGGGCCAGCGCCGCCAGGGCCGGGGGGACCTGACCCGACTCGCCCAAGACTTGCGCCAGATTGCGCAGAAAGAACAGTCCGACACCGGCGACAAAGGCGCCAAGCACCAGCACCCCCACCCGGCGCCCCCTGACCGGGCGCATGGTGAAGGCCGCGGCAACCAGGATCATCGCCCCCATCAGCAGCGGTCGCGCCAGTTCCATCTGCAGCCAGACGCGGTGACGAAGCGCAGAAAAGCCGGCCCGTTCCAGCCCACTGATGAAGCTGGCCAGCTGCCAGATCGGCACCGCCTCCGGGGCACCGAACCCGTCCCGGATCCGGTCTGCAGTCAGGTCGGTAGGCAGCCGCAGGGCGGGTCCGGACAGGGCGGCAGCCTCGGGGTTGGGCGCCTCGAGCGGCCATTCCTTGACCCCGGTCAGCAGCCACGACCCACGTTCCAGCCGCGCAGCCTGCGCTTCGATCCGGCGCGTCGGGCCGGTGCCCCGGTCGAAGACGAGGAAGGTCGCGTCATACAGGGTAGTCGCATCCGGGCTGGCCCGGGTGGCACGGATCACCACCTGGCCCGCTGCCTGCTCACCGGTCGCGGGCAGATCGGCTGGAGCCTGTCGAGCCGTGGGGCCATCGGATGCGTCGGCGGGCCCCCCGGCGCGCGTGCGCGCGGTCTGGCCCGGCAGCCCCTGGCGCAGCCACACCGCGCCTTCGCCCAGGCTGACGGTCTGGGTTCCCCCGGTGTGGATGCGGGCCACCATGGCGTCGAAGCGTTTGGTCGTGCCGGCGACGATCGGGTTCAGCACGCCGACCGCGACGAATCCCGCGATGACGGCGCTGATGGCCGGGGCGGCCAGCGACCGCATCCCCGACCGGCCGGAGGCGCGGATCGCCACCATCTCGGACGACCGCGACAGGGACAGGAACAGTGCGATGCCGGACAGGAGCGTGATCAGGGGCAGGATGGAATAGAACCCGCCGGCAATGTTCAGTGCGGCCATGGCGGCGGTGCCGGGCAGCCCCACCCCCTGAGGGCCGAAACGGCGGATCTGTTCGATCAGGTCGATCAGGAACAGGATCGCCAGGAAAGCACCCGCGATCACCGCGAACTGCCGCAGCCAGCGCCGCGCGAGATAAAGCTGCAGGATCACGCCACACCTCCTGATCCCGCAGCAACCGGGACGGCCCTGCGCCGCCAATGCCGACGTCGCCGCGCGGCCCAGAACAGGGCCGAGGCCGCCATCGCAGCCCCGGCCAGGGGGGGCAGGTACAGCAGCGGCCAGCGCTGCGGGGCTGCCGCTGCGGCGCTGGCGGCCGCGGTGGACAGCATCTGCACCAGGATCAGGGCCACCACTGCGCCGATCACTTGCCGCCACACGCCGAATCGTGAGAATCCGCCCAGCAGCAGCATCGCAAACCCCAGCATGGCCGCGACCGGTGCCATGAGCGGCTGGGACATGCGCTCGTGCCCTTCGGCCCGGGCGCGGGCCGGGGTGGCACCGGTGGCATCGAGCAGCTGGGCGTCGGGGAAGAGCAGCCGCCGGGTGGAATAGTCCCGCAGGTCGCGCCCCTTCGGGTCGGCCGAGATCATGGTGCCCAAGTCGTAGGTCAGATCCTCGAACATGGTGACCGACAGCTGCCGCTGCCCGCCGTCGCGTCGCAGGGTCTGGACCATCCCCTGCTGCATGATCAGCCGCGGTCCCGCGTCGCCCCGGATCACCAGGGCTTGCGACGCGGAATAATCGCTGACGCTGTCGGGATTGCGCGCGTCCTGCAGAAACAGGTCCAGCAAGCGGCCATCCGCATCGATGTCGCGGATGAACAGCGTCAGGCCGTCGCCCGGGTACTGGAACTGCCCGGCCCGCAGGAACCGTGCGGTGACATTCTCGGCGACGTCGGCCTGCCGGTCGGCAAGGCGGCTCCGCGCCAGCGGCACCAGCCCGTGCACCAGCACCGCAACCATCAGCGCAACCAGAAGCCCGAAGACCAGCACCGGCCGGGCCAGCCGCCAGGGCGACATGCCTGCGGCCTGCATCGCCACCAGTTCGGATTCGCTGGCCATCCGGTTCGTGCCATAGGCGGCCGCCGCGAACGCCGCCACGGGCAGCACCAGCGAGATCGCCAGCGGCAGCGTCAGCACGGTGAACTCCAGCACCACCAGCGCCGTCTGGCCGTCCTGGATCAGCTGTTCGAACAGGCGGACCGCCCGGTTGATCCAATAGACCGACACCAGCACCAGCCCGAAAAACCCGAACAGGCCAAGGAACTGCGACAGGATGTACTTGTCGATGCGGGTCATGACCTGTCAGGTGGCGAGGGCGCCGGCACCGTGCCGGCCTTTCCTGAATAGCCGCAGTCACCTTGCGGGAAAACCCTGCGCTCTGGTCAAGCTGCAGGGCGACGGATACGGTCCGGCGACTTTCAAGAAAAGGCTGGCGCATGTCACACCCTGTCGAGATCCGCTTTGTTCCCGCCGACGAGTCGGCGTTGTCGGCTGCCCTGTCCGGTCCCGGACGCGTGGTGTTGCTGATCGGGGATCAGGGACGACCCATCGGCAGGCTGCCGCGCGGCCTCGGCCGCGTCGCCCGGCGCGCCCTCGCATCGTCGGCCTGGGGCAAGGTCAAGCCCGGCGAGTCCATCGATCTGGCCTTTCCCATGGGGATGGAGGCCGATGCCGTGCAGCTGGTCCACCTGCCGCGATCCGCGGATGTCGTGACAGCGCGCAAGGCGGGCGCCGCGATCGGGGCGCGGATGGGCAAGCACCGGGTCACGGTCCTGGCCGGCAACCACCCGCAGGTGGCCGAAGTCGCGCGCGGCATCGCGTTGCGCGGCTACGATTTCACTGTGCACAAATCTAATCCGGCCGAAGGCCCGGACGCCGACGTGGCCGACACCGGCGCCGACCAAGAGAATGGCGCCGAGCGCGCGCCGCAGACCATCAGCCGCACCGGCGCCGTCGCGGATGCCGCCCTGGGTGACGCGATGCAACCCGGCGGTGATACGGTGCCAGAGGACACGACCGCGGGCCCGGTCGAACCGCCCGAACCGGATCGCGCCAGCGTCACACTGGTCGTGGCGGACGCGGACGCGGCCCGCGCGCAGGCCCGGGACGGGCTGGCCGCGGCCGCCGGGGTGTTTCTTGCCCGCGACCTCGTCAACGAACCGGCGAACGTGTTGACCACTACCGACTTTGCCGAACGGTTGCTCGAACTGGGCGAGCTAGGCATGGACGTCGAGGTGCTGGACGAGGACGCGCTGTCGCGCCTGGGCATGCGGGCGCTGCTTGCGGTCGGGCAGGGCAGCGAGACCCCCAGCGCGGTAGTGGTGATGCGCTGGCAGGGCGGCGGCGACGAACCGCCGCTGGCCCTGGTCGGCAAGGGGGTCGTGTTCGACACCGGCGGCATCTCCATCAAGCCGTCTGCGGGGATGGAGGAGATGACCATGGACATGGGCGGCGCCGCGGTCGTCGCCGGGGTGATGCGGACCCTGGCGCTGCGGCGCGCCCGCGCGAATGTCGTGGGTCTGGTCGGTCTGGTCGAGAACATGCCGGACGGACGCGCCCAGCGGCCCGGCGACATCGTCCGGTCGATGAAGGGTGACACGATCGAGGTGATCAACACCGACGCCGAGGGCCGCCTGGTTCTGGCCGACGTGCTCTGGTACGCGCAGGACCGGTTCGAACCGGCAGCGGTCATCGACCTGGCGACGCTGACCGGGGCGGTCATCATCGCGCTGGGGCACGACCATGCCGGCGTCTTCTCGAACGACGACGGGCTGGCTGACCAGCTGCTGAAGGCCGCCGCGGCCGAGGGCGAGGGCGCCTGGCGCCTGCCATTGGCCCCCGCCTATGACGAGCTGATCAAGTCGCGCCTGGCCGACGTCAAGAACACCGGCGGCCGGGCAGCAGGATCGATCACCGCGGCGCAGTTCCTGCAGCGGTTCATCCGCAAGGGAACGCCCTGGGCCCATATCGACATCGCCGGGGTGACGCTGCCGCCGGGCGCAACCCCGCTGGCGCCCAAGGGCGCGACTGGATGGGGGGTCATGACGCTGGACCGGTTGATCCGTGACGGGTTCGAGCAGGTCGGATCAGACCAGGATGCGCCGGGACAGCGCCCTTCGGGACAGCGCCCGTCCGGGCGACGGGCGGGCCAGCAGTCCCGCGGCACACGATCGTCGGGTCAGAGCCGGCGCGGACAGGACCCATCGACCCGGGACTAGGTCCGTGGGCAACGCGCTGTTCTATCACCTGACCCGGTCCCCCGCGGAATCGCTGCTGCCGGCCCTGATCGGCAAGTCGCGCGCGGCGGGCTGGCGGATCGAGTTGCGCGGGGCTGATCAGGCCCGGATGCAGCGCCTGGACGAGTTGTTGTGGCAGGGCGAAGGCTTCCTGCCTCACGGGCTGGCTGGCGGACCGCATGACGCGCGTCAACCCGTGCTGCTGACCATCGCGACGGGTGCGGCGGACGGAACCGCGCCGGATGACGACCGCATGGCGCCGAATGACCCGGCCTGCCTCATCATCGTGGACGGGGCCGCGGTAAGGGCCGAGGAATGCGTGGGGATGGACCGGGTCTGCATCCTGTTCGACGGCAACGATCCGGCGGCGGTCGAACAGGCCCGTGGCCAGTGGCGGGCGCTGACCGCGGCAGGGCTGACTGCGGAATACTGGTCCGAGGCCGACGGCCGGTGGGAGCGAAAGGCCTGACCGCGCTCCCGGATCGTGGGACTCAGCGCTCCAGGATCATGCGGTCACCCTCGAACCCGACGCGGGCGAAGCGACGCAGATAGCTCATCCCCAGCAGCGACCGATCGAGTTCCCCGCGCAGCACGATGGCCGGCACCCGTTCGTCAGAGATGTCGCCGATGCTGAAGCGGTCGATTACGACCGACGCCGTCTCGACCACCCCGTTGGCGGTCTGGGCGACCCCGGCAAAGGCCAGGTCGTCGAGCGCGATGCCGACCCGCTCCGCGTCCTTCTGCCGCAGCGCGACCGCCGAGGCGCCGGTGTCCACGACGAAGCGCACCGGAACATCATTGAGATGGGCGGTCAGGTGGAAATGCCCGTCGCGGCTGACCGGTACCTCGATGCGTCCGGTGCCAAGCATCTGCTGGCGGGGCGCGATCCGGTCCCGGACATCCCCCCACAGCCCGGCTGCAGCGACAACCGCAATAAAGATCAGCCCCCAGGCGAGCGCATGGCGGGTGGTCTGCCCGGGCCGATGCCGGAAATCGACGATCAGGAACGACCCGATCGCGACCAGCAACAGCACCAGATAGGCCAACCTGCCGAAATCATCGCCGATCATCGGACGCCCTGCCGGCGGAACTGATCCAGGTCGCCGCGATGCCGCAGCGTTGCCCGGGGTCGCGCATCCGCAGCTGCGCGCGACCGGCGAAAGCCCCGGCGACAAGGCGCCACATGCCACCCGCTCTGCCCTTTGCAAACGGGCGCGACACGCATAGATAAGGCCCGTTGGAGGGCCGCTTTCGGCCCGCAGAGGAGCTTGTGATGCTGAACAACATCGGACTTCCCGGTCTGTTGCTGATCGCCGTTGTTTTGCTGGTCCTGTTCGGCCGCGGCAAGGTCTCATCCCTGATGGGCGAAGTAGGCAAGGGGATCACCGCCTTCAAGCAGGGGGTGAAGGACGGGTCTGACGAGATCGAGCGCAGCGCCGCCGAGCCGGGTGCCGCACCGGACGCCCGGATCACCAGCGATCGTTCGCTGGACCGGACTGCGGACGACGTGCAGGCTGCGGCCGATCGGGCCCGGGTGCGCGCCGATGCCGCGCTGCGGGACGTTAGCCCGCGCGACGACACCACGCCGCGCAGCTGAGCCGCCGCCTGTCATGCTCGACATCGGGTGGAGCGAGCTGCTGCTGATCGGAATCGTGGCGCTGATCGTGATCGGCCCCGAGGATCTGCCGCGCATGTTCCGCGCCCTTGGCCGGATCACGGCACGGGCGCGAGGCATGGCGCGTGAATTCAGTGCCGCCATGGACGACGCCGCGCGCAGCAGCGGGATCGACGACGCGGCGAACTCGCTGCGCGATGTCAAGGCGATGACCTCCAAGAAGGCGCTGGGACTGGATGCGCTGGATCGCGCCGCCGAGCGGTTCGAGAAGTGGGAGCCGAAGATGCCGCGACGCGAGGCAGGGCTGCAGCCCGACCCCGCCGATCCTTCGGTGCCCGACGCCGCTGCGCCCGCGATCGCCCCGGCATCCGCCTTGGCTGCAACACGGAATCCCGGCCCGGCAGCCACGACCGAAGACGACGGGCAGGCCCCGGGTGCCGCCACGAATGACACCGCCGACGTCGCCGCCGAATCCGGGCGCCGCCGTCTGCACGCGGTCCGCCGTTCCGAACCGAGAGACCTCTGAGTGACCGCACCTGGCAAGAACGAGATCGACGACAGTTCGGCGCCTCTGATCGAACATCTGCGGGAGCTGCGAACGCGGCTGATCTGGTCGGTGCTGGCGTTCATCGTCGCGATGGTGATCAGCTACACGGTCTGGAACCCGATCTACAATTTCCTGACCCAGCCCATCTGTCATGCACTCGAGACCCGCGATCAGGATTGCGGCCTGATCCTGCTGAAGCTGCAGGAAGGGTTCTTCGTCGCGATCCAGATCTCGTTCCTGGGCGGCTTCATGCTGGCCTTTCCGATCATCGCCTATCAGATGTGGCGGTTCATCGCGCCGGGTCTGTACCGGTCCGAAAAGGCGGCCTTCCTGCCGTTCCTGATCGCCTCGCCGGTGATGTTCCTGCTGGGCGCGGCCTTCGCCTATTACGTCATCCTGCCGATGGCCTATGACTTCTTTCTGGGCTTCCAGCAGGGGCCGCTGGACCTGCCGGACGATCCGGCCGTGGCTCCCGAACCGGGGCCGCCACTGGCCGGGATCGTGTTCCAGGGCTCGGTCAGCGAATACCTGTCGCTGACCACCAAGTTCATCCTGGCCTTCGGGCTGTCCTTCCAGTTGCCGGTGGCACTGACGCTGCTGGGCCGGGCCGGGCTGGTGTCGTCCGAGGGGCTGGCCTCGGTCCGGCGTTACGCGATCGTGGTGATCCTGCTGATGGCGGCGCTGGTCACGCCCCCGGACATTGTCAGCCAGATCGTGCTGTTCGCGGTGATCTACGGTCTCTACGAGGTGTCGATTCAGCTGGTGCGCCGGATCGAGCGCAAGCGCGAAGCGCGGTTGCGCGCCGAAGGGCTGTGGATCGATGACTGAACTGGCGGCCGAACCGCTGTCGCGCATCGCCGCGGCACTGGAACGGCTGGCACCCCCACCGGTGCCGGCGCCGACCTTCGCCGAAGCCGACGCCTATGTCTGGCAGCCCGACCGCGACCGACTGCAGCCGGTGGAGCGGGTCGCGCGGGTGCCCCTGTCGGCCTTGGTGGGAATTGATCGCGCCCGTGACACGCTGCTGACCAACACCTTGCAGTTCGCGCGCGGTCATGCGGCCAACAACGCCCTGCTATGGGGCGCCCGGGGGATGGGAAAGTCGTCGCTGGTCAAGGCCGTGCATGCCGAGGCGGTCGCCCGCGACCTGCCCCTGGTGCTGGTCGAGATCGCGCGTGAGGACCTGGATTCGGTCGGGCGGCTGCTGGCGATCCTGGGGCGGTCGGACCGGCGGTTCGTGCTGTTCGCCGACGACCTGTCCTTCAGCCACGACGATACCCAGTACAAGTCACTCAAGGCGGTGCTGGACGGCGGCATCGCGGGGCGCCCCCCGAACGTCATCCTGTATGCCACCTCGAACCGCCGGCACCTGATGCCGCGCGAGATGATCGACAATGAACGCGCGAGCGCGATCAACCCCGGCGAGGCGATCGAGGAAAAGGTGTCGCTGTCGGACCGTTTCGGCCTGTGGCTTGGGTTCCACCCCTGCGACCAGGACGAGTTCCTGGCGATGATCGACGGGTATTGCGCGGCCTACGGGCTGCAGGTCGATGCGGCGACCCTGCGCGCCGAGGCGATCGAGTGGCAGGCGACCCGCGGCGCGCGGTCGGGCCGCGTCGCGTGGCAGTTCTTCACCGATCTGGCGGGTCGGCACGAAATGGCGCTTTGACCAGCGCTGGCAGGCAATCCGGCGAACCGGCCTGCAGTTCGGAGCGCGCGGGCGGTGATGCGGGTCCTCATCTAAGCTGGGCCGTTCGACACTGACTCATCCGGCGGTCCGCTGGGCCGGTCACGCGGGCCTCAGGCCAGCGCGACCCTGCCGCCGGGCAGCCGGGCGACACGCCCGGCGAGTTCCAGGTTCAGTACGGCCGCGCCCATCGCCGCTGCCGTGACACCGAGATCGCGGATCAGCATGTTCTCGTCGGTCGGGCTTGGGCCCAGCAGCGTGAGGATCCTTTGTTCCAGCCCGGCGGCGGCGTCCGGAGCGGTGCCCTTCGCCGGTGCAGATGAGGTGTTCGCCTGAGACCCTGACTCCTCTTGTGCGCGCACCTCAGCGTCAACCCCGCTGTTCAGCGCCGACCTTGCCCCACGAGCGACGGCCTTTTTCCCGCTCGAGCCTTCGCTCTTGGCGAAGGACGGCAACTCGTAACCGCTCTCCAACAGCGCGGCCAGGACATCCTCGGCGTTGCGCACCAGGATCGCGCCGTCGCGGATCAACGCGTTGCACCCTGATGCGCGGGCATCCATCGGGTGCCCCGGCACCGCCATCACCTCTCGTCCCTGGTCGAGCGCCTGGCGCGCGGTGATCAGGCTGCCGGATTTCTGCGCCGCCTCGACCACGACGACCGCCCGCGACAGCCCCGAGATGATGCGGTTGCGCAGCGGGAAGTGCCGGGCAACCGGCGCCACCCCCGGCGGCTGCTCGGACAGCAGCGCCCCCGATTCGCCGATGCGATCGGCCAGTGCCGCATTCTCGGCGGGATAGATCACGTCGATCCCGCCCGCCATGACGGCGATGGTGCCGGTCGGGCAGGCGGCCTCGTGCGCCGCCGTGTCGATCCCGCGAGCAAGCCCCGCCACCACGATCTGCCCGGCCTCGCCCAGTGCCCGGGCCATGCCGCGCGCCATGCGCAGCCCCAGGGATGACGCATTCCGCGCCCCGATCAGGGCCAGCGCCGGCCTTGCCAGCGCTGCGGGATCGCCGCGCAGCCACAGCACCGGAGGTGCGTCGTCGATACCGCGGAGCAGGGCGGGATAGGCGGGATCGTCGCACCGGATCAGCCGTGCACCGGCACGACGGCCCGCGCGCAGTTCGGCGGTGGCCTGGGCGGGCGGGCAGGGGGCATACCCGGTCAGACCGGCTGCGGCGGCAATGCCGGGCAGTGCGTCCAGCGCCGCGGCGATGCTGCCATGCTGGGCGAGCAGGCGATGAAACGTGGCCGGGCCGACCCGGCGGGAACGGATGAGACAGAGAAAGGACAGGTCGTCTTCTTCCGAGGTGGGGGGAATGGGGGGGGTATCGGAATCCAAGGATCCGGTCCTCATCACCTGCTCTGCCTCATCCGCATGTCCGTTGTGCACCTGAAACGGTTAACGGGCGGTTAGCTGCGGGCGAAGAAGTGGAAGATCAGGCGGCCGAGCCGCCGACCGTCAGCCCGCCGATATGCAGCGTGGGCAGCCCGACCCCCACCGGCACCCACTGGCCCTGCTTGCCGCAATTGCCGATGCCGGGATCGAGCGCGAGGTCGTTGCCGATCGCCCGCACGTGCTGCAGCGCCGTCGCCCCGTCACCGATCAGGGTGGCGCCGCGAATCGGGTCGCCCACCTGGCCGTTGCTCACCCGATAGGCCTCGGTGCAGGAAAACACGAACTTGCCGTTCGTGATGTCCACCTGTCCGCCGCCGAACCCCACCGCGTAGATTCCGTCATCCAGCCCGGACAGGACGGTTGCGGGATCAGCGGTCCCGTCCAGCATGAAGGTGTTGGTCATGCGTGGCATCGGCTGGTGGGCGTAGCTCTCGCGCCGCCCGTTGCCGGTCGGCGCAACGCCCATCAGCCGCGCGTTCTGACGGTCCTGAAGGTAACCGACCAGGACGCCGTCCTCGATCAGGACGTTCCGGCCCGGAGGGGTGCCTTCGTCATCGACACTGATCGAACCCCGGCGGTCGGGAATGGTGCCGTCGTCGACAACCGTGACACCCGGCGCGGCGACCCTCTGTCCGATCAGTCCGGCAAAGGCCGAGGATCCCTTGCGGTTGAAATCACCCTCCAGCCCGTGACCTACGGCCTCGTGCAGCAGGATGCCCGGCCAGCCGGGCCCCAGGACGACATCCATTACCCCTGCGGGGGCGGGAACCGCACGCAGGTTGACCAGCGCGATGCGGAGCGCTTCGCGCACCTCCGCCTGCCAGTGGTCGGGATCGATCAGCGCCGACAGCCCGAACCGGCCGCCGCCGCCGGTGCCGCCGCTTTCGCGCCGGGCATTCGATTCAACGATCACGGACACGTTCAGCCGCGACATCGGGCGAATGTCGGTGACGACCCCGCCCTCGGGCCGCAGGATCGCAATTTCCTGTAGGGAGGACGCCAGCGCCGCGGTCACCTGCACCACGCGCGGATCGAGGTCGCGGGCGTATGCGTCAATTTCACGCAGGGCGGCCACACGTCGGGCAAAGGACACCCCCTCGACAGGATCCTCGCCGGTATAGAGCGCCCGGTCCGGGCCGGCCGGCGCATCGGCCAGGGTGCCGCCGCCATTTCCCACCGCCAGCCGCGCGGTGTCCGCAGCGTCGCGCAGGGATTCGAGCGTGATCCGGCTGGAATGGGCGTAGCCTGTCACCGGTCCACGCACGGCGCGCAGGCCAAACCCCTGAGCGACATCATAGCTGGCGTTGCGCAGGCGGCGATCGTCCAAGACCAGCGACTCGGACCGATTGCGTTCGACGAACAGCTCGCCGTCATCCGCGCCGTCGGTCGCGGCGCGCAGGACGGCCAGCGCCCGGTCCGGATCGATCAGCTGCTCGAAGGGAGAGAATGCGTCGCTCATCGCGGCAGACGGGTATGGGTTTTCGGCGCCGATGTCGATAGGTTTGGCTTGTTCAGCGCCACCGTATGTGGTTTCGGAAGGCGATGAGTTTCGCTGGGTCGGCGATCGCCACGCGGCCAGGGACGACAGGATACGGGGACAGACAATGGCAGGATGGGCTATGCGCGGCGGTGCGGCAGTTGGTGCGATGATCGCGGCGGGATGGACGTTCCGGGCGGCGGCACAGGACAACCTGGGCGAACTGCCGGTGATCGGACGCCCCGTCAACGGCGCCACCGGGTTCCAACCCGCGGTCACCTCGATCGCCGTCGAACAGCAGTCGCTCGACCTGATGGTGCTCTACATCATCAGCGCGATCACGCTGCTGGTCTGTGCCCTGCTGATCTGGTCCATCGTGCGGTTCAACCAGCGCTTCAACCCAGTGCCCGCACGGTTCACCCACAACACCCCGGTCGAAATCGCGTGGACGCTTGTGCCGGTCCTGATCTTGATCGTGATCGGGGCGTATTCGCTCCCGGTGCTGTTCCGCTCGCAGGAGATGCCGAACGATCCGGACGTGGTGATCAAGGCGGTCGGGCACCAGTGGTACTGGTCCTATGAATACCCCAACGATGCGATCGCCTTCGACTCCCTGATGCTGGAACAGGATGCCCTCGCCGAATACGGCTATGACGAGGCCGATTATCTGCTGGCGACCGACACCGCCGTGGTTGTTCCGGTGGGCAAGAAGGTCCTGATGCAGATCACCGCCACCGACGTGATCCATTCCTGGGCGATGCCCGCCTTCGCGATCAAGCAGGACGCCGTGCCGGGACGGATCGCGCAGGCCTGGTTCCAGGTCGATCAGGAGGGGGTCTATTTCGGCCAGTGCTCCGAACTCTGCGGCATCAACCACAGCTACATGCCGATCACGGTCAAGGCGGTCAGCCAGGACAAGTATGACGCGTGGCTGGCCGAGGCGCAGACGACCTTTGCCGCCGATGCATCCGACGTCCTGCCGTCCGAGAACATTCGGCTGGCGTCCGCAGACTGATCCGGGGGACCACGCGACGTGACCGACATCCGCGCATACGAGGGGCAGGCCGAGCCGGCGTTCGGCGACTATGTCGCGCTGCTGAAGCCGCGGGTGATGTCGCTGGTCGTGTTTACGGCATTCGTCGGGCTGTGGATCGCACCGGTCGAGACGAACCCGTTCATCGCGTTTTGCGCGGTGCTGTTCATCGCGCTGGGGGGCGGCGCGTCTGGCGCGCTGAACATGTGGTACGACGCCGACATCGACGCAGTGATGCGTCGGACCGCGCGCCGGCCGATTCCCTCGGGTCGGATCAGCGGCGACGAGGCGCTGGGCCTGGGCCTGTTCCTGTCGGGCCTGTCGGTGATGATGCTGGGCCTGGCGGCGAACTGGTTCGCCGCGGCGTTCCTGGCGTTCACGATCTTTTTCTATGCCGTGGTCTACACGATCTGGCTGAAGCGCTGGACGCCGCAGAACATCGTGATCGGCGGGGCGGCCGGTGCGTTCCCGCCGATGATCGGCTGGGCCTGCGCGACCGGCGGGATAGCCGTCGAATCGCTGCTGATGTTCGCGTTGATCTTTTTCTGGACGCCCCCGCATTTCTGGGCCCTCGCCCTGTTCATGAAGAACGACTATTCCGACGCCGGCGTCCCGATGCTGACGGTGACCCACGGGCGACAGGTCACGCGACGCCACATCTTCGGCTATACGCTGGTGCTTGCGCCATTTGCGCTTGCGCTCGGGTTCACATCGGTCGGCGGGCCGTTCTATCTGGCCGTCTCGCTGGTCCTGAACGGCCTGTTCATCCTGGGCGGCTGGCGCATCCTGCGCCGTGACGAAGAGCAGGCGGCAGCCGACGCCTATGCGGTCGAACGCGCGTTCTTCAAGCTGTCGCTGTACTACACCTTCCTGCATTTCGCGGCACTGCTGGTGCAGCATGGCATGGGGGGCTGGTGATGGCGCTGCAGGTCGAACACGAGATCCATCGTCGGCGTCGCGGCCGGAACATGGGGCTGGGGCTGGTGCTGATCGCGTTCGTCGCGCTGGTGTTCGGCCTGTCGGTCGTCAAGATCAAGAACGGCGGCATCATCGAGGGGTATGACCACCAGCCACGCACCTCGGACCTGCCGCTGGACCCTGCCGCACCGCTCGCAGACCCGCCTGCGGCCCCGGTTGCCGCGCCCGGCACCCCCGCTGCGGCAACGATGGAGGAGCGACCGTGAACCCGAACACCCGTCTTCTTACCCGTCTGGTCGGGGTGGTCGTCGTGATGGGCGCGTTGTCCTGGGCTGCCGTGCCATTCTATTCCTGGTTCTGCCAGGTCACCGGCTTTGCCGGCACACCCAGCGTCGCGGAACGGGCCCCTGACCAGGTGCTGGACGAAACCGTCCGGGTGCGGTTCGACGCCAATGTCATGCCGGACATGGGCTGGACGTTCCGCCCGATGCAGGCCGACATGACCCTGCGCATCGGCGAGACCGGGCTCGCCTATTACGAGGCGGTCAACATCTCCGACGAGGCGATCACCGGCACCGCGACCTACAACGTGTCGCCCGACGCGGCCGGCTATTTCTTCGACAAGATCGAATGCTTCTGTTTCACCGAGCAGACCCTGCAGCCGGGTGAGCGGATCGAGATGCCGGTGACGTTCTTCGTCAACCCCGAGATCGTCGACGACCGCGATGCCAAGACGATCCGCGACATCACCTTGTCCTACACCTTCTACCGGCAGGACCAGCCGGAGCAGCGCTCGGCCAGCGCGCCGCAGGTTGCCGCGACGCCCGCCAGGGCCGTGAACTGAAACCACCGACCACAGCAGGGAGCCCGCGCATGGCGCACGCGAAAAACCACGATTACCACATCCTCACACCGTCGCTGTGGCCGTTCATCGGGGCGATCGGCGCCTTTGTCATGCTCACCGGTGGCGTGTTCTGGATGAAGGGCGAGACCCTGATCGGCGGCCTGCCGGTCTGGTGGCAGTTCGCGCTGGGCCTGCTGGTGGTGCTGTACACCATGTATGGCTGGTGGAGCGACGTCACCCACGAGGGCAACACCGGCGACCACACGCCCGTGGTGCGGATCGGCCTGCAATATGGCGTGATCCTGTTCATCATCTCCGAAGTGATGTTCTTTGCCGCCTGGTTCTGGGCCTTCTTCAAGCATGCCATGTACCCGATGGGCGAGATGAGCCCGATCAAGGACGGGATCTGGCCGCCCGAGGGGATCGAGACCTTCGACCCGTGGCACCTGCCGCTGATAAACACGCTGATCCTGCTGTTGTCGGGCGTCGCGGTGACCTGGGCCCACCACGCCTTCGTGCACGAGAACGACCGCCGCACGGCCATCAACGGGCTGATCGTGGCGGTGATCCTTGGCGTCGCCTTCACCATCCTGCAGGCCTACGAATACAGCCACGCGGCGTTCGGGCTGTCCGACACGGTCTATGGCGGCGTGTTCTTCATGGCGACCGGGTTCCACGGGTTCCACGTGATCATCGGCACGATCTTCCTGTTCGTGGTGATGCTGCGGATGAGCCGCGGGCAGATGACTCAGGACAATCACATCGGGTTCGAGGCGGCCGCCTGGTACTGGCACTTCGTCGACGTGGTGTGGCTGTTCCTGTTTGCCGCGATATATATCTGGGGCCGTTGATCCGACCCTTCTCGTCTGTGGCGCGCGCGGGTTGCGGCCCGCGCGCATTTTCGTTTCGGTGCAGCCCCGTGAGCAGTTCCAGCAGCCCCTCCGATGCACCGGCAAGGGTGCCCACGACCCACGGGGCGACGACCTGATGCGCCGGATCATCGCCCCCCTGATCCTCGGCATCGTCGGCACCGCCATCCTGATGAGCCTCGGGTTCTGGCAGCTGCAGCGCCATGAGTGGAAGCAGGCGGTGCTGGCCGAGATCGCCGAGGGCATCGCCGCCGCGCCGGTGGCGCTGCCGGCGACGGTCGACCCCACGATGAAGTACCAGGCTATCACGGTCACCGGCACGACGACCGGCGCCGAGATCTTGGTGCTGTCGGGCACGCGCGAGCGGGGCGGCGGGTACAACGTCATCTCGGGCTTCGTGACCGATGACGGCCGGCGGGTGATGATCGATCGCGGCTTCGTGCCCCAGGATGCGCGGCACGACCCCAGGCCCGCGACCCGTATGCGGGTCAATGGCAACCTGCACTGGCCCGACGAACTGGGCAGCGCGACCCCGGCCCCCAACCTTGACGAAGGGATCTGGTTCGCCCGCGACGTGCCGGCGATGGCCGCGCAGCTGGATACCGAGCCGGTGCTGATCGTCGCGAGCGCGGTCGGCGGCGATGCGCAGGGCGTGACCCCTATCCCCGTGTCGATCACCGGAATTCCCAACAGTCACCTGTCCTATGCCGTCCAGTGGTTCCTGCTGGCGGCAACATGGGCGGGGATGACAGGGGCGCTGATCTGGCGTATCAGGCAGCGCCGGTTCTGACCTGCTGCCAGCTTCAGGAATTTGCATGAACTACATCTCGACCCGCGGGACTGCCCCGATCCTCCCTTTTGCCGAGGCGATGATGACGGGACTGGCCCGGGACGGGGGGCTGTACGTCCCCCATTTGGTGCCGCAGATGACGCCGGACGACATTGCCGGGCTGGAAGGCGTGCCCTACGAGGAAGCCGCGTACCGGGTCATGCAGCCCTTCGTCGCCGAAAGCTTTTCGGAAACGGAACTGCGCGACGCAATCCGTCGCGCCTATCAGGGCTTCCGCCATGCGGCGCGTGCACCGCTGGTGCAGCTTGGTCCGGGTCATTTCCTGCTGGAACTGTTCCACGGCCCGACGCTGGCGTTCAAGGACTTCGCGATGCAGCTGATCGGCCAGCTGTTCCAGATCGCGCTGTCGCGCGAGGGCCGGCGGATCACGATCGTCGGCGCGACCTCCGGCGATACCGGCAGCGCGGCGATCGAGGCGTTTCGCGGCCTGCCCAATGTCGATGTGTTCATCCTGTATCCGCATGGCCGGGTCAGCGAGGTGCAGCGCCGGCAGATGACCACCCCGGACGAGGCGAATGTCCACGCGCTGGCGATCGACGGGACCTTCGATGACGCGCAGGCACGGTTGAAGGACCTGTTCAACGACCACGCGTTCCGCGACGCGACGGGGCTCGCCGGGGTGAACAGCATCAATTGGGCCCGCGTGCTGGCCCAGGTTGTCTATTACTTCACCGCGGCGGTTTCGCTCGGGGCGCCGCATCGCGCGGTCAGCTTCACCGTGCCGACCGGCAATTTCGGCGACATCTTCGCGGGCACGATCGCGCGGCAGATGGGGCTTCCGATCGACCGGCTGGTGATCGCGACCAACCAGAACGACATCCTGGACCGCGCCCTGACCACCGGAGACTACCGCGTGGGCCGGGTCGAACCCTCGATCTCGCCCTCGATGGACATCCAGGTCAGCTCGAATTTCGAGCGCGCGCTGTTCTACGCGCATGACGGGGACGCCGGCGCCGTGGCCCAGTTGATGGAGGAGCTGAAATCCGGCGGCTTCCGGATCAGCCAGGGGGCGCTGCAGCATCTGCGCGAACTCTACGACTCGGGCAGCGTGTCGGAACCCGAGACCATCGCCACCATCGCCCGGGTGCGCGCCGCAACCGAACAGATCGTCTGCCCCCATACCGCCGTGGGCATCGAGGTGGCGAGCCGTCACCTGCGGCCCGGCACGCCGATGGTCACGCTGGCGACCGCCCACCCGGCCAAGTTTCCCGATGCGGTCGAACAGGCGATCGGCCTGCGCCCGGCGCTGCCGCCGCACATGGGCCGGCTGTTCGATCTGCCGGAACGGGTCAGCCGGGTTGAAAACGACAAGGATGCGCTTAAGTCGCTGATTCTCGAACGGAGAACAGCTTGAGCGACGTCCAGATCACCACCCTTTCGAACGGGCTGCGCATCGTCACCCGCACCATGCCCGGCCTGCATTCCGCCAGCGTCGGCGTCTGGGTCGGTGCCGGAGGGCGCGACGAACGCCCCGACCAGAACGGGATCGCGCATTTCCTCGAACACATGGCCTTCAAGGGCACGGCGCGGCGCACCGCCCTGCAGATCGCCGAGACGATCGAGGATGTGGGCGGCTACATCAACGCCTATACATCCCGCGACGTGACCGCCTATTATGCCCGGGTGCTGGCCGCGGACGTGCCGCTGGCCATGGACGTGATCGGCGACATCGTCCTGAACCCCGCCTTCGATCCGCGCGAGATCGAGGTCGAGCGCGGCGTGATCCTGCAGGAAATCGGCCAGTCGCTGGACACCCCCGACGACGTGATCTTCGACTGGCTGCAGGAGGCGGCCTACCCGGACCAGCCGATCGGCCGCACCATCCTGGGCCCCGCGCAGCGGGTGTCGGGGTTTTCGCGCGACGATCTGGCCGGCTTCGTGGCCGAACATTACGGACCCGGGCAGATGATCCTGTCGGCGGCCGGCTCGGTCGATCACGACGTCATTGTCGCGCAGGCGGGCGAGATCTTCGGGCATCTGTCGCCGGTGATCGGCGGCACGCGCGAACCCGCCCGCTGGCAGGGGGCCGAATCGCGCCGCATCAAGCGTCTTGAGCAGGCCCATTTCGCCCTCGCCTTCGAGGGGCCGGGTTATCGGGCGGACGATTTCTATCCGGCCCAGATCTGGACCGCGACGCTGGGCGGGGGCATGTCGTCGCGCCTGTTCCAGACCCTGCGCGAGGAACGCGGCCTCTGCTACACGATCTTTGCGCAGTCCGGTTTTCACGACGACACCGGTATGGTGACGATCTATGCCGGCACGTCGGCCGACCAGATCGCCGATCTGGCACATCTGACCATCGACGAGATCCGGCGCGCCGCCGACGACGTCTCCGAGGCAGAGGTCGCGCGCGCCCGCGCCCAGTTGAAGGCCAGCCTGCTGATGGGGCTGGAAAGCCCGTCCTCGCAGGCCGAACGCATGGCCCGGGCGCTGGCGATCTGGGGTCGGGTGCCCGACGCGGCCGAGGTCGCGGCCAGCATCGACGCGGTCACCGCCGCCGACGTGCGCGACCATGCGGTGCGCGCGATCGCCGCCGCGAGGCCGGCCCTGGCGCTTTATGGTCCGGTTCGCAAGGCGCCGACGCTGGACAGGCTGGCAGAACGGCTTGCCGCCTGATGTTCCGGCGCCGCAGCGCCCCTCGGCTGATCACCGACAGGATGGTGCTGCGGCTGCCCGCCCATGGCGATTTCGGCGCCTGGACGGCGCTGCGGCTTGAAAGCCGGGTGTTCCTGACCCCATGGGAACCGGTCTGGCACCAGGATCATCTGACTCGGCGATCCTTCACCAACCGGGTCTACTGGGCGCATCGCGCCAGCCGCAAGCTGACGTCGCTGCCCCTGTTCATGGTCCGTCACGACGGCGTGCTGCTGGGCGCCATTACCCTGGACAACATCCGCCGGGGACCGGCGCAGATGGGGACGCTGGGCTACTGGATCGGCGCCCCGTTCGCGCGGCAGGGCTACATGCGCGAAGCCATCGCGGGCGTGGTGGCGCATGCCTTCGGGTCCTTGGATCTCAGCCGCATCGAGGCCGCCTGCCTGCCGGAAAACACCGCCTCGCGCGGGGTGCTGGAAAAGGTCGGCTTCAAGTACGAGGGCGTGGCCCAGAGCTATCTGCAGATCAATGGCCGCTGGCGCAACCACGTGCTGTATTCCATCCTGCGCAGCGACCGGCGCGGCCGCACCGAGGCGCGCTGACCAGCGGGCTTCGGCCCGCGTGAACCGATCAGGCCCGGTTGCAGGAGGAGACGATGCTGAACCCCGCCGACGACGCCTTGGCCGCGCTGCTGCCGCCGGATGTCCTGCGCCCGCTGGAGGATCGCTATCTCGACGATCCGCGCGGCCGCTATCGGGGGCAGGGGGGGCTGGTGGCGGCGCCCCGCACCGTGGACGAGGTGGCCGAAGTGGTGCGGGCCTGCGCCCGGGCGCGGGTGGGCATCGTGGCGCGCGGGGGCGGCACAGGGCTGGTCGCGGGCGCGGTGCTGCCCGAAGGTCCGGTCCCGCTGATCCTGTCGCTGGAGCGGATGACGCGGATCCGCGACCTGTGGCCGGACGAGGACGTGATGGTGGCCGAGGCCGGCGCCACGCTGCAGCAAGTCCGCGACGCGGCGCAGGCGCAGGACCGGCTGTTCCCGCTGGCGCTGGCCAGCCAGGGCACCGCCCAGATCGGCGGCATCCTCGCGGCCAACGCCGGCGGCGTCGCGGTTCTGCGCTGGGGCAATGCCCGGGCGCTGTGCCTGGGGATCGAGGCGGTGTTGCCCGACGGCAGCGTCATGCGGGACCTCAAGCGGCTGCGCAAGGACAACACCGGCTACGACATCCGCGATCTGCTGATCGGGGCCGAGGGAACACTGGGGATCATCACCGCCGCGTCGCTGCGCCTGGTGCCGCGCCCGGCCCAGGTCGCCACGGCGATGCTGGCGGTCCCCGACCCGGCGGCGGCGCTGGCGCTGCTGAACCTGGCCAATCGGCGGCTGGCCGGCGGCGTGACCGCGTTCGAGCTGATCGGCGGGCAGGGGCTGCAGTTTCTGGCCGAAACCCTGCCCGAGATCCGCCAGCCGCTGCCTGGGGTTGCGTGGTCGGTGCTGATCGAACTGTCGCTGCCGGCCGATCTGCCGGCCGATCAGGCGCTCGAGGGCCTGCTGACCGCGGCGATGGAGGCGGGGCTGGTGACCGACGGTGCGTTGGCGCAATCGGGGACGCAGGCCGCCGAGTTCTGGTCGCTGCGCGAACATCTGCCCGAAGCCAATCGCCGGGTCGGGGCGATCGTCAGCCACGACATCAGCCTGCCCCTGTCCGAGATCGCCGGCTTCATCGACGATGCCGGCGCGATGCTGGCGCGGATGGGCGACCTGCGGATCAACTGCTTCGGCCATCTGGGTGATGGCAACCTGCACTACAACGTCTTCGCGCCCGCCGGGCAGTCGCGTGACGCGTATGACGCCCTGCGCGCTCCGATCCAGGAGGCGGTGCACCAGATGGTCGTGGACCGGAACGGATCGTTTTCGGCGGAACACGGCGTCGGCCGGATGAAGGTGGCCGATCTGGCCCGCTGGGGCGACCCGGCGCGGCTGGCCGCCATGCGGGCGATCAAGGCCGCGCTCGACCCGCTCGGGATCATGAACCCCGGCGCGGTGCTGGCCTGACATCGGCATTGCCCCCGCCCGGTTCCGGCCTATATCGACGGGCAGATGGACGATCTCCCCATCCTTGGGAGGCAGCGGAACGGGACGGCCCGTCGAAGAACGGACCAGCCATGCGCACCACTTCCGACCGTATCCGCCACGCCATCCTGTTCGAGGTGTTCGGACTGATCCTGATGGTCGGCGGCGCCACGCTGCTGACCGGGTTAGACCTGCACGCGCTGGGCGTGATCGGCGTCGTGTCCTCGGTGGTCGCGACCATCTGGAACTATGTCTACAACTGGCTGTTCGACCGCGCGATGCTGCGCCTGCGGGGCAGCGTGGCCAAGACCCATCCGATCCGCGCCGTCCACGCCGTCCTGTTCGAGGCCGGGCTGCTGGTCCTGCTGCTGCCCTTCGTCGCCTGGGTGCTGGGCGTGACGCTGTGGCAGGCCTTCCTGCTCGATATCGGGATCGCGGCGTTCTACGTGGTCTATGGCTACGGCTTCAACTGGGCCTATGACCGGGTCTTTCCGCTGCCGGCGACCAGCCCGCCGGCCCCTTCGCGCGGGTCGGCCGCCTGATCACGCGCCGTCGAATTCGCACAGCACATGCACGTCGACGCCGGTGCGCTCGACCACGCCGCGGCCGCCCAGTTCGGGCAGGTCGACGACAAAGGCCGCGCCGACCACCTCGGCACCCAGCCGCCGGCACAGCCGGATCCCCGCCTCGGCCGTGCCGCCGGTTGCCAGCAGGTCGTCCACGATCAGCACCCGGTCGCCCTGCGCCAGCGCGTCGTCATGGATCTCCATCACCGCCTCGCCGTATTCCAGCGTGTAGGCCTGGCTCAACACCGCGCCCGGCAGCTTTCCCTTTTTCCGGATCGGCACGAAGCCGGTGGACAGCTGGTGCGCGACCGCGCCGCCCAGCACGAAACCGCGGGCCTCCAGCCCCACGACCTTGTCGATCCGCATGCCCGCATAGGGCGCCAGCAGCTGGTCGACCGCCATGCGGAACCCCCGCGCGTCGGCGAACAGCGTCGTCACGTCGCGAAAGATGATGCCCTCGTGCGGGAAATCCACGATGTTGCGGATATAGTCCTTGACCGTCTTCTGCACTTGCCGCGGCGCGATGCTCATGGGCGTTCCATCTCGAAGGTGTCGGTGACGCGGGCATAGTCCTTGTACCCCATCCGGGCCAGCCAGCCGGTCGCGCGCAGGTCGAAGCGGCCGTCGACGATGCAGTCGTCGCGCAGATGGATGCCGGTGACGACGCCCAGCACCAGCCAGTTGGCCTCGCCGGCCTGCCGCATGATCCGCGTGGCCCGGCATTCCAGCGAAGCGGCCGCGTCGCGCACCCGCGGGCAGTCGATCGTGTCGCACTCGGCCTCGGCGATGCCGGCGGCGTCGAATTCGTTCACCCCGGCTGGAAAAGCCGCAGTCGAGGCGTTCATCTGGTCCTTCAGCGCGTGGTCGGCGATGTTGACGCAGAACACCCGCGTCTCGGCGATCTGCGCGACCGTGTCCTTGGTACCGGCGCGGTCCTGCTTGGCCCCTGTGGACGCGAACATCACCTGCGGCGGCACATAGGCGGTGGCGTTGAAGAACGAATAGGGGGCCAGGTTGTCGCCCAGCCGCCCGCGCGTGGAAATCCAGCCGATCGGCCGGGGGGCGACGATGGCGTTCCACGGGTTGTGCGGCATGCCGTGGCCGTTTTCGGGGCGATAGAACATGGCGGGGGCGACCTCCTCGTTGCGGGCGCATACTGGCGGGCCGGGACCGGCGCGACAACACCGGCCGGACCGCCGCCGGCGTTTTTCCGGTTGATCGCCGCGGCCCGGGTGATAACCACGCCGCCACCCGCGAAAGGGGACCGGATGTACGAGCTGTGCCCCGAAACGGACCAGGACACGCCCGAGATCGAGGCGCTGATGGACCTTTGCTTCGGGCCGGGGCGCACCGCGCTAAGTTCGTACCGGCTGCGCGACGGGGTCCCGATGGTCGCGCCGCTGTGCCTGTGCCTGCGTGACGGATCCGACGCCGTGGTCGCCGCGATCCGGTTCTGGCCGGTGCGGGTGGATGACCGGCCGGTGCTGCTGCTGGGGCCCGTGGCCGTGCATCCCACCGTTCAGGGCGAGGGGCTGGGCGGCCTGCTGATGCGCGAAAGCCTGTCGCGCGCGGCCGCGATCGGGTGGCAGCGGGTGATGCTGGTGGGTGACGCCCCTTATTACGCGCGGTTCGGGTTTGCCAAGCTGGACGGCGTGGTGATGCCCCCGCCCACCAATCCCGAGCGGGTGCTGGGGCTGGAACTGATCCCCGGCGCCTGGGTTGATGTGCGCGGTGCCGTGGTCCGCGAGACCTCGCCGCAGGTTCACGCCGCGCTGGCCGAGATCGACGGCTCTGCACCGCCGCCGGCCTGCACCGAGGTCCACCCGTTGAAGGAGCCCGCCCATGACCGCACCCGACCTGCCTGATCGCCAGACCATCCTGCCGCCGATCACCGATCCGACGGTCCACGCCGAGATCGACCGCCTGGCCCGTCGCTATCTGGCCGCCGGTGGTCTGGGGATGGAAATCTTGGCCACGATCGGGGGCAGCGCCCAGACCGTGATGGAACGGCTGCCCGGGTTCGTGCGGCATCGCCTGGACGACATCACCCTGTCGGGGCTGAACCGGGCGGTCTACGCGGCCGGCCGGTCGCGCCGCATGGTCCGCGACCGCGGCGACTGGTTCAACCGCCTGGCCTCGACCGTGTCAGGCGCCGCCGGCGGGCTGGCCGGGCTGCCCGGCGCGATGGTCGAACTGCCGCTGACCATCACCATGCTGCTGCGCGGGATCCTGGAGATCGCGGCCGAACACGGGCTGGACGCCGACAGCGACGAGATCCGGATGGAGGCGCTGCGCGTCTTTGCCGCCGCCGGCCCGATGGCCGATGACGACGGCACCGATCTGGGCCTGCTGGCCGCCAAGCTGTCGATCACCGGCCAGACCGTGCAGGGGCTGATCGCTCGCATCGCGCCGCGCCTGTCCGCGGTGCTGGGGCAGAAGCTGGCAGCCCAGGCGACCCCGATCTTCGGCGCGGTCGCCGGCGCCTCGATCAACTACACCTTCGCCCGCTACTACCAGGAACTGGCGCGGGTGCATTTCGGGCTGCTGCGCTTGTCGCAGGAATCCGGCCTGCCGCGCGAGGCGCTGACCGAGGCGATCCGCCTGCGCATCGAGACGCTGCGCCACGACAGGCCCCGGCGCCGCGCCTGACGGGCTGCCCAGCTCTGCCGCGCCGGGGCGTCTCAGCGCCCGCGCAACCCGTCCCACCAGCGCCGCACCCGGCCGCCCGCCGGTCGCATCGGCGCCACCTGCCGTACCGTTGTCGCGCTGCTGGGATCGTGCCGCACCTGGACGACCCGACGCGGCGCGTGGCGCCCGCGGAACCGGTTCCACATTCGCCAGATCGCCAGCAGCGCCGCGCCCATCAGCCCCAGGATCAGCATCGCCAGCCAGTTCAGCGGCCGGTCGTTGGGCCCCGCCACCGGATCGATGGAGATCGCGTTCGGAAAGATCGTCCACCACGGGATGCGCCAGCCATAGGCGGTTATGCTGACCCATTTCGGGTTGGCCGCCGTCGAGACCTGGTCGGACGCGACCGCGTGTAGGTTGGAACTGTCGTACTTGAAATAGGGCGGCCAGATCCAGCCGGTGTCCTCGTTGCGATAGACGAAGGGTTTGCCGCCGGGCCGCACCGCCGCGATGTAACGGACGTCGCGCCGCCCGTCGGAGGTTTCCACGGTGCCGGTCCGGGGCGAGGCATAGAAGATCGCGTTCGGACCCAGGTCAGTGATCTGGTTGTAGACGTTGGTGATCCGCACCGTGTTCCGCGACGGCAGCGCGTAATCCAGGAACAGGAATACCAACACACCGAACACGACGCCGGTCGTGACCTGGACAACGCGCATGCGACAAGCTCCTCGAACTGGCGGCGACCGGCACCCCGCCGGGGAACGCGCCAAGGTTGTGCGGCGTTCCCAGCGCGACCTGCGGCCCTCATGCGTCAGCCCGCGTCCGGAGGCAATGGCGTGATCGCCGCGGCCCGTTGCGCCCGGGTCCTGCCGGGCCTAGCCTGCATCCCATGACCGACCTGTCTTGCGCCGTCGCCGATCGCCGCGCCGATCTGATCCGCCTGACCCAGGACCTGATCCGGATCCCCACGCTGAACCCCCCCGGCCTGCACTATCGCGACATCTGCGACTATCTTGCCGCCCGGTTGGAGCCGCAGGGCTGGCAGGTCGAACTGGTCCGCGCCCACGGTGCGCCGGGTGACAGCGAACGCCACCCGCGCTGGAACCTGATAGCCACCCGTGACGGCGGCCGGCCTGGCGATTGCGTCCACTTCAACAGCCACCACGACGTGGTTGAGGTCGGCCACGGCTGGACCCGCGACCCCTTCGGGGCCGACCATGACCCAGAAACGGACCGCATCTACGGCCGCGGCGCCTGCGACATGAAGGGTGGGCTGGCCGCCAGCATCATCGCCGCCGAGGCGTTTGTCGCCACCCGCCCGGACCACCGCGGCCGCGTCCAGATCAGCGCACCGCCGATGAGGAATCGGGCGGGTTCGGCGGGGTGGCGTTCCTGGCCGAGCAGGGCCGGTTCGCCGACGTGCAGCACGTGATCATCCCCGAACCGCTGAACAAGGACCGGATCTGCCTGGGGCATCGCGGCGTCTGGTGGGCCGAGATCGAGACAAGGGGCCGCATCGCGCATGGCTCGATGCCGTTCCTGGGGGATTGCGCCGTGCGCCACATGGGCGCGGTGATCGACGAGATGGAACGCACGCTCTATCCCGCGCTGGCGTGCCGGCACACCGCGATGCCGGTGGTTCCCGAAGGGGCGCGGTCCTCGACGCTGAACATCAATTCGATCCATGGCGGGGCGCGCGAACCCGACGCCGACTATACCGGCTTGCCTGCGCCGTGTGTCCCCGACCGCTGCCGCATCGTCATCGACCGGCGGTTCCTGATCGAGGAGCAACTGGACGAGGTCAAGGCCGAGATCCGCGCCCTGATGGAACGGGTCCGCGCCGAACGCCCCAGCTTTTCCTACGAGATCCGCGACCTGTTCGAGGTGATCCCCTCGATGACCGACCGGGACGCGCCGGTGGTGCGCACCACGGCTGCCGCGATCGAACGCGTGCTGGGGCTGCAGGCCGGCTATGTGGTGTCGCCCGGCACCTATGACCAGAAGCATATCGACCGGATCGGGCGGCTGCAGAACTGCATCGCCTATGGCCCCGGCATCCTGGACCTGGCGCACCAGCCGGACGAATGGATCGGGGTGCAGGACATGGAGGACAGCGCCAAGGTCATGGCGCTGGTGTTGGACGACCTGCTCGGCGGCTGAGGGGCCGCCGGATCGCGTGGGCGCCTTACCAGTGGGGCGGCCGCTGGTCGGCCAGCGCGATGCTGCCCTCTTCCGCCTGCTGCTCGGCGGCGCGTTCCATCAGCAGCCCGACATGCCGCGCCATTCGCCGGATCTCGGCATCTTGCCGGGCGACCACGTCGGACAGGTCGTCCACTGTGCGCTGAAAATGCGCCAGGCGTTCCTCGATGGCCTGCAGCGCATCCGCGCCCTGCACCTTGTCGCCGCCCTCAAACTTGTCCATGTCCGACCCTTCCGCTAAGCGGTCCCCGCGACCGACAAGGACTGCCGATGGCCAAGGACAGCAAACCCCGACGCCCCCGCGCCGAGACCCCAAAGGGGTTTCGCGACTATTTCGGCGCCGAGGTGACCGAGCGCAAGGCGATGCTGGACCGGATCGCCGCCGTCTATCATCGCCACGGCTTCGATGCGCTGGAAACCAGCGGGGTCGAGACGGTCGAGGCGCTGGGCAAGTTCCTGCCCGACGTGGACCGCCCTAACGCCGGCGTCTTCGCCTGGCAGGAAGAGGCGGTGCCCGGGATCGGCAAGGGCGATGGCGGCGCGGGCGACTGGCTGGCGCTGCGCTATGACCTGACCGCGCCACTGGCCCGCGTCGCTGCGCAGTACCGCAACGACCTGCCGTTTCCCTATCGGCGCTATGCGATGGGTCCGGTCTGGCGCAACGAAAAGCCCGGGCCGGGGCGCTATCGCCAGTTCTACCAGTGCGACGCCGACACGGTGGGCGCCGCCAGCGTCGCCGCCGACGCCGAGATCATCGCCATGCTGGCCGACGCGCTGGAGGCGGCGGGGATTAGCCGCGGCGACTATCTGGTGCGGGTGAACAACCGCAAGGTCCTGAACGGCGTGATGGAGGCCGCGCAGGTGGGGGCCGATCAGGCCGCCGACGTGCTGCGCCAGATCGACAAGTTCGACAAGGTCGGGGCGGACGGCGTGCGCGCGCTGCTGACGACCGGCCGCACCGATGCCTCTGGCGCGGAAATCGAGGGCGTCGGCCTGACCCCGGCACAGGCCGAGCCGGTGCTGGCATTCCTGACCTCGCGCCGCGACACCACCTCGGCCACCCTGACCAACCTGCGCGCCGCGGTCGGCGCCTCGGCGATCGGGGCCGACGGTGTCGACGAGCTGGCGCAGATCGCCGCCCTGCTGGACGCCATGGGCCTCGGCCCCGACCGCGTCGTCATCGACCCGTCGGTAGTCCGCGGCCTCGGCTATTACACCGGGCCGGTGTTCGAGGCCGAGCTGACCTTCGAGATCCGCGACGACAAGGGCCGCACCCGCCAGTTCGGGTCGGTCGCCGGTGGCGGCCGCTACGACGACCTGGTCGAACGCTTCACCGGGCAGAAGGTCCCGGCCACCGGCGTCAGCATCGGCGTCGACCGCCTGCTGGCCGCGCTGCACGAAAAGGGTCTGGCCGGGGCGGACAGCGCCGGTCCCGTCGTGGTCACCGTCATGGACCGCGACCGGATGGCCGAATACCAGGCAATGGCCGCCGAGCTGCGCGCCGCCGGAATCCGGGCCGAGGTCTATCTGGGCAACCCCAAGAACTTCGGCAACCAGCTGAAATACGCGGACCGGCGCGGCGCCCCGGTGGCCATCATCCAGGGCGCCGACGAATCCGCCCGCGGCGTGGTCCAGGTCAAGGACCTCATCCTGGGTGCCAGGATCGCCGCAGAAGCTTCTGTCGAGGAATGGAAATCCCAGCCCGCCCAGGTCGAGGTACCGCGCCCCGACATGGTCGGCGCCGTGCGGGACATGCTGGCCCGATGATCCCCCGCACCGCCAAGGCCGCGGTTGGCCAGCGGCTGCTGGCCGCGTTCCGGGACGCCGGCGCGGTCGAGGTCGCGCCCGACATCCTGCTGCCCGCCGACACCCTGCTGGAGCTTTATGGCGAGGATATCCGGGCCCGCGCCTACCTGACCACCGACCCGATCCGCGGCGAGGTCGTGCTGCGCCCCGACTTCACGGTGCCGGTGGTCAGCATGCACATGGCCGCCGGCGCCGAACCGGCCCGCTACTGCTACCTGGGCGAGGTGTTCCGCAAGCAGGACCACGGCGACACCCGCCCCGAGCATCCGCGCGACAACGAATACCTGCAGGTCGGGTATGAGCTGTTTTCCCGCGATCCCGACGCCGACGCCGAGGTCTTCGCCCTGTTCCACCGGCTGCTGGCACCGCACCGGCTGGCCGCCACGATCGGCGACATGGACCTGCTGCTGGATGCCGTGGCCGGGCTGCCCCTGTCGCCCGAACGCTGCGCCATGCTCGCCCACCACATCTGGCGCCCGCGTCGCTTCGAACGGCTGCTGGACCGTTTTTCGCGCCCGCTGGTGCCGCGCAGCTTTGCCGTCAACGGGGCGCCCTGGACCGGCTTGCGCAGCGAAGCCGAGATGGCGGCGCGGATCGCCCGGCTGGAATCGGCGCGCGCCGAACCGGTGCTGCCCGGCATCTGGCGGGAGCGTCTGCACAGGCTTTTCGCCCTGACCGGGGCTGCCCCGCAGGCGCTCGACGAACTGCGGGTGCTGGCCGACCACATCCCCGCGATCGCCGAGGCGGTGGACCGGCTGGCCGCACGGCTGGACGCGATCGCCGCCCGCGGCATCGATCCGGCCACCATCCGGTTCGAGGCGAGCCACGGCCGCACCACCATGGAATATTACGACGGCTTCACCTTCAGCTTCACCGCGACGGCGCATCCGGACTGGCCGCCGGTCGCATCGGGCGGGCGCTACGACGCGCTGACCGCGGTGCTGGGCCTGCCGGCGGGCAAGCCGGGCATCCCGGCCGTCGGCGGCATCGCCCGCCCCGGGCTGCTGGCCGAGTTGGACCCATGCTGAAGCTGGGGGTGCCGTCCAAGGGACGGCTGATGGATCAGACCTTCGGCTGGTTCGCCGAGCGCGGGGTGCGCCTGTCGCGCAGCGGCTCCGACCGGGAATATGCCGCCTCCGTCGACGGGATCGACGGGCTGGGGCTGGTGATGCTGTCGGCGGGCGAGATCCCGCGCGAACTCGCCGCCGGGCGCATCCAGCTGGGCGTGACCGGCACCGACCTGGTGCGCGAGAAGCTGGCCGGCTGGCGGTCCGACGTGGTCGAGCTGGCGCCGCTGGGGTTCGGCGAGGCCGATCTGGTGCTGGCGGTGCCCGCCTGCTGGCGCGACTGCGAGGATCTGGACGACTTTGCCGCCATCGCCCGCGATTTCCGGCAGGCGCACGGCTTCCGCCTGCGGATCGCCACCAAGTATCACCGGCTGGTCCGCGCCTTCCTGTCGGACCACGAGGTCGCCGATTACCAGCTGGTCGACAGCCAGGGCGCGACCGAGGGCACGGTGGCCAACCTGACCGCCGAGGCGATCGCCGACATCACCAGTTCGGGCGAAACGCTGCGCGCCAACCACCTGAAGATCCTCCCCGACGCGCTGATCCACGCCAGCCAGGCGACCCTGTTCGCCGCCCGGTCCCAGATCGGAACCGCGCCTCTGCACGCGGTGATGTCCCGGCTGCGCCTGACCTGACCGACTTTCGTCGCGGTGGCACCGGTCAGGTTCGGTGGACCCCGACCGCACCGCCGTGCGTTCCCCCGTGCAGAGGCGTGCGCTTCCGCACGCCGCATGAAATCGGAGGATCATCATGGTCGAAGCGAACCAGATCATCGAACATATGGACGTCGTGGGCGCCGACGGGGTGCATGTCGGCAAGGTCGATCACCTGGATGGCGACCGCATCAAGCTGACCCGCACCGACGAGGCGCACGGCCAGATGTCGTCCCACCACCATTATCTGCCGCTGTCGCATGTCGCGTCCGTGGATGGCGGCCGGGTGTGGCTGTCGGCCGACGCGACCAATGCCCGCCAGCTGTTGCAGGAAAAGGACGGCTCGCCCGTCGACCATAGCGCCTGATCGGTCGCTTGGGGATTGCCCGTCCGGGGATATCTGGACCGTTCTGTCGGCAGGGCGGTTCAGATGCTCCCGGCCGGCACCCGGACAACGGCTTCGTGCCGCCCCGGCCTGCGCGGCTCAGGCGATCACAGCCCAACCAGCGCGGTGGCGAACTCGCGCGCGTCGAACGCGTCCAGATCGTCGATCTGCTCGCCCACGCCGATCGCGTGGATCGGCAGGCCGAACTTGTCGGCCAGCGCCACCAGCACGCCGCCGCGGGCGGTGCCGTCCAGCTTGGTCATCACCAGACCCGATACGTCCGCCAGCCGGCGGAACGTTTCGACCTGTGACAGGGCGTTCTGCCCGGTGGTCGCATCCAGCACGAGCAGCGTGTTGTGGGGGGCGGTCGGGTCCTTCTTGCGGATCACCCGGACGATCTTGGCCAGTTCCTCCATCAGGTCGGCGCGGTTCTGCAGGCGCCCGGCCGTGTCGATCATCAGCAGGTCGGCGCCGTCCGCCTCGGCCCGCGTCATCGCGTCGAAGGCCAGGCTCGCCGGATCGGAGCCCTGCGCGGCGACCATCACCGGCACCCCGGCCCGCTGCCCCCAGACCTGCAGCTGTTCGACCGCCGCGGCGCGGAACGTGTCGCCAGCGGCGATCACCACCGACTTGCCGGCGGCGCGGAACTGGCTGGCCAGCTTGCCGATCGTGGTCGTCTTGCCCGACCCGTTGACGCCCACCACCAGCACCACCTGCGGCTTGCGCGGATACAGCGGCAGCGGTCGAGCGACCGGCTGCATGATCCGCGTCACCTCGTCGGCCAGCGCCCGTTTCAGTTCCGTCGACGTGACGCGCCGGCCCATCCGTCCCTCGGCGATGTTGGCGGTGACCCGCAGCGCGGTGTCCGTCCCCATGTCCGCCGCGATCAGCATGTCCTCCAACTCCTCCAGCATCGCGTCGTCCAGTTCGCGGCGCGGCTCGGCGGGCGCGGTCTCGCCGCGCCCGAACAGCCGGCCCATCAGCCCCGGCCGGTTCTCGGCCGGCCGGTCGGCGGCGGGGTGAGCGGCAGGCTGGGCGGCGGGCGCAGTGGCGGGAGCCGGGGCAGTGCGTGGCGCCGCAGGGCCGGGCGCGGTCGGGGGGGCTGACGTCGGGACCGACGCGCCCTGGTCGGCAACCGGCTCGGCGGGTGGCGGCGCCGCGCTGGCGAGTTGAGCCGTGCCGCCCGGCGCGTCGGCCTGCGGGGCAGCGGCGGTATCCGGTTCCGCCACCTCGTCCGTCACCTTGTCCGCCACCAGGCTGTCCAGTCCGCCGCCGATCTTCGACGACGACTTGGTCAGACGCTCGCGCAGCTTGGAAAAGAACGACATGCCGGACCCCCTTGGCGGTTTGGGCCTACCTAGGCGCTTGGCGGGCCAAGGGGAAGGCCGGCACCCGGACCGTGCCGCCGCCCGTCAGCAGCCGGCCTGCGGCCTCGGGGGACGCTGATGACAGACGGGCGGCGGGTTTCCCCGCCGCCCGACTGCAGAACGATGCATGAAAACTGCATGGAACGCTGCATGAACATGCAGCAATCCGGCAGCTTCGGCCGGATGCCGGTCAGCCGCGGCCCTGGTAGATGTCGACCAGCTTGCCCAGCATGGTCAGCGCATCCTCGCGCGACCGCTGGAAGCTGTTGCGCCCGATGATCGAGCCGTTGCCGCCGCCGTCGCGGATCGCCCGCGCGTCCTCGTATACCGCGTCCTCGCCCTTGGCCGCACCGCCCGAGAAGACCACGATCCGCCGGCCGCCGAATGCCGCCTGCATGCAGTGCGCCACCCGTGCCGCCGGGGTCGAGATGTCGATGCCCTGTTCCTGGTAAACCTTCTTGGCGTCACGGTTTTCCAGGTGATCTGTGGACAGCTTGATCTTGATGACATGGGCGCCCAGCAGCGCCGCGATCTGCGCGGCATAGGCGGCGATGTCGATGGCCGTCTCGCCGTCCTTGCTGATCGCCTCGCCGCGCGGATAGGACCAGATCACCGTCGGGATCCCGACGCTCGCCGCCTCGGCGCGCATCTCGGAAATCTCCTCGAACATGTCCAGCGCCATGTCCGATCCCGGATAGATCGTGAACCCGATCGCCGCGCAGCCCAGCCGCAGAGCGTCCTGCACGGTCGCCGTCACCGCCTGGTTCTTGCCCGCTGTATCGCTCATCAGGCTGTTGGCGCTGTTGCATTTCAGGATCGTCGGGATCTGTCCGGCGTAGGTGTCGGCCCCGGCCTCGATCATGCCCAGCGGCGCGGCGTAGGCGTTCAGGCCCGCGTCGATCGCCAGCTGGTAATGGTAGTGCGGGTCATAGCCCAGCGGGTTCTTGGCGAAGGATCGGGCGGGTCCGTGCTCGAAACCCTGATCCACGGGCAGGATGATCATCTTGCCGGTGCCGCCCAGCCTGCCGTTCATCAGCATGCGGGCCAGATTGCCCTTTACGCCCGGGTTTTCGCCCTCGTAGTTGGCGAGGATCTTCTTGACGGTATCGGTCATCTGCATCGGTAACAGGCTCCGGACTGGGAAAGGATGGTTTCCCTTACCAGACCGGGCCCGTGGGAAAAGGCCTTTTGCGCTAACGGCCGGGTCGGCCGACCGGGCAAAGGCAGGGCGCGAGAGGTTCTCACCGGATCGTGCGGCCGGTCAGATCGCCCCCCGCGCGCTCAGTCCAGCGGCTGCGCCGTATAGCCGGCCTCGCGAATCACCTCCATCGCCCGGGCGGCGCCGAGCTGATCGACCTCGACCACCTTGGACTGCAGATCCGCCCGTGCCGTGCCGCCGGCCGCGCCGATCGCCTTTTCGATCGCGGCCGTGCAGTGGCCGCAGGTCATGTCGTTCACCTGAAAACGCATGCGGGGTCCTTTCAAATTGACCGGCGCGGGTTTCCCGCGCATATCCGCGCCATCATGACCGACCTGCCTCTCATCCGCAATTTCTCCATCGTGGCGCATATCGACCACGGCAAATCCACGCTGGCCGACCGGCTGATCCAGCTGACCGGGACCGTCGCCGAACGCGACATGAAGGCCCAGATGCTCGACAGCATGGACATCGAGCGGGAACGCGGCATCACCATCAAGGCCAACACCGTCCGCATCCTGTATCCGGCCCGCGACGGCCAGACCTACGTGCTGAACCTGATCGACACGCCCGGTCATGTGGACTTCGCCTATGAGGTCAGCCGCTCGATGCGGGCCGTCGAAGGCTCGCTGCTGGTCGTCGACGCCACCCAGGGGGTCGAGGCGCAGACCCTGGCAAACGTCTACCAGGCGATCGATGCGGGCCACGAGATCGTGCCGGTGCTCAACAAGATCGACCTGCCCGCGGCCGAGCCCGAGCAGGTCAAGGCGCAGATCGAGGACGTGATCGGCATCGACGCCTCCGACGCAGTCCCGATCTCGGCCAAGACCGGCCTCGGCATCCCCGACGTGCTCGAGGCGATCGTCCAGCGCCTGCCGCCGCCGACGGGCGACCGCGAGGCGCCGCTGAAGGCGATGCTGGTCGACAGCTGGTACGACGCCTATCTGGGCGTCGTCGTGATGATCCGGGTAATGGACGGGGTGATCCGCAAGGGCGACCGCGTCCGGATGATGCAGACCGGCGCCATCTACGGCATCGACAAGCTGGCGGTGCTGACCCCGCGGATGGTGGACATCGCCGAACTGGGTCCCGGCGAGATCGGCGTCTTCACCGCGTCCATCAAGCAGGTCCGCGACACCCGCGTCGGCGACACCATCACCCATGAGCGGCGCGGCGCGACCGAGGCGCTGCCGGGGTTCAAGCCCGCCCAGCCGGTGGTGTTCTGCGGGCTGTTCCCGGTGGACGCCAACGATTTCGACGCGCTGCGCGACGCGATCGAGAAGCTGGCGCTGAACGATGCGAGCTTCACCTACGAGATGGAGACCTCGGCCGCGCTCGGCTTCGGGTTCCGCTGCGGCTTCCTGGGCCTGCTGCATCTGGAGGTGATCCGCGACCGGCTGGAACGCGAATACGACCTGGACCTGATCACCACCGCGCCCAGCGTCGTGTTCCGGCTGTTCATGCGCGACGGCGAGATGCGCGAGCTGCACAACCCCGCCGACATGCCCGACCTGACCCTGGTCGACCATATCGAGGAGCCGCGGATCAAGGCCACGATCATGGTCCCCGACGACTATCTGGGCGACGTGCTGAAGCTGTGCCAGGACCGCCGCGGCATCCAGCTGGACCTGACCTATGCCGGCAGCCGCGCGATGGTCGTCTATGACCTGCCGCTGGCCGAGGTGGTGTTCGATTTCTACGACCGGCTGAAATCGGTGACCAAGGGCTATGCGTCCTTCGACTACCAGATTTCGGAATACCGCGAGGATCTGCTGGTCAAGATGTCGATCCTGGTCAACGACGAACCGGTGGACGCGCTGTCGATCATGGTCCACCGCGACCGGGCCGAGGCGCGCGGCCGGGTGATGGTCGAAAAGCTCAAGGAGCTGATCCCTCGCCACATGTTCAAGATCCCGATCCAGGCGGCGATCGGCGGAAGGGTGATCGCCCGCGAGACGCTGGCGGCGCTGCGCAAGGACGTGACCGCCAAGTGCTATGGCGGCGATGCCACGCGCAAGAAGAAGCTGCTGGAGAAGCAGAAGGCCGGCAAGAAGAAGATGCGGCAGTTCGGGAAGGTGGAGATCCCGCAGAGCGCGTTCATCTCGGCGCTGAAGATGGATGGGTGAGGGTATTTAGAATGATTAACTTGTCTGATGTGTTTGCGGCGAGCGAAACGATATTGAGCGCACGAATCGAACAAATCAGGGCCAGCCTCACCCACGCCGGGCTAAAGGGTGGAGCAGTCGAGGAGGCAGTAAGGAATCTACTCCAAGATTACTTGCCACAAAACATCGGCATAGGTAGCGGGGTCGTCGTTGACTCGGCGGGACGACAATCCAACCAGATAGACATTATCCTGTACGACGCCCACAAGACTCCATCGTTTTTTCGTAGCGGGGATGCAGGGATATTTCCAATCGAATGTGTGTACTTCGCTATTGAAGTGAAATCCAGCCTCAGCGCTGCGACGTTCCTTGAGTGCGAAAAGAATATGGAAAGCTTTAAGGGGCTTGAGAGAACGGCATACTATCCTGCGTCTGGGCCGATCTCTCACTCGCTCGAAGTATTTTCCGGGTATCCAGGGTCAACTTGGGATCCGATATACCTTGTTTTCGCGCTTAGTACCGACGTGGCGCATCGAACCCTGATTACGTATCTGGAAAATCATCGTAAGTCGAGGACGGACATACGACGTCAGATTGACTCTGTTTATGCTCACGGAGCAGGGCTGTTGACGAACGTCACATTGGTACCGCCGAAGTCGTTCAGATTTAATTTGACGCCAGACTCAAAGTCCTTAGTTGGTTTGATAGAGTCGCATCCGCTTCTCACTTTTTTTACTTTGTTTAGCCGCTACTATAATCAGGTCGAAATTCCGCTCGGCTTCGACTTCACGAAATATTCTCTGCCGTGCATCTCCGCTTCGCCGTCGTGCGTTATGAACACCAGCCCGAAAAACTTGGCTGCAATAGATGAGGTGAACGAGATTGGAGGGCTCTTCGTTCTGTAATCGCAAAGAGTCGAGAGGAAGCCGTAACCGTCGGGTGCGTGTTCCTTGTGCACCATCACCAGCCACCGCTCCGTGCGTTTAAGCACGGCACCACGCACCGTCACCCGCCACTTGACCCCACCCCTTCACCCCGCCACTCTCCGCCGAACCACCGGAGACAGCGCATGACCCCTGAAACCGCAAAGAACATCCTGCTCGCCCGTCGGGACGAGCTGCTCGGCAATCTCGACCGGATCGGGGACGAGCTGGACGAGCCGGTGCCGAAGGATTGGGAGGATGCGGCGTCAGAACGGCAGGGGGACGAGGTGCTGTCGGCGCTGGGACATTCGGACCAGACCGAGCTGCGGCGCATCGACGCGGCGCTGGCCCGGGTCGAGGCGGGGGAATACGGCCACTGCGTCACCTGCGGCCAGGAGATCGCCGACAAGCGGCTGGAACTGCTGCCCGACACGCCGTTCTGCGGCAACTGCGCGCGCTGATCCCCGCCGCCGGGAGCGCGCCACCCCGGGCCCCGGCGCGGGGGCCTTGACCGGCCGGGGCGGACGGCAGGATGATGCGCCAGCCGGTCCTTTCGGGTCCGCGCCCAGGCAGCCAGCAGAAAGATCGCATCCATGCGCCAGCCCGCCTCTCTCGTCGCCCGCCGCACCGCGGGCTATTCCGGCATCCAGATCACCCTGCACTGGACGATCGCCGTGCTGATCCTTGGCCAGTTCCTCAGCGGTGACGCGATGTCCGGGTTTTTCGAACGGATGGTCGAGACCCGCGAGGCCGAGCTGGCCGAGAACGTCTCGATGGGCGTGGGCGCGACGCTGCATGCCGTCATGGGCGCGCTGATCCTGATCCTGACCGTCGCCCGCACCGCGCTGCGGTTCGTCCAGGGCGTGCCCAACCCCACGCCGGAAAGCCCCGGCTGGGACCGGGTGTTGTCGGTCTGGAACCACCGGGCGCTGTACCTGATGCTGTGGCTGACCCCGATCCTGGGCGCCTCGGCCTATCTGCTGGCCAGCGAGCCGGCGGGCGAGGCGCACGAGACGGCCAAGACCATCCTGCTGCTGCTGGTGCTGCTGCACATCGCCGGCGCCGCCTATCACCAGTTCATCTTGAAGGACAACCTGATCGCCCGCATGATGCGGGCGGTCCGCAAGGCGGTCTGATCAGGATCGATGCCCCGCGCCGCGGCCCGGGGCAGTCTTGCGCCCACATGATGCAAAGGAGCGCCGGATGCCGCGTCTGTTCATTTTGCTGCTGTCCATCTCGGTCGGGACGCTGGCCGGGATGGGGGTCATCGTGGCCCTGGTGATGGGCTATTACGACTGGCGCGCGATCCTGCTCGGCGCTGCGATCGGCGCGGTCCTGGCGATCCCCGTCACGTGGTTGGTCGCCCGTCGCATCCAGGCGAACGACCCCAAGGACAGCGTCCACGACGTCTGACGCGGCCCGGGGCGAGGGCCGAGCCGCCCCCGGATCACGCGGGGTCCCGGCCGATCAGTCCAGGAACCCGGCCACGATTTCGGCCACCTCTGCGGGGCGTTCGGCGTGCAGCCAGTGTGATGCGTTCGGGATGCGCTCGATCCGGGCCGACGGAAAGGCTTGCCGGATCGCGTCCTCGTACTCCGGCCTGACGTAGTCGCTGTCCGCGCCTCCCACGACCAGCACCGGCCCGTCGAACCGCATGCCCTGGTGGCCCGGCCAGCCGGTCAGATTGTCCATCTGGTCGCGCAGCACCGGCAGGTTCAGTTTCCACCTGGGCGGCTGCGCCTTCACGTCCAGCGACTGCAGCAGAAAGGCGCGGACGCCCTTGTCCTCGATCTTCCCTGCCAGCGCCGCATCGGCTTGCGAGCGGGTCGAGACCTGCGACAGGTCGATGGATTGCAGCGCGTCGATGACCTCGTTCTGGGTGTGCCCGTAGGCGACCGGGGCAATGTCCAGCACCACCAGCCGGCGCACCCGCTCAGGCCGGGTCAGCGCCAGCCACATCGCCGCCTTGCCCCCCATCGAATGGCCGACGACATCCGCCCGGCCGCCGTGGTCGTCGATCACGCGCGCCAGATCGCCGGCCAGCGCGTCATAGCTGTGATCGGGATCGTCGAGGGAATCGCCGTGGTTGCGCATGTCGACCGACAGCACGCGTCGGCTGTCCGACAGATGCCGCGCCAGCATCCCCAGATTGCGCGCCTGGCCGAACAGCCCATGCGCCAGCAGCACCGGCGGCAGGGCGGGATCGGGCGCATCGGGCCCGCTGACGACAACATTGAGCTTCATGGGGGACGTCCTGTTACCACGGCGCTGCACTTGCAGGGTCCTATTCCGGCTGGCGAGGCCGCGCCAGCGATCTTATGCTGCGCGCCGAGGCGGAATGGACGGGAAGGCGGCGATGGACGAGTTGCAGCGCATGGCCGACGAGGTGGCAGGGCTAATGGCGTCCCGGCTGGGCGGCGCCCGACGGGGGCGGCGGCCCGACCTGGCGACGATGATCCGGCGGCGCGGCCAGGCGCTGCCCCGCCGTCATCGCAAGGCCGCCGATCTGCTGGCGCGCAGCGTGTCCCACGCCTCCGCGCCCCGGATCGCGCGGCAGATCGACATGGGGTTGGTGCGCGACTCTCATCGGCAACTGGTCGAATATCTGCGACCTCTGGGCAGCCGGCGACGGCTGGTCGAGGGGGCGACCAACATCGCGGCGTCGGTGGTGTTCGGCCTGCTGATCCTTTCGGCCGGTGTGATCTGGCTCCTCGTCCAGCGCGGACATCTGTAGGCAGTTCGCCAGGTGGTCGCGCTGGCAGGCTTGCGCACCAGTGCGCCCCCACCGGGCCTGTCAGAGATCCGGATACAGCGGGTAGCGGGCGCACAGCGCCTGGACTTCTGCCGCGACGCGCGCCTCGACCTGGGCATTCCCTTCGGACCCGTTCGCGGCAAGACCGTCCACCACCTCGACGATCCAGCGGCCGATCTGCCGGAACTCCGGCTCGCCGAAGCCCCGCGTCGTCCCCGCGGGTGAGCCCAGCCGCACCCCCGACGTGACCGTCGGCTTTTCGGAATCGAACGGGATGCCGTTCTTGTTGCAGGTGATGTGTGCGCGTTCCAGCGCGTCCTCGGTCTGGTTGCCCTTGACCCGCTTGGGGCGCAGGTCGACGAGCATCAGATGCGTGTCCGTGCCGCCGGTCACGATATCCAGCCCGCCCTTCATCAGTTCGTCGGCCAACGCTTGCGCATTCCCCACCACCTGGCGGGCATAGTCCTTGAAGCCGGGAGTCAGCGCCTCGCCGAAGGCCACGGCCTTGGCAGCGATGACATGCATCAGCGGCCCGCCCTGGATCCCGGGGAAGATCGCCGAATTGACCTTCTTGGCGATGGCCTCGTCATTGGTCAGGATCATGCCGCCGCGCGGGCCCCGCAGCGTCTTGTGGGTGGTGGTGGTGGCGACATGGGCGTGGGGAAAGGGCGACGGGTAGAGGCTCGCGGCCACCAACCCTGCGAAATGCGCCATGTCCACCAGCAGCCACGCCCCGACCAGATCGGCGATCTCGCGCATGCGGGCAAAGTCGATGATGCGCGGAATGGCGGACCCGCCCGCGATGATCATCTTGGGGCGATGTTCGCGGGTGAGTTGTTCGACCTGATCATAATCCAGCTGGCTGTCCTGCTGGCGCACCCCGTACTGGACCGCGTTGAACCACTTGCCCGACTGGTTCGGTTTGGCGCCGTGGGTCAGGTGGCCGCCGGCATCGAGGCTCATCCCCAGGATGGTGTCACCCGGGTTCAGCAGCGCGGTGTAGACGCCCTGGTTCGCCTGGCTACCGCTGTTGGGCTGCACATTGGCGAACCCGCATCCGAACAGTTGCTTCGCCCGTTCGATCGCCAGTGTCTCGGCGATGTCGACATAGGCGCAGCCGCCGTAATAGCGCCTGCCCGGATAACCCTCGGCGTATTTGTTGGTCATGACCGAGCCCTGCGCCTCGAGCACCGCCGCGGACACGATGTTTTCCGATGCGATCAACTCGATCCCGTCGCGCTGACGGGCAAGCTCCTTGCGGATGGCGTCGAAGATCTCCGGATCGCGGGTTTGCAGCGGTTCGGTGAAGAAGGCGTTGTGGGTCATGGCATCCCTCCGGGCTTTGCGCCCGTCTAGCGGCTTTGCCGCGGGGGTTCCAGATTGTTCGGGCGACGCAGGCGGCCCGGGTCGGACAGGAACATGCGCCTTGCCAACCCCTTGGCGGGGTGCATGGATGCGCGGGATGACGCGGATCCATTTCACATCGAATGACACCGAAATGGCGCTGTCCGCACTGGGGCGGCTGATGGCCCGCTATGGTCAGGCGCCGATCGGGCAGTCGGATGTGATCGTCGCGCTGGGGGGCGACGGCTTTCTGCTGGCCACGCTGCGCCAGAACTCCGGCCTGCCGGTCTATGGTATGAATCGCGGCACCATCGGCTTCCTGATGAACGATTACGCCGAGGAGGATCTGGTGGGCCGGATCGGCGCCGCCGAGGAAACCCGGATCAATCCGCTGGCGATGGTCGCGCTGTCCGATGACGGGCACGAGCATCGGGCCCTGGCGATCAACGAGGTCAGCCTGCTGCGGGCAGGTCCGCAGGCGGCCAAGCTGCGAGTAAGCGTGAACGGGCGGGTCCGCATGGACGAGATGATCTGCGACGGTGCCATTCTGTCCACGCCCGTCGGGTCGACGGCGTACAACTATTCCGCCGGCGGACCCATCCTGCCGATCGGGTCGGACGTGCTGGCGCTGACGGCGATCGCCCCGTTCCGTCCGCGACGCTGGCGCGGCGCGATCCTGCCGAAACACGGCGTGGTGCGGTTCGACGTGCTGGAGCCGCTGAAGCGACCGGTGATGGCCGATGCGGATTCGCGCGGTATCGAGCGGGTCGCGTGGGTCGAGATCCGGTCCGAACCCGCGATTTCCCACCGCGTCCTGTTCGATCCAGGCCACGGGATGGAGGAACGGCTGATGCGCGAGCAGTTCCTGTAGCAAGAGGCCGGGCTTCGTTGTCGAATCGGGGCGGCGTTTGCCTTGGCCGGAGCTTCGCGATAAGGCCCGCCCATGCTGGACAATCGCCCCCAACTGCCGCCCGAGATCGCCCGCCGCCGGACCTTCGCGATCATCTCGCATCCCGACGCGGGCAAGACGACGCTGACCGAAAAGTTCCTGCTGTTCGGCGGGGCGATCCAGATGGCGGGGCAGGTGCGCGCCAAGGGTGAGTCGCGGCGCACCCGCTCGGATTTCATGAAGATGGAGCAGGACCGCGGCATTTCGGTCAGTGCCTCGGCGATGTCCTTCGACTTCGGCCCGTATCGCTTCAATCTGGTGGATACGCCCGGCCACAGCGACTTTTCCGAGGACACCTATCGCACCCTGACGGCGGTCGATGCCGCGATCATGGTCATCGACGGGGCAAAGGGCGTCGAGAGCCAGACCCGCAAGCTGTTCGAGGTCTGCCGCCTTCGCGATCTGCCGATCCTGACCTTCTGCAACAAGATGGACCGCGAAAGCCGCGACACCTTCGAGATCATCGACGAGATCCAGGAGAGCCTGGCGATCGACGTGGCGCCGGCCAACTGGCCGATCGGCAGCGGGCGCGAGTTCCTGGGAACCTACGACCTGCTGCACGACCGTCTGGAACTGATGGACCGTGCCGACCGCAACCGCGTCGCGGAGACCGTGGCGATCAGCGGGCTGGACGACCCCAAGCTGGCCGAGCACGTGCCGGCCGAGTTGCTGGCCCGGCTGCGCGACGAGGTCGAGATGGCACGCGAACTGCTGCCGGCCTTCGATCGCCGGTCGTTCCTGGAAGGACATCTGACTCCGATCTGGTTCGGCAGCGCCATCAACAGCTTCGGGGTCAGGGAACTGATGACCGGGATCGGCGAATACGGCCCGCAGCCGCAGCCCCAGAGCGCCGCCGAGCGGCAGATTTCGCCCGAGGAGGAAGCCGTCACCGGGTTCGTGTTCAAGGTCCAGGCCAACATGGACCCCAAGCACCGGGACCGCGTGGCGTTTGTCCGGCTCGCCTCGGGCCATTTCGAACGGGGCATGAAGCTGCTGCACGTGCGCTCGAAAAAGCCGATGGCGGTGTCGAACCCGGTGCTGTTCCTCGCCGCCGACCGCGAGCTGGCCGAGGAGGCCTGGGCCGGTGACATCATCGGCATCCCCAACCACGGCCAGCTGCGCATCGGCGACGGGCTGACCGAGGGCGAGATGCTGCGTTTCACCGGCATTCCAAGCTTTGCGCCTGAGCTTTTGCAGACCGTGCGCGCCGGCGACCCGATGAAGGCCAAGCACCTGGAAAAGGCGCTGATGCAGTTCGCCGAGGAAGGCGCGGCCAAGGTCTTCAAGCCGGCGATCGGGTCGGGCTTCATCGTGGGGGTCGTGGGCGCCCTGCAGTTCGAGGTGCTGGCCAGCCGGATCGAACAGGAATACGGGCTGCCCGTCCGTTTCGAGACGTCGCAGTTCACCAGTGCCCGCTGGGTTGCCGGGCCCAAGGATGCGGTCGAGACCTTCGCCGCGGCGAACCGTCAGCATATGGCCACCGACCACGATGGCGACCTGGTGTTCCTGACGCGGCTGCAATGGGACATCGACCGGGTGGTCCGCGACCATCCGGCGCTGAAGCTGACCGCCACCAAGGAAATGATGGTCTGAGCGTCGGTCGTCCGCCAGTCAGCGGAAGGCGGTAGGCCTCAACCCCGCTTTCGCTCCCATTCACCGGCTGCGGCTTCGAGGGCCGGAAACAGCCGAGCCTGCACGTCGCCGGGCAACTGGGCAAAATCGCCGTTCATGAGGAAGTTGAAATCGATCCGGTGCGCCCGGTGAAGATACTGCATCACCTCACGATTGGGGTACGTCGCCCCATTCATCGCATTGCTTAGCACCGTATGGGATATGCCCGCCGCGCCTGCCAGATCCTGATGTTTTTCCAGACCCGTCAGCATGAACGCGGCGCGCAGACGGATCGCACAGGCCGCTAGACCGATGTCGTTCAACCTCGCCAATCGTGTTTTTCCGTCCAGATCCATGAGCCCGAATATCGCGCTGCGGCCTTCCCGCCCAGAGGAATACCGCCGATCGTTCAGTCGTCCGGCAGGGCCTCGCCGTCGGCCCGCCGCAGATCGTTGTGGATGGCAACCGCTGCGCGCGCGCCCATGCCCATCGCAACGCTGATCTGGTCCAGCCCGTCGACCGCGTCCCCGGCGGCATAGACGCCCCTGACCGAACAGCGCTGGTGTTCGTCGGTGACAAAACACTGGCCGTCCGACAGCTCTGTCCCCAGGCCTGCCCCGAGCGCGTTGCGGGTGTTGGACCCGAGCGCCGCGTACAGCGTATCCGTCCGGATCGTGCGACCGTCGTCCAGGGTCAGCACCACCTCGTCCCCCGACAGGTCAAAGCCGCTGACCGGCACCCGCTCGACCCTTATCCCGGCCTCGTCGGCTTGCTGCTGCGTGAACGCGTCCAGATCGGCCGAGTTCAGCGCCAGCAGCAGCACGTCATGGCTGTAGGTGCGCAGGAACATGGCCTCGGCGACGCCATGGCGATCGGCGCCAAGAACACCGATCCGCTTGCCGGTCTGCTCATAGGCGTCGCAGATCGGGCAGTATCGCAGCAGGCCCCGCGCCACCGCGTCGTCGTGGACGTCCTGCGCGAGTGGCGGGCGCAGGTTCAGGACTCCGGTGGCCAGCAGCACCGTGCGGGCACGGACCGGGCCGCTGTCGGTCTGGCCGTGGAACAGGTCACCGTCGCGCCGGATGTCCGTCACCTCGCCCGGCCTCAACTCGGCGCCGTAGCGCGCGGCCTGGATGCGCATGTCCTCGAGCAGGTCGCGGCCACGCACCCCGTCAGGATAGCCGGCGTGATTATGCGATCTGGGGATCAACGCCAGCCGGCTCTCATCCTTGTCCACCACCACCACGCTGCGATGGAACCGGCCCAGATAGATCGCGGCGGTCAGGCCGGCCGGTCCGCCGCCGACGATCAGGCAGTCGTAGCTGTCGGTCATTCTGCTCCTCGCCCCTGCTGCGTGACGCCGGCGCCTTTCATGGCGCCGGGCAATATCCTGTCTTCCCGCGCACCGTCCCAGGTACGTTCCAGCACGCCGACCCAGTTCCGCCAGCAGATCCGTTCGAGCAACTCGTCGGCATAGCCGCGGCGACGCATCGCATCGACAAGGGCGGGCAGGGCCCCGGCGTGGGGCAGGTCGGATGGCAGCAGCGCGCCGTCGAAATCGGCCCCCAGCGCGACGCCGCCTTCACCAAGCAGGCCGAGAAGGTGGTCCAGGTGCCGCAGCATCAGGTCGATTCCTGGTGCGGCAATGCGATGACCGTCCGGACGCAGAAAGCTGATTGCAAAGTTCAGCCCGACCAGGCCCCCGCTCTCGGCGATCTGGCGCAACTGGCGGTCGGTCAGGTTGCGCGAACTGGGCGCAATGGCATGAACCGCCGAATGGCTGGCGACCAGCGGCGCGTCGCTGATCCGGGCCACATCTTCGAAGCCCTTTTCGTTTAGGTGCGACAGGTCAACCATGATCCGCAGGGTGTTGCATGCACGCACCAGTGCAATGCCGGCAGGGGTCAGCCCCTCGCCAGTGTCGGGTGACGATGGAAACGCAAAAGGCACCCCGTGGCCGTAGCGGGTGGGCCGCGACCAGACCGGCCCCAGCGACCGCAACCCCATCGCGTGCCATACGGTCAGCGCATCCGGATCGCGGACCGCCTCGGCCCCTTCCATGTGCAGGATCGCGGCGATGCGTCCGGCATCCATCGCCGCGCGCAGGTCCTCGGCCGTGCGGCAGATCGACAGCGCCCCGGTTCGTTCCAGCGAGAAGAGAGCGGCAGCCTGGGCGAAGGCCTGCGGCAGTGCGGCGTCATGCCCGATCTCTGCCGGCAAGGCGTGCGCATACGGCGGGATGTCGGCTGGCGGCACGACCCCGCCCGCGGCCGCGTACCACCGCTCGGGGATCCAGATCGCAAAGAACCCTCCTGCGAACCCGCCCGCCCGCATCCGTGGCAGGTCGAGATGACCCGCGCCGTCGCCCCGCAGGAACAGGTCCGGCCCGCTGGCGCCCGCCGCGACGACTCGCTGCAGCATGTCGTTGTGGCCGTCAAAGATGCGCATCACTGCCCCAGCCTGTCACGGTCGTTCCGGCGCGACGATGCCGCGTGGTTGCACCGGGCGCAATGGCGGGCGCCGCGCTGCCGCGCGCAACAGAACACCAGAAAAATCCCGGACCCCCGTGCTATTGCTGCACTGCGGCGTTAAGGGTGGGGGCGTCCGGACAGAGGGGGCCAGCATGAATGGACGGATCATCACCGTCGCCCAGCAAAAGGGCGGTTCAGGCAAGACCACATTGGTCGTGAACCTTGCCTGTGCGATGCGCGCGCGCGGCCTGACGGTCGCGCTGATCGACACCGACCCGCAGGGCAGCCTCGGCCGCTGGTTCATGGAGCGGCTGGACCGGCAGGGCGACGATCCGGGGCTGGATTTCTCGACCTCGTCCGCGTGGGGGGCAAGCTATGAAGCGGGCAAGCTGAAGCGCAGCTTCGACATCGTCCTGATCGACACCCCGCCCAAGATCGACAGCGACCTGCGCCCGGCCTTGCGGGTTGCCGATCTGATCCTTGTCCCGGTGGCCAGCAGTCATGTCGATCTGTGGGCGACCGAGGGGGTCCTGGATCTGGCGCAGCGCGAACGCCGCGATCCGCTCATTGTCCTGAACCGCACCCGACCGGGCACGCGCCTGGGCGCAGAGATCGCCGCCGGGATCGAGGAGCTGGGTGTCGCGGTCGCGACAGCGCACCTGGGCAACAGGGTGGCGTTCGCGCAGACCTTGGGGCAGGGGCAGGCTGTTTCCGATCTGCCGCGCAGCCCCGCGCGCGACGAGGCAGAAGCCCTCGTCAACGAGATCATGGACCGCATCGGATCCAAGCAGGGGGAACGCGTGCCTGCGTGAAGCGTTTCGTCCTGATAGCTGAAATCAGGATGGGAGGACGACGATGTGTGCGCTTACAACACGGCTTGTCACCGCGATGCTGGCCGCCGGAGCCTTTGGCTTTCCCGCAGCGGCCCAGGACAGCCAGACCACGTCCGGCGACACGCAGGCCGTGTCGGGCGCGGCTGCGCAGGCGCCCGGCCAGGCACCGCGGGTCTCGATCACTGCCGACATGCCCGAAGCCGTCTTCACGACCGATCGGGGGAAGTTCACGGTCAGCCGCAACCAGACCCCGGGGGCGAAGCTGGAAGGCGACTGGGCGCTGGTCGGTCACGACTGCCCGCCGTTCTGCATCCAGCCGATGCAGCCTGCGCCCGGCGTCACCACGATCGGCGAACTGGAACTGATCGAGATGATGCAGACCGGTGACGTGATCCTGGTCGACGGTCGCACGCCCGACTGGTACGAGGGCGGCACCATTCCCGGCTCGATCAACATCCCGTACACTCAGGCGATCGAGCGGCTGGCGGAGTTGAACTGCACCCCGGATTTTGAAGGGAAGTTCGACTGCACCGACGCGGCCGAGGTGATCCTGTTCTGCAACGGCCAGTGGTGCGGCCAGTCGCCTTCGGCCATCAGGGCGATGCTGAACGCAGGCTACCCGGCGGACAGGATCAACTATTACCGTGGCGGCATGCTGGACTGGCGCCTGCTGGGCCTGACCGTACAGGGTGGAGAGCAGCCCGCCCCGGCTGACCCGATCGCACAGCAGGACGTCTCGCCTGCCGAGCTGGGCGAACCAGGTGCCGCGCAGGAAAAGGCCGCTGCCGACGGCCTGCCGCAGAATGCAGGGCAGGAGGTCGATGACGGCGTCATGACCCCGGCCGAGAACCCGGTGGTGGAGACCACGGCGGAAGATGCGGCCGACACCAGCCTGGCCCCCGAGGAAGGCGAGGCGACGGCCGCTCAGCCGGACGAGGGTGCGGTACCTGCCGCTTCGGCGGTGGAAAGCAATGCCGAGAACGCCGATATCGAGGAGCCCGCGGCAGACACGACTGCATCGTCGCCGGAGGCCGAGGCGGCCGGTGATCAGGGCAGCGCAGACGACGCGGGTGAGGGTGACAGCTCGACCGATTGATGCTTGTGACCACCACGTGGCAGAGGGCCCGCCGAGTGGCGGGCCTTTTCCTGCCTGCCCCTGGCTCCGCCGGAGTCCCGGGCTGCCGCCGGGTTGACCGCGACCGTCAGGCGCTGTTGGTGGGCGCGACAGACCCGAAAGGAAGATGATGACCCGGTTCGTGACGTTTCTGACCTGCATGCTGTCCGTCGGCGCCTGCACGCTGACGGGGAACGGCTCCACGTCGGACCCGACGCCCGACACACTGCCCCGCACCCATGTGCCCGCGGACGGGGTGGCTGTGGCGGCCTGTGCGCCGCGGGAATGGAGCGCGCTGGTGGGCCGGTCCGTGGCAGAGGTCCGGTTGCCGGCCGGGCTGACCTATCGGGTCATGCCGCGTGGCGCGATCATCACCGACGAATACCGGGACGAGCGGCTGAACATCATCACCGACCCGGTCACCGGTCGCATCGTGGACGTCAGCTGCGGCTGAGCCGCGCGAACGCAGCGACGGCTCAGCGGCGGCGGCGCTTGTTGCCGCCACGCTGGCCGGCCCGGCCGGCCGTCGAGCGACCCTGCCCTCGGACTGCCAGATCGGCGGCCTCCTCGACTGCTGTCTGCCGTGCCAGGGGATCGTCGGCGATGGTCAGTTCCACAGCCTCCAGGCGCTTGACCTCGTCGCGCAGGCGCGCCGCGTCTTCGAACTCGAGGTTTTCGGCCGCCTTGCGCATCTGCGTGCGCAGCGCGTCCAGATGCGCGGCGAGGTTCGATCCGATCAGCGGCTTGTCGACGCGGGTCGTGACACGGGCCTGGTCGGTGTCGCCCTTCCACAGGCCCGCCAGCACGTCCTCGACGTTCTTGCGGACGGTCTGCGGGGTGATGCCATGCGTCTCGTTATAGGCCTGCTGCTTCTGGCGCCGCCGTTCGGTTTCCGCCATGGCGCGTTCCATGCTGCCGGTAATGCGGTCGGCATACATGATGACGCGGCCCTCGGCGTTCCGCGCCGCCCGACCGATCGTCTGGATCAGCGAGGTCTCGCTGCGCAGGAAACCTTCCTTGTCGGCGTCCAGAATGGCCACCAGACCGCATTCAGGGATGTCCAACCCCTCGCGCAGCAGGTTGATGCCGACCAGCACGTCATACGCCCCCAGCCGCAGGTCGCGCAGGATCTCGATCCGCTCGATCGTGTCGATGTCGCTGTGCATGTAGCGCACCCGGATGCCCTGTTCGTGCAGGTACTCGGTCAGGTCCTCGGCCATGCGCTTGGTCAGGGTGGTGACCAGCGTACGGTAACCGGCCTGGGCGACCTTGCGGACCTCGTCCAGCAGGTCGTCGACCTGCGTTTCGACCGGGCGGATCTCGATCACCGGGTCCAGCAGCCCGGTGGGCCGGATGATCTGCTCGGTGAACACGCCGCCGGTCTGGTCCATCTCCCATTGCGCGGGCGTGGCGCTGACGAACACCGACTGCGGCCGCATGGCGTCCCATTCCTCGAACTTCAACGGCCGGTTGTCCATGCAGGAGGGCAGGCGGAAGCCGTGCTCGGCCAGCGTGAACTTGCGCCGGAAGTCGCCGCGATACATGCCGCCGATCTGCGGGACGGAGACATGGCTCTCGTCGGCGAAGACGATGGCGTTGTCGGGGATGAACTCGAAGAGCGTCGGCGGTGGCTCACCGGGGGCGCGGCCGGTCAGATAGCGGGAATAGTTCTCGATCCCGTTGCAGACGCCGGTGGCCTCCATCATCTCCAGGTCGAAATTGGTGCGCTGTTCCAGCCGCTGGGCCTCCAGCAGCTTGCCTTCCTCCTGCAGCTGCTTCAGCCGGTTCGCCAGTTCCATCCTGATGCCCTTGATCGCCTGCTGCAGCGTCGGGCGGGGCGTGACATAGTGGCTGTTGGCATAGATGCGGATCTGCTTGTAGTCGGCCTCCTTCGCGCCGGTCAGCGGGTCGAACTCGGTAATTGTCTCGAGTTCGTTGCCAAAGAAGGAAAACCGCCAGGCCCGGTCCTCGAGGTGGGCGGGCCAGACTTCGACGACGTCGCCGCGAACCCGGAAGGCTCCACGCTGGAACGCGGTGTCGAGCCGCTTGTATTGCTGCGCGACCAGTTCGTTGATGAAGCCACGCTGGTCATAGGATTGCCCCACGACCATGTCCTGGGTCATCGCCGAATAGGTTTCGACCGAACCGATGCCGTAGATGCAGCTGACCGAGGCCACGATGATGACATCGTCGCGTTCCAGAAGCGCCCGGGTGGCCGAGTGGCGCATCCGGTCGATGGCCTCGTTGATCTGCGATTCCTTCTCGATATAGGTGTCGCTGCGCGGGACATAGGCTTCGGGCTGGTAATAGTCGTAGTAGCTGACGAAGTACTCGACCGCGTTCTCGGGAAAGAACCCCTTGAATTCGCCGTAAAGCTGCGCGGCCAGTGTCTTGTTCGGGGCCAGGATGATGGCCGGGCGCTGGGTTTCCTCGATCACCTTAGCCATCGTGTAGGTCTTGCCGGTGCCGGTCGCGCCCAGCAGGACCTGATCCCGCTCGCCGCTGCGCACCCCCTCGGCCAGTTCCACGATCGCGGTCGGCTGGTCGCCGGCCGGCTGGAACTCGCTGTGCATCACGAAGCGCTTGCCACCCTCGAGCTTGGTGCGCGCCGGGTCCGGCGTCAGCAGCATCGGCATGGGGGCATTGGTGTTGTTGTGCGCCATCACTGTCTCTGGTCTGGGTCAGGGATAGATCGGACCTGGGGACCGCCGTTGCAAGCCTCGCCGCCGTTCATATGCAAACGCCGGCCCCCTGGGGGCCGGCGCAGCGCGTCTTGCATCAGACCGGATCAGTTCGACGCGGTCGTCGCCTCGAACACGCCACAGGCGATCCGGTCGCCCGCATTGCCGGCAGGTTGCGAGGTATAGTCGTCGGTTCCGGCATGCACGATGAAGGCGCCGCCATCGTCATTCATCACATCGCTCAGCGTGACGTCCTGCAGGAAGAACTCCTGGTTGACGGCCCCCCCGTCTGCCGCATCGACGTTCGGCAGGTCCCCGGGATGCATTCCGTTTGGCGAAAAGGCGCCGTGGTCCTTGTCACCGGCCAGATGGCCACCGGCACTTTCGAAGGTCGGGCCCTCGCACTTGCCGGTCTCGTGGATGTGGACGGCGTGCGGGCCATCCGGCAGAGAGCTGAGGTGCAGGATGACATGCAGCGCCCCGGAGGCCGTATCCGATGCGGTCACGCTGCCATGTTCGGTCCCATCGGCACCCTTGAGCAGGGCGGCCGCTTGGGCGTTCCCGGATCCTGACTGCGTCGCGGAGGTGGTCGTGGTCTCACCCCCTGCGGCGGCGGTATCCGACGCGGTCCCTGACGCGGCGGCGTCGGTTCCGGCGGCAGACCCGGCACTGGCATCGGCAGCGGGCGCTTCGGCCGGTGCCGTTCCGGCGTCGGCCGGCGCCGTGGCAGTCTGTGAAAACGCGGTCATCGGCATGACGATAAGAGACGCACCCAGCATCAGCGCCCCGAACAGGCCCGGGCGGGACAGGATGCGGGTCTCGGTAGTGGAGCGGGTCATCAGGGATCCTCCTCGATCGTGATGGCGGTTCAACGCCGCGCGACCAGCGACGTTCCGGCGAATTCGCAATTGATGCCCCAGCTTGATCGTTCCGCCGGCCTGCGGCACAAGGGGTGCGCCGCGTCTTGCCAGAGAGGGTCGCCATGCGTGTCCGGATCTATCAACCTGCCCGAAACGTGATGCAGTCCGGGACCGCACGGACGCGGGGCTGGGTCCTGGATTTCGCCCCTGACGATCCGCGCCGCATCGATCCGCTGATGGGCTGGACCAGCAGCGAGGACACCCAGAGCCAGGTGCAACTGCATTTCGACACCCGCGAAGAGGCCGAGGATTACGCCCGGAGCCGTGGTCTGGTCTACGTGGTGCAGGAACCGAAGCCTCGCAAGACCAACGTTCGTCCCCGCGGCTATGGCGAGAACTTCGCGACCGATCGCCGGGTGCCGTGGACCCACTGAACGCGGCGAGGAACGCGTCAGAGCCGATGCGGCATGACGACCGCGGCGCGGTATCGGTGGCCGCGCTTAGCGTGACACCCGAAGATCCCTGGTCTCCCGATCTCGACATGCTGTTCGATCGTCACGTCCTTGCCATGCACGAGGATACCCCGCCCGAATCCGTCCACATGCTGCCGAGACACGCCTTGGCAGAAGGCGGTATCACGTTCTTCGTGATGCGGGAGGGCGGGACCCCGGTTGCCATGGGCGCAGTCAAGCAGCTGAGCCCGGCAGAGGGCGAGATCAAGTCGATGCACGTCCTTGCCGAGGTCCGCGGACGGGGCTTGTCGGCGAAACTTCTCGACAGCCTGCTCGATCATGCGCGCGCCGCCGGGATGACGCGCGTATCGCTGGAAACCGGGGTGCAGCCGAGCTTTGCCGCGGCGCGCGCGCTGTACCGGCGCGCAGGTTTCGTCCCGTGCCCGCCCTTCGGCGGCTATGGCCCGGATCCGAACAGCCTGTTCATGACGTTGTCGCTGTAGGTCGGGCGCGGCCGACTTGCGCGCAGGTGCGCTTTGTCGCAATCACATAGCGTGCGGCCCCGTAGCTCAACTGGATAGAGCAGGGACCTTCTAAGTCCAAGGTTGGGGGTTCGATTCCTCCCGGGGTCGCCACGTCTGCCACGCACCGACGTCGTGGCCGCGGGCGCTTGCCTCGAACCTGCGAGAGACCGGGCCATCGACGGGGCGCGCCAAACGAAAAGGCCGGCGCAAGGCCGGCCTTTCGAAACTTCGGGGTGGTCAGCCGCACATCACTCGCGGTTGCCCATGAACTGCAGCAGGAACATGAACAGGTTCAGGAAGTCGAGATACAGTGTCAGCGCGCCCATGATCGCCGACTTGCCCAGGAACTCGCGATCCGACTCGGCCAGCTGCAGGTAGGTGTTCTTGATGTTCTGGGTGTCATAGGCGGTCAGGCCGGCAAAGATCAGAACGCCCAGCGTCGAGATGGCGAACTGCAGGCCGCCCGACTGCATGAAGATGTTGATGATCGACGCGATGATCAGGCCGATCACGCCCATGATCAGGAACCGACCCATCGCCGACAGGTCGCGCTTGGTCGTGTAGCCATAGAGCGACAGCCCGGCGAAACCCGCGGCCGTGGCGACGAAGGTCTGCACGATCGAGATGTTCGTGTAGGCCATGAAGATCCAGCTGAGCGACGCGCCCATGGCGGCCGCGAAAGCATAGAACAGCAGCGTCGCGCCCTGCGTGGACAGCCGGTTGATGGCCGCGCCGAACGCGAACACCATCACCAGCGGCAGGAACATCAGCACCCATTTCAGGGGCGAATAGTAGATTGCACGACCCAGCTCGGTCGCCTGTCCATCCGCGCCGACGGCCAGTTGGTGCAGCCCGAACGCCGTCCCCGCGGTGACGAGCATCCCGATGCCCATCAGCGAATAGACCTTGTTCATGTAGCTGCGCAGACCCTCGTCGTAGACGGCGCCGCGCGTGGCGGTGCCGGTGCGGGGGATTGCGTTGTACTCGACCATCGAAAACTCCCTCTGGTTGGCCGTGTGCGACCTCGTCGCAGTTGCATCGAATATCGTCAGCGATCCCCTGCGTTTCAAGCATCATGGCGTGAAAATCAGGGCGTCAGGATCACCTTGCCGATCGACCTGCGATCGCGCAGCAGGGCGTACGCGTCCTCTGCCCGTTCCAGCGGCAGCACCGTGCCCACCGGGGGCCGCAGCCGACCCCGCGCGTACAGGGCAATCAGCGCATCCAGACTGGCGCGCATTGCGGCAGGGTCGAGCGTGCGGTAGCCGCCCCAGTAGAACCCGTGGATGGTGATGTTCTTGACCAGCGCATGGTTCAGGGGCAGCGCCGGCGGCTTGCCTCCGGCAAAGCCGATCACCAGAAATCGTCCGCCGGGCCGCAGCGCCCCGAAGGCGGCAAGACCCGGGGCGTCCCCCACCGCGTCATAGACCACGTCGCACCCGTCCAGGCTGCGCAAGGTGGCACGCAGATCCGCGGTCTCGCCGCTGTCGATCAGATCCGTGGCACCGGCCTGTCGGGCTGCCTGCAGCTTGTCGGCGCCCCGGGCCACGGCGACGACGCGCGCCCCCAGCGCAGCGCCGATCTCGACCGCGGTCAGCCCCACGCCCCCGCCGGCGCCGAGAACCACCAGCGTTTCGCCCGGCTGCAAGCCAGCCCGCCCGGTCAGGGCAAGGTGGCTGGTCCCGTAGGCCACGACGAACCCCGCGGCCTCGGCCCAGCCCATCGCGTCGGGAATGGGGATGCACGCCGCCGCGTCGAAATTGCCGCGCTCGGCGAGGGTCCCCTGTGCGGCCACCGCGACCCGCTGGTCGATCCGCAGCCCGTGCGGCGGATCGACCTCGGGTCCCACCGCCACGATCTCGCCCGCGCCCTCCAGGCCGGGGACAAAGGGGAAGGCGGGGGTGTCCTGATAGCGACCGTCGACCATTAGCAGATCGGCAAAGTTCAGGGCCGCGGCGCGGATGGCGACCGTGACCTGCCCGGGACCCGGGGCCGGGACGGGGCGGCTGGTCAGACGCGGTGGGCAGCCCTTCTCCGCGACGGTCACCGCGCGAAACGAATCTCTCGATGCGTCAGGTGAGCTTCGAACGATGGTCCTGACGGGCATGTTCTGGCGATCAGACACGCCGGGAGTTGTACTTTTGGTCACCTGGATCGCCTTTACTACCGACAAACGCGAACTGCTGTGCCAAATAACATGCGTGTTTTCCAGTTGTCTCTGTCCAAAAGGTATTACATGGCACATAGCGTTGATCTTCATGTCGGCCGGCGCATCCGACAAAGGCGGTGGCTGATCGGGATGACCCAGCAGCAGTTGGCTGAGCGGGTCGGGATCAAGTTCCAGCAGATCCAGAAGTACGAGACTGGCGCGAACCGCGTCTCCGCGTCCCGCCTGTGGGAAATCGCCGAAGCGCTTGATGTGCCAGCGGCCTATTTCTTCGAAGGACTTTCAGAAGAGGGCACCAATGCGCCCGCCGGTGACATGCTGAACGACAAGGAAGCGTTGCAGCTCATCCGGTCCTATTACGCCATGCCCGAAGCGCAGCGTCGCCAGATTTTTGAACTGGCGCGCGTGCTGTCCCACGCGGCCTGAACGGGCCTCGGGCGAAGCGGGACATTATTCTGCCCGCACAAGGACATTCCTCTGTCCGAACCAAGCTGTCCGGTCGCGCCTCGTGCGACTTGACACCGGGACATGGTAGACCAGAAAGGCGCCATGACCCGCTTCTCCTCCGCTGACGACGATTCTCGCGCCGTTGGCGCGGCGGGCTCCAGCGAACTCATCCGGGTTGCACATGCCTTGGCCGACGCGGCGCGCGCGGCGATCCTGCCGCATTTCCGCAATGCGGAACTGAATTCCGACAACAAGGCCGATCGCGGGTACGACCCGGTGACCGAAGCGGACCTGGCCGGCGAAACGGCCATGCGTGCAATCCTCGCAAGGCAGCGTCCCACGGACGGGATCGTGGGCGAAGAGTTCGGGTCCACCCCCGGCACCAGCGGGCTGGACTGGGTTCTTGATCCGATCGACGGAACCCGAGCGTTCCTGTGCGGCGCACCCAGCTGGGGCGTGCTGATCGGGGTGACGGAGGAATCCGGGCGGCCGATCTATGGCTTGATCGACCAGCCCTGGACGCGCGAACGGTTCGAGGGCGGGTTCGGCCGCGCAACCCTGCAGTCACCCCATGGCACCCGGTCGCTGGAGGTTCGTCGCAACCGAGAGCTGTCCGCCGCGACGCTGATGACGACCTTTCCCGAGATCGGTACCCCGGACGAAGGCGCGGCGTTTCGCCGGGTCGCGGACCGGGTGCAGCTGACCCGCTATGGAATAGATTGTTATGCCTATGCATTGCTAGCCCTCGGGCAAATCGATCTGGTGATCGAGGCGGGGCTGCAGCGCTATGACATCGCTGCTCCGGTGGCGTTGATCGAGGCGGCGGGCGGTATCGTGACGGACTGGACGGGTGGTCCGGCCTACCACGGCGGGCGCGTCATCGCGGCGGCTACCGCCGAGCTTCACGACCAGGCGCTGATGCTGCTCGCGGGCTGATCACCGGCGCGCCCGCGGACCGCCGAAACAGGCCGCGCCGGCCGAGTTGCCGCCTCGCCGTGGAACTCGGCGCGTTGCCCCCGATCGACGCTCCGCCTATTGTCGCGGCGCCGCATCGCACGCCGCAGCTTTCCGCAAGACCATGAGGTGTCGCATGACCGATCCGCGTCCCCGCGAGCCCGAGGCAGAGGACGAGCCGGTTCCGGGTCGCACTCTGGTCGAGGAGATCGAGGCGGCCATCGACGAAGGCGACGCCGCCCGGCTGGATGCGCTCCTGGAACCCTTGCACCCGGCTGACATTGCCGACCTGATCGAACAGCTGACCTCGCGGCGGCGGGGGGAGTTCCTGCGTCTGTATTCAGGCGAGATCGACGGCGAGATCCTGTCCGAGATCGACGAGTCGATCCGCGACGAGGTCATCGGGCAACTGCCCACCCATGTCCTGGCCGACGCCGTCCGCGAAATGGACAGCGACGATGTCGTCGACCTGGTCGAGGACATGGAAGGGCCGGAGCGCGAGACGATCCTCGCGGCGCTGGACCATTCGGACCGCGCCGCCGTCGAACAGTCGCTGGCCTATCCCGAATACTCGGCCGGTCGCCTGATGCAGTCCGAGGTAGTGGTCGCCCCCGAGCACTGGACCGTGGGCGAGACGATCGACTACCTGCGTGGCGAAGACTGGCTGCCCGACCAGTTCTATCACGTGATCCTGACCGATCCCCGTCGCCACCCGATCGGCTATGTCACGCTGGGCCGCCTGCTGTCGGCGCGGCGCGAAGTCAGGCTGCGCGATCTGGCCGAGGACAGTTTCCGCACCATCGACGTGCTGCAGGACGAAGGAGAGGTGGCCTACACCTTCAACCAGTATCATCTGATCTCGGCGCCGGTTGTGGATGCGCATGGGCGTCTGGTCGGCGTGATCACCATCGACGACGCCATGAACGTGCTGGACGAGGAGCACGAGGAGGACATTCTTCGACTGGCCGGGGTGGGCGAGGAATCGTCGCTCTCCGACACGGTGTTGGAAACCCTGCGCCAGCGGGTGCCGTGGCTGGCGGTGAATGTCTGCACGGCGCTGCTGTCCGCGACCGTCATCTCGATGTTCGAGGATTCGATCTCGCAGCTGGTCGCGCTGGCGGTGCTGATGCCGATCGTCGCGTCGATGGGGGGCAACGCGGGGACGCAGACACTGACCGTTGCGGTGCGGGGTCTGGCCACCAAGGGGCTGACCCCCGCCAATGTGCGGCGGGTGATCCGGCGTGAGGTCGTCGTCGGCATGCTCAACGGGCTGGTCTTTGCCGTGGCGCTTGCCGTGATTGCCTGGGCGTGGTTCGGCGGGGTGCAACTGGCAGCCGTGATCGCCGCGGCGATGCTGCTGAACCTGACCGTTGCGGCGCTGGCCGGAATCGTGATCCCGCTGGCCTTGGACCGGGTCGGGGCAGATCCGGCGCTGGCCTCGGGAACCTTCGTCACGACGGTGACCGACGTGATCGGGTTCTTCGCCTTTCTTGGGCTGGCGACCTGGATCCTGTTGTGACCGACAAGGCGACGCTCCGCGCCAGGGCACTGATCGCGCGACAGAGGGGAGGCGACGCGGCGGCACTGACCGGCAACCTGGCCCGGGCGCTGGCGCCGCACCAGGGCAAGCTGCTGGCCGGCTATTGGCCGATGCGCGGCGAGCCCGATCCCCGCCCGGCGATGGCGGCCCACGAAGGGCCCTTGTGCCTGCCCGTCGTGCCCGGACGGGCCGTGCCGCTGATCTTCCGGGCGTGGAACGGCGAGCCGCTGGTGCCCGGCGCGCTCGGCACCCGTCATCCGGATGATTCGGCGGCCCAGGTGCAGCCCCAGGTGCTGCTCGTACCGCTGGTGGGGTTCGACTCGCGGCTGCACCGGCTCGGTTACGGCGGTGGCTATTATGACCGCACGCTGGAAAAGCTGCGGGGAGAGCGTCCAACAGTGGCAATCGGGGTAGCCTGGGCGGTGCAGGAGCTTCCGGCGATTCCCGAGGAGCCCACAGACCAGTCACTTGACGCTCTGGTCACGGATCGAGAGGTGCGGGTCGCCTTGCCGTGACCAATCTGCCGCATGGGACAACCCTGTGGATATCGGAACCCGGGACGCGCGGCGACGCGTGTAAGTCGTCTTGGCTGCTGGGCTTTCCGTCCACAGCGCACTCATCCCCCGCAGATTAACGTTTTGAGTCGCCTTTAGGGCGAGTTGAGCGACGGCCGCCTGTCAACCGATCTTCGCGGATTGGCGACAAATAAACCGCTTGATTGGCGTGGAAACACGCATCAGTTTGTGGGAACAGGGTGCGACCCACACCACATCTAGTCTCGTGTGGGCTCGGCACCATCGAACAGGAAAGCGCGTGACGCGGCGGAGGATCCGCCTGCTGGCAGTGCCACGGCATTGCGGGTCGGAAGCGGCACGACACCACCCAACGCGGCCCGTGCCGCGAAGACATCGAGGGACGGACATGAAGATCGAACGGCGATACACCACCGCAGAGACAGGCGCCTATGGCGGCATCGAGTTCGTCACCACCCTGTCCGAGATCCGGAATCCGGACGGCACGGTGGTGTTCCGCAACGACGCGGTCGAGGTGCCCAAGGGGTGGAGCCAGGTCGCATCCGACGTCATCGCCCAGAAGTACTTCCGCAAGGCCAGTGTCCCCGCGGTGTTGAAGCGGGTGCGGGAAAAGGACGTGCCGGAGTTCCTGTGGCGCTCGGTTCCCGATGCCGCGGCGCTGGAGGCGCTGCCGGAAGCCGAGCGCATGGTCGGGGAGACGAGCGCCCGGCAGGTCTTTGACCGGCTGGCCGGGGCCTGGGCCTACTGGGGCTGGAAGGGCGGATACTTCACGGCTGAATCCGACGCCCGCGCCTATTACGACGAGATGCGCTTCATGCTGGCCCGCCAGATGGCCGCGCCGAACAGCCCCCAGTGGTTCAACACCGGGCTGCATTGGGCTTACGGCATCGACGGCCCCAGCCAGGGGCATTTCTACGTGGATTATCGCACCGGCAAGCTGGTGAAATCCGACAGCGCCTATGAGCACCCGCAGCCCCACGCCTGCTTCATCCAGTCGGTCAGCGACGATCTGGTGAACGACGGCGGGATCATGGACCTGTGGGTCCGGGAAGCGCGGCTGTTCAAGTACGGCTCGGGCACGGGAACCAACTTCAGCTCGCTGCGGGGCGAGGGAGAACGTCTGTCGGGCGGCGGCAAGTCGTCGGGGCTGATGGGCTTCCTGAAGATCGGTGACCGGGCGGCAGGCGCGATCAAGTCGGGCGGCACCACCCGCCGCGCCGCCAAGATGGTGATCTGCGACATGGATCATCCCGACATCGAGGCCTTCATCAACTGGAAGGTCATCGAGGAACAGAAGGTCGCGTCGCTCGTCGCCGGCAGCAAGGCACACGAGCAGAAGCTGAACTGGATCTTTGCCGCGGTGAAGGGCTGGGACGGCAGCATCGAGGACGCGACCGATCCCGCCCGGAACCCGGCGCTGAAGGCGGCGATCCGGTCGGCCAAGAAATCGATGATCCCGGAAACCTACATCAACCGCGTGCTGCAATACGCGCGGCAGGGGTTCGAATCGATCGCGTTTCCGACCTACGACACCGACTGGGACAGCGAAGCCTACGCCTCTGTCTCGGGCCAGAATTCCAACAACTCCGTCCGGGTCACGGATGATTTCCTGAAGGCCGTGCGCGATGATGCGGACTGGGCGCTGATCCGTCGCACCGACGGAAAGGTGGCCAAGACGGTCAAGGCGCGGGAACTGTGGGACCAGATCGGTCACGCCGCCTGGGCCTGCGCCGATCCCGGCATCCAGTTCCACGATACCGTCAACGCCTGGCACACCTGCCCGGCCGACGGGCCGATCCGCGGATCGAACCCCTGTTCGGAATACATGTTCCTGGACGATACCGCCTGCAACCTGGCGTCCATGAACCTGCTGACCTTCCTCCGCGACGGCAACTTCGACGCCGAAGGCTATGTCCACGCCACCCGGCTGTGGACCGTGACGCTGGAAATCAGCGTGCTCATGGCGCAGTTCCCGTCACGGGAAATCGCGCAGCGGTCCTACGACTTTCGCACGTTGGGTCTTGGCTATGCCAATATCGGCGGGCTGCTGATGAACCTGGGCCTGCCCTATGACAGCGAAGCCGGTCGGGCCCTGTGCGGGGCGCTGACGGCGCTGATGACCGGTGTCGCCTATGCGACCTCGGCCGAGATGGCGGGCGAACTGGGCGCCTTTCCCGGCTATGTCCGCAATGCCGATGCGATGCTGCGGGTGATCCGCAACCATCGCGCCGCCGCACACGGAACCGGCGCCTATGATGCCGTCAACGTCGCGCCGATCGAGCTGGATGTCGAAAACTGCCCGGACCTGCGCCTGGCGCAGATGGCACAGGCCGCCTGGGACGAGGCGCTGACCCTGGGCGAGGAGCACGGCTTCCGCAACGCGCAGACGACCGTCATCGCGCCCACCGGCACCATCGGGCTGGTCATGGACTGCGACACCACGGGGATCGAGCCCGACTTCGCGCTGGTCAAGTTCAAGAAGCTGGCGGGCGGCGGCTACTTCAAGATCATCAACCAGTCGGTGCCCGCGGCACTGGCGCATCTGGGCTATGGCCCCGCGCAGATCGAGGAGATCGTCGCCCATGCGGTCGGTCACGGCACCCTGGGGAACTGCCCCGAGATCAATCCGACCGTGCTGGCCGGGCATGGCTTCGGGTCGGTCGAGCTGGCGAAGGTCGGGGCGGCGCTGAAATCGGCGTTTGATATCCGCTTTGTCTTCAACCAGTGGACGCTGGGCGAGGATTTCTGCACCGGCACGCTGGGGATCCCGGCGGATCAGCTTGCGGACCCCACATTCGACCTGCTGCGGCATCTGGGCTTCACCCGCGCGCAGATCGAGGCGGCAAACGACCATGTCTGCGGCACGATGACGCTGGAGGGCGCGCCGCATCTCAAGCCGGAACACTACGCGGTGTTCGACTGCGCCAATGCCTGCGGCAAGACCGGCACCCGGTACCTGTCCGTCGAAAGCCACATCCGCATGATGGCCGCGGCGCAGTCGTTCATCTCGGGTGCGATTTCCAAGACCATCAACATGCCGAACAGCGCCACGATCGAGGATGCGCTGGCGGCCTACGAGTTGAGCTGGTCGCTGGGGATCAAGGCCAACGCGCTCTACCGCGACGGCTCCAAGCTCAGCCAGCCGCTTGCCGCGGCGCTGATCGAGGATGACGACGAGGCGGCCGAGACGCTGGAGCGCGGCAACGCGCACGAAAAGGCCGCCGTGCTGGCCGAACGGATCGTCGAGCGCATCATCGTCAAGGAGGCGGTGCGCAGCCATCGCGAAAAGCTCCCCGGCCGTCGCAAGGGTTACACCCAGAAGGCGGTGGTCGGTGGGCACAAGGTCTATCTGCGCACCGGCGAATACGACGACGGCAAGCTGGGCGAGATCTTCATCGACATGCACAAGGAAGGCGCGGGCTTCCGAGCGATGATGAACAACTTTGCCATCGCCGTGTCCGTCGGGCTGCAATACGGGGTGCCGCTGGAAGAGTTCGTCGACGCCTTCACCTTCACCCGGTTCGAACCGGCCGGGATGGTGCAGGGCAATGACAGCATCAAGAACGCGACCTCGATCCTGGACTATGTGTTCCGGGAGCTGGCGGTCAGCTATCTCGACCGGACCGATCTGGCGCATGTGAAGCCGGCGGGCGCCAGCTTTGACGAGCTGGGCGGTGGCGAGGCCGAAGGCCGCAGTCTGTCCGCTGGCGGTGAGGAGAAATCCACCAGCCTGGAAATGCTGCGCCAGATCAGTTCGACCGGCTATCTGCGCAAGCGCCTGCCGCAGGAGCTGCTGGTGCTGCAGGGCGGGGCCTCGGCGGTGGCGATGCAATCCGGCCTGGCGGAAGGCACCGCAGTGCTCGAATCCGCAAAGTTCGAGAGCGTGACGACCATGTCGCTGGACGCCCGGGCCAAGGCCCGGATGCAGGGCTACGAAGGCGACCCCTGCGGCGAGTGCGGCAACTATACGCTGGTCAGGAACGGCACCTGCATGAAGTGCAACACCTGTGGCGGCACCAGCGGCTGCAGCTGAACGAGTTTGCCATTCCGCGACAGGCGGGGTGGCCGAAGGCTCCGGTCCCGGAAGGGCGGGGAACCTGCCGAGCGGCGAAGGCGCGGGGACACGCGTGAACGAGAGTGACAGATCGCCGTCCGGGTCACCGGACGGCGAGCCGTGTTCTCTGCCAGTCACCAGGGTAATGCCGGTAGGCGGCTGACGCCTAAGCTTGTAAGGGTCTGCCTGATGGCGCGTTTGTATCACGGACCAAGCCTCGTGACGGTGTCACCGGATGCGCTGCCTCGTCATCCCTCGACCACGGAGTGACGCCTGTCCTGCGGTCCCCTAGACTGAGCCGTCCCGCGCCAGTTGGCACCACGAACAGGAGCAGGCAGTGTGCAATCTCTATTCTCAGACCCTGCCCCAGGCGGCGATGCGACAGCTGTTTGCGGCGTGGGCGTTCACCGACCGAACGGGAAACCTGGAACCGGGTGAGATCTATCCCGACCGATTGGCCCCGGTCATCCGTCACGACGGAAGCGGTCTGGAACTGGTGCAGGCGCGCTGGGGCCTGCCGTCGCCACCTTCCGTGCTGAAGACGTCTCGCGATCCGGGGGTCACCAACATCCGCAACCTCGGCTCGCCGCACTGGCGACGCTGGCTGGGACCGGCCCATCGCTGCCTTGTCCCGCTGACGTCCTTCGCCGAGCCGCTGGGGCCGGGCAGGGGCAACCAGTGGTTCGCATCGCAGGACCCGACCACGCCGATGTTCTTTGCCGGGATCGAGGTGCGTGGCTGGACGTCGGTCCGCAAGGTCAAGGACGGCCCAACGACGGACGACCTGTTCGCCTTTCTGACCTGCCAGCCGAACGAAGAGGTGCGGGCGGTGCACCCCAAGGCCATGCCCGTCATCCTGACCACGCCGGCGGAATGGGACCTCTGGCTGTCGGCGCCGGGCGATCAGGCGATCCGGCTGCAAAGATCACTGCCGGATCGCGCGCTGCGGCTGGTCCCTGATCCCATCTAGTCGAGCGGTCCGGAACCGCCGCAACCGGAAATAGGGCCGTTCGAACAGGGCATTGCCGTAACGCCGTGCTATGCGTAGCATCCCCCCAGGGGCCGACGGTTGGTCCCGGTCCAACGGGGGAAAACGGTCATGCGATCCGCTGCTGCTTTCGTTCTGGCCATGCTGGGGCTGTCGATCACCGGCCCCGCTACTGCAGAAGAACATGAACTCGGGGAAGAGCTCTACACGCGCTATTGCGCTGCCTGCCACGGCGAGACGGGCGGCGGCGGCGGCGACATGCAGAACTTCCTCGACATTCACATGCCCAATCTCCGCACCATGGCACAACGGAATGACGGCGTGTTTCCGCTGCTCGAGACCATCCACATTATCGACGGACGATCGGGAATCCGCGCCCATGGCGGACCGATGCCGCTGTGGGGCGACGTGTTCATGACCGAGAATGTCGAGGAGCGGGGTTTCTACGGTTCCGTCCTGGAAACCCGCGGGCGCGTCCTGTCCCTCGCTCTCTATCTCGAGTCCATTCAGGAGTAGGTCCGGCCGCGCGCTCCCCCATCTCTCGGGGTGGGGACGGGCTGTTGCGCTTTCGGGGTCCGAAGCTGCCACCGGTGCCGAGGCAGCGGTATAGTTCAGCCCATGCTGCCGCGCGGGACCCTCATTCTTCGATGGCCGGACGGGATCCGCGCTGGTCTGCGCCGGGAACGACAGCATTCCGAGCGCGGAATGCGTCCGAGGCATGCGCTGGGGCCGTTTGCAGGTGTCGGGGGCGTTGTGGTCTCGCATGTCATGGAGCCGGCCTGTGCGAAGGGTGCAGCACTCCAAGGGCGATCACCGGAGCTTCATGGCCTTGTGAACCCGGCCGGGGCTGATCTGTGCCATGCTGGTGGTTACCTGTGGAACAGCGCGATCGGAGCGAAACATGCGACTTTTCCATTCCATCACGATCATGGCCGCGGTGGCCGTAACGGCAGTCCCCGTCCCCTCACTGGCCGACCCGGGACGCGGCCCGGACAAGCATCGGGGCAATTACGGCGAGGGTTACCGGCGGGATTGTCCGCCCGGCTTGGCCAAGAAGAACCCGCCCTGCGTGCCGCCGGGGCAGGCTCGCAAGTCCGACGACCGATATTATCCGCGGGTCGGGGACGTCCTGCGTGTCGGTGATTACGTGATCATCCGCGACCCGCGACGGCTGGACCTCGAACCGGCGGACGGCTGGCGCTACTACCGTGAAGGAGACCGTGCCTATCGCGTGGACAGCGAAACCAGGAAGATCCTTTCAGTCATCCAGTTGATGGATGCATTTTCGGACTGATCCAACCTCCCGTGTGCGGTCACGGCGGCGCACGGTTTCTCTCTCACAGCTTCGGACGAGGTCCGATCCGTAGTGCTGCGCGACGTTGTGTCGGCGCAGTGCAAGAGGTTGAATGGCTGCCAACCTCCTGTCAATTCGCCTCAATGCGCTGGTCACGCGCGCGAGAGACACGCAGACCGGTTGGCCCGCACGCACTTCCTGTCTGAAATTCCGGGCTTCGCATCCTTGAATCGGTCCCCGCTTTGCCCCATCGCTGCGCACCTCACGGCAGGACTCCCGACGATGTGCCGGGACAAGCCAGGAGGAAAAAAGAAAACCGTCGGCCGGGTGGGTCCCATCCCCATAACACGGTTCCGGTCCCCACAGTTGCTCCGGACGATCTGCACTCAAACCAGTCTTCCAGGCAGACATTGTCCCTGGTTCAGCAACCGCGGCTCCCGGCCGCTCGGTTGATCTTCGGCCGTGAAGCCCGCAGATCCATGGCCTGTCGTTGGGGAATTCTGCCATGTTGTTTGAGATCACTGATACGATCGGCGCGCCTGCCACCGCGGTTCTCATGGGGCTGGCGCTGGGCGCTGCCTTCGGCATTCTGGCCGAGCGCAGCGCCTTCTGCTTTCGTCGCAGCCTGGTTGGCGAGGATCGCGCCCAGGCCGCGGGGGTGTGGCTTGCCGCGCTGGCCGCTGCCATCGGCCTGACCCAGGCGGCCGGTGCGTTCGGGCTGGTGTCGTTCGCCGATCACCGGTTGCTGGCACCGGATGTGCCGTTTGCGGCGGTTGTCATCGGCGGCCTGCTGTTCGGCGCCGGAATGGTCCTGGCACGCGGCTGCATCTCTCGGCTGACGGTGCTGGCCGCAACCGGCAACCTGCGCGCCGCGATCACGGTGCTGTCGGTGGCGCTGATTGCCCATGCCACGATGAAGGGCGTGCTGTCGCCACTGCGCGAGGTGGCCGGCAGCGTCACCGTGGCGCTTGGTCCGTATGTCAGCCTTGCGGCCCTGCCGGGCGGGGCGGCGTTGTGGACGGTGCTGCTGTGCGGCGGCCTGGGACTGATCGTGCTGCGCTCTGGCGCGCGTCCGTCCCGGATCGCCATGGGCGTGCTGATCGGGGCGCTGGTGCCGCTGGCGTGGTTGGGGACCAGCTATCTGGCCGCCGACCCGTTCGAGCCGGTGGCGGCGCAGACCCTGTCCTTCACCGCACCCTTTGCCGACACGCTGTTCTGGATCGTCGCGGCGAGCTCGATCCCGGCGGGATTCGGCGTCGGGCTCATTGGCGGCACGCTTGCGGGCAGCTTCCTGTCCGCCGCCACCGGGGGACGGCTGGCGCTTCGCAGCTTTTCCTCCGCCCCCGAGACCGGTCGCTACCTGGCTGGGGGATCGCTGATGGGCTTCGGTGGTGTCCTGGCCGGAGGCTGCACGATCGGCGCGGGGCTGAGTGGCATCGCGGTCCTGTCGGTCACCGCGGGCCTGGCTCTCGCCGCCATCGCCGCAGGTGCGTTCGCCACCCACGCTGTCCTGTCCAGCAGCGTTGTGCCTGAGGTTGTGCCCGCGTAAGCCGCGGAAAACGAAGCGCTCAACCGGGATTTCCGGTTGAGCGTAACCAGCGAGTTGTCACGCCTGCAGTGACCTGCCCGCGGCGATGGGTGACCCGCTGCAAGCTGCAGAACGAATATGCCAGTTCGGGTCCGCAGGTCCATGCAAGCCGCGTCAGATCGCGGCAACAGCCTTGGCCAGCATGTCGCGCACCTGACCTGCGACGCTGGCAAGCTGCGGGTTCTCGATCGCCTGCATCGACGCGACCGGGTCAACGGCGCTGATCTCAACCCCGCCGTCGACCTGACGCAGGATGACGTTGCAGGGCAGCATCGCGCCGACCCGGGGCTCGATTCCGATGGCCTGATGTGCCATCCCCGGATTACAGGCGCCGAGGATCCAATAGGCCGGCATCTCGACGTCCAGCTTCTTCTTCATCGTTGCCTTGACGTCGATTTCGGTCAGGACGCCGAAGCCATGGTCCGCAAGGGCCTTGCGCGTCCGGGCGTCGACGTCATCAAAATCCGCGTCGGCAATACGGCGATCGATCGTATAGCTCATGGTCGGGCTCTCCCTCTGGTTCCGAAGATGGTCCTTCCGGTCTGCTACGGCAAAAAGACGGGATCGTCACGGGTGGTGACTGCGCGTGGTCCGTTCTCGGCCGATGCGGGCGGTAGCGACCGACGCCCGCGTAGTATATCCCGAGCGGCGACGTGACGAGGGAATGTCGGGAGGTCTGCATGCTGGATGTCTGGTTGCCGCTGGTCGGCGGATTGATCCTGCTGATTGCCGGGGGCGAGTTGCTCGTCCGCGGTGCCGTTCAAGTTGCCACCAGTCTCGGCGTCTCGCCCCTGGTGATCGGGCTGACGCTGGTCGGGTTCGGCACGTCCGCGCCGGAACTGGTGACCTCGGTCCAGGCTGCCCTGTCCGGTGCCCCCGGGATCGCCTACGGCAACATCGTCGGCTCGAACATCGCCAACATCCTGCTGATCGGCGGCGCGGCCGCCCTGATCTGTCCGATCGCGATCAGCTCGGCCGCCCTCAGGCGGGACGGCGCGGTCATGGTCGGCGTCATCATTCTTTTTGCAATCCTCGCCGCCGTTGGTCCCCTGGGACGGGTGACCGGGGCGCTCTCCGTCACGGGTCTTGTCGCCTACGTCTATATCGCCTTCCGGCAGGAGGGCGGCGAGCCGCCCGTGGATCACGGTGCGGTCTACGACAAGAGCCTGGCGCTGCAGGAAACCGATCCGGCACTTGCCCCCGCTTCGGTCCTCCGCAACTCGCTGGTGGTCTCGGGACTGATCGCCCTGGCAGGGCTGGTTCTGGTCGTGATGGGGGGCAGGTTCCTCGTGGACGGCGCCGTGACGCTTGCCCGGGGGTTCGGGATTTCCGAGACGGTGATCGGCCTGACGATCGTGGCGCTGGGCACCTCGATGCCCGAACTCATCACCTCGGTCGTGGCCAGCTTCAAGCGCCAAGGGGATGTTGCCTTTGGCAATATCGTCGGATCGTCGATCTACAACATCCTCGGGATCGGCGGCGCCACGGCGCTGATGGTGCCCGGGGCCGTACCTGCCGAAATCGTCAGCTTCGACAACCTCGTGATGATCGCCGTTTCGGCGCTGCTGGTCGGCATGGCCTGGACGGGATTGCGGGTGAACCGCGGGGAAGGCGCGGTGCTGGTGGCCGGTTATGCCATCTATGTGTTCGCGATCTGGCCGTGACAGGCTGGCGACAAACCGGCTGACCCGCCGTCACTCCTGCGGTGCGTCGGGGGACAGCAGGTTCGGCTCGCGATCGGGCGCGTCCTGTTCCTCGGCGACCATCCGGTCCAGGGCGTGATCGGGGGCGAGGTCGGCCGGGGGGCAATCGTCGCGGCGGATCGGCGTCGGCGGGGCGGTCCCGCGCGCCGCGGCATCGGGTGGAGCGGTTTCGGTCAGATCCGTTTCGGCAGTCTTGTCCTCGCCGCGCAGGTTCACTTGGTAGATCGGTTCGGGCAGGCCGAACCCGGCCGCCCCGACCGCTTCCTTCACCACACGGATCGCCTCACCGCGGGCCAAGCTGAACTCGGCGCCGCGCTGGGTGACCCAGCCGGTGAACCGGACCACGACACCTGAATCGGTGACCTCGCTGACCCAGACGGCCGGCGCGGGGGTATTCAGAACGAAGTCGAGGCTTCGCAGCGTCTCGAGCCCCAGTTCCCGCACCACTGCCAGATCGGATCCCGCACCGATGCGCAGGTCGAAGCTGAAGCGGCGTTCCGGATTCCGGGAATAGTTCGTGATCACGGCCTTGAAGACCGTCGAGTTCGGGATGCGGACATGATTGCCGTCCAGCGACAGCAGCGTCGTCGCCCGGCTGGTCAGGCGGATCACGCGGCCAAGCTGCCCCTCGATGTCGACCAGATCGTTCGGCCGGAACGGCTGGCGCAGCGACAGCAGGACCGAGGCGACGAAGTTTTCGACCGTGTCGCGTACGGCGAAGCCCAGCGCGATGCCGATGATCCCGGCAGCGCCCAGGAACGTGCCCAGCAGCGCCGTGGCGCCGAGGATGTCGAGTGCGACCACGCCCCCAACGAGATACGATGCCAGACGCACGACCTGGCGAATGATGTCGGCGATGAAGGGATTGGGGGCGAGCCGATTCCAGAACCCGTGCCAACGCGTTGCGAGATGACCCAACGCCGCGATCGCGATCGCCGCGACCAGCGCCACCAGAAGCAGCGGCAGATAGGCAGCCGTCTGTTCGATCCGGGCGGCGAAGCGTTGCCCGACCGATTCCAGCCGGGTGGTCACGTCCGTTGTCTCGGTCACCCGGTTGTCGATCTCGACCACGCCGTTCACCCGCGCGACCAGCCGGTTCAGCCGATCGACAGTTGCGCTGTCCAGCGCCTCGCCGGTCAGGGTGACGATCCCACTTTCGACCCTCACGCGGACCCGGTCATAGGCTTCGATCTGCGACAGGATCGCGGTGATCCGCTGCCGGATCGCCTGGTCGGTCGCGGCACCGTCCTCGACCGAGATCACCCCCGAGGGCTGCGCCGGATCAGCCGCAGGTCCGGCCGGATCCTGCGCCAGTGCCGGCCCTGCGAGCAACAGCCACAGCGCCAGAACCAGCAGTCTCGTCATTCCCCCATCACCGGGTCCGCCTTGGCGAGCCGGTCGAACGCCATGAGGCTGTCGATCAGCGCAGGCATCCGGTCCAGTGGAATCATGTTGGGCCCGTCCGACGGGGCGCGGTCGGGGTCCTGGTGGGTTTCGATGAAGACCCCGGCCACCGCGAGGGCGACGGCGGCCCGGGCTATCACCGGGGCGAATTCGCGCTGTCCGCCGGATGATCCGCCTTGGCCGCCAGGCTGCTGGACGGAATGGGTGGCGTCCATGATGACGGGATACCCGGTGCGTGCCATGATCGGCAGCGACCGCATGTCGGCCACCAGCGTGTTGTAGCCGAAGCTGACCCCGCGCTCGGTCAGCAGGATGTCCCGGTTGCCCGTCGAGGCGACCTTTTCAGCCACGTTGGGCATGTCCCACGGGGCGAGGAACTGCCCCTTCTTGATGTTCACCACCGCGCCGCTGCGTCCCGCGGCCAGCAGCAGATCGGTCTGCCGGGACAGGAAGGCGGGAATCTGGATGATATCGACGACATCGGCCGCGCGCCGGCACTGCGCCTCGTCATGCACATCGGTCAGCACGGGGCAGCCGATCCGATCGCGCACCGCCGCCAGCATGTCCAAGCCCTCATCCATGCCGACGCCCCGCCGCCCCGACAGCGACGTGCGGTTCGCCTTGTCATAGCTGGCCTTGAACACGAACCCCGCCCCAGTGCGTTCCGCCGCCACAGCAAGCGGCTCGGCGATTGCAAGTGCGTGATCCAGTGTTTCCAGCTGGCATGGGCCGGCGATCAGAACGAGCGGCAGGTCATTGCCGAAGGTCACGTTCCGGGCCGCGACATGGCGTGGGGCAGAGTTCATGTGGATACCTGTTCGCGGAGAATGGAGGCGGTCAGCGACATCATCAGATAGATGGCGGAGAAGATCAGGAACGCAACCAGCGTGTTCTGCGCCGCCCGGGGATAGGTGGGGCTGTCCGGCGGCACTGGCGCCACCGACAGCGACAGGTAGCGAACCTGCTTGTTGGCCTCGATCCGGGCGGTTTCCATCTGCGCGGCGGCCGTCGCCAGCAGTTGCTGGCGCGTCGCCAGATCGCTTTCCGCGATCCTGATCTCGCCGGAAATGGAGGCCAGCGACGCCCGTTTGCCGGTGTCTTCGGTCAGCTGCGCGCGGGTGCTGGCGATCATCTCCTCCAACCTCGAGATGTCGCCCTGCACCCCTTGCACGCGGCTCTGGTTCGGGCGGATGTTCGATTGCAGTTGGCCGAGTTCCAGCCGTTTCTCGGTGAGTTGCCGTTCCAGTTCGCCAACCTGCGCCATGACGGCCGAGCCCTCGGCGACCGGATCCAGCACCCCCATGCGTTCCTGCAGCTGCTGCACCCTGTTCTGCGCGTCGAGTACCTTGGCCTCGGCATCGTTGTAGCTGTCGATCGCGCCTTCCATCTGGTCTTCGCGCAGCCGTGCGGTCATTTGGTCGACCTGCCCCTCGGCATAGCCGATCAGCGCCAGTGCGAACTGCTGGCTGAGCAGGGGATCGGGTGAAACGACCTCCATGCCGATCACGCCCTCGGTCGGATCGTAGCCGATCTTGACCATGCGTTGATACAGCTTGTAGGCGGCTTCGTTCGTCGCGTCTGGTGCCAGCCGCAGCACCGGATCGATGCTGGGATCCTGGAACGCCCGCTTGAATCCCAGGTCCTCGTTCAGGCGCAGCATGGCGTCGCGGGAATTCAGATAACCTTGGACCGACACGCTGTCGGGGTTGGTGGCAAGCTGGGTGCCCGAAAACATCCCGCCGATGGCGCCGCCGCCGCTGTTGTCCGCCTGCTGGATCAGGAACTGCGACTTGGTCGCATAGAGCGGGGTGGCCAAAGCGAAGTAGTACCAGCCAACCAGAATCGTCGGCAGCAGCACCAGCACCGCGAGCCGGACCACCAGCATGCTCAACCGGCGTCGGCGGCGACGGGCGATGTCGCGCTGAATCCGCATGATCTCGGCAATCCGCGGGTCCTTGGTCACCGCGTCGTGCGGCGGTGCGATGGGGGCGATTTCCTGACCGGGCCGGCGGGCGGGCGGGCTTTGCGGGGTAATGGCCGGGGGGGTCAAGGCCGGCACGTTTCGGGCGCGGGCGCCTTCGTGCGCCAGGACCTGCCCGACAGCCTCGCGGTGGAATGGATCGATGCCGCGCTGCCGCAGCCTGACGACCGCCTCATGATCCGAGGACACGTCGATCTCGTGCAGGGCGGCCAGGCGGGACGCCATCCGAAGCTGCCGACGGGTGAGGTTTTCGGCTCTGACCGCGGCGATCGGGCCCATTTCGGCCGGGTGCCCGGCCGCCGAGCCCGTCTGGTCGGTGGAAGGCTCCGCGCCGGGAAAGGTCATGCCCTCGAACCCGTCGTCGGTCGAGGCAAAGGGCATCTCCTCGGCCTTGCCGCGCGGCGGTGGTAACGCTTGCTCCTCGGCCGCACTCCGCGGATCGGCCGGCCGGTCGTTCAGCTGACCGTCGTCCCTGGGCTGACGTGCCGCGTTGAACGCCGTGTCTTTCCGCCGCAACTGGACGCGGATCCCGCCGGACGCCGACCCGGTCGCCGCCGCGACGCCCGGACTGCTGTCCGCGGGTCCCGGTGCGCGTGCGCGGGCCAGAACGGATTCCTCGCGGCTGACCCGGTACAGACGGGCCTTAGGTGGTGTAGTCATAATACTGCCGGGCCTCGTCGAGCGTGTCGAACATGTACAGCTTGCCATCCTGCAGCACCGCCGCAGTCCGGCAGAATTTTTCAAGGGTCGCAGCCTGATGGGACACCACCACGACGGTTGACGTCTTCAGCCGGTCGTACAGGACCCCGCCGGCCTTTCGGTTGAAATTCACGTCAGTGGTTGCCGGCATGCCTTCGTCGATCAGGTAGATGTCGAACTCCAAGGCCAGCAGCAGCGAGAAGTTCAGACGCGCCCGCATCCCGGCGCTGTAGGTGGCGACCGGACGATCGAAATATTCATCCAGGTCGCAGAGCCAGCGGCAGAACGCCTCGACGTAGTCGGGATCCAGTCCGTAGATCCGGGCGATGTAGCGCGCGTTCTCGTTCGCGGACAGCTTCGCGACGATCCCCCCCATGAAGCCCAGCGGGAAGGACACGCGGCAGCCCCTGCGGACCACGCCTTCGTCCGGCTTTTCGAGCCCGCACATCATGTTGATGATGGTCGTCTTTCCCGTGCCGTTCGGCGCCAGGATGCCGAGCGACCGGCCGAGATCGACACGAAACGACGCCTGATCGAGGATCACCTTGCGCTGCGACCCGGTCCAGAAGGATTTTGAGACGTTGTCGAATTCCAGCATGACTGTCCGTGCGCCGCCCAGATCCGGCGCCCCCGGCGATGCGGCAGGCAGACGGGTTCCTTTACCAGACGGGCTCCGGCTAGGTGAACCTGTCGATCTCGGACCATACGGGTGCGCTGCCCACCTGTCCATCTGCCCCCGCCTGGTCGTGAGAATGCGGGGTTTTTTCTGCTGCCGGGGGCGCTTATCTCGGCCTGCATGCTTCGCGACGAAATCAGCGCCTGCCGGCTGTGCGCCGACCGCTTCCGGACCACGGCCACGGCCCACGCACCGCGACCGGTGGCGTGGTTCAGGCCGGGGGCGCGCATTCTCGTCGCCAGCCAGGCGCCGGGGCTGCGGGTGCACGGGACCGGGCGTCCCTTCACCGATGCGTCGGGGCGGCGGCTGCGCGACTGGATGGGGGTCGACGAGGACACCTTCTATGACCAGTCCCGCATCGCGATCGTTCCGATGGCCTTCTGTTTCCCTGGCTATGATGCGGCCGGGTCCGACCTGCCGCCGCCCCCGATCTGCGCGGCAACCTGGCGGGAACGGGTGATGGCGGACCTGCAGCCCCGGGTCACGCTGCTGATCGGCGGATATGCGATGCGTTGGCACCTGGGAACCCGCAACGTCACCCAGGCGGTTGCCGCGTGGCGCGACCATGCACCGGCGGTGTTTCCCTTGCCTCACCCCTCGTGGCGCAATACCGGATGGCTGAAACGCAACCCGTGGTTCGAGGCGGAACTGGTCCCCGAACTGCGTCACAGTCTGGCGGCGCTGCTATGACCGAGTTCACCCATCTCGACCGCCTGTGCACCGTTCCGTTTCACGAGGCGGAGGATACGCTGCGCGCCGAGGTGCTGCGGCGGCTTGCCGATACCGAACTGTTCGCAGCCCTGGCCGCTGACCCGAAGGGGGACCGGGTGGAACTGATGCTGTTCGATCTGGGGGGGCTGACGGCCGCGCTGGCCAGCGAGGATGCGGCGGAGCTTGCCCGCTTAGTGGGCGGGCCCGTCGCGCACGCCGCCATGCCCGGCCGCGTGCTGGCTGCGACGCTGGCAGCCGAGGGGCGGGGACTGCTCGTCAATCCGGATCGCCCGTCGCAGATGCTGCTCGACCCGCAGACACTCTCGTGGCTTGGTCAGGCACTGGCCCAACGCCCCGCCGAAATCGCCGCCCGGCCCACCCGGCTGGGACCGCCCGACCCGGACGCGGTGCAGCAGGTGGCCGAGCCGCTGGCGCGGCTGCTGGCGGATCGGGGCGGGGTGTTGACCGGGGCGGCACTGGTTGCGGCAGACTGGGGCGACGGAACGAGCGGGCACCTGCTGGCGATCGCCGGTGCCGCCGACGAGGACCGCGCCGCCCTTGCCAAGGCGGTGGCGGAACTTCTGGCATTCCTGCCGCCTGTCCCGGGCGGGCTGGATGTTGCGTTCGAGCCTGTGGCCCTGCCATCCGGGGCGCTGCGACTCGAATTGTCTGCGGTGGAGCCGGTGACCCATGCTGCCGATGCGACATCAAGCCAGGACGCTCCGCCACGGTTGCGCTGGTAGCCGCCGGTGCTCAGTAACCCCGCTGGCGCTCGACAAGGTGCAGCAGGGGTTGCGCGCTCATCGCGCGGCGCAGGTTTTCTGCGACGACGCGCGCGGCCGAGGACGGCCGGGTCTCGGCGGCGACATGCGGGGTGATCGTCACCCGCGGATGGGCCCAGAACGGATGTCCTGACGGCAGTGGCTCGGTCCGGAACACGTCCAGCACGGCATGGCGCAGATGCCCGCTGTCCAGCGCGGCGATCAGGGCGTCATCGACGATCAGCGTGCCGCGCCCCGGATTGATCACCGTGGCGTCGCGGGGCAGGGTGGCAAGCCGGTCCGCGTCAAGCACATCGCGAGTCGCGGGTGTATCCGGCAGCAGGCAGATGAGGATCTCGGCACGCGCGAGCGCGCTGTCCAGTTGCTCCCCTGCCAGTACGCGGATCCCCTGCACGGGCCGTCCGGATGCGGACCATCCGGTCACGTCGAAGTCCAGCCCGGCGAGCGCCCCGGCAACCGCCGATCCCAGCGCGCCGGTACCCAGCACCGTGACCTTGCGCTGGCTTGCAAGGGGCGGCGACAGCTCGTGGCGCCAGACGCCATCCTGGGCGAAGACGTCCATCTGCAGATGTGCCCGCAACGTCCAGCCGATACAGTATTCGACCATGCCCTGGGTCAGACCGGGATCCACCATCCGGCACAGCGGCTGCGTCAGCGTGGGGTTGTCCACGATGCGTTCCACCCCGGCCCACAGGCTTTGCACGACACGGGCGCGCGTATAGGGACCGAAATCCAGCGGCTCGCCGGTCTCGGGAAAGCCAGGGGCGTAGATCAGCGCGTCAAAGCTTTCGGGCGGACCGTCGCGGCGCAGATCGATGTCGGGACAGGCGGCGCGCAGATGCGGGGCCCACTCGTCCCACATCCGGGCAGGGGCGGCAAACAGCACGCGCATCCGTCAGCCCCGCGGCCGGTGAACATGGGCCGACTGGACCATCCCGAATGCCATCAGCAGGATCATCAGCTGCGTTCCCCCGTAACTGACCAGAGGCAGCGGAACGCCCACCACCGGCATCAGTCCCATCACCATGCCCATGTTCACCGCGAAATACAGAAAGAACGTGCCCGCGACGCCGATCGTCAGCAGGCTTGCGAACCTGTCGCGATTGGTCATCGCCGAGTACAGGCAGAACGCCAGGATCAGGGTGTAGAGGGTCAGCAGCGACATCGTTCCCACGAAACCGAATTCCTCGGCGAGCGTCGTGAAGATGAAGTCTGTGTGCTTTTCGGGCAGGAAGTTCAGCCGGCTCTGCGTGCCCTGCATGAATCCGCGCCCCGACCAGCCGCCCGACCCCAGGGCGATCTGCGCCTGTGTGATGTTGTAACCGGCGCCCAGCGGATCGCTGGACGGGTCCAGGAACGTGTCGATGCGCCGGAACTGATAGTCGTGCAGCAACTGCCACTCGGTGCCGCGGCTTTTCAGCACCGTTGCGACCAGCCCGATGACCAGGCCGATCACGGCGCCGAAATACCACAGGCTGACACCCGCCGCGAACAGCATGATCCCGCCCCCGGCCACCAGCATGACCGAGGTCCCGAGGTCGGGCTGCTTCAGCACCAGGGCGGTGGGCAGCAGGATCAGGATGACGGGGATCAGCACCCACACGGGGCGCGAGACCCGATCCATGTCCAGCCAGTCGTAATAGGCCGCCAGCATCAGCACCAAGGCGATCTTCATCAGCTCGGATGGTTGCAGCTTCACGGGGCCGATATCCAGCCAGCGCTGGGCGCCCATGCCGACGTGCCCGAACAGGTCCACCGCGATCAGCAGCATGATCCCGAGCGCGTAGCTGACGATCGAGATCGACCGCCAGAACCAGATCGGCACGAAGGCAAGCCCGATCAGCGCCGCCATCCCAACGACGAAGCGTTCGATCTGCGGCTGGGTCCAGACCTCCGGCCGGCCGCCTGATACCGAATACAGCATGAGGAACCCGGCGCCGGCCACGGCCGCCAGCAAGAAGACGAGCGGCCAGTTGAGGTAAAGGATCTTGCGCCACCCCGTCGGGGTATGAGCGACCTTGTAGTCCAGGTAGGTCATCTAGGCGCGCACCCGTGCCGTCCGGGGCAGTTGTGGCGTATCCAGCTGCAGCTTGGCCCGCATTTCCTCGACAGCGTCGCGCTGGCCGGGCGGATAGGCGTCCAGCGGCGGCAGGCCGCCGGCCAGTGCGAACAGCAGGATGTCGCGGGCAATCGGCGCCGCCACCGCCGAGCCGCCACCGCCATGTTCGACCACCACCGACACCGCATAGCGCGGCGCCTCGACCGGGGCGTAGCACACGAACAACGCGTGGTCGCGTCGGGCCCAGGGCAGCTGTTCGTTCGAAATGACGCCGCGGGCCCGTTCCGCGGCGGTGATGTTGCGGACCTGACTGGTGCCGGTCTTCCCGGCCATGCGCCATTCCGGGACGACGGTTCGGGCCCGCGCAGCGGTACCACGGCTGCCGTTCATCACCGCGTCCATGCCGGTCTGGGCGATTTTCAGATGCGCCGGGTTCAGGCCAAGTTCGGGATAGTCCTCCAACGGCCGGGCGATCCCGTCGATGGCCCGCACCAGGCGCGGTTCGATGGCGCGCCCGGTCGCGAGCCGCGCGGTCATGACGGCCAGCTGCAATGGCGAGGCAAGAACGAAGCCCTGTCCGATCGCGGCGTTCAGCGAATCGCCGACCTGCCAGTCCGCGTCATAGCGGGCACGCTTCCACGCGCGATCCGGCGCGATGCCCTCGGCCACTGCCGACATCGGCAGGTCGTGACGGACGCCAAGGCCCAGCCGACGCGCCATCGCTGCCATCCGGTCGATGCCGACCTTCTGGGCCAGTTCGTAATAAAAGACGTCGCACGACTGCTCCAGGCTCTGGACCGGGTCGACGGACCCGTGCCCGCCGCGCCGCCAGCAGTGAAAGCGCCGGCCGGCGACCTGTGTGTATCCCGGGCAGTGGAACCGCGACCCGCCATTGATCACGCCAGCGTCCAGCCCTGCCAGCAGCGTCACCATCTTGAAGGTCGAGCCGGGCGGATAGACGCCCTGCACCGTCTTGTCGGCCAGCGGCCGGTGATCGTGGTCCATCAGCGCGCGATATTCGGCACTGCCGATGCCGCGGACGAACAGGTTGGGGTCGAACACCGGTGAGGACGAGATCGTCAGCACATCGCCGGTCTGCACGTCCAGAACCACCGCAGCCGCCGATTCCTCGCCGAGCCGCTGGCGCGCAAAGTTCTGCAGCCCGGCGTCCAGCGTCATCTGCACCGTCGCGCCCTGCTCGCCTTCCTGGCGGTCCAACTCGCGCATCTCGCGGCCGGCGCTGTTGACCTCGACCCGGCGGGATCCGGCCTTGCCCCGCAGGATGGATTCCAATTTCGCCTCGGCCCCGACCTTGCCCAACTGGAATTCCGGCAGCATCAGCACCGGATCGGGATCCTCGATCTTCGACAGGTCGTAATCGGACACCGGCCCGACATATCCTAGGACATGGGCAAAATCGCCCGCCCGCGGATAGCTGCGGGACAGGCCGGATTCGGGCGTCACCCCGGGCAGGGCGGGTGCATTCACCGCGATCGATGTGAATTGCTGCCAGGTCAGGCGGTCGGCAACGCTGACCGGGGTGATGGCGCTGCGCCGGTCGATCTCGGCCAGCAGTGCGGCGACCGAGCTGTCGGTCATCGGGATCAGATGCCGCAGCCGCGCCACTACCGTGCTGACGTCGCCGGCTTCCTCGCGGGTGATCGTCACCCGATAGTTCTGTTCGTTGCCGGCCAGCAGGACACCATTGCGGTCGTGAATCAGCCCGCGAGCGGGCGGCAGCAGGCGCAGCTTGATCGAGTTGCCGTCCGACAGCAGCCTGAATTCGTCGGACCGGTCCAGCTGCATGGTTTTCAGCCGCCAGCCCAGCGTTGCAACCACCGCGGCTTGGATCGCGCCCAGCATCAGCCCGCGCCGGCCGACCAGCCGGGCACTTTCCTGCACGTCCCTGACCGATTTCCGCATCGTTCAGATCCCCGTCGCCGCGAGGTTGCCCGGCGGGGCACGGCGCAGACCGACCAGCCAGCGTGCGGCCAGCACGACCAGCGGATAGGCCGCCACGGTCGCGATGACATTCATGAGAACCTGCCCCAGCGGCGGGCGCGGGGCGAGCGTCTGGGGCACGAAGAATGCTGCCTGCACGATCCTGTCCAGCATGACCGCTCCAAGCACCAGAAGTCCGATCCGGAGCCATTCAAGCAGAAAGGGCTGGTCGCGCCAACGATGCTCGTTTCGACGCGCGATCTCTGTGGCCATCAGGACGATGGCAGCCCACAGGCCGATCGGCTTCAGCAGCAGCAACCCCTCCACCAGGAACATCGCGGCCACGATCAGGGCCGGCACCTGCTCGGGTCGGCGAAGGATCCACGCAAATGTCAGGCACAGCAGCAGATCCGGACCGGGCCAGGACACCTTGCCCGGGTTCAGCGGCAGTAGGCGCAGGAATAGGATCGCCAGACCGAGCGCCACGTAAAACGTAATCCCGACCAGCTGCCGCCGTCGAGCCCCATCAATCATTGGCAGGTCGACCCTCATCGCAGCGTCGATCAGTTGTCGCCGCGAACGGAATCGCTGCCAGCCGAGCCACCAGCCGGGGGCTGCCCGGGGGCCGAAGCGGCATCCGCGGCAAGCTGCCGGCGGGGCAGCGCCGGGCCGATGAAATCGTCACGAGGCGGGGGAATCAGGGTGCCGGCGTCCAGCAGCTGCTCGGCGGGGTGGCTGCGCAGCACGCGCAGGAACTCCAGCCTGCCGTAATCGGCGGCCATGCGGACCCGCATCCGTCCGTCCGAGGCAAGCACCGCCTGACCCACCAGCAAACCGGACGGAAACACGCCCCCATCACCCGAACTGATGATGCGGTCCCCAGGACGCACGTCATCGGCGCTTTCGATGAAATCCAGATGCGGCAGTTGCGTGTTGTCCCCGGTCAGCAGCGCCCGCTGGCCGGACGGCTGCACCGTGACCGGCAGGCGTGAACTCGGATCGGTTAGCAGCATGACGCGACTGGTGGTCTCGCCCACACCGGAAATCCGGCCGACCAGCCCCAGCCCGTCCATCGTCGCCCACCCCTCGACGATACCGTCCCGCGCCCCGACATTCAGCAGCACCGACTGGCGAAAGGCGGTGCCGCTATCGGTCATCACAACCCCGGACACGCTGGTCAGGGCCGGGTCGATGCGCACGTTGTTCTGGGCCAGCAGCTTGGCATTTTCCTGTTCGAGCTGGACCGCCGCTTCCTTCCAGGCCGACATCCGCTGCAGCTCGCGGCGCAGCTCCTGGTTCTGTTCATAGATGCGGGCATAGGACTGCAGCCCCGCGACCATCTGGGTGACCTGGGTGACCGGCCGCAACGCCCATTCGAACCCGGGGACGAACCGGTCGATGAACATCGCCCGCATCCGTTCCGCCCTCGGCCCGTCGATGCGCCAGAACAGGAACAGTCCGACCAGCACCAGCACCAGCACCGCAACCAGGACGCGGCGGACGGGGGCGGCGAAGTCATAGCCCTTGCGCGCCACGGCCGAAACCTCAGCTGTCGTAGTCGATCACGTGGCGCAGCTGCTTTTCGTACTCCAGCGCCTTGCCGGTGCCCAATGCCACGCAGCTCATCGGCTGATCGGCGATCGAGATCGACAACCCGGTCTGCTCGCGCAGCGCCAGGTCCATCTCGCCCAGCATCGCACCGCCACCCGTCAGCATGACACCCCGATCGACGATGTCAGCGGCCAGATCCGGGGGCGTCGCCTCCAGCGCGATCATGACGGCCTCGCAGATCTGCTGGACGGGTTCGGACAGCGCCTCGGCCACCATCGCCTGGGTGATCTCCAGTTCCTTGGGGATACCGTTCAGCAGGTCGCGGCCGCGCACCATCATGCTGGCGCCGCGTCCGTCATCCGGCATCCGTGCGGTTCCGATCGACGTCTTGACCCGTTCGGCCGTCGCCTCACCGATCAGCAGATTGTGGTTGCGCCGCAGGTAATTGACCACCGCATCATCCATGCGATCGCCGCCGATCCGGACCGAGCGGGCGTAGACCACGTCGCCGAGCGACAGCACCGCTACCTCGGTCGTGCCGCCGCCAATGTCCACGACCATGCTGCCGGTCGGTTCGGTGATCGGCATGCCGGCCCCGATCGCGGCGGCGATCGGTTCGGCGATCAGCGCGCTCTTGCGGGCGCCGGCGGACAGGACCGACTGACGAATGGCCCGCTTTTCCACCGGGGTGGCGCCGTGCGGCACACACACGATGACCTTGGGCTTGGAAAACGTGGTGCGCCGGAACACCTTTCGGATGAAGTGCTTGATCATCTCCTCGGCGCTGTCGAAATCGGCGATCACGCCATCCCGCATCGGCCGGATCGCCTCGATGCTGCCGGGGGTCCGGCCCAGCATCAGCTTGGCATCCTCGCCCACCGCGAGAACCTGCTTCTTGCCGTCCTTGACGTGGTAGGCCACCACCGACGGTTCGTTCAGGATGATGCCCTTGCCCTTGACGTAGACCAGCGTGTTTGCCGTGCCCAGGTCGATCGCGATGTCCGTTGCAAACAGACCGCCGAATGCCATCTTTCCGTGTCCCTTTCGCCTTGCGCGTCCTGTCCGGCCCGGTCGCACCCCGGCAGGAAATGTTTGGGCCGGCGAACGCGCGCCCGAGTCGCGGTCGCCGGCCAGTGCTTCCTATACGTCCCACCCGTGAAACAGGAAAGGTTAATCAGCCACCCGGCACACGCGATGATTGTTCGACACCACGAACAGACATCATTGCCGTGGTCGCGGGTCCCGGTCGCTTTTGCCACGATCAAAGGCTGGCCCGACCGCAGCACGGTCGGGCCAAATCTCAGTGCGAATACATGCTCACCGTCTTGCTGTCGCTGTCCGGCGCGGTTTTCTGTCGTCGCACCAGCAGTCGGTTCAGCGCCCCCACATACGCCTTTACACTGGCCAGGATCGTGTCGGTGTCCGCCGCTTGGCCGGTGGCGATCCGCCCATCCTCCTCAAGCCGAACACTGACCGTCGCCTGCGCATCGGTCCCCTCGGTGACAGCGTGCACCTGATAGAGCTGCAGCGTGGCGCTGTGATCGAACAGGGCGTTGACGCAGGCGAATGCGGCGTCGACGGGTCCGTCCCCTTGCCGCTCGACGGTCTTCTCCTCATCGCCCACGCTCATCGTCAGGTTGGCGATCGCCGGCTCGCCGCCCCCGCAGACGACGCGCAGCTTGCGGACCTGCAGGTGGTCGCTGTCCGTGTTGGCGGTGCTGTCCTGCATCAGTGCGACCAGGTCCTCGTCGAACACTTCCTTCTTGCGATCGGCGAGGGTCTTGAAGCGGACGAAGATGTCCTTCAGCTGGTTGTCGCCCAGCTCATAGCCGAGATCCTTCAGCTTGGCGCGCAGCGCCGCGCGGCCGGAATGCTTGCCCATCGCGATGTTGGCTTCGTTCAGGCCGATGTCCGCGGGCTTCATGATCTCGAACGTCTCGACATTCTTCAGCACGCCATCCTGGTGGATGCCCGATTCGTGCAGGAACGCGTTCTTGCCGACGATGGCCTTGTTGAACTGCACGGGAAAACCGGACACCTGGCTGACCCGCCGGGACAGGCCGATGATCTTGGTAGTATCGATCGCGGTCGTGTACGGCATGATGTCGTGGCGCACCTTCAGCGCCATCACGACCTCTTCCAGCGCGGTGTTGCCGGCACGTTCCCCCAGTCCGTTGATGGTGCACTCGATCTGCCGTGCGCCGGCCTCGACCGCGGCCAGGCTGTTGGCGGTCGCCATGCCCAGATCGTTGTGGCAGTGGGTCGCGAACACCACCTTGTCGGCGCCCGGAACGCGGGTCAGCAGCATGCGGATCAGGTCGGCGGATTCGCGCGGCGCGGTGTAGCCGACGGTGTCGGGGATGTTGATCGTGGTTGCCCCCGCCTTGATCGCGATCTCGACGACGCGGCACAGATAGTCGTGTTCCGTGCGGGTGGCGTCCATCGGGGACCACTGCACATCCTCGCACAGGTTGCGGGCGTGGGTGACGGTCTCGTGGATGCGGTCGGCCATCTGGTCCATGTCGAGATTGGGAATGGCGCGGTGCAGCGGCGACGTGCCGATGAAGGTGTGGATGCGGGGCCGCCGGGCGTGCTTCACCGCTTCCCAGGCACGATCGATGTCGGGCAGTTGGGCCCGCGCCAGACCGCAGATGACGGCATTCTGCGCCTGCCTGGCGATTTCGCTGACGGCCGCAAAGTCGCCCTCGGATGCGATCGGAAAACCGGCCTCGATGATGTCCACGCCCATCTCGTCCAGCATCTGGGCGATCTCGAGCTTTTCGGCATGGGACATCGTGGCGCCCGGCGACTGTTCGCCATCGCGCAGGGTCGTGTCAAAGATGAAAACCCGGTTGGTGTCGGTCATGTGCTGCTGCCTTGGTCATGTGTCTGCTTGTCGGGTGTCCGGGCGCTGACCAGCTGAGCGGTGGCCCGGGGACCCGCTCAGCGCAGCGTAAGAAGCAGCAGACCGCGGAGGCTCACGTCCAGCCGCGAACGGGGCTGCGCGATCCTGGTCGTGGCGATGTATCGCATCCGGGTCATGCCGGAACTATAACGTGCAGACACACGATTGAAAGGGGGAACGGCCGAACGGGTGCGCGTGCCCCCCAGTGTCGGCGGCGATCAGCGCGGGAACTCGATCTTGGGGCACATGTTCTGAACGACGGTCTTGCCGGCCGCCTCGGCCTTGGCCGCGGCGTCGGCGTGCTGGACGCCGATCTGCATCCAGACCGTGCGGAGATTCGGCAGAACCTCCAGGGCTTCGTCGACGATGGCCGGAACCGCATCGGACTGCCTGAAGATGTCGATCATGTCGACCTGGTCGGCATTCGGAACCTCGCCCAGGCTGGCATAGACCGTCTCGCCGAGGATTTCCTGACCCGCATGCCCCGGGTTGACGGGAATGATCCGGTGCCCGCGGGACTGAAGGAAGCGCGCGACGCCGTGGCTGGGCCGGTCCGGCTTGGGCGACAGTCCCACAACGGCAATCACCTTTGTTTCTTCAGCGATTCGATCGATCTCTGCGCGCGTGGTCACAGCAAGCTCCTGGGTTGACCTGGGGAACGACTCTGGGCAGCACCCTAATAAAAAGCGCCCGGTTCTGACAGAGCAGACCGGGCGCAAGTCGCGGAACGAGGGACAGTGATCCGAACACGACCGTTCCGTGGTCATGTTCACGATATAAATGCGCCTTGTGCGCCTTTGGTTCCAGTCCCGTAACGGGGTCGTGACAACCGCTCACGCTGCCGTGCAAGGAGAGCGCGGCCGTTCAGCGCGCCGCAGCCCGTGCAGCGGCGAGAACGCCGTCAGGGTCGGCCAGCAGGATGCTGCGATGCCGGACCGAGGATGGCAGGTACATGCGCCCGCCGATCACCACCGCAAGCTCTGGCCGGCCGGGCACACGCGCCCCCTCGGCCAGCGAGGCGGGGCACAGACCCCCGAGTGCAGGCGCAAACCGGCGCGGATTGGCCTCAAACGCGCTGCGGTTCGGTTCGGACGCGAACAGCCACGTCCGCCCTTTCCAGACCGTGCCCAGGTCACTGCGTCCGGCGATAGGGCGACCGCTGCTGAACAGTTCAACGGCGTCCAGCCCGCCGACCGCCCAGTTCTGGGCAACGGACGGCGTGGGCAGGGCGGCCAGCGTCAGTGCCGCGGCAGCAACCCACAGCAGGTGAGGCAGCCGGAGCAAGGGGTGCAACAAGGGGATCATCGCAGCGGGTGTGCCACCAGTGTGCTGCAACCTCAATCGAAACTGCCGTGACGCGCGCGCATGTGAACGTCCGGGGGCGGCCGGTGATCGGCTGCCGTCAGTCAGCCTGACGCGCGGCGAACAGCGCGACCGCCGCCGCGTTGGACACGTTCAGCGATCCGAAATCGGACGCCGACGGGATGCGGACGACGTGATCGCACGTGGCGACGGTCTTGTCCCGCATTCCGGGACCCTCGGCCCCCAGCACGAGGCAGATCGGCGCGCCGGGCAGGGCGCCCAGCAAATCCGGCAAGGTCCGGTCGCCGGTTCCATCCAGACCGACCAGGACGAAGCCGAGCGACCTCAGCCGGTCCAGCGCATCGGACAGGTTCGTCACCCGCAGGTAGGGCTGACGTTCCAGCGCGCCCGATGCCGACTTGGCGAGCGCGCCGGTTTCCGGGGCGCTGTGCCGTGCGGGGGCGACGACCGCCTGCGCGCCGAACACCTCGGCCGAGCGCAGGATGGCCCCTACATTGTGCGGGTCCGTGACCCGGTCCAGCGCCACGACGAGGGGGCGTCCCGGACGAGGCGCAAGCGCCACGTCCTCCAGACGGCCCCAAGCCAGCGGCCGGACCTCCAGCGCCGCGCCCTGGTGGACGCTGTCCGGGGCCAGCGGGACGACCTTTGCAAAGCTGCGCGCATCGACGATCTCGGGGGCGATGGCTGCGGCGGACAGGTCCTCGGCCAGCCGGTCTGCGGCGTTGCGTGTCAGCACCAGCCGCAGCTTTTCACGTGCCGGGTTCGCCAGGGCATCGCGGACGGCGTGCAGGCCGAACAACCACACCGGTTCCGTCATGGCGGTCCGTTTCGCCCGTTCCTTGTCAATGACCCAGGTCGGCTTGCGAGGGGGGTGGCCGTCGCTACCGCTGGTCTCGGCGGACCGGCTGCCTGACGCTCCCGCGCGGCGGCCCCGCGTGTCGGCGGGGCGGGACGGATGTGACGATGAACGTGGCTTATCTTGCATGGCTTCGTTCCTGCGCGTCAGGCGGCCGCGGTGCAAGTCGAAACGGATCATCCGCGGGCCTGTCCCCCTGTCGATCGTCCTGAAACCGCTTGACCGGGTTAAATGGCGGGGCTAATCACCGCCGGCGTCGGGCGACGTGCTGCAAGGTGCGGCAGCGGACTGTAACTCCGCCGGGGAGACCCATGCCTGGTTCGATTCCAGGGTCGCCCACCATCCCGTCCCGCGCGTGACCCAAGTCTCGGCAGGACGCACCCCCGCAGGCGCAGGCCGAGATGACCGACCCTCGCGAGGCTTCCCGAAACTCTGATGTCCCGCACTATCCGCCGGTCCACGGCCACGGTGCGCAAGGGGGCGGTGCAGCCGGACCGGCCATCGGCCCATCGGCTGAGGACGCAGCGACGTTGCGCGCCACACGGAAGGCCCGGAACCGGGCGGACCGCGCGGCACGGCGTGCCGCGAACCGGATCGCCCGGGCAGAGCGCGAGCGCCGGGCCGACCGGACCGAGGCAGGATCGGGGGCTGCTGCGTGTGCTGCCGTCGCGCATACGCGCGGTGAGTTGCGCACGCTGCAGGACCACGCCCGCGCGGATCGCCAGTCCACGCCCGTCTTCAACATCCTCGCAGTGGCGCAGGCGGGCCGGCTGGAGCGCGAGGCCGCGTTGCTGGCCGCCAGCCTGCGCCGGAACGCGCCCGGGTTCCGGGGCCGGCTGATCGTGGCCGAGCCGCAGCCCACCGGCGCGTGGCAGGGGCGGGATGTTCGCCTGACAGCCGCCGGCCGCGCCGCCTTGACGGACTTCGGGGCCGAGATCGTGCCGCTGCATGCGCACGCGTTCGGGCACAGCTATCCGCACGGCAACAAGATTGAGGCACTGGCGCTGCTGCCCGCCGGCGAACCGTTCCTGTTTCTGGACAGCGACACGGTCATCACCGGGCCGATCGGCCGGCTGCCGCTCGGTAGTTGCCCCCCGACCGCATCGATGCGCCGCGAAGGCACATGGCCCGATCCGCCGCTTTACGGCCCGGGTTATAATGCAATCTGGAGCGCGCTGTATGACCGGTTTGGGCTGGACCTCGCCACGTCGCTCGACTTGTCCCAGCCCGAGGACCACTGGGAGCGATATCTCTACTTCAACGCGGGCTGGTTCTGCGGGCCAGATCCGGCGGAGTTCGGGCGGCGCTTCCTGACCTGGGCGACCGACCTGCAGCGTGATCCCGGCGAGGCGCTGGCGGCCCAGGCCCTTGTGCCCTGGCTGGATCAGGTGATCCTGCCCCTGGTCATCCACAGCCTTGGCGGCGGGCGGCCGGGGCCCGAATTTGCCGGCATGGACGGCGCGGTCGCGTGGCACTGGCGAAAGCTGCCCCTGCTCTATGCCGCGGCGCCCGACAGCGCGGTCGAGGTGGTCGAGGCGCTGGCCTGCCTGTCGGCGTTGCAGGCGCTTATGGCGGGCTGGCCCGCCTGGGATCGGCTGGTTGTCGGCGGCGACGGACGGGACCTGATCCGCCCGCGTTCGACCGGTCCCGGTTGCCGTCACGCGAACAGGTCATCCGTCAGAAGCTGAAGGCCGCGTCGCTCTGGCTCGTCTGATCGGTCGTGGCGCCTGCTTGCCGCCGGGCTGATCCATCCTGTAAGCGGACCAGAGCTTGCAAATGGGGACCGCCATGCGACGCGCGACGTTGACCCGTCAGACCGCGGAGACGGATATCACGGTGACGATCGACCTCGATGGGACCGGCCGCTTCGCCAACCGGACAGGGGTCGGATTTTTCGATCACATGCTGGATCAGCTCTCCCGCCACTCGGTGATCGACATGGAGATCGCGGCAACCGGTGACCTGCATATCGACGACCATCACACCGTCGAGGACACCGGGATCGCCCTGGGGCAGGCGCTGGCGCGCGCGCTGGGCGACAAGCGCGGGATCCGCCGCTATGGCAGCTGCCACCTGCCTATGGACGATACGCTGGTGCGGGCGGCGCTGGACCTGTCGGGACGCCCCTATCTGGTGTGGAACCTGCCGTTCGCGGCACCCAAGATCGGCAGCTTCGACACCGAACTGGTGCGCGAGTTCTTCCAGGCCCTGTCGACCCATGGGGGCATCACCCTGCACGTGGACCTGATCCACGGCATCAATGCGCACCACATCGCAGAGGCCGCCTTCAAGGCGGTGGCCCGCGCCTTGCGCGAGGCGGTGGAACAGGACCCCCGCCGCGCCGATGACGTCCCGTCGACAAAAGGTGCGCTGTGATGCGGGTGGTGCTGATCGACTATGACAGCGGCAACCTGCATTCGGCCGAAAAGGCGTTCGCCCGCATGGGCCGCGAGGTGGGCGTCGACCGTGTCGAGGTCACGGCCGATCCGGACGCGGTGCGCCGGGCGGACCGGATCGTGCTGCCGGGCGACGGCGCATTCCCCGCTTGTCGGGCAGCCTTCGATGCCCAGCCCGGCCTGCGAGAGGCGCTGGACGACGCAGTCCTGCGCCGCGCCGTGCCGTTCATGGGGATCTGCGTTGGCATGCAACTGCTCGCCGACCGCGGCTTCGAGCATGGCGAAACGCCGGGGCTCGGCTGGATTGCGGGAGAGATCCGGGCGATCGAGCCGGCAGATCCGGCGCTGAAGGTTCCGCATATGGGCTGGAACGACCTGAAGATCCTGCAGCCCCACCCGGTTCTGTCGGGGATCGCCACGGGGGACCACGCCTATTTCGTTCACGGCTGGCAGTTCATGCCGGCCGACCCGTCAACCCTGCTCGCTACCGTTGACTACGGTGGACCCGTGACCGCCGTGATCGGCCGCGACAACATCGTCGGGACCCAGTTCCACCCTGAAAAATCCCAGCAGGTCGGGCTGCGGATCATCCGCAACTTTCTGGAATGGTCGCCGTAAGGTCACCGATACGGCCGCTGGCCGCGGCCGGGATGAACAGGGCTGGCTGACGCCGCTGGCGCAGCGCGCCCGGCCAGTCGCTGATGCGCTTCAATGCTGCGGCGGGCCGAACCGGTCGATCATCCGTTTGCGGATCTGGTCGCGGGTCATGCGGTATGCTGCCAGCTTGGCATCCCGGCCCTCTGCAAGGCCCGTGGGATCCATGATCGGCCAGTACTCCACCGCAACATGCGACGTGCGCGTCAGTTCCAGCGCGTGACGCTGACTGGCCGGGCTGAGCGCGATGATCAGGTCGAACTGGGCCAGATCATCGCCCCAGTCGCGCATTTCCTCGAAGCTGCGGGTCCGGTGCCGGCCAAGTTCGACGCCAAGCTCGTCGCAGACGGCCACGGCGAACCCGTCGATTTCCATGTCGTTCCGGATTCCGGCGGATTGAACATAGGCCCGCCGCCCATAGAACTGCTTCATCATCCCCTCCGCCATGGGCGAGCGGATGGAATTGTGATCGCAGCAGAACAGGACCGAGCCCGGGAAGCTGTCCGCCATGTCAGTCGGCGAGCAGGGCACAGACAAGGGTGAACAGGCGGCGGGCGGTGTCGATGTCGATCTCGGCCTTGCCGTCCAGCCGTTCCATCAGCGTCCGGGCGCCCTCGTTGTGGATGCCGCGCCGGGCCATGTCGATCGCCTCGATCTGCGCCGTCGGCAGCTTCTTCACCGCGTCGAAGTAGCTTTCGCATATCTGGAAGTAATCCTTTACCGCCTGACGGAAGGGCGACATCGCCAGGTGGAACTCGGCGACAAGCTCGCCCGCCTCGGTCGTCACCTCGAAGACCAGGCGCCGGTCCCGCACCGCCAGCAGCAGCGCATAGGGGCCAGGCGCGGGCGCCACACCGTCGCGGCCGGGCAGGGTAAAGCTGTTATCCTCGAGCAGGTCGAAGATCGCGACCCGCCGCTCCTGCTCCATCTCGGGGGTGGCCGGGGGCAGGGCGCTGTCGTCGATGGCGATGCGGATCAGCCGGGTCATGCGGCGCCCCTGTCGTTGAGTAAGTCCAGCCGGACCGCAACGGATCTGGCGTGCGCCGACAGACCCTCGGCGCTGGCCAGAGTCACGGCGGCGGGCCCGATCGCGGCCAGCGCGGCGGGGTTCAGCCGGGACAGCGTCGTGCGTTTCAGGAAATCCATGACCGACAGCCCGGACGAGAAGCGGGCAGAGCGCGCGGTCGGCAGCACATGGTTCGGGCCGCTGACATAGTCGCCGGCCGCCTCGGGCGTCCAGCTGCCCATGAAGATCGCGCCGGCATGGCGGGTCTGCGCCGCCAGCGCCTCGGGATCGTCGACGCAGAGTTCCAGGTGTTCCGGCGCGATCCGATCGCTGAGCGCAGCGGCCTCGACCAGATCCCGGCACAGGATGATCGCGCCGTGATCGCGCCAGCTTGCGCCGGCAATTTCCGCCCGGGGCAGGGTAGGGATCAGCCGGTCGACGGCCTGCCGCACCGCGGCTGCAAGGTCGGCATCGGGGGTGATCAGGACCGACTGGGCATCGGCATCGTGTTCGGCCTGAGCGAGCAGGTCGAGCGCCAGCCAGTCGGGATTCTGCGCGCCCTGCGCGATGATCAGGACCTCGGACGGGCCCGCGATCATGTCGATCCCCACGCGGCCGAAGACCTGTGCCTTGGCAGCGGCGACATAGGCATTGCCGGGGCCGGTGATCTTGTCCACGGGGGCGATCGTATCGGTGCCATAGGCAAGCGCCGCGATCGCCTGTGCGCCGCCGATGCGATAGACCTCGTCGACCCCGGCGAGCCGACACGCATGCATCACCAGCGGGTTGATCACACCGCCCGGCGTCGGCACGCAGACCACCAGCCGTTCGACCCCGGCCACGCGCGCAGGGATGGCATTCATCAGGACAGACGAAGGATAGCTGGCCTGCCCGCCAGGCACATACAGACCAGCCGCCCGGACCGGCGTCCAGCGCCAGCCCAGTTCCGCGCCGATGCCGTCGGTCCAGCTTTCATCCGTCGGCATCTGGCGCTGATGATAGCTGCGGATCCGTGCCGCGGCGAGATCAAGCGCGTCTGCCTGATCGGCCGGAACCCGTGCGGCGGCAGACGCGATCAGATCATCCGGCAGGCGCAGCTCGTCCGCCGTCAGATCCACTCCGTCAAAGCGATTCGTGAGATCGACCAGCGCCGCATCGCGGCGCTTTCGCACATCGGCGATGATCGTCGCCACCGCGGCGCCGACATCGGCCGCGTCCTCTCGCTTGACCGCCAGCAGCGCAGCGAACTGCTGCTCGAACGCGGCATCGGCGGTGGATAGCGTCGCGGGCATGGCAAGGCCTTTCTGCGGGTCAACCCCTGTTAGCGACTGCCCGCCCGGGCCTCAAGCGGCCGGGTGCCGGCGGCGGAACCGCCAGCGGGTTGAACGAGTTGGTATGCGAATGAACCAACACAGGAGTTCGACATGAACTGGGATGTCATCAAGGGGAAATGGGACCAGCTCAAGGGGTCCGTGAAACAGGAATGGGGCGACCTGACCGACGACGAGTTGACGCAGATCGCCGGTGATCGCGACCGCATGTCCGGCAAGCTGCAGGAACGCTATGGCTGGACCAAGACGGATGCCGACGAGAAGATGAACGACTTCTTCCGTCGTCACATGTGATCAGTCCGAACTGATGAACGATCCAGGGGCGCCCTCCACGGCGCCCCTTTCCATGTCCGGTTGGCCGTTCTTCCTGTTCCAGCGCAGCGACGACACGAACGACAGACCGATCACGAAAGCACCGCCAAGGCCCGTGATCACCTCGGGGATGTGCCACATGCTCTGGGCGAACATGACCACCGATAGGATCAGGATCGACCAGAACGCGCCGTGTTCCAGAAAACGGAACTCGGCAAGCGTGCCGCGTTCGACCAGCATCACCGTCATGGACCGGACATACATCGCACCGATGCCTAGTCCGATGGCGATCAGGAACAGGTTCTGGGTCAGCGCAAAGGCCCCGATCACCCCGTCGAAGCTGAACGAGGCGTCGAGCACCTCCAGATACAGGAACCCGCCCAGTCCCGCTTGACCGGCCGCGTTAGCGCTGCTCTGACCCCAGCGGTCGAGGACGTGACCCAGCGCGTCGACCGCCAGATAGGTGACGATCCCCCACATGGCGGCAAACATGAACCGCGCCTCATCCGGCAGCGGGAGAAGGATGGTGAACAGCAGCACGAAGACCAGCACGAAGCCCACCTCCATGCCGCGGATGCTGCCGACCGAGCGCAGGCGGCGCTCCAGCCCCTCGATCCAGTGGACGTCCTTCGACTGGTCGAAGAAGTAGTTCAGCGCGACGAGCATCAGGAACGACCCGCCGAACGCGGCGATCGGCAGATGGGCGTCGCCGATCAGTTCGGCGTAGCGAACCGGATCGGTTGCGGCGAGTTTCATCGCGGCCCAGGGGCCCACCTGCGCGGCAATGACGACGATCAGCAGCGGAAAGATGATCCGCATGCCGAATACGGCGATGATGATCCCCCAGGTCAGGAATCGCCGCTGCCACACGGGCGACATCGTCCTGAGCTTCTGCGCGTTCACGATCGCATTGTCGAAGGACAGCGAGATTTCCAGGACGGCAAGGACGGCAGCGATCAGGAAGAACGACAGCGTGCCGGCGATGGTGCCGGAAAACTGCCACCCCAGCGCGGCGGACAGGATCAGTCCTGCAACCGTGACGATGAAGGGCCACTTCATGTACTGCAATGTGGTGCGCATGACGGTTCCCTGATCGACTTGATCCGGCCCAGATAGGGGCAGCCCCGACGGGGGGCAAGGGCGCGGGGGTCAGCGCATCCCCGACCTGCCGGGAGTGCAGGTCACGCGTTTGCCCGTGAGATCGTGAGGGGGGCGACGCTCTGGCGAGGCGCTTCATGGGCCTTCTCGGGCGCACATCCCCGTCCGTTCCGATCCGGCCGGCGGCCGGCGTGCGCTCAATGGGCCTTGGCTTCGCTTCCGGTGACCGCGCCGATCAGCGGGCTGACGACACGGGTGGCGACGGGGATCAGCAGCAGTCCCAGAGCCAGCCCGAATACGCCGTCGAAGAACGCGGTGACCGCCCATCCGATGATCCCCGAAAGCGACTCGGGGGCTGCATGGGACGCGCCCTCGGACCAGTGGTGGATCGTGTCGTACGGGGTGGAAAATCCAAGCACGTCGAGGCCGTGCAGCACGATGTTGCCGCCCACCCACAGCATCGCGGCCGTGCCCACGATCGTCAGCGCCTTCATGAACCCCGGCATGATCTTGACGATCCGCTTGCCGGCGGCTTCCAGGAACCCCTCGCGCGTCTTCGCCAGTGACAGACCGTAATCGTCGGCCTTCACGATCAGCGCCACCGAACCGTACACGGCGATGGTTATGCCTATCGCCACCGCCAGCAGGACCAGCGCCTTCATCCACAGGCTCTGTTCCGCGGGGATGGTCGCCAGCGCGATGGTCATGATCTCGGCCGACAGGATGAAGTCGGTCTTGATCGCCCCCTTCACCTTGGACTCTTCCAGATGCGCCTTGTCGCCCCCGTCCACGTCATGCGTCGCGTCCTCGTGCGTCGCGCCGCTGATCGCGTGCCAGACCTTCTCGGCCCCCTCGAAGCACAGATAGCAGCCGCCCAACATCAGCAGCGGCGTGATCAGCCACGGCGCGAACACGCTGAGCAGAAGCGCGACGGGCAGCAGGATGGCGACCTTGTTCACGATCGACCCGCGGGCGATCTTCAGCACGATCGGCAGTTCGCGGCTGGCGTCGAACCCATGGACGTATTTCGGGGTCACGGCGGCGTCGTCGATCACCGCGCCGGCGGCCTTCATTCCCGCCTTGGCCGACATGCCGGCAACGTCGTCCACAGAGGCCGCGGCGACTTTCGCGATCCCCGCGACGTCGTCCAGCAATGCAATCAGTCCGCTCATCCCTGCCCCTTGTGCATCTTCGTGTCATACTGTCCCGCGACTGGCGGAACGCGCAAGAGCCGCATCGGGTTCTCAGCTTGCACGCAGATTGCTTATCCTCCATGACCCGGGAGGATAGGCGAAAGGACGGGATGATGGCCGATCTGGACGAACACGCGAAACCCACCGAAGAGATCGACCTTCGTGATGTCTTCGGCCTGGACAGCGACATGAAGGTCAAGGGCTTTGCCGAGCGCACCGATCGGGTGCCCGATCTGGACACGACGTACAAGTTCGATCCCGACACGACCTTGGCCATTCTCGCGGGCTTCGCCTATAATCGCCGGGTGATGATCCAGGGCTATCACGGCACCGGAAAATCCACGCATATCGAGCAAGTGGCGGCGCGGCTGAACTGGCCCTGCGTGCGGGTGAACCTGGACAGTCACGTCAGCCGGATCGACCTGATCGGCAAGGATGCGATCAAGCTCGTCGGCGGCAAGCAGGTGACGGTGTTCCACGAGGGAATCCTGCCGTGGGCGCTGCGCAACCCGACCGCGATCGTCTTTGACGAATACGACGCCGGACGCGCCGACGTGATGTTCGTGATCCAGCGCGTGCTGGAGGCCGACGGCAAGCTGACCCTGCTGGATCAGAACGAGGTCATCACCCCGAACCCGTATTTCCGGCTGTTCGCCACCGCCAACACCGTGGGCCTGGGCGACACCACCGGCCTGTATCACGGCACCCAGCAGATCAACCAGGGCCAGATGGACCGCTGGTCGCTGGTCGCCACGCTGAACTATCTCAGCCACGATGCCGAAACGGCGATCGTGCTGGCCAAGGTGCCGCAGATGAACACCGACAAGGGTCGCAAGATGGTCGGGCAGATGGTCACCCTGGCCGATCTGACCCGGACGGCGTTCATGCAGGGCGACCTGTCCACCGTCATGTCGCCCCGCACCGTCATCAGCTGGGCGCAGAACAGCCGGATCTTCGACAGCATCGGCTATGCGTTCCGCCTGACGTTCCTGAACAAGTGCGACGAACTGGAACGGCAAACGGTGGCCGAATTCTACCAGCGCCTGTTCGATGAGGAACTGCCGGAAAGCGCCGTTGCCAAGGCAGGCTGACGGTCGCCTTTTCCGTCACTGCGCGGCGTACTCCATCAGCGCCCGATAGAGGTCCGGGGGCAGGTTCTGCGGATCGGTGATGGTCAGGGTGCTGCCGGGCGGCAGGGATGCCGGGCCACCATCGCTTGCCGGCGACGCGGTGCGCTCGCGGGGTTCCGCTGTGCCCCGCGCCGTGTCTGCGTCCAGGCTTTGCAGCGTTCCGGTCAGTGACGGCATCCTGGCGTCCTTCGGGATCGTCGCGCCCGCTCCGGCGTTTGCCTGCTCCTCCAGCGCCCGTTCCTGCGCGGCCGCGATACGGGTGTCGAGTTCTGCCGCCGACTGCTGTTGCAGCTGTTTCAGCTGCGCGTTCACCTGCGCCTGTACCTGCGTCTGCATCGTTGCGGTTGCCTGCGCCAGCTGCGCCCTAATTGCATCCACGCCGTGCAGAAAGCCGTCATTATAGGCCTGCCTGACGTCCTTCGCGCAGCCCGGCCCGGCATTCAGCACTGGCTGCGGCGCGGGCGCGGGGCTCCCCGTCTCTGCCAGAGCGGCGGCCCCGCCGTGTAGCACGAATGCAAGGCACGCAGCTGCCAGCAGGCGAGTCGGGCGAGCGAAATGCGCAGTCATCGGCGTCTCCTTCTTGGTGCTGCTGCCTCAACGTCGCGGGACGCCCGACCGGTTCCGCCGCGACCTCTCGACACGGCGCCCGACATGTCGGACAAGGGTTCATGCCGCCGCGATCTCCAGCGGCCGTCCTGTCGCTTGTCGGGCTTGGACCAACGCCCGCACCGCCGCCCCTGACATCCCCGAGCCGCGCCCGAGCACCGCATGAAAAAGACCGACAACCCCGCCGATCCGTTCAAGAAGGCGCTGACCGAGGCGACGCGCGCGCTCGCCGAGGAGCACGAACTGAACGTGACCTTCACGGCCGATCCGTCGGGCTTTTCCGGCGACACGATGCGGCTGCCGCAGGTCAGCCGGCGGATGAGCCGGGACGAAGTGCTGATGGCGCGCGGCGCCGCCGATGCCATGGCGATGAAGATCCGCCACCACGACGCGGCGACCCACGCCCGCTACACCCCCTCGGGCCCGGTCGCGCGCGAATTGTACGAGGCGATGGAGACGGCGCGGTGCGAGGCGCTGGGGGCGCGCGACATGCCGGGTGCCCTGTCCAACATCGACGCCCGCATGGGCGCCGAGGCAGAGCGCAAGGGCTACGGCCAAGTGCGACAGGCGTCCGACGTGCCGCTGGCGGTGGCGGCCGGCTATCTGGTCCGGCAGGCGGCAACCGGGCGACCGCTGCCCCAGGCAGCACAGCACGTGGCCGATCTGTGGCGACCGTTCGTCGAACAGCAGGGCGGCGACACGCTGGATGCCGCCGCCCATTCGCTGGACGACCAGGGCGCCTTTGCGCGGCTGTCCCGGCGCCTGATCGCGGATCTCGGCTATGGCGACCAGTTGGGCGACGACCCGGACGAGCCCGAGGATGAGGCCGACGAGAACGCCGAGCAGGAGCAGGATGATTCCGGCCAGGAGCAGTCCCAGCAGCAGGATGAGGGCGACGACGCCGAAGCCAGCCCCGAGCAGAGCCAGGAACGAACCCAGGACGAGCGTCAGGCCCAGGTCAGCATGGACGAGCAGTCCGAGGACGAGCTGGCCGATGATGCCGAGATGTCCGACAGCGACATGCCCCCGGACCTGCCGCCCCCGGTCAGCGAGGCCAATCCCGACTATGCCGTGTTTACCCAGGCCCATGACGAGGAGATCAGGGCCGAGGATCTGGCCGAGCCGGCCGAACTGGAACGCCTGCGCGCCTATCTGGACAAGCAGCTGGACCCGCTGCGCGGGGCCGTGTCCCGGCTTGCCAACAAGCTGCAGCGCCGCTTGCAGGCACAGCAGAACCGCAGCTGGGAATTCGACAAGGAAGAGGGGGTTCTGGATGCCGGCCGCCTGGCCCGCGTCGTTGCCAATCCGACCACGCCGCTGAGCTTCAAGGTCGAGAAGGACACCGAGTTCCGCGACACGGTGGTGACCCTGCTTCTGGACAACTCGGGCTCGATGCGGGGGCGCCCGATCAGCATCGCCGCAATCTGCGCCGATGTGCTGGCGCGCACGCTGGAACGCTGTTCGGTCAAGGTCGAGATCCTGGGGTTCACGACCCGCGCATGGAAGGGCGGGTTGTCGCGCGAGGACTGGCTGAAGGCCGGGCGTCCCGCCGGCCCCGGCCGCCTGAACGATCTGCGCCACATCATCTACAAGAGCGCCGACGCGCCCTGGCGGCGGGTTCGTCCGAACCTCGGGCTGATGATGAAGGAAGGCCTGCTGAAGGAGAACATCGACGGCGAGGCGCTGGAATGGGCGCATCGCCGGATGGTCCGGCGCGCCGAAGCCCGCAAGATCCTGATGGTGATCTCCGACGGCGCCCCGGTCGACGACAGCACCCTGTCGGTGAATCCCGCCAATTATCTTGAAAAGCACCTGCGCGACGTCATCGCGATGGTCGAACGTCGAAAGCAGGTCGAACTGATCGCCATCGGGATCGGCCACGACGTGACCCGCTATTACAACCGGGCGGTGACCATCACCGACGCCGAACAGCTGGCGGGCGCGATCACCGAACAACTCGCCGCGCTGTTCGAAAGCGATCCCCGCAAACGCGCCCGCGCGATGGCGGGACAGGGCCGCCGCTTTGGCTGAGGACGGGCCGATGGTTCGGGCGGCGGGCGAAGCTGCGATAGGTGGCATGAGGACCGGCGCCGGATCGCCGGAGGACACGGCCTTTCAGGATTTCTCCGCGCCGAGCAGTCCTGCCGTTGCGGCCCCACGGGTGGGGGCACTGCGCGCGCGCATGGCCGCGCAGGGACTCGACGCCGTGATCGTGCCGCGGGCTGACGCGCATCAGGGCGAATACGTCGCCGACTGCGATGCGCGCCTGCGCTGGCTCACCGGGTTCTCGGGCAGCGCGGGCTTTGCAGTCGTCACCGCCGACAGGGCGGCGGTCTTCGTTGACGGCCGCTATCGCGTCCAGGTCCGTGCGGAAACCGATCCCGCCCTGTTCGTACCTGTGAACTGGCCCGAAACGACGGCGGCGGACTGGGTGGCCGATGCCTTACCTGGCGGCGGCCGCCTCGGGTTCGATCCGTGGCTGCACACCCGGGCCGAGATCAGTGCGCTGCGCGAACGGCTGGACAAGGCCGGCGTCGCTCTGGTCGGCACCGACAACCCGGTCGATGCCATCTGGTCCGACCGACCGGCCCCGCCATGTGGCCGCGCCCGACGTCATCCGGATGATCTTGCAGGCGCGACCGCACAGCAGCGTCGCGCGCAGATCGCCGCGGTGCTGGCCGAGGCGGACCAGCGCGCAACCGTCCTTACGCAGCCGGACTCGATTGCCTGGCTGCTGAACATCCGCGGTTCGGACATTCCGCGCAATCCGGTGGTCCAGGCCTTCGCTATTCTGGGACATGACGGGCGCGCCACGCTGTTCGTCGATCGGGCCAAAATCCACGATGATCTGCGCGATCATCTTGGGGCCGACGTGATGATCGCCCCGCCGGACCGGCTGGCCGATACGCTGGTGTCGCTGACCGGTCCGGTCCGGCTGGACCCGCAGACCGCACCCGAGCAGGTCTTCCGGCTGCTTGAAGGGGCGGGAATCGCGATCGCCGAGGCGCCCGATCCCGTTGCGCTGCCCAAGGCGCGAAAGACCGCCGCCGAGCTTTCGGGCATGCGCGCCGCCCAACTCCGCGACGCCGTCGCGATGGTCCGAATTCTCGCCTGGCTCGACAGCCAGACCCCCGGGGCGTTCACGGAAATCGACGTGGTCCGTACGCTGGAGGGATTCCGGCGCGAGGCGGGCTGCATCGACATCAGCTTTGACACGATCTGCGGATCGGGGCCCAACGGCGCCATCGTGCATTACCGGGTGACCGAGGCCACGAACCGCACCGTGCAACCCGGTGACCTGCTGCTGCTCGACTCGGGCGGGCAGTACCCGGACGGCACCACGGACATCACCCGCACGCTGCCGATCGGGTCGGTGCCGGACGCCGCGCGGGATCCCTTTACCCGGGTTCTGCAGGGGCTGATCGCGCTCAGCCGGTTGCGCTTTCCCCGCGGGCTGTCGGGGCGCGACATCGAAGCCGTGGCGCGGGCACCGCTGTGGACCGCCGGTCTCGACTTCGATCACGGCACCGGCCACGGCGTCGGGGCGGCGCTGTGCGTGCACGAAGGCCCGGCCCGGATCTCGCGCCGGTCGGACATTCCGCTGGAACCGGGGATGATATTTTCCAACGAACCCGGCTACTACCGTGAGGGGGAATGGGGCATCCGCCTGGAAAACCTGATCGCCGTGCAACCCGCCGACAGTCCCGACGGGCGCGACATGCTCGGGTTCGCGACGCTGACCTTTGTGCCGTTTGACCGACGGTTGATCGACCGAAATATGCTGAGCCCGGCTGAAATCGACTGGCTCGACAGCTATCATGCTGTGGTCCGTGAACGGCTGGACCCGCTGGTGCCAGCTGATCTGCGGGCATGGCTGCACAGGGCGACGGCGCCGCTTCACGCTGTGCTTCAAACGTGAGTGCCCCGCCTCTCGGCGGGGCACTTTTGCAGCAGTCCGGTTCTGATCAGGCGCGAACGGGTTCACCCACGACGGGGGCAGGGCGCAGCCGTTCCGGCAGCACGAACGCCACCGCGACGAAGATCAGGCCCATGATGATGCCCAGCACGTCGCCGCGGATGTTCAGCACGCCGCCATATTCCGATCCGGGCACCGGACCCAGCGTCACCTTGCCGCCGGCGATGCCGTCCAGCAGGCCCATGGCGGTGACCGCGTCGTAGACCAGCGTGAATGCCAGCGCGCCCAGCAGCCCGCCGAACACATAGCCGATCGCATCGCGCCGGCCCGCACCCACCGCACAGACCGCGGTGCCGGGGCAGTACCCCGAGACGGCCCAGCCGATTCCCAGCAGGACGCCGCCCAGGAACACGCCGGCGTTGGCCGCCTTGACCGACATGTGTCCGACATCAACGAGGCCGAGCATCTGGCCGGCGAAGGTCAGGATCGAGAAGACCCCGATCCCCAGCATGATCGCCTTGGCCAGGCGCAGGTCGCGCAGCGCCAGCATGCGGTTCAGGATGCTGGGATTCGTGGCGCCGATGCGGTCGAGCACTGCGCCGAATGCCGCGCCCAGAATGATTGCAAGAACGATTTGCATCGGTTTCTCCTCAGGTATTGGGGCTGGTGTCGCGGGGGAACAGCGCGATCGCGGTCGGGATCGCCGCGGCGAACGCACCCAGCGTGAAGATGTAGCCCGACAGGGCCGTCTGGCCCATGCCGCTCATCATGTTGCCCGAGGTGCAGCCATCCGCGAGCCGCGCCCCGAACAGCACGATGAACCCGGATGCGAACGCCACGAGGAACCGCTTGGTGGCATCGTTGCCGTGGTTCGCGGCCCACAGGGCAGGCACCCGACGCTCCTCACGGCTGAGCCCGCCGCGCGCCAGGGTGGACGCGGCCGCGCCGAGGATCATCACCAGCACGAAGATGAAGTCGTAGTTCAGCGGGTTGGCGATCTTCGAGGCGTTCTTGTCGATATAGGTCACCGCCGACGAGGCCGTGCCATCCGCGCCGGTCACCACCAGCGACGGGTTCAGCATGTCCCAGATCACGCCGTCGGCGACCACGAACTGGGTGGACACGCCGATGGGTTTCACGAGCAAGAAGGCCAGGAAGAACACGAGGCCCAGCAGGACGCCTCCGCTTTTCCAATCGAGGGTCATGAGCATCTCCTGTCATATTCTGTACTATGAATATCACATCGCCGACGAACCCGTCAATCTGTCTCGTGTGCTCAGGTCCGACCGGGCTTGTCCGCTTGAACAGCGGCCCATGTCGCGCGATGCTGCGCTGTCCTGTCCGAAGCGGAGAGCGCCTTGCCCATCCCCGACCATGTCCTGTCCGACCTGCGCGCCGTTCTCGGCGATCGTCTGTCCACCCTGGACAGCGACCGCGAACAGCATGGGGGATCGGAAACCTTTCACCGCGCCCCGCCGCCCGATGCCGTCGCCTGGCCGCTGACCACGGCCGAGGTGTCGGCGGTGCTGCGCATTTGCAACGATCACCGGGTCCCGGTGATCGGATGGGGCGCCGGAACCTCGCTGGAGGGTCACGCCCTGGCGGTGCGGGGCGGGCTGACGATGGACCTGACCCGCATGGACAAGGTGCTGGAGGTCCGTCCGGGCGACATGCTGGCCGTCGTTCAGCCCGGCGTGACGCGCGAGGCCCTGAACCAGGAGCTTCGCACCACCGGGCTGATGTTCCCGGTTGATCCGGGCGCGAATGCCACACTGGGTGGCATGGCGGCCACACGGGCCAGCGGCACCACCGCGGTACGTTACGGCACCATGCGCCAGAACGTCCTGGCGCTGGAGGTGGTGCTGGCCGATGGGCGGGTGATCCGCACCGGCACAAGGGCGGCGAAATCCAGCAACGGTTATGACCTGACCGCCTTGGTCGTCGGATCGGAAGGCACGCTGGGCCTGATCACCGAACTGACGCTGCGCCTGCATGGCCAGCCCGAGGAAGTCGCGGCAGGTGTCTGTGCCTTTCCCACGCTGGAAGACGCGGTGAACTGCGTGGCGATGACCATGCAGTCGGGCATCCCCATGGCCCGGATCGAGTTCATGGACCCGATGGCGATGAAGGCCGTGAACCTGCATCTGGGCAGCGACTATCCGCTGGCGCCCCACCTGATGATCGAGTTCAACGGCAGCCCGGAATCCGTCAAGGCCGATGCCGAGGCGTTCGGCGCCCTCGCCGATGAATGCCACGGGACCGGGTTCACCTGGGCCACCAGCCTCGAGGATCGCAACCGCCTGTGGGCGGCACGGCACGCCTCGTACTGGGCGAGTCTCAAGCTGCGGCCGGGCGCAACCGGGGTGGTGACGGACATCTGCGTGCCGATGACGGAACTGCCGGGGCAGGTCAGTGCGGCCGCCGCCGACATGGCGGCCGAGGGGGTGATCGGCGACATCGTGGGCCATGTCGGCGACGGCAATTTCCACACGCTGATGCTGATCGACCCCGAGAGCGAGGCAGAACTGGCCACCGCGAAGGCGATCGCCGGCCGGATGGCCGAACGCGCCATGGCGGTCGGTGGAACGATCAGCGGCGAGCACGGCATCGGCCTGGGCAAGCGGGGTCTGATGCAGGCCCAGCATGGCGAAGGCTGGCAGGTGATGGCGGCGATCAAGCAGGCCCTCGACCCCAACAACATCCTGAATCCGGGCAAGCTGGTCCCCGACATGAACTGAACGGGCGTCGCCCGTTCACAACCGCAGGTTGCTGACGCGTTCGTGATCGTTCCCGCGCACGGGCGGCTGGATGATCACGTCGCGACCATGTGACAAAGCCCCAACAAGAAACGAGCGGACAGGGACATAGAGGCGTGAGAAGGCTATTGAAGGTGGCGGCGGTCCTGTCGCTGGCAGTGCTTGCGGCATGTGGCGGGCCCCGCGGCCCCGTCGGTCCGGTGCCGGGCAGCTATATCGGCGGCGCGGTCCCGCAGCTGGGCGATACAAAGCCGCATGTCTGGACCAGCGGCCATCCCTACAACCTGCCGGTCCACGGCGTCGACGTGTCGCGCTATCAGGGGCAGGTCGACTGGGCGCGGGCCCGGCAGGCCGGGATCAGCTTTGCCTTCCTCAAGGCCACCGAAGGGGGTGACCACGCCGACCCTGCATTTCGCCGCTACTGGGAACAGACCCGCGCGGTCGGCATGCCGCGCGGCGCCTATCATTTCTATTACTTCTGCCGCTCGGGCGCGGAACAGGCGGCTTGGTTCATCGCTAATGTCCCGCGGGAACGCGGCACGCTGCCGCCGGTTGTCGACCTGGAATGGGTCCACACCTCGCGTACCTGCCGCTTTCGCCCGTCCCCCGCCGAGATCCACCGCGAGGTGGGGATCTTCATGTCGGCGCTGCAGCAGTATTACGGCCAGCGGCCGATCGTCTACACGACCGTGGATTTCTACAGGGAGGCCGACCTGAGGCAGCTTCCGGCAGAATTCTGGCTGCGCTCGGTGGCCGATCACCCGCGCAGCACCTACCCGGGACAGCGCTGGACGTTCTGGCAGTACTCCGGCACCGGCACCGCGCCCGGGTTCAATGGCAATGTGGACCTGAACGCGTTTGCGGGCACGGCGATCCAGTGGCAGCAATGGCTGAACAGCCACCTGTCGCGCTGACGGCCCCGTCGCGCACGGCGCTGTGGACCGAGTTCCTGGCGCTGTTCGTCGGGGCGCCGCTCGCCATCGCGGTGTTCCTGGAGCCCGAACGGCTGTTCGCCGCGCTGTTCGGGTTCACGCTGGTGGGGCTGGGGCTGATCTGGTGGACCGGGGAATTCCGGTGGTCCGAACTGGTCACCGGCTGGGCCAGGGTGCGGTGGGGCCGCACCCTGGCATTCGCGGTCCTGGTCGGCGCCACGGGATGGCTGGTCATGATCGTCACCCATCCGGGCTTCGTCCCCGACTTCTCACCTCAGCGGCTGCGATTCCTGCCGCTGCTGTGGCTGCTTTACCCGTTCTTTTCGGCCCTGCCGCAGGAACTGATCTTCCGCGTGCTGTTCTTTCATCGCTACGCGCCGCTGTTTCCCAGCATGCGCGCGGCACGCCTGACCAACGCCGGCATCTTTGCGCTGGCGCATCTGATGTACTGGTCGTCGGTCGTCGCGGTGATGACCTTTGTCGGCGGCTGGATCTTTGCCGACGTCTATCTGAAGCGCGGCTTTCCGGCTGCCTGGGTGCTGCACGCGATCGCGGGGAACGTGCTGTTCACGGTGGGAATGGGCGCGTACTTCTGGTCGGGCAACGTGGTGCGCCCGTTCTAGAGGGCGCCCCGCATCCGCATGGCCAGCAGGTAGAGCGCCACCGTCAGGACGCAGCCCGCCCCCAGACTGACCCAGAATCCGGCGCCATTCCGCAGCAGCATCGGGATCAACAGGAACATCGGCAAGGACGGCGCGACATACCACAGCGTGGCCTGCGCGTGATCGGCCAGCCGCGCCGCGTCATGCGTGTCGCGCCACAGCCAGATCATGCCAAGCACCGACACCAGCGGCAGCGATGCGATCAGCGCCCCCAGCCCGGCGTGTCGCCGCGCCACCTCGGATGCGAGCGCGACAAGGACCCCCGAGATCGCAGCCTTCAGGATCAGATACGCCATCGCTGCGATTTCCCGGTTCTGGTGGCCGCCTTGACTTCGCAAGTGCAAAAAGGTTGATGCGGGGCCTGACGTCAAGGGGATCGATGATGAACGCCTATCGCAGCCATACCTGCGGCCAGCTGACCGCCGCCGATGCCGGATCGCAGGTCCGTCTGTCGGGGTGGGTGCACCGGGTCCGCGACCACGGCGGCGTGCTCTTCATCGACCTGCGCGATCATTACGGCATCACCCAGGTCATCGCCGACAGCGACAGCCCCGCCTTTGCGACGCTGGAGCGACTGCGCGCCGAAACCGTCATCCGCATCGACGGCCGGGTCAAGCTGCGCAATGCCGCGCTGGTCAATCCCCGGCTGCCCACCGGCGAGATCGAGGTCTATGCCAGCGCGGTCGAGGTGCTCGGCCCCGCAGACGACCTGCCGCTGCCGGTCTTCGGCGATCAGGACTACCCTGAGGAAACCCGGCTGGCCTATCGCTTCATCGACCTGCGCCGCGACAGCCTGCACAACAACATCATGCTGCGGTCGCGGGTCGTGAAATGGCTGCGCGACGCGATGTGGGATGCGGGCTTCACCGAGTTCCAGACCCCGATCATCACCGCCTCGTCGCCCGAGGGCGCGCGCGACTTCTTGGTGCCGTCGCGCCTGCATCCCGGCCGCTTCTACGCGCTGCCGCAGGCGCCGCAGCAGTTCAAGCAGCTGATCATGGTCGCGGGATTCGACCGCTATTTCCAGATCGCCCCCTGCTTCCGCGACGAGGATCCGCGCGCCGACCGCAGCCCGACGGATTTCTATCAGCTCGACGTCGAGATGAGCTTCGTCGAGCAGGAGGACGTGTTCACGGCCGTACAGCCGGTGATCCAGGGGTTGTTCGAGGAATTCGGTGGCGGCCGCCGGGTCGATCCCGACTGGCCGCGCATCCCCTACGCCGAGTCGATGCGGAAATACGGCACCGACAAGCCCGACCTGCGCAACCCGATCGAGATGGTGGACGTATCCGACCATTTCCGCGGCAGTGGCTTCGGCATCTTCGCCAAGCTGCTGGAGCAGGAGGGGACTGAGGTCCGCGCCATCCCGGCGCCGGGCGGCGGATCGCGCAAGTTCGCGGACCGGATGAACGCCTTTGCGCAGCAGCAGGGGCTGCCCGGGATGGGGTATATCTTCTGGCGCAAGGCCGATGACGGGACCACCGAGGCCGCAGGCCCCGTTGCCAAGGCGCTTGGCGCTGAGCAGACCGAGGCCCTCCGCACTGCCCTGGCTCTGGATCAGGGCGACGCCGTGTTCTTCCTCGGCGGCAAGCCCGAGACCTTCGAGGCCGTCGCCGGCCGCGCGCGGACCGAAATCGGGCGCGAGTTGGGCCTGATCGACGAAGACCAGTTCAGGTTCGCCTGGATCGTGGACTTCCCGATGTACGAGAGGGGCGAGGACGGCCGCATCGACTTCAGCCACAACCCGTTCTCGATGCCGCAGGGCGGAATGGACGCGCTGGCCGGCGATCCGCTGCAGGTGCTCGGCTATCAATACGACCTTGCCTGCAACGGCTACGAGCTGGTCAGCGGCGCCATCCGCAACCACAAGCCCGAGATCATGTTCAAGGCCTTCGAGATCGCGGGATACGGACGCGACGAGGTCGAAAAGCGGTTCGGCGGCATGGTCAAGGCGTTCCGCTATGGTGCGCCCCCGCACGGCGGCTGCGCGGCGGGGATCGACCGCATCGTGATGTTGCTGGCCGACGAGGTGAACATCCGCGAGGTCATCATGTTCCCGATGAACCAGCGCGCCGAGGACCTGATGATGGGGGCGCCTAGCGAGCCCACGAACGAACAGCTGCGCGAATTGCGGCTGCGGGTGCTGCCGCGGGAAAGCTGATCGGCCCCGCGGTCGCTCAGCCAACCGTGACATGCGCCCCGGCGCGAGAACGGGTCCGCCGGGACGGACCATGGCACGGGGGGCGCGCTGCTTTTCGCGGGCGGGGCAGTCCGCCCGGGTGATCGGCGACTGGCCGGGTCTGGCGGATAATGCGCTCTATCAGCAGCGCGACTTGATGCCGACGCGACGTGCGCGCCTATGCGGGCTGGGCCATGCGGGGGTTGTTCGGGACGGATGCAGGGATGATCGAACGGACGATCTTTCCGAGACTGGATCTGGGGCGCGATCCGGGCTTGCTGGGCTGAAATGCCCGGCAGCCGCGTGCTCGGCCCACGGCGGGATCAGCGGTTGGCAGCTGACAGCCGGTCCTGGACCATCCCGCTGACCCGCGCCAGGTCGGCTGCCAGGGCCCGCCCGGCCGAATGATCGCGGGCGAGCGCGCTTGCCGCGTCGGTCAGGCCGGGATCGTGCGACGACCGCGCCACCCCGGCAAGGAAGCGGGCGATGTAGTCGATCGACTCGGTCGTGTCGGATGCCGCCAGAACCTCGGCCACGTGGACCAGATCGTCGCGCAACGCGCCACTGTCGGGAATGATGGTCTCGTCGGCCACGAGACGCGGTCCGGCGGGGCGGTCCTCGGGCGGCAGCTTCGACAGGATGGCCTGCTGGAACACCGCCAGGCTCTCGACCGGCTTCAGCAGGAACCCGTCGGCACCGGCGGCCATTGCCACGGCCTCGTTGTCGGGGTCACCCGACATGCCCAGCAGCACCGGCACCCGGCGGCCGGTCTCCGCCCAGGTTCTGATCAGCTCTGCACCGCTGCCGTCCGGCAGGCCCACATCGACGACCGCCACGGCCGGACGGTGCGACAGCATGTGGCGCCCGGCCGATCGCAGGCTGTCGGCGCGCCGGATGCGCGCACCCGAACGCAGGCACAACAGCCGCAATGCTTCGGACGCGAAACGGGAATCCTCCACCACCAGGACCGTCAGTCCGGTCAGCGGGCGGTCGCGAACGGTGCCTCGACCCTTCGGCGCAGGATCTTTCGTGACCGGGGCATTCCTGTCGTCCATGGGCGGCAAGCTCCTTTCGCACGGCACCGACGAATCGCTGAGGTCAGACCCTATGTCGCGCGACCTAATGCCCCGTTAACGCGACTGCGATCCGCGGCCCCTTTTCCCCCGCCTCGGTGCGGCCTAGAAGCGGGCCACGCCAAAGGAGAAACCAGCATGATTGGTCGTCTGAATCACGTCGCGATTGCCGTTCCCGACCTGCAGGCAGCGGCTGCGCGCTATCGCGACACGCTGGGGGCGACGGTCCGCGATCCGCAGGACGAACCCGATCACGGCGTCACCGTGGTGTTCATCGAACTGCCCAACACCAAGATCGAATTGCTGTACCCCCTGGGCGAAGACAGCCCGATCCTCGGGTTTCTCGACAAGAATCCGGCAGGCGGCATCCACCACATGTGTTTCGAAGTGGACGACATCCTTTCTGCACGCGACCAGATGAAGGCCGGCGGCGCGCGGGTGCTGGGCGACGGGGAACCGCGGATCGGGGCGCATGGAAAGCCCGTCCTGTTCCTGCATCCCAAGGATTTCGACGGCTGCCTGATCGAACTGGAACAGGTCTGAGATGTCGATCACCGGCGGCCTGGTTCTTTATGTGACACTGTGGTTCCTGTGCCTGTTCCTGATGCTGCCCCTCGGACATCGCAGCCAGGAAGACGCGGGCGAGGTGGTCCCGGGCACGCCCGCCGGGGCGCCGCACGATCCCCAGCTGCTGCGCAAGGCGCTGTGGGCGACCCTGTTGGCCACGCTGATATTTGCGGTGATCGCCTGGGTCATCCTGGGCGACATCATCACCCGGGACGACATGCGGAACTTCAATCGCCCGGGCGCCTGACCAGGTGGAACAGATGGGTGAATGACGCGGCGGCCAGCACCGGTACCGCGATGTTCAGCACCGGGATCGTCAGCAGCACCGCGACCCCCACGCCCAGCAGCGTGACCGCAACCCCGCGCCTGCGCCGCAAGTCGGCGGCGCGGTCGTCCGGAAGATGTCGACGCGTGGCCATCTGAAAGAACTCGCGACCCAGCAGCCACCCGTTGGCCAGATAGAATGCGACCGGGGCGAGCGGGCCGATCAGCGGAGTCAGGACCAGCAGGCCGACGGCAACCCCCAGCGCCGCGGCAACAACGGCTAGCGATTCCAGCACACCGTCGGCGAAGTCACCGGAACGCCCCCGATCTGCCGGATAATGCACCGCCTCGACAGTGTCGGCCACCTGTTCGGTGAACAGACCCGCGAATCCTGCCGCGACCGGCGCCATCAAGAAGAAGCCCAGGACCGGGAACAATGCCAGGGATCCCCATGACAGGGCGGAGCCGATCTCGATCGGGCCGACCCATGGCAGGGTCAGCTGATCGGGGCCGATCGCGCGGATGGCCCAGAACACCGCCACCTGCAGAACCACGAACAGCAGCAGGGTCAGCCCGACCCCCAGCGCGAGAACCCGGAAGATGCGCGGACGCAGCAGGTCGAGCCAGCCGCGGATCAGCGCGAGGACCGCAGCGGTCATGAAAGGTAGGTCGTGCGCGACGCCACGTCGGGACGGGGCCGATCGGGTATCTCGGCACTGCCGCGGGTGCCGATATGGATGAACCCGACGATCCGTTCACCTTGCTGCAATCCCAGATGCGCGCGGGCAAAATCCGGCTCGGCGGCGGGCCCGGTCAGCCAGGATGCGCCATAGCCCGCGGCCAGAGCACCGTTGAGCAGGGACAGGCATACCGCGCCGGCGGACAGGAACTGTTCCCATTCTGGAACCTTGGGATGGTCCTTGGGGGACGACACGACCGCCACGATCAGGGGCGACCCGAACGCATCGCGCGCCTTCTGCGCGGCTGCCGCGTCCCCCCCGGTCCGCGTGACGTGATCGGCCAGCAGCGGTGCCAGCCGTTCGAGGGCGGGGCGTTCCAGGACCACGAACCGCCACGGCTCCAGCTTGCCATGATCCGGCACCCGCGCCGCCAGCGTCAGCAGGTCGGTCAGTTCCTCCCGGTCCGGGGCGGGCGGCTGCAGCGTCCTGGGTGGATGGGACCGGCGCTGGCGCAGAAAGCTCAGGGGATCGTGGTGCATGGTCGCTCCTCTCGATAAGGGGGTCGCGTCGGCTTGCGCCGCGGGCTTCAGCCGCGCAGGATCGACCTACCGGCATACTCCGCCGTCGCCCCCAGCATTTCCTCGATCCGGATCAGCTGGTTGTACTTTGCCAGCCGGTCGGACCGTGCCAGCGAGCCGGTCTTGATCTGTCCGCAATTCGTCGCCACCGCGAGATCGGCGATCGTCGAGTCCTCGGTCTCGCCCGACCGATGCGACATGACACTGGTATATCCGGCGCGATCGGCCATCCGTACGGCGTCCAGCGTTTCGGACAGCGTGCCGATCTGGTTGACCTTGACCAGCAGCGAATTGCCGCAGCCCTTGGTGATACCTTCGGCCAGGCGAGCCGGGTTGGTCACAAACAGGTCGTCGCCGACCAGTTGCACGCTGCCGCCCAGGCGGTCGGTCAGCAGCTTCCAGCCCTCCCAGTCATCCTCGGAGCAGCCGTCCTCGATCGACAGGATCGGATAGTCGGCGCAGAGGCTTGCCAGATAATCGACATTCTCGGCCGGGGTCAGGGACAGGCCCTCGCCGCTGATTTCGTATCTGCCGCCCTTGAAGTATTCGGTCGACGCGCAGTCCAGCGCCAGCATGATGTCGTCGCCCGGCCTGTAGCCCGCCTTCTCGATCGAACGCAGGATGAAATCCAGCGCATCGCGGGTCGAGGTCAGGTTCGGCGCAAATCCCCCCTCGTCGCCGACACCGGTGGCAAGGCCGGCCGCGGACAGTTCCTTCTTGAGGGTGTGGAACACTTCCGATCCCACCCGGACGGCGTCGCGCATGTTGCCGGCGGCGACCGGCATGATCATGAATTCCTGGATGTCGATCGGGTTGTCGGCATGTTCGCCGCCGTTGATGATGTTCATCATCGGCACCGGCAGGATCCGTGCAGCGGTGCCGCCGACATAGCGGTACAGCGGCTGCGCCGTCGCCTCGGCGGCGGCCTTGGCGACCGCCAGCGACACGCCCAGGATCGCGTTGGCCCCCAGACGGCCCTTGTTCGGGGTGCCGTCCAGCTCGATCATCATGCGGTCGATGGCCAGCTGTTCGGTTGCGTCCTCGCCCACCAAGTTCTCGGCCAGCTCGCCGTTCACCGCGGCCACGGCCTCCAGCACGCCCTTACCCAGGTAGCGCGCCTTGTCGCCGTCGCGCTTTTCGACTGCCTCGTGGGCGCCGGTGGACGCGCCGGAGGGCACCGCGGCCCGGCCCATGGTGCCGTCCTCGAGCGTCACATCGACCTCGACCGTGGGGTTGCCGCGGCTGTCGAGGATTTCACGGGCGAAGATGTCGATGATGGCGGTCATGGGCGCTCCGAGTATTGGCGATCAGGTTTGGCGGGTTCTAGCCCCGGCCGCCCCACAGGGAAAGCCGCGAAACGCGACGCGAGGCAAACGGAGGCGCGGCGCATTCTACCCGAACGCAGACGCGTCGGGGATCCCGTCGCTGGCGCCGGTCGCGCGGCCGGCCTGCGCCGCCGGTTCCAGATCCGCCCAGATCGGCAGATGGTCGGAAGCGCGCCGGGCCAGCGCGGAATCGAAGACGGAACAGTCGGTCACATCCAGTGCCGGCGATACCGCGATCCGGTCATATCGCAACTGCGGGAACGGTGCGGGCCAGCTGGGCCCCGGCGCGACCACGGTAAACGGCTTGAGCGATTCGAGCCCGCGGTCGTCGCGCCATTCGTTGAAATCGCCGGTCAGGACCACGGCCTCGCCCCCGATCCGGGTGGCCTTGGCGATCAGCCGCTGCAACTGCGCCCGACGGGACGAGCGGGCCAGCCCCAGATGCACGGCCACGATGGTCAGCGTCGGCAGAATCACGGCCAGCGCGCCGCGCGGTTCGATGCCGGGCAGCGGCAGCCGCCGCAGCCGTGCCTCGGCCGCAAGCTCGGGGCGCAGCAGCACGGTCTGGCCGTGCCAGCCCAGCGACAGCGCGGTGGTGCCCAGATGGGGCGCGGGGACAAGGCCGGTGACCTCGCGGATCAGCGCGCGCGGCAGCGCCTCGGGCCGGGCACCAAACCGGAAATCGACCTCTTGCAGAGCGACGATGTCGGCCTTCAGGTCAGCAATGACCGCGAGGTTGCGCTCGGGCGCATGCGGCCCCGTCAGGCCACGGCACTTGTGCAGGTTATAGCTTGCCAGTCGCAGGATCATGCCGGCCAGTCTGCCACAGGGAATCGATCGGCTGCCAGCCTCAGGTACCGCAGAAGGTCAATCGAACCTCCTCGCCCGGGGCGGGCGCCGCGGCCAAGTCTTCCCATTCCGCGCGGGTGTCGAACGGGGCAGTCCAGGCGAGCGCCAGCCGGTGGAACAGGGCGAAATCCCCGGTCAGACCCGCGTCGATCGCCTGCTGGATGCGGTGATTGCGCGGGATCCGGACCGGGTTCGTCCGTGCAGCCAGATCCAGATCGGGCTTGCGGGCGCGCCAGTCCGCCTGCCAGTCGCGGAACGGCGCCGGATCGCTGAACTCGGCCGCGGCCGTATCCGCGGCAAGCCCGTGGAACACCCGGGTGAAATCGGCCTGCTGCGCGGCCATGAGATCGAGCAGCCGTTCGATCAGCGGGCGATCGCCCTCGGTCGCATCGGCAATCCCGAGCTTGTCCCCGAAACGGCGCAGCCAGGCCGCCTGGTAGAGGCCCGGAAATCCATGCACGACCTCGGTCGCGTCCCTGATCGCGCTTTCCTGCTCACCCATTAGCGGAATGAGGCAGCTGGCCAGCTGCGCAAGGTTCCAGACCGCCACCCGGGGCTGTTCCGCCCAGGCATAGCGCCCGCCCCGGTCGATCGACGAAAACACCGTCTCGGGATGATAGGCGTCCATGAAGGCGCAGGGGCCATAGTCGATGGTTTCCCCCGACACGGCCATGTTGTCGGTGTTCATCACGCCGTGGATGAACCCCAGGGCCATCCACTGTGCCACCGTCTCGGCCTGGCGCGCCACCACGCCCCTGAGCATCCCCAGCGCGTCGCCCGCGTCCGGGTAGTGCCGCGCGATCACGTGCTCGGTCAGTGCCCGCAGCCGGTCGGTATCCCCGCGGATCGCGAAGAACTCGAACGTGCCGACCCGCACATGGCTTGACGCCACGCGGGTCAGGACGGCGCCGGGCAGGGCGGTCTCCCGCCACACCGGCTCGCCAGTGGTCACGGCGGCCAGGGCTCGCGTGGTGGGCACGCCCATTGCGGCCATGAACTCGCTGACGAGATATTCGCGCAGCACCGGGCCCAGCCATGCCCGGCCATCGCCCCGGCGTGAAAACGGGGTCGGCCCGGACCCTTTCAGCTGCACGTCGAACCGTGCGCCGTCCGGCGCCACGACTTCGCCCAGCAGCACCGCGCGACCGTCGCCCAGTTGCGGCGACAGCCCGCCGAACTGATGTCCGGCATAGGCCTGGGCTATGGGTTCCGCCCCGTCGGGCAGGGCGTTGCCGGCCAGCATCGCCACGCCATCGGGTCCGGACAGCCAGTCGGCGTCCAGTCCGAGGCGAAGGGCGAGGTCGCGATTGAGCGCGATCAACTCCGGCTGGGGCACCGGCGTCGGCGCGGTGCGGGAAAAGAACCCGGAACCGAGTCGGGCATAGCTGTTGTCGAACCGAGGTGCTGTCATGCCCCTGATCTGGGTTGCGAGGCGGGCATTTCAAAGATCGGACACAAAAAAGACCCGCCGTGGGTGGCGGGTCTCTCTGGCGTCTCATGTGGTTCAGCGGTGATAGCGCAGACCGCCCCACAGCTTGTTTTCGTCGCGGTGACGCCCACCGCGAACGGCGCCGATATAGGCGGCGACCGCGGCCAGCAGCGACGAGGCCGCGAGAAGGAAGGCGGTCAGCACGCCGGCCTGGCGGGTGTTCTCGGCTGCCTGGATGGCCTCCTCCTTGGCGTTCGCGACCGCGGCCTCGGCTTCCTGGCGGGCCTGCTGCAGCGCCTGCTCGGCTTCTTCCAGCCGCTGCTCTGCCTCCTGGCGGATCTGCCGGGCCTGCGCGATTGCCTGCTGGACGCGCTGGTTCACCTCGGCCTCGGACAGACCGGTCCGCGCGGCGACGGCGGAGCGCAGATACTGCTGGTCCGCCTCGCTGATCTCGCCCGTGCGCACCAGCGTCATGATGATGCCCGACACCTCGCGGCGCAGCGCCGCCTCGGAATAGCCGGCGCCGGGTTCGTCCTGCCGCAGCAATCCGTCGGTGAGATAGTCGAGCGGATTGGCCTGCATGCCTTCGGGCAGCATGTCGCTCAACTCGCCCGCATTCTCGGTTGCGCCGGCGGCCAGCTGACCGGCCCCCGATGCCGCACCGCCGACCATCTGGCCGACGCCCGAGATCGCGCCACCGGCCAGTTGCCCGGCGCCCTGCGCGACGCCGCCGACGGCGGACCCCGCCGCCTCGACGGCCGTGCCCGCTGCCGAACCCACGGCGCGGGCGCCGCTGCCGACGGCGTTCATGGCCAGCATGCCGCCGACCAGCATGCCCAACGCCCAGACGACCAGCCCGTGGATGCCGTCGCGGGCGGTGATCTCATCCTTGTCGGCCGCATCGACCCGCTTGCGCATGCGGCCGGCGATGTAGCCGCCAAGCATGTAGACCGCGACCATCGAGATGGCCGTGAAGAGGGCGGTCAGAACCAGGCCGAAGCCGCTGATGCCCTCGGTCGGATCGGCCGAGATGGCGCCAAGCCCCAGCCCTGCCGCAAAGGTGGTCAACACCACCGAACTGCCGGCGGCGATGGCGGCGCCCGCCAGGATGGCAGCCCAGTCGATATAGCTGCGGTCCGAGCCCTCGGGCCCTGGTCCGCGCGGCGGCGTCACGGCCGTTTCCCGCACCATTAGCGCAGCCCCAGGAACGACAGGATGAACAGGATGACCACGACGAGGCCGACGAGATAAATGATTGAACTCATCTCCAACTCCTTGCGAAATGGGTGGGACCGGCGTCGGGTGGTCCCCATGCAACGGAACGTCAGCCCACGGCGCAAGTTCCGGTTGCGGCGGCAAATGGATGAGTTTTCAACGGCTTTGTCTCCTCGCGCACGTCTTGCGCCCGTCAGGCGGACGTATTAGGCAACCACCTTGCCCGTCACGGCGGGTCAGGACGGCTGAAGGAACGGCCCGATGAAATTCCTCGATCTGGCCAAGGTTTATATCCGCTCGGGGGGCGGCGGCGCGGGTGCCGTGTCGTTCCGGCGCGAGAAGTTCATCGAATACGGCGGCCCCGACGGGGGTGATGGCGGACGCGGCGGCGATGTCTGGGCCGAAGCGGTCGAGGGGCTGAACACGCTGATCGACTTTCGGTATCAGCAGCATTTCTTTGCCCGCTCGGGGCAGCACGGGATGGGGTCGCAGCGCACCGGTGCCTCTGGCGACGACATCGTGCTGAAGGTGCCGGTGGGCACCGAGATCCTGGACGAGGATCAGGAAACCGTCATCGCCGACCTGACCGAGGCCGGGCAGCGCGTGCGGCTTGCGCAGGGCGGCAACGGCGGCTTCGGCAACCTGCATTTCAAGTCCTCGACGAACCGGGCCCCGCGCCACGCGAATCCGGGGCAACCGGGGATCGAACGGACCATCTGGCTGCGGCTGAAGCTGATCGCCGACGCGGGGCTGGTCGGCCTGCCCAATGCGGGCAAGTCGACCTTTCTGGCTGCGGTATCGAATGCGCGGCCCAAGATCGCCGATTATCCGTTCACCACCCTGACCCCGAATCTCGGGGTTGTCGGGGTGGACGGGCACGAGTTCGTCATGGCCGACATCCCCGGGCTAATCGAGGGTGCGTCCGAGGGCAGGGGCCTGGGCGACCAGTTCCTGGGTCACGTGGAACGCAACAAGGTTCTTCTGCACCTCGTCGACGGCACCTCGGACGACGTTGCGGGGGATGCGCGCACCATCCTGGCCGAACTGCGCGCCTATTCGCCCGTGCTCGCGGAAAAGCCGCGGGTGACGGTCCTCAACAAGATCGACGCGCTGGACGCGGAAACGCGCGACGCCCGCCGGCAGGAACTGGAGGCCGTGGTCGGCGGTCCGGTCCTGCTGATGTCGGGGGTCTCGCACGAGGGGGTCACCGAGGTGCTGCGCGAATTGTGGACGCGCATCGAGGCGGAGCGCGGCGAGGCGCGGCCCTCGGACGAACGGCCATGGCAGCCCTGACCCCCGACATCACCCGGGTTCGCCGCCTCGTCATCAAGATCGGCAGCGCCCTGATGGTCGACGCCGCCGGGTTGCGCAGCGGCTGGCTGCACGCGCTGTGCGAGGACGTGGCTGCGTGGCGTCGGCGCGGCAGCGACGTGATCCTGGTGTCGTCAGGCTCGATCGCCTTGGGGCGTCGGGTGCTTGGTCTGCCCGACGGTCCCCTGATGCTCGAGCAGGCCCAGGCCGCGGCTGCCGTGGGCCAGATCCGTCTCGCGCGTGCCTATGAGGAAATGCTCGCCCCGCACGGGGTCACAACGGCCCAGATTCTGCTGACGCTGGAGGACAGCCAGGATCGGCGCCGCTACCTGAACAGCCGGGCGACGATGCAGACGCTTCTGGGCCTCGGCGTGGTGCCGATCGTCAACGAGAACGACACCGTCGCCACCGACGAGATACGGTTCGGCGACAACGACCGTCTGGCCGCGCAGATCGCCGTGACTTGCGGGGCGGACCAGCTGCTGCTGCTGTCGGACGTGGACGGGCTCTACACCGCAAACCCCAAGACCGATCCCGATGCGCGCCACCTGCCGGTGGTCGCGCACCTGACCGCGGAAATCGAGGCGATGGGCGGTGATCCGGTCAGTGGCATCAGCCGCGGCGGGATGAAGACCAAGCTGATGGCCGCCCGCACCGCCGTGGCGGGCGGCTGCGCCATGGCCATCGCCGAAGGCTCCGTCGACCACCCGCTGACCGCCGTCGCGAACGGTGCCCGCGTCACCTGGTTCCTGCCGCATGACGACCCGCAAGCCGCCCGCAAGCGCTGGATCGCGGCGATGAAGCCGCGCGGCGAACTTGTGCTGGACGAGGGCGCGGCTCAGGCGCTGGCCGCCGGAAAGTCGCTGCTGCCGGCCGGCGTGACGGCCGTCACGGGCAGTTTCCGGCGCGGCGATCCCGTTTCCATCCGCGGGGCCGCGGGCGAGGCGCTGGCGCAGGGGCTGGTCCGCTACAACGCCACCGAGGCGCGGCGGATCAAGGGCCGCCGCAGCGACGAGATTGCAGACATCCTGGGCTATGCGGCGCGCGCGGCGCTGGTCCACCGGGACGACATGGCCGTCGGCCGGGCCCGCACGGACGCGTCGGACACGCCGACAACGGCGTGAGCCACCGGCCGATCCGGCGCGATGCGCCTCAGCTTTCGTTCGGCAGGCGGTGCAGACGGGCGCGGCGGCGCTGCCGCACTTCGCGCAGATGCGACATCCGCGCCGCACTGGCGCCCGGTGGCGGCAGGTTCAGCACCATCTGCCGCAGCAGCGCGATGCCCTCGTCCGAGCTTTTGGGCAGGTCCGCCGGGTCGAGGGGCGTTCCGATCGTGATCCGGTAGGTGTGGCCCGACTTGTTCAGCACCTCGTTGAACAGCGTCACGTCGCGCAGGGTCGGGTGGATGGCGTCGAGCAGATAGAACAGCGCCGAGTTCCGCGCCCGGACATGCAGCGGGATGACCGGCGCGCCGAACTTGCGCGCGATCATCGCGGCGCTCGCCATCCACGGGCGTTCGTGCAGTTTCAGCCCGTGCCGCTTGGCGAGCCGACCGGACGGAAAGATCAGCCCGATCCGGCCCTGACCCAGCGCCGAGCGGGTGTAATCCATGGTGGCCTTCGTCTTGGCGTGGCTGCGCTTTTCCACACGCCATTCCACCGGCGCGATCAGTTCCTCGGTCTGCGGCAGGACCCGAACCATGTCCTGGTTGGCATAGATGAACAGGTCGTCGCGCACTGCCGACACCACCGCATGCAGGACGATCCCGTCCGCGATCCCCGTGGGATGGTTCGATACGATCAGCGCCGGCCCGGTCGCGGGAATGTTTTCCAGCCCCTCGACCCGCAGGTCCCGCACGATCAGCGCCGAGATGCGGCGCATGATCTCCTCGGTTGGCAGGTCGCGAAATTCGGTCGCCAGATCCATGGTGCGCGGATAGCGCAGCAGGCGCATCATGACCGATCTCGCCAGCGCGTGGTGCGGTCGTCCGGAATACAGCCAAGGGGCCCGCTCTGCGATCAGGGGATCGAGGCGCTGCTGCATCTCCTGCCGGGCGGCAGGGGGTGCGGCGGTGTCGCCGCCTAGGGTCAGGCGCGTTGTCATCGTGATCAATTATCGCCCCGGTCGCCCGAACCCGCAAGCGCGTCCGGATCGCCTGCGGCAAGAACCCGCGTGACCATCTCCGACGTGTTGCGTGACAGGCCCGGCAGATCCGCCAGACGGGTCAGCGCGAACCTCGCCCGATCGCGCCGCCCTTCGTCATAGCGCACCCAGGTCTCGAACACCGCGCTCATCCGCGCGGTGGTTTGCGGGTTGACCGGATCAAGCCGGATCAGCCAGTCCGCCACGAAGTCGTAGCCCGACCCGTCCGGCGCATGGAAGGCCGCGTGATTGGCGGCCAGCCCGCCGACCAGGGACCGGAAGCGATTGGGGTTCTTCCAGTCAAAATCGGGGCGTTCGGCCAGTTGCCGTGCAACCTGCGCCGCCCGATCCCGGGGTGCCGCCATCACCTGGATGGAAAAGAACTTGTCCATGACCAGCCGGTTGTCCGCGAACTCCGCCTCCATCTCCGCCAGCGCAGCCGCGGCCTGGTCCAGGCGAACCAGGTTGCCCAGGGCTCCCATTCTCTCGGTCATGTTGCTGGCATCGTTCCACAAGGCCCGGGCACGTCCGCCGCCATCCAGCCGCGACAGCAGCCCGAGCGCGTCTAGCCTGAGGGCCCGCCGACCGGCCGCCGCCGCATCGGGGGAATAGGGGCCCGGGACCGCCATGGCGTCATGAAGCTGCGCAAGCACCCGTTCATGTGCGCGGGCCAGATCGGTCGCAAGGGCCTCGCGCGCCGCATGGATCGCGTCCGGATCAGGGATCATGCCGCGGTCGAAGATGACCGCCGCGACCTCTTCGTCGGGCGGAAGGCGCAGGACCAGCGCCGCAAATCCCGGGTCGGATTCCGCGCCGCCCAGAAAATCGCCGATCGCACTGATGTAGGCACCACCCGCATCCATCTGACCGCCCGCCCGCGCGATCAGGGCGTCGAGCCCTAGCGATCGTCCCGCCTCCCAGCGGCAGAACGGGTCGGTGTCATGCGCCAGCAGCAGCGCCCGGTTGGCCTCGGAAAGCTGACGGCGCAGCACGATCGGTGCGGAGAAGCCGCGCAGCGCGGACACGACCGGGCGCGCCCCGAGTTGCTCGAACCGCCATTCCCGCGTGGGCTCGGTCAGTTCCAGGAGTTCGGTCGACCGGACCTCGTGGCCGTTGGGGCCGATCAGCCCCACGGCAACCGGGATGACCCTCGCCGGCTTGTCCGGCTGGCCCGGAGTCGCCGCGGTCGACTGGCTGAGGGTAAGCGTGAGGGTGCCGCCGGTGTCCCCCGCGGCCCAGTCCTCGGTCAGCACGACGTGGGGCGTGCCCGCGTCGGTGTACCACCGCTTGAACTGGCTCAGGTCGCGGCCTGTCGCGTCCTCGAAAACCTTCAGCCAGTCCTCGATCGTGCAGGCCTGCCCGTCGTGGCGGGTGAAGTAGAGATCCAGCGCGCGCGCGTAACCTGCGTCGCCCACCAGTCGCTTGAGCATGCCGATGACCTCGGCGCCCTTCTCGTACACGGTGGCGGTGTAGAAGTTGTTGATCTCTTCGTAGCTGTCGGGCCGCGGCGGGTGCGCCAGGGGTCCCGCATCCTCGCGGAACTGGCGGGCGCGCAGGGCCACCACATCCTCGATCCGCTTCACCGCGGCCGAGCGCATGTCGCTGGTGAAGTGCTGGTCACGAAAGACCGTCAGCCCTTCCTTCAGGCACAGCTGGAACCAGTCGCGGCAGGTGATCCGGTTGCCGGTCCAGTTGTGGAAATACTCATGCGCGATCACCGCCTCGATGCGTTCGTAATCGGCGTCGGTGGCGGTCTCGGGCGAGGCGAGCACCAGCTTGGAGTTGAAGATGTTCAGCCCCTTGTTCTCCATCGCCCCCATGTTGAAGTCGTCCACCGCGACAATGTTGAACACGTCGAGGTCGTATTCCCGGCCATAGACCCGTTCGTCCCACGCCATCGACTTCTTCAGCGCCTCCATGGCGAATCCGGCGCGCGGCAGGTCGTCGGGCCTGACCCAGACGTTCAGCGCCACGTTCCGGCCGGACATTGTGACGAAGCTGTCGCGGACCGCCTGCAGGTCGCCTGCGACCAGCGCGAACAGATAGCTGGGCTTGGGCCAGGGATCATGCCATTCGGCCAGCCCGGGCTCCTGTGCGACCGTGTTGCCGTTCGACAGCAGCACCGGCAGGTCCGACCCGATCTGCACCCGGAACGGCGCCATGACGTCGGGCCGGTCCGGGTACCAGGTGATGTGGCGGAACCCTTCGGCCTCGCACTGCGTGCAGAACAGGCCGCCGGACAGGTACAGCCCTTCCAGCGCGGTGTTGCCGGCAGGATCTATCTCCACCTCGGTCGACAGGGTGAAGGGACCGGCGGGAAGGGCAGACGCCGCAATGGTCAGCGTCTCGGCGTCCTGGACCACCGCATCGGGCGGCGGTTCGATCCCGTCCAGTCGCAGAGACAGGGTGCGCAACCCGGCGCCGTTCAGCACGAGGTCGGCACCCCGCCGCCGCGACGCAAGGTCGAGTTCGGCGGTGACCCGGGTGCGTGTCGGGTGCAGGTCGAAGCGCAGGCGCGTTTCGGTCAGGGCAAACGGATAGGGTTGCCAGTCCGCCAGTCGGCGGGTTGTTGCCGTCATGAGATCACACCCAAAAAAAGGTTTCACGCGCGGAACTTGTGTCAGGGGCACGTGTTAAGCGCAGGATAGCCGGGTCGCAAGCCGGCGCCGGGCATCAGCCTTGCGCATGGCCGGGCCGCTCGCGCACATCGCATATTGAGTTTGAGGAGAGCTGTCATGGCCAATTATGATCCCAACGATCCCCGTCGCACCAACGCGACAGACCCGAACCGTCCGGTGGACCCTGCAGCCCGCAACAACACGGTTGTGACCGAAACCTATGTCGAGCCGGTCGAAAAGAAGGCCTCGCCGCTGCCGCTGATCATCGGGATCCTGCTGGCCCTCGCGCTGGCCTGGTGGCTGCTGTCGACGTTCATGGGCGACGACGAAGTCGTGGTCGAGGAGACCGAGACGACGACGACCACGGTCGACACCACCCCGGCCGTGACCGACACGGCAACGACGACCGAGCCGGCCGCCGATCTGACCACGACCACCGACACCGAAGCCGTCGAGGTCGAAACCGAGACCACGACCGACGTGACCACCGACACCGCGACCGTGCCGCTAGAGGACGCGGATGCGGACGCAGCCGACACGGCGACCACCGACACTGCGGTGACTGATACCGAAGCCGCCGACACGGCGACTATGGACACCACCACGACCGACACGACCGCGACCACCGACACGACCGCTCCGGCTGACGCCGATGCTGCCGAGCCGGCTGACGCTGCCGCGACCACCGACGGTGCGGCCGATGCGGACGCGGACACGACCACCACCACGGTCCCGGTCACGCCGACCAACTGATCGCCTCGCGCACACCCGTTCGGGTCATGTTGCGGCCGCAGTGTTCGACACTGCGGCCGCTTCGCATTTCGGCAGATGCCTGTCAGGTTGCGGGTTCCGGCCCGTCCCATTAACGTCTGCCAGATTCAGCCAAGCAGGAGCGACGGAACGATGACGAGGATCAACAAGGCCGGCCTGCAGGTTGACGAGGCTCTTGCCCGATTCGTGGATGATCGCGCGCTGCCCGGCACCGATGTTTCCGCCGAACGGTTCTGGGAGGGCCTGGCCGGGCTGATCCGTGACATGACCCCCCGCAACAGGGGCCTGCTGGACCGCCGCGATCAGTTGCAGGAACAGATCGACGCCTGGCACTGCGCGCACCGGGGAAAGCTCGACGACCCGGCTGCGTATCGCAACATGCTGGAAGAGATCGGCTACCTGGTGCCCGAGCCGGCGCCGTTCAGCATCGAGACCACCGGCATCGACCCCGAGATCGCCCACATCGCAGGGCCGCAGCTCGTCGTGCCGGTGATGAACGCGCGCTATGCGCTGAACGCGGCGAATGCCCGCTGGGGATCCCTGTACGACGCCCTCTACGGCACCGACGCGATCGAGGGCACCGCGGATGCGGCCGGCTATGATCAGGCGCGCGGGCAGAAGGTGATCGACTGGGGCAGGGACTTCCTGGACAAGGCGGTGCCGCTGCAGGGGGGATCGTGGCGTGACATCGACGCGATCAGCGTCGGGGACGGCAACCTGACGCCCGCCCTGCGCGACGGCTCGCAGTTCGCGGGACATCAGGGCAGCGCCGATCGGCCCGACGCGGTGTTCCTGCGCAACAACGGCCTGCTGATCCAGCTGGTGATCGATGCGGCCACCACCGTTGGCAAGCAGGACAGGGCAGCGATTTCCGACATCCGACTGGAATCGGCAATCTCGGTCATCATGGACTGCGAGGATTCCGTGGCAGCCGTGGACGGCGCCGACAAGACCACGGTCTATACGAACTGGCTGGGTCTGATGGACGGGACCTTGACCGAGACGCTGCAGAAGAATGGCCGCGAGATCACCCGCCGCCTGAACGACGACCTGACCTTTACGGGACCCGACGGCGGCACCGTGACGGCCAAGGGCCGCGCGCTGATGCTGGTGCGCAATGTCGGTCACCTGATGACCACGCCCGCGGTGCTGGACGACACCGGCGCGGAGGTGTTCGAGGGCCTGCTCGACGCGATGCTCACCACGCTCTGCGCGATGCACGACCTGAAGAAGACCGAGGGACCCCGGAACTCGCTTCACGGCTCCGTCTACGTGGTCAAGCCCAAGATGCACGGACCCGAGGAGGTCGCCTTTGCCGGCGAGATCTTCGACCGGGTCGAGGATGTGCTGGGGCTGCCGCGCAACACGGTCAAGCTGGGGATCATGGACGAGGAACGGCGCACCTCGGCGAACCTTGCCGCCTGCATCCATGCGGCCCGCCATCGTGTCGCATTCATCAACACCGGCTTCCTCGATCGCACCGGCGACGAGATCCACACCGGGATGGAGGCCGGCCCGATGCTCGCCAAGGGCGAGATGAAGGACCAGCCGTGGATCTCGGCCTACGAGGATCGCAACGTCGATATCGGCCTGCGCTGCGGACTGGCCGGAAAGGCGCAGATCGGCAAGGGCATGTGGGCAATGCCGGACCGCATGGCGGACATGTTGCAGGCCAAGATCGGCCATCCGCGGGCCGGGGCCTCGACGGCGTGGGTGCCCAGCCCCACGGCGGCCACGCTGCACGCCACGCATTACCATCTCGTGGACGTCGCCGCGCGCCAGGCGGAAATCAGCGCCGCCAACCGGCCCGACCGGCTGGATGACCTGCTGACCTTGCCGCTGGCGCGGGGGCGGAACTATTCGGACGCGGAAATCCGGGCCGAGCTGGACAACAACTGCCAGTCCATCCTCGGCTACGTGGTGCGCTGGGTGGATCAGGGGGTCGGCTGTTCCAAGGTTCCCGACATCCACGACGTCGGCCTGATGGAAGATCGGGCAACGCTGCGGATCTCGTCCCAGGCGCTGGCCAACTGGCTGCATCACGGGATCATCAGCGAATCCCAGGTGATGGACACGCTGCGCCGGATGGCCCAGGTGGTCGATCGCCAGAACGAAGGCGATCCCGCCTATCGGCCGATGGGGCCCGGCTATGATGGAGTGGCGTTCCAGGCCGCCTGCGACCTGATCTTCCAGGCGCGTGCGCAGCCGTCGGGCTATACGGAACCCGCACTGCATCGCCGCCGCCAGCAGGCGAAGGCGCGGGGCTGACAACGTGTCCCGGCGAAGGCCGGGGCGTGTTTCCATACGATAGCGGCCGCACTTGTGAAAGATTCTTGCGCGGGCTAGGACGACAACGCTGATGCGGAAAGGGGAGATCGCCGGTGAAGGTTGGCGCATTGAAGGAAACGACCGAGGGCGAGGCGCGTGTCGCCGTCACCCCTTCGTCGGCTGCTCATCTGCAGAAACTCGGCCACGAGGTATTCGTGCAGTCCGGCGCAGGCGAACTGGCCGGTTTTTCTGACGCATTGTACGAACGGGCCGGCGTCACCGTGCTGCCCGACGCCGCGGCGCTGACCGACGCGGTCGACACCATCGTCAAGGTGCGTCCGCCGAGCGAAGACGAGCTGGGCCGCATGGACGAGGGGCAGAACCTGATCTCGTTCTTCTACCCAGGTCAGAATGCCGAGTTGCTGGAAAAGGCGCGCGAACGGGGCGTCAACGTTCTGGCGATGGACATGGTCCCGCGGATCAGCCGGGCGCAGAAGATGGACGCCCTGTCCTCGATGGCGAACATCGCGGGCTATCGCGCGGTGATCGAGGCGGCCAACAATTTCGGCCGGTTCTTCACCGGCCAGGTGACTGCCGCGGGCAAGGTTCCCCCCGCCAAGATCCTGATCGTCGGGGCCGGCGTGGCCGGGCTGGCCGCGATCGGTGCGGCCACCAGCCTGGGCGCGCAGGTCTATGCCTTCGACGTCCGCCCCGAGGTGGCCGAGCAGATCGAGTCCATGGGCGCCGAGTTCGTCTATCTCGACTTCCAGGACTCGCAGGACGGGTCGGAAACGGGCGGCTATGCCAAGCCCTCCTCGCCGGAGTTTCTTGCCAAGCAGCTGGAGAAGTTTCGCGAACTCGCCCCCGACATGGACATCGTCATCACCACGGCGCTGATCCCTGGCCGGCCGGCCCCCAAGCTGTGGACCGCCGACATGGTCGAGATGATGCGCTCCGGCAGCGTCGTCGTCGACCTGGCCGCGGAACGGGGCGGCAACTGCGACCTGACGGTTCCGGACCAGAAGATCGTGACCGACAACGGCGTGACGATCATAGGCTATACCGATTTTCCGTCGCGCATGGCGGCGCAGTCGTCCGAACTCTACGGCAACAACGTCCGCCACATGCTTGCCGACCTGACCCCCGGCAAGGATGGGACGCTGGTTCACAACATGGATGACGACGTCATCCGTGGCTCGACCGTGACCTACCAGGGCGACATCACCTATCCGCCACCGCCACCCAAGGTGCAGGCGATCGCGGCGGCCAAACCCAAGGAACGGCAGCGTGAACTGACCGTCGAGGAACGCCGCGCCAACGAGATCGCCGCGTTCCGCGAGCAGACCCGGTCGCAGGTCGGCATGCTGGTCGCTGGCGGCGCAGTCATGCTGCTGATCGGCCTGTTCGCGCCGGCGTCGTTCCTGTCGCACTTCATCGTGTTTGTGCTGGCGTGCTTCGTCGGGTTCAACGTGATCTGGAACGTGGCCCATTCGCTCCACACGCCATTGATGGCGGTCACGAACGCGATCTCGTCGATCGTGATCCTTGGCGCGCTGATGCAGATCGGCTCGGGCTCGGCTTGGGTCGTAATCCTGGGCGCGCTGGCGGTCCTGATGACCGCCATCAACATCTTCGGGGGCTTCCTGGTCACACGCCGGATGCTCTCCATGTTCCAGAAGTCGTGAGGAGGCGCTGATGGAGACCACTGTGATCACCACGGCGCCCGACAATGCGGTCGTCATCCAGGGTGCGCCGGGCCTGATGGAGGCGCTGCCCGCCTATGGCTTCACCACTGCGACATATGTCGTCGCCGCGGTGCTGTTCATCCTGTCGCTGGGCGGCCTGTCGGGTCAGGAAAGCGCCAAGCGCGCGATCTGGTACGGCATCGTCGGCATGGGGCTGGCCGTTCTGGCCACGCTGTTCGGCCCCGGGGTCGGCAACTGGTGGCTGTCGATCCTGATGATCGCAATCGGCGGGACTGTCGGGTTCTTCCTCGCCAAGCGCGTGCAGATGACCGAGATGCCACAGCTTGTGGCGGGAATGCACAGCTTGGTGGGTCTGGCCGCGGTTCTGATCGGGCTGAACGCCCAGATCGAACTGGGCCGCGTCCTGCGCCTGGGCCGCACCGTCCTCGAGCCCAACCCTGACCCGGTGGCGCTAGAGCGTGCCGGCGCGGCATGGGCTTCGCTCAGGGGCTTTGCGGCGATGCTGGCGCACAAGACGCCGGCAGAGATCGCGATGCTCAAGATCGAGGTTGCGCTGGGCGTGTTCATCGGGGCGGTGACCTTCACCGGGTCGGTAGTCGCCTACGGCAAGCTTGCCGGCAAGATCGACGGCAAGCCGAAGAAGGTCCGCGGCGGCCACATGACCAACCTGGCCGCGGCGCTCGCGTCGCTGCTGTTCATGATCCTCTACGTGGCCGGTGTTGGCCCGGGCCTGTTCTGGCTGGTGCTGATCATGCTGCTGGCAGGCTTCATCGGGTGGAGCCTGATCATGGGGATCGGCGGCGCCGACATGCCGGTGGTCGTCTCGATGCTGAACAGCTATTCCGGCTGGGCCGCGGCGATGATCGGCTTCACGCTGTCGAACGATCTGCTGATCGTGACCGGCGCGCTGGTTGGTTCCTCCGGTGCGATCCTGAGCTACATCATGTGCCGCGCAATGAACCGGTCGTTCATCAGCGTCATCCTGGGCGGGTTCGGGGGCGAGGCGGGTCCGGCCATGGCCATCGAGGGCGAGCAGATCGCCATCGACGCCGAAAGCGTGGCCCAGGCCCTGAACGAAGCCGACAGCGTGGTGATCGTGCCGGGTTACGGCATGGCGGTGGCACAGGCGCAGCAATCCGTCAGCGAGCTGGTGCGCAAGCTGCGCGCGGCCGGCAAGCAGGTCCGCTTCGCCATTCACCCCGTTGCCGGGCGCCTGCCGGGGCACATGAACGTGCTGCTGGCCGAGGCGAAGGTGCCCTATGACATCGTGCTGGAGATGGACGAGATCAACGATGACTTCCCCTCGACCGACGTGGCGATCGTCATCGGGTCGAACGACATCGTGAATCCGGCCGCGCAGGAAGACCCGAACAGCCCGATCGCCGGCATGCCGGTGCTGGAGGTCTGGAAGGCCAAGAACGTCTTCGTCAGCAAGCGCGGGCAGGGCACCGGCTATTCCGGGATCGAGAACCCGCTGTTCTACAAGGAGAACACGCGAATGTTCTATGGCGACGCCAAAAAGTCCGTGGACTCGCTGCTGCCGCTGATCGACTGACCTGACCGGCAGCAGACAACAACGAACCCCCGCCAGTGGCGGGGGTTCTTTCATTATCGGCAGTCGCTGGTGTTGTCGGGCGTGAACCGCGGCACCAATCACGGATTGATGGTAATCGGGGTCCCGTCCTGGATCATTGCATACAGATCCTCGATCTGGTCGTCGGTCACGGCGATGCAGCCGGCGGTCCAGTCCCGCAGATGGGGCGCCTTGGCCCGTCCTTCGGGACCCTGTCCGTGAATGAAGATGTCGCCGCCCGGGTCAACGCCAAGCAGGTTCGACGCGGCCACGTCGTTGGGATCGGGGTAGGACACGCCCAGGGACAGGTGATAGGCGCTGTCGGGGTTGCGCCGGTCGATGTAGTAGGTGCCCTCGGGCGTCTTGCCGTCACCCGACGCGGTCTTGTGGCCGACCGGCTCGTTTCCCAGGCCGACAGGATAGGCGCCGAGCAGCGCATCGCCGCTGAACAGCAGCATCTGCCGCGCCGACTTGTTCACCGTGATCTGGGTCACCGGCGGTCCGTCATAGGTCTTGAACTTGCTGGGGCCGCACGAAGCGACCATCGCGACGACCAGCGTGGCCCCGGTCAGGATGAGTGATCTGCGCATGTGTGCCTGCCCTCGCCTTTTCGCGTGAGTCTGCCGCTCCTGTCCGGCTGGCACAACTGCCACGAAGATCACGAAAGAACGAGGATTGCTGAAGCAGCGGATTGTGGTGGCAAGCGGGACATTTATGCTGCACGCCATGACAGACACGCCCATCGGCCCCGATCACCCCCTGCGCTACCCGCTGGTCAACGAACTGCACGCCCGTCCCAGTCCGCGGATCAAGGCGCCCTGTACGGTGGTGATGCTGGGCTTCAAGGAACCCCGCGACGCGGTAAATCGCGACAGGGGCCGCGATCTGGCCCATCTGGCCGATCTGACCCGCCGCCACGGGGCGCCGGATCCCCAGCCCGGCACCAGCCACTACACCGCGACGCTCGGCCGTCACGCCCTTCGATGGGAGGGCCATGCCGAGTTCGTCAGCTATACCGCCATCGAGCCCGGGTCACCGCCGCGGCCCTTTGACCCGGCACTGGCGGACATTTTTCCCGCCGACTGGCAGGCTCGCGCGCCGGGCAGGCGACTGGCCGCGGTCATGATCCAGGTCGAGATGCTGCCGGACGATCCCGATGAGGTGCTGCCGCTGGTGGAACAGTGGTTTGCGCCGGAAGGGCTGGCAGTCAGCTGGGTGCTGGACGGGGCTGGCGTGGCAGCCGGGGATTTCCGCATCGACCCGGCCGGATGGATGCGGTTCGCGGTGTTTGTCCCTCCGGGCATCGGACCGGGGCGGATCGGCCGGGTCGTGCAGCGGCTGCTCGAACTGGAAACCTACCGGGCCATGTCGATGCTCGGCCTGCCCCGGGCCCGCGACCTGACGGAACGACTGAACACGCTGGACCCCCGCCTGACCGGGCTGGTCGAGGGCATGGCCTCGGATGCCAGCGTGCCCGAGGCCGTGCTGCACGAACTGCTGGACCTGTCGTCGCGGCTGGAAGGGGCGGCGATGCAGCACAGCTTCCGGTTCGGCGCCACCGAGGCCTATGAGGCGATCGTTCATGATCGCATCGCCGCTCTGCGCGAGGATCGCTTCGAGGGGCGGCAGATGATCCAGGAGTTCATGGCCCGCCGCTATGAGCCCGCGATGCGGACGGTCAAGTCGGCGCGGCGCCGGCTTGCCACCATGATCGACCGTGCGGGCCGCGCGGGCGAATTGCTGCGCACCCGCGTCGACGTGCAGCGCAGCGCGCAGAACCAGTCGCTGCTGGCCCGCATGGACCGGCGCGCCGACCTGCAGCTGCGGCTGCAGCACACGGTCGAGGGCCTGTCGGTCGTGGCGATCAGCTATTATGCGGTGGGTCTGCTCGGTTATGCGGTGCATCCGGTCGCGGCAGCGGTGGGGATGGACAAGACGCTGTTGCTGGCTACGCTGACCCCGGTGGTCGTGCTGGGCGTGTGGCTGGCGATCCGTCGGATCAGGGCACGGCTGCATGACGGCCCGGATGGTCACTGAAGACGTCCCCGGAAGCGAGAGAGGTTCGCGATGAAGGTCATTATGTCACTTGCCGCGCTGATGGCGCTGTCCGCCTGCGGCATCCCCTTTGTGCCGCTGATCTGATCCGGCGGAATGGCACGTACGCTGCAGATGTACGGTCTGGCGCATTGTTCGACCTGCCAGAAGGCGCAGGCGGCGTTGACCGAGGCCGGCTGGACCGTCGCATTCCGCGACGTCGGCAAGGATCCACTGGACGACACCGAACGTCAGGCGCTGCTGCAGCGTTTCGGCGACAAGCTGGTCAACCGCGCCAGCCTGACCTGGCGGGGCATGTCCGAGGAGGAGCGCGCCGCCCCTGCCACTGACATGATCGCGGCCAAGCCGGCGCTGATGAAACGCCCGGCCATGATTGCCGAGGATCAGCACCTGCTGGGCTGGACCGCGAACGTCAAGCGGGCGCTTGGGGTCCCCGCCTGAGATCCTTCGCGGCATGACGCTCACGCGAGGTAGCGGTCGCGGCGGTGATTCACGGCGATGACCGCGTTCAGGATCACGGCGCCAAGAAAGGACCACGCGACCGTCGGCAGGTCGCGCAGCGTCAGCGCCAGCGCAAAGAGCAGCGCATCGAAGATCAGCTGCACCCACCCGGCCCGGAAGCCCGTCGCTTCCTGCACATAGAGCCCGACGATCCCGATGCCGCCAAGGCTGGCGCCGTGCCGGAACAGCGCCAGCAGGGCGCTGCCGGTCAGAGCCCCGGTGAGCACCGCGCCGACGAACGAGTCGACATGGCCGAAGACCAGATGCGCGGGCAGCCATGCCGTCAGCAGTGACAGCAGGCCGACGGCCAGGACGCTCTTGACGACGAAGGTCGTGCCGAAGCGGCGATATCCCAGCCAGTAGAAGGGCAGGTTGATCGCGAAGAAAACCGGTCCGAATGCCCAGCCGGTCGCATAGGAGATCAGGATGGCCGCACCTGCGGTCTGGCCCGTCACAAAGCCCAGATGGGTCAGCAGCAGGATCGCCACGGCCGCCATGAAACTGCCGTAGGCGATACCCTGCGCGTCCTCGAGCCGGCTGTGCGGCTTCGGCGGGTTCGGAACCCGCAGGGGCACCGGACCGGTGTCGAGCCCGTGGGGGGCCGGGCTCTGAGGGGGAGTGGATCGCTTGATCATGCCTGCGCTTAGCTGGCCGGGCGCATCACTGGCAAGCCGGCGCGCCGGAAACGGCCTTCAGTCAGCAGGTCGCCTCAGCCTCTCGCGGTCAGTTTCGCGCCGCGTCGGTGATCGCGTGCGTGAATGCCTCCGCGGCGTCACCGCCGGTTGCTGCCGCGTGATTGGCCGAGCGCGAGGACGCAGGAACAGCCCGGCGGAAGGCATCGTCGTCCAGTCTGCCGGCTTCATCGCTTAGAAGCGGCAGAACCGCATCCAGCCGGCGCCGCTGCTGCGCGTCGGACAACAACTCCTCATCGATCATCCCCGCCCCGTGCGCCTGCAGGACGTCCACCGCCGCTTCCGGATTCTGGCGCACATCTCGCCAGCCCCGCATCGCAGCCCGGACAAAGCGCACCAGTCGGTCGCGCATCTGCGGATCGCCCAGGGCATGATCCAGGACATAGAGACCATCCGGCAGAAGCGGCCCGTCCAGACGAAAGCTGACTAAGGCGTCGTCCGGAATGCCGGCCTCGGCAAGCTGGATCACCTCGTCGTGGCTCATCGCCGAGATGCACGAGGCGCGCTTGTCCTGCAGCTGCGCGATGCCGACATCCTGCGCGAGCAGGGTCACCCCGTCCGCGCCACCATCGGCCGAGATGCCGCGGCTCTGCAGCCACAACCGCAGCGGCACCTCGCTGCCATTCGGCCAGACCCCGATCGTGTGGCCGCGCAGGTCCGGCTCGGCCCCGCTGATGCCGCTGTCGGACCGACAGACCAGCCACCATCCGGAAACGGCAAACGGCTGCGCGACGTTGACGAGCGGCAGACCGGCTGCGCGGGCGGCCAGAGCAGTGGGCAGCGACTCGATGATGATGTCGGCGCCGCCTGCCGCAATGACCTGCACCGGGGCGACCGCGGGCCCGCCGGGCTTGAGGATGACGCTCAGCCCCTCGGCGCGGAAATGGCCTTTTGCCTGCGCCATCAGATAGCCCGCGTGCTGCGCCCGCGGCAGCCAGTTCAGCTGCAGGGTTAAGGGCTCGTCCGCGTGACCGGGGCGCGGCAGCAGCATCGTCCCGACGGCGGCAATCGTCAGGGCAGTTTTCCATCTCACCTGCAGGTCAGGCTCACGCCGCCGCCTTCAGCACCTCACCCAGCGTGCCGACCAGCTCGTCGATCTGCGCCTCACTGATGATCAGGGGCGGCGACATGGCGATGATGTCACCCGTTACCCGGATCATGATCCCCGCTTCGAACGCGCGCACGAAGACGTCGAATGCGCGTTTGCCGGGATGGCCGTCGATCGGCGCCAGTTCGACCGCGCCGATGAGGCCCATGTTGCGGATGTCGACGACATGGGGATGGTCGGCAAGTCCGTGCAGCGCCTTTTCCCAGTGAGCCTCCAGCGTCTTGGCCCGAGTCAGCAGCCCCTCGTCGGCATAGGTGTCCAAGGTTGCGATCGCCGCGGCAGAGGCGATCGGATTGCCGGAATAGGTGTAGCCGTGGAACAGTTCGATCACGTGTTCAGGGCCCTGCATGAAGGCGTCATGGATCGCCGAGGTCGCCAGCACCGCGCCCATCGGGATCACCCCGTTCGTCAGCCCCTTGGCGCAGGTGATCATGTCGGGCGTGACGCCGAAATGCTTGCTGGCGAAGGGCGACCCCAGCCGGCCAAAACCGGTGATGACCTCGTCGAAAATCAGCAGGATCCCGTGGCGAGTCGTGATCTCGCGCAGGCGTTCCAGATAGCCCTTGGGCGGCAACAGGACGCCGGTCGATCCGGCCATCGGCTCGACGATGACCGCCGCGATGGTGTCGCCGCCATGCAGCGCGATCAGATCCTCCAACTCGTCGGCCAGGTGCGCGCCATGCTTCGGCTGGCCGCGGCTCATCCGGTTTTCCGGCAAATGCGTATGCGGCAGGTGGTCGACGCCGTTCAGCGCCGTGCCGAAGAACTTGCGGTTGTTGACGATCCCCCCCACCGAGATGCCGCCGAAGCCCACGCCATGATAGCCGCGTTCGCGTCCGATCAGCCGCGTCCTCTGGCCCTCACCCCGGACCCGATGCCAGGCGAGGGCGATCTTCAGCGCCGTGTCCACGGCCTCTGACCCCGAATTGCAGTAGAATACATGGTCGATCCCGTCCGGCGCGATATCGACCAGCCGGTTGGCCAGTTCGAAGGCCGTCGGGTGGCCCATCTGGAACGCCGGCGCGTAATCGAGTGTGCCGGCCATGTCGGAGATGGCCCTGGTGATCCGGGGTCGACAATGTCCGGCGTTGCAGCACCACAGCCCCGAGGTCCCGTCCAGGATCTGCCGCCCGTCGGCGGAGGTATAGTGCATGTTCTCTGCGGCGACGAGCATGCGCGGCTGGCTCTTGAACTGCCGGTTCGCGGTGAACGGCATCCAGAACGCACGCAGGTCGTTCGGGGCGGGCTTGTGATCCAGGGCCATGATCTGTCTTTCCTGCTGGGACCCGGCGACGCTAGCAGCGGCAGGACGGCAGTCAAGCGATGGGACGCGGCAGATGCCCGCCGCGTCCGGATGAGACAGCCTATCTCATCCCCAGCGTGTGGGGCAGCCACAGCGAGATGGCGGGGACATAGGAGACCAGCATCAGGAACAGCAGCGCGGTCAGCAGCCATGGCATCGTGGCGCGGGTGACCTCTGTCAGGCCCATCCTGGACAGGGATGCCGCGACATACAGGTTCAATCCGACAGGCGGGGTGGCCAGCCCGACCTCCATGTTGACGACCATCATGATCCCGAAATGCACGGGATCGACGCCCAGCTTGACCGCTACCGGGAACAGGATTGGCGCCATGATAAGGACGATCGCCGACGGCTCCATCACCATGCCGACCACCAGCAGGATCACGTTCACGGCCAGCAGGAACCCGATCTTGCCCAGCCCCATGTCGGTGATGAACTCGCTCATCGCCTGGGGGATCTGTTCGCTGGTCAGGACAAAGGCGAACATCACCGCGTTGGTGATGATGTAGAGCAGCATGGCCGACATCGCGGCCGAGCTGAGCAGGACCTTGGGCACTTCGCGCAGCCTGATGTCCTTGTAGATGAACACCGCGACGAAGAACGCATAGACGGCGCTGACCGCGGCCGCTTCGGTCGGCGTGAAGATCCCGCCATAGATGCCGCCCATGATGATCACGATCAGCATCAGGCCCCAGACCGACGACCGGAACGCCCGCCAGCGGTCGCCCCAGCTGGCCCGCGTCATCCGGGGGTAGCCGTTGGAATAGGCCCGCCAGAACGTCGTCGTCCCCAGCATCATCGCCAGGATCAGGCCGGGCACCACGCCTGCCATGAACATCGTGCCGATGGAGGCGGCCATCACCGGCTCTCCGTCCGGGCCGGTCACGACCATCCCGGAGGTCGCGACCGAATACATGACCATCACGATCGACGGCGGGATCAGGATGCCCAGACCGCCCGAGGTCGCAATGATCCCGGTGCCGAAGCGGGTCGGATAACCCTGCGCGACCATCGCGGGGATGAGGATCGAACCGACGGCCATGACGGTGGCCGGGGACGATCCGGAGATGGCGGCAAACAGGGCGCAGGCCACGACCGAGGCAAGGCCCAGCCCGCCATACCAGTGCCCGACCATCGAGGTCGCAAAGTTGATCATCCGGCGGGCCACGCCGCCATGGGTCAGGAAGTTGCCGGCGAGGATGAAGAACGGGATCGCCATGATCTCGAACTTCTCGATCCCGGTGAACAGCTTCAGCGCGATGCTGTCCATGGGAATGTCGGCAAAGGCGAACAGGAAGCCGAAGACCGTCAGCCCCAGCGCGATCGAGACCGGCATGCCGGTGAGCAGCAGGACGCTGAGCAGTCCGAAGATGATGACGGGGGTCACGGGCGCGGCTCTCCTGCGGCAGTGGTGGCAGAGGCGCCTTCGTTACCCTGGCTCACCGCCAGCCCCTCGACCGCATGATCGTGGTGGGCCAGCTCTCCGGTCCGGAGATAGGTCCACAGCGCCTGCAGGAACCGAAAGCACATCAGGGCCGAGCCGACCGGAACCGCCAGATAGACGATCCACATCTTGATCTCCAGATCGGCTGACACCGACCCGGTGTGATAGATCTCGCGCACGAAATCGAACCCGATGAACGCCACCAGCGCCGTGAACAGGATGCACAGCAGAAAGGCGATCACCGTGACCGGCCGACGTTGTTCCGGGGACAGTCGCTCGACCAGCACGTCCACCCCGACATGGATGCCCAGCCGCACGCCATAAGCGGCGCCGAACTTGGCCATCCAGACGAACAGGTAGATGCAGGCTTCCTGCGCCCAGGTCAGCCTGATCCCGCTGACGGCGGAATAGAGGCTGCGACTGTTCTCGGCCAGCCAGGCGATCTCGTTCGTGCGCCCGTAGCGCATCAGGTCGGCGAGCCAGCCGAGCGAGAACCGATGGAGGACCGCGACAAAGATCAGGACCACCGCAGCCGCCATCAGCAGCGAGATGAAGATCTCCTCGAAGCGGTCGAGAAGGCGAAGCAACATCTGGGTCAGCCCCGAGCAGGATTAGGGGAAAGGAGGGTGGGCCAGCCGTCGGTGCATCGCAGCCGGCCCCTTCTCATTGTGTCAAGTCTACTGCGCGAGCGTTGCCTTGATCGAGGCGAGCAGCTCGGCCCCGAACCGCTCTGCCATTTCTTCATGCACCGGAACCAGCTTTTCCTTCCACGCGGCGCGTTCCTCCTCGGTCAGCTCGTGGAACTCGGTCGTGCCGGCATCCCGCATTGCCTGCAGCGCCTTGTCGTTCTCTTCCTTGGCGATGCCGTTTCCGTATTCGGTCGCCTCGGCGACCGCCCGGTCCAGCTGCCCCCGCACGTCGTCCGGCAGACCGTCCCAGAACTCCTTGTTCACGATCAGCGCGTAACCCAGATAGCCGTGGTCGGACAGGGTCGCGTGTTTCTGCACCTCGTGCATCTTCTGCGTGTACATGTTCGAGGGCGGGTTCTCGGTTCCGTCGACGACACCGGTCTGAAGCCCTTGGTATACCTCGGAAAAAGCCATGACCTGGGGCAATGCGCCCAGCGCTTCCATCTGCGCCTCCAGGATCTTGGACGACTGGATGCGCATCTTCAGCCCCAGGAAGTCGTCGGGCGACTGCAGGGGCGAGTTCGCGGACATGATCTTGAATCCGTTATCCCAGAACGCCAGGCCCTTGATGCCCTTTTCTTCCAGTCGGCCGAGCATCTGCTGGCCGATTTCGCCATCGGTCACCTGCCGCAGCTGGTCATAGCCGTCGAACAGGAACGGCAGATCGAACACCTCGAAATCGCCGATTCCCAGCGGGCCGAACTTGGCGAGCGACGGGGCGAGCATCTGGACCGAGCCGAGCTGCAGCGCCTCAAGTTCTTCCTTGTCCTTGTAGAGCTGGCTGTTCGGGTAGACCTCGACCGCGACCTTGCCCTCGGTGTACTGCTCGGCGAGTTCCTTGAACTTTGCGGCAGCCTTGCCCTTGGGCGTGTCCGGGGCGACCACGTGGCTGAACTTGATCGAGATGTCCTGCGCCAGGGCGGGCAGGGCCACACCGGACGCCAGCAGCGCGGTCAGGCATGTCTTCAGGATGCGGTTCATGGAAACTCCTCTGTCTGTCTGCGGGGCAGCATAGGCTGCGGCTGCTTTCCGCACCAGCGTCAACACCTGTCATTTGCGACAGCATTGCTGCGATCCGGTATCACGTCGGCGACCCGACGAGTGCCACCGACTGCTGGCACCTTGTGGCAGGGCAGCGACCCGGCCGCGTGGTCCCGCCGGTAAGCGGACGCATCAGCTTCTGGCGTAGACGTCCTCGTAGCGGATGATGTCGTCCTCGCCCAGGTAGGGGCCGGTCTGCACCTCGATCAGCACCATCGGCACCTTGCCGGGGTTCTGCAGACGGTGCACGGAACCCAAGGGAACATACACGGACTGGTTTTCCGACAGCAACGTGACCTGATCGTCGACGGTCACCCGGGCTGTACCGCTGACCACGATCCAGTGTTCGGATCGGTGCACATGGCTCTGCAGGCTCAGCGCCGCGCCGGGGTGGACGACGATCCGCTTGACCTGGAAACGCTCGCCCAGGACGAGCGTCTCGAACCAGCCCCACGGCCGGTGATCGCGGCGAAAGGTTTCCGCCTGTCGTGCGCCCTTGTCCTTCAGCGCTGCGACAGCCAGCCGGACGTCCTGGGCGCGGTTGCGATCGGCCACCAGCACGGCGTCATTGGTCGCCACGACCATGATGTCCCTCAGCCCGATCCCCACCACCTCCACATCGTCATTCTCGGATCGCAGCAGCACGTCGTCACAGTCGATCGCGGTCGAGCGGTCATCGACCACGACGCCGCGCGGCGCCGGGCCGGCGGCCTGGAGCTCGCGCCAGACCGCATCCCAGCCACCCAGATCGGACCACTTGCCGGCAAACCGGACCACGGAGAGGTTGTCGGCCTTTTCCATCACGGCGTAGTCGATGGACCGATCCTGGACCTGCCCCCAGGGGCCGGGCGCCAGACGCAGGAACCCCAGGTCGGGCCGGGCATCTGCAAGGGCGGTCTGCACAGGGGCGAGATAGTCGGGCGCATGCTGTTGGAACGCCTCGATCATGGTGCCCGCGGCGAACAGGAAAATCCCGGCGTTCCACAGGAAATTGCCTTCTTCCAGCATGCGCGCTGCCGAGGCGGCATCAGGCTTTTCGACGAAGCGTTTCAGATCGGCGGTCTCTGCCGACCCGTCGCCCGCGACCTCCAGATACCCGTAGCCGGTTTCTGGGCGGGTCGGCTGGATGCCGAAGGTGACGATCCGTCCGGCGCATGCCAGCGGCACACCGGCCGCGACCGCTTGGCGAAAGCCGGCGGCATCCGGGACGACGTGATCCGAGGGTGCGACCAGCAGCAGCGCGTTGGGTTCTTTTCCTGCCACGTACAGGGAGGCTGCCAAGACCGCAGGCGCGGTGTTCCGGCCATCCGGCTCGATCAGGATCGCCGCAGGATCGATCCCGCTTTCCGCCAGCTGTTCCGTGACGATGAACCGGAAGTCCGCGTTGGTCAGCACCACCGGCGCGGCATAGCCCGGTCCCGACAGGCGGCGCGCCGATGCCTGGAACAGGGTGCGATTCCCGATCAGCCGGGCGAACTGCTTGGGGAACGACTTGCGCGACACCGGCCACAGCCGCGTGCCGGATCCACCTGCCAGCAGGACCGGGGTCACGGTGGTGATCTGGTCGTCCTCGGTCACTGCGGCACTCCTCAGGCGCAAGCCTCTTCGGGTTCAGCGGGGCGCGCATGGGCAATCCGGTCATGGCTGCTCCGCAGCGCGGCGGATCACGGGTCTTGTCGCCGACAGAACCGCCGGACCCTTGTGGCCAGGATTGATGACACCGTGCAAGTGTCAATGAAAACGGCCCGCAAATGCGGGCCGCGCCATATCCGTCTCATCTGCACGAAAAAGGACCCGGTCAGCCGCCCCAGTTGCGGATCGGACCGCAATCCATGTGCACGAAATTCGAGCGCGTGTACTTCCCGACGCCGCCTGCCTTGCAGGTCATCGCCGCCTTGTACATCTGGCCGACGGAGCGCGACTTCAGACGCAGATCGGCCGCCTTGCCCTTTGTGTGCAACGAGTTGCGCGCCACACCCGAGCTGCGCGCCCGCAGCATCGCGTTGGTCTTCGGCGAGCGATAGCCCGACAGCATCATGTAGGGTTCGTTCGTCTGCAGCAGCCGGTGCGATGCAGCCGCCACGTCGATGGTGCGCGGGTCGATCCCGATCACCTGTCCGGTCCGCCAGTCCCGCATCAGCACGTTGATCTCGTTCAACGCGTCGCGGATGTATTTCCCTTCGACCCAGTATACGGTGTCGATGCTTTCCCCTGTCCGCCCGGAGTACATCCGGATCCGGCGATAGTCACCGGCCCCACGGATGATCCCGAACGCGTTCGCCATCACGGGTGCTGCAGCGACCGAGGTAGCCGCAAACACGCCGAGGAGGCCGCGACGCGATAGTTCGAAGGTCATGTTCTGATCCGCCTGTCCTGCGTTCGTTCTGCTTGCCATCGTGATGGCCGGTCCGATTTATTCCGGAACACCTAACAGTATGTCACCGTACCGCGAGCCGCGAAACCCGGCTGTTTACAGCCCTGACGGGAATTTGCCACAATCGGCAAAAATCTGCCTACGGACAAAAGATGCGGAACCTTTCGGAAACGAGGCTCCGTGTAACGTTGGGTGAACAGCGACTATTCACACGAGGCCGATCCGTGCCAAGCTTCCAGCGCAGACATGTTCGCCCTGATTTCGGGGTGATAACCGCCGCAGCGCTGTTCGCCTGCTGGTTGAGTGGCGCCGGACAGGCGGCCGCGGCGCCGGCGCCGCGAATCGAGTTCTCGTCAGCCGAATGGGCCTTTGCCGAGGCGATCGCAATCGAACCCGGACTGGCGGCGTTCTATGGCGGCCGCAACCTCGACCCCGTGTTCTCGGGAGCCGCCGGCGCCGCCCGACGCATCGCACTGCTGGCCGCGATCGAGCGCGCATCGATCCACGGTCTGCCGCCTGCGCGCTACCGCGGTCCGGATCTGGAGCGCGTCCACCAGGCTGGCGCGAGCGGAGCGGACGCCGAGCTTGCCTTTGCCATGACGTTCGCCCGATGGGTCAACGATGTGACCGGCGGGATCGTCCAGCCGGACCGCGTCGACAGCGGGATACACCGCGACGTGCGGCGGCCGCCCCTGGACGAGGTGCTGGCGACGTTCGCCGGCTCGAACGATCCCGCAGAGGCGTTGCGGCTGATCGAGCCGCGTGATCCTCGCTATCGTGCGCTGCAGGCTGCGCTGGCGGAACTGCAGGACGAACTGCCCGCGCCCGGCACGCCGCCAGTTCCCGCTGGCTTGTGGAGACCCGGGGACCGGGGCCCGGCGATCGTGGCTTTGCGCGGACGTCTGGCGGCGCTGGGCTTGTCGGCGGGCGACGGCGAGATTTTCGACGAGCCGCTGTCCGCCGCCGTCCGGCAGTTTCAGGATAGGGCAGGTTTGCAGCCCGACGGGATCGCGGGGCCGCAGACCATCGCACAGCTGAACCACGGGGACGAGACGCGGCGAAAGGCGCTGCTGATCGCCTTGGAGCGGATGCGATGGATGGGTAGCCACGACCTGTCGGCCCGCCATGTGTGGGTCAACCTGCCGGAGTTCACCGCCCGGGTGGTCGAGCACGGGCAGACCATCTTCGAAACCCGCGTGGTGATCGGCAAGACCGACCCGAATCTGCGCACGCCCGAGTTTTCCGACCAGATGGAATACCTGGTGGTCAATCCCGCCTGGAACGTTCCCCGATCGATCACCATCGCTGAATACCTGCCCCGGCTGCAGCAGAACCGCCATTCAGTGGGTCATCTGGACGTCGTGGACCAGCGCGGAAGGGTTATCCCGCGCGACCAGATCGACTTTGCCAAGTACACCCCGCGCAGTTTTCCTTATCGCATGCGGCAGAAGCCCGGCGACGACAATGCGCTGGGTGAGGTGAAGTTCATCTTCCCCAATCCCTGGAACATTTATCTGCACGACACCCCGACCAAGGGGCTGTTTTCCGAACGCCGCCGCACCTTTTCACATGGTTGCGTGCGGGTCGGACGGCCGCAGGAGCTTGCCTATGAATTGCTGCGCGGACAGGTGGCCGATCCGACGGCGACCTACGCCACCGCATTGCGCTCCGGACGGGAGCGCTGGCTGCCGCTGGAGCCCACGATCCCGGTGCATCTCGTGTACTTCACCAGCTTTCCCGACGATGACGGAAGCATCCGCAGCTATCCGGACATCTACGGCCGGGACGCGCGCCTGTGGGAGGCGCTGCAGGAGGCCGGACTGGAAACCGGTGACGGCGGCGGTTAACACCGCGGGCGAAAGGAATCCGGATGACCGTGACCCTGGCCGAACTGGCCCGTGCGCTTGACGCGCAGCCCTGGGGCGATGCTGCGATCCGCATCACCGGCGCGGGCGAACCGTCCGAGGTGGAGCCGGTCGAGGGCGGCACCGGACGCATTGCGCTGGCCATGGCGCCGAAATATGCGCAGGCCCTGCGGCCCGGCAGCATCGCGCTGCTCGCCCAGGGAATGGACCCCGACGCCTACGGGCTGACCGCAGCGGTTCTGGTCAATCGCCCCCGGCTGGCGATGGCGGGTCTGACCCGGACGTTCGACCAGGGCCCCGATGCCTGGCCGGGGATCCATCCGTCGGCGATCATCGCGCCCGATGCGGAGATCAACGATCCTGTCTCGATCGGGCCCTTTGCGGTGATCGGCGCCGGGGTGCGCATCGGCCGGGGTGCCCGGATAGGCGCGCATGTGTCCGTCAGCCGCGGGACGGTGATCGGGGACGACGCGCTGATCGGGGCGGGGGTCCGCATCGGCCATCACGTCACCGCCGGCGATCGGCTGATCGTGCAGCCTGGTGCGGTGATCGGCAGCGACGGGTTTTCCTTTGTCACACCCGAGGAGTCGGGGGTCGAGGAAATCCGCAGGACGCTCGGCAGCAGGGGCGAGGCGAGATCCCAGCACTGGGTCCGGATCCATTCGCTGGGCGGGGTCGAGATCGGCGATGACGTCGAGATCGGCGCGAACGCGACGATCGACCGCGGCACGATCCGCGCCACCTCGATCGGGTCGGGTAGCAAGCTCGACAACCAGGTGCATGTCGGACACAACGTGCAGATCGGCGCCGATGTGCTGATGGCCGGGCAGGTGGGCATCGCCGGATCGTCCCGCATCGGCGACCGGGTGGTGCTGGGTGGCCAGTGCGGCGTCAGCGACAACATCTTCGTCGGCGACGACGTGATCGCAGGTGGCGCCAGCAAGATCTTTACCAACGTTCCGGCCGGCCGCGTGGTGCTGGGGTCGCCCGCGACCCGGATGGACACGCAGGTGGAAATCCAGAAGGCGACCCGTCGACTGCCGCGACTGGCCAGGCAGGTGGCCGAACTTCAGAAAACGGTCGCAACACTGACCGACGGGAAATGAGGGTTGTCAGATGGCACTGGACGTCCATGACCGGATCGTGACGATCATCGCGGAACAGGCGATGCTCGAGCCGGGCCAGATACATGCGGAGATGAGCCCCACCGATCTGGGGATCGACAGTCTCGGGATGGTCGAGGCGCTGTTTGCCATCGAGGAAGCCTTCGACATCTCGATCCCCTACAATGTCAATGAACCCGTACAGTCGGACTTCGACCTGAGGTCGGTCGGGTCGATTAGCTCGGCAGTGGCAAAGCTCGTGGCCGCGAAGGGATGAGCGAAGGCGAGGCGCCGGGCACGACCGCCAGTGCCGGGCGGCAGTCCAAGTCGGCTGGTCCCCCCGTCCAGGCTGCCCCCGTCCGGTCGCAGCCGGCGAATTCGAGTGGGCCGCGGCGGGTGGTGATCACCGGTGCGGGGACGGTGAATGCCCTTGGCCTGGATGTCCCCTCCACGCTTGCCGCCTTTCGGGAGGGGACATGCGGGATCACCCCGCTGAATTTCCGGGACGTGGACCGACTGACCATTCGGATCGGGGCGCAGATCCACGACTGGCGGCCCGAGACCTGGTTCAGCCGCCAGCAGATCCTTCTCTACGACAAGTTCACGCAGTTCGCCCTGCTCGCCGCACGAGAGGCGGTGGCGCAATCGGGGCTGGCCTTCGACGGCGAACTCGGACTGGCTTCGGGGGTGGTGATGGGTACCGCCGGCGGCGGACTGCACACCTCTGACGAGAATTATCGGGCCGTGTATGAGGAGGGCAAGAACCGGGTTCACCCGCTTGTCGTCCCCAGGCTGATGCACAACGCGGCCGCGAGCCATCTCAGCATGGAGTTCGGCCTGCGCGGCCCCGCATTCACGGTGTCGTCAGCCTGTGCGAGTTCGAATCACGCCATGGGGCTGGCCTTCCAGATGATCCGGTCTGGCGGCGCCCGGGTGATGCTGACCGGTGGGTCCGAGTCGATGCTGTGCTTCGGCGGCGTGAAGGCGTGGGAAGGGCTTCGGGTCCTGTCGCCCGACGCCTGCCGCCCGTTCTCCGCCAACCGGAACGGCATGGTCCAGGGCGAAGGTGGGGCGGTGTTCGTGTTCGAGGAATATGAGCATGCCCGCGCACGCGGGGCCGAGATTTTGGCGGAGGTGGCCGGATTCGCGATGACCGCCGACGCAGAGGACATCGTGATGCCCTCGGCCGGCGGAGCCGGGCGCGCGATCGCCGGCGCGATGCAGGACGCAGGGCTCAATCCCGATCAGATCGGCTACATCAACGCCCACGGCACCGGGACGGCAGCCAATGACAGGACCGAGACCGCCGCCGTCATCCACGCCTTCGGCGACCATGCCGACCGGCTGATGATCTCTTCGACCAAGTCCATGCATGGGCATGTGATAGGCGGAACCGGAGCTGTGGAACTGCTTGCCTGCATCATGGCCCTGCGGGACGGGGTGATCGCCCCGACGATCGGTTACCAGCAGCCCGACCCTGAGTGCGGGCTCGACGTCGTGGCGAACGCGGCGCGGGACGCGCGGGTCGATGCGGTGTTATCGAACGCGTTTGCCTTTGGCGGGTTGAATGCCGTGCTGGCGCTGAAGCGCGTCTGAGGCGCAATGCCCTCGTATCCGGCGAGATGGGAACTGGCAGAAACGAGTCGTTAACCAGTTCATGGCAGACTGGTCTGGTGGTCGCGCCGAAAGCGTCAGATCACCTTCAAAGGGAGACGTTCCGGCGGTCCCGGTGCCGCGTTGGCAGACGCGAAGCCGGATCGCCGGAACGCATTGCCCGCTGCAGGGGTGAGGTCTGCGCCCCTCGCGCAGATCCCTCGGCCCGTCTTTTCTTCCCCCCATCCATCCCCTATCCCGTGCACCAGACGACGAAGGAGCGGGCCATGGCCAAGATCACCTATATCGAATGGAACGGCACCCGGCACGAAGTCGAGGTGAAGCCCGGCATGACTGTCATGGAAGGCGCCCGCGACAACAACATTCCGGGAATCGAGGCCGATTGCGGGGGCGCCTGCGCGTGCTCGACCTGTCACGTCTACGTCGATCCGGCCTGGGTTGACCAACTCCCACCGCGCGACCCGATGGAAGAGGACATGCTGGACTTTGCCTGGCAGCCCGATCCGGTCCGGTCCCGCCTGACCTGCCAGATCAAGGTCACCCCCGCGCTCGATGGCCTTGTCGTCCAGATGCCGGAAAAACAGATCTGACCGCGGCGGCGAGTCTGCAGCACAGCCCTTCTGCATCAGGCGGTGGACCTGCCATGACCGACCTCGTTCTGACCGTCGCCTGTCCGACCCGCCGCGGCATCGTTGCGGCGGTTGCCGGTTTTCTGGCGCAGCATGGCTGCAACATCACGGATTCGGCGCAGTTCGACGACCAGCAGAACGGCCGCTTCTTCATGCGCGTCAGCTTCCGGTCCGAACTGGGCGAGACCGCGGACCAGCTGCGTGCGGCGTTCGCGTCGGTCGCCGACGAGTTCGGGATGGCCGCCGAATTCCATGAGGCCCGCCACAGGATGCGCGTGCTGCTGATGGTATCGAACTTCGGCCATTGTCTGAACGACCTGCTGTATCGGTGGCGGATCGGGGCGCTGCCGATCGACATCGTCGGCGTCGTGTCGAACCACCTGACCTACCAGAAGGTGGTGGTGAATGCCGACATCCCGTTCCACTACATCCGGGTCACGCCCGAGACGAAGGAAGCAGCAGAGGCGCGGCTGCTGGACCTCGTTGAGGAAAGCGGCGCCGAGCTGGTGGTGCTGGCGCGTTACATGCAGGTGCTGTCCGACCAGTTCTGCAGCCGCATGGCCGGCCGGATCATCAACATCCACCACTCCTTCCTGCCCAGCTTCAAGGGGGCAAACCCCTATCGGCAGGCCTATGAACGCGGGGTCAAGCTGATCGGTGCCACCGCGCATTACGTCACCGCGGATCTCGACGAGGGCCCGATCATCGAGCAGGACACCGTGCGCGTGACCCACGCGCAGTCACCCGCTGACTATGTCAGCCTTGGCCGCGACGTCGAGGCGCAGGTGCTGGCCCGCGCCATTCACGCCCATATCCATCACCGGGTCTTTTCCAACGGCAACAAGACCGTCGTCTTTCCGGCCAGCCCCGGCGGCTACGCGTCAGAACGAATGGGTTGAACAGGCGCCGCAACCGCCAGAGGCGGTTGCGTTCAGGATGCGCGCGGGTCCGGCGGAATCATAGACCCTGCAGGACCCGCCGGGCAGGCCCGCACCCCGGGTTCAGGCGTCGGCGCGGGCCTGTCGCTTGCGCTCATGCGGGTCCAGATGCCGCTTGCGCAGCCGGATCGCCTTGGGCGTGACCTCGACCAGCTCGTCGTCGTCGATATAGGCGATCGCTTCCTCGAGGCTCATCCTAACCGGGGTGGTCAGGCGCACCGCCTCGTCCGTGCCCGAGGCGCGCACGTTGGTCAGCTTCTTGCCTTTCAGCGGGTTCACTTCCAGGTCGTTGTCGCGGGAATGCTCGCCGATGATCATGCCCTGATAGACCTGCTCCTGCGCGCCGATGAACAGCTTGCCGCGCTCTTCCAGGTTCCACAGCGCATAGGCGACGGACACGCCATCCTCCATCGAGATCAGTACACCCTGACGGCGTCCGGCGATCGGGCCCTTGTAGGGGGCCCAGTCGTGGAAGATGCGGTTCAGCACCCCGTTGCCGCGGGTATCCGTCATGAACTCGCCCTGATAGCCGATCAGCCCGCGCGACGGGACATGGGCGACCAGCCGCGTCTTGCCGTGACCGGCCGGACGCATCTCGACCAGATCACCGCGGCGTGCGCCGGTCAGCTTGTCGATGACGGCACCGGTATAGTCGTCATCGACGTCGATGATGACCTCTTCGATCGGCTCGAGCCTTTCGCCATTCTCCTCGCGGAAGATCACCCGCGGACGGCTGATCGAAAGTTCGAAGCCCTCTCGGCGCATGTTCTCGATCAGCACGCCCATCTGCAGTTCGCCCCGGCCCGACACCACGAAGGCGTCGCCGCCCGGCGTGTCCTCGACCCGGATCGCCACGTTGGTTTCCGCTTCGCGCATCAGCCGTTCGCGAATGACCCGGGACTGGACCTTGGTGCCGTCCCGCCCGGCTAGCGGGCTGTCGTTGATGCCGAAGGTCACGCTGATCGTGGGCGGATCGATCGGCTTGGCCTGCAACGGCGCATCGACCTCGGGGGCGCACAGCGTATCGGCCACCGTCGCCTTGCTCATCCCCGCCAGCGTCACGATGTCGCCGGCCCCGGCCGAGTCGATCGTGGTCTGGGTCAGGCCGCGGAACGCCAGGACCTTGGAGACGCGGAACTGCTCGATTCGTTCGCCTTCACGCGACAGCGCCTTCAGCGTGTCGCCCGCGCGCACGGTACCGGCCTCGATCCGACCGGTCAGGATCCGGCCGATGAACGGGTCGGCGCCAAGCGTGGTGGCCAGCATGCGGAACGGTTGGTCCTGCTGAGTCAGCTGCGCGGGCGGCGGGACGTGGCGCAGGATCAGGTCGAACAGCGCCGACAGGTCCTTGCGGGGGCCATCCAGCACCTCGTCGGCCCAGCCGCCGATCCCCGACGCATAGACATGCGGGAAATCCAGCTGCTCGTCCGTTGCACCCAGATTGGCAAACAGGTCGAAGACCTCGTTCAGGGTCTGGTCGGGTTCGGCCGCGGGCTTGTCCACCTTGTTCAGAACGACGATCGGCTTCAGCCCCAGTGCCAGGGCCTTGGACGTCACGAACTTGGTCTGCGGCATCGGCCCTTCGGCCGCGTCGACGAGCAGGCAGACGCCATCCACCATCGACAGGATCCGCTCCACCTCGCCGCCGAAATCGGCGTGGCCAGGGGTGTCGACGATGTTGATGCGGGTGCCCTTCCACTCGACCGACGTGGCCTTGGCCAGGATCGTGATCCCGCGCTCACGTTCGATGTCGTTGGAATCCATTGCCCGCTCGGCCACGGCCTGGTTCTCGCGGAAGCTGCCGGACTGCTTGAGCAGCTGATCCACGAGCGTGGTCTTGCCATGGTCCACATGGGCGATGATGGCGATGTTGCGGATGTCCATGGGGGCGCCTTCCAGAGTTGCGCGGCCCCGTTAGCGCAGCAACAGGCTGAATGCCAGCCGAAAGCCTGTCGGCCGGCTGGCGTTCGTCAGGTGATCCCGGTCGGTGGTGGCCCGCGCCTCGGTGACGGGCGATCCACCGACCCTGCCGCGCGGACCGTCAGCGCAGGCCCAGCATGGACAGGATGAACAGCACGACAACAATCAGGCCGACGATGTAGATGATCGAATTCATGTCAGGGTTTCCTCTGGTGACTTGGGCCGGCAAAGCGCGGCGTGGGATGTCAGGCCAACAATCCGGCGAGCGGCGTGGTTCCCTGCCTTGACGAGTCGGCAGCTCGAGCCGCTTCTTCCCGCATTCACCGCGGCTTTGGATCCGTCGTCGTGCATGCCGCGGGTCCTGCGCACCCCACTGAGCAACACCGTCGGATTGGCGCGCAAACCCGGTGACGGGATCAGCCCAGTTCGAATTCTGCCCCCGCGGACCGCAGCACCAGTCGCCCATCTGACCCGGTCTCCGCCGCCTCGACCAGGCGGTAGAACGTCTTGCGGTCGATCAGCGCATCCAGCCCGCGGCGCACATGCACATAGGGGCGCGGCGTTCGATCGGGATCTTCGACGCGGATCGGATTGTCGGGACCGGCGGTCACCCGATCCCCGACATTGGTGGCAAAGGTGATGCTGTCCGGCGTGATGTCGGCATCGATCGCCAGAAAAGGGGCGTCCTCGACCGTGATGCCCAGCTTTTCGACCGGCGTGACCAGGAAGAACCGATCCCCCTCGCGCTTCAGGACCGAAGCGAACAGCCGCACCATCTCGGGCCGGGCGATCACCCGCCCCTCATGCACCCAGGTTCCGTCTGCCCGGATGGTCAGATCCATTTCGCCGCAGTAATCCGGGTTCCACAGATGCACCGGGGCTGGACCCTTTCGGCTCGCCTCACTGGCGGCCGCGGCGAGAGAACTCACGGTTTTGTCACTGTCCTGTGCCATTGGCTGTGGAGCCTTCCTGCGGCTGTCCCTATGCTGTCGATAGAACAGTTCAGGGGCTTTGTCATGGCCGAGGACGACAGGCTTGTCGGCGACATTCTGGCGCTGACCGACCGGCTGGCCGAGGCCAGGCGCAGCGTCGAACGCCGCTTTGTCGGCCAGCACGCGGTGGTCGAGCAGGTGCTGGCGGCGATCCTCGCAGGCGGGAACGCCCTGCTGGTCGGTCAGCCCGGCCTCGGCAAGACGATGCTGGTCGACACGCTGGGCACGGTGCTGGGGCTGGACACGGCGCGGATCCAGTTCACGCCCGACCTGATGCCCGCCGACATCCTGGGGTCCGAGGTGCTGGACGTGCGGGCGGACGGCACCCGCGCCTTCCGCTTCATCAAGGGTCCGGTGTTCACGCAGCTGCTGATGGCGGACGAGATCAACCGGGCAAGTCCCCGCACCCAGTCGGCACTGCTGCAGGCGATGCAGGAACGCGAGGTTACCGTCGCCGGCGAGAACCGACCGCTCGGGCGACCGTTCCACGTGCTGGCGACGCAGAACCCGATCGAGCAGGAAGGAACCTATCCGCTGCCCGAGGCGCAGCTGGACCGGTTCCTGCTGCAGATCAACATCGACTATCCCGACCGGGACACCGAACGGGCGATCCTGATGGCGACCACGGGGGTCGAGGAGGACGCGCCGCATGGCGTCTTCGACGCCGCGGGGCTGGTCGCGGCCCAGCATCTGATCCGCCGGATGCCGGTCGGGGAAACGGTCATGGAAGCCATCCTGGACCTGGTCCGATCCGCCCGCCCGGGGGCAGGCGACGCGCCGGGCTGGCTGTCCGACACTTTGGCGTGGGGGCCGGGGCCGCGGGCGGCGCAGGCGCTGACGCTGGTGGTGCGATCCCGCGCGGTGCTGAACGGGCGCCTTGCCCCGACATTCGACGATGTCGCGGCAATGGCAGCGCCGGTTCTTCGGCATCGCATGGCGCTGTCCTTTGCGGCGCGCGCGCGGGGCGACAGCGTGGACGACGTGATCGCCCGGCTGGCCGCAGGGCAGCGCCAGATGGCTGCATGAGCGTGGCTGTGTCCCGGGAACCCGGCGCCGCGCGGCTGCGCGCCGAGGCGGAGGCGGCGGCCGCTGCGGTCCCCGAACTGCTGCTGTCAGCCGAGCGGCTGGCCGCAGCCTTGCAGCCGGGCGTCCACGGGCTGCGCCGCCCCGGCGTCGGCGAGGATTTCTGGCAGTACCGGCCCGCCGCGCCCGGCGACACCATGCGCCAGATCGACTGGCGCAGGTCGGCGCGGTCCGACGCCACCTTCGTGCGCGAGCGGGAATCCGAAACGGCGCAGACGGCGATGATCTGGGTGTCGGCGAGCCGGGGCATGGCGTGGCGCGGCGATCCGTCCCGTCCCACGAAACGTGCACGGGCCGAACTGCTGGCGCTGGCGCTGGCGCTGGTGCTGCTGCGCGGCGGCGAGAAGGTCGGGCTGGCCGGTCACACGCCGCAGCCCGGCCGTGCACAGGCGGACCGGATCGCGCAGCTGCTGGTGTCACAGGGACAGGGAACAGGGGACGACGACCTTCCCCCCGTCGCCGATCTGCGCCCGTTTCGCCGGCAGGTGTTGATTGGTGATTTCCTGGATGACCCGGCGCCGCTGCGCGACTATCTGGCGCGCGCTGCCGCGCAGGGGATCACGGGCTCGCTGCTCCAGGTGCTCGATCCGGTCGAGGAGGGCTTTCCCTTTGCCGGCGCGGTCCGGTTCCGCTCCGCGGCCGGCGTGCTGGCGCACGAAACCCGAAACGCCGCTGCGTTGCGCGACGCGTATCTGGCGCGCCTGGCCGACCGGCGCGCGGCGCTGGCCGAGGTCGCGGCGACGGCGGGCTGGCAGTTCGGCACCCACGACACCGGCAACGCCGCGACCGGCGCCCTGCTGTGGTTGCACGGCACCCTGGGCAACCGGGCGCCGGGCCGGGTCACGACGGGGGGCGTGTCTCCACAGGACCGGCCCGAGCGGCGCGATCCGAATGCACCCATTCGGCCGGTTGCCCGGAACACGGCAGAGGCCTGACGAGGTGGGCGCGTGCTGACACTCGGCCCGCTGGGGTTTGCCGCGCCCTGGGTCCTGACGGCGCTGATCGCCCTGCCGCTGCTGTGGCTGCTGCTGCGCGCTGTGCCGCCCCGGGCGAAAGAGATCACCTTTCCCGGGACCGTCCTGCTGATCGGCCTGGCCGACCCGGCGCCGGTCGCGCGGCGAACGCCATGGTGGCTGCTCGCCCTGCGGCTCGCAGCCGTTGGGGCGGCAATTCTGGGGTTTGCCGGGCCCGTGTGGAAACCCGCACCGGCCGATCCGGGCCGCGCGCCGTTGCTGGTCGTGGTGGATGCGGGCTGGACGGCGGCGCCAGGCTGGGCCGCCATGAGGGCGCGGGCGATCGGGGCGCTTGATGCAGCAGCGGCGGCCGCCCGCCCGGTCGCCGTGCTGCTGGCCGACGGCGCGCCCGGTCGCGGTACCACATTGCCGTTCCAGGCCGCGGCAGAGCAGGTGACGCGACTGCGCGCGGCCGAGCCCCAGCCATGGGAGACGCGCTATCCCGGGGACCCGGCCGCCAGCCTGGCGGAGGCGCCGGAGGGTTTCTCGACGCTGTGGCTCAGTGACGGGCTGGACCACCCCGGGCGCGCGGACTGGCTTGCGGCACTGTCTGCCCGCGGCGACGTCACGGTGGTGCCGCCGACATCTGCCGTCCGCAGCCTGCGGATCGACACCGGCGCCACTCCGGTCCTTACGATGCAGTCGACCGCGGGCGGCCCGCTGCCGGCCGTGCTGGCGACCGGCCCGGACCCGCAGGGAACGTTTCGCACGCTGGCCCGGCTGGACCCGCCCGAGCCAAGCCTGGCAGACGGGATCGCCACCGCGACCCTGCCGATCGACCTGCCGTCCGAACTGCGCAACCGGGTCACCCGCTTCGTGCTGGAAGACCAGCCCGGGGCCGGGGCAGTGGTGCTGGCCGACGATCGGGTGCGACGGCGCAAGGTCGCAATTGCCGGCGACGCCCGCGAAACCGAAGGACAGGCGCTGTTGTCCTCCACGCACTACCTGCGGCGTGCGCTGGCCCCGCAGACCGACCTGATCGAAGGCACACTGTCCGAGGTACTCCCGGCGGCACCGGACGTCATCATCCTGCCCGACCAAGTGCTCGATCTCGCCGACGCGGCCCTGCCGCGCTGGATCGAGGAAGGCGGGCTGCTGATCCGCTTTGCCGGGCCACGGATGGCGGCATCCGAAACCCTGGACCTCGACCCGCTGCTGCCGGCCCGGCTGCGCCCGGGCGGCCGTGATGTCGGGGGGGCGCTGAGCTGGGGCGAACCGAAGACGATCGAACGGTTCGACGCGGAGGGTCCGTTCGCCGGGCTGCTGCCCTCGGACGATGTGACGGTGCGCGCGCAGCTGATGGCCGATCCCGATCCGCAGCTGGATGCCCGCACGCTGGTGCGGCTCAGCGACGGCACGCCGCTGGTCACCCGCGAGGAGCTGGGGCAGGGGCAGGTGGTGCTGGTCCACACCGCGGCCAGCCCGGGCTGGTCGACCCTGCCGCTGTCGGGTCTGTTCGTGGACATGCTGATGCGGCTGGTCCAGTCCGCGCGCACCGGCCACGCCGATGCACCCGCAGGCGATGACGGCGAACAGGCGTTCTGGACGGCGGAAACGGTGTTGGACGGGTTCGGACGGACCGTCCCCGCGGACGGACTGACGCCGGTGGCAGCCGACGATCTGGCCCAGGGACCAGGTCCCGGGGTGCCCGCGGGGCTGTATGTCGCCGGTGAACGGCGCGTGGCACTGAACGCGGGCCACGGGCTGGTCCGCGCGGAGTGGCCGGGGGCGGTCGTCGAGGACCCGGGGCAGACGACCGGCACCGACCTGCGCGGCTGGCTGATCGCCCTGGCCGCGACGCTGCTTGCCGTCGACGCGCTCGCCTCTGCGATGCTGGCCGGCCGCCGCGGCGGGCGGAATTGGCGCGGGGCGGCGGCATGATACGGCTGGTCCTGATGCTGGTCATGGTTGCGGGCCTGCCGGGCGGTCGCGTCGCTGCCCAGCAGCAGGACCCGGATCCGGCGCTGGCGGCGGCGGCGCGGCAGGTTGCGTTGGCCTATGTCCTGACCGGCGATCCGGACACGGACGAGACGAGCCGGCAGGGGATGGACGGGTTGTCACAGGGGCTGACGCTGCGCACCACGGTCGAGCCCGGACCGCCGATCGGGATCGACCTGGACCGGGATGATCTGTCCCTGCTGACCTTTCTCTACTGGCCCGTCACCGATGCCCAGCCCGCGCCGTCGCCATCGGCCTACCTCAAGCTGGACCATTTCCTGCGCTCGGGCGGGATGATCCTGTTCGATACCGGCGACGGCGACGTGGCGGGCCTTGGCGGTCCCGACGGCGAGGCGGAGCTGCAGCGTCTGGCGGCGCCGCTGGACATTCCGCCGCTGGCACCGGTGCCCGACGATCACGTGCTGACCCGGACCTTCTATCTGCTCGACGATTTCCCGGGCCGCTGGCAGGGCACCCCGCTTTGGGCCGAGGCCGCGGGCACGACCGCGGAAACCGGCGCAGGCGTCGGTTTCCGGCGGCTGAACGACGGGGTCTCGCCGGTTCTGATCGGTGCGAATGACTGGGCCGAGGCCTGGGCGATCGACGATCGCGGCCTGCCCACCCACCAGATCGGCAGCGGTCTGGATGGCGAGCGGCAGCGCGAGCTGGCGCTGAGATTCGGGATCAACCTGATCATGTATGTACTGACAGGCAACTACAAATCCGATCAGGTGCACGTGCCCGAACTGCTGGACCGTCTGGGGCGTGATGCCTGGCAGGGTGGGGCGGAGAGCCTGCCGTGACCGGGCTGCGACTGGATCCCGCCGTGCCGCTGGTGTTGGTGGCGGCACTCGCCGCCCTGGCGGTCGTCGTTGCCGGCTGGGCATTGTGGCGGGGACTGCCGGGCTGGGCCCTGCGCGGTCTGGCCGGTCTGGCGGCCGCCGCGGCGCTTGCGGGTCCGGTGCTGGAGCAAGGGGTGCGGCAGGGACTGTCCGACATCGTGATCCTGCTGGAGGATCGCACCGCCAGCCAGGACCTGCCCGGGCGGGCAGACCAGACCGACGTCGCCGTGGACGCGTTGACGCGGCAACTCGCAGGTCTTCCCAATGTCGAGCTGCGGCGCGTCACCGTCGGCGATGATCCGGACGGGACCCTGGTCGGGACGGCGTTGACCCGGGCGCTCGCGGCCGAGCCAGAGGCGCGGGTGGCTGGCGTAATCGCGGTGACCGACGGACAGGCCCATGACGCGCCGGCGGTGCCGGCAACCGCGCCGGCGCCAGTCCATGTCCTGCTGACCGGGCAGGCGGACGACTGGGATCGGCGGCTGGTGGTCGACGAGGCGCCGGCCTTCGCGCTGATCGGCAGCCCGGCCGTCGTCCGGCTGCGCATCGAGGACCAGGGCGCGGTTCCGCCCGAAATGGCGGGGCGCCCCGCCACGCTGCGCGTCCGCGTCGAGGGCGAGGACGAGCAGGTGATCGCGCTGCCGCCGGGCATGCCGCTTGACCTGCCGGTGACCGTCACTCATGCGGGCCAGAACGTCGTGTCGGTGCGGCTGGACCCGCCGGAGGCCGGCGCCCCGCAACTGACCGACCGCAACGATGCGGTGGCGGTGCAGATCGAAGGGGTGCGCGACCGGCTGCGGGTGCTGCTGGTGTCAGGCGAACCACATCCCGGCGAAAGAACCTGGCGCAACCTGCTGAAATCCGATGCAAACGTCGACCTCGTCCATTTCACGATCCTGCGGCCGCCGGACAAGATGGACGGGGTGCCGGTGGATGAGATGGCGCTGATCGCCTTTCCCACCCATGAGCTGTTCGAGCAGCGCATCGGCGAGTTCGACCTGATCATCTTCGATCGCTACCGGGTGCGCGGTATCCTGCCGCCGGCCTATTTTGCCAACATCCGCCGCTATGTCGAGCAAGGGGGCGCGCTGCTGGTGTCGGCCGGTCCGGAAATGGCCAGCGTCGAAAGCCTCAACCTGTCCCCCATGGGCGACATCCTCCCGGCCCGTCCGACTGGCAGGGTGATCGAGACGCCGTTCACGCCGCAACTGACCGACGCCGGGCGCCGCCATCCTGTGACCGCCGCGCTGCCGCAGGCGGGCACGGCCGATACGCCGCCCGGCTGGGGCCGCTGGCTGCAGCGGCAGGAGATCGTCCCGAACCCGGACAGTGAGGTCGTGATGACGGCTGATGGCGACGCGCCGCTGCTGGTGCTTGACCGCGTCGGCGAGGGGCGCGTGGCGCTGCTTGCCTCGGACCAGGTGTGGCTCTGGGGGCGTGGCTTCGAAGGCGGTGGGCCGCAGCTCGAAATGCTGCGTCGCATCGCGCACTGGTCGATGAAGGAGCCGGAGCTGGAGGAGGAGGCGCTGCTGGCCCAGGTTGGCCGCGACCTGTCCCTGACCGTGATCCGCCGGACGATGCAGGACACCGCCGCACCAGTCACGATCACCGGCCCGGGTGGCGCGACCACCTCGCTGCCGCTGCAGGAGACCGGGCCCGGCCGCTTTTCGGCGACCTGGCAAGCCCCCGGTCCGGGGCTCTACGCGCTGGATGATGGCGAGTTGACGCGGCTTGTGGCTCTGGGACCCGCCGCGCCGCGGGAATTCGAACAGATAGTGGCCACGGCCGATGTGCTGGGCGGGCTGGCCGAGGCGACCGGCGGGTCGGTGCGGGCTTTGTCGGACGGGGTGCCGGAGGTGCGTTTGGCCAGGCCGGGCCGGTCGGCTTTCGGGCGGGGAGTGACGGGGGACTGGATCGCGGTGACCCCGCGGGACGCCGCGCAGGTCTCCGGCCTGACGCGACGGCCGCTGCTGCCGGACTGGGTGTGGCTGGCGCTGGTCGCGGGACTGGCAATCGCGGCCTGGCTGCTGGAAGGCGGCCGCCTGCGGCGGCGACCGGCGTGACCATGGACAGGCGCGCGGTTCTGGCAGGTCTGGCCGGTGTCGTTGGCTGGGGCGTGCTGAACCCCGGACCAGCGGTTGCCCTCGATGGCAGCGAGCCACTGGCCCCACGCAGCAGCACGAGGCCGCGTGGCCGACCGCCGGCCGACGCCCAGCAGCTGGTCGACGCCGCCCGGCTGGGTGGACAGGTGGCATTCGCCGCGCTCGCCTCCGATGGCACGTTGCTGGATGCCCGCGCCGCCGAGACCGCCCTGCCGGCGGCCAGCACGCTGAAGACGGTGACGGCGCTCTATGCGCTCCACCGGCTGGGTGCCGGGCAGCGCTTTGCGACGCGGGTCCGCCTGGACGGCGAGACACTGATCCTGGAGGGTGGTGGCGACCCGGTGATGGACAGTGACGCGCTGGCAGTGCTGGCCGCGGACACGGCCGCGGCGGTCGGTGCCAGGCCCGTGACGCGGTTCGAGGTCTGGGGCGGGGCGCTGCCGCGGATGGAGCAGATTGCGCCCGGACAGGCGGTTCACCTGCCCTACAACCCGGCGCTGTCCGGGATGATGTTGAACTTCAACCGTGTGCACCTGGACTGGCGTGGGGGAAGGGGTGACCTGCGGCTGGCGCTGACAGCCCGCGGCAGCAAGGTGGCTCCGCCCGCCTACACCGCCCGCGTTCGGCCCGATGACCGCAGCACGCCGCTGTTCGCCTATGATGGTGAAGGGCCGGTCGAACAGTGGACGCTGGCGCGCCGCGGGATTGGCCCATCGGGGACCCGCTGGCTGCCCGTGCGCCGCCCCGAACTCTATGCCGGCGACGTGTTCCAGACGCTGTGCCGGGCCAAGGGCCTTGCACTGCCCACGCCAGAAGTGGCGGACCTACCCCCGAAAGGTGAGGAGGTCGCGCGCTACGAGAGCCCGCGCCTGCAGCAGATCCTGCGCGGGATGCTGGTCTATTCGACGAACCTGACGGCTGAGGCCGTCGGACTGGCCGCCAGCGGGGCCGGTGACCTGCGGGCATCCGGTGCGGCGATGGCGGACTGGCTGCGCGCCCAGCACGTGTCGGGCAGCTATGCGTTCGCGGATCATTCCGGGCTGTCGCCCGACAGCCGGATCAGTGCGGCATCCCTGACGCGGATGCTTGCTGGGCCCGGACGGGCAGCGGGTCTGGCGGACCTTCTCAGGGCCGATCCGCTGGCCGACATGCTGGGGGCGCAGTCCGGCGGCAGAACCATCCGCGCCAAGACCGGAACCCTGAATTTCGTCTCCAACCTGGCCGGCTACGGCCCGGACGGGATCAGCTTTGCGATCCTGACCGCCGACGCCGCCCGACGGGCGGCCACCCACGGGGCCGAACAGCCGCAGGGCGTCATCGCCTGGACGATCCGGTCCAAGCGCCTGCAGCGCGATCTGGTCGACCGCTTCTGGCGTCTGTCCAGTCGGGATGCTGCCGGCAAATCCGGGAACGCTACCGAACGCCAGTCACTTACGGGAAGTTACTGAGCGGGTTTCCCAGCTTACAGGACGAGGTGCCGCGCCTCTGCTGACAACTCGATGGCGGCGGCGTGCAGGCGGTTGATGTCGAGCTGCTGGCGGATCTCGGTCAGCATCTGCCATTCACGTTCACCCAGGCGACCATCGGCGGCCGCCACATCGCAGGCCAGCGCATAGGCGGTGTCGAACAGTTTTTCGGGCAGGGCATCGCGCACCAGCCCGAAGAGCGCGTCCAGCCCGTCCTCTTCCTCGAACAGCGACATCACGACCTGTGACACGGCGCGGACCCGATCCACGTCGTACTTGGCGAACACGGGGGTGTGATCGACCATGCGCTGGATGGCGACCAGTTCCGCCGTCCGCATCCGTTCGTCCGAGGCGGACACAGCCACCATGACAGCCACCAGCGCGTCACAGGGGGAAAACGAGGGCAGGTCCATGAGCATTCTGCGGCAAATCCCGGTATTGTTGACGACGCGCCCGCCCGCGTCTACGGCAGGCGCCGACAGAACAGCGAGGCTATGATGAGCACCCTGCGCGATGCGGCGATGAAATCCAAGGCGTGGCCGTTCGAGGAAGCGCGTCGTGTGCTCAAACGTTACGACCGGAAGGACCCGGAAAAGGGCCACGTCCTGTTCGAGACCGGCTATGGCCCGTCCGGACTGCCCCATATCGGGACGTTCGGCGAGGTTGCGCGCACCACCATGGTGCGCCGCGCCTTCGAGATCATTTCGGATATCCCGACCCGACTGATCTGTTTTTCCGACGACATGGACGGGATGCGCAAGGTTCCGGACAACGTGCCGAACGCCGACATGCTGCGCCAGCACCTGCAGTTGCCGCTGACCAGCGTGCCCGATCCGTTCGGCGCACACGAAAGCTTCGGCCACCACAACAACGCGATGCTGCGGCGCTTTCTGGACACGTTCGGCTTTGAATACGAGTTCGTCAGCGCGACCGACTTCTACCGGTCCGGCCAGTTCGACGAGACGCTGCGCGAAGCGGCGCGAAAATATGACGAGATCATGCAGATCATGCTCGCCTCGCTGCGCGAGGAGCGCCAGCAGACCTACAGCTGCTTTCTGCCGATCCACCCCGAGACCGGCCGGGTCCTCTACGTGCCAATCAGGCACGTCGACGCGGCCCGGGGCGAGGTGACGTTCGATGACGAGCACGGGCGCGAATGGACGCTGCCGGTCACGGGCGGCCATGTGAAACTGCAATGGAAGCCGGATTTCGGCGCGCGCTGGGCGGCGCTGGACGTCGATTTCGAGATGTACGGCAAGGACCATAGCACCAACACCCCGATCTACGACGGCATCTGCGCGGTGCTGGGTGGTCGCCCGCCGGAACATTTCACCTATGAGCTGTTCCTGGACCAGAACGGGCAGAAGATCAGCAAGTCAAAGGGAAACGGCCTGTCGATCGACGAATGGCTGACCTACGCGGCGACCGAAACCCTGTCGTACTTCATGTACCAGAAGCCCAAGACCGCCAAGCGGATGTATTTCGACGTCATCCCCAAGGCGGTCGACGAATACCACCAGCAATTGCGCGCCTATCCGGGCCAGACCGAGGACCAGAAGCTGGCGAACCCGGTCTGGCACATCCATGGCGGCAATCCGCCACAATCGGATCTCGTCGTGCCGTTCCAGATGCTGCTAAACTTGGCCTCGGTGTCCAGCGCGCGGGACAAGGACGCGATGTGGGGGTTCATCCGCCGCTATGCGCCCGAGGCCAGCCCGGCGACCCATCCGCACCTGGACGAAGCGGCAGGATTTGCGGTGCGCTACTTCAACGATTTCGTTGCGCCCACTCGGACCTACCGACCGCCGAGCGACAGCGAACGCGCGGCGCTCGCGGACCTGTCCGCGCGGCTGGCCGCATGGGAAGGACCGGCCGACCCCGAGGCCCTGCAGTCCCAGATTTACGCGGTGGGGCGCGACCACGGATTCGACCCGATGAAGGATTGGTTCGCCGCCCTCTACCAAGTGCTGCTGGGCGCCGATCAGGGGCCGCGGTTCGGCGGGTTCATCGCGCTGTACGGCATCGAAGAGACGCGCGCACTGATCGACCGCGCCTTGGCCGGCGAACTGGCGGCGTGACTGCGCCACGGGGCACGGCGCCCCTTGATGCCCGTGGCAGCCGGGGGTAACGGCCGTCGCCATGCATCCCGTCGTGATCCTCGTGCGCCCGCAGATGGGCGAGAACATCGGCGCTGCGGCGCGCGCCATGCTGAACTTCGGACTGACGGACATGCGGCTGGTCGCGCCGCGCGACGGCTGGCCGAACCCGCGCGCCGTCGCCATGGCGTCGGGTGCCGCGGGACAGGTCCTGGACCGCTCGCGCGTCTTTCCCAGCCTGGCCGAGGCGATGGGCGACATCGACGTCGCCTACGCCACGACGGCGCGCGGCCGCGATCTCACCAAGACGGTGCACACGCCGGCCAGCGCGATGGCCGAGGCGCGCGATCTCGCGGCCGCCGGACACCGGGTGGGCCTGATATTCGGGCCCGAACGGGCCGGGTTGGACAATGAGGACGTGGCCCGCGCCACCGCGATCATCACCGTGCCGGTCAATCCCGCGTTTCCGTCGCTGAACCTGGCGCAGGCGGTGCTGCTGCTGGGCTATGAATGGGGCCGCGACACGCTGCCGTCCCAGCCGACACGGCACGGGCGCCGATCGGGCGCAGAGGACACCGCCTCGCGGCTGGAGGTCGAGCGTCTGGCGGATCACTGGGAGGGCAGGCTGGAACGGGCCCGGTTCTTCTTTCCTGCGGACAAGGCTGCGTCGATGCGCCTGACGCTGCGCAACATGTGGTCGCGGATGCCGCTGACCCGGGGCGACGTGCAGATCCTGCACGGGATGCTGCGGCAGCTGACATGGGGCCGGGACACGCCGGGCGGACAGCCGCCCACCCCCGACGATCATCCGCGGGACGCCCCGCAAGATTGACCTTTCCCCCCTGCGCAGCCAATGTCGCGCCGCAATCTGCAGAGAGACACGTCATGGCCAAGCGCCCCATCTTCCAGGAGGTGTCGGAACCCGCTGCGGTTCCTGCCGCGCCCGCGGGAAATCTGATCGACGCGCGTCCGCGCGGCGCGCGGATGTCGATCCGTGTCTGGCTGGTGATGCTGTTCGTGCTGGTCACGGCGATGATCGTGCTGGGCGGCGCCACCCGCCTGACCGGGTCAGGTTTGTCGATCACCGAATGGAAGCCGGTGGTCGGCGCCTTGCCGCCCGGCAGCGAGGCGGCCTGGTCCGAGGAGTTCGCCAAGTACCAGCAGATCCCCCAGTTCCAGGAAGAAAACCCGACCATGGACATGGCCGGGTTCAAGCGCATCTACTGGTGGGAATGGTCGCATCGCCTGCTGGGGCGGGTGATCGGCGTCGTCTGGGCCGCGGGCTTCCTGTATTTCTGGCTGACCAGCCGCATTCCCGCCGGGTGGACGTCGCGCCTGCTGGTCCTGGGGTTGCTGGGCGGTCTGCAGGGCGTGATCGGCTGGTGGATGGTCAGTTCGGGCCTGGTTGCCGGGATGACGTCGGTCGCGTCCTACCGGCTGGCCATTCATCTGGGCCTGGCCTTTGCCATTCTTGGGGCGATTGCATGGTTCGTGTTCCAGCTCGGCCGGCCCGAGTCCCAGTTGCTGCGGGCCCGCCGCGCGGGCGAGGGCAAGCTGTTTTCCATGACGACCGGACTGATGCACCTGGCGTTCGTGCAGATCCTGCTGGGCGCACTGGTCGCAGGCATCGACGCGGGGCGGCAGTACACCGGATGGCCGAAGATGGGCGGAGAATGGATACCCGCCGCGATCTGGGACGCCGAGCTGGGCATCCGCAACTTCTTCGAGAATGCTGCCACCGTCCAGTTCACGCACCGCATCGTGGCCTATCTGCTGACGGTCTTTGCCGTGGTGGTCTGGTTGCGCGCCCGCCGTTCGCCGCATCCCGTCACGCGCGGCGCCTTCACCGTGATGATCACGGCCGTCGCCCTGCAGATGCTGCTGGGGATCGTCACGATCATCCGCGGCGCACCGATGGGCGAGGCACTGGCCCACCAGCTGGGCGCCGTCGCACTGTTCGTGCTGATCATCCGGGCCCGCCACCACGCCCGCTATCCTTATGAAACCAGCGTCAGGGGAACGATCCGATGAGCGCCACCACCACCCTGACCGAGCTGATGGAATTCCAGCGCGGCACCGAGGCGCTGTCCTCGGTGGCCGAGCGCCTGATGTGGGACCGCGAAACCGTGATGCCCCGGGGCGCTGCCGAACAGCGGTCCGAGGAAGTCGCCGCGATGGAGGAGGTCCTGCACACGCGGCGCACCGATCCGCGGGTCGGCGAATGGCTGGACGGCGCCCGGCCGGCGACCGCGGCAGAGACGCGGATGGTCGAGCTGATCGACCGGGATTTCCGGCGCGCGAGCGCGGTGCCGCCGCGGCTGGCGACCGAGCTTGCCCGGGTGACCTCGCTGGCGCAGGGGATCTGGGCAGACGCGCGGGCGGCAGAGGCGCCCGAGGACTTCCTGCCGACGCTCGACGAGGTGGTGACGCTGAAGCGCGAGGAGGCGGCAGCCTACGTTGCGGCGGGGTTCGGCGGCGGCGACAGGTATGACGCGCTGCTGGAGGATTACGAGCCCGACATTTCGGCCGCCGAGATCAGCCGCCTGTTCGAGGGGATGCGGCCGCGGCTTGCAGCCCTGCGCGATGCGGTGCTGGGCGCGGACCGGACCCCGGCGCCACTTTCAGGTCATTTCGGGCAGGAGGCGCAGATCAGGCTGGCCCGCAGCTGCGCGACGGCGTTCGGGTACGACTGGACCTTCGGGCGGATGGACATCGCCGTCCATCCGTTCAGTTCCGGCCGCTGGCAGGACAGCCGCATCACCACGCGGGTGGTGGAATCCGATCCGTTCAACTGCCTCTATTCGACCATCCATGAGGTGGGTCATTCCAGCTATGAGCTCGGCGTGGATTCCGATTACGCCTTTACCGCCCTGGGACGCGGGGTGTCGATGGGCGTGCATGAAAGCCAGAGCCGCATCTATGAAAACCAGCTGGGCCGCAGCCGCGCCTTTGCCGGCTGGCTGTTCCAGCGCATGGAGGAGATGTTCGGCGATCTGTCGGCGCCCGATGCCGACGCCTTCTACGCGGCGGTGAACCGGGTGGCTCCCGGCCATATCCGGACCGAGGCGGACGAGGTGCAGTACAACCTGCACATCATGATGCGCTTTGACCTGGAACGTGACCTGATTTCCGGCAAGCTCGCGACCGACGATCTGGTCGAGGCGTGGAACGCCCGGTTCCTGCGCGATTTCGGGCTGGCGGTCGATCGGCCCGCGAACGGGATGCTGCAGGACGTTCACTGGGCGGTGGGGCTGTTCGGCTATTTCCCCACCTGTGCGCTGGGCAATGTCTATGCCGGCTGCCTGAACCGGGCCCTGCGTCGGGACGTGCCCGAGCTTGACGAGATGCTGGCCCGCGGCGACGCGGGACCGGCGGTGGAATGGCTGCGCGAGAATGTGCAGCGCCATGGCAGCCTGTACCGCCCGCGCGACCTGATCGAGCAGGCGAGCGGGGCGCCGGTCAGCGAAGCGCCGTTGCTGGATTACCTGGACGACAAGTTCGGCGAGATTTACGAGCTGTAGGACCGGAACGCCCGCCCGGGCGGGTCACGCCGCGCCGCGGCCGACCGGCGCCGAACCCTGCGATGTTCATGCACCGTTCACGCATGGTTCATGCAGTTTTCTCCTGCATCACCCCAGCAGCGTGGAGAGCACCCGCGCCGCCTCGACGCTGCACGGGGTCAGGCTGCCGCGATCCTCGCCCGGGTGGAACCGCGCGCGGGTGGCGGTCGGCATGGGCGCCGGGCGGTCGATGACGACCGCGGGTCCGATGCGGCCGGTTTCCGCCTGCCAGCTTTGCGCGAGCGCGATCTGCGCGGCCTTGGTCGCCCCGTAGGCGGCATAGAACTTCTCGCCGGCATGCGGATCGTCAAAGAACACGGCCTGCCCCTGGCGGGCGCGCAGCAGCGGGTCGACGAGCTGGATCAGGCCGTGGGTCGCCGCGATATTGGTGTCGATGGCCCGGCCCATGTCCTTGGGGTCAGTCTGCGCGGCGGGCGACAGCGGGGCGGCGTAGATCGCGCAATGCGCCCACAGATCGATCCCGCCCCAGCGGCCATGCAGCGCCTGGGTCATCTGGATCATCGCGTCGGGCCTGGTCACGTCCATCGGCGCCAGGGTCGCGGTGCCCCCGCCCGACCGGATGCGATCGTCCAGCTCCTCCAGCGCGCCGGAGGTGCGGGCCACGGCCACGACATGCCAGCCGCGCCGGCCCAGCCCCTCGGCCAAGGCCGCCCCCAGCCCGCGCGAGGCACCCGTCACCAGCGCGACCTTCTGTCCGTCCATCGTCCGACCCCGCCCGTTCCGTCGCCGTCACATGAAAACGGGGCGCGGGATGCCGCGCCCCGAACCGCCGTTCATCGCGCCTCAGCGCGCCGACACGTCCTGATAGTCGCGCCGGTCGGCGCCGATATACAGCTGGCGCGGGCGCCCGATCTTGTTCTGCGGGTCGCCGATCATTTCCTTCCACTGCGCGATCCAGCCGACGGTGCGCGACAGCGCAAAGATCGGCGTGAACATCGCGGTGGGGAAGCCCATCGCCGACAGGATGATCCCGGAATAGAAATCGACGTTCGGATACAGCTTCTTGTCGACGAAATACTCGTCCTCGAGCGCGATCCGTTCCAGCTCCTTGGCGACCTTCAGCGTCTCGTTGTTCTCGATCCCTAGCAGGTCCAGCACCTCGTCGGCGCTTTCCTTCATCACCTTGGCGCGCGGGTCGAAGTTCTTGTAGACCCGGTGGCCGAAGCCCATCAGCCGGAACGGGTCGTCCTTGTCCTTGGCGCGGCGGATGTATTCGGGAATGTTGTCCACCGACCCGATCTGCTGGAGCATTTCCAGCGCGGCCTGGTTGGCGCCGCCATGGGCGGGACCCCACAGACAGGCGATGCCGGCCGCGATGCAGGCGAACGGGTTGGCGCCCGACGATCCCGCCAGCCGCACCGTCGAGGTGGATGCGTTCTGTTCGTGATCCGCGTGCAGGGTGAAGATGCGGTCCATCGCCTTGGCGAGCGCCGGGTTGACGTCGTATTTCTCGGCCGGGACCGAAAAGCACATGTGCAGGAAGTTGGCGGCGTAATCGAGGTCGTTGCGCGGGTACACGAAGGGCTGGCCGATCGAGTACTTGTACGCCATCGCGGCCACGGTCGGCATCTTGGCGATCAGACGGATCGAGGCGATCTCGCGCTGCACCGGATCGTTGATGTCGGTCGAGTCGTGATAGAACGCGCTCATCGCGCCGACCACGCCCACCATCGTCGCCATCGGGTGGCTGTCGCGGCGGAACCCGCGGAAGAAATAGTGCATCTGCTCATGCACCATCGTGTGGCGGGTGACGCGGTTCTCGAAATCCTGCATCTGCGTCGGGTTCGGCAATTCGCCGTAGAGCAGCAGATAGCACACTTCCAGGTAGTGGGACTTCTCTGCCAGCTGCTCAATCGGGTAGCCGCGATACCAAAGTTCCCCCCGGTCGCCATCGATGAAGGTGATGGTCGAATCGCAGGAGGCGGTCGAGGTGAAGCCCGGGTCGTAGGTGAAGACGTGGCCCTGGGCATACAGCTTGCGGATGTCCAGGCAGTTTGGACCTTCGGTCGGTTCCAGAATCGGCAGTTCCAGATCCTTGCCGTCGAAGGTCAGCTTGGCAGCTCTGTCGGCCATGAAGGAAGTCCTTTCTCCTCGGCCCGTCGGGCCCGGTTCGTGCGTGGGTCAGCGGACCTGATCGGTCAGCCGGGCAAGCGTTTCGTTGCGGCCAAGCGCCAGCATCATATCGAACACGCTGGGGGTCGCCGTCCGGCCCGCAAGTGCGGCGCGCAGGGGGGCCGCGACCTTGCCGAGGCCAATGCCATGAGACTGCGCAACGGCGTGGGCGACGGCCTCCAGATCGGTTCGCGACCAGTTAGCATTCTGCATCGCAGCGGTCAATTCTTCCAGTATGCCAAGGGATACCGGATCCAGCGCCCGGGCCGCTTTCTCGTCCGGCGCCACGGGCCGGTCGATCATGGCAAATCGTGCCTGTTCAATGATCTGCGGGAAGGTCTTCGCCTTTTCCTTGAGGACCGGGGCGATCTGCTCGATCCGGTCCAGCTGCAGCGCAGTCAGGGGCGGCTGGCCGATCTCGTCCAGATAGGCCTGCAGCTCGCGCAGCAGCTCGGCGGTATCCATCGTCGCGATGTGGTGGCCCGACACATGTTCCAGTTTCTTGAAGTCCAGCCGGGCCGGGGCGCGGCCGATTCCGTCCAGGTCGAACCAGGCGCGGGCCTGCGCGTCGTCGAACAGTTCGTCGTCGCCGTGGCTCCAGCCCAGCCGGGCCAGGTAGTTGCGCATCCCCGCAGCCGGGTAGCCCTGGGCGGCGTATTCGTGCAGGCCGACGGCGCCGTGCCGTTTCGACAGCTTCTTGCCGTCGGGTCCGTGGATCAGCGGGATATGCGCGAAGACCGGGCGCGTCCACCCCATCGCGTCGAAGACCAGCACCTGGCGGGCCGCGTTGGTCAGGTGGTCGTCACCCCGGATCACATGGGTCACTCCCATGTCGTGGTCATCGACCACGACCGCCAGCATGTAGGTCGGCGTCCCGTCCGAGCGCAGCAGCACCATGTCGTCGAGCTGGTCGTTGCGGAACGTGACGGGACCCTGGACGGCATCGTCGATGACGGTCTGGCCGTCATGCGGCGCCCTGAGTCGGATCGCGAACGGGGAGTCGGGGCGGGTCGCCGGATCGGCGTCCCGCCACGGGCTGACGAATGGCTGGTTCGGATGGGCGGCCCGCCACGCCTCGATCTCGGCCGGGGCGGCATAGCAGGGATAGGCGGCCGCACGCTCCATCATCTCACGCGCCACCGCGGCGTGGCGATCGACGCGCGCGTACTGGCTGATCGGGTCCCCGTCCCAGTCCAGGCCGAGCCATGTCAGGCCCTTGAGGATCGCCGCGGTCGCCTCGGGGGTGGAGCGGGCCCGGTCGGTGTCCTCGATCCGCAGCAGGAACCTGCCGTTGCGGCCGCGGGCGTAGAGCCAGTTGAACAGCGCCGTCCTTGCCCCGCCGATGTGCAGATAGCCGGTCGGCGACGGCGCGAACCGGGTCACGACGGGGCGCGGCGGGGCGGTCGGGTCTGCTGGGGTCATGGGTGGTCCGGGCTGGCGGCGCAGGGGGTTAATCGTCTGGTAAACCACATCTGCTAGGGTCGCGGCGACAGATACGGGACCGGCCCGGAAAGGACAAGGATGTGGCGGCGATCGACGCGGGCCGGGTCGATGCCGGTCGGGTTGATGCAGGGCGGGCCGATACAGGCCGGACGGCGGGAAGGCGCGCCGCGGCCGCGGCGCGCGCGCGTCCCGATGCCGTGGCCCGCGCCGGCCTGCTGGTCTGGGCGCCGGTATGGCTGGGCACCGGCATCGGCGCGTGGTTCGGGCTGCGGACCGACCCGGGCCCCGCATTCTACACGGCCGCGACCCTGCTGGGTGCGGTCGCCGCGTGGGTGGCGGCCCGGTCGACCCGCTGGGCCGACGACGGCGCGGCCCGACCGGACCTCGCGACTTGGCTGCGCGGCATCGGCTTTGCCGTCGCCCTGATCGCCACGGGAACGGCCCTCGCCGGGCTCCGCGCCCAGCGGGTGGAGGCGCCGGTGCTGGCCTGGCGCCATTACGGCGCCATCGAGGGCCGGGTGGTCGAGATCGACCGCTCGGCCCGCGACCGCATGCGCCTGACGCTGGATCAGGTCGTCCTGCCGGGGACGGCGCCGGCCCGGACGCCGGCGCGGGTCCGGCTGGCGCTGATGGACCCGGGACCGCTGCCCGACATCGGCCAGCGGGTGATGACCACGGGCCACTTGGGCCCGCCGCCGGGACCGGCCGAGCCGGGCGGGTTCGATTTCCGGCGCAGCGCCTTTTTCGAGCGGCTTGGCGCGGTCGGCTATACGCGCAATCCCGTCCTGACCATCGCGCCGGCACCCGCCCGCGGCGCGATGGCGCTGCACCGGCTGCGGATGCGCGCCTCGGCGGGGATCGCCGAGGCGATCGGGGGACAGGAAGGCGCCGTCGCGGCGGCCCTGCTGACCGGCGACCGGTCGCGGATCGCCGAGGTCACGAACGATATCATGCGGCAGTCGAACCTCTACCACATCGTGTCCATCTCGGGCCTGCACATGGCGATGCTGGCGGGGTTCGTCTACGCGGCGCTGCGGCTGGGGCTGATCGGCCTGCAGGCCGGGGGCGCGCTGCCGCTCGGCCCGCCGATGCACAAGATGGCGGCCGCCGGCGCCCTGCTGGCGGCCGGCGCCTATCTGTGGCTGTCGGGGGGCGGGGTGCCGACCGAGCGGGCCTTCATCATGGTGGCGGTGATGCTGGGCGCGATCCTCGCCGACCGTCGGGCGATCTCGCTGCGGACCGTCGCGCTGGCCGCAACGATCATCCTTGTCATCAACCCCGAAGGCCTGGTCACGCCGGGGTTCCAGATGAGCTTTGCCGCCACGCTGGCGCTGATCCTGGTTGCAGGACCATGGGCGCGGATGGCCCCGCGGCTGCCCTGGATCCTGCGGCCCGTTGCGATGCTGGTGATCTCGTCGCTGGTTGCCGGACTGGCGACTGGGCCGATCGCCGCGGCGCATTTCAACCGCTCGGCGCAGTACGGGCTGCTGGCCAACCTGCTGGCCGTTCCGGTGATGGGAACCCTAGTGATGCCCGCCGGGGTGATCGCGGCGGTGCTGGCCCCGGTCGGACTGGCCGGTCCGGCGCTATGGGTGATGGGGCTGGGCACCCGATGGATGCTGGCGGTCGCCGAGTGGACCGCCGCGCTGGGCGGGGCGGTGGTGGCGGTGCCGTCGCCGCCGCCCGGGGCCTACCCGCTGATGGCAGGCGGGGTCCTGATGGCGGTACTGACGCTGCGGCGCGGCGCCCCCATGACTGTGCGGCTGGGAGGCGCCGCCGGGACTGGCGCGGCCCTGCTGGGACTGGCGCTGTGGGTCACCACGCCGCGCCCGGACGTCCTGATCGCGCCCGGGGGCGGCGCCGTCGGGGTCCTGACCGCGGCCGGGCGAGCGCTGTCCAAGCCCGCGAATGCGTTCATCGCGGATAGCTGGCTGAGGGCGGATGGCGACATGGCCAGCGCCGCGGACGCCGCGGCCCGGCCCGGCTGGTCAGGCCAGCGCCGGGCGCGGACGACCCGCATCGAGGCGCTAGGCCTCGTTCACCTGACGGGCAAGGCCGCTCCCGCGGCAATCGCCGCGGCCTGCCGGAATGGCGTCATCGTGGTGTCCGATGTGGCGGCGCCCGAGGGGCAGCGGCGGGGGGACTGCCAATTGTTCGACCTGACCCGGCTGCGCCGGTCCGGCTCGGTCGCCGGCTACCTGTCGAACGGCAGTCTGACCTGGATCACCGCCGCGCAGAGGGCGGGCCGCCGCCCTTGGGCGCGATAGGGACCGCCCGCGCCCTTCAGCCGATCTCGGCGAACACCCGGGTCAGGGCGGCGTCCAGTTTCTCGAACATCTCGTCCATCTGGTCGTCGGTCAGGATGAAGGGCGGGCACAGCACGATCGACTGGCCGAGCGGGCGGCAGATCAGTCCCATGTCGGTGCAGGTATTGGCGATCCGCTCGCTTACCGACAGGTCGCCGGGAAACGGCTCCTTGGTCCCGGCATCCTTCACGGCTTCCAGGGCCCACATGTAACCGACGCCGCGCAGTTCGCCGATATTTTCGTGGCGCTGCATGATCTCGCGCAGCCCCGCCTCCATCCGCGGCGCGCCGGCGACCACGCGGTCGGCCAGGCCCTCGTTCATCACCACGTCGATCGCCTTGAGCGCGATGGCGCAGCCGACCGGGTGCCCCGAGGCGGTGAAGCCATGCGGGAATTCCTCGATCGGCGCGATCGCCGCGTCCATCCGGTCGGACAGGTCGGGCCCCAGGATCACCGCGCCCATCGGGAAGAACCCGGCCGTCAGGTTCTTGGAACTGATGATCGCGTCGGGGACGAAATCATAGGTCTGGCTGCCCCAGGTGTTGCCGGTCCGGCCGAAGCCGGTAATCACCTCGTCGGCGATCACCGGAATGCGGTGCTTGCGCAGGATCGGCAGGATGGCCTGGAAATAGCCGGCGGCCGGGGGAATCACCCCGCCGGCACCCTGCACCGGCTCGGCAAAGAACCCGGCGATGGTGTCGGCGCCTTCGCGCGCAATCGTCTCCTCGAGCTCGCGGGCGAGGCGGGCGACGAAGGCGGCCTCTGACTCGCCTGCTTCGCCATAGCGCCAGTGATGCGGGCAGGTCAGGTGGATGAAGCCCGGCAGTGGCAGGCCGAACACTTCGTTGTAGGGCTTGCCGGTCATGCTGGCGGACACGACCGTGACCCCGTGATAGGCATTCCAGCGGGTCAGGATCTTGCGCCGGTTCGGGTTCCCCTCGGCCCGGTGCAGGAACCACAGCATCTTGACCATGGTGTCGTTCGCCTCGGACCCCGAGTTGGTGTAGAACACCTTGCCTCGGGGGAAGGGCGAGACCTCGACAAGCTTTTCCGACAGCATGACGGTCTGGTCCGACATGCGGCCGAAAAAGGCGTGATAGCCGGGAAAGCGGTCGTACTGCGCCTTGGCCGCGGCGATCAGGCCGGGGTGGTCGAAGCCGGCGACCATGTTCCACAGGCCGGAGTTCGCATCCAGCCAGCGCCGCCCCTCGGTGTCGAACACATAGGGACCTTCGCCGCGGGTCAGCACGATCGTGCCGCGACGCTCGACGCTGGGCAGGTCGGTGAAGCCGTACATCGAATGTTGTGCGGCGCGTGCTGCCCAGGTCCTGTCGTCCATGTCATGCTCTCCTGCTCGGGTCGCGGGCACGCTAACGATCAGGGCAGGGGGGTTCAACGTGCCGTCGGCACGTCGCAGGCAGGGGGATCAGCGACGCGGCGGGACAGGGTCCGCAACTCGACAGGACGACAGCACGGCGCGCGGTTTGCGGCCGCCCCTGCATCCCATCCGGCCGACGAAAACCGCCGGCCGGATGGGTGCGGGGCGTGGCGCGACCAATCGCCCCGACAACAGGCAACAAGGGACTGAGGGCCCGTACTCGACAACAGGGACGAACCTAGCCGCAGCGGCACTGCCGGGGAATATGTCTATTTGTTCATGTTGTCTGCGCCGGGAAATCGCGGTCAGCGGTGACGGCGTCCCATGCGGCCGCTTTCGCAACGGGGGCGCACCTGCTATGGAACCGCCCTGTGCATCGGTTCCGGACTGTCATGACCTCTCACCCCACCAAGCGGCTGTTCATCAAGACCTACGGGTGTCAGATGAACGTCTATGACAGCCAGCGCATGGCCGAGGCCATGGGTGCCGAAGGGTATGTCGAGACCGACCGCCCCGAAGATGCGGACATGGTGCTGCTGAACACCTGCCATATCCGCGAGAAGGCCGCCGAGAAGCTGTATTCGGATCTGGGGCGGCTGAAGCCGCTGAAGGCCGGGCGGCCCGACCTGAAGATCGGCGTGGCGGGCTGCGTGGCGCAGGCCGAAGGGGACGAGATCATCCGGCGGATGCCGCTGGTCGACCTGGTCGTCGGCCCGCAGGCCTATCACCGGCTGCCGGCGATGGCGCGCGGGGAGGGTCCGGCCGTCGACACCGATTTCCCGGCCGAGGACAAGTTTGACCATCTGCCCGAACGCCCCGCCACCCGCCGCGCGCCGGCGGCGTTCCTGACCGTTCAGGAAGGCTGCGACAAGTTCTGCGCCTTCTGCGTCGTGCCCTATACACGGGGGGCCGAGAACAGCCGCCCCGCCGCGCGGATCCTGGCCGAGGCACGCGACCTGGTCGCGCGCGGGGTGCGCGAGATCACGCTGCTGGGTCAGAACGTCAACGCCTGGCACGGCGAGGGCGCGACCGGGCTGGGCGATCTGATCGGGCAGCTTGCCGCGATCCCTGGGCTGGACCGGATCCGCTATACGACCAGCCACCCCAACGACATGCGCGACGACCTGATCGCCGCCCATCGCGACATCCCGCAGCTGATGCCCTATCTGCATCTTCCCGTGCAGTCGGGGTCCGACCGGATGCTCAAGGCGATGAACCGTCGCCACACGGCCGACGTCTATCTGCGGCTGATCGATCGCATCCGGGCGGCGCGCCCGGACATCATGCTGACCAGCGACTTCATCGTCGGGTTCCCCGGCGAGACCGATGCCGATCACGAAGCGACCCTGCGGCTGGTCAAACAGGTGGGGTTCGGCACCGCATTCAGCTTCAAGTACTCGCCGCGGCCCGGCACGCCCGCTGCCGATCGCGCCGAGGTGGACCCGCAGGTCGCCGACGCCCGCCTGCAGGAACTGCAGGCGCTGCTGTCCCGCCAGCAGAAGGCGGCGCAGGATTCGATGGTCGGCCGCAGCCTGAGCGTGTTGTTCGAGAAACGGGGGCGGCTGCCGGGTCAGCTGGTCGGCAAGTCCGACTATCTGCATTCGGTCTTTGTAGACGCGCCGCAGGCGCAGGTCGGCGATCTGGTGCAGGTCACGATCAAGGCCAGTGCGGCGAACTCCCTGCACGGCGAACTGGCGGGCTGAGCCCGCTCAGCGTTCGCCGGTGCGGGCCAGCAGGATCGCCGGCAGCAACCCGACGGCCAGGATCGCCAGCGCCGCGAGCGCGCCGTTCTCGTAGGTGCCGCGCGAGGCCTCGGCGTAAAGCTGGGTGGCCAGTGTCTCGACCCCCAGAGGGCGCAGCATCAGCGTGGCCGGCAGTTCCTTGACGCAATCGACGAAGACCAGCAGCGCGCCGGCGACCAGTGGGGCGCGCAGCAGCGGCAGATGGATCTGGCCCATCAGCCCGGTGGGGCTGCGGCCCAGACTGCGCGCGGCGCCATCATAAGACCGGGGCAGGCGGGTGAACCCGGCCTCGATCGTTCCGGCGGATATCGACAGGAACCGCACCACATAGGCCAGCACGAGCGCGGCGCCGGAGCCGAGCAGGATCATGCCCGGCCGGGTGCCCGTCAGCGAGGCGATTCCCCTGTCGAACAGCCCGTCGAAGGCTGCGACCGGCATCAGCAGCCCCAAGGCCACCACGGTCCCGGGCATCGCATAGCCGATGGTGGACAGGCGCAGGGCCGTTTCCGCCCCCCGTCCGGGCCGCAACCGGGCCGCCGCGGCCACGACCAGCCCTAGCCCCACGGTTGCCGCCGTCGCCGCGGCGGCCAGCGCCACGGTGCTCGCCCCGGCCCGCCACAGGGCGCCGAGATCGGGTCCGGCACCCAGCCGGGACAGCGCGGCATGGACGAGATAGCCCGCCGGCGCTGCGAAACCCAGCGCCACCGGCAACGCGACCAGCCCCAGCGCCGTCCAGCCGGCCAGCCCGGTCAGGCGGCGCGGGCCGAGCGGGATCGACCGCATCGCGCTGCCCGCGTAACGGACATTCCGGCGGGCCCAGCGTTCCGCGAGGATCAGCGCCAGCACCATCACCAGCATCGCCAGCGCGATCTGCGCCGCGCCGGCGAGATCGGACCGGGTCACCCAGGTCGAATAGATGGACACGGTCAGCGTGCGCACCCCCAGGAACTCGGCCGCGCCGACGTCGTTCAGCGCCTCCATCAGCGCCAGGCTGGCGCCGACCGCAATGGCGGGTCGAGCCAGCGGCAGCGCCACGCGCCGGAACACCGCCGCGCGGGAGGTGCCCAGCGTGCGCGAGGCGTCGATCAGGTTTGCCGCCTGACTGAGGAACAGGGCACGCACCGGGATGTAAACATAGGGATACAGCACGAGACTCAGCAGCAGGATGCAGCCAGCCATCGACCGAATGTCCGGCAGGCGGAAATCGCGCGGGCTGTCATAGCCCAGCACGCCGCGCAGACCGGTCTGCAAGGAGCCGATCGGATGCAGCAGGTCCAAATAGGCATAGGCGATGATATAGCTGGGCATCGCCAGCGGCAGCAGCAGCGCCCAAGAGAACACGCGTCGACCCGGAAAGTCATAAGCGGTCACCAGCCAAGCGGCCGAGGTGCCGATGGCGGTGACCAGCACCCCGACCCCGACCAGCAGGATCGCGGTATCGTGCAGGGCCTGTGGCAGCACATGGGCGCGCAGATGCGGCCACAAGCCGCTCGATCCGGCCAGCGCCTGCCACAGCAGCGCCACCACCGGCAGCAGCGCCAGCATCGAGATGGCCGCCGCCGCGCGCGTCCAGCCCCGCCCGGCCCGGGGCCGGGCAGGGCGGACATGCGGTCGCGGCGTGGCCGCAAAGCCTTCCGCCGCGAGATCTGCCGTCACATTGGCCACGGATCCGCCGTCCTTCAGTTGTCGAAGCCGACCTTTTCGGCCAACTGGCTGGCCGTGCTGCGCTGCGCAATGATCTCGGTCAACGGAACCGGATCAATCTTGAGCGGACCGAAGGATTCGATGATCGGGTCGATCTCGGCCCCCGCCTTGATCGGGTATTCGAAGTTCGCCTGCGCATAGATCGCCTGCGCCTCGTCCGAGACCAGATATTCGAGCAGGTCGATGGCGGCGTCGGCGTTCGGGGCGTGGCGCGCGACCGCGGCGCCCGAGATGTTCACCTGGGTGCCCCCGTCCTGGAACGTCGGCAGCACGACGTCGATGGCCTCGCCCCACGGCACCTGTTCCGGACCGCCCTTGCCCGACCGCATCAGCCCGACATAGTATGAATTGCCGATCCCGATGTCGCAGATGCCGCCCAGGATGTCCTTGGCGACGTCCCGGTCGCCGCCGCCGGGCTTGCGGGCCAGATTGTCCTTGATGCCGGTCAGCCAGGCTTCCGTCGCCTCCTCGCCGTGATGGACGATGTGATCCGCAAACAGCGCCGTGTTGTAGGGGTGCTGCCCCGAACGGATGCAGACCCGATCCTTCCACTCCGGATCGGCCAACTGTTCATAGGTGAAGCTGTCGAGATCAAGGTCGGCGGCAGCATAGAGCACGCGGGCCCGCATCGACAGGCCGAACCAGTTGTCGGCGGGATCGCGCAACTCGGCCGGGATCGCGTCTTTCAGCACGGCCGAGTCGACCGGCTGCGTCAGGCCCCGTTCGGCGAGGTCCGCGAGCATGCCGGCATCGACCGTCATCAGCAGGTCGGCGGGCGAGCTTTCCCCCTCGGCCGCAACGCGTTCGGCAAGCCCGTCCTTCATGAAGATGGTGTTCACCGCCACGTCGGTCTTTTCCGTATAGGCGTCCAGCAGCGGCTGGATCAGGCCGGGTTCGCGGGTGGTGTACAGGTTGACCTCGGCCGCGCCGGCGGCGGCGGCGGTTGTCATCAGCAGGGCAGCGAGCACGGGCGAAATGCGGGTCATGATGTGTCCGTTAAGGTTCGATTGACGAATGTCGACCATACCTGACAAGAGCTGTCAACTAACCCAAAGTAAAAATATCAACTATTCGCGCGCGCCCTGCGGAAAGCAGATCACCTGCGACGGATCAACGCGCAGACGCAGCCGGTCACCGACCGCGAACCGGCCCGGAGCCCCGTAGATCGCCAGCGGATGGCCGAGCCCCGCAACGCTCAGGCGCAGCTGGTCGGCCGGGCCTTGGAAGGCGATCGACTGGACCTGCGCCTCGATCCGCCCCTCCGGGTCCACCGACACCGCCTCGGGTCGGATCAGGACCAGGACATCGGCGTTTTCGGGGCAGTTCACGCCGCCTTCGCAGAGATGCGAGCCGCGGGGCCGCGGCACCGGGCCCAGCGGGGTCTGCACGACGCCGCCCTGGCAGATCCCCTGCACCCGGGTGCTCGACCCCAGCAGTTCGGCGACGAACGGCGAGGCGGGTCGACAATAGACGCTGCGCGCCGGCCCATCCTGAACGATCCGACCGGCCCGCATCACCGCCAGCCGGTCGCCTGTCGACAGCGCCTCCTCGGGATCGTGGGTCACGATGATCGCCGCGGTGCCGAGGGCGCGCAACTGCGCGATGGTATCGGTCCGCAACCGGTCGCGCAGCCCGCGATCCAGGTTCGAGAAGGGCTCGTCCATCAGCAGGACCGACGGACGCGGCGCCAGTGCCCGGGCCAGGGCGACGCGCTGCTGTTCGCCCCCCGACAGGCTGTGGGGATGGCGCCCCGCCAGCGCGGTGATGCCGATCCGGTCCAGCATCTCGGACACGCGCTGCTGGCGCTGGTCGCGCGGCAGCGTGGTCAGCCCGAACGCCACGTTCTGGGCGACCGTCAGATGCGGGAACAGCGCGTAATCCTGGAACATGAAGCCCACGCCACGCTGATCGGGTTCGACGAACACGTCCGGACCGGCGACGATCCGCCCGTCGACGGCGATCTGTCCGGCGTCAGGCGCATCGACCCCCGCGATCACCCGCAGAAGCGACGACTTGCCACAGCCGGACTGCCCCATCAGGCAGACGATCTCGGACCGGGCGACGCAGAGCGACAGGTGATCCAGCGCCAGCGTGCGGCGGAACCGGCGGACCAGATCGCGGATGTCCAGCGCACAGGGGGCGGGGGCGGCAGGGGTCAGCAGGGGCCTCATGGCGTTGATGGCGATCAGGGCGCGGCGGCGCACTGCGCTCGGGGGCATACCCCCGGTCGGCCCCCCGCTCAACCCCGGGACGGCGCGGCGGGGCAGCGGTCGCGCGTGAGGTCGCCTGATGGTTGTGGACCAGCGGCGGCGAGGACCGGCCCGGCAGAGGCAAGTCGCGGGGCGGCAGGTTGCGCGGCACGGACCCGCTCTCCTGCCCGGGTCGAACGTGGCGATGAGGCCATGCGGCGCCGGCCGTGTCCCCGCGCGAAGAGCGTGCGCACAGTGGGCTGGTCTTAAGCGCCCGCGCCTCGACCATTGAGGGTGCGTGGCCACGTGCGCAACCGGAACGGCCGGGCTGCCTGAGCAGAACATGGGTGGAGCGGCCTCCGTTCGCAGGATCGGCAGGGCGATGCTGCCCACGGCGACACAGCGGCGGTCGAGCGTGTCACGATCAGGCACTTTGGTCGGCGGAGGTATATCGACTCCAACGAGATCGACCTGGGTCGGATCGTGCAGGGGCCGCGATGCGTCGCCCGTCCCGGGCCGCCTCACACGGCGCTCAGCCCACCGTCGATCGAGATCGCCTGTCCCGTCATGAAGCTGTTGCGCGGATCGCAGGCCCACAGCATCGCCTGGACGACCTCGTCGACCCGCGCGACGCGGCGCATCGGCACGCGGGCGGCGATCCGTTCGAAGGCTGCCTCGCGGGTGATTCCCTGCCGCTCGCCGATCTCGTCCGCCAGCCGGGTGAACAGCGGCGTATCCGCGAAGGACGGGCAGAGCGCGTTGACCCGCACCCCCTTGCGCGCAACCTCGTCGGCGGCCGCCCGGGTCAGCCCCACCACGGCGTGCTTGGATGCCGCATAGGCCGCCATCATGCCCGCCCCCAGGATGCCCGCCGCCGACGCCATGTTCAGGATCGCCCCGCTGCGCGCCGACAGCATCGGTGGCAGCTGGTGCTTCATGCCCAGGAACACGCCCCGGGCATTCACTGCCATGACGCGATCGAATTCGGCCAGAGGGATTCCCGTGATCGGTCCCATCGAGCCACCGATGCCCGCGTTGTTGATCGCGACGTCCAGTCGGCCGAACCGGTCGAGAACCCGGGCAACGTGATCCGCCATGGCGTCCTCGTCCGTCACGTCCAGCGGCGCGACCAGAGCGCCCTCGACCTGCGACAGCGGGGCGGTCTCCAGATCGGACAGCGCGAGATGCGCCCCCTGCGCCGCCAGCCGACGGGCGGCCGCCAGGCCAAAGCCGCTGCCTGCGCCGGTGATCATCACCACCCTTCCTGCAAATGGTACGCGATCTGCGGCCGCCGCGTCGCCGGGTTGCGGCGTCACCCGGTTTCTCCCAACGCGTGAAGGCCGCCCTGGGCGAAGACCGGAACATAGCGACCCATGGCGCGGCCCCGCTCGGGATCGGACGCGTTGCCGTCCTCGGCCCGCTTCGCCACGCCCTGCAGGATCGCCGCCATCCGGAAAAACGCGAACGCCACGTAGAATCCCATGTCGTCGATGCCCCGGATGCCGCGCCGTTCGCAGTACCGGTCGATGAACGCCTGATCGGACGGCAATCCGGCTTCGGCACGGTCGAACCCGGCAAGGCCGCGGCCGTCCGGGCCGGTCGGCAGCTGCCATTGCATGATGACGGCCGCAAGATCGGCGTAGGGATGGCCCAGCGTTGACAGTTCCCAGTCCAGCACCGCGTTGCAGCGGTGGGTGTCGGCGTCGAAGATCATGTTGTCGATCCGGTAATCGCCGTGGACCAGGGTGCGCTGGCCGTCATCGGGCGGCATGCGGCCACCAAGCGCGTCGATCAGCCTGTCCATGGCCGGGATCGGCGTCATCTCCGAGGCGCAGTACTGTTTCGTCCAGCGGCTGATCTGTCGTTCGTAGTAATTGCCCTCGGGCCCATAATCCGACAGGCCCACGGCATCCACGTCCACCTCGTGCAGCGCCGCCAGCACGCGGTTCATCTCGTCGACCACGGTGGCGCGCTCGGGCGGGGAGAGGTCGGGCAGCCGGGGATCGCGGTGGTTCACCCCGTGCACCCGCTCCATCACGTAGAACATCGACCCGATCACCGAATCGTCGTCGCACAGCGCGATCATTCGGGCGACGGGAACCTCGGTGCCCGCCAGCGCCGATTGCACCCGGTATTCGCGATCGACGGCGTGGGCGGATTTCAGCAACTGTCCCGGCGGCTTGCGGCGCAGGACGAAGTCACCAGAGGCCGCATGCAGCAGATAGGTCGGATTGGACTGGCCGCCGGCAATCTTCTCCGCCCGGATCGGACCGCGGATCTCGGGCGCATGGTCGCGCGCCCAAATCTCGACAGCGTCAGTGTCCAGCGTCTGCACGCCAAACTCAGGCATCGGTGCTGTCCCGGTTGGTAAAACGCTTCAGCTCGGCCCGGGCAACCTGCCGGCGGTGGACGGCGTCCGGGCCGTCGGCCAGCCGCAGCGCCCGCTGCCAGGCCCAGGAGCCGGCCAGCGGGGTATCCTGGCTGATCCCGGCGCCGCCATGCATCTGCATCGCCTCGTCGATGACCTTGAGCGAGGTCAGCGGCGCATCCGCCTTGATCATGCTGATCCACGGCTGGGCGGCCCGCACGCCCACGCTGTCCATCTGCCAGGCGGCTTTGAGGCAAAGAAGTCGTGTCTTCTCGATGTCGATGCGACACTGGGCGATGATGTCGTGATTGGCGCCCAGCTGCACCAGCGGCTTGCCGAAGGCTTCGCGGTCCAGCGCCCGGCGGCACAGCAGGTCCAGCGCCGCCTCCGCCTGACCGATCGCACGCATGCAGTGGTGGATGCGGCCCGGACCCAGCCGGCCCTGCGCCACTTCGAACCCGCGCCCTTCGCCAAGGATCACCGCGCTGGCCGGAACGCGGACGTTGGTAAAGCGGATATGCATGTGGCCGTGAGGCGCGTCGTCGCTGCCGAAAACCTGCATCGCTCGCAGGATCTCGATCCCGGGCGTGTCGGCCGGAACGCAGAACATCGTGTGACGGGCGTGCCGGCTGGCGGACGGATCGCTTTCCGTCATCACGATGTAGACCTTGCAGCGTGGATCGCCGGCGCCGCTGGCCCACCATTTCTCGCCGTTCAGGACCCAGCCATCGCCATCCTGTTCGGCCCGCATCGAGATGTTGGTGGCATCCGACGAGGCGACATCCGGTTCGGTCATCAGATAGGCGGACCGGATCTGGCCCTCGAGCAGGGGCTTCAGCCACGTCTCCTTCATCTCGGCGGAGCCGTACCGCTCGAATACCTCCATGTTGCCGGTGTCCGGGGCCGAGCAGTTGAACACCTCGGCCGCGAGATGAATCCGGCCCATCTCCTCGGCCAGGTGGGCGTAGTCGACGGTGCTCAGGCCATATCCCTTGTCGCTGTCGGTCAGCCAGAAATTCCACAGCCCGCGCTCGCGCGCCCTGGACTTCAGCCCCTCGAGGATCTCGATCTGCCGCTCGGTGTGCCGGAACCGGTCGCCACTGGGATGCCGGCCGACCTCGGCGTGGAATTCGTCGCTGAGCGGGGCGATTTCCTCGTGCACCATCTGGCGCACCTGATCCAGCAGCGGAGCAACCTTCTCGCTGATGCCCAGGTCCATCCTGTATGCCTGTGTCATGGCCTGTCCTTCCGTAGAGTTCTCGAAATTGTCTGATTCACGGCTTCGCCGCGTCGGTCGCCACTGTTTGCGTCCGGTGCCTCGGCGGCGCAGTCGCCGGGTCGGACGGCGCGAAATACCGGCGGTTGATCCATGAACAGATCAGGGCAGGGCGGTCCTGCGCCTGGATCTCGACCACCGTGTCCAGCGTCATCGTCACCTCGCCCGGGTGCCGCTCCTCTGCCGCGGCCAACGTAAAACGGCCGCGCACCCGCGAGCCGGCGCGCACCGGCGAGATCAACCGCAGACGCTCGATCCCGTAGTTCACACCCATGACCTGCCCGGGCATATCAGGAACCGCATCCTGCAGCATCGGCGACAGCATCGACAAGGTCAGGAAGCCGTGCGCGATGGTTCCCCCGAACGGCGTGCCGGCCGCCGCGTCAGGGTCCACGTGGATGAACTGGCGATCGTCGGTCGCCGCGGCAAATGCGTCGATGCGGGTCTGGTCGATCAGGAACCAGCGCGACACGCCCAGCTCGGCGCCAATGTCGTCAAACAGGTGACGCGGAACCGTCACTGCGTGCGTGCAGCCGTCGGTGCATGTACCGAAGGCGGTCCGCAAAGCCCCTGCGTAGCCGACAAGACCCATCCCCTGATCGCGACATGGGGCAGAATGGCAGCGCCGTCGGCGGGTGTCCACGCCTTTGTCCGACCGAAGAAATGCCGCGGCGTGTGTCGAGATACCTCCGGTGGAACCTGTCCGACTATGTCTTTGCCCAGCTCATCCGGGTGTGCCGATGACAGACTGTCCCTTGCGCTCGGGCGCGTGCAGCGCCTGTATGGACCGGGACAAGGCGCGGTCGTATGGGAGGCATCCGGCAGGGTCCGGGACCCGGCGACATCTGCAACGAATGGCTGGAGGTATGATGAAGGCCCTGCTGAGCACCGCCCCGGGCGGCCCCGAGACGCTGACCCTTGCCGACCTGCCTACCCCCGAGCCGGAGCCCGGCCAGGTGCGGATCAAGGTGGCGGCGGCGGGGGTGAACTTTCCGGACACCCTGATCATCCGCGACCTGTACCAGATGAAGCCGCCACGCCCGTTCGCGCCGGGTGGCGAGGTCGCGGGCATCGTGGACGTCGTCGGGGCGGGCGTGCAGATGCCGCTTGGCACCCGGGTGCTGGCGCTGACCGGATCGGGCGGCTTCGCCACCCATGTCTGCGTCGACGCTCTGATTGCGATGCCGATCCCCGACGCCATGCCGTTCGACGAGGCCGGCGCGTTCCTGTTCACCTACGGCACGTCCTACTATGCGCTGCACGACCTGGGACAGGTCGGACCCGGCCAGACCGTCCTGATCCTTGGCGCCGCCGGGGGCATCGGCGTGTCGGCCATCGAGATCGCCAAGGCCGCCGGCGCGCGGGTCGTCGCGGCCGTCAGTTCCGAGGAGAAAGCCGCGTTCTGCCGCGAGATCGGCGCTGATGAAACCGTCGTCTATCCCCGCGAGGTGGAAGGCAGGGATGCGCAAAAGGATCTGTCGGCGCTGTTCAAGCAGGCTGTCGGCACGGCGGGCGCGGACATCGTCGTGGACGCGGTCGGTGGAAATTATGCCGAACCGGCATTGCGGGCGATTGCCTGGAAGGGCCGGTTCCTGGTCGTCGGGTTTCCGGCAGGCATCCCCCGCATCCCCCTGAACCTGCCGCTGCTGAAGAACTGTTCGATTGTGGGCGTGTTCTGGGGGGCCTTCACCCGGACCGAAACGGCGCGGTTCGCCGACCATGTCCGCGAGATGTTTGCCCTCTACGAGCAGGGCAGACTGCGGCCGCGGATCAGCCAGACGCTGCCGCTCGACCGCGCGGCAGAGGCGCTGACCGCGATCGAGGACCGCAGTGCCACGGGCAAGATCGTCATTCTGCCGTGACGGGGAGGCATGGCAGAGGCAGCCGCCTGATCGCGGGCCACGCAGACATCTGCGCGTGGGTCACCTGCGCGCCGGATCCGCACCCGACCATGGCGCGCGACTGGTTGCATCACGACCCCGCGCCCTTCAATCTACCGCAGCAAATCCTGCCGGTTCAGGCCGCCCCTTGGCCGCGAGCGGCAGGATCCTGAAACACGAGCCGGCAGGGCATCTCGCGGCGCATCTGCGCTCGTTGCCCGATCGGCTGGACCAGAGGAGCGTTCCATGAATGATGTCGTCCGCGTGACCCGCGAAGGTCCGATCGGGTTGATCGCCCTGAACAACCCGCCCGTCACCGCCGCCAGCCAGGCGCTGCGCGCCGGCCTGCTGGAGGGGGTCAGGGACCTGGATGCAGACCCGGCCATTCAGGTCATCGCCATCTATGCCGAGGGCCGTACCTTCATCGCCGGGGCCGACATCACTGAGTTCGGCAAGCCGCCGCGGGACCCCTCCTTGCCCGATGTCTGCAACGCGATCGAGGCCAGCGCGACGCCGGTGGTCGCGGTCCTGCACGGGACGACGCTGGGTGGCGGGCTCGAGGTGGCGATGTCGGCCCACGCCCGGGTGGCGCTGCCAGGCACGCGGGTCGGGCTGCCCGAGATCAATCTCGGCATCTTTCCGGGCGCCGGCGGAACCCAGCGCGCCCCGCGGCTTGCCGGCTGGGAAACCGCGCTGGACATGATCCTGTCCGGGAACCCGATCTCCGCCGAGCGCGCTGCAGATGCGGGTCTGGTGGATCGAATGATGGAAGGGGACCCGGGCGCGGTCGCCCGGGCCGCCGCCCAGTCGGTGATCGACGGCGATCTGCCGACGCGCCGCACCCGGGATATCACGGTCGATCCCGCGCCCGAACTGCTGCAAGCCCGGCTGGACAAGGTCAGGTCCAAGTCGCCGCATCTGATCGCGCCGCAGAAGGCGATCGAGGCGCTGGCGGGGGCGACCGGCGATTTCGACGAAGGCCTGCGACGCGAGCGGGCGCTGTTCCAGGAATGCCTGCAGAGCGACCAGTCGCGCGCCCTGATCCACGCCTTTTTCGCCGAACGGGCCGTCCAGAAGATCCCGGAAGCGGACGCCACGCCACGGCCGATCGAGCATGTCGCGGTGATCGGCGGCGGCACCATGGGGTCGGGGATCGGAACCGCGATCCTGATGGCCGGCATTCCGCTGACGCTGCTGGAAATGACGGACGAGGCCGCGGGCCGCGCGCGCAGGACGATCACGGGCAACCTGGACGGCGCGGTCAAGCGCGGCAAGATGACGGCAGACAAGCGCGACGCGACGCTAGACCGGCTGACCATCACCACCGAGATGCAGGATCTGGCCCAGGCCGATCTGGTGATCGAGGCCGTGTTCGAGGACATGGACGTCAAGCGGCAGGTGTTCGGCAAGCTGGACGGCATCGCCAAGCCGGGGGCGATCCTGGCGTCGAACACGTCCTATCTGGACATCGACCAGATCGCCGCCATGACCTCGCGCCCGCAGGACGTCATCGGCCTGCATTTCTTCAGCCCCGCGCACATCATGAAGCTGCTGGAGGTGGTGGTCGGCGAACGGACCGCGCCCGAGGTCGTGGCGACCGGGTTCGCCCTGGCCCGGCGGCTGAAGAAGATCGCGGTGCGCGCGAATGTCTGCCCCGGCTTCATCGGCAACCGGATCCTGTCCCACTATGCGAAGAGCGTGAACTACATGGTCGAGGACGGCGCCTCGCCGCAGCAGGTGGACGACGCGCTGACGAAATTCGGTCTGGCCATGGGGCCGTTCATGGTCAGCGACCTGGCGGGCCTGGATATCGGCTGGGCCAACCGCAAGGCGAACGCGGCGACCCGTCCGGCCGAGGAACGCTATACCACCTTTGCTGACCGCATCTGTGAACGCGGGATGTTCGGGCGCAAGACCGGCAAGGGCTACTATCTCTATGACGGCGACACGCCGCGCCCCAACCCCGAGGCGACCGAGATCATCGAGGCGGAACGCCAGGCCGCCGGGGTCACCCGCCGCGAGTATACCGACGACGAGATCGTCGACCGCTACATGACCGCCATGATCCTTGAGGCCGCAAGGGTTGTCGAGGACGGCACCGCCCTGCGTCCGATCGACGTCGATGCGGTGCTGCTGAACGGCTACGGCTTCCCGCGGTTCCGCGGCGGGCCGCTGCACTATGCCGACCAGCTGGGCGCGGCAGAGATCGTTTCGCGCGCCGACAGATACGCGCAGGAGGACCCGTATTACTGGCAGATCCCCCAGATCCTGCGCGACATGGCCGCGAACGGCACGACCTTTGCCGACCTGAACCGAAAGGGCTGATCTGCCCGACCGGACCTGATCGACTCAGCGGGTGCATCTCTGACGCCGGTCCGTGAAGACGGCGGGCCGGCGCCATGACGTGAGCGGCTGCGGTGTTGCCGCGGGATGGTTACCCGGTCGTGATCGCGGCCCGGCCTAGCGGCTGCGACCGCCACTTCCTCCGGCCGGCGATCAGCGGTGCTGCGCACCCGCTCGATACGGTCGTCCAAGTCAGGCCGCTCGGTCGGGAACTCAGGACTTCGCGGCGTCGAACAGTCCCGGCCCGGTATCCACGTTGATGCCGCCGCTGACCGGGATGATCGCGCCCGTGATGTAGGCGCTGCCCTTTCCGCAGAGAAACTGCAGGCAGCCCGCGATGTCTTCGGGCTGCCCGACCCGACCCAGCGGCGTGGACTGCCCGACCTTGTCGCGCGTCGCCTCGTCGGCGGTGACAAAGGCGGTCATCTTGGACACGAACGGCCCGGGTGCAATGGCGTTCACGTTGACGCCGTGCCCGGACAGTTCCTTTGCCAGCACCTCGGTCAGGTGGTGCACCGCGGCCTTCGACGCGGAATAGGCATAGGTCGAGCCGCTTTTCTCCCGGTCGCCCATGACCGAGCCGACGTTCACCACGCGGGCCGGATCCTCCCGGGTTCCCGCGGCTTTCAGCAGCGGCAGCAGCGCCTGCGTCAGATGGAACAGCCCCGTCACGTTGACGGTCAGCACCCGTGCCCAGGCCTTGTACGGGTATTCGCCCAGCGGCGCGCCCCAGCTGAGGCCGGCGTTGTTCATCAGGATGTCCAGCTTGTCCGTCCGCGCCTGGACGGCCCGGGCCAGCGCGTCGATTCCGTCTTCGCTGCCGACATCCCCGGCGAATGCCTCGGCATGGCCGGCCAGTGCCAGACCGTTGATCTCGGCCGCCGCGGTCTCGCAGGCGTCCAGCTTGCGGCTGGCGATCATCACCCGCGCCCCGGCGGCCGCCAACCCTTCGGCCGCCATCCTGCCGATCCCGGTCGCCCCGCCGGTGACCAGCGCCAGCTTGCCGTGCAATCCGAACAGATCGTCGGGTGTCATGCGCGTTCCTTCCCCTTGCTGAACGCGACCGACGATGGCAGCCGGCCGAGCGGCTGTCCAGCCGCGGCCAAGGCGTGGCATGGTCAGCGCTTCGTCGCGCTACTCGGCGGCGATCAGCAGGGTGGCGAAGCGGTCCCGGTGCGCATCGGGGATGGTCTGCGGCCGGCGGGTGTTGCGGTCCACATGAACATGGGTGAACCGCCCCGTCGCGGCGGATCGATCGGTGCCCGCCCGGAACAGCCCCAGCCGGTAGGTTACCGATGTGCTGCCCAGTCGGGTGATCCCCATCCCCAGTTCGATCCGCTCGGGATAGGCGAGCTCGGCAAAATAGTCGCACCCGGTCGCCGCCACCATGTAGGCCACGCCGGTCAGGTCAGGTTGCAGCATGCCGTTGTCGATCAGCCAGTCATTCACGGCGCTGTCGAACAGCTGGTAGTGGACTGCATTGTTCATGTGCCCGTACGGGTCGTTGTCGTTCCAGCGCAGCTGAACCGGCCGGAAATGCGGAAACTCTGCCCGCGGGCTTGGCTGCGGGCGAGTCATTGCGGATCGGGGCCGACGCGGACCAGCTGCTTGCCGAAATTCTCGCCGCGCAGCAGTCCGAGGAACGCCTCGGGCGCCGCGTCCAGCCCGTCGGCGACGGTTTCGCGGATGGTGATGGCGCCTGACGCGACCAGGGGCGCGACTTCGGCGACGAACTCGCCCTGGGCGTCGGCGTGGTCGAAGACGATGAAGCCGCGCACATTCAGGCGCCGCCGCAGGATCTGCACCCAGACGGCGGGCAGCGGCGGGGCCTGGTCGAGGTTCTTGCCGTCGTACCAGGCGATCGCACCGCAGACGGCGATGCGCCCGAAATCGTTCATGTGCGGCAGGACGGCCTGCAGCGTCTTGCCGCCTACGTTCTCGAAATAGACGTCGACACCGTCCGGCGCGGCGGCCTGGATCGCCGCGGACAGGGCGTCGGCATCGCCGGCGCGATGGTCCAGGCAGGCATCGTAGCCGAGCTCCTGTTCGGCATAGCGGCATTTCTCGGGCCCACCCGCGACGCCGATCACCCGCAGCCCGCGCGACCTGGCGATCTGCCCTGCAACCGAGCCGACGGCCCCCGTCGCGGCCGAGACCAGGACCGTGTCGCCGGGCTTCGTCGGGGCGATCCGGGTCAGGCCGACCCAGGCCGTCATGCCGGGCATCCCCAGCACGCTGAGCGCGTGCTGGATCGGGCCGTGCGCCGGGTCCACCCGGCGCAGGCCGTCGGCCGGTACCACCGCCGCCTCGGACCAGGGCATGTTGCCCACGACGATGTCGCCGACCGCGAACCGGTCGCTGTTCGACGCGGTGACCTGCGCCACGGCCCCGGCCTGCATGGGTGCGTCCACCTCCACCGCCGGCGCATAGCTGCGCGCCGCGTCCATGCGGCCGCGCATGTAGGGATCCAGCGACATCCAGATCAGCCGCACCGCAACCTCGCCGGGCCCCGGCTGTGGCAGGTCGACCTGTTCCAGTCGGAAATTGTCGCGCGTGGCCGAGCCCTGCGGACGGGAGGCGAGAACGATCTGGCGGGTGCGGGTCATGATCTTGTCCCTCGCTGCAAAGGTAGGTTCGGCGGAACCGTGGCCGTGTTGCCCGACGGGGTCAACCCGGGCCCCACACAGGGGCGACCGCCGGATCGGCGCACGGGGTCAGCCCAGACGCTCGGTTCCGCCGCAGACCGAGACCGCCTGACCCGAGATCGTCCGGCCGCGCGGACTGGCGAGGAACAGGATCTGATCGGCGATCTGCTGCGGGGTGACGTAGTCGCGGATGGCGGTGTGGGAGAACGCCTCTGTCTCGACCTCGGCCAGGGTCATGCCGCGGGACTGGGCGCGGGCCTCCATCACCCGGCGCTGCCGGTCGCCGGCCACCAGCCCCGGCAGGATGGCGTTCACCCGGATGCCGTCCCCGCCCAGTTCCAGCGCCAGCGACTTGGTCAGCCCGATCACCCCCCACTTGGCGGCCGCATAGGGCGTCCTCAGCCGGAATCCCAGGCGACCGGCGACCGAGGACAGGTTCACGATGGACGGATTGGCGCTGTGGCGCAGGGCTCCGATCGCCGCCCCGGTGGTCACGAATTGTGACGTCAGGCAGATCGCGAGGGTAGCGTTCCACTGATCCAGCCCGACATCCTCGACCGGGGCCGTCGGCCCGGCAATGCCGGCGTTGTTGACCAGACAGTCGAGGCCGCCGAGATGGTCGATCGCCGCGCCGACAAAGGCCCGCAGCGCGTCGGCATCGGCAACATCCACCTGCTGGCGCATCACCGATGCGGGCAGCGTGTCCAAGCCTGCGGGGTCGATGTCGCAGGTGGCGACGGTCGCGCCTTCGGCAAGGAACGCCTCGACGATCGCCCGGCCGATTCCGTTCGCGCCGGCCGTGACGATGACGCGACTGCCGGTCAGATCAAGATCCATGGTCAACTCCGTTCATGAGGGGGGTCATGCGGGCAGGATGTCCCGCGACAGGATGAATTCGGCGGCCGAGCGGATGTCCGCCTCGACTGCGTCGGCCGCCGCCTCGGCATCGCCGCGGGCGAGGGCGTCGATCAGCGACGCGTGGTGGGCGCGCGATACGGCGGTGCGCCGCCGGCGCGTCCGTTCTTCCAGGTCGAGATTGATGATCGGCCCGGCCTTCAGCCACAGGGACCGGATCACGGCACACAGGACAGGCGAGTTCGCGGCCTCGTAGACGGCAAAGTGCAGGGCCTTGTTGGCCCGCACGGACGGGCCGCCGTCCGGGGCCTCGAGCGCGTCGGCAAACTGCTGTTCCAGGTTCCGCACCCGAATCAGATCCCGCGGCCCAACCTGCGCCGCCGCCAGGGCCACCGCATGTCGTTCGTTGTGGATGCGGACCTCGGTCAGGTCGCGGAACTCGTCCCGCGACAGCAGCGGGACGGTCACTGCCCGGTTCGGCAGCACGACAAGCGCGTCCTGCGCGGCCAGGCGGGCAACCGCTTCCCGGACCGGCATCACCGAGACGCCCAGCCGGTCCGCCAGGTCGCGCATCGAGATCCGGTCGTCCGGAGCGAGTTCGCCCGACAGCAGCATCTCGATCAATGCGCCATGCACCTGGCTCGCCAGCGACGGACCGCGCGCTTCCAGCCGGATGTCCTGGTCTGTCATGTCACCCTCATCGGGCAACTGTGATCGCGGCAGAATCACGATGCAAGCGTCAACATCTCCAGATGCGGGGGCTGACCGTGTCGATTTTCTGGTTGACTGCCCCGACATTTCACGGCCACCGTGATCACAGTTCAGGGCCGTTCGGCGGCCGATCTTCTGGGGAGGAGATATCCATGCCAACTCGTCGTCACCTGCTTGCCACGTCTGCGGTACTGGGCTGCCTTGCAGTCTTCGGTCCGCTGCCGGCTCTTGCACAGGATACCGGGCCCATCACCATCGGCCACCTTACCCCGCGCACCGGGTTCCTGGGGCCGCTGGGCGAATATGCGGTCATGGCCGCCGATCTCGCGGTCGAGGAAATCAACGCGGCCGGTGGCATCGGCGGGCGGCAGATCGAACTCATCAAGGAGGATTCGGTCAACCCGCAGACCGCCTCGACCAAGGCCGAGCGGATGATCGAACGCGACAACGTCGTCGCGATCGTGGGCGAGATCTCGTCCGCCTCGGCGCTGACGATCGGCCAGACGACGGAACGCGCCAAGAAGGTGTTCATCAACACGGGCGCCAATTCGGACGCATTGCGGGGCGCGGACTGCAAGAAGCACATGTTCCACGTCGAGACGCAGAACGCGATGTACGTGAACGCCGAGGGCCAGCATCTTCTGAACGAAGGGATGGTGGACGGAAAGACGTGGTACCTGCTGACCGCGGACTACGCGTTCGGCCACGACCTGCTGGAAGGGGCCAAGGCGTTCCTGGAGCGGAACAACGGCAGCATCGCGGGGGATGACCTGGTTCCGACCGACGCCACCGATTTCTCGTCCTATCTGCTGAAGATCCGCGACGCCAAGCCGGACGTCGTGGTGACCAACCTGGCCGGGACGCAGATCTCGAGCTTTCTGAAGCAGTATGACGAGTTCGGGCTGGAGCCGCCGGTGGCAGGGTTCGGGTTCGACACGGCGCTGGCATGGGCGGCGGGGCCGGAAAGCTTCCGTGGCACATGGCCCACCGTCTGGACGCATCAGGTCGACACCGAACGGTCACAGGCCTTCGTCAAGGCATTTACCGACAAGTACGGCAAGCCGCCGGAGAACCAGGCGTTCGGCGACTATGTGGCGATCCACATCCTGAAGCAGGCGATCGAGGCCGTGGGCACGGATGGCGAGGCCATCACCGCCTATCTCGAGGACCCGTCGAACACCTTCGACGTGATGAAGAACCGCCCGGGCTACTTCAACCCGGACAACCACCAGCTGATGCAGGAGGTCTACACCATCACCGCGTTGCCGGCGGACCAGGCCACGAGCGAGTGGGACATCTTCATCACCTCGGACCCGGTGCCCGCGGCCGATCAGGAGTTCGAGACGCTGATCCAGGACGCGGTCGGCGGGACCTGCAGTTTCGGCGAATGATGCATGGCGACGGCGCCGGGGATTGCCCGGCGCCTGACCCGTCCTTGCGGGGCTTCGGATGAATTTTTTCCTGTTCGGCGCGCAGCTGCTCAACGGGCTGCTTGACGGCTTCTACTACATGCTGATCGCGCTGGGGCTGTCGCTGATCTTCTCGCTCGGCGGCATCGTCAACCTGGCGCACGGGGCGTTCTACGCGATCGGCGCCTACCTGGCGCTGGTGCTGACGCCGTATCTCAGCTTTTTCGGCGTGCTGATCGTCGTTCCCCTGATCGTCGCCGGCCTTGGTGTCGTGACGGAACGGCTTCTGTTCACGCGGTTCTACCGGGTTGATCCGCTGTACTCGCTGCTGGTGACCTTCGGCCTGGCCATGGTGATCGAGCAGGGACTGCGCTGGTGGTTCGGCGCCCCGCCACAGGCCTACGCCATGCCGGATGCGTTGAAGGGACAGGTGTTCCTGGGCGACTTCGTGTATTCCCGCTACCGGCTGTTCCTGATCGGAATGGCGGTCGCTGCGATGGTCGGGGTATGGCTGCTGCTGAACCGGACCTCCTTCGGCCGCATCGTCCGCGCCGGGATACAGAATCCCGACATCCTGGGGGCGATGGGGATTTCGCTGCGCCCCTATTTGTCGGCCGTGGCCGGCATCGCCATCGGGCTGGCCGGGCTGGCCGGGGTGCTGATGGCGCCGATCTATCCGATCCACCCGGCGATGGGGGCCGAGATCGTCACCGCGGCCTTCGTCGTGGTGGTGATCGGCGGGCTCGGCTCGTTCTGGGGGGTGGTGCTGGCGGCGCTGCTGGTCGGCCTGGTCAAGGGGTTCATGATCGCGGTCGACCAGTCTGCCATGTCGATGGCCGCCATCTACATGCTGATGTTCGTCGTCCTTCTGCTGCGTCCGCGCGGTCTGATGGGCTCGCGCATCCTGCGGTTCGAATAAGGGGGGCCGCATGCGTCTGCATCCTTTGGCGATTGCCGTGCTGGCGCTGGTCGCGCTGCCATTTGCCCTGTCCGCCATCGGGCTGACTACGACGTCCGCCGCCGAGGTGGTGATCTTCGCTATGGCCGCGACCGGGCTCAACCTGCTCGCCGGATACACCGGGCTGGTCAGTTTCGGCCACGGCGCCTGGTTCGGTTTGGGCGCCTATGCCGCGGCCCTGACCGCCCGGGCGCTGCCGGGCGACGCCTTCTGGCTGCCGCTGGCCGTGGCGATGCTGGCGAGCGCGGTGCTGGCCGCCGGCTTCGGGCGGCTGATGCTGCGCCGGCGCGGCGTCTATTTTTCGCTGATGACGCTCGCGCTTTCGGCGCTGGGCTTTACCACCGCCTTTCGCTGGACCGCCGTAACCGGGGGCGAGAACGGGCTGGGCGGCGTCGAACGCCCGGTCTGGTTCGGGTTCGACCTGAATAACGGCTGGAATTACTACATTGTAGTGGCGCTGCTCGCGCTGGTCACCGGCGCGCTGCTGTGGCGGATGCTCAACGCACCGCTCGGCCGGGTGCTCGAGGCGATCCGCGAGAACGAGACGCGGGCGATGGCGCTGGGCTTCCCGGTCCTGCGCTACAAGCTGGCGGCGTTCGTCACCTCGGCGACGGTGACGGCGCTGGCCGGTGCTCTGCTGATGTTCAAGAACCGCATGACCTCGGCCGAACCCATGTCGGTGGCCTTCTCCGGCGAGCTGCTGGCGATGGTGGTGATCGGCGGCATGCGCGGCTTTCTCGGCCCGGCGCTGGGCGCGCTGTTCTACGTGTTCTTCCGCGAATATCTGTCGATGTGGACCGAGAACTGGCTGTTCTGGTTCGGGCTGGTCTTTGTCGGGTTCATCCTGTTCGCGAGGGATGGGCTGGTCGGCATCGGCCGGCAGCTGATGACGCGGCTGCGCCCCGGTCCCTCGCTGGCCGGCGCCATGGCCGAGCGGCGCGCGACGACCCTGCCGCTGCCTGCCATGCTGCGCCGCGATGCCGACGCCGGGCCGGCGCGCCAGACCGGACGATCCGAGGTGCTGGAGGCGCAGGGGATCAGCAAGAGCTTTGGTGCCCTGCGGGCGGTCGATGACGTCAGCCTGACGGTACGGGACAAGACCTTGCACGCCCTGATCGGACCCAACGGCGCCGGCAAGACCACGGCCTTCAACCTGCTGACCGGAATGCTGCCGCCGGACAGCGGAACGGTCACCCTGGACGGGACCCCCGTGGCCGGCCGCTCGGCCGACGAGATCGCGGCGCTGGGAATCGGCCGGTCCTTCCAGATCACCAGCCTGTTCCCCGACCTGACGGTGTTCGAGAATGTCCGGCTGGCAGTCCAGTCCACCGACCCGCAGCGCCTGAACGCCTGGCGTCCGGCACGCAGCATCGAACGGGTGAACGATCACGCGCGCCAGATCATCGAATGGGTCGGTCTCGGCGGGATGGAAGAGGCGCGGGCATCGTCGCTGTCCTATGGCGGGCAGCGGCTGCTGGACCTCGGTCTCGCGCTGGCGACCCGGCCCCGCATCCTGCTGGCGGACGAGCCGCTCGCCGGCCTGTCGGTGGCCGAGCGCGAACGGGTCGGCAATCTGATCAAGCAGGTATCAGCGGACCTGCCGGTCCTGCTGGTCGAACACGACATCGACCGCGTGTTCAGCCTGGCCGACCATATCACCGTGATGAACGAAGGTCGCGTGCTGCTGGACGGTGACGTGGACGCCGCCCGCAATTCGGATCAGGTGCGGGAAATCTATATCGGGTCCGGAACCTCGGCCGTCGCCGCGACGGCGCATGTGGGCCACGCCACCGCCGAGACGGTCTGCGCGCTGGACAAGGTGAACGTCCATTACGGCAAGAGCCATATCCTGCACGATGTCAGCCTGGAAATCCGCAAGGGCGAGATCCTGGCGCTGCTGGGCCGGAACGGTGCGGGGAAATCGACGTTGCTGAAAGGCATGATCGGGATCGCGCCGGTCACCTCGGGATCGATCCGCCTCGACGGGCAGGAGATCGCCGGCCTGCCGCCGGCCGAGATCGCGCGGGCGGGCATCGGCTATGTGCCGCAGGGGCGCGGCCTGTTCGCCGGCATGACGGTCCGCGAGAACCTGGAGTTGGGCCGGATTCGCCGCCGGACCGGCGCCGGCACCCACTGGAGCGACGAGCAGATCCTTTCCTATTTCCCCCGTCTCGCCGAACGGATGGAGACCGAGGCCGACCGGCTGTCGGGGGGCGAACAGCAGATGGCGGCGGTGGCGCGCGCCCTGTCCGGCGACACCAAGGTCCTGCTGCTCGACGAACCCTTCGAGGGCTTGGCTCCGGCCATCGTCGAACAACTCTTCACCACGTTCGACCGGCTGCGCGATGAGCTGTCGATCGTGATCGTCGATCACAATCTCGACCTGGCTCTCGGGCTGTCCGACCGGACCGTGGCGCTTGAAATGGGGCGCGTCTTTCACGAGGGTCCGTCGAAGGCGCTGGCCGAGGATCTGGAACTGCGCCGCAAGGTGCTGTGGCTTTGACGGAGGCGGGGATGGACGATCGACCGCAGATCGCGATCGTGGGCGCAGGGCTGATTGGCCGCGCCTGGGCGTATGTCTTTGCGCGGGGCGGGCTGACCGTGCGGGCCTGGGACCCGGACGCAGCGGTTCGGGACGACCTGGATGCCCAGATGCAGGCGATGGTGCGCGAAGCTGGCGGCCCGGCCGACCTGACCGGGCGCATCCGGGCTGTCGCCACCCTCGAGGAGGCGCTGGTCGGCGCCGCCCTGGCGCAGGAGAACGGCCCCGAACGGGCGGAGACCAAGCGGGAACTCTACACCCGGATGGATGCGATTGCGGACCGCGAGACGGTCCTGGCCTCGTCATCGTCGGCGATCCCCGCGTCGGTCTTTTCCAGCGGGCTGCCGGGCGCCGACCGCTGCCTTGTCGCGCATCCGGTCAACCCGCCGCATCTGGTCCCCGTCGTCGAACTCTGCCCGTCATCGGAGACCGCACCCGCGACGATGGACAGGGCCGAGGCAATCTACCGTGCGGTGGGACAGGTTCCGGTGCGCCTGACCTGCGAGGTCGAGGGGTTCGTGCTGAACCGGCTGCAGGCGGTGCTGCTCGCCGAATCCCTGCGCCTCGTTCAGGACGGCGTCTGCACCGTGCAGGGGCTGGACGACACGATCAAGCATGGGCTGGGACGGCGCTGGGCCTTCATGGGTCCGCTGGAAACCATCTCGCTGAATGCGCCCGAAGGGGTCGCCGATTACATGCGGCGCTACGGGCCGACCCTGGCCCGCCTGGCCGACGACAGTGCGCGCGGCGAAGCCTTCAACGACAGCGCCGCGCACATTGTCGCCGTGGCGTTCCCCGACACCGCGACGCCCGCGGCCGTCCGCGCCCGCACCGCGTGGCGTGACGGCGAACTGGCGGCGCTCGACGCCCACCTGCGCAGCCGCGCCAGCAAGGACTGACCCATGGCCAAGCCTCCCCGCAAGACGATCATCACCTGCGCCGTGACCGGGGCGATTCACACGCCCTCGATGTCACCGCATCTGCCGGTCACCGCATCCGAGATCGCCGAGGCGGCGATCGGTGCCGCCGAAGCCGGCGCCGCCATCGTCCATCTGCACGCGCGCAACCCCGAAGACGGAAGCCCGGACCAGTCACCCGAGGCGTTCCGGCCGTTCCTGCAGATCATCAAGCAGCGTTCGCCCGTGGTGGTGAACCTGACCACCGGCGGCGCCCCGACCATGACGATCGAGGAACGGATGCGTCCTGCGGCGGTCTATCGGCCCGAGGTCGCGTCGATGAACATGGGGACGATGAATTTCGGCCTGTTCCCGATGCTCGACCGCTTCGAGGGCAAGCTGCAGCACCAGTGGGAACGCGACTACCTGGGGAACCGCGACATCGTCTTCCGCAACACCTTCGGCGACCTGGAAAAGGTGATGACGGACCTGGGCGCCAACGGCACCCGGTTCGAGTTCGAGTGCTACGACACCTCGCATCTCTACAACCTCAAGCATTTCTACGATCGCGGCGTCGTCAAGGGTCCGCTGTTCATCCAGACGGTGTTCGGGCTGATGGGCGGGATCGGCGGCCACCCCGACGATGTCATGCACATGAAACGCACCGCGGATCGCCTGTTCGGCGACGATTACCGCTGGTCGGTGCTGGGGGCCGGTCGCAACCAGCTGCCCATTGCGGCAATGGCGGCGGCGATGGGCGGGCATGTGCGGGTTGGTCTGGAAGATTCTCTGTGGGCCGGGCCGGGCAAGCTGGCCGAAACCAACGCCGTGCAGGTGCGCCTGGTCCGTCAGATCATCGAAGGGCTGGGGCTGGAGATCGCCACCCCAGAGGAAGCGCGCGAAATCCTGACCCTGAAAGGCACCGACGATCTCGGGTTCTGATGGGTCCTCCGCAACCGGCCGATCGGACGGGCGCGCGCGGCGCTTGTCCCGCAGACTGCCCGTAGCGGTCCGGTTACACCTACTGCGCCGGTGAACCGGCCGGCCGCTGCGTGTAGTTCGGCAGAAACGCGCCACGATAGGACAGCACGTCCTGCCAGACCGTCAGCGCCGCCCCTTCCGGGGGGCTGTCGCTGCGGTGCATGAGGTACCAGCGTCGCATGATCGGCAGGTCCGGGCGGCGCAGGGCGACCAGTCGGCCGGCCTGCAGTTCATCCGTCACCGTGTGGGCCGAGATGATGGCGATCCCCAGGCCGGCCATGACCGCCTGCTTGATCGTCTCATTCGAATCCATCTCGATCTGCTGGTACGATTGTCCCTCGCCCAGCCGGTCGAGGAAACGTTGGGTCAGCAGGCGCGTTCCCGACCCCGGCTCGCGCAGGATGATCGTCTCCCCCAGCACCGCCTGGGGGGGCACTTCGGCATGGCGGGCCAGCGGGTGATCGGGCGGCGCGATGAGGACATGGGGATGCGGCCCCAAATCCGTGGCCGTCACCTCGGGCTGGCGCGGCGGCCGCCCCATGATCGCCAGGTCGATGGTGCCGTCGTTGAGCGCGGAGATGATCCAGTCGCGATTCCCGACCCGCAGATTGACCGCGATGTCGGGCCGGTCCTTGCGCAGACGCGCGACGAGCCGCGGCGCAAAATACTTTCCGGTCGAAACCGCCGCCAGCACGACCTGTCCCGCGCGCCCCTCCAAGAGCGCATCGATCTGGTCGAACGCGGCCTGGAACGCCGAGTCCGCCCTGCGAAAGGCCGACAGCAGCACCGCGCCGACCGGCGTGGGCTGAAAGGCGTGGATGCCCTCGCGATAGATGACCGCGGCGCCGAGATGATCCTCGAGGATCTTCAGCTGGCTGTGGACCGCGGGCGGCGTGAGGCCGAGCTGCTCGCCCGCGCCGCTGATCGACCGCTGTTCAGTGACGGCGCGGAGAGCGCGAAGCTGCTTGAGGGTCAGGGTGTGGAGCCGCTTCATTCATTTATCCCGAACCAGTGTTCGTGTTAATTAAATTTATCTTACGATCCGGCTGCGTCATCTTCAAGTCACAGATTCGCACCGGGAGAGAGCGATGACACAGCAGGGCAACGACATCGGACTGGACGGGCTGCAGGCCTCGGCCGATCTCCGCCAGGTCATCGCAACACTGTGCATGGTGGGCCGCGACCTGTCACGCCGGATTGCACGCGGACCGCTTGGTGGTGATCTCGCCGGCGCGGTCGGCAGCAACAGCGGCGGCGACACCCAGAAGGAACTGGACCTGATCGCCGATGAGGAGTTCGCGGCTGCGCTGCAGGATGGCCCGGTCCGCTGGTATGCCTCGGAAGAACGCGAAGACGTCTGCGAACTGAACCCCCGCGGCACGCTGGCGCTGGCCATCGACCCGCTGGACGGGTCGTCGAACATCGACGTCAACGTGTCGATCGGAACGATCTTCTCGGTTATGCCTGCGCTGGACGATTCCCAGGCATCGTTCCTGCGGGCCGGCACCGACCAGCTCGCCGCGGGCTACATCATCTTCGGGCCGCAGACCGCGCTGGTCGTCAGCATCGGTCATGGCACCATGATGTATGTCCTCGACCCGCAGACCCGGCGCTTCGAGCCGGTGCACCCGCCCATGACGATCCCCCAGAACGCCAGCGAGTTCGCCATCAACGCGTCCAACTATCGCCACTGGGACAAGCCGGTGCGGGCCTATATCGACGACTGCATCGCCGGTGACACCGGCCCGCGCGAAAAGAACTTCAACATGCGCTGGATCGCGTCGCTGGTGGCGGAAACGCATCGGATCATCACCCGGGGCGGCATCTTCCTGTATCCGCGCGACTCGCGCAAAGGCTATGAGCGCGGCCGCCTGCGCCATGTCTATGAATGCGCGCCGATCGCGATGCTGGTCGAACAGGCGGGCGGGGTCGCGACGGACGGCAGCGACCGCATCCTCGACCGGGTCCCGCAGTCGCTGCACGAACGCACCCCGTTCGTCTTCGGCACGGCCGACAAGGTTCACCGTGTCGCCGCCTATTACGACCTGCCCGGCGAGGAAGTCGGCGCGCTGTTCGGAAATCGCGGCCTGTTCCGCCAGTAGGAATGTTCGATGAGCAAGAAGCATCCCATCATCTCGGTCACCGGCAGTTCCGGCGCGGGAACCTCGACGGTCAAGCACACCTTCGACCAGATCTTCCGTCGGGAGGGCATCACGGCCGTCTCGATCGAAGGTGACGCCTTCCATAGGTTCAACCGCGCCGAGATGAAGGCGGAACTGCAGCGGCGGACCGAGGCGGGCGAGCACAGCTTCTCGCATTTTTCGGTCAATGCCAACGAACTGAAGATCCTGGAAGACGTGTTCCGCAGCTACGGGGAAACCGGTAGCGGAAAGACCCGCAACTATGTGCACGACGATGCCGAGGCCGAGCGGTTCGGGGTTCCCCCGGGAAATTTCACCGAGTGGCGCGACCTGGAACCGGGCTCGGACCTGCTGTTCTACGAGGGCCTGCACGGCTCGGTAAAGACGGCCGACATCGACATCGCGGGCCAGGCCGATCTGAAGATCGGGGTGGTTCCGGTCATCAATCTGGAATGGATCCAGAAGATCCACCGCGATCGCGCCAGCCGGGGGTATTCGACCGAGGCGGTCACCGACGTGATCCTGCGCCGGATGTATGACTACATCCACGTCATCACGCCCCAGTTCACCGAAACCGACATTAACTTCCAGCGGGTCCCGGTCGTCGATACGTCGAACCCGTTTGTCGCGCGCTGGATCCCGACCGCCGATGAGAGCCTGGTTGTCATCCGCTTCAGGAACCCGCGCGGGATCGATTTCGCCTATCTCACCGCGATGATCCACGGGTCGTGGATGAGCCGCGCAAACTCGATCGTGGTGCCCGGCAACAAGCTGGATCTGGCGATGCAGCTGATCCTGACCCCGCTGATCATGCGGCTGGTCGAAACTGCACGAAAGGCGTGAAGCAATGAACCATCAGGTGACGCCCAAGACCTACAAGGTGACGATGGCCGAACGGGCCATGGCGAATGCCATCCGTGCCCTGGCCATGGATGCGGTGCAGCAGGCCAACAGCGGCCATCCCGGCATGCCGATGGGCATGGCAGATGTGGCGACGGTGCTGTTCGACCGCTTCATGGCGATCGACCCCGCCGATCCGAAATGGCCCGACCGCGACCGCTTCGTGCTGTCGGCCGGGCACGGATCGATGCTGCTTTATGCGATCAACCACCTGCTCGGCTATGCCGACATGCCGATCGAGGAACTGCAGCAGTTCCGCCAGTTGGGCTCGCGAACGGCGGGTCACCCCGAATACGGTCACGCCGAGGGGATCGAGGTCACCACGGGGCCCCTGGGGCAGGGGCTGGCGACGGCGGTCGGCATGGCGCTGGCCGAGCGGATGGCCAACGCGCGCTATGACGACGATCTGGTCGATCACTGGACCTATGTCATCGCCGGCGACGGCTGCCTGATGGAGGGGATCAGCCACGAGGCGATCGACATGGCCGGCCACCTCGGACTTGGCCGGATGATCGTTCTGTGGGACGACAACAAGATCACCATCGACGGCTCGACCGAACTGTCCACCTCGACCGACCAGTTGGCGCGGTTCGCCGCGTGCGGGTGGCACACGCTGGCCTGCGACGCGCATGAACCCGAAGAGATCGCAGCCGCGATCGAGGAAGCCCGGAACGATCCGCGGCCTTCGCTGATCGCCTGCCGGTCGATCATCGGCTGGGGCGCGCCCACCAAGCAGGGCGGCCATGACGTCCACGGCGCGCCGCTGGGCGCCGACGAGATCACCGCGGCGCGGGGCTATCTGGAATGGGCGCACGAACCCTTCGTGATCGCGCCCGAAGTCTATGACGGATGGCGCGCCATCGCCGCTCGCGGGGCAGAGGCGCGGGCCGCATGGCAGGCGCGCCACGATGCGTCGCCGCACAGGGCGGCGTTCGACGCAGCCGAGGCGCGCGATGGGCGTGACCGGCTGACCGGCGCGATGGCCGACTACAAGGCAAAGCTGCTGAGCGAGCGGCCCAAGGTGGCAACCCGGAGGGCGTCCGAAATGGCGCTGGGGGTGGTCAACGAGGCGCTGACCGACACGGTTGGCGGTTCGGCGGACCTGACCGGATCCAACCTGACCCGCACACGCGACATGCGGCCGGTGACGCGCAGCGACTATGGTGGCGACTACATCCACTATGGCATCCGCGAACACGGCATGGCCGCGGCGATGAACGGGATCGCGCTGCATGGCGGCTTCCGCCCCTATGGCGGCACATTCCTGGCGTTTGCCGATTACTGCCGCCCGGCGATCCGCCTGTCGGCCCTGATGGGTGTGCCGGTCACCTACGTGATGACCCACGATTCCATCGGTCTTGGTGAGGATGGACCCACGCATCAGCCGGTCGAGCATGTCGCCTCGCTGCGCGCCATTCCGAACCTGATGGTGATCCGTCCGGCCGACGCGGTGGAAACCGCCGAGGCGTGGGAAATCGCGATGTCCGCCACCGATCACCCGACGCTTCTGGTCCTGTCGCGGCAGAACCTGCCGACGGTCCGCGATGCGGCGGACGAGAACCTGACGGCGCGCGGCGCCTATCTGCTGCGCGACCCGGGCGACCGGCAGATCACGCTGATCGGCACCGGGTCCGAGGTCGAGATCGCGCTGGCCGCGGCCGAGGCGCTGGAAGCCGATGGCATCCGCGCGGCCGTGGTCAGCGCCCCCAGCTTCGAGGCGTTCGCCGACCAGCCCGATGACTATCGCGCCGCGGTTCTCGGCGAGGTCCCGCGCGTCGGGGTCGAGGCGGCGATCCGGCAGGGATGGGATGGGCCGATGCTGCGCACCTCGGATGCCTTTGTCGGGATGACCGGCTTTGGCGCGTCCGCCCCGGCCCCGGCGCTTTACAAGCACTTCGGCATCACGGCCACGGCCGTGGCTGATGCCGCCCGCAACCTGATCAGGGAGTGACGAAACCATGGCGCTGATCACGCTGAGACAGCTTTTGGACCACGCCGCCGAGTACGGCTATGGCGTGCCCGCCTTCAACATCAACAACATGGAACAGGGCCTCGCGATCATGGAGGCCGCGCGGGCGGTGGACGCACCGGTGATCATGCAGGCCTCTCGCGGTGCCCGCAGCTATGCCAACGACATCATGCTGGCCAAGATGATCGAGGCCCTGGCCCAGATCTATCCGGAAATCCCGCTGTGCATGCACCAGGACCACGGCAATGACGAGGCCACCTGCATGACGGCGATCCGTCACGGCTTCACGTCCGTGATGATGGACGGCTCGCTGGAGGCCGACGGCAAGACCCCGGCCAGCTATGACTACAACGTCGAGATTACCGAGCGCGTGTCGCGGATGGCGCACTGGGTGGGCGCCAGCGTCGAAGGCGAACTGGGGGTGCTGGGCTCGCTGGAAGGCGAAAGCGAGGCCGAGGACGGGCACGGCGCAACCGGCAAGCTGGACCATTCCATGCTGCTGACCGATCCGGACCAGGCGGTCGATTTCGTCAGGGCGACCAGGGTGGACGCTTTGGCGATCGCCTGCGGCACCAGCCACGGCGCCTACAAGTTCAGCCGCAAGCCGGATGGCGACATCCTGGCCATGAAGGTGATCGAGGAAATCCACCGCAAGCTGCCGGACACGCACTTGGTCATGCATGGCAGCTCCTCGGTCCCGCAGGAATTGCAGGACATCATCAACGCCCATGGCGGCCAGATGCCGCAGACCTTCGGCGTTCCCGTCGAAGAGATCGTGCGCGGCATCAAGCATGGCGTGCGCAAAGTGAACATCGACACCGATGCGCGCATGGCGATGGCCGGCCAGTTCCGCAAGATCGCGGCCGAGAACCCGCGCGAATTCGATCCGCGCAAGTTCCTCAAGCCGGCCATGGACGCCATGCGCGACATGTGCCGCAACCGGATGGAGGCCTTTGGCACCGCCGGCAATGCCAGCAAAATCAAGGTCATCCCGATGGACGAGATGGCCAAACGCTATGCGTCGGGGGCGCTTGACCCGGCCGTGACCGCGGCCCGCGCCGCCTGAAGGGAGGAGAGATCATGGACGATCTGAGATCCGCCGGAGACTCCAAGCAGGAGATCACCGACAAGAAGAAACGCTACCAGGCCGGGGTGCTGAAATATGCACAGATGGGCTACTGGGATGGCGACTACGAGCCCAAGGACACCGACATCCTCGCGCTGTTCCGCATCACCCCGCAGGAGGGCGTGGACCCGATCGAGGCTGCAGCGGCCGTTGCAGGCGAAAGCTCGACCGCGACGTGGACGGTGGTCTGGACCGACCGGCTGACCGCCTGCGACCAGTATCGCGCGAAGGCCTACAAGGTCGAACCCGTGCCCGGGCAGCCGGGGCAGTATTTCTGCTACGTCGCCTATGACCTGATCCTGTTCGAGGAAGGCTCGATCGCGAACCTGACCGCCTCGATCATCGGCAACGTCTTCAGCTTCAAGCCGCTGCTGGCGGCCCGGCTCGAGGACATGCGCTTTCCCGTCGCCTACGTGAAGACCTTCAAGGGTCCGCCGACGGGGATCGTTGTCGAGCGCGAACGGCTGGACAAGTTCGGCCGGCCGCTGCTGGGCGCCACCACCAAGCCGAAGCTGGGCCTGTCCGGAAAGAACTATGGCCGGGTCGTGTATGAGGGCCTCAAGGGCGGCCTGGACTTCATGAAGGACGACGAGAACATCAACTCGCAGCCCTTCATGCACTGGCGCGACCGGTTCCTCTACGTGATGGAGGCCGTGAACCTGGCCACCGCCAAGACGGGCGAGATCAAGGGGCACTACCTCAACATCACCGCCGGCACGATGGAGGAGATGTACCGCCGCGCCGAGTTCGCCAAAGAGCTCGGCTCGGTGATCGTGATGATCGACCTCGTGATCGGCTACACCGCCATCCAGTCGATGAGCGAGTGGTGCCGGCAGAACGACATGATCCTGCACCTGCACCGGGCCGGCCACGGCACCTACACGCGGCAGAAGAACCACGGCATCAGCTTCCGCGTGATCGCCAAGTGGATGCGCCTCGCCGGAGTCGACCACATCCACGCGGGCACCGCCGTCGGCAAGCTGGAGGGCGATCCGATGACCGTCCAAGGCTTCTACAACGTCTGCCGCGAGACGCATAACGACGTGGACCTGCAGCGTGGCATCTTCTTCGAGCAGGACTGGGGCGACATCAAGAAGGTCATGCCGGTTGCCTCGGGCGGCATCCACGCCGGTCAGATGCACCAGCTGATCGACCTGTTCGGCGACGACGTGGTGCTGCAGTTCGGGGGCGGGACGATCGGCCACCCGATGGGCATCCAGGCGGGCGCGACCGCGAACCGGGTGGCGCTCGAGGCGATGATCAAGGCCCGCAACGAGGGCGTCGACATCGCCACCGAGGGTCCTGAAGTGCTGCGCAAGGCCGCCAAGTGGTGCAAGCCGCTGGAAGCCGCGCTGGATACCTGGGGCAACATCACCTTCAACTACACCTCGACCGACACGTCGGACTTTGTCCCGACCGCGTCCGTTTCCTAAGGGGGATCACATGCGTAACACTCAGGGCTGCTTCAGCTTCCTGCCCGACCTCACCGACGAGGAGATCACCGCGCAGGTCGAATACTGCCTGTCCCGCGACTGGGCGGTCGGCATCGAATACACCGACGAGCCGCACCCGCGGAACATCTTCTGGGAGATGTGGGGCAACCCGATGTTCGACCTGAAGGACGCCAAGGGCGTGATGATGGAGCTTGACGACTGCCGCAAGGCACATGGCGACAAGTACATCCGCATGAACGCCTTCGACTCGACCCGCGGGTTCGAGACGGTGACGATGTCCTTCATCGTCAACCGCCCCAAGGTCGAGCCGGAGATCATCATGCGCCGGACCGAGGTTGACGGGCGGTCGATCCGCTACACCCACGAGGTCGCGCGCTGACGCAGAAGACCATGGCGGGCGCCTACACGCGCCCGCCATCCGCCAGCATGACCGTTCAGCAAGGAAGACACCGCCCATGGACCAGACCACCCCCACGAGCATCGATCTGCGGGCCGAGTACGAGGAATCGGGCGTCCGCGAGGTTCTTGACGAGCTGGACCGGGAACTGATCGGCCTTGCCCCGGTCAAGCAGCGCATCCGCGAAACCGCGGCCCTGCTGCTGGTCGACCGCGCCCGCACGCGGCTGGGGCTGAGCCACGAGACCCCCACGCTGCACATGTCGTTCACCGGCAACCCGGGGACCGGCAAGACAACCGTCGCGCAAAAGATGGCCGGGCTGCTGCATCGCCTCGGCTATGTCCGCAAGGGCCACCTGGTCAACGTGACGCGCGACGATCTGGTCGGCCAGTACATCGGCCACACCGCCCCGAAGACCAAGGAGGTGCTGAAAAAGGCGATGGGCGGCGTGCTGTTCATCGACGAGGCGTATTACCTTTACAAGCCCGACAACGAACGCGATTACGGGCAGGAAGCGATCGAGATCCTGCTGCAGGTCATGGAAAACAACCGCGATGATCTGGTCGTCATCATGGCCGGCTATGCCGATCGCATGGACAGGTTCTTTGCCGCCAATCCCGGGTTCCGGTCACGGATCGCCCATCACATCGACTTTCCCGATTACAGCGACGAGGAGCTGGGCCGTATCGCCGAGTCGATGCTGGACGCGCAAGGCTATCGTTTCGACCCGGCCGCCCAGGCGGCGATGGCCGAATATGTCGGCCTGCGCCGGGCACAGCCGCACTTTGCCAACGCGCGGTCGATCCGGAACGCGCTGGACCGGGCCCGGCTGCGTCAGGCGAACCGGCTGTTCTCGCAACAGGGGCGGGTCTCGGCCGACGATCTGTCCACCATCACCGAACCCGACCTGCGTGCCAGCCGCGTGTTTTCGGGCGGGCTCGACCCGGATGGCAGCCGTGAGCGCGAGCGCGTGCAGGACCTCCAGTACGACAACGCATGAAGGAACCCGACATGACATTCGACCGCAAGATCAAGATCGCGCCGTCGATCCTGTCCGCCGATTTCGCCGATTTCGGCCGCGAGATCCAGGCGATCGAGGCGCAAGGCGCCGACTGGGTCCATGTCGACGTCATGGACGGGCATTTCGTGCCGAACCTGACCTTCGGTCCGCCCGCGGTTGCGGCCTTTCGCAAGCATGTCGGCACGGTGATGGACGTTCACCTGATGATTGCGCCGGTTGACCCCTACATCCAGGCATTCGCCGACGCAGGCGCGGACATCATCACCGCGCATGTCGAGGCCGGGCCGCATATCCATCGCACGCTGCAGGCCATCCGCGCGGCCGGCAAGAAGGCCGGCGTTGCACTGAATCCCGGGACCCCGGCCGAGTCGGTGGCGCATCTGCTGGACCTTGCCGACCTGGTCTGCGTGATGACGGTGAACCCAGGCTATGGCGGGCAGAAATTCCTGGACATGACGGCCAAGATCCGGCGTCTGCGCGAGATGATCGGCGACCGCGAGATCCACATCGAAATCGACGGCGGCGTCGATCCGGGCACCGCGCCGCTGGTGGCTGCCGCGGGCGCCGATGTGCTGGTCGCGGGTTCGGCCGTGTTCCGCGGCGGCTCGGTCTCGAACAGCGCACCTTATGGCGAGAACATCTGCGCCATCAGGCAGGCGGCAGAAGGGGCGTTGGCCTGATGCTGCGCGCGCTCATCTTCGACGTCGACGGGACGCTGGCCGAAACCGAGGAACTGCACCGCCGTGCCTTCAACGATACCTTCGCCGCGCAGGGGTTGGGATGGGAGTGGGACCAGCCCACCTATCGCGAGCTGCTGCGCGTCACCGGGGGAAAGGAACGGATCGCCCACTATCTGACCGATCATCTGGGTGTCGCGGCGGATCACCACGACATCCCCGACCTGCACCGCGCCAAGACGGACCGCTTCACCGAACTGATGTCCAAGGGTGAGATCACGTTGCGCCCGGGCATCCTGCGCCTGATCGAAGCGGGACGGAACGCAGGTCTGAAACTGGCAATCGCCACCACCACCAGCCGCCCCAATATCGAAGCGCTGATCCGCGCCACGATGGGGCAGCCCGCCGATCAGGTCTTCGATGCCATCGCCGCAGGAGACGAGGTGGATGCAAAGAAACCCGCGCCGGACGTCTACCTGCTCGCGCTGGAGCGGCTGGGCGTCGCCGCGCCCGAGGCGGTTGCGCTGGAGGATTCGCTGAACGGGCTCGCCTCGGCTCGCGCCGCCGGGCTGGCCTGTGTCGTCAGCCCCGCGACCTACACGCAGGGCGACGCATTCCCTCCGGACGCGGTGCTGATCGACGGCTTCGACCAGATCACCGACATCGACGCGCTGAGGGCGCTGTTGGTGCGCGAAACAGCGTAGCGGACTGCACGCCACTATTGCGAATGCCGTGACCGGTCAGTTCCGCGGCCTGAGCAGGTTCGTGCATCTGCCGCGCGGCCTTCCTCCGGCCGCGCGAGTGGCCCGCGTCAGTTCGGCGTCGAGATCGTGCCGAGATAGGCGGCGCACCGTTGCGCATGCAGCCGGGCGATCTGGATTGCCCGATCCGCCCCAACGGCCTGAAAAGTGATGCGGTCGCGCGGGCGCAACTGCACCACCCGGTCCAGGTCCGCCGCCAGGACGGTGGCGATCTTGGGATAGCCGCCGGTCGTCTGGTGATCGCGCAGCAGCAGCGTCGCCACCCCGTCCCCGGCCACCTGGATCGAGCCGGCGACAATCGGCTCCGACGGGATGGACAGGGCGTCGGCGATCGCCAGCGCCGGGCCGCGCAGCCGAACCCCCATCCGGTCATAGGAATCCGACAGCGTGTGCGCGCCGGTCAACAACGCGGCGACTGCCTCGGGCTGCACACGGTGCAACTGCGGCCCAAGCACGACCCGCGCGGTCGACTGGGCCCGGGCGAGGACCGGGCAGGGGAAGCGACGTTCCCGTTCGGGGCTGATGCGGCTGTCACGGATGACGATCTCGCCACCGCTTTCCAGCAGGCCGCCGCCGAACCCCGAGGTGGTGTGTGTCGCCGTGTGGCCCAGCCATTCGGCCGCCTCGATCCGGCCGGCCAGCGCCAGATAGGTCCAGCTGCCCCAGTGACCCCGCTGGACCTGCAGGGTTTCGCCGGGCCGGAGGGTGCGCACCTCCCAGCCCCCGGACCGGGTGCCGGCGTGATCCACGACGAACCCGCCACCGGCGACGGCGAAGGTGACACCCCCGTCAACGCATTCGATGGTCAGCCCGGCGGGCGAGATCTCGATGGCGGTCGCATCCGCCGGATTGCCGACCGCGAGATTGGCGGCCGCATGGGCCAGACCGTCCATCGGACCGGACTCCGGCACCCCGAACCGCAGCAGACCGGGACGACCCCCGTCCTGGTACGAGACATGGGGCCCGGCGAAGGTGACGCGCAGACGGGCCGTCGTCATGCCGCCACCTTGCGGTCATAGTCGGCGCGCGTGATCCGACGCATCCGGACCGGATCGCCGACGTCGAAGAGGAACGGATGATCGAGGTCGCCCGTCAGGATGCGCGTGGGGGAACGCCCGATCACCCACCACCCCGCCGGCATCAGCAGCGTCGTGACGATGCATTGCGGCCCGGCGATGATCACGCTGCCGGCGGCCACACCGCGGATCGCCGCCGGCTTGCGCGGCAGCTGGATCGCTTCGGGTGTTCCCGACATGTAGGCGTAGCCGGGCGTGAAACCGTACATGCGCACCCGATAGTCGCCAGACAGGTGGGCGGCGATCACCTCGTCCACGCTCAACCCCGTCTGCTCGGCGACGGATGCCAGATCGTGGCCCAGATCGGGATCGTAGCACACCTCGACCTCGCGCAGGGTTCCGGCGCGGCCGGCCGCCGGCGGGTGCGCCAGGCAGTTGCGGACGGCGGCCTCGATCTGCCGGTGATCGGTGGCACACGGGTCGAAGTCGATCAGCAGGTTGACAAGCCCGGGCACCACCTCGCGCAGGCCGGGCGGCGGGTCGTCCGCCAAGGCCCGGTCCAGCGCGACGATGCGGTCGCTGGTCGCGTCGTCGATCGTTTCGCCCAGTTCGACAAGCAGGGCATGATCGGCCACGGGCGCAAAACACGGTGTCGACGGCATCATCGATCCAGGAAAGGCGCCACGGTGACGCCTGTGTCGTCCAGCCGGGTACGCAGCAGGCGGGCCATCTCCACCGCGCCGGGGGTGTCGCTGTGAACACAGATCGAATCCGCGGCCAGTTCGATCGGATCGCCGCCGATCACCGGCATCCGTCGGTCCTGCAGGAACGCGATCAGTCGCTGCGCCACCGCATCGACGTCGTGCAGCACCGCGCCCGGCTGGCTGCGCGGAACCAGCTGGCCGTTCGGCTGGTAGGCCCGGTCGGCAAAGATCTCGGAAAACACCTGCACGCCGGCCTGCCGCGCTGCATGTTCCAGCGCGGTGCCGGATATGGCGAGGATGGCGAGGTCGCGATCAATGTCGCGGACCGCCGCCGCGACGCCCTGCGCCACGTCCGCATCGGCCGCGGCCAGATTGCCCAGGGCCCCGTGCGGTTTGACATATCGCACCCGTGTCCCGGCCAGTGCTGCCAGCGCCGACAGCGCGCCGATCTGCGCGGCCACCATGCGGCCGATCTGGTCGGGGGTCATGGGGATCACCCGCCGGCCAAAGCCTTCGCGGTCCGGATAACCCGGATGGGCCCCCACGATCACCCCGCGCCGTGCGGCAAGGGTCAGGGTCTGGAACATCGTTTCTGGGTCGCTGGCGTGCCCGCCGGCCGCGACGTTGGCGCTGGTCACCAGCGACAGCATCGTTTCGTCGTCGCCCATCCGCCACGGGCCGAACCCCTCGCCGAGGTCGGAATTCAGATCGATCCGGGTCATCATGCCTCCGTCTGCTCGGGGTGCAGTGTCCAACAGCTTGCCGCCATCGTCCACCGGGATCATCGCGAAAGAGCAGCCGGGAAAAGCGGCCTGTGCGTCTGGTTCCCTTACCAAGTCGCTGCAAAGGGGCGTCACGCACCGGGCAGTAGACGGGACCCGTGGACCAACTGCGGTGCGGAAAAGCCTGCCACCGGCGCTACGCCAGCAGCAGATCGAAGTCGCTCGGGTCGACGAGCGCCCGGTCGATGTTCAACAGTTCGACCACCGCATCGTCGTAGTCGATGCGCGTGTGCTGGCCTAATGCGCCGAAGCGGCTGACGGAAAGCTCGGCATAGTCGGTCCCGGCGGCCCCGTGGAACCGCAGCGAGTCGACCCCGTCCTCGAAATCGGTGATCCGTGACACCGAGTCCTGGACAAACTGGAACATGTCGGCGCCGGCGCCGCCCACCAGGGTGTTGCGGCCGCTCCCCCCGTTTAGAACGTCCGATCCCGCTCCGCCCCGCAGCACGTCGTTGCCCGACCCGCCGTACAGCCGATCGGCTCCGTCGCCATCGCCCCCAAGCAGGGTGTCGTTGCCGACATCGCCATATACGACGTCGTCTCCCCGACCGGCGTGGATCCGGTCGTTGCCCCGGCCCCCCGAGACAGTGTCATTACCGGAGAAACTGCGGATCACGTCGTCCACCTGGATGCCGGTGATCGCGTCATTGCCTGACGTGCCCCGCAAGATGCCATCGGCGGGCGGCCGCACGTCTTCCATGATGTCGTCGTAGTTCGTCACGCCCAAGGTCTCGTCGCGGCTGACACCGGTGGGCAGCATCGTCAGGGGGTCACCCCCCGCCGCGGCCAGCATGGCACCGATGAAGGCGTTGGAATTCTCGCCGAACACCTCATAGCCTTGGTCGGCCTGGTCGATCATGCGCGCGTACTTGACCATTAGCGCCCAAGCCTGATCGTCGGTGAGGTCCGGGAAGTCGAGCGGCGTGCTGGCGCGCTCGGCCGGTGGATCGCCATCGCGATCGTCGGCCGAGTCCTCGAGGCGAACGTTCGCCTCGACCTTCATGTCGCCGAACCACGGCAGGTATTTCCGCTCCGGTCCCGAGCGGATCACGTACTCGTCGCCGTTGCTGTCGCGGAAGACGAGATAGAGATGCGTCGCCCCCGAGGGCAGGCCGAAGATCTCGACGTCGCTGGCCTCGATGAAGATCTGACCGGTCATCTGCGCGCTCCGGCTTCGATGTGGCTGTTCATGTCAGGATAGCAGCAACGAAGCTGCCGAAACAGCGGCTAGCAGCGGTGGACGTTGGCTCACAGGTGTTTACAGACTCCGTGTGACATCCGGTGCCTACGCACGTGGCCGATCCAGCCCACGTGAGGCGACGGCATAACCGAGCAGGCCGATCAGCGGTCCTGGCACGAGCAGCCAGATGGCCGCGGGCCCCACCAGCGCGAACAGCGCGGTTTCCCCACCGATCGCGACCATCGTGATCGCAAAGCCGATTGCGTTCTGGACTGCCAGCGCCCCACCCACCGCATCCCTCGGACAGGATCCTGCGGACAAGGCCGAGAACTGGGGCGAGTCCGCCACGACCGCGGCCCCCCAGATCAGGAGCAGGATCAGCAGCACGCCGGGTAGCATTGCCTGCCACGCCAGCGCCACCAGCATGCCGCATACGCCCGACAACGCAAGGGCGCCCAACGCCACCTTCTCGCTTCCAATGTGCCGCGACAGGCGCCCCCCGATGAGGCAGCCCAGCGCACCCACGGCGATAATCGCAAAGGACAAGCCGGACTGACCGGCGACTGGAAACCGGTCTGACAGACCGGTGCCGGCGAGCAGAAGCGGCACGACGGTCCAGAACGCGTAGAGTTCCCACATGTGACCAAAATAGCCGACGGCGGCGGCGCGATACCCCGGGATTCGAAAGGCGGTGAGGATCGACGGGCGGCGCGGCGATCCCGGCTGGCGGACCGGGCGGATCGGAATATGGGGGCCGTCCCCGAGCGCACGGATCAGCCCCGCCCCCAGCAGCGCCAGGACGGACGATGCCGTGACGATCCACTGCCACGGCAGGTCGCCGCCGGACCAGCGCAGCAGATGTGGCAGCGCCGTGCCGAGGGTCAGCATCGCGACCAGCAGCGCCAGCGCCTGGCCGGTCCGCGCAGGTTCCCAACTGACGATCAGCTTCATGCCGATCGGGTAGATGCCCGCGAGGCTCAGCCCGACGAGGAAGCGGAACGCCACGCCGGTGGCAACATCCTGCGCCAGCCATGCGAAGCCGGCGTTGAACAGCGCCCCGCAGATCGACGCGACCGTGAAGATCAGACTGGCCCGGAACCGGTCGGCCAGACCGCCGAGGGAGATGACGAGCGTGCCGGCGATGAACCCGGCCTGGACCGCACTGGTCAGCAGACCGATGTCCCGGGGCCCAGCACCCCAGTCCTGCATCAGCCCGTCGGCCGCGCTGTTGGCGCTGAACCAGAGAGAGGTGCCGAAAAGCTGGGCGATCGAAACAACGGCGACGGGTCCGACGCGACGCAATCGTTGGAAAGGACCACCCTGTTCTGCCGTCATGCTTGCCCCCGGATGCGCCGTCGGAGCCAGCAGGCTCGGCTGTCACGAGACAAGCTGCAGTCGGTCACTTTCCGCAAGCCCTGGCAGTGTGATCGGCCCGCCTTGATTAGCACTTATCGGACGGCAGACTGGACCGACATCATCGCACCGGCGATCAACCGGGGCGGCCAGGTGAGTTGCCACCGGCGGCGTCCGCCCTGGCAGAGACCGCCTCGACCACAATCTCGTCCAGCCCCGCGCCGCCGCTGCGGACGATTTCCTGCAACCGGCGCCGCATGCCCGGTTCCCAGAAATCGTCCAGATGCGCGGCAACCTTTTCGCTGGGCGGGCCGCCCGGCTGGGTGCGGAAGAACGCGGCGATCTGGTTGGCCATGCGGATCAGGGATTCATCCGACATGTCGCGACCCGCTCTGTCCGGCCCGCGCAGGCCCGCGTGCATGGCGGGCAGGGCGCCCATGGCAGGGGATGCAGTAGCTCATTCGGCCGCCGTCAGTCGCTGACGTGAACGGGTCGCCTGTGCGGCATAGTCCGCCTGCCATTCGGTCGGGCCGTTCGACAGGCCGACCTGCACGGCCGTGACCTTGTATTCCGGGCAGTTCGTCGCCCAGTCCGACAGCTCGGTCGTGACGACGTTCGCCTGCGTGTCGGGATGGTGGAAGGTCGTGTAGACAACGCCCGGCGAAACCCGGTCCGTCAGGGTCGCACGCAGGCTGGTCTGGCCCGCCCGCGATGACAGCTTGACCCAGTCCCCGTCGTTGATGCCGCGCGCTTCGGCATCCGTCGGGTGAATCTCCAGCAGATCGGCATCGTGCCAGACCACGTTCGCGGTCCGCCGGGTCTGTGCGCCCACATTGTATTGCGACAGGATCCTGCCGGTGGTCAGCAGCAACGGGAATCGGGGGCCGGTCCGTTCATCGGTCGCGATGTATTCGGTGACGATGAAACGACCCTTGCCGCGAACGAACCCGTCGACATGCATCAGCGGCGTGCCCGCGGGGGTTGTCTCGTTGCAGGGCCACTGCACCGATCCCAGCTGGTCGAGCAGCGCATAGCTGACGCCGGCAAAGGTCGGGGTCGTCAGCGCGATCTCGTCCATGATCTGCGAGGGGTGCGTATAGGTCCAGCCCGCCCCCATGGCATTGGCCAGCATCTGGGTGATCTCCCAGTCCGCATAGCCGTTGCGGGGCGCCATCACCTTGCGGACAGGGTTGATGCGGCGTTCGGCGTTCGTGAAGGTCCCGTCCTTTTCCAGGAAGGTCGAGCCGGGCAGGAACACGTGCGCGTAGTTCGCGGTCTCGTTCAGGAACAGATCGTGGACAATCACACACTCCATCGCGGCCAGCGCGGCGGCGACATGGGCCGTGTCGGGATCCGATTGCAGGATGTCCTCGCCCTGGCAATAGAGGCCCTTGAACTCGCCGGCGACTGCGGCGTCCAGCATGTTGGGGATGCGCAGTCCCGGCTCCGGGTCGATCGGGACCCCCCATGCCTGCTCGAACACGGCCCGGGCCTCGGGCAGCTTGACGTGGCGATAGCCCGGCAGTTCGTGCGGGAAGGACCCCATGTCGCAGGAACCCTGGACGTTGTTCTGGCCGCGCAGCGGATTGACCCCCACGCCCTCGCGGCCGATGTTGCCGGTCAGCATGGCAAGGTTCGCGATCGCCATGACCGTGGTCGTGCCCTGCGAGTGCTCGGTGACGCCCAGCCCGTAATAGATCGCACCGTTGCCCTGGGTGGCATAGAGCCGTGCGGCGGCGCGCAGGTCGTCCGAATCTACGCCGGTCAGCGCCGCCGTCGCTTCGGGGCTGTGGCGCGGATCGGCTGCGAACTCGACATAATGCTGGAACTCGTCCCAGCCACAGCGCTCGCGGATGAACGCCTCGTTGGCCAGACCTTCGGTCACGATCACATGGGCCATCGCCGTCAGGACCGCGACGTTGGTGCCCGGCCGCAGTGCGAGATGCCGGGCCGCCTCGACGTGCGGCGACTTTACCAGGTCGATTCGACGTGGGTCGATGACGATCAGCTTCGCCCCTTCGCGCAGTCGCCGCTTCATGCGCGAGGCGAAGACCGGATGCGCGTCGGTCGGGTTGGCGCCGATCACCATGATCACGTCGGCCTGGTCCACGCTGTCGAAATCCTGGGTTCCGGCAGAGGTGCCGAAGGCTTGCCCGAGCCCGTATCCGGTGGGCGAATGGCAGACCCGCGCGCAGGTGTCGGTATTGTTGTTGCGGAACACCGCCCGGGCGAGCTTCTGGACCAGATAGGTCTCCTCGTTCGTGCAGCGCGACGAGGTGATGACGCCGATGCTCGTGCGGCCGTGCGCCTCTTGCAGGGCACGCATGCGGCTGGCGGCAAAGCCGATCGCCTCGTCCCAGCTGACCTCGCGCCAAGGCTCGTCGATGCGGTCGCGGATCATCGGCTTCAGGATGCGGTCCTGGTGCTGCGCATAGCCGTAGGCAAAGCGCCCCTTGACGCAGCTGTGGCCGTGATTGGCCTTGCCGTGTCGCCACGGGACCATCCGCACCAGCTGGTCGCCGTTCAACTCGGCCTTGAAGTTGCACCCGACGCCGCAATAGGCGCAGGTGGTGATGACCGATCGCTGCGGCACGCCGAGTTCGATCACGGACTTTTCCTGCAGCGTGGCGGTGGGGCAGGCCTGCACGCATGCCCCGCAGCTGACGCAGTCCGAGGACAGGAAGTCGTCGCCGGCCGTCCCGGCGGACACGACGCTGTCAAAGCCGCGCCCGGCGATGGTCAGCGCGAATGTGCCCTGGACCTCGTCACAGGCGCGCACGCAGCGGCTGCAGACGATGCATTTCGCCGGATCGAAGGTGAAGTAGGGGTTCGAGTCGTCCTTCGGCATCCAGCGCGGGTTCGCCGCGCCGCTGCTGTCCCGGGGGGCAAAGTGGTTGTCCACATGCGGGGCCGCGTCATAGCGGACGTCGCGCAGGCCGACCGCGCCGGCCATGTCCTGCAACTCGCAGTCGCCGTTCGCGGCACAGGTCAGGCAGTCGAGCGGGTGGTCCGAGATGTACAACTCCATCACGCCGCGACGCAGGCGGCGGATCTTGTCGGATTGCGTATGCACGACCATTCCCGACGCGACCGGCGTCGTGCACGACGCGGGCGTGCCGCGCCGTCCCTCGATCTCGACCACGCAGAGCCTGCACGAGCCGAATGCCTCCAGACTGTCCGTGGCGCAAAGCTTTGGCACCTCGATACCGGCCAGCGCGGCGGCGCGCATCACCGAGGTGCCGTCAGGCACGGTGACATCGAATCCGTCGATGCTGAGCGTCACGGGGGCGCCTTCGGCGGCGGGTGTGCCGAGATCGCGGTCGTCCCACGGAATTATCAGGTCCTTCATGCGGCGGCCTTCCTGCGGGGGGCGAAATCGCCGGGGAAATGGGTCAGGGCGGACATCACCGGATAGGGGGTGAACCCGCCGAGCGCGCAAAGCGACCCGTCGCGCATCGTGTCACACAGATCGGTCAGCAGCGGGATGGCGTCCGGGTCACCGGCGGCGATGCGGTCGATCGTCTCGACCCCGCGCACCGCACCGATCCGGCAGGGCGTGCATTTCCCGCAGGATTCGATGGCGCAGAACGTCATCGCGAAGCGGGCGAGTTGCAGCATGTCGGCGCTGTCGTCGAACACCACCAGCCCGGCATGCCCGATCAGCCCACCCTGGCCGTCGAATTCCTCGTAGCCCATCGGCGTGTCGAATTTCTCGCGGGGCATGTAGGCGCCCAGCGGGCCGCCGACCTGCACTGCCTTGACCGGACGCCCCGAGGCGGTGCCGCCGGCGATGTCGTCGACGATCTCGCCCAGGGTCAGGCCGAAGGCTGTCTCGAACAGCCCGCCGCGCCTGACGTTGCCCGCGATCTGCAGCGTCACCGTCCCGCGCGAGCGGCCGAGCCCGAATTCCGCGTAGTGCTGCGCGCCCTTCTCGAAGATCACCGGCACGGTGGCGAGGCTGATGACGTTGTTGACGACCGTCGGCCGGCCAAGAAAGCCTTCCAGCGCGGGCAGCGGCGGCTTGGCGCGCACCACGCCGCGCTTGCCTTCCAGCGAGTTCAGCAGCGACGTCTCCTCGCCGCAGACATACGCGCCGGCGCCGACCCGGACCTCGATGTCGAAGGCGCGTCCGGAGCCGAGGACATCAGACCCCAGCACCCCCTGATGCCGGGCGATGGCGATGGCGCGTTCCATCACGTCGATCGCCACGGGATATTCCGAGCGGATATAGACATAGCCGCGCGTCGCGCCCACGCCGATGCCGGCAATCACCATGCCCTCGATCAGGCTGAACGGATCGCCCTCCATGATCATGCGGTCGGCAAAGGTGCCGCTGTCGCCCTCGTCGGCGTTGCAGACAATGTATTTCTGCTCACCCGGGGCGTTCAGGACCGTGTTCCACTTGATCCCGGTCGGGAAGCCCGCCCCGCCACGGCCGCGCAGGCCCGAGCGCGTGACCTCGTCGACAATCTCGGGCGCAGCCATGGTGAGCGCGCGACGCAGCCCCGCAAGCCCGCCATGCGCCGCGTAGTCCTGCAACGACAACGGCTCGATCAGCCCGCAGCGGGCAAAGGTCAACCGAGTCTGGCGCGCGAAGAACGGGATCGATTCGACCGGTCCCAATCCGGGCAGGGTGCCGTCCAGCAGCGCCGGCACGTCACGGGGGGCTATCGGTCCGAACGCCTCGCGCCCGGCACCGCGATCGATCTCGACCAGCGGCTCCAGCCAGACCATTCCGCGCGACCCGTTGCGGATCAGTTCGATCTCCACGCCGCGCTCGGCGGCCTGCGCCGCGATGGCTGCCGCGACCTCGTCAGCGCCGAGCGCGATCGCCGCGCTGTCCAGGGGAACCCAGATCTTCATGCCCGCACCTCCCGCAGCAGGGTGGTCATCCGCTCGGCGTCCAGCCGACCGACCGGCCGGCCGTCGAGCATCGCGGCCGGACCGCAGGCACACAGGCCAAGACAGTAGACCGGCTCGACAGTGACGGCGCCGTCCGGGGTCGTACCATGACGGTCGAGACCCAGCGCCCGCAGGATCTCGGCCCCGATCGCGTCGGCGCCCATCGACTGGCAGGCCTCGGCGCCGCAGAGCTTCAGGACATGTCGGCCGGCGGGGGCATCGCGGAAATCGTGGTAGAAGCTGACCACGCCGTGAACCTCGGCCCGCGAGATGTTCAGCATGCCGGCGATCAGCGGCAGAGCTGACTGAGGAATGTGGCCGAAGGCGTGCTGCAACCCGTGAAGGATCGGCAACAGCGGCCCCTCGCGATCAACATGCGCCGCGACGATGGTCCGGATGTCTTCCTCTGTCGGCGACGGAGACTCCGACGCGAAGGCCTGCGCAGATTGCATCGTGATTTCCCCCGTGACTGCGACGAGTCAACGCCCTCACGCAACGCAAATCAATATCGAAGTTCCGTCAGGCGATCGAGATTTTCTATCGGGGAGCTTCCGATATCCGCCTCGCTTCGGACAGCAACTCTTCCAGGACCGGGGTACGCGGTTCCCGCCAGGGCGCGACGACCCCGACGAAGTGGCCGGGGGTCGAGGAGCGCAGGGGCACCAGCGCCAGGTCGGTTCCGGTCGTCAGGCAGCGGGCGATGTCTTCGGGCAGCACCGTCACGCAGCTCCCCGCGAGAACGTTCGTCACCAGCGCCAGGGGCGAGTCGCTTTCGAGGACAACCCGCGGCACAAGCCCGGCCTCGTTGAGACTCTTGTTGATGATCCGGCGGTTCTGCATGTCGGGCGTCAGCAGGGCGAGCTTCTCGCCCGCCAACTCGTCCCAGCCGATGCTGTCACAGGCGGCAAGCGGCGAACCGGGCGAACACAGAAGGCAATAGCGCTCCTCATACAAAGGCTCGGTGATCACCCGTCCGGTCGGTTCGTTGTCCAGGTAGGAGATGCCCGCGTCGACGTCGAGATTGTCGATCATCGCGAGGATCTCGATCGAAGTGCGCGAAAGGATCGTGAAGCGCACGTTGGGGTGCAATTCGCCGAAGTGGGCGGTCAGCCGGGCTGCCCAGGTCAGTGCGGTCGGAATGACCGCAATCCGCAACTCGCCCCCGAGGCCCTTGCGCTTGACGTGCATCTCGTCCTTCAGTTGGCGGGCGTCCGCCACGATCCGCCGGGCCCAGACCAGCGCGCTCTGCCCCTCGGGCGTCAGACCGCCATAGCGCGAGTTGCGAAAGACAAGCTGGACGCCCAGCTGCTCCTCCAGTTGCCTGATTCCCGTCGAGAGGGTCGGCTGCGTGATCCCGAGGCTTGCCGCGGCGCGGCCGAAATGCTCCTCCTTGGCCACGGCGATCAGCATTTCGAGTTTGTGCAGCATGGGCCCCGGATCACGACATCACCGGTCAGGACCATGGACCCACCCGAGCCTCGGCGCCAGCGTTGTGGTCAGGGGCAGGCGGCCGGTATTCGAGATGGGATGACGATGCCCGATCGACGGTGTCCGTTACGTCCCGGCAGCCACACGCGCCGGCTCTCCGCCCTTTGGCTGAATTGCCCCGCTGAGCCTCGGGCAGGAAACTGCGTTGGGAAAGACCCGGCTATCCAGGGAGGATGACGCTGTGACCTATGAGAACGTGAAGATCCATCCCGCCGTCGACGGCGGCGTGAAGAAGGGTGACGCGAATTTCCACGGCGGCACGCTTCGGTGCAAATGCGCCACGGACCCGGTCGAGGTGAAGGTGAGCGGGCAGACCGCCCACAATCACGTCTGCGGCTGCACCAAGTGCTGGAAGCCCGACGGGGCGATCTTCAGTCAGGTCGCCGTCGTCAGCCGCGACAATGTGGAGGTCACGAAGAACGCCCAGAAGCTGAAGATCGTGAACGAGGCGGCGCCGATCCAGCGCTATGCCTGCACGGAGTGCGGCACGCACATGTTCGGCCGGATCGAGAACAAGGACCACCCGTTCTACGGGCTCGACTTCGTCCACACGGAACTGTCCGACGAAACCGGCTGGTCCGAGCCGCAATTTGCCGCCTTCGTTTCTTCCGTCATCGAATCGGGGGTCGATCCCTCGCGCATGGACGACATCCGCGGCCGTCTGCGCGAGCTCGGGCTCGAGCCCTATGACGCGCTGTCGCCGCCGCTGATGGACGCGATCGCCACCCACACTGCCAAGCGGTCGGGCGCACTCAGCGCCTGATGCCGTCGCGCGGCCGGGGCCTTCGGAAGGCCCCGGCCGCGTTCCCATTCATCCACGATTTTCATTCGCGCCGCTGATCGGGTGCACGACGAAAGAAGGAGAACCATCATGATGCGCACGCGTGCGGCGGTAGCACTTGCAGCGGGACAACCGCTGGAGATCATGGAGGTGAACCTCGAGGGCCCGAAGAAGGGCGAGGTTCTGGTCGAGATCAAGGCCACCGGCATCTGCCATACCGATGAGTTCACGCGGTCGGGCGCGGACCCCGAGGGGATCTTCCCCACCATTCTCGGGCATGAAGGTGCTGGCGTGGTGCTTGAGGTGGGCGAGGGGGTGACCACGCTCAAGCCTGGCGATCACGTCATCCCGCTCTACACCCCGGAATGCCGTGAATGCCCGTCCTGCCTGTCGCGCAAGACCAATCTCTGCACGGCGATCCGCACGACCCAGGGCCAGGGGCTGATGCCTGACGGCACGACCCGGTTCTCGATGCTGGATGGCACGCCGATCTATCACTACATGGGCTGCTCGACCTTCGCCAACCACACGGTGATGCCAGAGATCGCGCTGGCCAAGGTCGATCCGTCGGCGCCCTTCGACAAGATCTGCTACATCGGCTGCGGCGTGACCACCGGCATCGGTGCGGTTCTGAACACCGCCAAGGTCGAGATCGGTGCCAAGGCGGTCGTTTTCGGTCTCGGCGGCATCGGCCTCAACGTGATCCAGGGCCTCAAGATGGCCGGGGCCGACATGATCATCGGCGTCGACCTGAACGACGACAAGAAGGAGTGGGGCGAGAAGTTCGGGATGACGCATTTCGTCAACCCGACGAAGATCGATGGCTCTGTCGTTCAGCACATCGTCGAGATGACCAAGACCCCGTTCGACCAGATCGGCGGCGCCGATTACAGCTTTGACTGCACGGGCAACGTCAAGGTGATGCGGGACGCGCTGGAATGCACCCATCGCGGCTGGGGCGTGTCGGTGGTGATCGGCGTGGCGCCGGCCGGGGCCGAGATCAGCACCCGTCCGTTCCAGCTGGTGACCGGACGGGTCTGGAAGGGCACCGCGTTTGGTGGCGCCCGTGGCCGCACCGACGTGCCGCAGTTCGTCGACTGGTACATGGACGGCAAGATCGAGATCGACTCGATGATCACCCACACCATGCCGCTCGAGGACATCAACAAGGGGTTCGACCTGATGCACGAGGGCAAGTCGATCCGCTCCGTCGTGATCTATTGATCCTCCTGGCCGGGGCGCCACACGCCCCGGCCTCTGCCCGTTCTCCCGCGACCTGCGCCGTCCTCTGCAGACTCCGCCAGCGGTCGTCGCGCAGTAGCGCCCAAGCCTTCGGGTCGCCAGATGAACCGGTGACTGCAGGCCAGTCGCAGAAAGCGCGCTCAACTTAGGAAGAATCGCCGATGAAGACCCTGTCCGAGACCGCCGCCTTCGGGGGGACCCAAGCCGTCTATTCGCACCAGTCCGCCGCTTGCGACTGCGAGATGACCTTTGCTGTCTATCTGCCGCCTCAGGCGACGAGCGGCAAGGTGCCGGTGCTCTGGTATCTTTCCGGGCTGACCTGCACCCATGAGAATGCGATGACGAAGGCTGGCGCCCAGGCGTGGGCCGCGGAAGTGGGGATTGCCCTGATCTTTCCGGACACGAGCCCGCGTGGCGACGCCGTGGCCGACCACGCCGACTACGATCTGGGGCAGGGGGCGGGTTTCTACGTGAACGCGACGGAAACCCCGTGGGCGCCACATTTCCGGATGTGGGATTACATCGTCAACGAGCTTCCGGATCTGGTGTTCGAAACCCTTCCGCTGGACCGGACGCGGCAGGGCATTACCGGCCATTCCATGGGCGGGCACGGTGCGCTGACGATCGCGATGACCCATCCCGAGACCTATCGCTCGGTCTCCGCCATCTCGCCCATCGCGAACCCGACGAAGAGCGACTGGGGGCGCAAGCAGCTTGGCGCTTATCTGGGCACGGATGAAGGGAAATGGCAGGCCCATGACGCAAGCGTGCTGATGGCGGAACGGGGTTATCCCGGCCCGATGCTGATCGATCAGGGTGCCAGTGACCAGTTCCTGGACCTGCTGAAGCCCGAGGCCCTGGTCGCGGCGGCGGCGGCGCGCCGTCAGCCGATCGAGTTCCGGATGATCCAGTCCTACGATCACAGCTACTTCTATGTTGCGAGCGTGATGGAGGACCACATCCGCTTTCACGCGGCGCGCCTCGCCGAGGTCGGCTGAGCCGCATCAGAAGTCCGCCCAGTCGGTAGCCGCGATCAGATCTGAGAAGGTGGTCGACAGCGCGCAGGGCCCGATCACGTGAGAGTCGTAAGCGACGTCCCCGGGCTGGGCAACATACTTGCAGGCTGGCCGTATCTAGGAGCAGGCGAGGGCCCGCTTCGCGACGTCTTGCTGGCCCGGTGCGGCGATTATGCGTCCGTGCAGTCGCAAGGTTTTCGTCACCCTCGCTGACGGGACAGGCACGCCCGGCGGAGCGTGAGGGCGCATCGTAGACGCCATCGGCGGCAAGGGCCTGCTCCGCGCCCTCGCCGTGCGAGGGCTGCCCTTTATCACTGGGACCGCCCTCATCTGCCGTTCCATCCGACCCGTCCATTTCCGGCCCCGCCCGCCCTCATACTTTGGGGTGAACAGGCGGCGCGCGCGTTGACAGCGGCCTCCTCGGCTCGCTTCATAAGAATGGAATAAGAGCCGGCAGGCGTGGTGGATCCGGTGGAGCGGATCGGTACCGACGGGCTTGCCGGTGTCAGGATCGCATCAGGGAGGTGACGATGAAGAAGTGTGTGATAGGGCTCATTGCCGGGCTAATGACGACGGCGGCAGTGCCAGCGCTCGCAAACGAGTCCGTGACGGCCGGGGCCGAGGATCCCAAGCAGTGGACCATGCAGCTTAGCAACTATGCCGGCACCAGCTATTCGGAACTGGACGAGATCAACAAGGAGAACGTCGGCGATCTGCAGGTCGACTGGACCTTCTCGACAGGGGTCCTGCGCGGGCATGAAGGCTCGCCGCTGGTGATCGACGACGTGATGTATGTCCACACGCCGTTCCCGAACATGGTCTATGCGCTCGACCTGAACGACGAGGGCAGGATCCTGTGGCGCTATACCCCCGAGCAGAACCCGGACGTCATCGGGGTGATGTGCTGCGACACCGTCAATCGCGGGGTGGCCGCTGCCGATGGCATGATCTTCCTCAACCAGGCCGACACGACGCTGGTCGCGCTGGATGCCAAGACCGGCGAGGTGAAATGGTCGGTGAAGAACGGCGATCCGACCAAGGGTGAAACAGCCACCGCCACCCCTCTGGTTGTCGGCGACAAGATCTTCGTCGGTATCTCGGGCGGTGAATACGGGGTGCGCGGTCACATGACCGCCTACAACATCGCGGATGGCAGCCTGGCCTGGAGAGCCTATTCGACGGGCCCGGACGAGGACATGCTGGTCGATCCGGAAAAGACCACGGTGCTGGGCAAGCCGATCGGCGCAGACAGCTCGCTGAATTCCTGGGAAGGTGATCAGTGGCAGATCGGCGGCGGCACCACCTGGGGCTGGACCACCTACGATCCGGAGCTGAACCTGATCTATTACGGGACCGGCAACCCCTCGACCTGGAACCCGAGCCAGCGCCCGGGCGACAACAAGTGGTCGATGACCATCATGGCACGGGACCCTGACACGGGCATGGCCAAGTGGTTCTATCAGAAGACCCCGCATGACGAATGGGACTACGACGGCGTCAACGAGAACATCCTTGTCGATCAGGAGATCGACGGGGAGATGCGCAAGCTGCTCGTGAACATGGACCGGAACGGCTTCGGCTATACGCTCGACCGGGAAACGGGCGAGCTGCTGGTGGCCGAGAAGTATGACCCGAAGGTCAACTGGGCGACACATGTCGAGATGGACCCGAATTCGGACCAGTACGGACGTCCCCAGGTCGTGGCGGAGTTCTCGACCGAGCAGAACGGCGAGGACACCAACTCGACCGGCATCTGTCCCGCGGCGCTCGGCTCGAAGGACCAGCAGCCGGCAGCCTACTCGCCGAAGACCGGCCTGTTCTACGTCCCGACCAACCACGTCTGCATGGACTACGAGCCGTTCCGGGTCAGCTACACCGCGGGCCAGCCCTACGTGGGTGCCACCCTGTCGATGTTCCCCGCCCCCGACAGTCATGGCGGCATGGGCAACTTCATCGCCTGGGACGCCACGAAGGGCGAGATCAAGTGGTCGCTGCCCGAGCAGTTCTCGGTGTGGTCGGGCGCCTTGGCCACCGCGGGTGACGTGGTCTTCTACGGCACGCTCGAGGGCTACCTGAAGGCCATCGACTCGGAAACCGGGGAGGAGCTCTACAAGTTCAAGACCCCCTCGGGCATCATCGGCAACGTCTTCACCTACGAGCATGACGGCAAGCAGTATGTCGGGGTGCTCTCTGGCGTCGGCGGCTGGGCTGGCATCGGCCTCGCGGCCGGCCTGACGAATGCCAATGACGGTCTTGGCGCAGTGGGGGGCTATGCGGCGCTGTCCGACTACACCGCCCTGGGTGGCCAGCTGACTGTCTTCACGCTGCCCAGCAGCACCTGAGCGGCGGAGAAAAAGCACTGAACTGATGGGCCGTCCCCGAATACATCGGGGGCGGCCTTTCCATGCGTGCGACCTGCAAGGCGGTAATTGCGGCCAGACTAAAGGTTGATTGCCTGCGGGGCCAATCCGCTTAGGGTCGGACGAAGCTTTCTGGGAGGAGAGACAACATGAGACGAGCTGCGCCGCTTCTGGCCCTGGGCCTTTTCATTGCAGGTGCCGCGCACGCACAAACCGAGGTCAATGTCGACCCGGTGAGCGAAGACGGCGTTCGCTGGTTCAATTCCGATGAGATCCCGACGTTCAAGATCGCCGAGGACGGAACCGTGGACTGGCCGACCTTCTCGGGTTACCGCCGCTACCATGCTGAATGCCACGTCTGCCACGGCCCCGATGGCGAAGGCTCGACCTATGCACCGGCACTGAAGAAGTCCGCGCTCAACTTGGACTATTACGATTTCATCGCAGCCGTCACGGGTGGCAAGCAGGCGATCAACGCGGCGCAGAACCAGGTCATGCCCGCGTTCGGCACCAATCCGAACGTTATGTGCTATGTTGACGACATCTACACCTATCTGCGGGCTCGCGGAGTCGAGGCGTTGCCGCGTGGCCGTCCGGCAAAGCGCGCCGAGAAATCCGAGGCTTTCGCAGAGGCCGAAAAGGCCTGCATGGAGGGCTGAGTGCGCCTGCTGCTGCCGATCGTCGCCGCGACGCTGACCTGGGCCGACACCGCCACCGCACAGGTGGCCGATCTGGTCGACCGGTCGGCCTTTCGGGTCTGCGCCGATCCCGCCAACCTGCCGCTGTCGAGCCAGGACGGCAGCGGGTTCGAGAACCGCCTGGCCGAGCTGATGGCGGACAAGCTCGGGGTGCCCGTTCAGTACACGTGGTTCCCGCAGGTGATCGGGTTCGTGCGCCAGACCCTGACGGCGGGGGAGTGTGACGTCGTGATGGGCTTTGCCCAGGGTGACGAACTGGTCCTCAACACCAACCACTACTACACCTCCACCCATGTCCTGGTGGTTCGGGCCGATGGCGATTTGGCCGACGTCGACCATCTTGCCGATCCCCGGCTGGCGGGGCGCAAGCTGGGCGTGGTCGCAGGGGCGCCACCCACGACCCATGTGGCGCGGCTGGGCCTGATCAAGGATGCCAAGCCCTACAACCTGATGACCGATCGGCGGATCGAGAACCCGGCCGGCGACATGCTGCGCGACCTGGAAGCCGGCGTGATCGACGGTGCTCTGCTGTGGGGTCCCATTGGCGGGCCGCTGGCGAAGGGCAACGACAAGCTCAAGGTCATTCCGCTGGTCAAGGAAACCGAGACGCCTCGGCTGTTCTTCCGGATCACCATGGGCGTGCGGGCGGGCGAGGATGTGTGGAAACGCGAGCTCAACAGTCTGATCCGGCGCCACCAGGACGAGATCGACGCGATCTTGCGTGAGGCCGGCGTGCCGCTGGTAGACGACTACGGCAAGGTGATGAAGGGCTCCTGAGCGTCCGTCGATCTCGTGAACGGGCTGAACGAGCAGCCTTTCCAATTAATTCAGGCCGCCGTCCAGGTGGAGGGCACTTCGGGCGGCAAGTGGGGGCGGACGCCTTAAGCCGTTCCATCAGCGCGACCCGCCGGCGGCATGACAGGCGGAAGGCAAGTCGGCGTTGAGCCGTTGACATGCACGACGTCTGCCAGGGAACGCCTCGGGAGAGGGTGCCGTCCCTTTCCTGTCGCCCGCCAAGCTCTCAGCCCTGCTGGTCCAGCGCCCTCGCGCGGTCGCGAAGTGCGAATTTCTGGATCTTGCCGGTCGAGGTCTTGGGAAGCTCGCCGAACACGAACGCCTTCGGCACCTTGAACCGCGCCATGTTGTCGCGACAGAACGCCATCAGGTCGTCTTCCGTGACCGCGTGTCCCGGCTTGAGCGTGACGAAGGCGCAGGGAGTTTCACCCCATTTGCCGTCGGGACGGGCCACCACCGCGGCTTCCATCACGGCCGGGTGGCGGTAAAGAACATCCTCGACCTCGACCGACGAGATGTTCTCGCCGCCCGAGATGATGATGTCCTTGGACCGATCCTTGATCTCCACATAGCCGTCCGGGTGCATGACACCGAGGTCGCCCGAGGCGAACCAGCCCCCGTCGAAGGCCTTTTCCGTCGCCCCGGGGTTCTTGAGGTAGCCCTTCATCACGTTGTTCCCGCGCATGAAGATCTCCCCGATGGTCTTGCCGTCCGACGGCACCCGCTGCAGCGTCCCGGGCTCGGCGACCATCAGTTCGGAAAGCGCGATGTTCGGGACGCCTTGGCGCGACTTCAGCCGGGACCGAGTATCCGCGTCTTCGTCGTCCCACTTCCTCTGCCAGGCGCTCACCACCGAGGGGCCATAGGTTTCCGTCAGACCGTAGACATGGGTGACCTCGACCCCCATCGCTTCCATGTTCGCGATGACCGCCGCCGGGGGCGGGGCGCCGGCCGTCATCACCTTCACCTCGTGGGTGAAGTCCTTCAGCTCGTCGGGCGCGTTGACCAGCATGTTCAGCACGATGGGTGCGCCACAGAAATGGGTCACCTTCTCGTCGCGCAGCAGCTGGAAGATCGGCTCGGCGCGCACCGCGCGCAGGCAGACGCAGAGCCCCGCGTTGGCCGCAATCGTCCAGGGAAAGCACCAGCCGTTGCAGTGGAACATCGGCAGCGTCCACAGATACCGGGAATGGTGCGGCATGCCCCAGGTCACGATGTTCGACAGCGCGTTCAGCATCGCGCCGCGGTGGTGATAGACCACCCCCTTGGGATCGCCTGTCGTGCCCGATGTGTAGTTCAGGCTGATGGCGTCCCATTCGTTGTCGGGCAGCGACCAGGCGAAGTCTGGGTCGCCTTCGGCCAGCAGGTCCTCGTAAGTGAGGTGACCCACGCGGCTGCCGCCGTCGAAGCTGGGATCCTCGATGTCGACGACCAGTAGCTCGGGCCGGTGGGCCATCTTCACGGCGCGATCGACCACGTCGCTGAATTCGGGGTCGACGATCAGCACCTTTGCCTCGGCATGGGCGAGGATGAAGGCGATCGTCTCGGCATCAAGCCGAGTGTTGATGGTGTTCAGCACCGCGCCTGCCATCGGCACGCCGAAATGCGCCTCGAACATCTCGGGAATATTGGCGGCGACGATCGACACGGTGTCTCCCTTGCCGAAACCGCGCTTTGCCAACGCACTCGCCAGCCGGCGGGTGCGCGCATAGGTTTCCGCCCAGTTCCGGCGCACGTTGCCATAGCTGACAGCCTCCAGATCGGGGTAGACGGCCGCGGTCCGCTCGATGAAGGACAGCGGGGACAGCTGCACGAAATTCGCCGCATTCCTGTCGAGGCCAAGTTCATATGCGTTCATGGCGTGTGTCATCTCCCCACCGGCAAGGCGCGCCCGGCGGACTGTGCCCGCAGACGATCCCGTGATCATGTGTGCGGAGTTTGCGCAGTTCTCTCCCGGTCTGACAAGACGGGCCGGGGGTGCGATGCGGCCGGCTGGGAATGTTCGCCGGGAAAGAACCGCGCCAGCATGCAGGCACGAGGTCCTAGGTTCGGAAGACCCGATAGATCGCCGGGATCACCAGAACCGTCAGCAGGGTCGAGCTGAGCAGGCCGAACAGCAACGAGATCGCCAGGCCCTGGAAGATCGGATCCGTCAGGATCACCGCCGCCCCGATCATTGCCGCCAGTGCGGTCAGGGTGATGGGCTTGAAGCGGATCGCGCCCGCCTCGATCAGGATGTCCAGCTTTGTCTTGCCGGCCGGATCGGCGTGGCGGATGAAGTCGACCAGCAGGATTGAGTTGCGCACGATGATCCCCGCCAGTGCGATGAACCCGATCATCGAGGTGGCCGAGAACGGCGCCCCGAACAGCCAGTGGCCGGCCATGATCCCGAGGAACGTCAGCGGCACCGGTGTCAGGACCACCAGCGGCAGCTTGAAACTGCCGAACTGCGCGACGACCAGGATATAGATGCCCAGCAGCGCCACGCCGAAGGCGGCGCCCATGTCGCGGAAGGTGACCCAGGTCACCTCCCATTCGCCGTCCCACAGGACGACCGGGTGGCTCTCGTCCTGCGGCTGTCCGTTCAGGCGGATCTCGGGCTGGGTGCCCGGGGCCCAGTCCCGGGCCTCCAGCAGATCGCCGACGGCGAGCATTCCGTAGAGCGGCGCCTCGAACGCCCCGGCCAGTTCGCCGGTGACCATCTCGGTCTCGCGACCGTTGTGGCGGAAGACCGGAAAGCTCGCCCTGTCGGCGGTGACGTCGATCACGTCACCCAACTCGACCACGCCGCGGGCGCCGGGCAGCACGTTGGCGGGGATCGGCGTCGTCAACGCTGCCTCGTCCAGCCGGTTCGCCCCCTTCTCGCGCTCCAGCGTGATCGGGATCGGCTGGCGGCCGTCGCCGCGGTGCGAATAGCCCACCGTGGTGGTGCCGGTCAGCGTCGCCAGCGTGTCGAACACGTCGCCTTCCTGTACCTGGAAGAAATCCAGGTCCTGCGTATCAATCGTCGCCCGCAGGCGTGGGGGCTGGATGCCGAAACTGTCGTCCACGTCGACGATGAACGGGACCTCGTCGAAGGCGCGGCGGACCTCGGCCGCGACGGCGCGGCGAGTGTCGGCGTCGGGCCCGTAGACCTCCGCGAGCAGGGTCGAGATGACCGGCGGGCCGGGCGGCGGCTCGACCACCTTCAGCACCGTACCCTCAGGCAGATCGAGCGTGTCGAGCCGCCGGCGCAGGTCCAGTGCGACCTCGTGGCTTTCACGGTCGCGCTCGGCCTTGGCGGTCAGGTTCAGCTGCACGTCGCCCAGCTGCGGCTCGGCGCGCAGGTAGTAGTGGCGCACCAGGCCGTTAAAGTTGAAGGGGGCGGCCGTGCCGGCATGGGTCTGCACGGTCAGCACCTCGGGCAGCGCCATTGCCACCGCCGCCACGTCCTGGGCCACGCGGTCGGTCGCCTCGACGCTGGCACCCTCGGGCAGGTCGATCACCACCGCGAGCTCGGACTTGTTGTCGAAGGGCAGGAGCTTGACGGTCACGTCACGGGTATAAAGCAGCGCCAGCGAGCCGAAGCTGAGGACGATGGCCGCGACCAGGAACAGCCCCGCACCCCCCTTGGTCCGCAGGATCGGGCGGGCGACGGCGGCATAGAGGCGACCCAGCGTCCCGCCCTGTGCGCCCTCGTGGCCGTGGGAGGGCGCGCGGCCAGCGATCCGCGCCATCAGCCAGGGGGTGACCATGACCGCGACGAAGAACGACAGGATCATCGCCGCCGAGGCGTTCGCGGGGATCGGGCTCATGTAGGGTCCCATCAGCCCGGACACGAAGAGCATCGGCAGCAGGGCCGCGACGACCGTCAACGTGGCGACGATGGTGGGGTTGCCGACCTCGGCCACCGCATCGATGGCCGCGGTGATGCGGTTGCGGCCGTCGTGCATCGCCCAGTGGCGGGCGATGTTCTCGATCACCACGATGGCGTCGTCGACCAGGATACCGATGGAAAAGATCAGCGCGAACAGGCTGACCCGGTTCAGCGTGTAGCCCATGATCCAGCTGGCAAACAGCGTCATCAGGATCGTCACCGGGATGACGATGGCGACGACGATCGCCTCGCGCCAGCCGATCGCGAGCCAGACCAGCGCGATGATCGACAATGTGGCAAGGCCCAGGTGGAACAGCAGTTCGTTGGCCTTCTCGTTCGCCGTCTCGCCATAGTCCCGGGTGACGGTGACCTCGATCTCGTTCGGGATCAGCGTGCCCTTCAGCCGCGCAACGTCGTGCAGGATCGCCTCGGCCACGGTGACGGCGTTGGCCCCGGCGCGCTTTGCGACGGCCAGCGTCACCGCAGGGGTGCGGGTCAGTGTGCCGTCCTCCGCCCGGGCGACATGGGCGACGTGGTGGTCGGAGGCGTCCGGAACGTACGCGACATCGGCCACGTCAGCGACATAGACGGCGCGGCCGTCCCGCGCGGTCAGGAGCAGGCCGGCGATCTCGGCCGGCGCGGTCAGCGTTTCCCCGGCGACCAGTCCCACGGTTCCTTCGCCTTGCCGCACCATGCCCGTCGCGAACGCGCGGTTCGCCTGCGCGACCTTGCCGGCAAGCTGCTGCAAGGTGATGCCATAGAGCGCCAACCGCTCCGGGTCCGGCGCGATGCGGATCGTCTCGGACGCCTCGCCGACGAGATAGGTCAGGCCCACATCCGGGGTCTTGGTGATCTCGGTGCGCAATTCGCGGGCGACGCGGGTCAGGTCGGCGGCGGTCAGCGCGGCGCCTGGCCGCGCGGACAGCGTCAGCGCCACGATCGCCACGTCGTCGATGCCGCGGCCGACGACCAGCGGCTCGGGGATGCCGACGGGAATACGGTCGGCATTTGCGCGCAGCTTGTCATGCACCCGCAGCACGGCCGCGTCCGAGGACGTGCCCACGACGAAACGCGCGGTCACCATCGTCGCGTCGTCGCGGGTCTGGGAATAGACATGCTCGACATCGGCGATCGATTGCACGATCGCCTCAAGCGGTTCGGTGACCAGTTTCACCGCATCCTCGGCCTTCAGTCCCGGCGCCTGCACATGGATGTCGACCAGTGGCACGCTGATCTGCGGCTCCTCCTCGCGCGGCAGCGACACAAGGGCGAGCAGGCCTGCGGCCAGCGCCGCAAGGATGATCAGCGGCGTCAGGGGTGAGGTGATGAAGGCCCGCGTCAGCCGTCCGGCGATCCCCAAGCCGTGGCCGGGTTCCCCCTGTGCTTGCCGATCACTCATGGGGGGGCGCCGACACGACGGAGGGTTCGGGCGCAGGGGCCTGGGCGAAGTCGGGATAGACGAGGTCTCCCTCGCGCAGGCCGGAGACGACCTCGACCAGATCGCCCCCGGCGCCCGGGATGCTTTCGCCCCGCAACACCAGCCTGCGGACCGGGCCGTCATCGGTGGCGACAGTCACCATGTCCAGCCCCGAGACATTCATCACCGCCGCTTCCGGCACGGCGAGCACGCGGCGCTCGCCCACCGGCACGCGGACCAGCATCCGCGCGTCCACGAAGCGCGCGTCCAGATCCGGCACCTCGACATCGGCGACCACGCGGCCGTTCTCGATCTGCGGGTAGATCTTGGCCAGCCGCCCCTCGGCCTCGCCGTCCGCGGTCTCCAGCCGGATGGCGGCACCGGGCGTCAGCGCCCCGGCGTGCCGTTCCGGCACCGCGAGGCGCAGGAAGAACCCGCCGCCGCCGATGGTTGCCACCGGCTCGCCCGGCATCACGATGGCGCCCACGGCCTGGGGCACGGTCACGACCGTTCCGTCGACGGGCGAAAGCACCGCGCCTTCGTCGCGCTGCTGTTCGATCAGTCTGATCTGGGCCTCCTGGGCGGCGATCTGGTCCTGCAACACCTGCACCTGCGTCGCCAGCGCATCGCGCTGCTGACGCGTGGCGACGCCCCGTTCGACAAGCGCGGCATTGCGTTCCTGTTCGGTCTGGGCGTTCGCCAGCTGGCTGGCCAGCGCGGCGCGCTGCGACTGTGCCGCGGCGATCTGAATGTCGATCTTGTCATCGACGATCTGGGCGATTTCCTGGCCGACCGTGACGCGGTCACCTTCCTGCACGGTCAGTTCGGTCAGCGTGCCGCCGATCCGCGCCCGGGCGGGCAGCGACACGCGCGGCTCGACGCGGCCATACACTGCTTTCCAATCGGTCACCGATCGGGCTTCGACCGCCTGCTGCGCCGTGCTTGCCGCGGGAGGCAGAGCGATCGCGGCAATCAGCAAACCGATGCGTCCCTGATTGCACGCCCTCACGAGGAGGCTCTTCCACATCTCGCCCATTCAGCAACCCCATAGAACCTGCTGGCCATGCGCACCGACCCGGCCTTTCGACCACGGGTCACACAGCCCACGCAATCACAGATAGCCGCCTCCGCGGCCGCTGTCTTGGACAGGTTCGCCGCGGCGGCGCGTCCGCTCAAGGGACTTGCGGTATTTTCTGAATATCAGCGCACCCATATCGCCGTGCGGCAACATGTCGGGTGCCGGTCGAGTCGCGCGTTTTCTACCTCAGCACACGCGCAACCGTTGGGTGCCGGTGGGCATGGCGGTTGACGGCATGTCTCCGCCAGAACAGAAGTGCCGCCGCACCTGCGGCCGATCCGCGGGGCCGTCATCACGCTCGACGCCCGACGGACACGGGACCGGCACACAGGCCGTGCACGCGGCGGTCTGCCGTTAGCCCGGCAAAAAGCGCCGTGGCGAACTGTGTGGAACGCACCTAATCTCGGGCCATGAAGAAACTTCACGCCCTGTGGCGGGGCGAGCTTCCTCTCGCGGATGCGTTCTGGACGTGGGCCATCCTCGGCGGTCTGTTGGTCAACGTCACGACCACCGCCCTGTTCCTGGCGATGATCACGCTCGATAGGCCGTGGGCAGCGCTCGTGCTCGGCTATGTCTGCTCCATACCCTACAGTGTGGCGGCGGTCGTCGGGGTGTGGCGGTCAGCGTCACGTCATCAGGGGTCAGACAGCCATGCGGATCTTGCGCGGGCCGCAACTCTCCTCCTGATGGCCGTCCTCAGCCTGACCTGAACGCAACGGCTCGGAACGCGCCCGCAGCGCCTCGCCCTCTCGGCGGTGCGCTGGCGCCGGGCACCGCCACATCGTCAGGTTTTCCGCGTCAGTCGCGCCAGTAGTCGTTTGCGGCCGCCACGGTCCCGAACCAGTGGGCCGCTACCCCCGAGACGTCGATGAGACTGTTGGCGTCAGCCGCATAGACCGGCCGCAGTTCCTTGAGCATCGCGGTGTCCGACTGCGTGGTCTTGACCGCCCGCCGGGCCAGGGTGATGGCCAACTCGAAGCCCTGCTGCGGGGTTTCGGTCTGCAGTGTTTCCAGCCAGACCTCCTGTGTCGCCGTCTCGGCGGCCTGGCCGGTAGGCGCGGCCATTCCGGTATCGGCCATCCCGGCGTCGGGCATCTCGCCCGCGGTCTGCGCAAAGCCGGCAGCCGGCATCACGATCAGTGCCAGTGCAAGGATTGAGTTGCGTCGGAACATGACGTTTCCTTCCATGTCGAAGATTGCCTCAGGGTTCGATCGAATGCGATGCGCAGAAAAATCTTCCGTTGTCAGATCCGCCGATCTTCGCTGGGGTTGATTGCGACGTGACCACTCAGGGGCGACTGGCGCCGCCGAGGTCAGTGCCGGGCAGGTCGGTGAGCGAGTCATGCAGCAGTTGCAGGACGTACGGTGCGTTGTGGGCATAGGCGCCCGGATCCTTGGCCGCGAACTGATAGTTGTATGCCGCCCGCAACAGCCGCGGCGTCCAGGACGCGTATTTGTTCGGCACCTTCGCCTCGTCCTCTTCGGCCGTGCCGTTGCCGTTCAGGTCGATGAAGAAATACGGGTAGGCGTGGGCGTCATAGACGATCGGCGTACCGGCTATGTCGCGTCCGTAGGCCTGGATCGCGGCCAGAAGGCGCTGGTGCAGATGCTCGATCTCAGCGGCGATCCCCTCGGTGACGTCGCCGTCGCCGTCATGATCGGCCTTGCTCTTGCGGATCAGCGCGAGTGACTCGCGCCCGCTCACGCCCTCGTGGCAGGCGGCACATGGCGTCACCTTTGGCGCCACCGTGTGCAACTCGTGACACGAGATGCAGGTGTTGAAGGGGGCGGGGTGACGGCGCTGCGAGGTATAGGACTTGCTTGCGTATTCATAGCCGCCCCCGGCCAGCGTTCCCATCAGCGTCGCGCCGGCCGCGCGATAGTGGATGTTGATGAATTCGAGTTCCGGACCAACGGTATCGTCGCCGATCCCGATTGTGGCGTCGTCGACGTCGAAGGTCGAGCTGCGTCCCTGGTGGCAGGTCATGCAGCGGGCCTCGGAGCCCAAGCCCTCCACCCTCAGGCCCGACGGAAATGTCACCGCGGTGATCGCGCGGGCGGTTTCGCTGTGGCAGGCGGCGCAGGTGATCAGCGTACCGGTCGGGGCCTTTCTGTCCACGACCCCGGCCGTGCTGCCGTCAGCGCCGATATAGTCCACGAATCCGGGCGTGGAGTGGCACCGCGCACAGTCCTCCGGAATCTCACCCTCTTCGTACCAGTTGGTGAAGGCCCGCGCATCCGCCTTGGCGTGCGGCGACTGCGCCCAGTCGTGATAGAAGGGGATCTGCCCCGCCGGGATCATCTCGCCCGGTTGCAATGTGCCGTCGCCCTGTCCGGCACCGTCCTGCGCGTGTCCGGGCAGGGCGCCAACGATCAGCAGGCTCGCCAGAGCGATTGTCGTGGCTCGCAGGATGCGGAAACGTGCGCGCATGGCTTTCCTCCGCTGCATCGACGAAAACACCCGCGCCAGACTTTCGCGCAGTTCCCCGATGCTGCGCCCGATGGATGATTCCCGCAAGTGTTGGAAATCGTTGTTCTTGCGCGGGCGACAAACTGCCGCGGCGGCATGCCTCAGTCGAGCGGCTGCCAGTCCGGGTGCTGGAAGTGGTCGCCATAGGCATTGACGGCCTGCACGATCCTGACGGCGCCTTCCTCGGTCTCGCCGGCTTCAAGGAGCCCGGTGCCGTCGGTGATCTGGGCGAGTACCAGGTGGAACTGTTCGTCGACCTCGGGGGCGAGCACGCAGTTCTCGATCATGAAATCGACCTGAGATCCGACGGTTTCGGTGATCTCTCTGGCAGTGTCGTCGGACAGCGTGCCGGTGTGAATCGCGTCGAGATTTGTGGCCATAGTGTCCCGAATCGCCGTCATGCCCGCGATCATGTTCTGGTCACCTTGCCACTTGGCGCCGTCATTCAGCACCAACGCGGCCACCGCGGCGTCGTGCCCCTCGTGACTCTGTGCCGCAGCGATTTCGGGGCTCATGCCGGATCCCATGGCCAAGGTCAGGGCGAGGACGGCAAGGGGTCTGAGGGTCTGCATGGTGATCTCCTTTGGTCGGGATGAGTTGATTTCTGGCCGGGTGACCGCCGGTGGTCGCAGCCTGACCGGCTGGACCGGGCAAGTCGACGGCGCGAAGCGCAGCCGAACGGCCTCGGTCTGTCGACAGGACAAAGCAGCAGCGCGATTGCTGCGGAAGGTCCTAGAGTACCGCCCGAGCGGCTGGGCAGAAGCGGGTTGTCTCCGTGTCGAGGCGGCCTGCAGCTGACCCGGACTCTCTGCATGGCTTCCTCCCTTGTCTCGCGTTCCGGTCTGAACACAGCGCGCGAGGAGTTGATCAAACGATGATGTGCGTAGCTGACAACAACCTGAAGCAGCGGCGCCAGCATCGTCAGCGCGGCGTCAGCCATCGTGTCGGACATGCGGGCGGCCGCCGTCCCGCATCCGGCCGATCCGCACGACGGCGCGAAGAAGCCCCCGTGCTACCCCGCGGCTCGGCACCGGACGGTCAGGGGTGCAACGGAGCAAGCTGAAGCCTTGGGCAGACTCACCATCGAGTGACGCATCCCCCCGTCAACGTCAGGCAATCGTCAGCTTCGCAGCCTAAGGATCAGAGAGACACCCCTTGCGTGCTCAACTCGTGCGTGAGCGGTGCCGTAGAGAGGGAGGGTTATCATGCGATCCATTCTGCTTGCAGCCACCGCGCTCGCCGTTTCGGTGCTTGGGACCGCCGGGTTCGCCAGAGATATCGCCGGCACGCCCGACGTCGATCTGTTGCGCGGCACGCCCGATGCCGACCACATCACCGGGCTTGGCGGCCATGACGATCTCATGGGCTTCGGGGGCGACGATGTAATGGAGGGCGGCGACGGCAGCGACGAACTCTTTGGCGGCGCGGGCAACGACACGCTGCAGGGGGGCGGGGGCGACGATTATCTGGACGGACGCAGCGGCGACGACTCGTTGACCGGCGGACCCGGCCGGGACATCTTCGCCTTCTATGCGCGGGATGCCAACAGGCCGCTGGACAACGGCAGCGACACCATCACGGATTTCGCGCCCGGCGAGGATGCCATCCTGCTGGTCGGGCTCGGCGTCGACGACATCGAGATGCGGACCGAGGGCGCCGACATGGTGATCGCGGCGCCGGGGCTGGTCCTGGTCACGCTGCGCGGCGTCGCCGAGCTGAGGCCGAACGATCTGATCTTCAGGTGAGGCCGAAAGCCCGTTGTGCCGACGGGTTTTTGGTTCCGCCCGATATGGGAGAGGGTTGGTGGCGCGTCTGGTTCGGCAAGCGTCAAACATCCGACTCATGCCGCGAGCCCGTTATCCGGACATGCGTGTTTCAGTCGGGCTCATACCCCCGGCCAGCTGGCCCCGATCGCGATCCGCTGACGCAACTGCTGCGTTGATTGCATCGAGGAGCGCCGCCGTCGCGGTCTGGTGGATCATGTGGCCGGCTCCTGGAATGCGATGATAGCTGCTGTGCGGGATCTCCGCGTGAAGCCTTGCAGACTGGGCCTCCGGTTCGATCAGCCGATCGTCGGTACCGGCGATGATTGCGACAGGCATCTTGAGATCCGCGTAGCTGCCGCGAGCCTTCATGGCATCGGGGATCATCAGCGCGGACTCCGCCGCGCTGGCCCTGATCTGCGACGGGCGAAGGGCCATCGCCCGGGGAAATCCGGCGAACTTGTGCGGTACAGGTTCCGGTCCGAAGACCTTCCTCAACACCAGCGGCCAGGTGAGCCGAACCAGGATCGGTGAGATCGCGTAGCGCATGATGTCACCGACCAGGGGTACGGCAGGACCCGACAGGGCCAGGGCATCAGCGCGGCTGGTCGGGTAATAATAGCCGGACGCCAGGACCAGGCCGGCCACGACGTCGGGATACTTCAGGGCAAGTGCCACGGCGACGGAGCATCCCCAGGAATGGCCCAGAACCGCGGCACGTTCGACCCCCAGTTGCGTCAGCACGGCATGGACGAGATCCGCCTGCGCCTCGGCTGTCCAGACGGTACGTCTCGGACGGCTGCTGTGCCCGTAACCCGGTCGGTCGATGGCGATGACCCGGTACTGCCTGGCGGCCAGGTCGATCAGGCCGCTCGCCTCGAAGTCCTGGATCATGCTGCCATTGCCGTGCAGCAGCACCAGCGGGAGGCCTTCTCCGCGTTCGACGTAGTGAATCCGGGCACCCTGGACATGCACGAAGCTGCCGGCGGGCGGGTTGTCGCGCTCGGCGCGCCGCGCCAGCCGGTGGTTCACGACGGCCGACGACGCCAAGGCTGCAACTGCAACTCCGAGAGCGGCTCGTGTGGAAGGGACCCGCCGCTTCGAGCCGTTGCGCAGAGGTTCTTGTGCAGGGCGAGCAGGAACCCCGTCCATCGGAGCTGTCATCTGGTCAGCCTCGACGTACTCGCCGGTGGGCACCGCTTCCTTGTTCCGGCGTGCGCCTTCGTGGCGGAGTCCCTGGCCCGGTGCGGCGGCAGGTTTGGCGTGGTCATCGTGGGTGGCTCCATCAGTGCGTCATCCGTTGGATGCAGGGCCGCGCGGACGGCTGCTGCCGTCCAGTCGGATCCGAGACATATAAGCGCATCGAACGACAGAAAGGGATTATCAAAACATCCGACGGCCCGTACCTATAGCGGGTCACCACGAAGCTCCTAGATCTTGCGGAGCGCCGCGCGCGTGCGCCCGTCACCCCCGGGCAGGCGATGGCCATGCTGGAGCGGCTGCGCGGCCGAGCGCTGCTACGGGGTGTTCGCGGCGCGCCTCCGGTGGACCGCACCGCACTGGCCGCGCTGATCTCGTCGGTGTCAAAATTCGCTGCCGCAAACGCTAGCCGGATCGCGTCGCTCGACCTCAACCCGGTCTTGGCCGGGCCGGAGGCTGCAGTGGCGGTGGATTGGCTTCTGGTGCCGCGGCCTCCGACTGACGTCGTCAAGGAAGGCGCGCCGACGTGATCCGAAGGGGGCAGAAACCGCCGTTGCCGGAACACTCCTCAGGGCGGGCTGCGCCTGCCCTCGTTCTGGTCAGGGCGCGACCGTGGCGCCTGCGGCGTCGCGCTCAGGGGAAGCCCCCCTTGGGAAAGCAGCCCAGGATCGGCGGTGACGGCCCGCAATTCGCTTTCCAACAGGTCGCAGAAGCGTCGTCTGGGCGAAGCAGGATCGAACATCAGCCCGAGCCGCCGGATTGTGGGCGGGTCTCCAAGGATTTCGACCCGAAACCGCGAAGTTCGCAGGCCCGGGTACTCGGGCACGACCGAAGCGCCAAGTCCTGCAGCGACGAGAGCCAACACGCCGTCCTGGGTATCCACCTCCATGGACGACTGCACCCGGATGCCGTTAGCCAGCAGGGCGCGCTCGACCAGCTCCCCAACTCGGGCATGCCGGGAAAACCGCACGTAAGGGTTGCGGCGCAGGATGTCGCGAAAGTTGTCGCCCGCCGCCCCCGCGTGCGCTAGCACGACCAGCCGCTGCTCGCTGATCGTCCGAAATACATAGCCGGGGGTGAGTTCCGCCGCTGCTGTCGTCAACGCGACGTCGATCGAACCGGCGCGCAGCGCGGCGTCCAGATCGTGTGCAAGCCCGGTGGTGAGGCGCATCTCGAGATTTGGATGCGCCTCCTGCAGCCTGCGCAGTGCCGCGGGCAGAATCGACGATACAGCTGTGTGCACCGCGCCGATCCGCAGCTTCCCGGAGTTGCTGTCGCGTCGCAGGCTGTCCGAGAGGTCTTCCCAGATCGCGATGACCTCGCGGGCGCGCTGAACGAAGTCCAGTCCCTCTGGCGTGACGACCGGAGGGCGGCGGCTTCGATCGAAGAGGCGCAAGGAAACGTCGGATTCGAGACCGCGCATCTGGACGCTGACCGCCGAGGCGGACAGCTGCAGTGCTTTGGCTGCCGTGGCGAAACTTCCGTGATCGACGACGGCGATGAACGTATAAAGCGATTTCACATCCATGGTCGCCCGCTTCGTTCGCCGCCCGACCGGTAGCCAGACAAGGTCAATCGACTCAAGGCAGGGGGCCGCAGCGCGGCAAGGTCGATCCTGTCATTCCTGTCCAAGTGCTGACGCGGCCGAGGGCCCGGCTTCTGCCGCTGCAAGCTCGCGCTTCGTCCGGGCCGCGTTGAGCGTCGAGCGGATGATCAGGATGATCGAGACCACCGTCAGACACAGGAAGACGATGGTGATCGGGCCCCGGGCGAAGATATCGAAGCTGCCGCGCGACATCAGGAGGGCCTGCCGAAAGTTGTTCTCCAGCATCGGACCGAGAATGAACGCGATCAGGAAGGGGGCGGCCGGAAACTGCAACAGCAACATGGCATAGCCGATGAACCCCATCACCAGCATCACCGCGACATCGAACGTGGAGTTGTTGACGGCGAAGACGCCGAAGATGCACAGCACGAGGACGCCCGGGAAGAGCAGGTTTGGCGGGATGTCCGCGATATAGCGAAAGGCGCGAATCGCAACAGCACCGATCACGAGAAGCAGGAGCGAACTGGCGATCAGGCCGATGAACAGCGCGTAGACGATGTCCGCGTTGTTCTGGAACAGCAGCGGTCCCGGCGTCAGGTCATGGACCATGAACGCTCCGATGATGATCGCGGTGATCACATCCCCTGGAATTCCGAGGGACAGGAGGGGGATGAGAGTGGCGCCGGCGACGCCGTTGTTGCCGGCCTCTGCGGCGGCGACCCCCTCGATCTCGCCCTTGCCGAAATTGTCCCGGCGCGGAGAAGCGCGCCGCGCCTCGGAGTAGGACAGGAACGCCGAGGGCGCCGCACCGATGCCGGGGATTGCGCCCATGAAGACACCGATGGCGCTGCCGCGGAAGATCGACTTGAGGCACCGCCGAAAATCGACCCATTTGACGCCCCGGCTTCCCAGGGAGCGCACCCTGGAGTCGCGTTCTGCGGGATTGCGAATATAGGTGATGATCTCGGGAAGCGCGAAAAGCCCGATGAGGACGGCGATGAAATTCAGTCCGCCGCGCATGTTGACCGAGCCGAAGGTGAACCGCTCGGTTCCGCCGATGAAGTCCAGACCGACGGTGGCCAGAAGCAGTCCCAGCGTTGCGGCGACGACGCCCTTCAACAGGCTGTCGCCGGACACGCCCGCGATGATCGTGAGCGAGAAGACGATCAGCGTGAACATTTCGGGCGGCCCGAAATTCAACGCGAATGAGGCGAGCCAGGCCGCGAAGACTATCAGCGCGATGTTGGAAAAGAAGTCGGCGATGCAGGAGGCGTAGAGAGCCATGCTGAGCGCCTCGCCGGCGCGTCCCTGTTCGGCCATGGGATAGCCATCGAGAACGGTGGCGGAAGAGGCTGGGGTTCCGGGCGTCTTGATGAGGATCGCCGGTATGGACCCGCCGAAGATGCCGCCCTTGTAGACGCCGAGCAGAAGCAGGATGCCGAAGATCGGGGGCATTGCGAAGGTGAAGGGAAGCGTCAGGGCAACGGCCATTGTCGCCGACATCCCCGGAATCGCCCCCGCTACGACGCCGACGGTGACGCCAAGCGCCAGGAAGAACAGGCTCTCCCACTGCGCCACCAGAAGGAAGCCGGCGCTAAGAGCTTCGAAAAATGTCACGGGAGCCTCACGATCTGGCCCTGCGGGATGGCGACCCCGGCGACCTTGGCGAAGAACAGGTAGAGGAGAAGCGGCAGAAGCACGGCCGAAACGATGCCCCATCCGAGGCGTCTGCGGCCGGTCAGCAGGACCAGCAGCAGGAAAACCACCATGCTCGTCCAGACCATCCCGAAGACCGGAAGTGCGAGATAGCTCGCAAGCAGAATCAGCGCCAGCCCGCCGATGCGCAGGAGTTCGCCGCGGTCGATGTTGGGTGTGACGGCGATGGCGGCCGGCGTCGGCGGGGCCAGCACCGCCTTCAACGCCAGGCCGGCGCCGGTGATCAGCATGGTCCAGCCGATGATCTTCGGAAAGAAACTGGGGGCAAGTGCCCTGAGAGGTGGGCGCCGGGGGAGCGTCACATAAGCGGGAATGAGCCACCAGAGCACGATCGCGGCGAACGCCACAACACCGAGACCGATCAGGATTTCATGACGTCGCGAGAGCATGCGGGCTCCTTGTTGGACGATGGGGCGCCGAATGGCGCCGTGCACAGGCGGCCCGGACGGGTGTTCGCCGGCGGCGTCCCTTCGGTTCGTTGCGACGTTTTCACGGCGTGTCGCCGCCGTGAAAACGCCAGACCCTGACGGATCATGCCGTCACTGGATCTCCAGATCGAGTTCGACGACGAGCTTCCTGAAGCTTTCGTAAGCGCCCTGCACGAATGCTTCTGAATCCGCAGCCGACATCAGTTCGACGATGGACCCTCCGGCAGCCATGAACCGCTGGAACTCCTCGTCCTCGACTGCGGTCGCCAACCACTCTTCCCACTTTCCGACCGCTTCGTCTGTCAGATCCGCGGGGCCGGCGATTCCCGTCCATCCGACCAGCGCCTTGAGCTCTGGCTTGCCCAGTTCTTCGGCCGTCGGTGCGTCGAAGCCCTCGATCCGTTCGGACGAGGTGACGAGCAGAGGCCGCATCTGACCGCTTTCGATGAACGGCGCCGCCGGCGATGTGCTGCCGCAGTAGAGGTCCGAAGTGCCCTGCAGCACCGCGGTCAGCGCCTGTCCGTCGCCTTCGGTGGGGATGTGGATGACATTCTGATCGAGGTCCGTGATTCCGAAGCTGTTCAGCACCATCAATGCCCCGAAATGCGGCAGGGATCCGACGCCGGCCGAACTGAAGCTCACCTGGCCCGGGTTGTCGTTCACCTTTGTAATCAGGTCCTCGATGGTCTGGATGTCGGAATTGCTGTTGACCACGCAGGCCACGGGATTGATTTCGTAAACCGCCACAAACCGGAACTCGTCCAGCGTGTAGGGCAGGCTCGGGTTCATAGCCGGGTTCACGGTGTGTGAGCCGACGCGCGCGAAGAGCAGGGTGTGTCCGTCTCCCTCCGCATCCCGGACGGCCACAGAGCCGACGGCGCCGCCCGCGCCGGTCCGGTTGGAAACGACCACCGGCTGAGGTACGATATCCGTCAACGCGGCGGCGAGCGCTCGAGCGGACAGGTCCGTCGCGCCGCCGGGTCCGAAGGGGATGATCATCTGGATCGCGCGGTCAGGATACTCCGCCGCAACGGGCGTCGCGAGCGTTGCCGCAGCGGCCGTGATGCCTGCTGCAATTAGGGTCGTCTTCATAGTCTCTCCTCCGAGTTGAATGTGTTGGGAATCCGCCGTGCTGCCGGGGAATTCCGTGGCGTTGCGCGGCGTGCTTCGGTCGCGATATCGCGCCATGCCCCGGTCTTTCGCCGAGGTTGCGGCTCCAGGGACGATTGTCCCGGCAGCCGTGTCTCGCCGGCGCCTCCCTTCACCGGTGTCGCGGCATAGTTCGCGACTATGCTGTCTCATGCAAGACGGTGGCGCGCCAAGAATTCGGGCGCGCCGGTGCGGTCGCGCGCGACCCGGCGCGGAACGCACCGTCCGACCGTGGCAATTATCTTGCTCGACAATGGCATCAATGCGCCGCCGCAGGCGGGGGTCCGCGGCTCGGCACGACAGGAGCAGGAATCGAGCGGATTCGCACGTCGACGCAGGCAGGCTTGCCCGAGGCGAGCGCCCGGTCGAGCGCCGCATTCAGCGCGGCGGTCCCGCCATGCGGGACATGTTCGCCACTGGCGCCAAGTCCCGCGGCAGCGATATCGTAGCGGGCGACGGGGGACAGGTCACAGCTGTGCGTGCGCTCCTCGCCGAAGTCGCGGAGCTGGATCTGGTGTTCAGCGTTCCATCTGGTGTCATTGCCGATGACCGCGACAAATCTCGCTCCCGCTCGGGCTGCGGTTTCGTATTCGGCAAGAAGGAACCCGGCGGTTCCGTCGCCCATCAGGGCGAAAACCGGGACCTCGGGACGGGCCAGGCTCGCCGCGATGGCATATGCCGGTCCAGCACCGATAGCGCCGGAGACGCCATTGATGATGCGAGGTCCGTCGTGCGCGATGCTCTGCGCCCACTGCCCGAATTCCCCCCCGTCCACGACCAGCACCGAACCTTCGACCTGCCCCAGTCTCAACGACACCAGTTCGGCGACCCTTGCGGGGTGCATTCCGCGGCTCTCCCCGGTCTCGGTCTCGGTCTCGGTCTCGGTCTCGCCGATCGCGACGCGTCGGCTCAACGCGTCGGCTGCGTCCGCGAGCCACTGGTGGCGGTCCGGACCTCTCGTGCCCCTGGCAAGCAAAGCCTGCAAGGCCGACGCGACATCTGCCTGAAGCGCGATCCGCAGGCGTTCGCCGACCCGAGCCCGTGCGCGGGCGATCTCAGTGCCGTCCGGGTCGATCATCGCGAATTGTGCATCCGGGGCACCCATGTCCGGCCCCAGAAAGCCCGTGGTGAAATCGGCCGACTTGCCAAGCAGGAGGATCCGGTCGGCTTGTCGCGTGAGCTCAATGACGGCGCCGAGCGAGGGGTCCCGCAGCCCTCGCGGGCTTTCCATGCAGATCGCCGGGGCAGCGAACGCCTTGCCGATCTGGGCAAGCCTGTTGGAAATGCGCGTCGGTGATGAGGCTGGTCCTGCCAGGATCAGCGGATATCGCGCGCCGTGCAGGAACTCGGTGACGGCAGAGGCGTCCGCTGCCGACAGGGTCTGCACCTCTGGTAGCAGGTCGTTCGCATCCGGTTTCGTCACGTCGGTTCGCGGGCCGGCCAGGACATCCACCGGCAAGGCAAGATGCACCGGACCGGGACGCCCGGCACGAGCGGTGCGAATGGCTTCGGCGAGTTCGTCCCCTACGGTGTTGGACGCGGTCGCACGCCGTGCCGACTTCGCAACCGACGCCGCCATGGCGACCTGGTCGAGTTCCTGGAAAGCGCCCATGCCATCCTGCGAACGTGGCGAGTCGCCGCTCAGCAGTATCAGCGGTGTCTCGGAAGCGCGGGCCGATATCAGCGCGCCAAGAGCGTTGCCAAAACCGGCGCCGGCCGTCACCAGCGCGACGCCCGGTTCTCCTGTCAGCTGCGCCCAAGCTTCAGCCATGTAGACAGCAGCGGCTTCGTGCCGAACGTGAACGAGACGGATGCCGCTGTCCAACAGAGCATCATAGAGGGGCATGATCTGATTGCCGGACAGCGAAAAGATGCACCGGACGCCCGCCGCCTTCAGAACGTCCACAATGGCATCCGCGCCGTTCGAGATCGAGTTGTCGGCCAAGATGAATTTCCCCTGACTCGATGATGCGGTTTGAATGAAGATGTTTCAAGTTATGTTTTGGAAGCGTAAAAAAAAGTTTAGCTCTATGGCTTCCGGTGAAGCTTCTGTTGCTGTATCACCGGCTGAGCGCAGAGCATTGCTACGGCCAGTTCTGCCAAGATCTCGCATGGCTGCGTGAGTATCGCCTGTGTGGGTTGGAATTTTCTACGCTGGCGAGTGTTCGTGAGCCAATCTTGCGATCTGCCAGTAGATGCCGCGGGGAGTGGGCATTTGGCTGAGGTTCTGCAGCAAGACCCGATGAGGGTGACGGTTCTGCGCGGCGGGCCGGGGGCGCCGATGCGTCCGGAGACGTTCGAGGTGCCGCTTTACGAGAGCCAGACCGTGCTGGATGTCGTCTCCTGGATTCAGCAGAATTCAGACCCGACGCTCTCTTATCGCTTCGCCTGCCGCGTCGGCATGTGCGGATCCTGCGCGATGATGGTGAACGGCGTGCCCCGCTGGACCTGCCGGACCCATGTGCAGAAGGTGCTCGTGGGCGGCGCGATCGAGGTGGGCCCCTTGCGCAATCTGCCGGTCATCAAGGATCTGGCGGTCGACATGGACCCGTTCTTCGACAAGTGGGTCGAGGCGGAAGGACGGCACCATCCGACGCGAACCCGCGACGACGGAATCGCGCCCATCGATCCCGAGAGCGCCGACCGCCAGCAGGCGACCGCGGGGATCGAGTGCATCAACTGCTCGGTCTGCTACGCGGCCTGTGATACCGTGGCGGGAAATCCGGACTATCTTGGACCGGCTGCGCTGCAACGGGCCTGGACGCTCTACAACGACGAAAAAAATGCCGACAGGGGATCGATCCTCGATGCGGTGTCGGGGAAGGGGGGCTGTCACTTTTGTCATTCGATGGGGTCCTGCACGATCTACTGTCCCAACGAACTCAATCCGCTGGCGGCGATTGCGGGGCTGAAAAGCGCGACGGCGCGGCGCTTCTTCGGACGGCGGGACAGATGACCGAATTCCGCCTTTACATGCTTCAGAGGCTTAGCGCGCTCGTGATGGCGCCATTCGTGCTCCTGCACATCGGTGTCATGATCTATGCGATCCGGGACGGGATCTCGGCGGCTGAGATCCTGGGGCGTACGCAGGGGTCGGTTCTGTGGTTTACCTTCTACGCGACCTTCGTCGTCGCGGTGTCTATTCATGCGGCGCTGGGACTGCGGATCGTGCTGTCAGAATGGGCAGGGCTTCGCGGCCCGACGCGCGAGATCACGAGCCTGGCGATCGGGCTCGGGCTTTTCGCGCTCGGGGCGAACGCGGTCTGGTCCGTCACCGCCGGAGGGACGTCGTGAAAGCCTTCCCACGCTCACATCCGCTCTGGCTGGCCTATATCCTGCATCGACTATCCGGCATCGCCCTGGCGTTGTTCCTGCCGTTCCACTTCTGGGTCCTTTCCCTGGCGCTGACCCGCGCGGCGGCACTCGACGGGCTGCTGGGCGTTACGGAGATGCCACTGGTCAAGGCGGCGGAGTTCGGTCTCGTGTTCCTCCTTGCCGTTCACATGTTTGGTGGGCTGCGGCTCATCGCGCTGGAGTGGCTGCCCTGGTCTGCCCCACAGAAGACCTGGGCGGCTGCGGCGGCTGGCGGGGCGTTCCTGGTTTCGACAGCATTCCTTCTGCGGGCCATTTGACATGATCTCGACACAGCACATCGACCGGCACGACACTGATGTCCTGATCCTCGGCGCAGGTGGCGCCGGGCTCTTCTCGGCACTTCACGCGCTACAGGGCGCCCCCGAAGGCACCAAGGTCACGCTTGCCGTGAAGGGCCTGATCGGCAAAAGCGGCTGCACGCGCATGGTCCAGGGCGGCTACAACGTGGCGCTTGGCCCCGGTGACAGCGTCGAACGGCACTTCATGGACACGATCCTGGGCGGCAAGTGGCTGCCTGATCAGGACATGGCGTGGCGGCTGTGTGAGCAGGCCGTAGTCCGGGTCCGCGAGTTGGAAAACGAGATCGGCTGCTTCTTCGACCGCAACCCGGACGGCACGCTGCACCACAAGGCCTTCGCCGGGCAGACGGCGGATCGGACCGTGCACAAGGGAGATCTTACCGGGATCGAGATCATCAATCGCTTGATGGAGCAGGTGCTCGCCCGCCCCGTCGAGAAGCTGCAGGAACATCGTGCGATCGGACTCATCCCGACAGCCGACGGCGCAGCGCTGGCGGGCGTTCTGATGATCGACATGCGGACGGGACGCTTCCGTTTCGTGCGCGCGAAGACGGTGCTGATGGCGACGGGCGGCGGGCCGACGATGTACAAGTACCACACGCCGAGCGGCGACAAGAGCATGGACGGTCTGGCGATGGCGCTGCGCGCCGGGCTGCCGCTCCGCGATATGGAGATGGTCCAGTTCCATCCCACGGGGCTTCTGGCAGGCGATCACACGCGCATGACGGGCACGGTTCTGGAGGAGGGCCTGCGCGGCGCCGGCGGGCGGCTTCTCAACCATTCCGGCCAGCGTTTCATGTTCGATTATGATCCGAAGGGAGAGCGGGCAACTCGCGACGTGGTGAGCCGCGGCATCTATGCCGAGATGCGCAAGAACAACAATCCCGAGCAGGAGGGTGTCTTCATCTCGATGGCACATCTGGGCCCTGCAAATGTTGCGCAAAAGTTCAAAGGCATGGTCAAGCGCTGCGCGGATTGCGGGTTCGACCTGGCGGGTGGCCTCGTCGAAGTGGTGCCGACCGCGCATTACTTCATGGGCGGCGTGGTCGTCGATGTCGACACGCGGACCGCCATGGAGGGGCTCTACGTTGCCGGCGAGGATGCCGGCGGCGCGCATGGCTCGAATCGCTTGGGCGGCAACGGTGTGGCGAATTCGACCGTGTTCGGCGGCATCGCGGGAGACACGATGGCTGCTGACATCCGCGGGATGGGCGCACTGCGCGATCCGGACGAGGCGGTGCTCGAGGCGGAACTCGCGCGGGCCTGCCATCCGCTCAGCCGCCCACCGGCGCTGGTGCTACCTCTGCGCAAAGCTCTGCAGGAGGCGATGTGGGATGAGGTCGGTGTGATGCGTTCGGAAGCGGGCCTCAAGCGGGGCCTCGCGCGGATCGCCGGCATCTCGGAGGCGCTGATGGATGTCGGGGTCGCCGCCGACAATCTGGCGTTCAACTTGACTTGGCACGACTGGTTGAACCTGCGGTCGCTTTGCGAGATTTCCGACGTCATAGCCCGAGCGGCCCTGGCCCGCGACAACTCACGCGGCGCGCATTTCCGCGAGGACTTCCCCAGTGCCGGCGACCTCGCTGAAAGCTACTTCACCGTTTCGCGGCGCAGGGGCGGCGACGTGGACGTGGTGCGGGAACCGGTGCGGTTCACGATCGTCCGACCGGGCGAGACTATCCTGCCTGAAGGCGAGCCCGATACGCTGGTCGCCGCACTATGACGCCCGGGGTATCATGCCTCGACAAAGGTGAAGCGGAACGGAGTTCAACATGATCTCAATCGACCTGATCCAGCGGACCGCCGAGACCCTGATGAACAAGGCGGCAATCGAAATTCCGCAAGATTATCTCGACGGACTGAAAGAAGCGGCGAACACGGAGGACGGCGAACTGTCGTCGTTCGTCCTTCGGGCAATGCTCGAGAATTACGAGGCCGCGAAGGAGGACCGCCGTGCAATGTGCGGCGACACGGGCGTACCGCGCTGGTTCGTCAAGCTGGGTAACGGCGCCTCTGTCGAAGGGGGTATGGTGGCGCTGGAAGCCGCCCTGCGCCGGGCGACGGCGAGCGCCACGAACAGCGTGCCGCTTCGGCCAAACCGCGTGCATCCACTCTGGCGCACGGACCACAACAACAACGTGGGCATCGGCGCGCCGGAGATCGAGTACGCCTTCGAGCCCGAGGGCGACTGGATCGACCTGATCACGGTCCACAAGGGCGGACTCTTCGGCACCGACTACCGGATGCTTTTCCCCTCTGACGGCATCCAGGGGATCAAGCGGTTCTACCTGGACAGCCTCATGGCCTTCGGCAAGCGGGGTCTGGCCTGCCAGCCTGCCATCATCGGGATCGGGCTGGGCGGGTCAAAGGACATCTGCATGACGCTCGGCAAGCGGGCGTCGGTCCTGCGGGTGGTGGGCAGCAGCAATCCCGATCCGCGGATCGCCGAACTGGAGGCGGAGTTCAAGGAACTCGGCAATTCGATCGGCATGGGCGCAATGGGCTTCGTGGGAAAGAACATGGTGATCTCCTGCAACATCGAGGTCGGCTACTGTCACACCGGCGGAATGCCAATGTCGGTGCATGCCTTCTGCCTGTCGTCGCGGCGGGCCGTTGCGCGGCTCTGGCCGGACGGCCGGGTCGAGCATCGCACCGATCCTGACTGGTTCACTCCCTACCAGCGCCGCGAGACCGTCGAGTGGGAACCGGCACTGGAGGCCGCAGAATGAGCACACGCGAGATCCGGCTTTCAACGACGCCGACTCCCGAGGCCCTAGCCGAGTTGCGGCTGGGCGACATCGTCTATCTTGACGGTCTCATGTATACGGCGCGCGAGGGTGTCTACATCAGGGCGCTCGAGGACAAGGCAAACATTCCCATGGAGTTGCCGTCCGAAAGCGCGGCGAACTTCCACTGCTCGCCGGCTGCCCGGATCAATTCCGACGGCTCCTTCGACATGGGGGCGGTGACAGCAACGGCGTCGTTCCGGTTCGCCAAGTGGCTTCCGGAGTGGATGGAGAAGACCGGTGCCAAGCTGATCATCGGCAAGGGCGGCATGTCATCAAAGGATTACAAGTCCTACTTCGTCCCCAACGGGGCCATCTATCTCTCAACCGTAGGGTACGGTACCGGGGCGCTCCTTGGGCGGGGCGTGGAGAATGTCGAGGCCGTGCACTGGAACGACGAGCTTGGGCTGGCGCAGGCGATGTGGGTCATCCGGTGCAATAGGATGGGCCCGTTCATCGTCGCCTCTGACCTTAACGGCGATTGTCTTTTCGAGCGCGAGAACGCCAAGATCGCGGAGAACATTGCCCGCGCCTACGAAGGCACGAAGCCAGCTGTCCTCAAGCGCTACGGTGAGACCGACGACCGCTCGGAAGAGGTGATCTGAGCGATGCGCGGTCACGGGGTCCGGCCCAAGGTGACGGAACGGGCAACGCGGCTATTTCTTGCGGAATGAAGCCCGTCTGGACGATACTGGTCAGGATGTTTCTGCGCGGCCCGCGCCGACCTCCGCGTCGATGCCCGACCTACTCAGCCGTTCTGCCTGCCGACCCCTGGGAACCCATAGGCAGGTGATGCTTGTTGACGGCCGTTTGGCGAGCCGTTTGCTCTTAGCGTGAGCGCATCAGGTTATCCCGCCGGAGGAGCGGACCAGGACCGTCGAATGCGCCGGCGACGGGCGGTGCGGCTTCGCAGCATCCCGCTGGAGGCGGGGCATTCACGACGCGGCCTGACGAGCCAGTTCGGCAAAGCCGTCGCGACGTCGAGTTTCGGGGTCTCTTCTCAAGTGAGTGGGACCGTCCGGTGCGCCGCTGCTAGAGGCCGTGCGCGGCAAGTACCCGCTGCACGGCGGGACGTTTCTGCATCGCTTCCCAGTGCGCGGCCAGTTTCGGGTAGCGATCGAGATCGAGGCCCACGGCCGACAGCCAGCGCGGAACGAGCGCGAGGTAGGCGTCGCTATGCGAGAAACTGTCGCCCATCGCCCAGGGGCCCTTTAGATAGTGCGTCTCGATCAGGGCGGCGCAATCGGCGAGATTGGAGGGAACCTTGGCCTGCATCGCGGCCAGGGCGGCCTCGTCGTCGGCCCATCGCGCGCCGCGGAGCTTGTGCGCGTAGGCCACATGGACCGTCGCGCAGAGATAGGCGTTGAGCGCGTCAGCTTCCGCGCGCGCGAAGTGCGTGTCGGGCAGCATGCCTGCTTCGGGATGGGTCGCGGCCACATAGTTCAGGATAGCTGGGTTCTCCGTGATGACGCCCTCGGGGGTCATCAACGCAGGTACGCGCGCCTTGGGATTGATCGCGAGATACGTCTTCTCCCGGTGCGCACCTTTAGAGATCGGTACTTCCTGGACGGTATAGTTGGCTCCCACCTCTTCGAGAAGGATGTGAGACGCCAGCGCGGAGGTTCCCTGGGCGAAATAGAGCACGAGCATCAAGGTTTCCTTACATGAGCTTTCAGGTCAGCGCGTTCACCAGGGTGCCCAGTCCCAGAAGCAGCGATAGGCCAATCAGCAGGCGCCTGAACGTATTGTCGCTGATGCGCCTGAAAACGAACAGCCCGGACTGCGCCGCCAGGAGGGACGCGGGCAGCGCAATCGAGAAGGCCGTGAGCGTGGCGGCACTGTAAGCGCCTCCCCACCAGAGCATCGCTGACGTTGCCGAGAGCACGCTCACGTTGAACGGCTGCAGGACCGCCCGGGTCTCCGCCTTCGGCCAAGGGCGCATGGAACACCAGATCACGACGAGCGCACCAGAAAGCGCGGCCATCCCCCCAAGGATACCTCCCAGTAGTCCAACGCTCAAATCCAGAACCGGCGTGCGTCGTTCGAACCTCGGCAGGTTCTTCCGAAAGCTGAAGAACCCGCCGTACAGGATCAGCAAGGCTGCGATGACCAGCTTCAAGGTTGCTGCATCGATATGCGACAAAAGCAGGATGCCAACTGGAACGCCGGCGAGTGCCGGCAAGACGAAGCGGGCGAGACGCGGGACGTTCTGGCCGAGCGCCTCGCGGACTTCCCACAGCCCTTGTACCCCGGTCAGCACCGACATGAGCGAGACGACTGCAACGGCGCTGACCGGTTCGAGCGCCACGAGGAAGAAGCCGATGGCGAAGAGTGCCGTGCCCGTGCCGGCCAGTCCGTTGATGAAGCCGCCGGCGAGCCCACCCGCCAGGACAAACAGGATGTCCGCCCAACTCACGCGCGCACCATGGCCTCCGCGGCGGCGTAGGGCTTGTGGATCACCTCTACCACAGGGCTCCTCGGGCTCTCCACCGGAGAGGATTGTCCGCGCTGCGGCAGACGTACGTCCGCGCCGTCCCACCGCCCACTCAGCAGCAGCGCGTCGGCCGTGTCCACGCAGGTCGTGAGCACGGCCGACGCGCCGCAGTTATTTTTTATCATTCTTGAGATCGCCTCGAGCTTCTTCTGTCCCAAGCCTCGTTGCCGCGAATTCCGGTCTTGTGCAACCAGCCCTGGATGAATGATCGACCACGGCGCGACGGTGGGACCGAGAGGAAGGAGTGACTCGCCATCCAGTTGGCTGGAGTTCGAGCTTGACGGGGCAGTGCGCGAGAAATGGTGTATGGACCGGGGCTGCACGACGTGCGGGCCCTTCCATATGGTTGAGTTGCTGACAGGAAGGACAGTATCAGCAGTCCCCGAACATCAGCAGGCACTTGGGGAATTGTCGTGGGGGCGTTCCAGAGAAGTGGTGAGTGGCCTCCGTCACTGCAGTCTTCATACCAGTCCCGAAGCCATCATGTGGATGCTACACAGGCTTTGGCTCAGGTGCGGAAATTAAGCCGACGAGGAGCGATTTGCTGAACTGGACACGTTTGCCGGCGGCATACTAACGCGGATGCGAGAGCATTACGCTAAAGTCCTGGAAAGAAGGTGACAGCATGAGCTCAGACAGGGCGTGAAAATCGTTGTCGGCACGGAACACAGCGACTTGCCTCAGTTTCTCACCAGCCGCCGTCTGTTCCTGCAAGCACTGCTTGGCATGAGGTGCGTCGCTCGGCTCGGCCTACCGGTCGGAGGGTACACTTCTGGATCCGACGCATCTGAACTCCTGCGGGTGAGCGAGACTGTGAAAAATGAACCATTGGAGTTCGCTGTAATCGGCGGCGGCGAACTGGTGCTGAAGGACTACAACACGCTAACCGGTCGTTGGAGCGTGTACGACGTGGCCAAGGACGATCTCCAGACCGTCGACGGCCTCTGCGGTCTGATAGATCCTATCGAAACCCTCAGCTACCCAGTTGCAGGCGCAGTTGGTATCTCGAGGGTGGCGCCGGGGTGGCAGAACTTCGCTCCTGATCTATCCCACCAACGCGCGGCATCGATCATTCTCGTGACCCGGAGTTGCATGTCCACCCCGAGCGGAGGGGTGCTGACGTCCCTCGCTCCGCTGCAAATCAACTGGGGTCGTCGTCAGAGCGCTCTGTCCCGAATCCGCAAGCCCGGTGCGTTCACGAGCTTTCACCAGGACCTCGTGGAACTCGCCCCGCCGCTTCGCAGCCGAATCTCTGGTGCCAGCGCTCGGCCGCCTCCCGCGCCGATCCGCCGCCTGATCCGGCGCGAGGAGGGCGAGCACCGCCGAAGGAAAGCGCGCCGCGATCCGCGCCAGCAGCGCCGCTGCCTGGCGTTCGTCCGCGGCCGAGCCCGGTTCGTCCCCGATCAGCAACTCGCCGCCTCGGTAGACGGCGCGGGCAGGCGCGGTGCTGGTTCTGCGCGCCCAAGAGACCCTCGGCCGGGCGCTTGGCCTCGGGTTCCAGACCTACATCCGCCAAGAGCGGCAGGATCGCGGCGAGGTTCGCCCCCCGATCGTGTCAGTGATCTTTCAGGTCGAGGCCTGCGCAGCGTCACCTGATGTCGTCAGCGACAGATACTTCGTCGTGATCGCGTCCGCCATCGACCGGATACGGGCGGCCATCGCCTCCTCCTCGGCCAGCGACTGGCGGAAGGCGGGGATGGAGGCGTGATCGCCTGCGGCCTCCGCGATCGTCAGAAGCGACGTGTAGGCGGCGATCTCGTAGGCCTCGATGGCGCTGTTGGCGAAGGTGTTCTTCAGGATCTCGTCCTGCGCCGGCATGTGCGCCATCGCCGCCATGCTGCCCATGAGGCCCATCACCGCCTCCTTCACCGAGGAAACGCTTTCGCCGAGGCCGGAAAGTGCCGTCTCGAGCCGCTCCTGCTGCCTCTTGGTCTCCTCGATATGCTGAGTCAGCGCCTGCTTCACCTCGGGATAGTCCGTCAGCCGCTCCACCTGCCGCTCCATGGCCTGAAGCGCCTCCTGTTCCAGGGCGTGGGTGTTTCGCAACGCGGTCGCGTAGACGGATTGGATCGACTCTGAAGCCATGACATTTCCCCCTTTGAGTTTCGACAAACGCCGGTTGGGACGCCGAGTTCCGGGGGTGATCCCTCAACCAGACGGAAGCACCCGCGAGCCCCGTTCGGGCGGACAGTCGCGCAGGACGCGGGTGATCACATCCTCGGCTCTCGGAAGAGTCTGGCCCTCCACCGTCCCCGGGTCGCCGGCCGTCCTTCGGCCTCGACAGATCGCCGCAGCCCTGAATGCCTATGCCGTCGAGGCGCCCTCGCCGACGGAATAAACATGCGCACAGCCCGTTCAACTCGACTGTGCACAGCTGAAATCGACATCGCGGAAACTCGATCCGCACTGTCCTTCCCGTCGTTTTGTGTTACGATTACCCATCGTCTGCCGGCTTCCGGGCGCGGGCGGCTGAGAGACACCATCGTGCTCCCGCCCCAAGTGGACAGGCAGCACGATGCATCAGACCGTCAACCCGCTCTCGCGGAACCTGCTCTTGCGCGGGATGTCTTCCGAGGATCTGAGGCTGATCGCGCCGGATCTAGAATCCATCGAACTCGAACGCCGCTTCGTGCTGAAGCGCCGCCGCGCACCCATCGACCACGTCTACTTTCCGACCTTCGGTATCGCCTCCTCGGTTGCCTATGCGGGGCGCGACCGGCGGCTCGAGGTCGGGCTGTTCGGCTGGGACGGGATGTCGGGAGGGGAGGTCGTGATGGGCGACAACCGCGCCGTCCACGAATGCTTCATGCAGATCGCGGGATATGGTCACCGCATCTCCAGCGAGTCGCTGTGCGAGGCGATGGATGTCAGCCCGACATTGCGCCTGTTCCTGCTGCGTTTCGTGCTGTCCCAGCAGGTCCAGACCGAACACACGGCGCTGGCGAACGCGCAGGCGCAGCTGGAAGAGCGTCTGTGCCGGTGGCTGCTCATGTGCCATGACCGGGTCGACGGGGATGTCCTGGAACTCACCCACGAGTTCATCTCGACGATGCTGGGGGTTCGGCGGGCCGGGGTGACCCTGGCGATCCACATGCTCGAGGGGCGCGGCCTGATCCAGGCTGAGCGCGGCCGGATCAGGGTCATCGATCGGGAGGGGCTCGAAGCGGGGGCCGGGGGCATCTACGGCAAGCCCGAAGCCGAGTTCGAACGCCTGGTCGGCATCAGCCTCACCCGATCAACGCCCTGAGCCGCGGTCGGAGGCAACGGGATAGTCGCGCAGGAAGCGGGCGATCGCGTCATCGACAGCGGGCATGTCCGGGCACGACATGCCCGCACAGCAGGTCCCAGCTGAGCCAGCGGCGGTCGTTCTCGAACGCCGCGTCGTGGGCCAGATCCGGCGTCGCGTGACAGACGCCGAGATCCTCGGTCTGGACCAGCCGCGCGGACGGGTTGGCCTGGCGGATGGCGCGCATCGCCCCCCGGGTCGCGTCGATCTGGTTCAGCAGCGCCAGCCAGCAGGCATCCTCGTCCTGCGTGTGCGGAAACCAGTGGCCGTAGAGGCAGGCGAAGCGCGCGGTGGTGAGCGGTTCGTTGACCGGCGTCCAGTCCTCGATCCACGGGTAGCGCTCGGCCACGCGCGCGGCGTGGACGGCCAGTCGCGTGTGATCCGTTCTCCTGATGTGTGCTGTGTGCTGTGTGCTGTGTGCTGTCGTCGCTGCTCGTCGTCTCCGGACATCGGCCGAGACGAACCGACATCCGCCGCCACCGGGGGGCAGAAGCGGTGGTCCGAACGCCAACGCCGTTGAGGCCGCTTACTCTGGAGCGGTCAGGCACTTTATTCTGTTACTGATTTTCTGCGTCGCGTTCGACGGCGCGACAGTACTCCCGCCAATTCGCCATCATCTCGTCCGCGATGCCCCGGAACCCCCAGAGCTGGAGGGCGGTCGCCGTCCACCGCTCCGAGGCTTTCGAGCCCCGAAGTCGCGCGCCGCTCAGGTAACGCACCTGGCGTTCGGACCGTCTCAAGATGTTGCCGGCCTCGGCAACGCTGTAGGATTCATCGGGTGAGACGATCATGACAGCGCCTCGGCTCGAGCCGTCTCCTAGATCTCGATCGGCGACCATCGCGATGAACCACCGATGAGAACGGACCTGAGGAGGCCGCTGGCAGTTCGCTCCCGGACGTCACGCGGCGAGCAGCCGAGCCGCGCCGCGGCTTCGTGCAGGGTGAGCAATGCCTGAGGCTGCCCGGCATCGAAGCATCGCCGAAGAGGCGTTGGCAGCGCGTCCACGGGGACCGCCAGCGTCGGGCCGATGCGGACGGCGCTCAGTTCGCCTGTGTCGATGAGCCGCCGGATCGTGCGTGGCGAGACCGCCAGCAGCCGCGCCGCCTCGCCGAGTGAGAGGGGCATGGTGTTCCTGTTTTTCATAGCTTCGTCCCTGTTCCGTGAGGCCTCGGGACGGACATAGGGGTAGTCCTCTCCCAGGTAGAGTGATGCGAACGTAGGATTTCTCGGCAAACTGGACGAGGCCGGAGGCAGAGGCGGCGGAAAAACACTTGGTCCGGCGGATGCGAAAGGCGCGCGTCGGCCTACGACGGTGGGGCGCGACACATCATTACACTCTCCTCCCACGCTGACCGTCGAACGACGGGCGGCAGCGCCGAGCGTTGCTCGGCGCGGCGGGGCAACGCCGGCACTGCCGTGATAGCAGGGCCCTTCCGGAACCCCGGTGAGCGATCGGCGGCGGCCTAGGTCAGGTGAAAGCCGGAGCCTGGGTCGGTCCTCCGGTGGTGGCACGGCGGCACCGCAGCCGCCGCCCGCGATGGAATCTGAAGAACAGGAGCATCCGCAATGACTATCCAAACAAGCGACTTCGAAGCCGCGGACCCGGCGGGCCTGCCCGCGGATCAGACCGCGCCCTTGGTTGAGGACCCGGCACCGGCCGGCGACGGGCCCGACGGGGCGGACGCGTTCGCGGCGAGGGTGATCGAGGACAGCGGGTTGATCCTGCGCACGATCGAAAGCCTGCTGGCAAGCTTCAGCAGCCACGCGGCGGCGTATGTCGATGAGGCGCGCGGCCACGCCGCAGCGGCCCGCGACGTGCTTGCCGGCCTCGCCGAGGATCGCGCCGTCGTCGAAGCGGCTGCGGAACGGATCGAGGCGCTCGAGAAGCTGCCCCGCGTCACCGGGCTGCGCGTGGTTGGCGATCAGCTCTTCGTCGACCTGAGCGACGGGTCTTCGCTGCAGGTCAGCCTGCCGGCCGCCGAGGGTGGCGTTCCCCAGCCGCAGCCGCTCGCGCCGACATTCGCGACGCTGCCGAGCCTGACCGGGTCCACCGAGTTGGGCGGCACGGTGACGGTCGGCTTCGGCGATGTTGAGGGTGTCCCGGCACCGACGGTGACGGGTACGCTGGTCTGGCCGGAGCGGCCGCCTGAAAGCGTTGCGGATGGCGCGACCTTCACGATCACGCCCCAGGATCTGGGCAAGTCCGTTCAGCTGTTGGTGACCGCCAGCAGCCCCGCAGGGTCCGCGACCCGGACGGTCGATCTGCTGGTTCCCGCCGTCGCCCCTGCCCAGGTCTCCGACCTGAAGGTCGAGGTTGCCGGCACCGCCGCGGCGCTGTTCTGGGCCGAGCCCGCAAGCGGCGGCGCGCCGATCAGCGGCTACGTCGTCATTCTGGACGGCGAGGAGATCCCCGGCGTCGACGGGGCGGACCCGCGGATCGTCCTGAACGATCTGTCGGCGGGTCCGCATTCCGTAACGGTGGCCGCAGTCAACCAGGTGGGCAGGGGCGATGCGTCGGCAGTCGTCGCGTTCGAGATTGCCGACCTCGATGCCGGGACAGCCTGGGTTTACGCGATCGATGAGGGTGCCGGTCCGACGACATCTGCCGAGTCGGGCACCGATGCCGAGATCGTTGGCGCCGCCTGGCACGCCGACCCGGCCCGCCTGAGCTTCGACGGGATCGCCAGCCACATGGTCGTGCCTGTCCCCGCCGCGCGCATGGCAGGTGACTTCGTGTGTGGAGCGATCGTCCGGTTCGATGACGTGACCGGTACGCGGCAGATCATGTCGATGGCGCAGGGCAGCAGCACCAACAAGGTGTTTCAGCTGCGGGTCCACGACGGCAGTCTGTCCTTCGTGTCGTTCCATGGCTCGGCCGGCAGCGCCCATTCCGATCCCGCTGTGGTCGTGCCGCGGGACACATGGGTGATGACGACGGTCCATGTCACGGACACCAGCGCCACGCTGCGCCTGAACGGCGAGGACATCGGAACCTTCGACTTTGCGTCGCCGCGCAACAAGCCGGACGCCGACACCCCTCTGATCGTGGGGGCACGCGCCCATCCGGAAGGGAGGATGGCCGATTTCCTGGTCGGGGACATCGCCAGCCTAGGCATCACGTTCGATGCCGTTGGCACGGATATCGCCGACCTCGAAGCACGGTTGATGTCGGTTGCCGAGGACAAGGGCGTCGTGCCCGGTGCGCCACCCGCGCCCGCACAGGCGGCCCCGGTCGTCGTCGAGGCGCCGACTATCACGGGCACTGCCGGAGAGGGTCAGACCCTGGCCGCCACCTATGGAACGGCGGAGGGCAGCCCCGCGCCGGTCCCCGCCGGTCAATGGTACTGGGGCGATCAGGCCATCGAGGGGGCCACGGGCTTGTCCCGTGTCCTGACAGCAGAGGACATGCAGGCGGCCGACCTGCGTTTCGTCGTGGTCTGGACGAATGGGGTCGGCGAGCCCGCCGAGGCGGCGAGCGTGCCGTTCGCCATGCCGGAACCGGACCTAGAACCCCAGCCCGATACTGACCCAGAGCCCGAGCCAGAGCCTCAGCCCGAAATTGAGCCGTCGCCGGGCCCTACCGAGGGGCGCATCGCGACCCTGACCGAGAACTACGGGGGGCGCAAAGCCGTGACACCGTCGAGCTACTTCGAGTTGGGCAGCAACGAGCTGGACAACCCCGACAGCCATCCGCACATCATGGGCTACACCCATGTCTCGGTGAAGGACGGCAACTGGTCCGACCCGACCGTGTGGGACACCGGCACGGTTCCGGGCACCGGCGCGGTGGTGCGCGTCTATGGCGGGCACACCGTCACCTACGACCAGAAGTCCGACGTGATCCTGAAGGACCTGCTGGTCGATTTCGGAGCCACCCTGAAGATCGCCACCATCATGCGGACCCGGATGCGTGTCGACACGATCATGGTGATGGGCACTTTCGACTACCGCGACCCCACCGACAGCGGCGAGCCCGGCAAGCCGAAGCACGAGATCGTCTTCCATCCACAGGTGGCGCCTGGCGCGACCACCCGGCTGGGCATCATGTGGATGGGCCCGACCCGGATCCACGGCGCAAGGAAGGAAGGTCACCTGCGCGCGGCGTGGCTGTCCGGTCAGACCACGCCGTCCATTCCACAGGGCGCGACGACGATCACCCTGCCGGATCTCGCCAGCTCCGGCTGGAAGGTCGGCGACACGGTCGTGGTGCTCGGCACCAACTACGTCCCGACGGTGACCAGCGACCCGCAGTATCGCGGCCCGACCTCCTACTGGTGGGAAGGCGACGAGAAGGTCACGCTGAACGAATACCAGTTCGGCGAGGACGAGCAGCGCACCATCACGGCGATCAACGGCGACGTGGTGACGCTGAACAGCGCCCTGACCTACGACCACACCGGCATGGCGGGCACCCTGCATGACGGCAAGGCTGTCACGGTGGCGCCGGTCGTCGCGAACGTCAGCCGCTCGATCCGCTTCCGCTCGGCCTCGGCCGAGGAGGACGGGCACCTGGACCCGAACGCCGACATCACCGATCTCCAGAAGCGCGCCCACTCGATGTTCATGTATGTCGACGACGGCGATGCACGCTATTTCGAGACCAAGAACATGGCGCGGACCAGCACTGATCCGAGCCTGTGGGTGGTCGAGGGTGGCGCGCTGAAGGGCGCCGACAGCTACCCGCTGGCGAGCCAGGGCGGGGCGCGTCTGGCCGCCCCGAACAACGTGCGCGGGCGCTATTCGATCCACCTGCACTGGTGCGGCGGGCCCTACCGCTCGGCGCCCCAGTTCAACGTGATCGGCGCCACCGCCTGGGCGCCGGTGGGCGACGAACCGATCCCTGGCTGGGCGATCACCCATCACTCGACGCGGGCCGCGATCGAGGATTGCGTCGTGTCCAACGTCCGTGGCGGCGGCATGGTGTCCGAGGTCGGAAACGAGATCGGCCAGTGGGTCGGCAACGTGGTCACCGGCTGCCGGGGCGACGGCGAGCAGTTCAAGTGGGGCAACCGTCCCGAACGGGTCTCGAACCACAACGACAGCGGCGGGGTGGCGTACGGCAACCAGTCGCGCGCCGTGCTGCTGCACAACAACATCGCCGGCTCCTCGAAGGCCGCCTATTTCTGGCAGCACCAGAAAACCGAAAAGTGGCTGCGCTCGCCGCGCGCCACCGACCTGCGGATGGCGGACGGACTGTCGGCGGGCAGCGCCAACCACGCCCAGCACTATCTCGACGAGGATTATGGCGCCATCAACGTCCAGATCCCGCCCTTCAAGCACAATCAGGCGTTCGCCTGCACGAGCGGCTTCCTCGTCATCCACCGGATGAACGACAATACCATCAACGGGCACGACAAGACTCCGATGCTGATCCAAGACTTTCACTGCGTGAACGTCAAGGAGCCCTGGACGGTCGACCAGTATTCGAACGCCTACTACTCTAGGGACTGCATGTTCCAGGGTCCGATCGAGCTGGCAGAAAGCGGCGGGGCGGTGGGTCTGGGCAGCGTCACCTGGGACTGGTCGTTCTCGAACTGCCTGATCCGGAACTTCAACCTGGCGTTCAAGGACAATGGCGCCGGGCTGAACTACGAAGGGTTCCTGATCGACATCAAGACCGAGAACGTCAACACCTTCGCGAACGCGCCCTACCGCAAGGCGACCGGCATCAACAGCCACCCGATCCGCAACGTGATGGGCGATTGGGAACCGCACCCGACCGACGCGACCCAGGCGATCATCCGCCGCTGGAAGTCGATCCCCAGCAGCTCGCTGCCGCAGCCCTATCCGCTGGAGCCCTACGGCCGGAAACTGCCGGCGGGTCACCCTGCGGTCGCGATCGGCGACACGCCCTACTTCGTGCTCGGCGATGGCACCAACGGCGCCAACTCGTCCGGCCTGTCGCTGACGCTGAAGGCTGGGGCCGGCGAGAACAGCGGCTCGGTCCATGGCATCATTCGTGACAGCGTGGGCGACCGCCGCTGGCCCGACTACCAGTCCTCGGAAACCTTCCCGTCGAACACGACGATCAAGGGGCCGCGCAACCTGGGCCGGCAGAAGCCGGAGCAGCTCGTGCAGCGGTATGGTTGCTGGAACGACAACGGCACCTGGAAATGCCGCGCCTGGTTCTTCGGGGCCGACCGCTTCACCCATGTGATGTTCAACTTCCACATCGACTACACCCTGGAAGGGTTCGAGCCGGCCTTCCTGGCGAAGCACGACCTGGGCGCCACTCCGGTTGCGCCGGAATGGCCCGACAAGCTGGAGACGGTTCCGTCCACTCAGCAGGATCTGACCGCGCTGGTGAAGCCGGTCCGATTCCTGTCGCGGACCTACGCGGAAGCCGTGGAAGGCAAGAAGCTGGCGCACCGGCTGATTGTCGACCGGATCGGCAAGCAGTTCTCGATCGTCGGCGGCGCCGACGCGGACAAGTTCACGATCAGCAAGCAGACGCTTCGCTGGGCGGCGGACGGCACCCGCAGCCGCGCCACGGCGGGCGATGCGAATGGCGACCACACCTACGAGGTCATCGTCCGCGCCACCGACTTCTGGGGCAACAGCGAGGATCAGGCGCACCAGATCGTCCTGGTTCCGAGTGCGCGCGTTTCCGACGCGATCGTCGACAGCTTCGACCGGGCCAACGGTAACCTGATCGGATCCGCCTACGCCCGTCTCTCCGGTGCCGACAACACGTTCACGATCAGCAGCAATTCGCTCGCGATTGCCAACAGCACCGACACGGTGGTGGACATGGGGTCGCTCGGCACCAGCGAGCAGGAGATCACCGTGAAGTTCCGGGGCAGCTCCGCCGCGCTGGTGCTGATGCGGATGGCGGACGCGAACAACTGGCTGGGCTTCCGTCGCGTCGACGGCTCGACCAACGCGCTCCAGGTCATCATGTGCGTGGGCGGCACCCAGACCGAGCTGGCCCGCTACAACAACCACGGCCAGTCGCCGGTCACGGTGCGGGTCGAAGGCAACAGGTTGGTCGCAATGCGGGCACCGGGTGCGACCTACCACCCGATGATCATGTATCCGAAGAACCAGACCACCATGCAGGTCTCGATCCTCGATCAGGACCCGCTGACGGAACCTGGCGCGGTGCTGCTGCCGGCCAATGCGCCGAAGGGGCACAAGGTTGGCCTCAAGTCGAGCGGATCGACCAGCAGCGCGTGGCTCGACGACTTCAGCGCGAAGGCGGTGAAGCCGTGGACGCCGCCGCATCCGCGGATGGACGACCCGGTCGCCCCGCCTCTGCCGCCGGTCAACCCGACGCCCGAGGGCTACAAGGCGATCCAGGACTTCACCATCGACAAGGCGCTGACCTACAACTGGGGCAGCTCCACCATCGACTTCTTCCTGCCCAGCTGGGTCGGTGGCGATCAGGGCAATGGGCTCGGCGGCTCTTATGGCGACCCGTCCAAGCTGGACTACAACAGCGACAAGTCGATCACGGTGAACGCCGCGATGGACCCGGCCGACGGCAAGTGGAAGACCGGCTGGATGCAGTCGGCCAGCCGGATCAACAAGACCAAGGGCAAGTGGGGTGCCATCGTCAGTGCCACCGAAGCGCATGCGGTGCACGCCTTCTTCGTCTTCGCCAGCAACGCAAAGGAGCTTGATTTCGAGCTGACCAAGAAGAACGGCGTGATCGGCTGGTCGCCGGCGGTGCACATGCCGAAGACGGGCGGCGGTGCGGCGCACAGTAACAAGCGGGTCATGAACCACGGCACCTTCAAACCGGGCGTGCAACAGCGGCTGGAGGTCGAGCTGTTCGATGACCGGGCCGAGTTCCGCATCGACGGGGTGCTGTTCGAGACAATCACCCCTGCCGACATGAGCGACGGGTCGATCTGGGACGTGTCCACCAAGGCGGGCGTGTTCCTGACGAACGAACGCCACGCGAGCTGGGCCGGGTGGACCGCATCCGACTATGCGCAGGGCAGCGCCATGACGGTCCACTCACTGCTGATGTAAGGCCGCCTGTCCCGGCAATCCACGTCACCCGCCCGGCGCTTGCGCCGGGCGGGTTTTTCGTGATGACGTGGGGTGCAGCTATCGATCGCCGCACCCCGTCCGACTGCCTGCAAGACCACTCGGCCAGCATCGGCGCGGCGGCCCGCAATCAGGGGCGGTCCTCACAGTTCACAGTGTCGGCATGGAAGAGTACTGGCCCCGAGAGCCGGCCAGGTGTTCAGGTGGATGGCACCGACCGCTCCGAGGAGCGCCACCGGCTAGGTCAGCGGGTGATCCGGATCGGCAGGACGAAGGACTCGGCACGGCCGCTGGGGGGCGGTTGCATCCGGGGCAGGCGGCCGGCCTGGCGCGACAGGGCGGCGTCGATGCGGGGATCGCCGCTCGACGCCGCCAGCCGGCCTGCGGCGGCGCCGTTCGGGGACACGGTCACGGCGATCCGGACCTGCGCCTGGCCGCCATTCACCCGGGTCCGCGACATGTGGCGGGTGATCTGCGCACCGACCCGCGCATGCCATCTCTGCAGGGCCTGCGGGCTGGCCGCGCCCGTTGGCGCTGCGCCGGGCGCCGACTGGGCGGTCCCGCTCGCGTCATTTGCCGCGCGTCGGACGGACTCGGTCGGCTTGTCCGCGCCGGCGGCGGCTTTGGCAGTAGTCTGGCGGGACTCGCGTCGGGATATGGCCGCGGGTTCGGACGCGGCGGGCCGGGCCTCGCGGGCCGGGTCGGCCTGGCGGCGTGCGGGACGCGGCACCGGGGGCGCGGACGCGGTGAGGGCAGGGGCGGGGGCAATCAGCGCCGCGAAATCCCCGACCGGCGGCAGGATGGCCGGCGCCGGCAGTTTGATCGCGGTGGGCGGCGCCACGAAAGCGGCGAGGTCTGTCAGGGGCTCCAGGCGCTGAAACGCGGGCACAACCAGCGGGGCGGCGCTGTCCTGCGGCGTGGTCTCCGGCTCGGGTACGGGGGCGGGTTCAGGGGGAGACGGGTCCGCCGGGGCATCCGCAGCCTGGGGCTGCGTCGGTTGCGGCGGGACCGGCGCCGGCTCGGTGGGTGCCGCGACCAAGTCCACCATGACCGCCGCCGGGGCAGGCATCGACGGCGGCGACCCGCTCAGCGCCCAGTGGGCCACCCCGACATGGGCCGCCGCGGTCAGACCGGCGGCCAACGTCCAGCCGGCGGTTTCCCGCAGGAAGCTCACCGGTCCGCCCCGGCCTGATCCAGCCCGACAAGCGCGATCCGGGTCCAGCCCGCATCGCTCAGCCGGTTCATCACCGTCATCACGTCGCCATAGGACACGCTGCGGTCCGCGCGCAGGAAGATGCGGGCCTGCCGATCCCCGCCAGTCGCGGTTTCCAGCGCCGCCGGCAAGGCGTCGGGCGCGACCGGCACGTCGCCCAGGCTCAGCGTCAGGTCCGGCGCCAGGGTCAGCCACACCGGCTGGTCCGGCCGGGTCGAGGCCGCGCCGCGCGATGCGGGCAGGTCCACGTTGATGTCCACCGTCGCTAGCGGCGCGGCGACCATGAAGATGATCAGCAGCACCAGCATCACGTCGATGAAAGGGGTCACGTTGATCTCGTGGCTTTCCACCAGATCGTCATCCTCGTGCAGACCGCCCCCCATCTCACAGGGCCTGTTCGGCATGGCGGTCCAGATCGCGGCTGACCAGCCGCTGCACCGCCTGCGCGGCATCGTTCAGCCGCAGCCGGTATCCGGCGATCGCGCGCGCAAAGACGTTGTAGATCACGACGGCCGGGATCGCGGCTACCAGGCCGAGCGCGGTCGCCAGCAGCGCCTCAGCAATGCCGGGTGCCACCACGGCCAAGTTCGTGGTCTGGGCCTGCGAGATCCCGATGAAGCTGTTCATGATCCCCCAGACGGTTCCGAACAGCCCCACGAAGGGCGCCGTCGACCCGATCGTGGCCAGCACCCCAGTGCCCATCGCGGTGCGGCGCCCGGCGCGGACGACGACGCCGCTTAGCTGCGACACGATGCGGTCCATCAGCCGCGGCCCGGTCGCGCGTGCGCGCTCGTATCGCGCGAGCCGCAACATGTGGCTGGCCGGATCGTGGCGTCCGGCGGCGGCCGCGACCGCCTCGTCCAGGCTGCGCGCGCGCATCAGCCCCGCCAGGCTGCGGGCCGCGCGCCGGTTTGCCCGCGCCAGTTCCAGCGACTTCACCAGCAGGATCGTCCAGGTCACCACCGATGCCGCCACCAGCAGCAGCATCACCGCCTGGACCACGATGTCGGCCTGCCTGAACATGCCCACCGGCGACAGGTCGTGCGGCAGAACGCTGGCCGGCAGCGGCACCGGCTGTGCCGCCGCGGCGGAGGCACCGAGGATGAGGGTGCCGGCGACGATGGTGGCAAGACGGGTCATCGGGGATCTTTCGTGCTCGGGCCGGTCAGGTCGGCCGCGACATGGGCGCGCAGTCCGCGAACCGCAAGCCGCGCGGCAAAACGCGCCGGACGCCCGCTCGCGTGCCTTTCAACGCGGGGCATGGCTGCCCCGAGCGATGCCAGCCGTCGTGCCATCAGGACCACCGTCGGCCGCGATGTTTACACATGCGTATCCTCGCAAGAGCAAAATCGCCGATCCCCCCGGCCTGCTCTGCCGCGCCAGGCCCGTCAGAAAGGGGGCGACGAACCGGTGGGTAATGGAACGACAGCGGTTCATGCGCGAAAAGGCGGAGAGATGCTGGCGGCAATGCTGGCGCGACGAGTGGCACCTAACGGGACCTACGAAATAGGTCAATAAAGCGCATCGGGAAATGCGTCGCGGGGTGCACTGTCACGCCGACCCGGATGCAAGCAGGCAGCGACGGAGGGGCGTATCAGCGCTTGCTGAAAAGGGAGCGGTGCAGCGGAGCGCATGGTGACGAAAGCCACGGCCGCCCGCGCTGAGCTGGGGGTTTGGGCTAACACTCATCCCGCGCCTGCAAGGCCGCGAGCAGGGCCCGGGTCTGTCCCTTCACCGGGGGGGGCATCTGCTGGATGAAACGCAAGATCTCCAAGTCATCCTGCGAGGCCTTGATCCCTGTCAGGACGTAGAGCGCAGTCGGTCCGTCCAGCACGTCCGGCAGGGGCGCCAGACGATCTGCCCCGGGCTCCCGTTCCTGATCATCTGCTGCACGTAATTCTCGCCGCATCCCGCCGCGCGGCTGATGTCGCGCTTGGATCGGCTGTCCTTCTGGGCCGCCTCGATGAACCGCGCGAACCATTGCTGCCTGTCCACGACGCCGGCCTAGCTCGCCGGCTCCCCAGGCGGATTGTCCATGATCTGCAGCACCACGTCGGAGGGGCGGCACAGGCGGGTGCCCTTGTCGGTCACGACGAAAGGGCGGTTGAGCAGGATCGGGTGCGCCTCGATCGCGTCCAGCAATTGCTCGTCGCTCAGCGACGGATCGTCCAGGCCGAGTTCGGCGTAGGGCGTGCCCTTCTGCCGCATCGCCTCGCGCAGCGGCAGGCCGGCATCTGCGGCCAGGCGGCGGATCTCGTCCCGGGTGGGCGGGGTCTTCAGGTACTCGATGACCCGCGGCGCCTCGCCGGCCTGTCGCAGCAGCGCCAGCACGTTGCGCGAGGTGCCGCAGTTCGGGTTGTGGTAGATCGTGGCCGTCATCTCGGGACCTCGCTGAACCGGTCGCGGGTGCGATTGGCAAAGGCGACCAGCGACAGCATCACCGGCACCTCGACCAGCACCCCCACCACCGTCGCCAGCGCCGCGCCCGAATTCAAGCCGAACAGGCTGATCGCGACCGCGACGGCGAGTTCGAAGAAGTTCGACGTGCCGATCATCGCGCAGGGCGCGGCGATGCGGTGCGGCACCTTCATCGCCCAGGCGGTCCCGTATGCCAGCGCGAAGATGCCGTAGGACTGGATCAGGATCGGGATGGCGATCAGCACGATCACCGTCGGCCGGTCCAGGATGACCCGGCCTTGCAGGGCGAACAGGATGACCACCGTGGCGATCAGGCCGATCATCGACCAGGGCTTGATGCGTGTGGTGAACGACTCGATGGCGGCGTCGCTGCCCAGCCGGCGGCGGGTGATCCATCCCGCGACCAGCGGCAGGACGATGAAGAGGACCGTGGACAGGACCAGCACCTCCCACGGGACGGCGATGTCGGTGACCCCCAGCAGCAGCACCACGATCGGCGCGAACAGCGCGACCATGATCAGGTCGTTCACCGATACCTGCACCAGCGTATAGGCCGCGTCGCCGCGGACCAGCTGGCTCCACACGAACACCATCGCCGTGCAGGGCGCCGCCCCCAGCAGGATCAGCCCGGCGACGTATTGCTGGGCGTCCGCCGGCGGAATCCAGGCGGCGAAGACGTGGTCGAAGAACAGCACCGCCAGCAGCGCCATCGTGAACGGCTTGATGGCCCAGTTGACGGCGAGGGTGATCAGCAGGCCGCGCGGCTGGCGCGCGACGCCGCGCACCGAGGCGAAGTCGACGCCCACCATCATCGGATAGACCATCGCCCAGATCAGCGCTGCCACGACCAGGTTGATCCCGGCCAGTTCGGCGGCGGCGATGGCGCGCACGAGTCCGGGGGCGACGACGCCGATCAGGATGCCGGCGGCGATCGCCAGCGCGATCCACAGGGACAGCCAGCGTTCGAAACGGCCAAGCGCGGGGCGGGGAGGGGCGAGCGCGGCGTCGGTCATGCTGCGTTCCCCCGCCGGGCACGGGCAGGGGCTTTGCGGGGGCGAGGCGCTTCGATCATCTGGAACCTCGTCATCACGGGCGGGCTATCTGGTCCAGCATCGGCTGGCAGAGTTCGGGCCGCCCGCCGCAGCAATCCTCGACGAGGAAGGCGATCAGGGCGCGGACTCCGTCCATGTCCGCCCTGTAGCGGACCGAGCGGCCCTGGCGTTCGGCCCGGATCAGCCCCGCGTGGCGCAGGATCGTCAGGTTGGCCGACAGGGTGTTCGGTCGGACCTGCAGCGCCCCGGCGATGTCACCGGCCGCCACGCCCTCGGCCCCCGCCCGGATCAGCAGGCTCAGCACGGCGAGGCGGTTAGGCTGACCCAGGGCCGCAAAGGCGGCAGGGGCGCGGCGTTCATCCATGTTTCACCGATAATCGAAACGATGGCATCCGCAAGGCCCGGCAGGACCCCGGCCTTGCGTGAAGAACAGGCTTGACCATATCTGACCATAAGTGTCAGAGAAAAGAGAACGGCCTGGGGTGCCGATCGGAATCGGTCGGTGCGACATCGGCACGCTGGACAATTCGCACGCGGTCTTTCATCAGGGAAGCGCCATGATCGTTTGCCACTGCAACCAGATCAGTGATCACGAGATCCGGGCCGCCGTCGGATGGATGCGCGCCTCGGACCCGGACACGATCGTCACGCCGGGCAAGATCTATCACGCCCTTGGCAAGCGCGCCGATTGCGGCGGATGTCTGAAACTGTTTGTCGCCACCATGCGCCGGGCGGATGGATTCGCGGTCGAGGCCGGGCCCGCGCCCGTGCCGGCGGCGTTGCGGGGCCTGCGGCAGCGGACGGCGACCTGAAACAAGAAAGGTCCCACCATGAAGGGTGATCCCAAGGTCATCGAGTATCTGAATGCCGCGCTGCGGTCCGAACTGACCGCGGTCAGCCAGTACTGGCTGCATTACCGCCTGCAGGAGGACTGGGGCTATGGTCGCATTGCCGAGAAGTCGCGCGCGGAATCCGTCGAGGAGATGCACCACGCCGATCGGCTGATCGAGCGGATCATCTTTCTGGAAGGCCACCCGAACCTGCAGAAGCTGGATGCCCTGCGCATCGGGCAGACCATCCGCGAGACGATGGAGGCCGACCTCGCCGCCGAGCACGACGCCCGCACCCTGTATATCGAGGCACGCGACCACTGCGAATCGGTTCGGGACTATGTGACCAAGCAGCTGTTCGAGGACCTGATCCAGGACGAGGAAGGTCACATCGACTATCTGGAAACGCAGTTGTCCCTGCATGACGAGATCGGCGCCCAGAATTTCGGCCTGCTGAACGCCAAGCCGGCCGACAAGGTCGAGTGATCCGGACCACGTGATCCCGGCCGCCTGATCCCTGGCGGCTGACGCGATTGATTTCCGGCGGCGGCAGCCTGTCTGCCGCCGCCTTGATTACGGCACGCCACTTTCTTGGCGGATTCTGTCAATCCATGTGGCAGAGGCCCGTGGGTTTCGCTTGTCTGCAATGTCGGGGATACGCCGTCGATGGACGAGGCATGGCGAACACGGCTCACCGAGGCTCTTGCGCAGCGGAAGATGTCCAACGGGCGGCGTCACTGGCAGCCGGCTTGGCCCCCGGATATGTACATTCGCTGCTTGTCGAGGGGGAGGACCCGTCCGTTTCCAATCTGGAAGCCGTCTGCAAGGCCGTTGGCGTCAGTCTCCAGTATCTACTCTACGGATATCACGTTTCGCCCGCTACGGCGCGGCTGCTCCAGTTGATGGAGGAGCACCCCGACCGGCGGGACGCGGTTCTGGCGATTTTCGGCGCTCGCGATCAGGACTAGCTGCAGGGAAAATCCTGTCCTTGCCGCCTCTGGAAGCTGGCCAGCGCGCCTCGGGTCGCGCTTGAAAACAGCGGCATGTTCTTTACGTTCGGCAGGAACCTGAAGATGAGGATGACGATGGCGGATGATCCCTATGCCGCGCTGGGCGTTTCCAAGACGGCCACCGAGGCTGAGATCAAGAAGGCCTATCGGCGCATCGCCAAGACCGATCACCCGGACCTCAACGACGACGCGGCCGCCCATGAGCGGTTCAAGGCGGCCTCGTCGGCCTATGACCTGCTGAAGGATCCCGAGCAGCGGGCCCGTTTCGACCGCGGCGAGATCGACGCGCAGGGGCAGGAGCGCCCGCAACGCCGCTATTACCGCGACTATGCGCAGGCTGGCGACAATCCGTATCGCGGAGAGGCGAATTTCGGCGATTTCTCGGACGTGTTCGAGGATCTGTTCGGCAATCGCGGCCGGGCCCGGGGCGCCGCCGCCGGCAGTGCCGGCGCCGGTGGGCGGAGCTGGGGCGCGGGTGCCGGGGCGCAGAGCTTTGACATGCGGGGCGCGGACCACCGCTATACGCTCGAGGTCGACTTCCTGACCGCGGCGCGGGGCGGCACGACGCGGATCACCCTGCCGGACGGCAACGCGCTGGACGTCCGGATTCCGCCCGGCACCCGCGACGGCCAGACGATCCGCCTGCGCGGCAAGGGCGGTCCGGGCATGGGCAGCGGCGGCCCGGGCGATGCGCTGCTGACCATGACGGTGGCAGAGGATGCGGACTGGCGCCTGAATGGGGACGACGTGATCACGACCCTGCCGATCTCGCTGGACGAGGCGGTGCTGGGGGGCAAGGTCGAGGCGCAGACGATCGACGGGCCGGTCAAGCTGACGGTTCCGCCGGGCGCCACCACCGGACAGCGGCTGCGGCTGCGCGGACGGGGGCTCAAGCGCGCCGGCGGAGCCCGCGGCGACCAGCATGTCGAGCTGAAGGTGGTGATGCCGCCGCGTATCGATGACGAACTGGCGCAGTTCATTGCAAAATGGCGCGAGACCAACGGCTATGATCCGCGCAGGGGGGGAACGTGATGGCAGGCTCGACCGACCAGGCGATGACCCGCGCCGAGATTCTGGAGGCATTGCCCGAGCTGACCGACAGCGAACTGGCGGCGCTGATTCGCAGCGGCGTGGTCCGCCCGGTCCAGTCCGCGCGTGGGCCGCTGTTCCGCGACCTCGACATCGCGCGGCTGCAGCTGATCCTGGAGCTGGAGGATTGCTATGACCTGGACCGCGACGGGCTGGCGCTTGTCATGTCGCTGATCGATCAGCTGAATGGGCTGCGCGGCGACATGCGCGCGATGCTGCAGGCCGTGGCGTCCGAGGCTCCGGAAACCCGCGCCCGGCTGCGGCAGGTCATTCGCGAAACCCGGGTGACGATCGTGACCGAGGACGAGACGACACCGGGGTAGCCCGGCGGCCCCCGGGCTGGTCAGCGCGGGCGCCGGATGGTGTCACCGGGCAGGAAGGTCGGGGACAGGGCGATGACGCCGCCTTCGGGCCGGGGATCCTTGCCGGCCACGATCCGCGCGGCCCGCCGTCCGATGTCCAGACGCCGCGCGTCGGTGGTGGCCAGCCGCACCGGCAGCCCGTCCAGCAGGTCGACTCCATTGAAGCCCGCAAGCCCCAACCGTCCCGGGATGTCGATCCCCTGGTCGCGCGCCCAGATCAGCCCGCCCGCCCCGATCAGATCGTTGGAGTAGTAGAGGAAATCGAGGTCAGGCTCGCGCGCCAGGATCCGCTCGGTCAGCTCGCGCCCCTTGGCCAGCGACGAGCCGCCCTGGTAGAACTCGCGCGCCGCCAGCGCCACCCCCGCCTCGGCAAGGGCGCCTTCGAAACCGGTCAAGCGTTTGCGGGCGCGATGATCCTCGGGCATGTGGGTGCCGATGAAGCCGATCCGCCGATAGCCCGCGCGCAGGATCTCGGCCGCCATCTCGCGCCCGGCGCGGTCATGGCTGACGCCGACCGCCGTGTCGATCGGCGTGCCGTCCACATCCATGATCTGCACGATCGGGATGCCGGCGTTCTGCAGCATCGCCCGCGACCCGCGGCTGTGTTCCAGACCCGCCAGGATCACCCCGGACGGCCGCCAGCTGAGCATGTCGTGCAGCACCGTCTCCTCGCGCGCCGGTGCGTAGTTGGTCACCCCGACGACCGGCTGCAGGCCGGTGTCGTCCAGCTCGGCGGAAATCCCGCCCAGGACGTCGGGGAAGACCAGGTTCGACAGCGACGGGATGACCACGGCGACAAGGTTCACCCGCTGGCTGGCCAGCCCCCCCGCGATCTTGTTGGGGACATAGCCGAGCGATCGCGCCGCGGTCTGCACCTTTTCGCGGGTGGCCGGGGACACGTCGCCCCGGTTGCGCAGCACCCGGCTGACGGTCATCTCGCTGACGCCGGCCGCCTCGGACACGTCGCGCAGGGTCAGGGACCGTCGAGGTTTCTGCGGCGTCATCGGGCGCGATCTCTCCTGATCCCCACCCTTGTCCGTTAGCGCATGACAGCCCGACCGGCAAGCTTGCCAAAGCACGCGTCTGCAGGCATGACGAGGGGTGCGGCCCCGTGGCTCAACTGGATAGAGCAGCCCCCTCCTAAGGGGCAGGTTGCAGGTTCAAATCCTGCCGGGGTCACCAATTATCAGTGCTTACGATTTCTGAGCCGGGACGACGATCCGGGATCGGAACGAAACCCGGAACGAAACTCGCCAGATGGACGGAACCTGGGCCGCGACGAATGGGGTGGATGGCGATGGTTCGGACCAGCAACCATCCGGAACTCCCGTGGCGTGGGGAAGCTCGCTGGAGCAGAGATCTGGCTTTAGGTTGTTTAACCGCCGTTGGCGCCAAAAGCGCGCGGGCCGAGTGGTCGAAAGCCACAGCAATGTCGGCAATTAAGACACGGATCTGAAAATCCGCAATGCAATACGACGCCCCTGGTAGGTTCCACCCGCTGACGTAGAGTCTTCCCAACCTGAAGGAGCTGACGGGTTGAGGAAGAGTCGTTTCACCGAGGCGTGTTGCCGACGTGACCTCGCCTACAGGTACCGGCTCCACCAAGTTCGGCGCCGGGTCTTAAACTCGGCGAACCATCGCGTCGGCGGATAGAGCGCAGTCATTGCGATAATCCAGACGAGCCAGACAGCCCATAGCGGCCCGCCCGGCGCCGAGTGCAGAGGCGGCGGTCCGAATTGCTCGACCCCCCAGACGGCAACCGCGGTGGCGAGTCCGACGATCCTCAGCGCGTAGAGGTGCAGGACGTAGAAGAACAACGGCGCCTGCCCGAGAGGGCGCAGGAACCACTCCGCATGCCCGGCGCCGAACCGTTCGAAAAGCGCGAGAAGCAGCAAAAGCGGCCCGAGCGTCATCATCAGGAACAGCGGCGATGGCGGGTATTTCTCGCAGTTCAGGAACGACATCGCCGACCGCAACGTGGAAAGGTCCGTCCGCCAGGGCTCCGGATCAAGACCAAGGCGGCTGGCGCGCAGGACCACAAAGCCCGCCAGCAGGGCAAGGCCGAGTCGGGTGATCCGCGCTGCCCAGTCATCGGGACGGCGAAGGACCAGGTCGCCGAGCGCGTATCCCGCGGCCATCACGCCGAACCAGGGCAGGATGGGATAGGACACGATCACCCGGGTCATGCCGCCAATCTCAAGGACCGTGTTGGCATCAAAGAGGATCGCGCCCGCCCAGGTTGGTGCGCCGGAGCCCGCCAGGCCCGCCGATAGCATGGGGTGCAGCACGGATAGCGCAACGCCGATTGCTCCGGCTCCCCACGCCGGCAGGAAGACCAGCGGCGCCAGAAGCAGCATCGACCACCCGATCGCCCAGATCACCTGCAGGAGCATGAGGCTGCGGCTCGGGTCCGGAATCCAGGCGAACCCGATGATCGTCAGTTCGAGCGCGATCAGGAAGGCGCCTCGGGTGGCGAGGAGCAAGGCGAGCGATCCGGCGTCACGTCGCTCACGCTGCAGCCGCGCCGCCACGCCCGCCAGCAGCAGGAAGCCCGGCGCGCAAAGATGGGTGATCCAGCGCGTCGCGAACAGCGGAACGGTTGTTGTGTCGATGTCGGTGGGATCGGGCGTGAAGCCGAGGATGAAGGCGCGCGTGTGATCCAGCGCCATCAGCGCCATGATCAACCCCCGCAGCAGGTCGATCGAGGCGACCCGCGCGCCGGTATAGCGATGCGGAACGCCTGCAACGATGCCCGGGTCGTTGGTCATCCACCCTCCGCTTCGGCTCCGAGGCAGAGCATAGCATGAACTTCGAAGTCATTTTGTTGAACAGCCGCACTCACGCCGTCAGTGCGCGGATGTCTCGCCCCGAAGCTGAATTGCGGCCCAACTGGCACACCCATCCACCTCGGTGGAACTCTGCCCATGGCGGCACGTTGGCGCCGCGTCATCTGCCACCACCGGCATTATTCTGGCTCGACACGGAGCATGCGATGTCCCGGACGCCCCTCGACGACGCGACCGCCAGCATCCGGGCAGGGCTCCGCTCCGATGCCTCCCGCCGCGCCTTCCTCACGGGGGCGGCGGCGGTCCTTGCCGGGCCTGCCGTGGCGCGCTCGGGCACGCCGGCCGCGGGCACCGTCACGATCCTGCACACCAACGATTTTCACGGGCGTCACTCGGCCTTCGAGGTAGCTCCGGGAAACGCGCTGGCGCAGACCGGGCAATCATCCGAGTTCGACTTCCCGAGGGCCGGATCGATCGGCGGGATGCCGCGCCTGGCCAGGGCGGTCCGGGACCGGCGTGAGGCGCTGGGTAGTGGCAACGTGCTGCTGGTCGATGGCGGCGACAGCTTCTCGGACGATCTGCTCGGCAATCTGACAAGGGGCGAGGCGATGATCCGGCTGATGAACGCGGTCGGATACGACTTCATGGCGCTCGGCAACCACGATTTCGACTATGGGCTCGACCGCACCCGCGAACTGGCGAACATCGCGAAGTTCCCGATCCGCGGCGCGAACGTACGCGACGAGGCCTCCGGGCAGCCGTTGCTGGGCGACCCGGCGTTGGTGCGCGAGATCGGCGGTATCTCCGTCGGGCTGCTGGCGGTCGGCTATCACAACACGCCGTTGACCACGAACGCGGACAACATCCGGGGATTGCGGTTCACGAACGGCATCGAGGAGGCGCGCCGGTTGGTCCCCGACCTGCGGCGCCGCGCCGATCTGGTGGTCGTCGTCTCGCACCAGGGGTCGGCGGTGGACCGCAAGATGCTGCACGAGGTCGACGGCATCGACCTGGTGATTGCCGCCCATTCCCACGACCTGATCTCGCCGCCCGAGCGCATCGGCAATGGCTGGCTCGTGCAGGCGCTCTCGGACGGCACGATGCTGGGCGAGGTGACGCTTTCCCTGCAGGGCGGCACCGTCGCTTCGGTCGAGGGAGCGGTCCACACCCTCTGGGCCGACGAGGTGGAGGAGGACACGGAAGTCGCGGCGCTGCTTGAGGAGCTGCGCGCCCCGCACGAGGAAGTGCTGCAGGAACGGATTGCCGACGCCGCCGAGCGGATCGGCCGGAGCTACGAGGTCGAGAGCCCGTTCGACAAGCTGATCGGCCGTATCCTGCGCGAGGAGACCGGTGCCGAGATCGCGTTGTTGCCCGGCGTCGGCTACGGCGTCGCGCTGACTTCGGGGCCCATCACCGCCGAGGCACTTCGCCGGCTGCTGCCGCATGAGGCGAGGATCGCAACCGTGACGCTTACCGGCGAGCAGCTGCATGCCGTCCTTGAGCAGAGCGCCAGCAATCTGGCGCCCGACGATCCCATCGAAAAGGTCGGCGGCCTGATCCAGACCGACGGCCTTACCTGGACCGCCGACCTGCGCCGGCCGATCGGCGAACGGGTGTCCGCCGTCTCCGTTGGCGGCAGCTCGCTCGAACCCGGGCGTCGTTACGCGGTCGTCGCCAATGCAGGCATGCTGAACGGGCTGCATCGCTATGACGTGGTAGGCCAAGGCCAGAAAATCCAGCGTCTCGAGCAGGGTGTTTATGATCTGGTCGAAGCAGCCTTTCGCCGGGGTGGACGCGTGGAAGCGCCCGCGCTGGGGGATGTTACGGTCGTCCAGCGCGCGTGAAGACAGACCCGGCGACGCTCCTGTAGGGGACCTGCGAGGGTATCTCTGATCCTGTCTCACTCGAATTGGGTGTCGGGACAGCTCGTTCATGAACGGTAATGAGATAGCGTCAGTTCGCCAGAAAAAGATCAGCTTTCCATCACCGGTCAGCATCTGGATCATACAAATATCCCAGCGTGTACGTGATCGAATATCGGACCTGTCGGTAATGGCAGGCGGGTGGTCCGTCGCAATAAGCTCAGTTGACAGGAAGCATGGTGATCGCTTTGAAACGTGGATCGACTGCGGAAAACTCAAAGCGACGAGGGCTGGCCTCGAAGTGCCGTATTCCGCGCAGTAACCGTTCGACCATAACGCGACATTGTCGTCGAAGATTCTGCCTGACTGCGCGGGGCGAAGGCGACCTGGTGGGGGTCCCGGGCGTGCTTGTCCACGTTTACGACCAGGCGGCGGAAGTTGGGCCACCTTGCTGTCGTGCTATGACATCGGGGCCGCCGCCAGCGACATCATCCGGATTGAGCCGATCGATGTGTCCCGACCCGCGGCCTGACATGACCTCGGCTCCTGGCCTTCAGGACACGGGATTGCGGCGGGGCCTTCCGACCCTTCTGGTGTCCTGTGCGGCGAGTACCCTGCGCTCAAGTCAGCCATCGCGCAGAGGGAAACTCACGCGCCTCCGTGCCGGGGATGGTCGGCACGGAGGCGCGTCGGCCCGGCTGCGTTTCAGCCCTTGCCAGTCTGGCTGTCGACGTAGTCCCTGACGAACTTCTCGAGCTCCGGCGTGTCGCACTCGAAGCCCATCTCCTCCGCCTTCTCGATGGCCTCTTCGCCGCTCATCCCCTGTTCGGAGGCAATGTGCATCATGACGAAGGCGCCGGAGCGCTTGCCCGAGGCACAATGAACAAGCACTGGCGCCGGCAGCTCGGTGGCCTTGCGGCGGAAGGCGTCGACCACGTCGTGGGAGAGTTCTTCGCCGTCGACCGGATGATGGAGATAGGCCAGGCCTGCCTCCTCGGCCTCGCGGCCCTCTTCGTCCGGCTGCATTTCCAGCTTCTCATCCTCGCCGTCGGTCTGCATGTTGACGAGCGAGCGGAAGCCTTCCCGTGCGGCCTGCCTGATCTGTTCGGCCTCGGGTGCAAACTTCGCGACGGTGAAGCGGTCGTTCATGCGGACGGTGTCTTGCATCGTGCTCTCCTCAGTTCGGTTTCTCGATCTCGAAGCCAGCGGCTTCCCACGCTTTCCAGCTTCCGGGCACGTTGCGCACCCGCTCGAAGCCGCTCTTCTTGAGCAGGCTCGCCGCGATGGACGCGCGGAAGCCGCTGGCGCAATAGGTGGCGTAGGGGGCAGAGCGGTCGAGATCGGACAGCGTTTCGGGCAGCTCTCCCAGGAACGCGTGCTGCGCGCCCGGCACGTGCCCCGCGTCCCACTCGTCAGGCTTGCGGACGTCAAGCGGCGTCAGTTCCTTCGCGTCCCTCAGCTCGTGCACGGAGACCTGCGGGATCTGCGCAAATTCCTGTCCTGCTTCGCGCCACGCGGCCATGCCGCCGGCAAGATAGCCGCCGAAATCGGTGAAGCCGGTGCGCCAGAGCAGGCGCAGAACCTCGGGCAAGTCGTTGTCGTCATGCAGGACCAGGTGGATCGGCTTCTCCGGATCGAGCAGCCAGCCGGCCCAGACCGACAGCTCGGGCCGGGCGCCGATGTTGAGGCTGCCGGGCACGTGGCCGGCGCCGAAATCCATCATGTCCCGCACGTCGAGGATCTGGGCTCCGTCTGCGGCGGCCGCGGCGAAGCGTTCGACGGTCATCGGCGCGATCCGCGGCAGGTTGCGCAGCACCTCCGGCCCGCGCGCGTTGACCTTTTTCAGCCGCGGATAATGGGTCGGCACCGGCGGCGCGTTCTCCGTCATCGCCTTCTTGAACTCTTCGAGGTCTGTGATCCTCGCGTAGTCGTTGAAGCGGCGCTCATAGCCGATGGTCGATGACATCCTGTCGCCGATGTCGGGCCCGCAGGCAGAGCCAGCCCCGTGGCAGGGATAGATGATGACGTCATCGGGCAGCGCCATGAACACGTCCCGCACGGTGTGGAAGAGCTTCTCCGTCAGCGCCTCGGTCTGGTCATCGCCCAGCAGGTCGGGCCGGCCGACGCTGTCGACGAAGAAGGCGTCGCCCGAAAGCACGCCCCACGGCGTGTCCTTGTCGCCGTCGAACAGCAGGTAGGACATGTGCTCGGGCGTATGGCCGGGGGTGAAGCGGGCCTTCATCCGCAGACCGCCGAAGGTGAACTCGTCCCCGTCCCGCAGGGGCTCGTGATCGAAGCCGTACTCGGCGCCACCCTCGGCGCTGACATGGAGCTTCGCCTGCCCGCCAAGCCGGTCCACCAGCTCGCGCGCGCCGCTCAGGAAATCGGCATGGATGTGGGTCTCGAAGACATCGGTGATGACGAGGCCGAAGCGGCGGGCGGTCTCGAGATAGATCTCCACATCGGGTCGCGGATCGACAACGGCACAGACATGCGCGGCATCATCCCCCAGCAGGTAGGAGCATTCGGCGACACCATCGGCCAGGATCTGTTCAAAGCGCAGCGTCATGGGCGGGCCCTCCTCCCCGGCGGAACGGATCACCGGGGAATCCGTTCCCGAAGACGCAGTGGCTGTGGGGCCAGTGCCGGTTGAAGGACCTTGCCATGAGGGAGCCGGGGCATGGCGGATGATGCGAAACATCCTGGCGGACGACCGCGGAGTCGCTGGAGACTGGCGGCCTGGAGCATTGCAGCGGCGCTCATCTTGCTGCCTCTGGTGGGGATGCGGTTCACTGACGAGGTCGACTGGACCCCGGCTGATTTCGCTTGTGCCAGCGCTCTCGTCCTCGGTGTCGGCCTCACCTATGAACTGACCGTCAGGACGACGGTCAATCGGGCGTATCGAGCCGCCGTCGCGGTCGGGCTCACGGCGGCGTTCATCCTGATCTGGATCAACGGTGCCGTTGGCATCATCGGGTCAGAGGATCACCCTGCCAACCGGATGTATGGCGGCGTGCTCGCGGTCGGGATCATCGGGGCCGTCATTGTCCGATTCCGGGCGTACGGAATGGCCCGCGTCCTGGTCGCGGTGGCGCTCGCTCAGCTGCTGGTGGCCGTGATCGCACTGGTTGCCGGCTTGGGTTTCACGGGACCCATCACCGTGTTCTTCGCGGGGCTGTGGCTCGCATCGGCCTGGCTTTTCGAGAAGGCCGCGAAAGAGCAGCGTCCCACTGGCGAGACGCTGTAAGAAGCCACCGCGAAAGTTGCATCTCGTCCTCCAGGTTCAGGATGACCAGATCCGCCCGGGCGGGAGCAAGGCGATCATGAACCGTCCGAGGCACGAACGGTTAGATCGAACCATGCATCTCCTCGGATCAGCTGGTGGCAAGGCGGGGACGCGTGAGGCCCAGGAATGCGGCGACCGTCAGCGTCACCAGGCCCACGACCGCGAAGGCAGCTGCAAAGCTCCCGGTCGCACCGATGATCGCCGCTATCGCGGGCGGGCCCACCACCACGCCGAAGAAGGTGAAGAACAGCGTCCCGCCGGTCATCATCCCGGCCATGCCGGGCGGAGAGAGCCGGGCGACCTCGGCGAGAAAGACACCGTTCCAGCCGATGGCGGTTGCGCCGGACGCGACCGCGACCAGGATGACAATCCACAGCGCCCAGTCGGGGCCGGTCAGAGCCATGCCCCCCATGCAGGCGGCCATGATGATGCCAAGCAGGCTGAGCATGATCCGCGGACTCACATGGCGGTCTGCCAGCCAGCCCCAGAGCAGGCGCCCGAGCACCCCCGCACCCTGCGCGACCGCCATGACGATGC
>NZ_CANMEH010000001.1 GCF_947496875.1 uncultured Paracoccus sp. | reverse complement strand
TGCGCTCGCCGCTGCGCTCGTGCCGACCGGCGCCGATCAGGCCTTCTACGTCGGCCTCCATGATCAGCTGAAGAACAGCCTCGGCGATGCTGCGCAGAAAGTCTCCCTGGTCGTGCTTGGCCAGAAGCTCGGACAGGTCCATGTTGGTCTTGGTCATCGGGGTCTCCGTGCGGTCCGTGGTTGAAGTCGCCAAACTCCACCTCGACCATACACCTCGGTGACCACCCGGGATCACACCGTCGACGGCGCTGAAATTACACCACGTGCTCGGACACTACCTGGACCCGGCCTCGCGGATCGGCGGGTCGGTGCAATTCTTTGTCTATGACGTGATCAAGATCTTCATTCTGTTGTCGGTACTGATCTTTGCCATCTCCTATATCCAGAGCCATTTCCCGCCGGAACGGACGCGGGCCATGCTGGGCGGGCGCACGGGGATCGGGGCCAACACGTTGGCGGCGCTTCTCGGCACCATGACGCCCTTCTGCTCCTGCTCATCGATCCCCTTGTTCATCGGCTTCACGGCGGCGGGGCTGCCGCTGGCGGTGACCTTCTCGTTCCTGATTTCCTCGCCGCTGGTCGACCTCGCCTCGGTGATCCTGCTCGCCTCGATCTTCAACTGGCCGATCGCGCTGGCCTACGTCGTCGTCGGGCTTGCCGTAGCCATTGTCGGCGGCACGGTGATCGGACGGCTGGGGATGGAAGATCAGGTCGCGGCGTTCGTCCGAACCGTGCCCGTGAGCGGGGAGGCCTCGACGATGACAAAGGCCCAACGGCTGACCTATGCAAAGGATCAGGTGGTCGAGATCGTTCACCGGGTCTGCGTCCAGCCTCCTCGGCCGACAGCCGGCTGAACGACCGAGCCCTGAGCGAGCCGTACAGGATCAGGATGCGCGGCGGATGCGTGCTGATGGTCGGTGAGAGCAGCCGATCGCGGTCAATTGCGGCGAAACTCGTCGCGTCGATCTGTGGTGTGTTCAGGTCGGTCAGGGTGTCAGGCAATCCGGTTTCCCTCGGCGTCAATGATGAACTGGCCGTCCTCCCTGGCGAGCGGATCCGGAGGGAGCCTGTCCAGCAGGTCGAGGACAGTCTCGGACGGACGACAGAGCCCTGGTGGACATTACATGCTTGGAGGAAACGTAAAGGTCTCATCCCGCGACCTCTCCGCACTCCAGCTGGCACTTCCCGTAACCGCTCGCACTGGTTGACATGGTTCTGCTCGAAATATCTGTCAGCCTCCTCGGCCGATGACGAGGCAGTCTCTGGCTGCGTGGACGATGTCTTCCGAGACATCCTCTGTGCCATTGACGGTCATGATCCGCCGCATCTGCCCCCAAAAGACGCTCGATCAAACGGAGGTTCCCGGCCGTAATGCGGATCACTGCGGCCAAGGCTTCGATGTGCTCAAGCCGGTTTTAATGCAGTTCCCAAACTCTTCGTCACGTGTCGGCGGTGGAAGACTTCTTCCGTCTCGTCTGGCCGCGGACCACGGTCGAGTTCACGGGCGAGATCGAAGAACCCCCGTCCGGGGAGTTTCAGGGGACCGCGGCCAACGACGCGCGCCGCAATAAACGGGCGATCTGCCGCAGCATCCTCACGCATGGTGGTCTCGAGCGCCTCGGTGATCCTGCGGATCGCACCGGGCGCGACCATCCCCAGGTCGCGCGCCAGGCGGCCATAGGTGATCGGCAGCGTTTCGACGGGCAACCCTTCAAGGTGCCGGCGCACCTGACGCGGCAGCGGATCGATCTCGATTGCCGGCTGCGCCTCTTGCGCAATTCCACCCGGCAGGACCGGGCTGTGCCCGGGCACTCTGCTGTAGAATGGCTTCTTTCCCGTCGCGTGGTCGGTGACATCGACAACCTCTCGGATCGCGGGAAAGGCCGCCCGCAGCATTGTTTCGACGCCATTTCTGAGGGTCAGGGACGATGCCGCGCAGCCTTGGCATCCGCCGGACATGCGCAGCCGGACGACGCCGCCCTCGACGGCCTCGGCGGCAATGTGGCCGCCATGGCCCGTAATCGACGGATTGACCCGTCTGTCGAGGAATTCCGCGACGGCAGCCAGAAGTGCCCCATCGCTCCCCTCGACCGCCGCAGGATCCGGCACCTCGCCAAGCGGTCGATCCGTCCGCTCCAGCACCTGCCGGATGGCTGCGGCAATTGGTGCCTTGAGCGCCTGCCAGTCGGCATCCGGTGCCCGTGTGACCAGGATCGTCTCGTCCCTGACCTGCACCCGACTTACGCCGGCGATGCAGAACAGCGCCCGCGCCAGGGGAGCCCCGTCCACCGGACCATCGAAGCTGGCCGATCGTCCGGCCTGAACCGGCGCGTCGAGGATGAAGCGCATCGTCGCGGGATCGCGCGGCGATGTCTGCGCACGGATGCGACGGCGCAGGGCAGTGTCAGACATCCTCAGTCTCCGGGCTTTCGATCTCGCGCAGCGCGGGGAAGGTATAGATGCCGGACTGGTGCCCGTCGCTGAAGGCCACACCGAACGCATAGTTGCCGACGCTCCAGATCCGGGTCGGAACCACGTCCAGTGGAACTTTTTCCGGGTCCAGAAGCCGTTTGCCGCTCATCTCGTCGCGGCAAGCGGCACAGCGGCAAGCAAGGCGTAGGTCGCGTGGGTCGATCCGCTGGACGTGATCGGACCAGCGGATCGTCAGGCCAGCGGCATCGTAATCCAGCGCTAAGGGCCGGCCCGATGGCGCATCCGGCGCGGGAGCGGGCTGTCCCCTGCCGGACGCGATATCCCAGTCGAAGGGAGCCCGAAGGCCGCCGACCGCCCCCGTGTCCGCGACCAGCGCGGCGGCGACCTTTGCATAGGCAAGTGCCGTCGGGCTTTCCGGTGCAGACGCCGTCAGCGGCACGCCGCTGTCGCCGCCATCCACGATCGCCGGGTCGAGCGGGATGGCGCCGAGATACGGCACGCCCAGGCTCGCCGCGATGCGCTCGCCGCCTCCCTGATGGAAGATATGCGTGACCTCCCCGCAACAGGGGCAGGTGAAGCCGCTCATGTTCTCGACGATCCCGAGGATCGGCACGTTGACCTGCTCCAGCATGCGCAGCCCGCGCCGGGCGATCTTCAGGCTCACATCCTGCGGGGTCGTGACGACGACGGCGCCGCTCAGCGGGAAAGATTGCGCCAGCGTCAGCTGCGTGTCGCCCGTGCCTGGCGGCAGGTCGAGCAGCAGAAGATCGAGATCGCCCCAGTCCACCTGCGTGACGAACATCCGCAGGTATTTCGTGACCATCGGACCACGCAGGATTGCCGGCTTGTCGTCGCCGGTCAGCATTCCCATCGAGATCACCTTGACGCCGTGCGCCTCGGTGGGAACGATCTTTCCGCCGGGCGACATGGCCGGGGGCCGGTCACCGGGGATCCCCAGCATGCCGGGGATCGACGGGCCATAAAGGTCGGCATCCACCAGCCCGACGCGCAGCCCCTGCCGCGCCAGCATCACCGCCAGATTGGCGGTCACCGTGGATTTGCCGACCCCGCCCTTGCCGCTGGCGACGGCAATCATGCGCCTTGTTGGCGACAGCGGTTCGGCTCCGGCTTCATGGGAAAGAGATTTGGAAGTATTCAACGGCACGAACTCCTTTCGTCCTGATGGTTGTTGCGCGCCTGCTTCGCATGTTGCGAAACGCGTCGCACGGCACACGGCCCTGATTAGGCGGCCGAGCCACGCCGATGTCTAATCAGCCTTCGGCCTTGCGGATCTCGGCGCAGGCGATGGGTAGCGTCACATGCGCCGGAACATCGCCGAGCGACTGCACGGTGTCGGGCAGTCGGGTGTTCTCGGGTACGCCATGCAGGACGATCACCCGCCGCTCAAAATCGACCTTCTGACCGGGAAAGGCCTTGCCGATCGCCTCATCCAGCGCGGTGAGTGACACGCTCTGCTCATAGCTGTAGGCTCCGTCCTCGCCGGCAATCGGATAGCTGTCGGCGACGATTGCCAGGCTGGCCGGATCGGCATGGAACGGAACCATGGTGATGCCGGCGAGCGGCTCGGTCTCGATCAGGTCGATGATGCTATCGCCATTGGCGTCAGCATCGGCGGCCGCGCAGCGGGCGTCCTGATGGCCTTCGGTAAAGCCGTGGAAATGCTGGAGGTGCATGATGCCCGGCGGGGCGCCACTGACGTCCAGCTTGATCGTGAGCGTGTCGCCCGAGACCGTCAGGGTGGCGGTGCCCCTGGCCTCGCCGCCCGCCGCCTGGGTGTTGAGCGGCACGAGGTCGGCCACATAGGTCGCATCGCTCTCCTGCGCGGCGCTCGCGCCGGCCAGTGCCGCCAGGGCGATTGCCGTTCCCAGCATGATGATCTTGCCTGCCATGCCGATGTCCTCTCTCTGCATTTTCCTTGTGACCGTCATGATAGCTCGTTCAGTCCGTGCCGGCTGCGTTCTCCATCTCATCCAGCGCCAGCAGGGAGTGGGCGAAGGCTGCCCCTGCGCGCATCTCTGACGCGACCCAGATCGCTTCCATGATTTCCGCTTCGCTCGCCTTGTGGCGCAATGCGGCCTTGGTGTGACCCTTGATGCAGTAAGGGCACTGGGTGACGTGCGCGACCGCCACGGCGATCAGCTGTTTGGTTTTGGCATCCAGCGCCCCACCTGCAAAGACCGCCTGGCTGAATGCCTTGAAGGCTTTATCCACCTCCGGCGCAAGTTCTTGGCGGCGCTGCGCGAGCGCGCCGGTATTCGTCGGGTACAGCAAATCGGACATGAGCGTTTCCTCCTGCGTCTTGTCAGCGGTAGCCGATGTTCATGACGTAATCCTGCAGCAGGCCTTCTTCCTCCCGGACCTCCTGCAGCAGCGTCTGAAGAACATCGCGGGCATTCAGCACTCCCAGCGGTTTGCCGTCCGCCTCGAGAACGGGAATGTTCTTGAAGCCGCGGGCCTTCATGATTTCCCAAGCTTCCTGCAGCCATCCATCGGCGGTCACGGCGGTCACGTCGCGGGTCATCGCCTCAATCACGGGTGCCGTGCAGCTGGCGCCGGAACAGCGTCCTGTCTGACGCACCACGTCGGTCTTGGTCAGGACGCCTGCCAGCCGGCCTGTGGTATCGCAGACCAGCAGCATGTCGCAGCCGTCGTCGAGCCGCCTTGCCGCTTGCAGAAGCACTGCGCTCACATCGATCGATTGCAGGCGCTGGCGCGCGGTGGGCAGAAGTTTCCGGATAAGCACGTGGACCCTTTCCTATGCGCTTGATGTGATGCGCAGCACCGCGCCAATGCCGGCTGCGGCACCGGCGATGCACGCCAGTTGGATGACCGCAACGGCGGCGAACCGCGCGCCGGAATGGATGTAATCCTCGGCGATGACCTGAAGCCCCAGTGCCGTATGATGAAAACCGGCGGCCAGCAGCAGAATCATCAGCACTGAATTGAGCGGCGCCGCCAGCCAGACCACCAGGCTCGCGTGATCCGCCGCCGCGCCGCCCGCCAGCGCCACGGCCAGCCATAGCACCAGCGGCACCAGGGCCACGGCCGAGACCCGCAGCGCCCACCAGTAGCTCGTGCCATGACCCGCTGCCCCAAGGCCGCGCGCCCGCGCGAATGGCGAGATGGTGCGGGTCGTCATGCCAGCCCCCATGTCCAGAACGCCAACGTCAGGATCAGGCTCGCCGCCACGACCGCCCCCCCGCCAAGATAGATCTCGCGCAATTCGAGACCCCGGACGTTGTCCCAGACCAGGTGCCGGATGCCGTTGCACAGATGATAGAACAGCGCCAGCGTGATCAGAAACAGCACAGCGCGTCCAAATGCGGACAGAAGCAGTGCCTGCGCGGCCCCGTACGCCTCGGGTCCGGAGGCGCCTGCCGCCAGCCAACCCGCAAGACCGAAGGCACCGAGGCTCAGGCCCACGCCCGACAGCCGGTGCCCGAAGGAGATGACGGACGTCAACTGTGGCCGGTAGTTCTGCATGTTGGGCGATTTCGGCCGGGGCCGGGGCATGGCGGTTTCTCCAGTCAGCCTTGCCGCTCGATCATCATCTTCTTGATCTCGGCGATGGCGCGGCCGGGGTTCAGTCCGCGCGGGCAGGTGCGGGTGCAGTTCAGGATCGTGTGGCAGCGATAGAGCCGGAACGGATCCTCAAGCGTGTCGAGCCGCGCGCCGCGCGCCTCGTCGCGGCTGTCGGCCAGCCAGCGCCACGCCTGCAAAAGCGTCGCCGGCCCCAGAAAGCGGTCGCCGTTCCACCAGTGGCTGGGGCAGCACGAGCTGCAGCAGAAGCACAGGATGCACTCATAATAGCCATCGAGCGCCGCGCGCTCCTCGGGCGATTGCAGCCGCTCGCGCTCCGGCGCCGGGGTCTCGGCCTGCAACCAGGGTTCGATCATCTCGTATTGGGCGAACAGGTGGCTCTGGTCGGGCACCAGATCCTTGATCACCGGCAGGTTGGCCAGCGGATAGACTGTCGCGGGTTCCGCCAGATCAGCCATGGCGCGGGTGCAGGCGGTCCAGTTCGTGCCGTCGATGGTCATGGAGCAGGAACCGCACACGCCCTCACGGCACGAACGACGGAAGGTCAGTGTCGGGTCGATCCTGTTCTTTATCCAGATCAGAGCATCGAGAAGCATCGGCCCGCAGTCGTCCAGGTCAACGCGGAACGTCTCCAGCCGCGCGCCTGCCGCGCCTTCCGGATCGAAGCGGTAGACGCGCAGGGTCGCGATCGGAACGGCACCCTTCGGCGCAGGCCAGGATTTCCCGTCGGCGATGCGCGAATGCGCCGCCACACCCAGATTGCGCGGAACCGGAAAGCGACGGGGCCATTTCTGGCGGGGAACCTCGTCGGAGCGATCAACGATCATGGCGCCTCTCCGGATTTCCGGATCGTCCGCGCCGAGGTGTCCACGCTGACCGCGATCGGATCGCTGGCGGGGAAGGTCCCATCCAGCGCGAGGTCGAGGAGAGTCTCGATATGTGCCGTGTATTCCAGGTCTTGCCCGCCCATGGGCGCGGACTTGGCGGCCTCATGACCCATGCCGGCATCACTGACAGCGGCCTCACGCATCCCGCTTTCGGAGGCGGGCGGCCCGGCGAAATCCGCCGCGCCGCAGGTCAGGACGTTGCCGCTTTCGTCCGCAATGATCCGAACGCAACGGGTGCGCGAGAAGAAGATCAGCCGCACGGTTCCGGCATCGGCGTCCTCGCCTCGCTCGAACCGGCTGGTGATCGTACCTGCACGCATGCCCTGTTTCAGATCATCGGCGCTGATCCCGAACGTCCTGGCAAGGACAGCCGCATCGATCCGGACGCTGTCTTCACTGAACTCGATCGCGGTCATCGCTCTTCCCCTTCCCTGGCCTCACGCGGCCACCACCAGTCCGTCCACGTCGTCTCCGGGCCAGGCGCAATCCTCGATGGTGGTGCGGTCAAGCTCGGCCATGAACGCCTCGCGCGCCGCGGAAAGCCCGGGCCTCAGACGGCAGCGCGGTTTCAGCACGCACGCGCCGCCATCGGCGCGAAAACATTCAACAATGGCGAACTTGCGTTCGAGATGGCGCACCACCTGTCCCAGCGTGATCTCGTGCGCCGGCCGCATCAGCCGCAGCCCGCCGGACCTGCCGCGCTCGGACCGCACGAAGCCGCCGCGCCCGAGATCGCGCACCACCTTGGCCAAATGATGATGTGAGATCGCGAACTCACTGGCGATCTGCCCGGTCGAAACCGCCTTTTCCGGCGTTCCCGCCAGGCGCATCAGAACGCGCAATCCATAGTCGGTAAAGGTCGCAAGACGCATCGGGGCTCCTAATTGGTATTGACTCTACCAATTATGTGAGAAGATATTCGGCATGGCAAGTACCGAATAAGCTTTGCGCCCTCCTGGTGCCGCGGCGCCTGGTTCACCTTCAGACACCCCGGCTTATGGAGACAGCCATGCCCCAGACGACCCACACCCTGCATGACCGGACGGTCGGCGAGATCGCAGCGCGTCTTCCTGGCGCATCCGGCGTCTTTCGCCGGTTCGGCATCGACTTTTGCTGCCACGGAGATGTGCCGCTGGCAGAGGCAGCCAATCGGCGCAGTCTTGACATGGGCAAGCTGGAGACTGCCTTGGGCGAGCTTGATCCCACGGCCGCGCCCGATGCGCCGCAGGAGACCGATGCGCTGATTGACCACATCCAGGCGCGGTATCACGATGTTCACCGCCAGCAGATTCCGGAACTGATCGCGCTTTCGCGCAAGGTCGAGGCGGTTCACGCCGGCCACGCGAGCGTGCCCGAAGGCCTTGCCGACACGCTGCACCGGATCTGGAGCGAGTTGGAGGTGCACATGAAAAAGGAAGAGCTGACCTTATTCCCGGCCATGCGCAGACAGGCGACAGATGCCCTTTTCGTCCCCATCAGCGAGATGCGGCACGATCATGACGATCACGGCGCTTTTCTGGACGAGGTGGCGCAGTTGACGAACGACTATACGCTGCCGGACGACGCCTGCCGCTCCTGGCAAGCGCTCTATGCCGGGGCGGCGCAGCTGAGGGCGGACCTGATGGAGCACATCCATCTGGAGAATAACGTGCTGTTCCCGCGCTTTGAAACAGGCGCATGACCCTCTGAGTCCGATCAGGCGCAGCTTGAACGATCGGCGGGACCGAGTTCAGCTCGGGGATGGGCGGCGAGGTCGTCTGGCTCCCATCAAAGATTACAGCAGGTTCGATCAACCGCGCTCCTGTTGGGGGCGCGCATAATCTCTTTAAGGAGAGAAGGTCATGGCGTCAGCAACCGATCACGCCGCAGGTCTCGAGGATACCAGGGGGTTCTTCACCCGCTGGTTCATGTCCACCAACCACAAGGACATCGGTATCCTTTACCTGTTCACCGCAGGCCTGGTCGGCCTGATCTCGGTGTCCTTCACCGTCTACATGCGCATGGAGCTGCAGCACCCCGGTGTGCAGTACATGTGTCTGGAAGGGGCGCGGCTGTTTGCCGACGCGGCCACCGAGTGCACGCCCAACGGGCATCTGTGGAACGTGCTGATCACGTATCACGGCGTGCTGATGATGTTCTTCGTCGTCATCCCGGCGCTGTTCGGCGGCTTCGGCAACTACTTCATGCCACTGCATATCGGCGCGCCCGACATGGCATTTCCGCGGCTGAACAACCTGTCCTACTGGCTGTATGTCTGCGGTGTGGCGCTCGCCGTCGCCTCGCTGCTGGCCCCTGGGGGAAACAGCCAGCTCGGGTCGGGCGTCGGCTGGGTGCTGTACCCGCCGCTGTCGACCACCGAAAGCGGCTACTCGATGGATCTGGCGATCTTCGCGGTTCACGTGTCGGGCGCCTCGTCGATCCTGGGGTCGATCAACATCATCACCACCTTCCTCAACATGCGCGCGCCCGGGATGACCCTGTTCAAGGTGCCGCTGTTCGCATGGTCGGTGTTCATCACCGCCTGGATGATCCTGCTGGCGCTGCCGGTTCTGGCCGGGGCGATCACAATGTTGCTGATGGACCGCAATTTCGGCACCCATTTCTTCAACCCGGCGGGCGGCGGTGACCCTGTGCTGTACCAGCACATCCTGTGGTTCTTCGGTCACCCCGAGGTCTACATCGTCATCGTGCCGGGCTTCGGCATCATCAGCCACGTGATCTCGACATTCTCGCGCAAGCCGATCTTCGGCTATCTGCCGATGGTCCTGGCAATGACGGCGATCGGTGTCCTGGGCTTCGTCGTGTGGGCGCACCACATGTACACGGCCGGGATGAGCGTGACGCAGCAGTCCTATTTCATGCTCGCCAGCATGACGATCGCGGTGCCCACGGGCATCAAGGTGTTCAGCTGGATCGCGACCATGTGGGGCGGCTCGATCGAGTTCAGGGCGCCGATGATGTGGGCCTTCGGCTTCCTGTTCCTGTTCACCGTCGGCGGCGTGACCGGCGTCGTCGTTGCGCAGGCGCCGCTGGACCGGGTCTACCACGACACCTACTACGTCGTGGCGCACTTCCACTACGTGATGTCGCTGGGTGCGGTGTTCGCGATCTTTGCCGGGGTCTATTACTGGATCGGCAAGATGAGCGGGCGGCAGTATCCCGAGTGGGCCGGCCATGTCCATTTCTGGATGATGTTCATCGGGTCGAACCTGCTGTTTTTCCCGCAGCACTTCCTGGGCCGTCAGGGCATGCCGCGCCGCTACATCGACTACCCGGAAGCCTTCGCCTACTGGAACAACATCTCGTCGATCGGCGCTTATATCGCCTTTGCGTCGTTCCTGCTCTTCATCGGCGTTGTGTTCTACACGCTGTTCGCGGGCCAGCGCGTGACCCAGAACAACTACTGGAACGAGTTCGCGGACACCCTGGAATGGAGCCTGCCCTCGCCCCCGCCCGAGCATACCTTCGAGCAGCTGCCGAAGCGCGAGGACTGGGATTATACTCATGGAAGGCCGCTGGAGGTCTCGTGATGCCGCTCCGGCGGGCCGCTGCCGGAGGCCGCGCCGGTGAAGATCGTCTGCTGAGTTGCTTTTGGCAGGCCCACAAGTGGCGCGCGCTGAACATGTGTGACCAATCATCCTGGGCAGATGCGGCAGATCATGACGGCCAACGGTGTCGAGGAGGTTTTGGAAGACGTCGTGCAGGCACGCGGGACTCGATCGCCTGATCCGGAAATCGAGCGGACCTTGCCGGCCGAGGAACGCGGTCCGGTGGCGCATCTCCATTCCCGCAGTGGTCGGTATCAGCCCTTGCCGCGACGCGGAGCAGCACCCGCGCCTCAGGCGCGACGGCGTCGCCCAGAAGTTCCACGTGGTCGTTGCGTTCGACCGACTAAGCGGGTTTACGGCGATCGCCCTTATAGGCGGGCAGCAAGCGCTGTCGGGGTCTACCGCCGAACACTGGCGTAGGCCTCGTGCCACTGCGCACGTTCTACTGCAGCACGGGGTCTAATCGCCAGGGCAGCGGGCTCAGCAAGGCGGTGCTGCGGACGTGGTTTGCGGGGGCCGAGGGCTGGATGGCCGAGCGCATTCGCCGGCACCAGGCGATCCGCGACGATCTGGTGGCGCTGTTCCGCGGGATAGGGCTTGATCGCGGCCCCGGCAAACCCGGTCCCACGGGGCGACTACGTCGCCGCCTGGCGCAGGGGCAAGCTGATCGTCACGGCGGGCATGACGCCCCGTGTCGATGGCCGGCTGATGTTCTCGGAGCCCGCTAAAATTGCGCACAGTCGCGGGCCGCATGCAAGTGTCGCCTTAGCTCCGCGGGTCATTGGTATCCGACACGCGTGTGCAACTTAGAACATCATGCGATACCTTCTGATCCGGTTGAGGCAGATGGCGCTGCCGAGGATTACGAAAGCCTCGTTGATGTTGGCGCGCCGCTCACAACGGATGGCAGCAGCACGGCGCTGCCCATAAGGGAAAACACCAGCCGCACCGGATCGCGGCGAACCTGCATCGCCTCGCGGGATGTGAAGGCAAGAAGCCGCCCGAGGCTGAAGCGCGGCGCAGGGCCCCTCGCCGGCGGAGTCGCTTCGGCGGTCAGCGCGGGGTCGTCGTCGCCCGGCCGGACAGACGGGGCGAGACATCGACGAGGTTGGCCTCTACCCGGCCGTTGCCGCGCCAAACTGTCGGGCGGCAGACCGCTGGGCGTCATGGCCGCCCCGACCGCGACGATGGCGGTGCGCAATAGGTCGGTGCGCTGGATCCGCCGCGCCTGCCAGGCGCCGAGGTAGCCACCGATCGTGGTCGCGACGGCGAGGATAACCGGATCACCCGCGGGCAGGTCGCGGCGCTGTTTCTGATCCTCGCCGCGGCCGCCCTGCCGTTCGCCGATCTCAGCCTGGCCGGGCACGATCCGTGGGACGCGCTGCGGCGGATGGCGATGGGGTTTCTCGCCCCGGATTTCGCCGCGGTCGAGAACATCGGACGGACGCTCTGGCTGACCCTCATGTTCGCCATTGCCGGCGTCGCGGTCGGAGGTATCGGCGGGCTGATGCTTGCCCCCTTCTACGACCATCGCGGCGTCCGGGCCGTCTGCATCGCGCTTCGCTCGGTCCACGAGCTGTTCTGGGCGCTGATGCTCATGCAGGTGCTGGGGATTGGGGCCGGCACGGGGGTGCTGGCCATCGCCCTGCCCTATGCCGGGATCTTCGCCAAGGTCTTCGCCGAACAGCTCGACGAGATCGACCAGCGCCCCTCGCGCATGCTCGCCCCGGGGACGGATGCGCTGTCGCGGTTCCTTTATGCGCGGGCGCCGCTCGCGCGGCAGGCGATGAGCAGCTACACGCTCTACCGGCTGGAATGTGCGCTGCGCTCCAGCGCAGTGCTGGGCTTCATCGGCCTGCCGACCCTGGGCTTCCAGCTCGACAGCTTCTTTCGACAGGGCGACTACGGTGCGGCCTCGGCGGTCATGGCGATCTATGTGGCGCTGATCGCCTCCATCCGGCTGTGGATGCGGTGGCGGCTGGCGCTCCTCTGGGTGCTGGCGGCCGTCGTGTCGCTCGCCACGTTGAAAAGCCCGCCGATGGGTGAGGGCGCGCTCTGGCGGTTCCTGACCATCGACATCGTGCCCGCGCCGCTGCGGACCGGCGACTGGGCCGGCTTCGCGGACTGGCTGGGGCGGATTCTCACGACCGAAATGCTGCCGGGGATCGCCGCCACCCTCATCTGTGCCCAGATCGCGCTGGCCCTGACAGGGATGCTCGCCTTCCTCTCCTTCGGGGTGCTCGTGACGCGGGTCGCAGGCCGCGTCGGGGCAGCGGCAGGTCATCTAGTCCTGGTCATTCTGCGGTCGTTCCCGGAGTACATGCTGGCCTACCTGTTCCTGCAGATCCTCGGTCCATCGATGCTGCCGGCCGTGCTTGCGCTTGCGCTGCACAACGGCGCCATCATCGCCCATCTGGTCGGCCGCCAGGCCGCGGCACTGACCGGGCAACTCCGCCCCGACGCGCCGCGCGGGGCCACGCTCTGCGGCTACGAGCTCGCGCCGCGGCTGTTCGGGCCGTTTCTGGCACTGTGTCTTTACCGCTGGGAGATCATCGTCCGCGAAACGGCCGTGATGGGACTGCAGCGCGGGTGCAGGTCAATGATTCTCGCGGCGTGGAACGAGCGCTCGTCCGTCGGACTTCGTCAGAACCGCCGCATCAATCGCGCCGCAAGCTCGGCCTCTCGGCCGGCAGCCACCCGAGGCGGCGACATCATGCCGCGGCCGGCAGGTGTTCATCCGTCGTTTCGTGGTAGTGTGACGCGCGACCTGGTGAAATAATGGAATGGATAAACCGAGGTCCAGAATGCGGAACGATCACTTCATCAGCCGGCGCGCCGTTCTCGCAGCTGCCGGCGCTTTTCCCCTGCTGATGTCCATTCCGACAAGGGCGCGTGCCGAGGCGCTGCCGTTGGTGACGGTCACCAAGGATCCGTCCTGCGGCTGCTGCGGCGGCTGGATCGAGCACATCAAGGCGGCCGGGTTCCCGGTCCATGTCGTGGAATCGTCCGATGTGGACGCGCTGAAACAGCGGCTCGGCGTGCCGGTCGAGCTGACCTCCTGCCATACCGCCGAGGTGGAAGGTTACGTGGTGGAGGGGCATGTCCCCGCCGCCGCGATCCGCCGCCTGCTGGCCGAGCGGCCCGTGGGGACAGGACTTGCCGTGCCCGGAATGCCCGCCGGCTCGCCCGGCATGGACTTCCCCGGTGTCGATCCAGAGGCCTATGAAGTGCTCCTGTTCGGGGCGACCATCCAGAGCTTCGGGCAATTTCTCGGCTCTCGGGAAATCTGAGGCGGGCGTTGCCTGTGATCTCCGTCTTGCCACTGATCCGATGCGGCGAGAGCCGGGAGCGGTCGCACAACTCGCCGCACCCGTCTTTACCTCCAAGAAGGAAGCGGACAGTGCAGTGGTGTAGCAAGAGCGGTTTACAACCTCGATACACGTGGCCTGTGAGCGGAGGCTTGGCCGGCAGGGGTGCGGCGCGCAGCAACTGGCTGCGTCGGTTTGCACTTGGCCTCCTGTTGCTCGCCATCGGCGCATTTGTGCTGCAAGTGCCGGCGCATGCCGGTTCCAATGGACACGTCGCTCACAACGAGCGACCTGCCGCCGAATCGAGCCATTGTGCGCAAAACGCGCTGCTGAACGATCATGGCGGGAACGCGTCCTCCGACTGTGCAGCTGACGAAACCGGCGCGGTGCAGGTGGAGTGCTGCCAGAGCTGTCTTGTTGCCGCCGTTCCCGTGGCGCCCCCGAGTTTCGACCGCTCTGTCACCCCCGAGGTTTTTCCACGTCTGCTTGCTGATCCATTCGAACGATCTCCCGAAGAAATCCTGAGGCCGCCGCGCATGCTTGCCGTGTGACCGCCGCTCCGGCGCAGGTGCCGGACGGTGCGTATCTCGAGCCAGATGACATGTCTGGAGACCCCGTGTCCGCGAATGCGACAGCGAGGCTCCGGTGCCAAAGGATGAAACCCATGAAACGAATCTCGATTGCGCTGTCCGTCGGCTTGCTGGCGGCTCTGCCGAACGCTGCTCTCGCCCAGGCCGAGCATGACACCCACCACCCGGCCACTCCGCCGGCGCAGGCGCAACCAGAACCCATGCCCGATGCGCCTGCAGCTCAGACCGCCACGATGGACATCATACCCGCGCAGTGCCAGGCGATGATGCAGGGACTGCCCCCCGAGTGCATGGGTACGATGCACCAGATGATGCCGGGCGGGGTGATGCAGGGCATTATGGCCTCCCCGGACGTTGGGGACGCCGCCGCGAGCAGTCTTTCCGACTTCACGCAGGCCTATGTCGCGGCCCTGGAGGCCACGCACGGTCCGATGATGGACGGCGTCATGGCTGACGATCCCGATGTCGCCTTTGTCCGGGGCATGATCCCTCACCATCAGGGTGCGATCGACATGGCGAGGACCGTGCGGCGATACGGAGACGATCCGGAGACCAGAGCCTGGGCGGACCGGATCATTGCGACGCAGGAAGGCGAGATTGCCGAGATGCAGGCTTGGATGGGGGCGAATGATGGCGAAGCCACAGCAGCCCTCGGCCAGGCAGGCGGGACGGTCTATTCCGCCAACGAAGGGGGCAATTCGATCAGCGCCCTCGATCTCGGGAGCGGATCGGTCAACACGGTTCCGATTCCCGTCGCGCCTCACAATGTCGATCTCACTCCGAACGGGAAACTGCTGCTGGCGGTCGGTGATCCTGCAGCCGAGGGCGACCACGGGTCCGACGGGCACGGGCACGGGCACGGGCACGGTGACGAGGGCGCGAACGATGGCTTGCTCGTCATCCTCGATGCTTGGAACATCTCTCGCTCCACGTCGCGTGTGGCGGTCGGCTTGCACCCGGCCCATGTGGTCGCTGACCGGCTTGGGCGCGCCTACGTGTCGCTGGCCGGTGGTGACGAGATCGCCGTGGTCGACCTCGCGCAGGCCGAGGTCATCAGCCGCATCGCGACCGGCGCTTACCCGCACGGTCTGCGCCTCAGCCCCGACGAGAGCGAGCTTTATGTCGCCAATGTCGAGGACGGGTCCGTCTCCGTCATCGACACGCAAGCGCTCTCCGAGGTGGCGCGCATCCCGGTCGGGACCGCGCCCGTGCAGGTCGGGTTCACGCCCTCGGGCGATCAGGTCTATGTCTCGCTGCGCGACGAGAACCGCGTCGCCGTGATCGACACCTCGGCGCGCGCGGTGACGAACCGGATCGACGTCGGACCTGACCCGATCCAGGTGTTCGCCACGGCGGACGGGGCCTACGTCTACGTCGCCAACCAGGGCACCGATGCCGAGCCGAACGACACCGTGTCGGTGATCGATACGGCGAGGGGAGCGGTGGTGAAGACGATCACCACTGGCGGCGGCGCCCACGGCGTCTCGGCATCGGACGACGGGGCCTTGGTGTTCGTGACCAACATTGCCGATGACAGCGTCTCGATCATTGATGCCGCGAAGCAGGAGGTGGTCAGGACGGTGCCGGTCGGTGATAGACCGAATGGCATCGTCTACGGCGGCCCGACCCGCTGAGCGATCCGGCGCCGGAGTCCGCTCCGGCGCCGATCCTGCCGAGGAGGGCATTGAACATCTAAAAAGTTAGGAGGTGTCCGCAAAGCGTGTTGGCCCGCTATGCGGACTAAGCGGACTCTCGAACCGGTGAGCATTGACCAACCGTCTCAGAGCGCAAGAACGCCCAATCCACCAGTGCCTCGATAGAGGGCCCGAGCGCCTTCCCCATGTCGGTCAAGGCATATTCGACACGCGGGGGCACCTCCGGATAAGCGGTCCGGATCACAATGCCGTCTTTTTCCAGACCTTTGAGCTGCTGAATGAGCATCTTCTGATTCACGCCGTTCATGCGGCGCTCCAGTTCAGAGAACCGCAGGGGGGCTTTGGACGCGAAGAGCTGGACGATGATGACGATCTTCCACTTGCCTTCGAGCACCCGCAGTGTCTCGCTGGTCGCTGCCGCCCAGACGAGCTGCTGTTTCGGGTCGTCGCATCGCCAATCGCGCTCCATTACCATCCTCCGGGTCAGTTACCCACCTTTTGGTGGGTTCTTGCCGATTTCCTACCTGCTCCTCAGATAGCGACGACAACGCGGCGCTGTAAGGCCGCTCCACCATTGCAAAGGACATGACATGAAAATCGGCATCCTCGGCACCGGCCATATCGGCAAGACTCTGGTCAAGGAACTGAGCGCTGCAGGACATGACGTCAAAGTGGCCAATTCCCGCGGGCCGGAGACGATCGACCCCGAACTGCTGACCTTTGGAGCGCGGGCGGTAACGACCGAAGACGCACTGCGCGACGTCGAGGCGGTTATTCTCTCCATCCCCCTCAACGCCATTCCGAAGATCGGATCCCTCGTCGGTGCGGTTCCGGAAGAGACGGTGGTGATCGACACGTCGAACTACTACCCGTTCCGCGACAGCACGATCGACGCGATCGAGGCGGGTCAGGTGGAAAGCCTGTGGGTCGCGGAACAGCTCCGCCGACCGATTGCCAAGGCCTGGAACGCGATCGGATCGGCGTCGCTGGCACGTAAGGGAAAGCCGAAGGGGGACCCGGGGCGCCTCGCCATTCCCGTGGCGGCTGACCGCGATCACGATCGAGACGTGGCGATGGCATTGGTCGAGGATACAGGTCTGGACGCCGTCTATTCGGGAACGCTTGCGGAGTCGTGGCGCCAGCAGCCGGGCGCTCCGGTCTACTGCACGGATCTTAGGCGCGAAGAGATCGAGCCAGCCCTGCCCGCTGCCGAACGGGCTCGGCTGCCCGCTCGCAGGGATCTCGGCGTCGCAGTGATGCAGGAGCGGCTTGGGGATGGCACCACGAATCCTGACGAGGAGTGGGGCGTCCGCCTGGTGCGCGCCATCAACATGTAACCGCTTCGTTCTTCTGAAGACGGGGCTTCGACCCTGTCTTCAGGGGTGGTGCGAACGCCCCCAATGGGCTGACACTGACCGCATCAACGCTGTGCTACGAGGCTCGTATGACCTCCGCATGTGGCATCCCTGACAGCCGCACCTCCAGCCATCGGATGTAGCCGTTCAGGTTCTTGGTGGCCGGGCCGCAGAACGGCTTGATGAACCTGTCGTAGCGGGCATGCAGCGAGTTCACATCCTGGATGTGATAGCAGCCTGCGGTGACCCGGGTGCCCGGCTTGCTGCCGACGACAAAGTGCGCGATGCCCGCTCTGGCTGCCAAGACCAAATAGCCGTTGCCGCCGTCCGAGCACAGCACGGCATCGCCCGGCACCAATGGCTTCATTGCGCGCTCCAGCGTCGCGCTCTTGCGGTCAGGAAGACGCTGGAAGAGACGCGCGCCTCCCCGGTCAGCGACGGTGAGGATGGGGAGCTGCCACCGCGAGAGGCCACGCATCATCTTCAGCCCCTGCGTCGTGAAGTCCTCCCACCTGGGGCGTGGCGGCGGCGAGACATTCTGCGGATCGGCGAAGTGCCGAACCCATTCCCGAGAACCTTTTCGGGACTCCCGTTGGTAGGTTTCATCCGCCTCGACGATCCCCGAAAAGCTCGCCGCTCCACCGCTGCCGATGATCGAGAACACCAGAAACCGCCAGCGCCAGACCGTGTATTTGTTGAGCCTAAGCTGACGCGCGAGCTTCCGCACTGACTGCGGCGCGGACGTGCCCAGCACATCTCGCAGCGCTTCCATGAACAGATCAGGTCTGTGAATGCGGCCTATCGCTGACCCGGTCCGGCCCGAGTAGGTCTGCCGCCGCAAGGACCAGCGCGGCATCGAGCCCGTCCGCGCCTGAGCAGAACATCTTTGCGCCGCTGAGATGGTAGCGCCCGCCGTCGAACGCGACGCGCAGCGGGTTCTCCGGCGGGTCCGCGCCCCAGACGCCGTAGATGGCGCCGCGCCCAACCTTATCCAGCGCCCGCGTGCGCAGCGGCTCTGGCGCCACCCTGTCCAGCAGTTCGAGCGCATTGGCATGTCCCTCCAGAAGCCGCCCAACGCTCGCATCGCCCTGCCCAACATGAGCGAGCATGCGGCGCAGCTGTCCCATGCCGCCGTGCAGCCGGTCGGGGACGAGGCGCTCCAAGCGGGTCAACCCTTCCCCCGCAAGCAGCTCCATCGCTGCCCGCGGATAGCTGCCATCGACGTCGGCGGGGGCGGCGACCCGCTCCAGCCGGTCGACCAGCGACGGGATGGCCGGATCAGGCCGCCGGGCAGACGCGGAGAAGGTCATCGAGCCGTCGCTCCAAGATTCTCGTCGCGTCCGGGGCCGGGATCTCGGCGGGCCAGTCGACCGGATCCGGACAGTGCTTCGCCACGTACGCCGCGAGGGCGCGCGCAGCAAGCGTCGCGGGCAGATGACCGGTCGCCTTGGCCGCCGCCGCGCGCACGGCGGCCCGCGCGCGCCACTGCGCCTCCATCACCGCAGGATCGGGCGCCATGACCGGAGCCCCTGCCTCCGCCTGCGCTGCCCAGGCGCGGATCGTGTCGGCCATGCCGCCTGCCGCCCGACCCTGCATCCGGGCGGAGACGGTCACGCGGATCGACGGGCAGTGACGAACGATGCCGCCGAGCCTCCGGACTGCCTCGACGAGCGCCAGGTCCTCGCGGAACGGCATCGCGGGGCATCCGCCTGCCGCGCGATAGGTCGCCAACCGCAGCGCCAGGCCGCCGCCGGAATGATCCCAGTGACGAGGCGCCGGATCGCCCGGGACGGGATCGACGGCCTCCTCCAGCAGGACGGCCAGACGCCGTGCCTCCATCCAGGCGTCAACGGCGCGACGGAGCGGCCGGGCGAACCGCGCCTCTTCGTCCGGCGCGCCGATCAACGCCGCCGCCGCGATGTCCGCGCCCGCGGCAAGGGCTGCGCACGAGCGCGCGACCCAGTCCGCCGCTGGCACGGCATCGGCGTCGGTCGTCAGCAGCACTCCGTCGCGCGCGCCGATATCGTCAAGCCAAGCCGCGCCGCTCCCCATGGCAGCGCGGCGAGCCGATCCGGCATGAGCGGCGGCCGCAGGGAAGGAACGTTGCACGATGCGCATTTCGACCCGCGACGCCGCCGCCGCGGCGCGTTCGGCGGTCGAGCGGGACGCGTCGGTGCAGTTGTTCAGGAGGAGCAGAACCCGGACCTTCCGATCGCCAAACCCCGCCTGCCGGTCGAGCCCCGCAATCAGCGCCGGCAGCCGTTGCGCCTCGTTCCGGGCGGGCACGCACACGACGGCGTCCCCACAAGGCGCGGTCGCCAGAGAGGGCGACAACAACTGCCGCCCTGCAAGGGGAACGTCGACCAGCAATTCGTCCATTCAGCCCCCGCTCCACCCACCCGCAGCCGACGGGAAAGTAGCGCCGTCCGCTCCGTTCCTCCAGAACTGCCGTTCCGATCAAGCAATTGCCTCGTCAACCATCGATAGCGGAAGCGATCACTGTACGCGTCTGCGTCCTGCGGAGATCCGACCCGGCGATTGTCACCGCGTCGAGCTTATCTCACTCCGATCCGTCTCCGTCGAACGGGCAGTCGCGTGGTCCCGCTTCGAGGGCCGCTTGTCGCTCGGGCTCATCTGCTTGAACCGTCATACGGACGGCCGAGGCGATCGCGCATAATCTCGAACCGGCGGCCGGCAGCAATCGCAAGAGAAACGCTGAGCGATTGCCTACGGCGGGACCGGTGCATCGAGAGGGGTAGACCTTCCACCCGGCTACCATGGCACCGCTCCTGGTTTTGTTGAGCAATCTGGACAAGAAATCATTGACTCGTTTGGCAGGACGCGACGACCCCCGTGCCCATCGTCAGCTCTGCCCACCAGGATGCGTTCAAGAAACGAACAGATGCTGCACAAAGTGCTTGCCACGTCTGGCCCCGATCCCCGAGGGTGCATGCACGATTGATCAACAATCTGACACAACAGAACAGGTGAGGACATGAAGTTTATCGGTTTCGCCCGCAGCGCCGTCACCATCGCGGCGTTGTGTGGCAGCGTCACTCTTGCCGTAGCAGAGCCGAAGCTGGTCGAGGCAGGCAAGCTCAGCATCGGGTCCGACATGACCTACCCCCCCTTCGTCTACCTGGCGGATGAAAAGCCGACCGGCTTCGACGTGGACGTGATGGAGGCCATCGCCTCCAGGATGGGCCTCCCGACCGACTGGGTCGATACGCGCTTCGCCGCATTGATCCCCGGCATTCGCGCGGGGCACTTCGACATCATCGCCTCGGCGCTCTACGTCACCGAGGAGCGCCAGCAGGTATTGAGCTTCGTCCCCTATACCAAGGCGGGCTCGTCGATCATGGTGCTGGCCTCGGCAGCCGACAAGCCCGCGAGCATCAGCGACCTGTGCGGAAAGACGGTGTCGTCGATCCGCGGCGCGTCCTGGATTCCCAAGCTGGCGGACTCTGCTGCAGAGGAGTGCGACGGTCAGACCATCGAGGTGCGTGAATTCGACACCGACGCCCAGGCGACGCAGGCGCTGCGGGCCGGCGGGGTCGATGCGCAGTTCATCGACAACGTGGTGGCAGCGGAGGTTGTCGCCCGGCAGGGCGAGGAGTTCGAGGTAACCTCGACTGAGGTTCTCTATCCGGTTCTGGTCGCGTTTGCCGTCCTGCCCGAGAACACCGAGCTTCTGGACGCGGTCAACACCGCGCTGGCCGAGATCCGCGCCGACGGCACATTCGAGGAGATCCGGGCCCGCTACGGCATGGCAGAGGTCACCGACGAGGAAATCGCCGAGATCGTCGGCGCCAACCGGTAATCTCGCGGCGGGCAGAGCCCCTGCCCGCCTGCTCCCCTGGATACAGGATCGCCCATGAGTTTCGACTGGCCGTACGCCCTTGGCCTTTTCGCCCGCCCGGAGTTCTGGTGGGCCGCCTGGACCGTGGTCAAGCTCGGCATCCTGGCCTGGGTGATAGCGGCGGTGCTGGGCTTCGGCCTGGCCCTGGCCGTGCGCGCCAGAAGTCCGCTCGTGCAGCTTCCGGCACGTGGCTACATCTGGCTCTTCCGCAGCCTCCCGCTGCTGGTGCTGCTGATCTTCATCTATTCGCTGCCGCAGGCAGTGCCCTCGCTACGTCCGGTGGTAGGCGATCCCTTTCTCGCCGGCCTGATTGCCCTCATCCTCAGTGAGACCGCCTACATGGCCGAGATCCATCGCGGCGGCCTGCTGGGCGTACCGCGGGGCCAGGTCGAAGCGGGCCGGGCGCTTGCCCTGCGCTATGGCGGCATCCAGCGCATGATCGTGATTCCGCAGGCGCTGCGCGTGGCGGCTCCGGCGCTGTCGAATCAGTTGATCACCATCTTCAAGATGACATCGCTGGTCTCGACCATCTCGCTGGCAGAACTGCTGGTGGTGGGACAGCGCCTGTACACCCAGAACTTCCTCGTTCTGGAGACCCTTACCGTCGTCGCGGCATTCTACGTGATGATCGTGACGGTGTTCGACGGACTGCTGCGGCGGTTCGAGCGCGCGATGGACATCACCCGCAAGGGCGACCTGGTGACGTCTGCCTCCGCCACCGATGCGCCTCGCGCATCCGTCACGGAGGCAAGCCGGCGCAAGGGGCCGGTGTCGGATGTCGTGGCGCTCAGCGCACGAGGCCTGCGCAAGAGCTTCAACGGCCAGGAGGTCCTGTCGGGCATCGACCTCGACGTGCATCAGGGCGAGGTGATCTCGATCATCGGCCGCTCGGGATCGGGCAAGACCACCTTCATCCGGCTGCTGAACGGGCTGGAGGAGCCGGACGAGGGGCGCGTGCTGCTGCACGGCACCCCCTTCATCGTGGCCGAGCGCGCGGAGTCGGGGCGTGTCCGCCGCAGGCATGACTGGTCGCGCCAGGCCCAGATCGGCATGGTGTTCCAGTCCTTCAACCTGTTCAGCCATCGTACCGTGCTGGACAACCTGCTGCTGGCGCCGCGTTACCATCGCCTCGACGCCGAGGAGAAGCTGCGCGAACAGGCACGCGCGCTGCTGGACAAGGTAGGCATGGAGGCACATGCGCGGAAATACCCCTTCCAGCTGTCGGGCGGGCAGCAGCAGCGGGTGGCGATCGCACGTGCGCTGATGATGAACCCCAAGGTGGTGCTGTTCGACGAGCCGACGTCGGCCCTCGATCCCGAGACGGTGGACGAGGTCCTCACCGTCATCCGCTCATTGGCACATGAGGGAATCACCATGGTAATCGTGACGCATGAGATGAATTTCGCCTTCGAGATCTCGGACCGGATCATGTTCATGCAGCAGGGCCAGGTGCTCTGGCTGGACACGCCCGACGCGCTGCGTGCGTCCGAGGCGCCCGAAATCCAGTCCTTCCTGCGAAACCTGTAAGATGCCAGCAGTCCGCTCCGCCATAGGCGCCCGCCGCGAAAAACTGGCACGGGACCTTGCCCGCGGGCTGCATCACGCGGCCGACGACCGGCGCGTGTTCCTGATCGAACGCGGGGACGAGGCGCTGGCCGAACTCGAAGGCTGGGCGGCGCTCGAGCACAGCGGCGCGGCACTGCCGGCGCTGGCCGGCACGGTGCTGACGGTCAAGGCCTGCTTGGACGTCGGAGGGTGGGTCACCTCATCGGCCTCGGCTTCGACACAGGGCGATGCGCCGGCGTCAGATGACGCGCCGGTGGTTGCGGCCTTGCGGGCGTCGGGTGCCGTGCTGCTGGGCCAGACCAACATGACCGAATTCGCCTATGGCGCGCTGGGTGTGAACAGCCGTTTCGGGACCCCGCGCACGCCCCTCGACCCAACGGGGAGCCGGGTGGCGGGCGGCTCGACTTCGGGCGGGGCGGTTGCCGCGGCAACTCGACTGGCGGATCTGTCACTGGGCTCGGATACCAGTGGCTCGGTCAGGATCCCTGCGGCATTCTGCGGCTGCTTCGGCTTCAAGCCCAGCATGGGCCGCTATCCGGGTGCCGGGATGCAGCTGCTGTCGCGCAGCTTCGATGTGCCCGGCCTGCTTGCGGCTGATCTTGCTACCATCCGCGACGCCGACCGCGTGCTTGTCGGCGACACGCTGCCCGCAACCCCCTCGCCGCGCCCGCTGCGCTACGCCATCCCGGCAGATCTGGCGACCATGGAGACCGAGGCGCCGGTCCGTGCGATGTTTGACGCCTGCGTCGCGGCCCTGCAGGACCATGACGTCCGCATCGAGACGGTGAATCTGCCAACTCTGGCTGAAGCCGCGATGATCAGCGGGTCAGGCGGCATCATCGCCGCAGAGGCGTATGCCATCCATGCCGAACGCCTCGCCGCGCGGTTCGACGCCTACGATCCGCTGGTCGGCGGCCGCATCCGGCAAGGCGCCGAAGTCCCCGCGCATCGCTATGCCACCGCCAGCTCGGCGCTGCAGGACTGCCGGCGCCGGTTCGATGCGGAGCTTGCGGGTTTCGACGGCTTCCTTGCGCCGACGACGCCGATGGTGGCGCCGGAATACGCGCTTCTCGCCGATATGGAGCGTTACCTGGCAGTCAACAGCCGAGTCTTTTCCCTGACCGAGTCCGCCAACCGCCTCGACCTGACCTCGATCAGCCTGCCGCTTGCCCGGCTGCCGACCGGCATCATGCTGACAGGGACCCGTGGGGGCGACGCGGAATTGCTTGCGCAGGCCGGGCTGCTGGCATCGATCTTCGCCGACCTGTCTCCCCTCCAGATCTGAAAGGAAGTCACCTCATGATTGTCATCACGGCCGACGACGTGACCGGCACCCCGCGCCATGCCTCCGGTCCCGGCTGGGAATCGAACCGTCTGATCGTGCGCGACGACGGCATGGATGTGTCCGTCCACGAGACGCGCGTCTTCGAGGGCGCCGAGCTGCGCCTGCACTACAAGAACCACTTCGAGACAAATTACTGCTTCGAAGGCGAGGGCGAACTTGTCGATCTCGCCACCGGCGAGGTGTTTCCGATCCGTCCTGGCACGCTCTACGCACTGGACAAGCACGACCCGCATATCCTGCGCGCCACCAAGGGCGACCTGCGGCTGCTGTGCACCTTCACACCGCCGCTGAAGGGGACGGAAACCCACGCGGCCGACGGCAGCTACGCCGCTGACTGACATGCAGCCAGGGCGCCGGAGTGCGACAACGATGGAAGAGGGAAAGGTCAATCTCGCGCAGACCGCGGCGGATGCCCTGCGCGAAGAGATCGTCATGGGCGTGCTGCCCCCGGGCACGCCCCTGCGCGAGCAGAGCCTTTCGCTCCGTCTCAACGTTTCCCGCAACACTCTGCGCGAAGCCTTCCGTACGCTCGAGGCGCAGGGACTCATCGATCACCGGGCCAACCACGGGGCCACCGTGCGCAGGCTGACGGCCGCCGATGTGCGTGAGATCTACGCCATCCGCACCACCCTCGAGCTGCGGGGCGTCTATTGCGCGGCGCAGGCAGACCTCGCCCGGATCGACGCCCTGGTGGAGGCCGCGAACCAGTTGCAACGTGCAGCGCTTGGCGGGGAGTGGGATCATGTCGGGACGCTCTCGCTGGCAGTGCACCGGCGGATCGTGCAGATGATCGGCTCGCCGCGGCTGGACGACCTGTTCTCGACCATCGCGGCGCAGGCCCGGCTCACATTCTCCTACGAGCGCGATGCCCGCGCCTTCCAGTTGCCCTGGGTGATGCGCGACGTCGAGATCTGCACGCTGATTTGCGACGGCAAGCGCGCCGAGGCTGCGCGTGCGCTGCAGATCTACCTTCTGGAATCCGAGCAACGCATCCTTGAAATCATCCGCGCGCGGACCGTTCGCCGCCCGGACGCGATCTTCGATCCCGATATGGCCCGAGAAGACCAAACATCCTGAACAAGGAGCCTGCCTTGAAGACCCTCTCGAATTCCCCCGCACCTGCCGATGCCGAGGCGCGCAGGGCTGTCGCTCCGGTGGTCTGCTATCCGGTCGGGCGCCTGCCGCGCCCCGATCTCGCGCGCTACGAGGCCGTGCGAGGCGACCTGACACTGATCGAACGTGTCACCATCCCGCCTCGGGATGCCGCCAGCTTCCACGTGCCACAGGGATGTTTCTTCCGGATTTCGGTGGCCGGCCCGCAGGTGGGCGACCTGAACCTGTTCAACGCCGACAATATCGATGAACGCTTCTATTCCGGAAAGACACGGGCGCTCAACGGCACCCATCTGGGCCTGGGGGACCAGATGTTCTCGAGCTTTCCCTACCTGCGACCCATGGCGACGATCACCCATGACACCCTGGACTGGTATGGCTTTGACGCGTTCGGTGGGGGCGTTCACGACGTGATCGGCACCCGCTGCGATCCCTACACCAACAACCTGCTTTCGGGCGGCGGGCAGTATCACCATTGCTGCCACTCGAACCTGACGCGGGCGCTCGCCGAGGCCACCGGCCTGCCCCTGCGGCAAGCTGAACCCTACGTGCATGACGTGCTGAACGTCTTCATGTGCACCGGCTTCCTGCGCGACACCGGGCAATACTTCATGAAGGCTTCGCCCGTGCGGGTGGGCGATTACCTGGAGATGTTCGCCGAGATCGATCTCCTGGGGGTCTTGTCCGCGTGTCCGGGCGGCGACTGTTCGACGACGCACTCCTCGGATCTGGCGATCTGCAACGAGATGTACGTGGACATCTACCGTGCGGACCGCCTGCCGGAGGGCTGGGAGCCGCCGGCCGTGAACGGCTATGATCGCAGCCACGGGGTCGCCTTGGACCCGAACGTTTGATCGCCGTCACGTCGCCCACGGCACTGCGGGTGCGCGGCAATGCACGGTCGGTCTCGAGGCTGCCGTCAAATGTCGTGCCCCCAAAGCTCCTCGCGACTAAATTGGCTGTGAAGCGCATGCCAGGCTCTTCTTCGAGAACCAGTAGTCGCCTTTCATCTGACAAGAGCGGGAGCGAGGGTCGCTGAGATCACATAGCGCCGATCGCCACGGCCCACCCCTCCTCCGCGCATCATGGCCGGTCATCCGCTGGGCGGGTTGATCGACGCATGGGCTCCATCAACCGAGCCATCGGCCACCACGCGGTTCTGATTAAAAGATTGCGTCGGGGGATGCAGCATCGCTACGTTCATCAGCGCGACGCGCCCAAGCGGAAATGATGGATAGCCCAGAAGGAGGTTCATCGATCCGAAGATCGCGGCCTCTCTCCACGGTGTTTGCGGCCTGTCAGCGGAAACGCTGAGGAGCCTCGCCTTCTGGATCTCTATGAAGGAACGCCAGTTCCTGACTTTATGTCTTTCCTGCGTTGTCGGCGTGCGTGTGTGACACGCCGCCAGCGCCGGACCGACCTGGGTCTCGGTTCTCTGAGGGCGGGTCGTTTTCCGCAACTGGTGAGGATCACATGCTCCATATGTCTCCGAGTGCCGTCACCGCTACGTCTGGCGCGAGACGATCGCCGCAGGCGACACCATCCACCCGCCGCTCGACGGCCGCTGGAACAGCCTTGGCCTGGTCAAGGTGGAGACAATCGGCGAATGGCCCGCGCTCAGCGTGGCGCGGGCGATTGCAGATCAGGACCAGCGGGTCCGGCCTGGCACGCTGCAACTCACGCAGCTGGACGAGGTGCGGGCCACCCGCCTGATCGCGCCCGTGTGCCATCTGCCCCTGCGATGTGGGCAGATCGCGCCGGCCGCGCACCAGCATCCAGAGCTATAATCTCGGACGGTCCCGAGCCGCGTCCGCCGGAGATGGACCATGAGCGGTCATTCCGACGCCTTGGCAGGCCGGCATGGTCGCGGTCGGCGATCGCCAAGCAAACCGTCGGCAAGCCTGAGAACGGACGACACCAGCATTTCCGACTTTCTCTCGAGCATGCGGCGGGGGTGAGATCGATCGCTTCGGCGCCGAGATGGTCGCCTGTCAGTCGGGCCATGAGCTGAGCCTCTTCTTCCCTGAGTAGGGCGAGGAGCCGCGCGGCGCGGATCATCGCTTCGGGAAGGAGAGGGGTTCGCAGGGAGAAACACAGAAACGCCCGGCCGCATTTTTTTGCGAGGGGCAGCGGCAGGCGCTTGCGGAAGTAGAAGGTCCGGCCGCGGCGCTGGAGATAGGGTCCGGCGGGGCGGCGAAGGGCGGGTGCCCGGCGCCGGTCGCGCCGTGCATGCGTCACAGCATGTGTCACAGTTTGCGGCGGGTGTGACACACGGCCTGCGCGGACGGCACTTACCCGGCTGTTTTGACGTGGTTTTTCGGTTTTAATGGCTGGGGCGGTATGATTCTATGCTAACTAATTGATTCTCAAGTATAAATTAGCAATCTCTTAATATGGTGTCAATCACTGCCAGACGGAAATCATCGACGTGTAGGACATGGCGTGTCACCCGACGCCATGTCCGCGTGAGCAGTTGATACCGAACCGACCAAGCAGCGCGAGAGCTGCCAAGGCACCATGAAACGGACACCTGTCCGGGATCACTCGGGCATCTGCAGTACGTCGGCATGCTGAAGCGGGGCCTGCTTCATCCAGATCCGCGCGCCTTCCGGATCCACCGCGGCCCTCAGCGCCTTGCCGGCCGGAAGCCGTCCCCAGCTCTGCGCAACCAGTTTCTCATCCTCGGCAGCAAGGCTTCCGGCGAGCACGAGGAACTCGAGTCCTCGTTCGTTCGGCACCGTGACGGATGCACTCGGCTCCCACTCCTCGATCGAGACCTGCTCGGCGGCATCCTCGAAGAGGACGCGCGCGGCGTTCGCCCCGTCACGCAGCGGCGCCGCGTCTCCCTCGCCGGGCTGACGGACGATCTGCGCGTCGTCGCCTTCGCGGAACTGCCAGAGCCTTACGAAGATCGTGCAGCCGTCCGCGGCCGCCGGCGTGTGCGCGGTGCCCGGCGGGTTGCGGAAATAGCTCCCCGCCGGGTAGTCGCCGTGCTCATCCTGGAAGGTGCCGTCCAGGACCAGGATCTCCTCGCCGCCGCTGTGGACATGGGGCGGGAAGGCGCTGCCCGGCGCATAGCGCACGATCGAGGTGGCGCGGGCCACCTCGTCGCCCTCGCGGTAGAGCATCTTGCGGTCGACGCCCGCGGCGGGGCTGGGGATCCAGTCGAGCCCGGCCGCATGGACGATGACCGGGCGGCTCAGGTCTTCATTGATGCGCATCGCTGCTTGCTCCCGTGGTTCAAATCCATCTGTAACTTCATGTTACCGGATTTCGTCCTTCGGCAGGCCTCGTCGGCCCGCTTCGTGGCATTGTCTCGATCGCGGTGTTGCGCCGCTCAGCACACCAAGCGCGCATTCGATCTCGGCCGGCGCGCCGGCAATCGATCCGAGCACGCTGCGTTCGCCGCCGACAAGCTGCCCCATCGCCACCGGTGCGAAAACGGCTTGGATCGTGAGATCCTCGTTGCCGCCAGGCAGACAGCTGCCGTCCTGTGCGCAGATCCGCCGACAGAGGCCCGCTGAGAAGGTCGCTCACCTGAACAGAAGAATGCCACGTACGAGTTCTCCAGGGATCCGCGCGTCGACGACGTTCGCTTCGCCGTATGAAGTTTACCGCAGGACGCTGTCGAAGGCGCTTTCCAGTGACCTCTGGATGCTGCCAGAAGGGAGATCGAGAAGCCTTTCGCAACCCTGCTGTTCGGCGCGCCGTCGCCGATGCAGGGCAGCGAGAGGCGCCGCCTCCCACTCCAACAGGCGCACCAGGCTTCCCGTGCTCAGCATGGCGGAACGACTGAGCGCAATAACAGCGCAACGATCATCGCGGTCAGGCGCAGTATCTCGATATTCCACCTCCACTGTCATCGCCGTCAGAGTGCGCGCCACCGCTCTTCGTCGGGGCCATGTTTCTCAGGTTTGATCTCACAGACAGGCAGGTCTTCGAGAAAGCGAGCGAAACTGGCGAGTTCTTCGCGCTCGGTCTCGAAGTTGTTCTCCGGGGCTGTGGGATCGGCGCAACCCAGTGCCATGCCGAGGATGACCTGGCGCTCGGCGGGAATGTCGAGCAGACGCGCTACTGTCACTGCGTATTGTGAAAAGGCTGCCTGCGGGCAGGTGTCGAGCCCGACCGCTCGTGAGCAGACCATGATGTTTTGCAGAAACATCCCCAAGTCCAGCCAGCTTCCGATCTCCATGTCGCGGTCCATCGTAAAAATCATGCCGACAGGCGCGCCGAAAAAGGCATAGTTGCGTGCGTGCTGGCGTGCTGCTGCTGCGCGGTCGCCTTTTGCAATGCCAAGCGCGCTGTAAAGGTCCCAGCCCACTTTGCGCCGACGGCCAAGATAGGGCTCGCGCCAGCAGTTCGGATAGTATGAATATTCCCGCTCGGGTGCCGCGCCCGACAGCGCGTGCGTTGATAGCTGCCGTCCAAACTGCTGCAACGCCCGACCGGTCAGCACTAAGACCTGCCATGGCTGTATGTTCGTGCCCGACGGAGCGCGAGCGGCGGCACGCAAGATCCTTTCCACGGTGTCCCGCGGCACTGGCTCGGGCCGAAAAGCGCGAACGGAGCGTCGTTCTGTGACCGCCCTCAATACGATCTCTTCGGCGTCACTCATGCGTCACTCGCTGCCGGCCATAAGTCGCAGTGGCGTATATGTGATGACCGTCTCGCCACGCTGGTTCATTACGCTGTTCCTGGTGCGGACGAGGCCACGGTTGTTCCTCTTGGCGGGGCGACTCTCGATCACCTCTATCTCGACGTGGATCGTGTCTCCTTCGAGCACCGGGGCCTCGACGTTCAGCTCCATATGTAGAAACGCAAGACCGGTGCCCTGCCCCGTCGCGTTGAGCGCCATGCCTTCGGCAAGCGCATAGACGAGTGCTGCGGGCGCGGGTCTCCCGTTTATGGCGGAATGAAGCTTGCGGTACTCTGCGTCGAGGAACAGCGACTCAAGCATGCCAACAGCGGACACAAAATTCACAATATCCGTTTCGGTGATCGTACGACCGAAGGTGCGGAATTTATCTCCCACCTTCAGCTCGTCCCAACAAAACCCTTCTCCAAGCAACTTCATGTGTTGGTCTTTCCTTGTGTTACGGTGACCTTGGGCCACGGCAGGGGCGCCGGATTTCGCAGGCGCGACGAATACCAAAATGGCGAGACGGCCCCGAGTACGCTCGCAGCCGAAAACAGGAAGGCTGCACGGTAGTCGCCGGTCAGATCGTGCAGGAACCCCGTGATCCACGCCCCGAGTGCCGAGCCGAACGACATCGTCATGAATATCGTGCCGAAAATCGCCCCGACCTGACCACGCGCGAAGATCCGGGCCGAGAGGGTCGAGATCACGGGTCCGCGCGCGCCTTGGCTGACGCCGAATGCCAGCACGTAGACGAGCACGAGCGGCCCGACCGGGGCGAAGGAAAAACACAGAAGGGCAAGAATGCCGATCAAGGTTGCGGTGAATGACAGCGTGACCGTAAAGCGAAAGCCCTGCCGCGCCGCCAGCCATCCGGAGCAGAGTACGCCGACGACCGACAGCATGCCTGAGGCGCCAAACGCAAAGGCTGCTTTGAGCGGCGGATAGCCCTCGTCCACCAGGAAGCTCACAGTCTGGACCACGACGCTGTAGGTGGAGCACGCCGTGAAGAAGAAGCACTGCACCAACAACCAGAATTCAGGCGTGCGCGCCGCCGATGCGATCGTCCATCCTTGCCGGCGTGCAGCGGACGGGGATGGCGTCGTCGAGCCGTCGCCTTCCTCCGCCGAGGCGTGTCGTCCAGCCATCAACACTGGGTTTCCGCGCGCGATCCGCCCCCAAGGAAGGATCAGCAGTACGGGCAGAAGAGCCGCAAGGAGGAGCGACAGCGATCGGTAGGCGGCCCGCCAGCCATCGGCATCGATCAGCCCCTGCGTCAGCGGCACGATGACGAGTATGCCCGAGCCGAAACCGGCATAGGCGAACGCGATGGCGAGGCTCAGCTTTCGGTCGAACCAGCGCCCGATCAGCGCCGCCGCCGGCACGATCCCCAGACACGCCGCCGCGATGCCCCCGCAGATGCCGTGGAAAAGATAGATCTGCCAAAGCGCGGTCGTCATCGACGCAGCGCCCATTCCTCCGGCGAGAACGATCAGCCCCAACCCATATGTCCAGCGCGGCCCCCACCGGTCGACCAGCGTGCCGGCGAGTGGTGACACGAGCCCTGCAACTATCAGGTAGGCCGAATAGACGCCGGTCAGGGTCGAGCGACTCCACGCGAACTCGGCCTCGAGCGGCAGGATGAATACCATGAAGGTGTCGATGACGCCCCGGGCGACGAAGTTGAACAGGAAACCCGTAGCCACGACGATGCCCGCCATGATCGCGACCGAACGCCCGGAGGGCGCTTCAAGGGAGATATTCTCTGACAAGGAGACTGTTCGCCACTCGGGGAAGGTCGCCCGGCACGTGGCCGGGCGATCGAAGGGGGTATGCCTTACTGGCTCTCGGCGGCGTCGGCGGCCGGCGCCTCGGCGGCGGTGGCAGTCTGAGCCGGGGGTTGCGCGTCGCCACCGGTCTCGCTCGCCAGCGCCTCGCGGAAGGCGGTCAGGATTTCCGAGCCGGCAAGACCACGGGCATCAAGATCCGCGGCCCAGCGCTCGCCGATCCCCGCGAGATCCGCCTCGATCTTCGCCTTGTCGGCGTCCGGCAGCGAGACAAAGGTCACCCCCTCGTCGGCCATCTCCTGCTTGTCCTGAAGGTCAAGATCCTCGGCGATAGCACAAGCCGACGGGATAACCTCCTCCGCCGCATCGGTCATCGCCTTCTGAACCTCGGGTGACAACTGCTGCCAGCGGTCCTCGCTGATGACGTAGCTTGCCACGAACGAGCCGAAGTTCATGTCCTGCGTGCCCCAGCTCAGCTCGGGCGCCAGACCGTAGGGCAAGGCGCTTGAATGGGGGAAGAGCACGCCGTCGATGGTGCCGCGGGACAGGGCCTCGCGCGTCTCAGGGGCCGGGATCGCAATCGGCGTGGCGCCCAGCAGTTCGACCGCGATCTCCTTCGTGCCGCCGGTCGCGCGCAGCTTCAGCCCTTGTAAGCTTGCCGCGCCGGTGATTTCCTTGCTTGCCGTCATGATCTGGTAAGGGGGAAGCACCATCACCAGCAGCATCCGCACGCCCAGCGGGGCGAGCTCCGCCTGGTCAAGAACGCTGCCAGGCTTGGCAATGCTCCAGAAGGCATTCGTGCCGTCGCAGGCTTGGGTGAAGGACTCCGGCAACTCGCCCACGGCCGAAAGCGGCAGCTTGTCGGCGAGATAGGACACCCCGGCATAGCCGATGTCGACCACGCCAGTCTGGGCAAGTGACATCAAGTCCTTCGACTTGCCCATCTGCTCGGCCGGATAATACTCGAACTCGATTTCGCCGTTCGTCAGTTCGGTGACCTTGTCCATCCAGACCTTGGTCATGTTCTCGGCGATGTAGTGGCCAACGGGAAAGCTGTCGGCGACGCGCAGCGTCTCTGCCGAAGCCGTCCCGGACACCAGCGCCGCCGTGCTGCAAAGCGCTACAGTGGTAAGTGGAGCGTTCAGTTTCATTACCATTTCTCCCAGTTTTGGTTGTTGCTTTCAGGTTTCGTCACATCGTCGATGGCAGCCACAGGATCAGCGCGGGGAAGGCGAGCATCAGGGCGATGACGATCAGATGCGCCCAGACGTGGGGCATGACGCCCCGGAATAGCTCACCCAGCGGTCGTCGCGTGTATCTGGCGACGACAAAGACGTTCATGCCCATCGGCGGCGTGACCATCCCGACCTCGGCGGTGACGACCACGATGACGCCAAACCAAACGGGATCATAGCCGAGCTGCATGACGATGGGCAGCATGACGGGAACGGTCAGGATCAGAATGGCGACCTGGTCCATGAAGAAGCCGAGGATGAGGTAGCTGAACAGAATGATGATCATGATCATCGTCGGCGACATCTCCAGCGCACCGACCCACATGCTCAGATCGTTGGTCACGCGAGACAGCGTCAGGAAATAGCCGAATACATGCGCACCGAGGATGATGAACAGGATCATGCAGCTCGTCTGCGCGGTGGAACGCAGGGCGTGCCAGAAACCGGCGAGCGTCAGCTTCCGCTCCCATACGGCGATCAGCATGGCGACGAAGGCGCCGAGGCCGGCCGCTTCCGTGGGCGTGGCGAAGCCGGAATAGATCGACCCGCTGACGGCAATGAGCAGGATCAGCATCGGGCCGACCGTTCTCAGCGAGGAAAATTTTTCGAACATCGTGTAGGCCCGGCCCGCGGGTGCGGCCTCGCGGTCAATTCGCACGAGGAAGGCGACTGTCAGGATGATCGCCAGGGTCACGATCAGACCCGGGATGACACCGCCGATCAGAAGGTCGCCGATCGCGACATCGGCGATGATGCCATAGAGGATCAGCGCGATCGAGGGCGGGATCAGCATTGCCAGCGTGCCGGAGATGGCCACGACGCCGCCCGCCAGCTTAGGGTCGTAGCCCTCGCGCAGCATCGCCGGCATTGAGGTCGAGGCGAGCGTTGCCGCCGCCGCCGTGGACGACCCAGAGATCGCGCCGAAGCCGGCGCCGGCCAGCGCCGTCGCCATCGCAAGGCCGCCGCGCAGCCGCCCAACCCAGACGCTGGCCGAGCGGAAGAGGTCGTTCGCGACGCCCGAGATGATGACGAACTCGGCCATCAGGATGAACATCGGGATCGTGATGATCTCGTAGCTGTTTGCCGTGGACAGCGGTGAGGTGCGCAGGATGCCGGTCAGGAACTGCATCCCGCCCAGCATGTAGAGGCCGGCGGCGCCCGAGACCGCCATTGCCAGCGCAACCGGCAGCCCGATTACCAGGAAGAAGACGAGGATCAGAAGGACGATCGTGACGGTCATACGCCATGCTCCGATTCGCTGGAGGCGGTAATAGGCGGGGGCGGCAGGTCAGCCAACTCGCGCCCGGTCACGAAAGAGGCCGCGTGGGTGACGCCACGCAGCCCGCTGCGCATGGTAATCAGTGCCGAACCCACGAGAACCATGAAATAGGACGGCCATGTCGGCCACGGCACCGTGGCGCTGATCAGGTTGTTGGCGTTCCAGGCGGCAGCCGTGCGGTACCAAGCCTGCCACGCGATCATCGCGAGCAGCAGCGCCGATGCGCCGTATCCGATCGCCAGCGAGACATGAATGAATCGGCGCGGCAATCTGGGAGCAAAGATGTCGATGGCGATATGGCCGTGATGATGCAGCGTGTCGGACAGCGCAAAGAAGAACACGCACACCATCAGGTAGGTGCCGATCAGGTCATAGCTCCAGCCCAAGGGGCTGCGCAGAGCGTAGCGCATGGTGACGTCGGCAACGACGACCACCATGATCACCGCCAGCGACACCCCCGACAGGAACACCAGAGCGGTTTCCGCACGTGCGACAATCGCCGAGAGTCCGGTATCGGTCTTTTCTTCCGTGGGACTTAGCATCGGTTCCGGGCCTCCCCTCCCGTTCTGTCTGCGGTCAGCGCCCGACAGCTGCCAGGATCTTTCGCGCCGCGCGCTCGTGCGGCTTGTCGATCATCCGCCCGTCTATGGTCACGACGCCGGCCTGCGGATCGACGCGGAACGCCTCAACGACCCGGCGCGCCCATTCCATCTCTCCCTCCGTGGGGGTGAAGGCGCGGTTGACGATGTCCACATGGCTCGGATGGATGACGGCCTTGGCGCCGAAGCCGTCGCGCCGGGCGGCCCGCGCCTCGGCCTCGACATGCTCCAGGTCCTTGATTCGGGTGCTCACCGTATCAATCGCGACGATCCCCGCCGCCGCCGCCCCGATCAGGCACAGGTTGCGGGCAAGAAGGAACGGGCCGGTGAACGCCCCGTCGATGTTGTTTTCGGTCGCGCCCAGCGAGGCGGCCAGATCCTCGCCGCCCCACATGATGCCCCACAGCCGGGGACTGGCGTCCTTGTAGCCGCTCAAGGCAAAGATCGACTCGGCCGTCTCCGTGGCGACGCCGACGATCCGGGTCGCGCCCACCTCGTGGCCCGCGGCGGCCTCGAACGCGTCGAGATAGTGCGAAAGCTGCGCGACGTCGGCCGCGCACGAGCATTTCGGCAGCACGATTCCGTTCGGGTGCAGGGGCATAACCACTGCCAGGTCGCCGAGCGTGCGCCCGGTATCGAGCGCGTTGACGCGGACGAAGAGCGACTGCGCGCTCCGCTGTGCGGAGAGCATGTCGCGCGTAATCGCGCGCGCCGCGTCCTTCTGGCTGGTGGCGACGGAGTCCTCGAGGTCAAGGATCAGCGCGTCTGCGGCGCCTTCGCGGGCGCGCTGGAACTTATGGGCGTTGTCGCCGGGAACGAAGAGAAAGGAGCGCATCAGCCGTCCTTCCGCTTCCACATCATGGCGGCGCGTCGACAGGTCGCAACCACTTCGTCACGCTGATTGAGGCAAGTGTGCTCGAGTTCCACGATACCAACATCAGGACGCGACTTGCTTTCGCGAACCGAGATAACGCGCGTTTCAGCGCGCAGGGTATCACCGTGGAAGACGGGCTTCGGAAAGCGCACGTCGCTCATTCCGAGGTTACCGACCGTCGTGCCCAGGGTCAGTTCCTGGACCGACATGCCGATCATGATGGCGAGGGTCATCAGGGAGTTGAACAGCGGTTGGCCCCACTCCGTGCCAGCTGAAAAGTGAGCGTCGATGTGTAGAGGCTGCGGATTCATCGTCATCAGGCTGAACATCGTGTTGTCCGCCTCGTTCACCGTGCGCGTGAGTGGATGGCGAAAATGCCGATCCACGACGAACTCTTCGAAATGAAGTCCAGCCATTTAACCTTCTCCTTTTACCGCCGGGCCGAGTGCGCCGGTGTCGATCAGTTTCTTGATCTGTGCGGTGGCGATGCCCCAATCTTCGAGAATCTCGACTCCATCAGCGCCGGGATCGTTTTCGGGAGGCAGTGGCAGTTGCGTCGGCGTCATTGCGAAGCGCGGCGCCGGTGCTGGCTGCACGATTCCGTCGATCAGTACATGCGTGCGACGGGCTGCGTTGTGAGGGTGATCAGGCGCCTCTCGCGGGCTCAGTACTGGCGCAACACAGGCGTCCTGCCCGTCAAATAGGGCGCACCACTCGTCGCGGGGCCGCTCGGCCAAGCGCGCGCCGATGAGGTGCCGCGCTTGTGGCCACGAGGCCTGGTCGTTCATGTCCGGGAAGCTGGCCGGATCGAACCCAAGTCCCTTCAGGAAAATTGCGCGGAACTTCACCTCGATCGGCGCGACCGAGAGGTATTCCCCGTCCGCGCAGCGATAAACATCATAAAACGGTGCCCCGCCGTCCAGCAGGTTCGTGCCACGCGGCCCGTTGTGAAGGCCCGAAGCGTGCAGTCCAGTCATCGCCGTCGCAAGCAGCGCGACGCCATCGACCATCGCGGCATCGACCACCTGCCCCTCGCCGGTGCGCTGCGCCCGCACCAGCGCGGCGAGCAACCCCGCCACCAGCATCAGGCTGCCGCCCGCATAATCGGCGACGAGGTTCAGCGGCGGCACCGGAGGTTCGCCCGCGCGCCCGATCATGTCGAGAACGCCGGTGAGCGCCAGATAGTTGAGGTCGTGCCCGGCGCGCAGGGCCAGCGGCCCGTCCTGACCCCAGCCGGTGAGCCGGCCATAGACCAGCCGCGGGTTCCGGACCCGGCAGGGCTCCGGCCCCAAGCCCAGCCGCTCCATCACACCCGGGCGAAAGCCCTCGATCAGCCCGTCGGCCGCGGCCACCAGATCGAGGGCGCAGGCGACCGCTTCGGGGCGCTTTAGGTCCAGCGTCACCGCCCGGCGGCCCCGCGCCACGAGGTCAAAGCGCGGCGGCCGTGGGATGCCGTTCCCGGATGGGGTCGGGCGGTCGATGCGGATGACCTCTGCCCCCAGGTCGGCAAGGATCATGGCGGCAAAGGGCGCCGGGCCAATGCCGACCATCTCAACGATCCTGATGCCGCGCAGCGGACCACCCTCAGCCATGACGATGCCTCCCCTCGTCATGCCAGTAACGCGACAACTCCTCGCGGAATCGGGGCTCGGCGATCTCGATCATCCGCCGCGCGCGCTCGTCCACGGGGTGGCCGGCAAGCTCGGCCACGCCCCATTCGGTGACGATCGTGTCGGCGTCGGCCCGCGCGACCGTGACGCTGGAGGCGCGCGGCACGATCCGCGAGATCGATCCCCGACGCGCCGTTGACGGCAGCGCGACGACCGCCCTGCCCCCGGGCGAGCATTGCGCGCCGCGGGTGACGTCCACCTGCCCGCCCGTTCCGCCGGTCCGGCGACCGGCTGCGGATTCGGCGTTGATCTGGCCGGTGAGATCGACCTCGATCGCCGAGTTGATGGCGACGAAGCGCGAGAGCCTCGCGATGGCCGCGGTGGAATGGGTGTGCGCAGTCGGGCGAATTTCGATGGCGGGGTCCTGTCGCACGTGGTCGAGAAGCACGGGTCCCCCGATAATGACGCCGGCTACCGAAACGCCCGCGTCGATCTCCTTGGCGGCGTTGGTTAGCGCGCCGGCCCTGATGAGCGCCGCGCCTCCATCGGTCAGGACGCCTGAGTGCAGGCCGAGGTCGCGGTGGTCCCGCAGCGCCTCGGCGATCGTGTTCGGCAGTCGGCCGATGCCCAGCTGGATCACGGCTCTGTCGGGGACAAGGCTCGCGACATGGCCAGCGATATCCCGGTCCGCTTTGCTGGCCTCGCTCGCAGTGGGGGCGAGCGGCGCGGCCTGGGCATCGACCGCCAGATGGACCGGCACGTCGCTGGGCCAGAGGGTGCCGGGCGTGCGCGGCGTATGCGGGTTGATCTCCGCGATCACCACCCGGGCGCGACGGGCCGCGTCGATCAGGTGCAGGTCTCCCATGCCAAGATAGGCGTGGCCGCGCTCGTCAGGCGTCGAAAGCTGGATCAGAACGACGTCGCAGGGCATGCGGCCATCGCCGATGCGCGCGACGAACTGCGCATAGTGCAGGGGAACCACCGTCAGGGATGCTTCGGGCAGCCGCGTCGCCGTTCCCATCGCGCCGTAGCTTTCAAAGCGCAGCCCATTCGCGGCCCCCGGCAGCTCGCCCAGCGTCGCCCCGATGATGGCGGTCAGATCGCTGCGCTCCCGCGCCGCCTCGCCCAGCAGGCGCGTCAGTGTGGCCGGCTCGCCGGTCCCCTGGCCGACAAGTACCCGGTCCCCGTCCCGCAGCCAGCTGGACAGGTCGGCGGCAGCGGCCGTGACGGGCTTCGGCAGCTTCGACATCGGCGGGTCCCTCCCTAAGGCTGTCGCGCGGTCAGTAGGATTTCGGCAGCCCGAGGACGCGTTCGGCCAGGTAGGACAGGCAGAGCTGCGGGCTGATCGGCGCGATTCGGGGAATGAACACCTCCCGCAGATAACGCTCGACGTGGTATTCCTTGGCGTAGCCGAAGCCGCCATGGGCCATGACGGCCGTCTCGCAGGCCCTGAACCCCGCCTCGCCGGCCAGATACTTGGCCGCGTTGGCGGCGGCCCCGCAGGGCAGGCCCCGATCGTATTGTGAGGCGGCGGCCATCACCATCATCCAGGCGGCCTCAAGCTCGGCCCAGCACTTCGCCAGCGGGTGCTGGATCGCCTGGTTCTGGCCGATGGGCCGGTTGAACACGATCCGCTCTTTCGCGTATTTCGCCGCTCGCTGCACCGCGAGCATGCCCAGCCCCACGGCCTCGGCCGCGATCAGCACCCGTTCCGGGTTCATCCCGTGCAGGATGTATTCGAAGCCGCGCCCTTCCTCGCCGATGAGATCGGCTTCGGGGATCTCGAAGTCGTCGAAGAAAAGCTCATTTGAATCAACAGCCTTGCGGCCCATCTTGTCGATTTCCCGCACCCGGATCTGCTCGCGGTCGAAGCGGGTGTAGAAGAGGCTGAGACCGCGCGCAGGCTTTTCCACCTCTTCCAGCGGCGTGGTGCGCGCCAGCAGCAGGACGCGATCTGCTTCCTGCGCGGTCGAAATCCACACCTTCTGGCCGTTGACGACGTAGCGGTCGCCCGTCTTCACCGCCCGCAGCTTCAGCTGCGTCGTGTTCAGGCCGGTGTTGGGCTCGGTGACGGCAAAGCAGGCCTTCTCGCGCCCTTCGGCCATCGGCCGCAGCATGCGGGCCTTCTGTTCCTCGTTCCCGAAGACGGCGACGGGGTTCAGCCCGAATATGTTGATGTGGACGGCAGAGGCGCCAGTCATGCCCGCACCGGATTCTGAGATGGTGCGCATCACCAGCGCGGCCTCGGTGATGCCGAGGCCCGAGCCGCCATGCTCCTCGGGTGTGCAGATGCCCAGCCAGCCCTCCCGCGCCAGCGCCTCGTAGAAGTCGTGCGGGAAACCGCCATCGCGGTCGCGGGTCAGCCAGTAGTCGTCATCGAAACGCGCGCAGATGGCGGCGACAGCGTCGCGGATTGCTTCCTGCTCTTCGGTCAGATCGAAATTCATTCCGGTTATCCTCTCAAACCACTGCGGCGGCTTGCGCCGCGGCGCCTTTGCTCGGTTCCATCCCGCCAAGTGCCGCGATCTCCTCGTCCGAGAAGCCGGCCTCACGCAAAATCTCGGCGCCATGCTCGCCCTGACGCGGGGCCAGTCGTTCCGGCACCGCGGGCGTCCGCGACCATTGGGCGGGCACGTCCATCTGGCGGATGGTGCCCTCGCTGGGATGCTCGACGGTGCGGAAAAACTCAGTCGCGGCCAGATGCGGGTCGTTCAGCACGCCCTCGAAGTCATACATCGGCATGGCCGGAACGTCGGCCTTCTCCAGAAGCTCCATCCACTGGGCCGTGGTTCGGGTCAGGAAGATTTGGGCAAGTTCGCTATAGACCTCGTTGATGTGGGCCATGCGCGAGACGAAATCTCGATAGCGGGGATCGGCCTGCGGCATGTCGGGGCGGCCGATGGCCGCGAAGAAGCGTCGCCAGTGGCCATCATTGTAGATGAGCGCGCAGATATGCCCGTCCTTGGTCTGGTAGGGACGACGGTCGGCGGACAGCTGGCGGGCATAACCGCCGTGGTCGAGCGGCGGCTCGAATGTCAGACCGCCCATGTGGTCGCCCAAGACGAACGAGACCATCGTCTCGAACATTGGGATGTCCACCCGCTGACCCTTGCCACTACTGTTCCGCTCGACAACCGAGGCGAGGATGGCGCTGGCCGCGACCAGCCCGACGACCCGGTCCGCGACAGCTGAGGGCACGTAGCGCGGCTTGCCCTCGTTCACCCGCGAGAACAGGTAGGGGATCGTGGAGGCGCCCTGGATTAGGTCGTCATAGGCTGGCCGGTCGGCGTATGGGCCGTGCTGCGAATAGCCGAACATGCCGGCGTAGATGATGCCCGGATTGACGGCCGCGACCGCCTCGTAGGAGAGGCCCAGCCGCGCCATCGCCTTGGGCCGCACGTTGTAGACGAGGACGTCCGCCCCTTCGCACAGGCGTAGCAGTGCATCGCGGCATTCGGGCCGCTTGAGGTCGAGCGTGATCGAGCGCTTAGAGCGGTTGGCGTTGAGAAACAGCGGCCCCATGTCGGCGTGGCGTCCGGGGCCGATCTGGCGGACCAGATCGCCGTCCGGCGCCTCGACCTTGATCACGTCGGCGCCGAAGTCTCCCAGCATCTGGGTCGCGTAAGGTCCCATCAGCACCGAAGACATGTCGATGATGCGCAAGCCCGAAAGGGGTCCCAAAGCGTTTCCTCCTGCTCAAAGCAATAAATGCTTAAGTCCATATATAGAGACTTAATATCTCCCCCCTTGAACATACATGTCCGAACATGGCATGTGTCAACTACAAATAGCGGCGAACCGTGGAAGGCAGGTATTGGATGTCCACCTACATGGACCATGCTTTCGTCAGGAGTGGCCAATTTTGGTGAAGCAGGCCGCCAACGTCCTCGATCTGCTGGAGTATTTCGCTCGCGAGCAGAAGACGGCGAGCCTCGCGGATCTGTCGGCACATTTCGGCTGGCCCCGGTCCAGCACGTTCAACCTGATCCAGACGCTGGTGGAGCGCGGCTTTCTGTACGAGCCGAAGCCGCGCGGCGGCTATTATCCTACCAGCCGCTGGCTGGCGCTTGCCCAGGACGTGGCGGCCGCCGAGCCGTTGCCGAAAGCGGCGCTTGCGCTGATTCGCGATCTCGCAGACGCCATCGGCGAGACGGTCTGGATCGCCGCGCCAAGCGGTCAACAGGCCGTCCTGCTTTCGGTGATCCAGTCAGCGCACGCCGTGCGCTATACCGCCGAGCCGGGAAGACGCGTTCCGATCCACGCCACAGCCTCGGGCCAAGCGATCATGAGCCAGATGACCGCCGCCCAAAAGACGGCGATCCTGCGCAAGGCCGTGTTCGAGAGATTCGGCGAGGGCACCCCGATGAGCGTGGAGGAGGTCGAGCAGAGCATCTCCGCCTCGCTGCGACGAGGATGGTTCCGCAGCGCCTCTGCCTACAGCCCTGACCTCGGTGGAGTGTCTGTGCCGCTTGCTTTTAGCGGCCGGATCTTCTCGGTCACCGTGGCGGGGCCACTGTTCCGCATCGAGAGACGAATGGACGAAACCGCGGCCGAAATCCATCGTGCGATCACCCGCCACTGCGGGGAGGACTACTTCAGAAAGCAGGTGCCGAATCTGCGTCGCCTCGTCGACTGAGAGCCGGACGGAAATCGAGCCAGAAAGGAAAGAGATCATGAGGAACCGTTCAGTCGCAGACGCCGGCCCGCGCCAATGAGTCTTCCCCATCTTTTCCCACGCTTCGCCGATGAGGAAACGTCGCGCCCCCTCATCGACGAAGCGACCCTGCGCACCGAGGTGCGCGCCTTCATCGCCGACCAGATCGCGCGCGGCACGATCCTCCCCGGGCGGCAGACCTGGACGACGTTCAGCCGCGAGTTCTCGCGCAGCTGCGCGGAAGCTGGCTATATTGCAATGACCTGGCCTCGCGAATTCGGCGGTCATGAGCGGTCCGCATTCGAACGCTACGTGGTTTGTGAGGAGCTTCTTGCCGCGGGTGCCCCACAGGGCGCGCACTGGATCGCCGACCGGCAGAGCGGGCCACAAATCATGCGAAACGGAACCGACGCAATCAAGCGCGCCATCTTGCCGCGTATCGCATCGGGCGAATGCACTATTGGCATCGGCATGAGCGAACCGGACAGCGGTTCGGATCTGTCCTCAATTCGCACCCGCGCAGTCAGGGTAGACGGAGGATACAGAGTCCATGGCCGGAAGGTGTGGACCACGAACGCCCAGCACGCGGATTACATCATTGCGCTGTGCCGCACGTCGCCGCGCGATGATGACAATCGATATGCCGGACTGTCGCAGCTTGTCATACCTATGCAAACCGACGGCATCTCTGTGCGTCCGATACGTGACATGCGTGGAGAGGAGGAGCTTAACGAGATCACCTTCGACGGCGCCTTCGTTCCGATTGATCACCTGTTAGGGACCGAGGGCCAGGGCTGGCAACTGGTAAACGAGGAACTCGCCTTCGAGCGCAGTGGCCCTGACCGGTTCCTGTCCACCTTCGGCCTGCTGTCAGTGATGACGAAACTGGTGGGCGAAAATCCCGATCGGCTGGGCGCGTCCGAAATCGGCCGTCTTGTAGGGCGGCTGACGGCGATCCGGCAGCTTTCGCTGTTGATCAACAGGCGTATCTCTTCAGGCCAAGCCGTTGGCGCATTGGCCCCGATCATGAAGGATCTTGGAACGGCGCTTGAGCAGGAGATCCCTGAGGTCGCGCGTCGCATTCTTGACATCAATGTCTTCGAAGCGGGGGAGCCCACGCAGGGGGCGTTGGCGACGGCGATCCTCAGCGCGCCCAGCTTCAGCTTGCGGGGCGGCACGCGCGAAATCCTCAAGGGTATCGTAGCAAAGGAGATGGGGCTGCGATGAGCCAGGTTGCACGAATGTTGGACGACATGCTGACACGTCTGCTAAGTGGGCGGCTGTCCCATCCGGCAGCGTCTGAGGCGCCAAGCCTTCCGGACGAATTGCGCGCGGAGATGGCCCAAGCAGGGCTGCACTTGGTGCTGGCTCCCGAAGAAAAGGGCGGCTTCGGCTGCCGCATGACAGAGGCCGCCACCGTTGCTTGGCGCTGCGGCTGGCACGCCGCTCCGGTACCAATCGTCGAAATGCTTTTGACGCCCGTATTGCGAACGGAACTGGGCCTCGGCCTGGACAGTGACGTCGCTCTTGTTCATCCAACTCCAGATTACTCGCCGGAGGCCGACAAGACGTCACAACCGCGGATGCCAGTCCTTTCTGTCCGTGGGCAGAACATCCCCATCCCCAGGCATATCGCGGCTAAAGGGATGCTTCTGCACACGGCCTTGATGACCGGGGCGATGGCGAAGGTCGTAGAGATTACGGCCGACTATGCGCGCACGCGCGTGCAGTTCGGCCGGCCTCTTGCGAAATTCCAAGCCACTCAGCACGCACTCGCAGAAGCGGGGAGCGAGCTTGCCGTGACCGAAGCCGCTCTGGCTGCCGCGCTGGAGGCCGAGGATGAAGGCCGCGGCAGTGAACTGCTCCGGCTGTCCGCCAAGGCGCAGGCCGGGGTCGCCGCGACGGTCATCGCCGCTACATCCCACCAGGTTTTCGGCGCCATTGGATTCACTCAGGAGCACGAACTGCAGCGTTACACGCGCAGCCTTTGGGCATGGCGCGACGAATGGGGCCGGCAAGCTGCCTGCAATCTTTCGCTTGGGCGCGCCGCTTGCTCCGAATCCAAGGGTCTCTGGCCTTATCTAACCGACGAAGCGAGGATTATCGCATGAATGACGCCGTTCAGATAGAGCGCGACGGCGCGATCGCGCACCTGGTCCTCAATCGCCCGGATACACGCAACGCGCTTTCCGGCGACGTGATCGGCGCCCTTGTGGCGTTTCTCGAAGGCGCTAACGACGACGCGGATCTTGGCTGCATCGTGCTGACTGGCAAGGGAGATGCCTTCAGCTCGGGCGGCAACGTGAAGGAGATGCGGGATGGCGACCATCCGATGTTCAGGGGATCTCCACTGGAGATGCAGGAAGCCTATCGCAGGCATATTCAGCAACTGCCGCGCCTGTTTGCAGGGCTCGACGTTCCGGTGGTTGCCGCCGTGAACGGGCATGCAATCGGCGCAGGCATGGATCTCGCCGCGATGTGTGACATTCGTGTCGCGTCGACGTCGGCGCGATTCGCTGAAAGCTTTCTGCGCGTCGGTCTTGTGTCTGGCGACGGTGGGGCGTGGTATCTTCCACGTGTGATCGGCTACGCGAGGGCAATCGAGCTGGCGATGACGTGTCGCACGCTTGACGCGCAAGAGGCGCTTTCTTGGGGACTTGTCACGCATGTCACCGAGCCTGATGATCTGATACCGACAGCGATGCGGCTGGCAAACAGTATCACTGCATTCGCGCCGCAGAGCATCAGACTCAACAAGCGGCTGTTGCGACAATCGCCTACGCTGCCTCTTGAAGCGGCGCTGGATCTTGCCGCGAGTTTCCAGGCCATCGTGCAGCACACCCGAGACCAGCGAGAAGCTGTAGACTCCCTTCTTGAGAAGCGGACGCCAAAGTTTTTAGGGACGTGAGCGCTGTGGGCTGACTTCACGGAGCCGCAGATGGCGGATGACAGCGCTGCTCCTGCCATGTTGAAGCCGGCGATCTTCGCGCCCGATCGATCGCGGAAACCGTGGTAACCGCCACCTCAACATTTGCTTCGATCCAAGTCCGAGCGTGGACGGTGCAGTTTGGGAGTAGTCCCAGATGACGCAAAAGGTTGCCGAGCGCACCGCCGCTTCCGGGCGGATGCGCTGTCATCAACAGGCCGGCAATAAGGAGTCGACCCTCAGGCGATGGCTCACATACGCCGAAAGCTTCTACCCGAGCACGCCGCGGCTCCGAACCCTCGCCGAGTTGGACTGTTGAAGACCTCCCTGCTTCCCCTGCTGGTCACGCTGGCGATCCAGTCGCTGGCATCCATGGCCGCAGTGACCGTGCCCGTGCTGGCGCCCCAGGCGGCGCTGGCGACAGGCTATCCCGCCAAGCTCGCGGGCGTGTTCATCGGGCTGGTCTACTCGGGTGCGATGATCTCGTCCCTGGCCAGCGGCAGTCTGATCGACCGGTTTGGGCCGGTCCGGGTCAGCCAGATCGCGCTTCTGTTCTGCGCGGCCGGGCTGCAGCTGACCGCCACGGGCGTGCTGGCGTGGATGGCCCTCGGCGCGCTGGTGATCGGCCTCGGCTATGGTCCGATCACGCCCTCCAGCTCGCATCTGCTGGCGCGGACCACCCCGCCGCACCGCATGGGCCTGACCTTCTCGTTCAAGCAGACGGGGGTGCCGCTGGGCGGCGCGATGGCGGGGATCATCGTGCCGCCGGTGGTCGCAAGTTGGGGATGGCAGGCGGCGCTGATGATGGTGTCAGCCCTCTGCGTCGGCATGGCCGCGCTGAGCCAGCCAGTGCGGAATGCGCTGGACGCCGCCGGGCTGCATGACCGGCCGGCACACCGGCGCAGGCGCGACGTGCTGGCGCCGCTGCGGCTGATCCTGGAGCGTCCGGCGCTGCGCGACGTCGCCTTCTGCTCGTTCTTCTACAGCGCCGTGCAGCTGTCCGTGACGACCTACATGGTCATCTGGCTGACCGAGGTCTACCGGATGGATTACGTCCTGGCCGGCATCGTCATGGCGTTCGCGCAAGGTGCGGGGGTGCTCGGGCGCCTGCTCTGGGGCTGGCTGGCCGACCGCCATGTGCGGCCGCGGACCATGCTGAGCCTGCTGGGCATCGTCATGGCCGCCTGCATGGGGGGCATGGCTCTGACCGGCCCCGACTGGGCGCTGTGGATCGTCATCCTCGTCGCAGTGGCGTCCGGCGCAACCGCCATCGGCTGGAACGGCGTCTTCCTCGCCGAGGTCGCCCGGCTTTCCCCGCCCGGCATGGCGGGGATGATGACCGGCGGGACGCTGTTCTTCACTTTCTTCGGCGTGGTGGTGGGCCCGCCCGCGATAGCGGCGATCATCGGTGTGACCGGCAGCTTTGCGACTGGCTTCGGCGCTGTGGGCCTGGTGACGCTGGCGGTCGCCGTGTTCCTGGCTCTCACCCGACCGCGCCTTGCGCCCAGCTGATCCGAGAAAGCCGGATCCTGCCTGTTTGTGCCGGGACGGTCCTGATGGCCCGGCGCAGCGGATCTGGTCATCCTTAACTCAAGGGCGTGCTTCAACCCTGGTGAGGTTGCAGCGGTCCAGAACCTCGGCGCCGCCTTGTAACAAAGCCTGCCGCAAGCGCGGAGTTGCGTGGCACGCCGCCGAACCGCGCACGGCAAGAACGAGACTCTTGCACGACTTTCTCCTGCTGTTCTTATTCATCGCGCTCGGTTCCACGCTGGATCTGGGCAATCGAGGATCGCAGGAGCACCGGCATGCTTACCGGCTGGACAGTGGTGCTGATTAGCGGATCTTCCCTACGAAAGATATCTCCTCTGCCACAAAGCCGCCACGAAAACCGTCCCGAGTTGTCGACGAGCAGGTCGATCGCGCCGGCCAATCGAAGCGAGGTACACGTGATACGATCTGGATCGTTGTTAGGAAGGACAACTGCCAGGAGCCTCAAGTCCCTGAGCAGCTGTCCTGCTCCGCAGTTTTCACAAGGGCCCACAAAGCCCGGATGATTCCGACTCAGCTACGCAAAGAATGACACAAATATCGTAGTTTTAGCTGCCGCGCCCGACGTCCATTTTTAAGCAGCGGACTGCGCTAATAATATCCCAAACAGCTAAATCGCAACTTTCATCACCGTCGGGATATTTTGCAAACCCGTAAGGCGCTCTGTTCCGATCAGCACAAGCTCCGAGGTTTCTCCCAGGCCCCCCGTGTTTGTTATGCCCATTCTTGCGCCCACGCGTTGCCACAAGAAACCAGTTGAGGAACCAGAAAAATAAATATGACCCTTCCCGCGGATTACGTAGTTCGGGAGCGCGGCGGTGAAGCGCTCGAACTCCGTGTGCGAGACGGGCTCGTTCGCAGTAAGTGTTAAGGTGTGAAAGCCAGCATGAACGTCACGACGGCCGGCCTCGGCGCAGATAGCTGCTCCCGTTCCGAGGAGACCGTTAACATGAAATTCAGCCGGATCGCCAGCGAGGATGGCGGCAGTCGGGTTGAGCTTGCGCACTGCCTTCTCGGCGGCAGCGAGTGCCCCGGGCCCGGCGAGATCCAGTTTCGTGACGAGGATGATGTCCGCACTCTCGATTTGGGCCGCGACGACTTCACCCACATGTCTATCGTCCAGCCGCGCGGCCTGTGTTTCGGCATCGACAAGGACGATAATGGCGTCTGGGGCGAGTGCAGGTTCCAACCGGGCGAGGTCCATTATCCGATCGGGCAAGGCGACGCCACTCGCCTCGACTATAACATGATCAAAGCTCTCTGGATCCTTCATGAGGCGTAGCATTGTGGTGATGAACCCATCCGCCAGCGAGCAGCAGACGCACCCGTTGGTCAACGCCATCGTGCGACCGTCATGCTCGGCAATCAGACTCGCATCGACGTTCACCCTCCCGAAGTCATTGACCATCACCGCGTAGCGGACACCATCCGCCTCTGCCAAGATACGGTTTACAAGCGTCGTCTTTCCAGCACCGAGAAAACCGCCGATGACTGTGAACGCGCGCGTAGCCCCAGCCATCAATCGTCCCGTCCCGCAGCACGCTGCGGTACACCCCCAACGATGGTGCCCCACACGACAACATCCCGCAGAGCCTGAGGTTCGATCTGGCGTGGATCGCTCTCCAGGACCGCAAAGTCGGCGAATTTGCCAGGCTCGATCGAGCCAACGAGATGGTCCATGCCGATGGTATAGGCCGCGCCCAGCGTGATCGCATGTAAGGCGGAATCGACAGAAATTCGCTCCCGCGGCCCAAGTACCCGGCCTGTCGCCGTTAGGCGATTTACCGCGCACCATGCCGTAAATAGCGGCCCGAGTGGAGTCACCGGCGCGTCCGAATGGATCGCGAATGGCACGCCCAAGCGTTCGGCGGTGGCGCAGGCGTCCATCCGGGCGGCGCGGTCCGGACCCATTGTTATTTCGCGATGCTGGTCGCCCCAATAATAGATGTGGTTGGAGAAAAGATTGACACAGAGTCCAAGCGCCTTCATTCGCCGAAACTGCGCCTCGTCCGCCATCTGGCAGTGCTGAAGCGTATGCCGATGATCGGGCCGCGGAGCAGCAATCAGCGCCGCTTCAATCGCGTCGAGCATCAGTTCTGACGCCTCGTCACCGTTGACGTGCATATGTAGATGCACTCCTGCGGCGTGATATGCTAAAACGATCTCAGTCAGTTGCTCGGGAGCGAGGTTCCATACACCGTTCGGCGCGCCGTTATGGTACCCCGGCCATTTCATCCGCGCGCTCATTCCCTGAATCGAACCGTCTGTCATAACCTTGCAGAGACCGAAAATCAGTTTATCGGTGTTGCCCTTCATGGCAGCCCGCAGGACTGCAATACCTTCCTCGGGAGGGCGGTCGATGACGTTCATCGCAGGCAGGACGCGCAGCGGATAATCAGGTGCGGCTGTGGCAGTGCGATAGGCCTCGAGGCTCTCGTCGCTGAATGTGGCGAAGAGGTCAGTCGCAGTGGTCACGCCGCAATTTGCGGCTGACTGGGCGAACCGTGCCAGATCCTTCGCGCGGACCCCGGCGAAAAAGGGATCACCCGTAACCCGGAATACCATGTATTTCGCCGCTGTCTCTGCCAGCTCCCCGGTTGGATCTCCGTAAGGATCCTTGATAACCCCGTGAACGTTCGTCTCGCGACCGATTCCGGCGCGATCCAGCACGACGGAATTCACGTTGATTACGTGACCGTTGGAATGCATAACGACGATCGGCCGCGTGTCCGACACCCGGTTGATATCCGCAAGCGACATCCGCACGCCATCAAAATATATTGGATCGAAGCCCCAAGCATAGAGCGGAGCCTCCCGATCCTCCATCGCGTCAGACGCCTCTCTCAAACGGGACACGACCGCCTCCATGCTGTCGGCCCCTGGCCACAGCTTACCGTCCGGATCATGGCGCGGCAGGAAACCCACATACAGGAAATCCCACATTCCGCCCTCTTTTGCGTGGCAATGCCCCTCTACAAAACCGGGCATCAAGACTTTACCGGCGAAGCTATCGTCCAGATCTGCCGTTCCGAACGTTTCCAGGACCTCCGGCCCGCCAACGCCGAGGATGCGTCCGTCACTGATCGCTACATGAGTCGCTTCAGGAAGATAGCCGTTCATCGTGACGATCTTACGGGCTCGAAGCACCCGTATTGCCTTGGTCATGTCATGCTCCTACTCAGCTTCGTCCCCCTGTGTGGCCCGCCCGCCAGCTCAGACCGGCGCGCGTGCGTCGTCTCCCACCAGGTGGCACGCGACGCGATGCCCCTCCCGGACCTCTCGCAGTGGTGGAGGTTCCGTTTTGCAGCGGGGCTCGGCGACGGGGCATCTTGAGGCGAACCGACAACCGGGTGGTGGAGATGTTGGGCTCGGCGGCTCGCCGGTGATCAGAATCCGCTTTGTTCTCGCCCGCCGATCCGGATCGACGCTGGGAACGGCCGAAAGGAGCGCGCAGGTATAAGGGTGAAGCGGCGAATTGAAGAGAGAGAGACGGTCCGCGAACTCCACGATCTTTCCCATATACATAACTGCGATGCGATCGCACATATGCTGCACGACACCCAAATCGTGCGAGATGAACAGATAAGTCAGACCGCGTTCGCGCTGAAGACGCCGCAGGAGGTTAAGAATTTGGGCCTGAACGGCCACGTCCAGAGCCGAGACAGCTTCGTCGCAGATCACGAGTGCGGGGTTCGGTGCCAATGCGCGAGCGATGCCGATCCGCTGCCGCTGACCCCCGGAGAACTGGTGCGGAAACAGGTTCTGCTGCTCGGGACGAAGGCCAACCGCCTCGAAAAGATCGTCCACCAACTTCCTGCGGTCGCCCTTGGGCACCAAGCCTATCGACGCCAGCGGCTCAGTCACGATCTCAGCCGCACGCCTACGCGGATTAAGGCTGGAATACGGGTCCTGAAAAATGAACTGAAACTTTCGACGGGCGCGGCGCAGATCTCCTCCTTTGAGTGCCAGAAGGTCCTCCCCGTCGAGCCGGACTTCCCCAGAATGGTGCGTGATCAGCCGCGCAATCGCGAGGGCAGTAGTGGATTTGCCCGAGCCTGACTCTCCCACAATTCCGAGCGACTCTCCGCGCGCAACGTCGAATGTCACTCCGTCTACTGCCGTGAGGTAAGCCGCCTCGCGGAACGGCGCAGCGCCACGAACCTTGAAGCGCACCGTCAGGTCTTTGACGGAAAGCAGGGGGGGCGTCATGATACCTCCTCTGCATGCCAGCATGCCGCGACGTGACCAGCGCCGAACCGCCGCTCGGGAGGTCTTTCTTCCCAACACTTATCGTCCGCCAGTGGACAGCGGGAGGAGAACAAGCACATATCACGTCCAAACTGCGTCAGTGGCGGCACGACGCCGGGAACCTCGGTCAGATCTGGGCGCTCCTCAGTCAGTACCTCCGCGAGATGCGGCACGCAGGAGATGAGGCCGCGCGTATACGGATGCTTCGGTTCTGCGATGACATCGGTCACCATGCCGTCTTCGACCTTGCGACCTGCATACATCACGATCATCCGCTCGGCCATCTCCGCCACGACGCCCATGTCGTGCGTGATCAGAATCAGCGCCGTCCCGGTCTCGCGCCGGAGGTCCTTAAGCAACTCAAAAATCTGCGCCTGCACCGTCACGTCGAGGGCCGTCGTAGGTTCATCCGCAATGAGCACCTTGGGGCGACAGGCAAGCGCCATCGCGATCATTACGCGTTGGCGCTGCCCGCCAGACATCTGGTGCGGATACGCGCTGGCGCGCCCGCGGGGATCCGGAATTCCGACAGCGGCCAGCATTTCTATCGCATGCTCCCACGCGGCGCGGCGGCCCATATCCTGATGCCGGCGGAGAGATTCCGCAATCTGCTCTCCAGCGGTATATACCGGATTGAGCGCCGTCATAGGCTCCTGGAAAATCATTGATACGTCATTGCCGCGCACGGCGCGCATCCGCTTTTCGGGCACTCTCGTCAGATCCTCCCCTGCGAGCCGGATCGAACCGGAGGCGATCCGGCCGATCGGATGTGGGACGAGACCCATAACGGCGAGGGCGGTCATCGACTTACCGCAGCCACTCTCTCCGACAAAGGCAAGCGTTTCACCAGCGTCGATCGAGAAACTGAGATCGTCGAGGACCGGAACGGTGCCACTTCGCGTAGACAGCTCCACCCGCAAACCTTTTACTTCGAGGATTGGATCGGGAGGCATCAGCGAGCCCTAAGCCGCGGATTGAGTGCGTCGTTCAGCCCGTCGCCAACGAGGCTAATCGCGAGTACAGTTACGAAGATCGCGAGGCCGGGCAGTGTCACTGTGTAGTTCGCATCCAGGATATATGGGCGGTTCGAGCCGATGATCTGCCCCCAACTTACGACATTCGGATCTGTGAGGCCGAGGAAGCTCAGTCCCGCTTCAAACAGGATCGCTGTCCCGACCATAAGCGCAGCCTGCACAATGATCGGCGGCAACGCATTCGGCAGCACGACACGAAAGATCAGTTTGAAATTGCCAGCACCACTTGCGCGCGCAGCCATAACATACTCAAGTTCACGAATTCGCATGAATTCGGCCCGCGTGATTCGCGCGACCGCGGTCCAACTCACGAGGCCAATGGCGACAGTGATGACCGGAAGGGATGCACCGAAAAGCGACACGATCACCATAGAGAAAAGCAGCGTGGGGAGGACCTGGAAGAACTCGGTGACTCGCATCAATACTTCTTCTACCCAGCCCCGAAAGAAGCCGGCCACTGCGCCGATTGTGATGCCTATAAAGACCGACATGATCGCCGCCGCCATGCCGATCGTCAGCGAGACGCGCGCTCCGGCAAGTATTCCGGCGAGGAGGTCGCGACCGAGATAATCTGTTCCCAGCAGATAACCTTCTGACCCCGGAGGCGTAAACGGTGCCCAGACCATCTCGTACGGGTCAACTCCATAAAGGCTCGGTCCGAAAATCGCGGCCAAGACGACCAGCACAAGCACAATCAGACCTGCGACCGCCGCATGATTGTGCAGGAACATTTCCGTTGTCTCGGCCAGAGGCGCGCGCGGTTGTTCGATCTCGGGCGGCACGGGAGTGGCGAAGTCCGTCATGCCACGCCTGTTCGAATGCGCGGGTCAATCAAGCGAAGCACCATATCAGTAATCAGGTTCACCACTACTACGACTAAAGATGAGAAAAAAAGAATCCCGAGGATCGTCGGCGTGTCGCGCGCGATGATGGACTGCAGCGCGAGCGTGCCAAGCCCAGGCCAAGAAAAAACCGTTTCCACCAATACGGCGCCGGAAACGACAGCGGAAAACTGGAGACCGGCCAGCGTGACGACCGGCGACAGTGCGTTTTTGAGCGCATGCTTCACCACGACCTGCCCCTCGCTTAGACCTTTTGCCTTGGCCGTGCGGATATAGTCGGATCCGAGCACTTCGAGCATCGAGGCTCGACATAGACGCGAATAGAGCGCGAGAAAAATCGAGGCCAACGTGATCGCCGGCAGAACGAGGTGATGCGCCACATCCACGGCGTGGGCCCACCATCCACCTGTCAAGGTCGCGTCGGACATGCCTGCAACAGGAAAAATGGGAACCATCAATGAAAAGACTATCAAGAGCATGATCCCGGTCCAGAATACGGGAGCAGAATAGCCGAACAGAGCGAGAAGTGTTACAAAGTGACTGGCCAGCCCGTTAGGACGCCTTGCGGAGATCACCCCCAGCAGAACCCCGACAGTGAGCGCGAGAAGTTGTGCTGTAATGACCAGTAACAATGTTGCTGGTAAACGTTCCAACAGAAGCTCGGTGACGGGAACATTGAAGAAGAACGAGTACCCCAGATCGCCGTGCAGCACACCGGTCACGTATTCCAAAAGTTGCTGCCACAACGGGAGATCGAGGCCGTAGTCCGCTCGGATGCGCTCCATGGTTTCGGCATCTGCACCACCCATGCTCTGTGCAATCGTGTCAGCTACATCCCCCGGCGCCGCGTGAAGCAGGAAAAAGTTCAGCACTATCACGGCAAGAAGGAGGAGGCCTGAATAAGCTACTTTCTGGAGGATAGTGAACATCATCTCCAAGTCGCCTCTCTCGAATCCCGGCCAAGTTTCACGACTTCAGAAATACGCGATCCAAAGGTGCGCACGTCGCCCAAATTCCTCGCGGCGGATTACCGACCCGCGTCGAGTTGATCGTGTGATACGGGACCGTATATACCGGATAGAGTGGAAGATCGTCATTTAAGATCTCCTGCATATCAAAGTAGAGCTGCTTCCGTTTCTCGGGATCGTTCTCAACGTTTGCGGCGGCGATGATTTCGTCCACCTTCTGACTTTCATATTGCTGTGTGTTTGACCAAATCACTCCCGGCCTAATATTACTGCTCTGATAAGTTCGGTTTACGCCGATAACAGGATCGCCCCAATTGAACACTGTGTCCCAAGTCATATCGAAATCATAATTCGAGATACGCTGCGCCCAGGTCGCGAAGTCCGGCGCCGACCGGACCGATACGTCGATCCCGATCTTTTTCAGCGCAGGCCGGATATATTCGGCCATCGGTTTGGTGGGCTCCGAACCGTAGTCGATGACGAGGCTGAACCGCGTCCCATTCGCGTCGGGTGCATGACCAGCTTCGTCGAGGAGGGCGTTCGCCCTATCCAGATCCAATGCATATGGATCAACGTCCGGATTGTAGAAGGGACTGCCCGGATGGATACCATTCAGTGTTGGTGCTGCCGTTCCAAGCAGAAGTGCGTTTACGATGAAATCTCGGTCTACCGCGCAGGCAATTGCCTGACGAACACGCTTGTCGTCAAGCGGGGCTTTCTTAGTGTTGAAGGCGAGCCAAACCAGCGGACCAATCCCGGCGTATCCTTCTGATGTAACCTCGAGATTGGGGTTTGCCTCCATGCGCTTGATGTCGCGAGGGTTTGACTCAAACGCGGTGAGCTGAGCCTCGCCATTCTCCATTGCTATCGCCCGCGCCGAGGAATCTTCGATGATCCGCGTGACTATGCGGTCAAGATAAGGTCGCTCTTTGATGAAAAAGTTCTCATACCGTTCAAGGATGTAGTTCTGTCCGCGGTTGAACTCAGTCAACCTGAACGGACCCGATCCGACCACGTTCTCGGTATTACGCGGATGAGACGGGATATCCTGCCCATCACCGTAGATGTGCTTCGGAATGATCGAGAGCAGCTGGGATGACATCGCAAGATAGATCGCCGGATGCGGTCGGCCAAGGTTTATGACCGCGGTTCGCGCATCAGGCGTATCGACGGAATCGACAGGCGCAAACATTGCAGTGAATGGGTGGTATTTTTTTACTGTCTCAATCGAGAACGCTACATCTTCGGATGTAATCGGCTCGCCGTCATGGAAAGTCGCATTTTCGACCAGAGTAACGGTCACTTTCAGGCCATCCTGGGACATTTCCCAGCTTTCAGCAAGGTAGGGCTGCGGCTCGAAACCCTCGTCAAAGCGCAAGAGCGAGGCGAAGATCTGCGTCCCAGGCTCGCCGGTCGCAATCCCAGATTGAACAGCAGGATTGAAGTGCCGCGGAGTATCCTCCACAAGCTGGACAAGAGTTCCGCCTCGCTGCGGCTCCTGAGCCAACAACGGCACGCCCAACACCATCACGGGCGTGGCCATCGCCGTCGTAATGAGCAGCTTCCGGCGTGAAATCATGGTTGTCGGAGTCATGCTTCAAACCTCTGAGTTAAGATCACCAAGCGAATGCGGGCGAAACTGCCGTACTCACCCGCTCAGGACGCGGGCGACATGGTAAGCCTACTCTCGTCCGTGATCATGTCAACTCCGGAGAGGGGAAATTAAGCCCGCTACCGAGCGCACGTCATTTGATAATCCCATGCGAAACCCGGAATAGTTGCTTTTGTATCGTTACTGGCCCGACCGTGACTCCGCCTGCGGGCTCAATCTATCAATCTGTCGGAGCCCCTTTTCTTCACCAATAATTGGGCCTTAGTAATGGGCATTTGATTGGGGCTTCGTTGGTTTATCCTTACATCAGTTGCCGGTTTGTCACAGCGGACGTCAGCCCGCTGATTCCAGCTGCAACGGCAAATTTGTGCTTGGCATCACAACAGAATTCGGCGCTCACCTGTCCTCAATAATCAGATCGCTTGCCTTCTCGCCGATCATGATTGCCGGAGCGTTCGTATTGCCTGAGACGATCTCGGGCATGATGGAGCAGTCGGCCACCCGCAGCCCATTGATACCACGGACGCGAAGCCGGGCGTCAACCACCGAATCGCGCCCAGAGCCCATCTTGCAAGTTCCGGTCGGGTGATAGATGGTTGTGGCAGTATTGCGGGCCCACTCAAGCAGTTCGTCATCTGTTTGCGCGGCCAAGCCAGGCCGATACTCCTCGGTGATCTTCGACCTAAGAGGCTCCATACCCGCAATGCGGCGGGCAATCCTGATCCCTTCCACTATTGTGCGTTGATCTGTGTCCGTCGCCAGGTAGTTGGGACGGATCGCCGGATACGTCTTGGGGTCCGAAGATTTGAGCCGGATCTCTCCCCGGCTCTCCGGCCGCAGTTGGCAAACGGATGTGGTGAAAGCTGAGAACGGGTGCACTCCCTCTCCGGGGCTATCGGCAGACCAGGGCTGCACATGGAACTGAATGTCAGGCGTCTCGAGGTTTTCGGAGGTGCGCAGAAAACCGGTGGCAAGGCTCGCCGCCATTGCCATCGGCCCCGAACGCGAAATCGCATATCTGAGCGCGATGCCGGCCTGATTTAACAAGCTACGGACCTCATCATTCAGCGTCTTTTCGTTGCACTTGAACACGAGACGCGCCTGAAGGTGATCTTGCAGGTTCCGCCCCACACCGGGCAGATCGGCGACAACGCTGATCCCTTGCTCACGCAGATGTCCTGCGTCTCCCACGCCCGACAGCATCAGCAATTGGGGCGAACCGATTGCGCCTGATGCAAGAACGACCTCCGCGCCCGCGAAAACCTGCTGCTCCGCACCACCTTTCTCGCGATAGACCACGCCCGTGGCTCGTCCACCCTCTATCATCACTCGGGTAACATGCGCGCGTGTCACTATGCGAAGGTTAGGGCGCTTGCGGGCCGGATTGAGATACGCAACCGCGGCGCTACAGCGCCACCCGTTCCGGGCGGTGAGTTGGAAGTATCCGACGCCCTCCTGACTCACCCCGTTATAATCGGAGTTGAAGTTGTAGCCGGCACTCTGGGCGGCGGACACCCAGGCGTCACAAATCGGCCTCGACAGACGCATGTCGGAAACCGTGAGCGGTCCATCCGCGCCGTGGTACTCGTCAGCGCCGCGCTCCTGCCCCTCTGCTCGCTTGAACAGCGGCAGGACGTCATCCCATCCCCATCCGACATTTCCCATCTGCCGCCAGCGGTCGTAGTCCTGCGGCTGTCCGCGTACATACAGCAAACCGTTGAGGGACGACGAACCTCCCAGTACCTTTCCGCGCGGCCAGTCCAACTGGCGGCCATTCAGTCCTTCGTCCGGCTCGGTCCTGTAGCACCAATCCACCGCTGGATTGTGCATCGTCTTGAAGTATCCCACCGGGATGTGGATCCACGGGTTCCAGTCGCGGCCGCCCGCTTCGAGCAAAACGACCCGCACGGATGGGTTGGCGCTGAGCCGATTGGCCAAGACGCAGCCTGCAGAACCTGCGCCAACGACAACGTAATCGGCTGTCAAGACATCCATTACAGAGTCCCCTGTCCAACTGGATGAACCTGAATACCATGGAGAAATATGAGACCGCAAGTCTCATTGATCCATTTGCAGACTCTGCCGAATGCCCGAACTTTCCGTTCCGCAGTATGTGTGGCACTTCTGCACAGCACATTTGAGATCAAGAGACGCCATGCCTCATTCCGACGACGACCAGGCTACCTCGCTCCCGAGCCTGCGCCTGCTCCTCGTTCTGGAGGAAGTCGCCCGGGTTGGCGTGCCCGTGACACCCACGATGGTGAACGAAACGCTCGGTCTGCCGAAGCCGACCATTCACCGGCTTTTCGCCACCTTGGAGGAGGCGGGATACCTGCAGCGCGACATCGACGGGCGGAGCTACACCCCGGGGCGTCGAGTACGAGAACTTGCCGGCGGCATCATGTCATCGCTCCGTGTTCGCACTGCCCGCATTGCAGTCCTTACACGCTTGGCCTCCGAAATCGGCGAGACCTGTAATGTGGCACTGCCCGACCGGACGGCCATGATCTACGTCGAGCGGGTCGAGACGGAATGGCCGTTGCGTATCCAGCTGCCCATCGGAACGCGGGTACCGTTCCACTGCACGGCCAGCGGCAAGATGTATCTCAGCTCGCTAACTGGACGACATTTCGAGAGCTTTGCATCGGCGGCCGATCTCAACCGCCATACACCAGCTACGATCACCGACCAACTTCGCCTCCGGGCCGAAATAGCGGAAATCCGCAGGCTCGGATACGCAACCGACGATCAGGAATTCATCTCGGGCATGGTCGCGGTTGCTGTGCCGATCCTCGAGAGCAACGGACGACTGGCCTCCACCTTGTCGTTCCATGCGCCGACACAGCGGTTTGACCTCTCGCACGCCCTGACGTTCCTGCCGCAATTGCGCGCCGCTGCCGATAATCTGTCGAGCCTCATGCTCAGGGACTGAGCAGCAAACCTTGTCGCCAGCGCCGGGATAATAACCGTTGCGAATCGCACTAAGTTGCTGCTGGATGAGCCCAACGGTCTCGTTTTCCGTCAGTCCACCGGGTGTTCACTGAGAGAACCACTACGGGTGGCCTGCAAAGTTGCGCGCGAGTGAAGGAGCCGTGAATGGCAATAAGCGACGTGCAGGAGCGCCGGCTGCGGCGTGCTGCAAACATCCTGGACATGCCGGCGATGGTCGTGGGTAAAGCGGCGGCTTGGCTTATCGTGCCAATGATTGGTGCGCTCATATGGGAAGTCGTCGCCCGGTTCGTGTTCAACAGACCGACGATGTGGGCCTACGATGCGACTTTTATGCTCTACGGAGCGCTTTTCATGCTGGGAGCGGCCTATACACTGGGCCTCGACAAACACGTCCGTGCGGACTTTCTATTCAACGTCCTGTCTCCCCGCTGGCAAGGAATAATCGACGGAGTCTTCACGCTCTTCTTGTTTTTTCCGGCGATGTACTTCTTCACCGCAACAACCTTCGACTATGCCGTGACCTCTTGGAAGCAGGGTGAGCGCATACCGACCAGTCCCCTGATGCCGATCATCTACCCTCTAAAAACTGTAATGCCCATCGCAGGCGCACTATTGCTGATCCAGGGAGTCTCAGAGTTGCTCAAGAGCTTTTTCAGCATTCTCTCCAATCGTCCGTTTCAGGAACGAGGCGGACACACGTGAGCGAACCTGTACTTGGGCTGATCGCACTCGCCTTCGCATTCATTGGGATTCTTACCGGCTACCCAATGGCATTTACCTTCATCTTCATCTCTCTGGTATTCGGCTGGTTCGGCATGGGCGAGCGGGTTGTATCGCTTATGCAGTTCCAGTTCTTCTCCCTCATGCGGAACACGACGATGGCGGCGATACCGCTATTCCTGTTCATGGGCTTTGTACTCGAACAATCAGGTTTGATGGAACGCATGTTTCAGGCGCTGCGTCTGCTCTTGGGCCGGATACGCGGTGCACTGTACCTCGTCGTCCTTCTGGTGGCGACAATTTTTGCGGCTGCCACCGGTATAGTTGGCGCCTCCGTCACGGTACTCGGGGTTATGGCTGCACCCATCATGCAGTCTTCCGGCTATGACATCCGCATGTCGGCCGGTGCGATCGCTGCGGGCGGCACCCTTGGCGTTTTGATCCCGCCGAGCATCCTTCTTATCGTCATGGGGCCCGTTGTGGGTGTGCCCGTAACTGATCTTTTCACCGCAGCCATAATTCCCGGCCTGCTGCTCTCGTTGGTCTACATCGCCTACACCCTGGTCCGCAGTTACATCAACCCGACCCTCGGCCCGCCGGTCACCACTGGCGAAATGAGCGAAACGACGACGCGCGAGAAGCTCAAGGAACTATTGTTTGGGGTTTTGCCAGTGATGGTCGTCATCACGTTTACGCTTGGTGTCATCATCGCTGGAATTGCCACCCCGACGGACGCGGCGGCAAGCGGCGCGTTCGCTTCGCTGGTACTCGCAGTCCTCTATCGGAGTATGAGTTGGTCGTCTTTCAAGCGCTGCGTCTACAATACGCTGATCATGTCGGCGATGATCATGTTTCTTCTTGGTTCTGCCAACTTCTTCGGCGCGGTCTTCTCCCGCCTCGGCAGCGCGCGATTGTTGACGGACTTTCTTATCGGGCTGCCCTTCTCACCCAACGTGATGCTTCTGATTATCTTGGGCATCGTTTTCGTGCTCGGCTCACCGCTTGAATGGATACCGATCGTACTGGTGATCGTGCCCATCTTCCTCCCCACAATGATCGAGATGGGCTATGACCCGCTCTGGTTCAGCATTCTTGTAGCCGTGACCCTCCAGACTTCATGGCTGACCCCTCCAATGGCACTGTCCGCCTATTTTCTCAAAGGTGTTGTGCCGCAATGGAGGATGGGAGACATCTACGTTGGGATGAGCCAGTTTGTCGTGCTTCAGTTGATCGTAGTCCTGCTTCTGGTGGCTTTTCCCGAACTGGTCCTCTGGCTTCCGCGGACGCTGGCAAATTGACGGGCAAAGATCTGAAGGAGGATGGCACGCATACCAAAAGTTCATCTATCGAACGCACAAACAGGAGGAAGAATGTCTATGAAGTTTCTCAGGGAAGCATCATTGGGTTTCACAGTTGCGCTCTTCGCGACTGGCGCCGCAAGTGCGCAGGATGAGACTTATACCATCAACATCCAGACAGCCGTCCCCAATTCCAGTCTTTATTTCAAGCTCACCGAAGACTTTGCTGCTCGAGCCGAGGCAATGTCCGGCGGACGCTTGCAAATCGAGGTTCTACCGGATGGGGCGGAGGTCTCGGCCTTCGAGATTCTCGATGCCGTCGCCAACGGCGTGATCGACGCGGGCTATGCCTGGCCACATTACTGGTCAGGCAAGCATTCGGCGTTTGTGCTGTTCTCAAATGTACCTGCCAGCACGGGCATGGATCAGACGACGCTCATGTCCTGGTACTATAGCGGTGAGGGTCGGGATCTATACACGGAACTGGTTCAGGATATGATGGGTCTGGATGTGGTACCTTTCTTGGTGCAACCCATGGGACCAGACCCGCTTGGGTGGTTCTCGCGGCCGTTCGAGGATATGGAGGAGTTTCGGAGCATCAAGTATCGCGCTCCCCCGGGCATCGCAGGCCAGACTTACAACGCGATGGGCGTGCCAGCTGTGGCCATGCCAGGCGGTGACATTGTGCCCGCCGCGCAGCGCGGCACGATCGACGCGGCCGAATGGATCGGGCCGGCGGATGACAGGAACCTGGGCCTCAGCAATATCTGGGAGTACTATTACCTGCAGGGCCTGCATCAGCAAACTGATGTTGGCGAGTTGCTGATCAACGGTTCGCTCTGGGAGCGGCTTCCGGACGATTTGAAAGCGATCATCGAGGCCGCGGCGCTCGCCAACGTCGCGATGACAAACGCGGTGAACCTCCACGAAAATGCGCTCGCCGTCCGCGAGTACGAGGAGGGGGGCATCAATGTTCTCGACACGCCGGATGAATATTACGACCTCTTCATCCAGGCGCAGAACGACGTCGTTCAGGAATATATTGGCGGCGATGAGTTCTTTGCTCGGGTCTACAAGTCTCAGTCGGACTTTGCCGAACTTGTGTATCCCTACCACTCACGTGTTCTGGAGCTTCAATCGCAAGTCGTGAACGGCGCGGCAGAGGTGCGGAACAACGCTGCAGAGTAGCCGTCAGGAACCCGCCCGCGGCAACACACAAAGGAGGGTCGCCGATATTGTTCGGCGACCCTTCATGCCGCAAGACGCTTTTCCGCTTCTAAGATGTAAGCGGCCGTGCGAACTTTATTTCAGCGCTTCCATTCAACCGCACACAATGTCCCGATTCGCCGCGTGCCGGGGAATGGTGCGCCTAAACCTACACCTATACGACTGCGTCGGCGAAAAAAGACATTCGGAACCGCCGTAAGCGGAGCGTTGAGGACTGGTGCTCGTTGCCTGGCTTAGAGACATCCCCGCTGCACAGTAGAAACCGGCGTGGAACGAGAGACTTCGCTTTTCGACTCGGCCTCGCGTCACTGAACGGCAGTAACCGCAACTGCTGCGATTATGTCCTGCACTGAGCAACCGCGGGAGAGGTCGTTTGCCGGGCGGGCGAGACCTTGGAGGATCGGCCCGACGGCGGTCAGCCCTCCGAGCCTTTGGGCAATCTTGTAGCCGATATTTCCCGAGGCGAGGTCCGGGAAAATAAAAACGTTGGCCGGGCCGGTCAGCCTGCTTCGCGGCGCCTTCTTCGCCCGGACCTCCTCGTCGAGCGCAGCGTCGAATTGCAGTTCACCATCAATCTCCAGCTTCGGCATTCGCTCTCGGACGAGGGCGAGCGCCTCACGGATGCGGCCGAGGCTCGGATGCTCTGCCGACCCGGCGGTCGAGAACGACAGCAGGGCGACCCGCGGCGTCTGCTCCAGCAGACGCTGGCAGGAACCAGCGGCGGCGATCGCGATGTCGGCGAGCTCCGCGGCGTCCGGGGCAATCACCAACCCACAATCGGCAAATATCATTCCGCTTTTCAGGGGATCGGCGGCAAGACCTCTGACGCCCACGGTAATCGCATCCTCGACATTGCGGCCCGTGTGCGTGCCCGCATCCGCTGCCGCGTCAGAGTCGGTGGGCGAGCCCATGCTGGTTTCAGTCCGGGGCGCCCTGCCCTCAGGCGGAAGCATCAGAAAGAAGCTCGACACGATCCGCACGCCCGGCGCGCGGCCGATCGCCTGCAAGGCGGCGCGGACTGTGTCGGAAGTGGTCGCAACCGCGCCGCCGACAGTGCCGTCCGCCTGACCCAACCGCACCCGTATCGCAGCTTGGCGGATGGGATCGCGCACCTCGTCAAGCGCGGCCTCGGCTGTCAGCCCCTTGCCCTTGCGCAGGTCGTGCCAGGTTGCGGCGAGTTCGGGGAGGTCGAGCGCAGTCGCACTGTCGATGCTGGCTGCGCCGGGCGCCTCGCCGTCTAACAGCGTGATACGGGCGATGCCTTCGGCGACAACGCGGGCGGCGGCTTCACGCACGCGGGGATCGCGGCCCTCGGGCAGGATGATATGGGCGCGGCGGGCGCGGGCAGTTTCGATAATGCGGTCGAGCGGGTTCACGTCTCACCTCAGCAGATGGAGGCCCAGGAGAATCCAGGTGCCCAGGAACAGCGTTTCGATCACAAGCAGCACGATCGCGCCGCTGCCGACCTCGAGCATCTTGCCGAGCGAGGTCTTCACGCCCACCGCCGCGATGGAGATCAGCAGGCACCAGCGTGACACCGTCCCCGCGGCCTCGGCCAGCACGGCCGGGATCAGCCCCAGAGAGTTCGCCGCCGCCAGAATCAAGAAGCCGACGACGAAACTGGGCAGCAGCGGCGGGCTCGCGCCCCCCGCGTTGTCCGCCAGCCCTTGCGCACGGATGATGACCGAGAAGGCCAGCACAACCGGTGCCAGCATCGACACCCGGATCAGCTTCACCAGGGTGGCCGTCTCGCCCGCTTCGGGGCTGATGGAGAATCCGGCGCCGACCACCTGCGCCACATCATGGATGGTGCCGCCAAGGAACACCCCCGCCGTGCGGTCGTCAAAGCCAAACGCTCCGGACAGCATCGGATACAGGACCATGGCGACAGTCGACAGCACCGTCACCGCCAGCACAGTGAAGACAAGGTCCCGCTCGGAACGCTCATGCCGCGGCAGCACCGCCGCGATCGCCATCGCCGCCGAGGCGCCGCAGATGGCCACCGAGCCGCCGGTCAGCAGCGCGAAGCGCCACCGACGGCCGACCACTCGCGCCGCAAGCAGCGCGAACAGTATTGTCGCGATCACCCCGCCGACCACCAGCAGCACCAACGGCCAGCCGAGCTGAGCCAGCATGTCCACGGAGATCCGAGCCCCGAGCAGTGCCACCCCGAGTCGCAGCACAGTGCGGGCGGTCACGGCAATGCCGGGCGCAGTCTTCGTCCCGTCCTCGGCCAGGAAGTTCAAGGCGAGCCCAAGCAACAGCGCAAGCAGCATGGCCGGCGCGCCGTAGTGCTCGGACAGGAACTGCGCCGTCGCGGCGATCAGGGCCGAGACCGCAAAGCCGGGAAAGAGATCGGCCGGCCTGCCGGGAAGCAGAGCAGACATCGCCATCAACTGTACCTCGCAGAACCGGCGAGAGGCCGGTGCGCGGCGAGGCAGGCGGTTGGGAGAGATCGGACTTCAGGATCGACGTGCTCCAGGGCGGTGCATCTCCAGGCGTGGTGGCGAGCGGAGAGCCGGCCGGAAAACGGCACATTCGAGGAGGCGGAAAGCTCCATCTTGGAAATCCTAAGGGGGCGCGGGGCGGCCCGGACGCGCGAGGACCCTGGCCAGTTGAGCGGGGCCCGAAGCGGGCCTGAGAACGGAATTGCCGGGCGCGACAGAGGGAGGAGTGCCGCGCCCGGCGACCGGTTAGGCTGCGCCCTGCTGCGGGCGCATGTCCGCCGGATCGATCCCGGCCACGACGACCGGCTTCTTCATCGCATCGCGTCGGAAAGGCTCACCGAGTTCCTGGTTCAACAGCACCTCGATGAAAGTGGTCTGCCGTTGGCTCATCTGCCGCTCGACCGCCTCGTGCAGAGCATGGGTCAGTTCTTCGGGCGTGCGGACGACAACGCCTTCCAGTCCGCAGGCGCGGGCGATCCCGGCATAGGACGTGTCACGGTCCAGTTCCGTGCCTACGAAGTTGTTGTCGTACCACAGCGTCGTGTTCCGCTTCTCGGCGCCCCATTGATAGTTGCGGAAGATCACCATGGTGATCGCAGGCCAGTCGTCGCGGCCGCAAGCGGTCATCTCGTTCATCGAGATCCCGAAGGCTCCATCTCCGGCGAAGCCGATCACCGGGGTGTCCGGATTGCCGATCTTGGCGCCGAGGATCGCCGGGAATCCGTAGCCGCACGGACCGAACAGGCCTGGGGCGAGATACTTCCGCCCTGCCTCGAATGTGGGATAGGCGTTGCCGATCGCGCAGTTGTTGCCGATGTCGGAGGAAACGATGGCATCCTGCGGGACAGCCTGCATGATCGCTCGCCAGGCTTGGCGAGGGCTCATCAGTTCGGCATCGCGCTGGCGGGCCTCGGCGTTCCACTCCGTGCCAGGGTCATCCTGCTCGTGGTTGAGGCTCGACAGTTCCTGGGCCCATGCCGACTTGGTTTGTCCTATCAGGTCGCGGCGGTCCTGCCGGCCATTGTCGCCCGCTCCGTCCGATAGTTGTGCCATGATCCCGCGGGCTACCTTCCCGGCGTCGCCGATGATGCCCACAGTAACCTTTTTCGTCAGGCCGATCCGGTCGGGATTGATGTCAACCTGGATGATTTTCGCGTCCTTTGGCCAGTAATCGATGCCATAACCCGGCAGGGTCGAGAAGGGATTGAGCCGGGTCCCAAGCGCCAGAACCACGTCAGCCTTGGCGATCAGTTCCATCGCGGCCTTGGACCCGTTGTAGCCCAGCGGCCCTACAGCCAGCGGGTGACTGCCCGGAAAGCTGTCATTATGCTGGTAGTTCGAGGCGACCGGCGCATCCAGCCGCTCGGCCAGCTTCACCACGTCGGGGATCGCGCCCGACAGTACCACGCCGGCACCCGACAGGATCACCGGGAACTTCGCCTCCGACAGAAGCTTCGCGGCGTCAGATACCGCCTGCTCGCCTCCCGCCGGACGCTCGAACGCGACCACCTGAGGCAGGTCAACGTCGATGACCTGGGTCCAGAAGTCACGAGGGATGTTGATCTGCGCTGGGGCCGAGTTGCGCCACGCCTGCATGATGACGCGGTTCAGGACCTCCGGAATGCGGGAAGGATCCCGGACCTCCTCCTGATAGGCAACCGCGTCGGCGAAGAGCCGCATCTGCTCCATCTCCTGGAACCCCCCCTGACCGATGGTCTTGTTCGCCGCCTGGGGCGTGACCAGCAGCAGCGGCGTGTGGTTCCAGTAAGCGGTCTTGATCGGGGTAACAAAGCCGGTCACACCGGGGCCGTTTTGGGCAATGGCCATCGACATCTTCCCGGTGGATCGGGTGAAGCCGTCTGCCATCAGACCCGCGTTCGTCTCGTGAGCACAGTCCCAAAACGTGATTCCCGCCTCGGGGAACAGATCCGAAACCGGCATCATCGCCGAGCCGATAATACCGAACGCATGTTCGATCCCGTGCATCTGGAGGACTTTGACGAAAGCCTCTTCGGTCGTCATCTTCATGGCGCTGTCTCCTTATTGGCGCTCGTCGCGAAAGTGATAATAATGGTAGAGACCCCACTGACCCAGACGCCGGAACGGCGTCTTCCAGCCTTCGTGAGGAAGCTCGGAGTTGAAAATCGGAACGTCCGGCAGCTTTTTGCCAGCCACGAGTTGAGCCATGCGTCGTCCCGCCTGGGCGGAATACATCACGCCGTTGCCGCCATAACCCATGGCATAGAATGCGCCGGGCATATCGTTCATCCCAGTGATGCGCGGCATCATGTCGTGGCTGACGTCCACCCAGCCCCACCAACTGTAATCCAGCTCTATTCCGCGCAGGACCGGGAACTTGCGTGCCATTCCCTCCAGCAGGGCAGCCAGATGCTTGGGATTAGCAGCATCCCTCCCGGTGATCGCGGCCCGTGATCCGATCTGAAGGCGATTGTCGGGCAGCAAGCGATAGTAGTGCCGCAATGTCCGGGTGTCGGTGATCGGCGACAGCTTCTTTGCGCCGACTTCTGCCAACTCTGTTTCCGTGAGCACCCGTGTCACGATGCTGTTCGACATGATCGGCATCAGGCGGTCCTTCAGTCGCCCGTGCAGGCCACGTTGCGCATATCCCGCGGTGGCCACGGCAACTCGTCGGGCCCGGACCGTGCCTCCCGGGGTGCGCAAATGATGAACACCGTTCACGATCTCCCAGCGCTCAACGGGACTGTCGGTGTGAATCTTCGCGCCAAGCTCCCGCGCGAGTCGTGCGTACCCGAAGGCAAGCTTCCCCGCATGGATGCCGATCCCGTCCGGCTCGTACATCCCGCCGTGCGCTTCCATGTCGCGGATGACAGTCGAATGTACCTCCTCGCGGGACATGACACGTGCGCCATAGCCGAATGTTTCGCGCAGAAGCGCCGCCTCCTTCTCCAGTGTCGGGATCTGGCTGGCCTGGTGAGCGAGGTAGAAATGTCCGCCGTCCTGGGGATCGCAAGGTATCTCATCGATCAAGCTGCGGAACAGCTCGAATGCCTCGACGACCTCATTGTGCATACGCTTGGCAGCATCGAGGCCCCAGCGCTGGATCCACTGGCTCCGCTTCAGACGACCAGACGAAATCTGTGCCTGCCCCCCGGATCTGGTGGAGCAGCCATAAGCCGTCCCGTGAGCCTCGAGTACGTGTGCGTGAATTCCGTGGTCACGGGCAAGGTGAATCGCGGTTGAGAGGCCCGTGTAACCGGAGCCGATGATCGCCACGTCGACATCCATGCCGCCGCGAACGCGGCCGTCATCTTCCGGCGGGGGACCGGCCGTGCCGATCCAATAGGTGGGTGCATAATCACAACCCGCCCCGATCGTCTTTGCCGTCAGCGGATCGTAATGGGGATCGTAAGGTTTAGCTTCACGACGCGGTTCGATGGTCTGCATGGCGTCCTCGAAAAACGGGTGGACTGGAGGCAATCAAGCCGAAACGGGGGGGCGCTGCTTGCGAATTGCCTGCTTCTCGACGATCTTGCCGTCACGAAACCGAAAGAGGTCGGCGCCCTGAACCTCGGTTCGTGATCCGTCCGGATTCGTGGCGCGGAAGGTCCATTGGCTGACCCCGCGGGTGCCGTCCTCCGACACGAAATGTTCATGGTCGGCCCATTCAACATCCGGCATCGATGTCCAAACACCTTCGAAGGCTTTTGCGATGGCATCTCGGCCGACCACCTTGTTGCCGTACACATGGTCGCCGGCGACCGTGTAGAATACGCAATCATCCGAGAAATGGGTCATCACCCCATCAATGTCGTGACGGTTGAAGGCATCGAATGTTGCCTTCAGGTGTTCGGCGCCCAGCCTGGTGTTCATAGTGGAGTCCTTTCAGTTGTCCGGATACGGGATTATGAGCGTTGGAATGCGCGAGCGTCGCAACACGCGCTGCGCAATCCGCCCCAGGAAGGTATGGTTGAAGCCGTGCTCGTGACTGCCCATCAGAACGAGGTCAGCCGAAATCTGGACCGAATGGCGGAGGATGACGTCGGCAGGGTTACCCTCAAGCACCTGAATGTCCGCTATACGATCGCGCAGCCTTGCGGCGTCCTCACCAACCTCCACCCAGAACTCGTGCTGCCGCTCGGCCATCATCTGGCGCGCCAGTTCTGCACGCCGGGTCGTGGCCTGCGCCAACAGTTCAGGGTCGGTCACGTAGCTCTGCAGAGTGATCCTCGCCTCCGCTGAAATGGGCTCAAGTGCGTGGAGGAGGTGCAGGCGTCCGTCCAGAGCGTCCGCCAGATGCACCGCGTAGCGGAGGGCATGAACCGATCCATCCGAGAGGTCCGTGGCATAAAGCAGGGTTCTTATTGGCGTGACAGGGGCCATTGTGGAACCTCGTTCAATAACCCATGGCGCGAGGCAGCCACAGCGAGATTTCGGGGAACGCTGCGATTACGAAGATCGCGAACACGCTGGCGAGGGCGAACGGGATGGCCCGCAGACTGATCCGTTCGATCGAGACCCCGGAGATGCCGGAAGCGATGAAGAGGTTCTCGCCGAGAGGCGGAGTCTGGAATCCAACCGACAAGGTGCAGAGCATGACAATGCCGAAATGGATCGGATCGATCCCCATCATGTACGCGACGGGAAGCATAACCGGCACCAGGATCATGATCGCTGCCAAGGTTTCCATGAACATGCCGACGATCAAGAGCATCGCGATCACCATTGCCCAGATCAGATAGAGATTGTCGGTCAAGGACAGAATCCCGCCCGCGATGGCCCCCGGCACATCGTTTTCGACAAGGATCCGCCCGAAGATCGTCGCGGTGAACAGCACCATCAGCACTCGGCCAGAAAGCCAGGTTGTCGTCTCAAGCGCCGTGACGACCATCTTCAGGTCCAGTTCGCGATAGATCACCGCACCGACGACAAGCGTATAAAATATCGCGACGATGGCTGCCTCGGTCGGTGTGAAGAAACCGGAATAGATGCCGCCGAGGATCACAATCGGGGCCATCAGCGCCCAGAAGCCCCTGTAGCTGGCGCACATCACCTCGCGAAGCGAGAAAGGCTTATCGGAGCCGTGAAATCCCCGCATCCGCGACCGGATGTAGTTCATGATCAGCAGACCGCCCGCCATTACCAGCCCCGGAAGGAAGCCCGCGATGAACATCTTCGATATCGAGACTGACTGGAACGTGCCGTGTGCTTCGACCGCGGCGGGAGGAGCCTGCAGTCCCATTGCCGAAATCCCATAGATGACCATCGGAATGGACGGCGGAATGATTATTCCCAGACCTCCCGCCGCGGCGGTGACGGAAGCAGCATAACCGCGGCCATAGCCTTGTCGCGCCATCGCCGGGATCATCAGCATGCCGACTGCGGCAGTTGTTGCCGGCCCCGATCCCGAAATCGCACCGAAGAACAGGCACGCCATGATCGTTGCAGCCGACAAGCCGCCAGTGAACGAGCCTGCCAGCGTCTCTGCGACGGCGATCAGTCGCCGCGACAGTCCGGCTGCTTCCATCAGCGCGCCCGCCAGGATGAAGCTCGGCAATGCCATGAGCGGAAACGAACCCACCGATGACCAGGCCATCTGCACCATCTTGATCGGGTTGTCCCCGAGATACAGCATCGACGCCAGCGCCGACACACCAAGCGCGACCGTTATCGGCGCACCGAGCAGCATGAGACCGAAGAAGCTGCCGAATAGAATTTCGATCAGAAGACCGTTCATCAGTGGATCCTCCGTGAATGGGCTTCCGCGTCGTCATCGCCTGCCAGTTCGAGCAATTCCTCGACCTCCACTTGGTCGGGATCTCGCGGATCCACTCCGCGCACCAGCTTGAGGTAATTGACCTGGAGGATACGAATGGTCATCAAGGCAAACGCTACGGGCAGAACGGCGTACACCCATTTCATCTGCCAGCCGAGCGTCTGAAGTTTGACGAACGGCTTCAGCAAGCTGATGAAGCTTATCGCGTACCATATGAAGACAACATTGAACGCGACCCAGAACAGATCTCCTATCGCCTCGATGATTCTGGCCGTCCTGCGCGGCAGTGCGTTCAGATGGAAAGACACGCGGTTATGGGCGGCGATACGGGCCGCATAACTTGCGCCGAAATACGCAAACCACACGAAAAGAACAATCGACAGCTCTTCGATCCAGGTGATGGAAAAGCCAAACAGCTGGCGCGCGATGATCTGCACGAAGAGAAGCGTAACGAACACGGCCAACAGCAACTGGCATGCGTAGCTCTCAAGCCGGTCAAGATGACGCCATAAGCGTTCCATCCGTTGCCTCCAAGGCAGCAGCGTTGCGGTGCGGGTTGTTGGGACCTGGCCCGCAGCCAATCAGGCTGCGAGCCAACCAAATCAGGATTACTGAACCGGATCGCGTCCGAGTTCGGTTAGCACCCTATTAAGGGCCTCTTTACCGCCCACACTGTCGATCATCTTGGGCCAGACGGTACTGGTCGCGAGCTCGATGAATTCTTGCTCGTCGTTCGCCGGATCGGAAATCTCCATACCGCGCGAAACCAGTTCCTCCTTGATCTTGGCCTCCTCGGTCTTCAGGAACTCCGACGATGCCTGGGTAGCGATACGACCGGCCTCAAGGACCTGCTCCTGCTCCTCGGCACTGAGAGACTGGAACAGTTGCTCGCTGATGATCAGTGGCTCGATGGAGAAGATGTAGCGCAAGTTCGTGATGTATTTCTGGACCTCATCGAACTTCATGGCATAGATGGTCAGATAGGGGTTGTCCTGACCGTCCACGACCTTCTGCTGCAGCGCGGCAAAGGTTTCGCTCCACGCCATCGGCGTGGGATTGACACCCCAGGACTTGTAGGTCTCGATCATGATCTCGTTCTTGGGAACGCGAACAACCAGTCCTTGCAGGTCGGCCACGGTCGAGACGGGCTTCTTCGAATTCGACAACACTCGGAACCCGGAATATGCCCAGCCGATGATGCGTACGCCCGCATTCTCGATCGTCTTGTCGATCAGCTCCTGTCCGATCTCACCCTGAGTGATCTTCTCCGCATCCTCTTGCGACATGATCACATACGGCAGCGTCAGGGTGCCAACCTCGGGTGAGAAGGGCGTGATGTTGTTGATGGCGAGGATGGAAAAATCCAACGTGCCGGTCGCAGCGGCGCTGACAGTGTCCTGCTCGTCGCCGAGTTGACCGTTCAGGAACAGCTTGGCGCTGTGCTTGCCACCAGACTGCTCCGCCAGCGCGGCTGCAAACGCGGCCCCCAGCGCCTCCTGCGAGCCGCCTGCTCCATCGCCCACGGCAACCTTAAACTCCGTTGCCAGCGCCGGTACAGCAGTCAGCGCCAGCACCGCCGCAGCGGCAACGCTGCGCATCTTCTTCGACAGAATGGTCATGTGTCCTCCCTCCCCGGCTGCTCCCTCGGCCGGATGAGATCCGTCAATGACAGTTTTAGGGAAGTGAGCATATCGCCAGTTTATGCTAAGCATAGGTCCAGTTCCGAAGCTGCGGCGAAGCGCACGCCGGAAGAGGACAGACATGGAGCATGGCATTTCTCCCGACTCGATCTTCCTGAACGAGAGCCTCGGGGTCACACTTCAGGGACGACTGTCTGCCGCGTTGGTGCGGCTGATCCTTGATCGCCGTTACGCGCCCGGTACAAAGTTGCCGTCAAGTCGTGAGCTGGCACGGCATCTTGGAATCTCCCGGCTGACTGTCACCCTGGTCTATCAGGAGCTCGTTGCTCAGGGGTATATCGAGGCTCGCCCGCGCTCTGGATTTGTTGTAGCTGAGACGGTTCCGCATCGTCGCATACAACCGCAAAGTAATCCTGAGGGACGATCTTGCGTCAGCTGGTCAGACTGGCTGGCGCAAGCACCACAACGACGGCGGGTTATCCACAAACCCGCAGATTGGCGGAACTACCGCTACCCGTTCATCTATGGTCAGGCTGATCCATCGCTGTTCGATCTAAGTGCATGGCGCGAATGCGTTCGGCAGGCGACGGCCCGACACGACTTCTCAGAGCTCGCCGCGGATCAGTACGGGCAAGATGACCCACTTCTGGTAGACTTTATCTGCGCCAATACGCTGCCGAGGCGAGGCATAAGCGCGCAGCCCGAAAACGTCCTGATCACCCTCGGCGCACAGAACGCGCTCTACATGGCCGTCGAACTGCTGGCGGCGCCCGACCGTCTCACGGTCATGGAGGAGCCGGGCTATCCCGACTTCGCCGAGATCCTGCGGCGCGCCCGCTGCCCCGTGCACTTCCAGAGGATCAGGGCTCAGGGGCTTGACCCGGCGGACCTGCCCCCCGAGGCGCGGCTGGTCATGGTCACCCCCAGCCACAACATTCCTACCGGGATCACTATGCCCCTGGTCAACCGGCGCGAGTTGCTCAGATTGGCGACGGAGCGTGATTTTTTGATCATTGAAGACGACTACGAGTTCGAAATGTCGTATCTGGCGCCGCCGGAGCCATCCCTCAAATCGCTCGACCAAGATGGGCGGGTAATTTACGTGGGCAGTTTTTCGAAATCTCTGTTCCCAGGTCTTCGCATAGGTTACATGGTCGGACCGGCCCCGCTAATCGCCAGAGCACGCGAGTTGCGAGCGGTCATGCTGCGTCACCCGCCGGGGCACCTGCAGCGGATCACAGCCTACTTCCTCGCCTACGGGCATTATGATGCGCACATCGTCAAACTCAGACGAATTTTCGCCGAGCGCCGCGCGACGCTGGTGAAAGCGCTGCAAGACGTAGCTCATCTGACAATCGCCGGGGCGGCGCGCCAAGGCGGATCCAGCATCTGGATTCGAGGTCATGAGGGGCTCGACAGTGATAAACTTAGTCGAGAGCTGCGGGCCGAAAGCGTATTGATAGAAGCAGGTGCCGCGTTCTTCGAAACGCCGCGTCTGCCCTGTCCCTTTTTTCGTTTGGGTTACTCGTCGATCACGGAAACCAACATCGCTACAGGTGTCGAACTCATCGGGCGCGCGGCTGCGCGGCTGCGATGAGGCTCTTGGACAGTCCGCGAGCAGGTATACGACTTCAAGCTAAAGAGTCATTCAGGTTGTGGTGCATCTCACAAGCCGTGTCGAATTTTCCGGCGGCTCCCACGCGCATTGGCTTGCGCCCGTTTCATCTGAAAGGTCCGTCCCCGTGCCAAGATTGCCATGTCAGTATCGCCGCGACAAGCATGATGACGCGACAGATGGGTCAATTTGTCAGCAAACTGACTATTTGAACAACTTGCTGACGGGCTGCGCCGGCGTCATTCAAAGAACGGGGCTGGCGATTTTTTGTTGGTGGAGATGCTTGGACAAGAGAGAAACAAATTCGCCGCAAACCTCTTCTCCAATTGGTTGCCTTCCTTCTGCGAGCCGCGAAGCCAGAAGGGTTCGTCAGGAAAAACCTCGACAGCATGAGCGAATTCGATGCGCACTGGTTCATGCGTGCGATCGAAGCGGCTTATGTGCACGAGGCGTCCGGATTCTTCTCCTCGGATATGGCCAAGACAAAATAGCAGATCCTGTGGGTAGATAGCTGGATCGCAGGCTCGAGGAAAGTCCACCTCTGGCTTGAGCCGATCATCACGATCGGCGCCCTCGCACGGCTGATCGACGCGTACCACTGGCCGCAATCGCAGGTCGGCCCTCAATCCAAGGCAGCCTGGCAGTTCGACCTCATGGGATATGACGAGGATCGGGGTACCGAGTTGGTTGCGGGCGAGGTCAAGAAGACGAGGAGGGAGGTAGACCAGCTCATCGCCGACATGACCAGGTTCGGCGCGATCCCTCCATTGGAGCAGGAACCCGCGAACAAAGGTGGCCAAGAACGCCTACAGGAAGGTCGCTGGCATTCTCAGATCGTGGCCCCGGCTGTTCTGGGCCGTGGGGCCGGACGGGTACGAGGAGCTGTTCGAGGTGGTCCGCGCCGGCGACGCGGGGAAGTTTTTCCTCGATCCCGTTTCCCCGGATCGGCTCCGGTTCCCCGTCCTCCCTCGATCGCATCTGCCACGGATGGCGGCCCAGTCCGGAAGGCAGCACGATCCGGACACCTCGACGGATAACGCCAGCTCGGGCCTTCGATGCAGATCTCCATGACAAATCGAACGGGCTGATCCTTCAAGCGTCAGACGACGAAGAAGACGACTGTCATGGCCGCCCCGACCGCGACGATGGCGGTGCGCAATAGGTCGGTGCGCTGGATTCGCCGCGCCTGCCAGGCGCCCAGATAGCCACCGATCGTGGTCGCGACGGCGAGGATGAGGGCGGAGTCCCACGCGATGAGTCCGGCAGTGGCGTAGGTCGCGACGGAAACGACGGACAGGATCGCAGACAGCAAGTTCTTGAGGCCGTTCATCCCATGCAGATTGGTGAACCCGATCAGTCCCAGAACGGCGAGCAGCATGATGCCGAGCCCACCGTTGAAGTAGCCGCCGTAGATCGAGACCCCGAGGATGGCGGCTGCCGACAGGAGCGATCCCGCGGCGCCGTTGCCGCGAGAGCGGACGGCCGCGAGGAGCTGCGGACCGGCGGCAAAGAGGCAAGTCGCCGCCAGGAGCAGCCAGGGAACGATCCTGACGAAGGCCTCCCCCGGAGTCAACAGAAGAAGCGCTGCGCCGGCCAGTCCACCAGCAATGGCCACGAGGATGATGGCGGGAAGGCGGAGCGTTCCCTCAGCGGTGAGGTCATGCCGGTAGGCTTAGGCGCTGCCGATATAGCCGGGCATGGCCGTCAGCGTCGCGGTGGCATTCGCCATGATCGGCGGGATGCCCAGCCAGACAAGGGCGGGAAAGCTCAGGAACGTGCCGCCGCCGGCGACTGCGTTCAGTCCGCCCGCCAGAAGGCCGGCGATCGTGAGAATAATGACAGAAAGCATTGGCGCCTCCGGAAGTAACCGGCACCTATTGCCAGAGAGCAGGATTGGTCTGCAAATTGGCCCGAAGTGGAGGCCTGCGCGTGCGAACGAACAAGCATGAAGCGCGAGAAAGATTGTGGCGCGTTCTCGAGGATTGGGCGCCCGCGCCGGGCGACCGCCTACCGCCCGAGCGTATGCTGAAGAACTTGATCGGGTGCAGCCGCGAGACGCTGCGCGCGGCTCTCGCGACACTCGAGGTCCAGGGCGAAATCTGGCGGCATGTCGGCCAAGGCACCTTCCGCGGGCGGGCGCCGCTCGGACGTCCGGTGAAGGACACCCTGTTGCTCGAGGCGACGACGCCGGCGGAGCTGATGGATGCGCGACGCCTGCTTGAGCCGCAGGTGGCCGCCGCGGCAGCGCTTCGCCGTGTCGACGACGATCTCGCCCTCCTGAGCCGGCGCGTCGAAGAAGGTCGATCGGCGCGAGACCGTGCTGCCTGCGAGCGGGCGGATGACGCGTTCCACCAGGCAATCGCGCAGGTAGCCCGCAATCCGCTCCTCATCGCGCTCCTGCGCCACTTCTCGAGCGCACGTTGCCGGGCGGTTTGGCAGAGGGAATGGGACCGCACCTACCGTCGCGTCGGCGTCGCCGAGTTCACCCAGGTGCATAGCAATCAGCACGCTCGCGTGATCGAGGCGATCGCGGCCAGAGACGCGACGGCGGCGTACCAGTCCATGGCACAGCATCTGGATGCCGTCAGCATCGACATGGGACTCCCGGAGGCCGCCGCAACCAAAGAAGGAAATGAAGCGCGGTGATGGCCCAGACCTACGTCAACGGCCGAGGAGTCGCCCTGGCCCGATGCCCTCTCCGAGCAAATGTCGGGCGCTCCAGAATGGTCCTCCGTGGACAAGCATGAGTGCAGTTGAAACGCGAAGTCCCTGGATCGCTGTCGATGGTGCGGATGCCGCTGTGCGATGATCCGAAAACAGCTTTTCACGAGATGACCCTGGACCAGACGAAGGACAGAAGGACAGAAGGACACACCGGACGATCTCCGCTCAAGTCGGCTGGGCAACGGGTTCTTCAGCGGCATGTTGAGGATCGGCGATCTTGGCGCGCCGAAGCGGTGGACCGCTTCGTTCAGCACCTCGTCGCAGAAGTTGGCCTCCAGCGTAGCGCATCGGCAGATAGGTGATGTCGGCGCACCAGAGGCGTTCGTGATGTGTTCACGTCTATCACGCATCGTGGCCTGCGCTGCGATCTGCGGCTTTGCGCCCATGCTCGAGGTCTTGCTGGGCGCAGCAATGGCGTTCAGCATCGCAACTGAAAGCTGATTGACATGAGGGTTGATGCCCGGCTCCCACGCGAAAGTCGCATCAAGTATTGTACCTGCCGACGCCTGCTGCCACTGCTCTCTCGACCAAGAACTCGGCATGCCTTCGCTTCATCATAGGACGTCTGCACGGCCTCGTCGGTCACCGCCTTGGCCAGCTCCCGATCAAGCCAGACCTGCACCATCGCGTCATCTTCGGCCGTCTGCGTGGCGCCCGTGACCAATGCGATGACCTCAGGATCCTCGGCCAGGTTCTGACCGCGGGCTTTCTCGAGGGCGAGTTCGCGAAGGATGAGCTGCTCCAGCGCGATCGGGACCAGCATCTGCGGCGACTGTGACTGCAGCTGTGGCGGCAACATGCCGATCACCATCATTACGTCCGAGCCGCGGATCTCGGCTTCGCCGACGGTTGCCACGAGCGTGTCCGGGGCCTTGCTGGCCGAACCACTCGCGCCAGCTGCCGATTGCGATGACTGTTCCCGGGCCTGTTGTTGCCCCATGTCCTGAGACGACTCGGCCTCTGCGGACTGTTCTGCGTTCTTTGCAGTCTGCTCTCCGTTCTGAGTGGAGGCAGTGTCCTGAGACTGAGTTGTCGCCTCGCCTGCCTGGCCATTCTCCTGTGACTGCTGGGCCCAGACGGGGCCGAGCGCCAGTGGAAGGCTCAGAACCGCGGCAATCGCCGTGCTGCACATCGTCCTGTTCGTCATCGTCATGTCGTTTTCCTCCGATTTTCCTCCGATGAGCCTCGAATGGCCCCTCGGGTGAAGAGAGGGCCGATGCTGGCCCTCTCCTGTTGTGGGGCGGACGCTCAGGCGTCCCAGAAGCCGCCGTCGCCCATGTCGTCACCGACATCGCCGAACTCGGGTTCTTCGATCCGCGTCCCCAGCGTCAGCATGATCAGCGGCACCCAGTAGGTCGCGTCCCGGATGATCACCGGGCCGGGCATCCAGCGGCGCTGCGCTGACCAGCATCCGGTGAAGAGGGGCGAGGTCAGGAAGGCCGCCAGCCGCTCTTCGGTCCAGGGCAGACGCAACTTGGGCCGGGTGACGCGCACATGCAGGTCGTCCTGCTCCGGGCGCGTCGTCGCGATCCGCTCGATCTCGCGGTAGGACAGGGCCTCGGGTACCGCGGGGCCGCCATCCGTCCTGGCTGCCTTGAAGATCCGGTTCACGCCGTTGCGGTTTCGCTTCAGCGTCTCCAGCGAAAGCCGCGGCGTCAGCTGCTCGGCCAGCAGCGCCCGCTTCTCGATATCGGACAGCTCGGACCGGGCCCGCATCGCCGCGATCGCGGCGGCGTCCCTGGCGTCGGCCGCGTCGATCTCCTCCTGCTTCGTCCGTTCGATCCCGACCGAGGTGTAGCGGTTCTTGCCATGCTTCTTGCCGTGATCCTTCGGCAGCCGGCCATCCATGCGAAGAACTCCCGCTGCTCTGCCACCGAGATCGCCGAGACCGGGATATCGCCGAAATACTCCAGCAGCAGCTTCGCCGGCGCGTCGATGTTCCCCTTCATGCTCCGCGTGGGATAGTTCTTCAGCGCCTGCGCCCAGGCCGCGGAGATGTGCACCGGATCGGCCATGAGCGCCTCGACCGAGGGAGCGCCCAGGCGTTCGGCGACCGCTTTCGCGGCGCTGCTCGCGTCGTCGCCATCGAGTGACCGCGCCTCGACCCGGCAGATCTCCCGGACGAGTTCGATCGCCCGGCGGCCGAGATCGGCGCGCAGTTCCGGGAGGTCCAGCCCGATCCGGTCGGCCGCGTCGTGCAGCGCCGGGGCGATCTCGTCGAAGTCGTTGCGCCGCGCCGCCCGCTTCAGCCGCGCTTCCTTCTCCTGCGCGGCCTCGATGCGCCGGTCGATCTCGTCGTCATCGAGGGCGTCGCGGCTGTCCTGGTCCGCGATGATGGCGGACAGCATGTCCCGGCACATCCGGGCCAGGATGAGATCGATCGCTTCGGCGCCGAGATGGTCGCCTGTCAGTCGGGCCATGAGCTGAGCCTCTTCTTCCCTGAGTAGGGCGAGGAGCCGCGCGGCGCGGATCATCGCTTCGGGAAGGAGAGGGGTTCGCAGGGAGAAACACAGAAACGCCCGGCCGCATTTTTTTGCGAGGGGCAGCGGCAGGCGCTTGCGGAAGTAGAAGGTCCGGCCGCGGCGCTGGAGATAGGGTCCGGCGGGGCGGCGAAAGCCGGGTGCCCGGCGCCGGCCGCGCCGTGCATGTGTCACAGCATGTGTCACAGTTTGCGGCGGGTGTGACACACGGGCCGTGCGGACGGCACTTACCCGGCTGTTTTGGCGTGGTTTTTCGGTTTTCATGGCTGGGGCGGTAGGATTCGAACCTACGGTACACGGTACCAAAAACCGATGCCTTACCACTTGGCCACGCCCCAACCGTGCGGCGGGGTTTAGCCAAGCGGGACACAGGGCGCAAGCGGGATTTTTCCGGCCGGAGTTCTCTGACGTGGCGCGCCGGGGGGTTAGCGACGGAATGGATCGCCGAGCGGTTCGAAACCCGACCGGCGTTGCACACCTCGTCCGACGCCCCGCTCTCGCAACCGCGGCCGGCCCGCCATCCGACAACGTGGGGCGCTACCCGCCAAAATCACGCGGAGCTCACCGCCGTGCGACGGTCTGCGTTCACGCGCCTGCGGAACCCTGTCCGCTACAGAGCGATCGCCGAGATCAGTCGGCCGTAATCCGCGGCGCCCTCATGCGTCGCCCGTCGATAGCTGAAGAACCGGGCGGGATCGGAGTAGGTGCAGTGACCGCACCAGTCCGCGTCGACGCCAAGGCCCCGCAGCCGCGCCAGGCCGTAGGAGGGCAGGTCGAACAGCGGCCGGCCGGCCGGGCCGCCGCTGAAGAACCGGCCGTTCGCGGGATCATCGGCCAGGAACACGTCCATGAACTCGTCGCCGACCTCGTAGGCCCGCTGGCTGATCGACGGACCGATCACTGCCCGGATCCGCTCGGCCCCCGCGGCCTGCATGGCGGCGACGGTTGCGTCCAGAACCCCGTCCAGCGCGCCCCGCCATCCTGCATGAGCCGCCCCGATCACCCCTGTATCGGGATCAGCCAGCAAGACCGGCTGACAGTCCGCCGTAAGGACGGCGAGGGCGATGCCCGGCGTTGCAGTGACCAGTGCGTCGGCCGCGGTCGTGCAGACCGCCGCAAGATCATCGCCCGGGCCGACCGTGACCACATCGGCTGAATGGACCTGGTGAACGGTTGCCAACCGGTCGGTCGGGACGCCCATCGCCTCGGCCACCCGCAGGCGATTGATGCTGACCGCGTCACGCTGATCGGACGACCCGCGCCCGCAGTTCAGCCCCGAAAATAGGCCCGACGAGGCACCGCCCTTGCGGGTGAAGAACCCGTGGCGCAGCGGCGCAAGCGCCGGGTGGGTCAGGATTTCAAGCGCGGGCTGCATCACTCTCCAACACGGCGAAACCGGGCGGCGGCGGGGCTTTGGGCGGCCAGATGGCCATCACCTTGAACAGGTGACCCATCTGGGCCGGATGGGTCAAGCGGTGAAGCGCCGTCTGCGCACCGGCATCTCCCGCGGCTGTCAGACGCGCGGCCCGGGCCTCGATCCCCAGCATGCGCAGCCACGCCCCTTGGGGGACCGGGGCCGACGCCGCCGCGCCTTCCGCGACCGCGGCGGCGGCCAGCGGGGCGAAATCCACATGCGCGGTCAGATCCGCTTCTCCGGGACGGTCAAGTGGATCGGCGCGGCCGTGACGCTGCAGCGCCTGCAGGCTGTCGCCGTACCCGTCCCAGGTGCCGTAATCGATGATCAGGGCCACGCCGCCATGGCGCACGATCCGGCGGGCGATCGCGGCGATGATCGCTGCGGCCGCTGGCCGATCCTCCCACACCTCGCCCGGCGCACCGTCGCGCGGCAGCGGGACGGGCGGCGCCAGGGCCAGTGCAAGCGCGCCCTCGGAAACGGTCACCATGCGTTCGGCCCAGCCCCCGTCGACCCGCACGAACTGGCGGATCGGCAAGGCGTCGAAGAACTCGTTGGCAACCAGGAACAGTGGCAGCTCGGGCAGCTCATCGACGCCGCCGCAATGCGAGACCGGACCAAGGCGCGCGCTCTGGATCTGCCGCAGCCGGGCCGACGCCTCGACCAGCGTGATCCGTGCAGCGTCGGTCAGACCCGGCACCCGGGCCATCGCCCGCCGCATGTCGGCCATCAGCGTGCCTCGGCCGGGGCCAAGCTCCGCCAGCGCAAAGGGCTTCGGCGCGCCCTGATCGATCCAGGTCTGCGCCAGGGCCAGCCCGACCAGTTCCCCGAACATCTGGCTGATTTCGGGCGCCGTGGTAAAATCGCCTGCCGTCCCGAACGGCTCGCGCGTGGTGTAGTAGCCGTGCTCGGGATGCAGCAGACAGGTCTGCATGAAGTCATCCAGCCGCATCGGCCCATCCCGTGCGATCCGACGGATGATCAACTCTGCGAGCGGCGTCACCGCCGCGCGCGCCCGGCAAGCCAGACGAAGCTCAGCCCGGCGAGGATCATTGGCAGCGACAGCAGCTGACCCATGCTGATCCCCCATACCGGGCCGCCCAGAACATGGCCCCAGGGATTGTCGGGGGTGATGAACCGCGCATCGGCCTGACGAAAGAACTCCACGATGAAGCGCGCCAGCCCGTAACCCGCCAGAAACACGCCCAGCGCCAGGCCGGGCCGCCGCAGCCCGCCGCGCCGCACCAGCCACAGCAGGGCCACGAACAGCAGGACGCCCTCCAGCGCGGCCTCGTAGAGCTGGCTGGGATGGCGGGCACAGGGGCCGAGCGCCGTTGCACAGGCCTGCGCGGCCTCGCCGGGAAAGATCACGCCCCAAGGCAGGTCGGTGGGGCGCCCCCACAGCTCGGCGTTGATGAAGTTGGCGATGCGGCCCAGTCCCAGCCCCACCGGGGTGGCCACGGCGAGCGCGTCGGCCAGGCGGAGGGGCGCGATGCCGTTGCGGCGGGCGAACAGCCACGCGGCCACCAAGACGCCCAGGAACCCGCCATGAAAGGACATGCCGCCCTGCCAGACCCGCAGGATCTCGGTCGGCCGCGCCAGATAGTATCCGGGCTCGTAGAACAGGACAAAGCCCAGCCGCCCGCCCAGAACGACGCCGACGACGACCCAGGTCAGCAGTTCCTCAACCTGACCGGGGCGCATCGGCGCCTGCCCGCCCCACAGTCCGGGGCGCCGCATCAGCGCGACCATGATCCGCCAGCCCAGCAGCAGGCCGACAAGATAGGCCATCGCGTACCAGCGCAGCGCGAATTCACGCCCGGCGATGGTGATCGAAAAAATGTCAGGCGAAATGTCGGGAAAGGGGATCATGCGACAGTCGATCTCGGGATTGGTGCCGTCGGCCGGATATGACGGCGATTTGCGCCGCGGCAGGCTTGGACGGTGGGCGCGGGCAAGTCAACGCCGGCGCCCGGCACATTGAAGCGAGCTCGCCCTAGGGCCATATAGGACCGCAAACGGCAATCTTCGTGCAAGGACCCCGGAATGACTCAGCAGAACCGCCTGTTCGACGATCTGTCGCGCCTGATGACCAACGCGGTGGGCGTGGCCCAGGGCGCGAAGGACGAGGCCGAAACCGCGTTCAAGGGCTGGGTCGACCGCTGGCTGGCCGAGCGTGACTTCGTCACCCGCGAGGAGTTCGAGGCGGTGCGCGAGATGGCGATCAAGGCACGGACCGAGAACGCCGAACTGCGCGCCCGGATCGAAGAACTCGACAAGACGAAACCCGCGGCAGCCGACGCCGGTGACGGTTCACATGACGAGCCGCCGGTCGGCTGAGCAGCTGCCTCCCGGCGTCAACGCCCCGGCACCCGCCGGTGCAACGATCCGTCGCGCGCAAACAGCAGGATGTCGCCCGTTTCGCTGACCACCACCGTCCAGTCGCGGGCAAAGGTGACCGCCGCCGGCGTGACGTCTGCCGGCAGTTGCAGATCAGCCGGCAGGGCGGGCAGCGACGGCGCGGACAGGCGCAGCCACAGGATGCCGGCGACTGCCAGCATGCCCAGCGCCATCGTCGCGGCCAGCGCCGTCACCAGGCGGCGCAGCCAGCGAAGCTCCGGCACCTGCTGATCGGCTGCCCCCCTGGGCGCGCCCTGCCCTTCCGTCCCAACGACCTCACGCGTATCGTCCTGCGTCATGCCCGACCTGTTCCTGACCATTCCCGACGATCCGCCCACGCGGCTTGATAAGGCGCTGGCCGTGGCCGCGCCAGACGCGGCGGCCCTGTCGCGATCCCGGTTGGCACGGCTGATCAGCGCGGGTGCGGTGCACGGTCCCGCAGGGGTCGTGCAGGACGGCAAGGCGCGGGTGGCGGCAGGCGAGTGTTATCGCATCCGCATCGGCGACCCCGAACCGGTCGAGACGCGGCCAGAGGCGATCGCGCTGGACGTGGTCCACGAAGACGCCGACCTGATCGTGATCGACAAGCCCGCCGGCATGGTCGTCCACCCGGCGCCGGGCAGCGCGTCGGGCACCCTGGTGAACGCCCTGCTGGCGCATTGCGCCGGTTCCCTGTCGGGCATCGGCGGCGCGGCGCGGCCGGGAATCGTCCACCGCATCGACAAGGACACCTCCGGTCTGCTGGTGGCGGCCAAGACCGACCGCGCCCATCAGGGCCTCGCCCGCCAGTTCGCGGATCACAGCGCGGACCGTGCCTATCTCGCCCTTGCCCACGGCATCATCGACCCCGCGGATGCGCGATTGCGGGGCCTGCCCGGCGTCGCCTTCGAACCCGGCGGCGTGCTGCGCGTCACCACCCGGCTGGCGCGCCACCCGACGGATCGCCAGCGGCAGGCTGTCACCCGCGACCGCGGCCGTCATGCCGTGACCCGCGCCCGCATGCTCGAGCGGTTCGGATCGCCCCCCGCCGCGATGCTGGTGGAATGCCGGCTGGAAACGGGGCGCACCCACCAAATCCGCGTGCACATGGCCCATTGCGGGCTGGGGCTGATCGGCGATCCCGTCTATGGCGGATCGCGCAAACCATCGGTCAAGGCGTTGGGAATCGATGCCGCAGTTGCAATTACGGCGTTCCCGCGACAGGCCCTTCACGCGGCGCGGTTGGGTTTTGCCCACCCCGTGACCGGTACATGGCTCGCGTTCGAAAGCCCGCTGCCACCCGACATGGCGGGGCTGCTTACGGTACTGCGGGCCGGAACCATCCCCGGCTGATCGCGTTCCCTACCTTTCCGCGCGCATGAATGGGCCCCGTGGCCCAGAGGACCGTCATGGTTAACTACACCGGCTTGCCTGCCCCCAGCCCCGAACAGGGGATGAACCGCTATCTTCAGGAAATCCGCAAGTTTCCGCTGCTGGAGCCTGAGGAGGAGTACATGCTGGCCAAGGCCTGGGTGGACCATCAGGACTCCGAGGCCGCGCACAAGCTTGTGACCTCGCATCTGCGCCTGGCTGCCAAGATTGCCATGGGCTATCGCGGCTACGGGCTGCCCCAGGCCGAGGTGATCTCCGAGGCGAATGTCGGACTGATGCAGGCGGTCAAGCGGTTCGATCCGGAACGGGGCTTTCGCCTGGCCACCTATGCCATGTGGTGGATTCGCGCCTCGATCCAGGAATACATCCTGCGGTCGTGGAGCCTGGTGAAGATGGGCACCACCAGCGCCCAGAAGAAGCTGTTCTTCAATCTGCGCAAGGCCAAGGCCAAGCTGGGGGCGCTGGAGGAAGGCGATCTGCGGCCGGAGAATGTCGCCCAGATCGCCAAGGATCTGAGCGTCACCCAGCAGGAAGTCATCGAGATGAACCGGCGTCTGGCCGGCAGCGATGCGTCGCTGAACGCGACGATCGGCTCGGCCGACGGCGATTCCACGGCGCAGTGGCAGGACTGGCTGGAAGACGAAAGCGCCGACCAGGCGGCCGATTTCGCCGAAGCGGACGAACTCGAGGCGCGCCGCTCGATGCTGACCGCCGCGATGGACGTGCTGAACGAGCGTGAACGCGACATCCTGATGGAACGCCGGCTGCGGGACGAGCCGCTGACGCTGGAAGAGTTGTCGACGCGCTACAACGTGTCCCGCGAACGCATTCGCCAGATCGAGGTTCGCGCCTTCGAAAAACTGCAGGAGCGAATGCGCAACCTTGCCCGCGACAAGGGCATGGCGATCGCGCAGGACTATTGACTCGCGCGCGAGTTTCGGGCCGATACAGATCGGTGCCGATCACAGCTGCGCCAGCGGGTCCTTCGTCCTTGTTGACCCATGCCGTTTTGTAGCAGACCTTTGCCTCGCCTATGGTGAGGATGTCGATGACGGAGCGGGCAGCATGACGCTCGGGGACGGTCGCGGCGCGCGATTCCTGCGCCGTGCCTGCGCTATCCCGTGCTGCACAGGCTGCGCCGGATCGGCTTTTTCGACCGGAGCCTCGCCGTGACCGCCCTCAGCGCGTTCCAGCGGCTGGAGGCGTCGGGTGTCTGGCGCGAGGCTCCACAGGAAGCGGTGCGCGACGTGATCGTGTCGGTTGGTGACGCCACGCTGATCCTGACCGATCCCAAGTCGGACCAGCCGCTGTCGCACTGGTCCCTGCCCGCGGTGACCCGCCTGAATCCCGGGCAGAAGCCGGCGATCTTTGCGCCCGGCGTGCCGGCCACCGACGAGATCCTGGAGATCGACGACGAGTTGATGATCTCGGCCATCGAGAAGGTGCACACGGCGATCCAGGCCAGCCGGCCGCGGCCGGGCCGGCTGCGGGGCGGGCTGCTTGTGGCGGCGGCGGCGGTGCTGGTGCTCGGGGGGCTCGCATGGCTGCCGGGCGCTGCGGTCCGCCACGCGGCGCTGATTGCCCCGCCCGCACAGCGCGAGGCGGTCGGCCGTCAGGTCCTTACGCAACTGACCGAGACCACCGGGGCGCCCTGCAGCCGGGCCGCGGGTTCGGCGGTGCTGGACCGGCTGGCCCGGCGTGTCACCGGGGCCGACAGCCGGGTCGTCGTGCTGCCGAGCACATTGCGGGGCGCCCGCGCCCTGCCGGGAAAGCTGATCGTGCTGGGCGACGACCTGATCATCGGACAGCCCGCGCCCCATGCCGCGCTGGGCCACGTCGTGGCCGCCCAGCTGGTCGCCGAGGAACAGGATCCCATGGCCGCCGCCCTGACCTTTGCTGGCTTCGGGGCGGCCGTTTCGCTGCTGACGACCGGCCTGCTGCCCGACGACGCCCTGGACGGCTATGGCGAGGTGCTGCTGGCGTCTGCCCCGCCGCGGCCCAGCGATGACGACGCGCTGCTGGAACGCCTTGCCAGCGTCGGCGTGCCCAGCAGCCCCTACGCACGGTCGCTGGACCCGAGTGGCGAGGCGGTCCTGACGTTGATCGAGGCTGACCCGTTCCGGATGGCGCCCCCCGAAAAGCCGGTCCTTACCGAGGGCGAGTGGGTCCAACTGCAGCGCATCTGCGACACGGCCATGGAGCCCTAGCGCAGTTCATTCACCCGAAAGCTGCTGTCCGGCCGCGCGCATCTTGCGCAGACTGGCACCGCACTGCCCGCTGAAAGCTGCTGGGGGCCGCCACGGTCCCGTAGCAAGACCGGAATTCCGCCATCTCCAACTGGACGACCGGGCAAGCTCGAGCCTCGTCCTGTCCTTTGATCCGGCGTCTTGCGGTGCGGCGTTCCCGCGCACACGGGTCGAAACGCCTATTTCGTCCCGAACATCCGGTCGCCAGCGTCGCCGAGACCCGGCACGATGTAGCCGTGGTCGTCCAGCCGTTCGTCGAGCGCGCCGGTATAGATCGGCACGTCGGGATGGGCCTGCCGCATCCGTGCGACCCCCTCGGGCGCCGCCAGCAGGCACAGGAATCGCAGGTTCTTGGCCCCGGCGGCCTTCAATTGGGTCAGTGCGGCCGCGGAACTGTTGCCGGTCGCAAGCATCGGATCGACCACGATCACCATCCGCAGGTTCAGATCCGCCGGCACCTTGCTGTAATACTGCACCGGCTGCAGCGTCACCGGATCGCGGTAAAGCCCGATGAACCCGACCCGTGCGGCAGGGATCAGCTCGAGGATCCCGTCCAGCAGGCCGTTGCCCGCCCGCAGGATCGAGATCAGGGCCAGCTTCTTGCCCTCCAGCACCGGGGCCTGCATCCGGCACAGCGGTGTCTCGATCTCGGTCGTGGTCAGGTCCAGTTCGCGGGTCACCTCGTAAGCCAGCAGCAGGCTGATTTCGCGCAGCAGCTGGCGGAACCCCGATGTCGAGGTGCGCTTGTCACGCATGATGGTCAGCTTGTGCTGGATCAGCGGGTGATCGACGATGGTCAGATGCGGGGTGGCAGTCATGGATGGTCCCTCGTCTGCAGGGTCACGGTGGTCCTGAATGCCCCACCGCCGCGGCTCAGCCAAGCGCTGCCAGCAAGCGCTGCCGTGTGGCATCGTCGCAGAATGCGGCTTCGGCCGCCCAGCGGTTCATCGCGGTGAATTCGGCCTCGGTCCAGCCGAAGGTTTCCGCGAGCCGGTCGTATTCCCGCGTCAGCGTGGTGTGAAAGAAGGGCGGGTCGTCGGTCGACACGGTCACCCGGCAGCCCGCGTCGGCCAGCCGGGAAATGGGGTGCGACCGCCAGTCGGGGTAAAGGCCCAGCGCGATGTTCGATACCGGGCAGATTTCCAGCGTGATCGCCTGCTCTGCCAGCCGCGCGACCAGTGCCGGATCCTCGATCGCGCGCACGCCATGGCCGATACGGGTGACGCCCAGGGCCAATGCGTCTCGCACCGACTGCGGGCCCGCCCATTCACCGGCGTGGCAGGTCAGCCCCAGGCCCGCCTCGCGTGCGCAGTCGAAGGACCACGCGAAATCCTGCGGACGCCCGACCGTTTCGTCCCCGCCGAGGCCGAAACCGGTGACCCAGCCGCCCGCGGTCTCGGCCGCGCAGATCGCCGACCAGCGGGCCCGCTCGGATCCTCGATGGCGGATCGGGGTCACGATGGCGCGGCTGTCCACGCCCTGCGCGCCCAGAACCTCCGCCGCCTCGGTCATCGCGGCCAGGTAATCGCGCCAGGCGGGCAGATCCGCCCCGCCGCAGAACTCGGGCGAGACGAACAGTTCGACATAGATCGCGCCCTGCTCGGCACATTGTTCCAGCGCCACGCCGACCAGATGCGCATAATCGGCAGGGGTGCGGATCAGCGCGGTCGCAGCCTCGTAGACACGCAGGAAATCGGCGAAGCCTGCATAGATATAGCGGCCCTGCGCATCGAAGATGCGGGGCAGATCGACGCCATCACGGGCCGCCAGGCCCCGGATGAAGGATGGCGGTGCCGCGCCCTCCAGATGCAGGTGCAGCTCGATCTTCTTCAGCGTCATGGCAGGGATCCGGTGAGTCGCTGGGGAACCGTGCGGGGCCTCACAGAAAGCTGGTCCCGTGGGCAGGCCGGGGGATGTCCAGATGCGCGGCGATCGAGGCGCCGACGTCGGCAAAGGCCACCTGTCCGATGGCACGCGTGCCGACGCCCCAGCCCAGGACCGGCACCCGTTCCCGGGTATGATCCGTGCCCGTCCAGCTTGGATCGTTGCCGTGATCACCGGTAAACAGGACCAGATCGCCCGGCCGCATCCGACCGAGCAACCGACCTGCCACCCCGTCGAACCACTCCAGCGCGGCGGCGTAGCCGGCGACGTCGCGGCGATGTCCGTGATCGGTGTCGAACTCGACGAAGTTCGCGAAGGTCAGGCTACCCGGTTCGGCCGTGTCCGCGAGGCCGATCAGCTGATACGCCAGATCGGCGTCGGATCGCCCCTTGTGCACCCGTCCAATCCCGCGCTGGCTGAAGATGTCGCCGATCTTGCCGACCGCGTGGGTTGTCCGCCCGGCGGCGACGGCCAGATCCAGAATCGTGTCGCCCGGCGGTGCGATGGCAAAGTCGCGCCGGTCGGGGGTGCGGGCAAACCGGCCCGGCGTGCCCGCAAACGGCCGCGCGATGACCCGTCCGACCCGCATCGCGTGCACGAACGGCGCCAGGTTCCGACACAGCTCCAGCAGACGGTCCAGGCCGAACCGGTCCACATGCGCCGCGATCTGCAGCACGCTGTCGACGGAGGTGTAGCAAATCGGCCAGCCGGTCCGAAGGTGCTCCTCGCCCATACGGTCGACGATTTCGGTCCCCGGGGCGTGGCAGTTGCCCAGGATCCCGTCGGTCCCGGCCAGCGCGCAGATCCGCCGGGTCAGCTCATCTGGAAAGGCAGGGCTGGTGTCGGGAAAATGATGCCACGCCCACGGCACCGGCACCCCGGCCAGTTCCCAATGGCCCGACGGGGTGTCCTTGCCGAGCGAGACCTCTGTTGCGGCGCCCCACAACCCCTGCGGCGCGGCCCCCAGCCCGGGCGCCTCGACACCGCTGGCGAGACGCAGGGCCGCCCCCAGTCCCAGCCTGTCAAGATGGGGCATGTGCAGCCGCCGCGCCATAGCGATGTGGCCGAGCGTGTTCGCGCCGGTGTCCGGCCGATCCCCGTTGAAGAAGCGATCCGCGTCCGGCGCCCCCCCGATCCCAAGCGAATCCATGACGATCAGAAAGGCCCGCGTCATCGATGACCATCCCCGTTGTGGACACAAGCCGCAGGGATCACGTCATTCGTTCGGGGGCAAGGTCCGGCAGGGGTAACCGCGTTCACTGCAGCAGTCGTCCGAGCCGCCGCGCGGCACTGATCGCGCTGACTTCCATGTGAACGGTCACCGTCAGTCGACGTCGACGCCGGCCATGTGTGCGACCTCGAAACGTCCCGGCAGCAATTCGCCGATGGTGGTTCCCAGCGTCTCGCCTGCGACCGTCGCCAGCAGCACCGGGACATCGGCGCGGCCGAATTCCGCCAGCTTCTGCCGACACCCGCCGCAGGGGGGCACCGGATGCGGGCTGTCCGCGATGACGCAGACCTCGATCAGTTCGGTTTCGCCGCCCGCCACCATCGCCGCGATCGCGCCAGCCTCGGCACAGGTCCCTTCGGGATAGGCAACGTTCTCGACATTGCAGCCGCGATAGACATTGCCGGACGCACCCCGGATTGCCGCACCCACCTTGAACCCCGAATAGGGCGCGTAGGCGGTTTCTCGCACCTCGCGCGCGGCATCGATCAGGGACATCGGTGCGGTCCTTCCGATTTCGAATGACGCGACTGTGCCGGGGCGGTGCCCGGGATGCAACAAGCCTTGGACAGGCCCGGGATCATCGGTAACCCTGAGCACAAAGGGCGAGGGAGAACGCGATGGACGACCGGCGGCAGGACAATGCGCGACAGGCGGCGCTGGATTATCACGAATTTCCGCGCCCGGGCAAGCTGGAGATCAGGGCGACGAAGCCCCTGGCCAACGGCCGCGACCTAAGCCGCGCCTATTCGCCCGGCGTCGCGGAAGCCTGCCTGGAGATCAAGGCCGACCCCGCTTGCGCCGCCCGCTTCACCGGGCGCGGCAATCTGGTTGGGGTGGTCACCAACGGGACGGCGGTTCTGGGCTTGGGCAATATCGGGCCGCTGGCGTCCAAGCCGGTGATGGAAGGCAAGGCGGTCCTGTTCAAGAAATTCGCCAATATCGACTGCTTCGACATCGAACTGGACGAAACCGATCCCGAGCGTCTGGCCGCCATCGTCCGCGCACTGGAACCGAGCTTTGGCGCCATCAACCTGGAGGACATCAAGGCACCCGACTGTTTCGTCGTCGAACGGCTGTGCCGCGACAGCATGAAGATCCCGGTGTTCCACGACGACCAGCACGGCACGGCCATCGTCGTCGGCGCGGCGGCGACCAACGCGCTGCGGGTGACCGGCCGGGACTTCGCCACGATCAAGGTCGTGTCCACCGGGGGCGGGGCGGCAGGCATCGCCTGCCTCAACATGCTGATCAAGCTGGGGGTCCCGCGCGAGAACATCTGGCTGTGCGACATCCACGGCTTGGTGCACGAAGGCCGCGACGTCGACATGAACCCGCAGAAATCCGCGTTCGCCCAGGCGACGGACCTGCGGACGCTCGACGAGGTGATCGACGGCGCCGACCTGTTCCTGGGCCTGTCGGGTCCCGGCGTGCTGACCGCCGACATGGTGTCACGCATGGCGCCCGAGCCGATCGTCTTCGCCCTGGCCAATCCGACGCCCGAGATCATGCCCGAGGACGTCCAGGCCGTGGCCCCGCGGGCGGTCATCGCCACCGGTCGCAGCGACTATCCGAATCAGGTCAACAACGTCCTGTGCTTTCCCTTCATCTTCCGCGGCGCGCTGGATGTAGGCGCCACCCAGATTAACGACGCGATGCAGATCGCCTGCGTCGAGGGGATCGCGGCACTGGCCCGCGCCACCACCAGCGCCGAGGCCGCCGCCGCCTATAGCGGCGAGCGGCTGAGCTTTGGCCGCGACTACCTGATCCCCAAACCCTTCGATCCGCGACTGATCGGCGTGGTGGCGACCGCGGTCGCCCGTGCGGCGATGGAATCGGGCGTCGCAACCCGCCCCCTGCCCGACATCGACGCCTACAAGCGCCAGCTGGACGGCTCGGTCTTCCGTTCGGCGCTGATCATGCGGCCGGTGTTCCAGGCGGCGGCCACGGTGACCCGCCGGATCGTCTTTGCCGAGGGTGAGGACGAGCGGGTGCTGCGCGCCGCGAACGCGATGCTCGAGGAAACCACCGACGTGCCGATCCTGATCGGCCGTCCCGACGTGATCGCGACCCGTTGCGAACGTGCGGGTCTGCCGATCCGGCCCGACAAGGACTTCGAGATCGTGAACCCCCAGGACGATCCCCGCTATCGCGACTACTGGGAAACTTATCACCGCCTGATGGCCCGGCGCGGGGTGACGCCCGACGTGGCGCGGGCGATCCTGCGCACCAACACCACCGCCATCGGCGCGATCATGGTTCATCGCAACGAGGCCGACAGCCTGATCTGCGGCGCATTCGGGCAGTACAGCTGGCATCTCGACTACATCCGGCAGGTGCTGGGCCGTGACGGGCTGAACCCGGTCGGCGCCTTGTCGATGATGATCCTGGAACAGGGGCCGATCTTCATCGCCGACACCCAGGTGAACCACGATCCGACCCCGGAACAGGTCGCCGCCACCGTGATCGGCTGTGCCCGGCATGTCGGCCGGTTCGGCCTGACCCCGCGCATCGCCCTGTGCAGCCATTCGCAGTTCGGCAATCTCGACACCCATTCGGGGCGCAAGATGCGGGACACCCTGGCTATCCTGGACGCACGCAACGTGGACTTCATCTACGAGGGCGAGATGCATGTGGATGCAGCGCTCGATCCGGCCGTGCGCGACCGGATCATGCCCGAGTCGCGCCTTGGCAACGAGGTCGCGAACGTGCTGGTCTTTGCCGGCACCGACGCGGCGTCGGGCGTCCGCAACATCCTCAAGACCCGCGCCGACGGGCTGGAGGTGGGGCCGATCCTGATGGGGATGGGGAATCGCGCCCATATCGTGACGCCCTCGATCACGACACGCGGGCTGCTGAACATCTCGGCGCTCGCAGGCACGCCGGTCGCCCATTACGGCTGACGGCGGCCTTGGGGCGATCCGCGATCCGGGTTGCCGCGCCCTTCTCGGTCGCAGCGACCGCTAACAGTGTTGCGGGACCGGACCGGGGGGCCTAACAGATTGGTGCCTTTGGAGGAGGGGCAGCGCATGGCTTACAAGGACACCTACGAACACTGGCAGCGTGATCCGGAAGGCTTCTGGATGGAGGCGGCGGCGCAGGTTGACTGGGTGACGCCCCCCAGCCGCGCGTTGTTCGACGAAAACGCGCCCCTGTACGAATGGTTCGCCGACGGGGTTCTGAACGCCTGCTGGAACGCGGTCGACCGCCATGTCGAGGCCGGGCGCGGCGATCAGCTGGCGATCATCCACGACAGCCCGATCACCCACTCGTACCGTGGGATCACCTACCGCGAACTGCAGTCCCGCGTGGCCGGCCTTGCCGGGGCGCTGCGCGCCAAGGGCATCGAAAAGGGCGACCGCGTCATCATCTACATGCCCATGGTTCCCGAGGCGCTGGAGGCGATGCTGGCCTGCGCCCGGCTGGGGGCGATCCATTCCGTCGTCTTCGGCGGCTTTGCGGCGCACGAGCTGGCGGTGCGGATCGACGACTGCACCCCCAAGGCGATCATCGCCGCGTCCTGCGGGCTGGAACCCGGGCGGGTCGTCCACTACAAGCCGCTGCTGGACCGGGCCATCGACGAGGCCCGCCACAAGCCCGAGTTCTGCGTCATCTTCCAGCGCGAGCAGGAAGTCGCGCAGCTGATCGAGGGGCGCGACGTCGCGTGGCACAGCTTCCAGTTCGGCGTGGAGCCGGCAGACTGCGTGCCGGTGAACGGCAATCACCCGCAATACATCCTGTACACCTCGGGCACCACGGGCCAGCCAAAGGGCGTGGTGCGTCACACCGGCGGCCATGTCGTGGCGCTGAACTGGTCGATGAAGAACATCTACGCCATCGACGCCGGCGACGTGTTCTGGGCCGCCTCGGACGTGGGCTGGGTCGTGGGCCACAGCTACATCTGCTATGCACCGCTGTTCGCCGGCGCCACCACGGTCGTGTTCGAGGGCAAGCCGGTTGGCACGCCCGACGCCGGCACCTTCTGGCGGGTGATCCAGAACCACAAGGTCAAGTCGTTCTTTACCGCGCCCACTGCCATCCGCGCCGTGCGCCGCGAGGATCCGGAAGGCGAGCTGATCAAGGACTACAACCTGCGCAGCCTGCAGGCGCTGTTCCTTGCCGGCGAGCGGGCCGATCCCGACACCGTCGCATGGGCCGAGGAAAAGCTGGGCGTCCCGGTGATCGACCATTGGTGGCAGACCGAAACCGGCTGGGCCATCGCCGCCAGCCCGTTCGGGATCGAGAAACTGCCCATCAAGCGGGGCAGCCCCTCCGTCCCGATGCCGGGCTATGACGTCCAGGTCCTGGACGAGGCCGGCCAGCCGGTGCCGCCCGGCACGCTGGGCGCCATCACGGTCCGTCTGCCGCTTCCGCCCGGCACCCTGCCCGGGCTGTGGAATGCCGATGACCGGTTCCGCAAATCCTACCTGACGACCTATCCCGGCCATTACGAGACGGGCGACGCGGGTTATCTGGACGAGGACGGCTACCTCTACATCATGGCGCGCACCGACGACGTCATCAACGTCGCCGGCCACCGCCTGTCCACCGGCGCGATGGAAGAGGTCCTGTCGGGTCACCCGGCCGTGGCGGAATGCGCGGTGATCGGCGTGGCCGACCCGCTGAAGGGCCAGATGCCGATGGGTTTCCTGTGCCTGAAAAAGGGCATGACGGGCGACCCGGGCCAGGTCTGCAAGGATGTGGTCCGCATGGTCCGCGACCAGATCGGACCGGTCGCGGCGTTCAAGACGGCGATCGTCGTCGACCGTCTGCCGAAGACCCGATCGGGCAAGATCCTGCGCGCCACGATGGCCAAGATCGCCGACGGAGAGGACTTCAAGCCGCCGTCCACCATCGACGAACCGGCGGTGCTGGACGAGATTGCGCAGGTGCTGAAATCCAGGGGCTACCCCGCAGCCGGCTGACCGGATTCTTGGAGGCGCAAAGGGGTAACTCGCCCCATCGGGTGACCCGTTGGGGCGAGGGCCGGACGCGGATGACGGCACGGCAGAAAGGAAGACGACGTGCTGTCACAGGTCCTCTCGGCGCTGGCACCCGCCGCGCTGCTGATCGCGTTGGGCGTGGTCCTGCGGCACCGGCAGATGCTGCCGGACACGTTCTGGGCGCCGGCCGAATGGCTCAGCTACTACGTCCTTCTGCCGGCCCTGTTCGTGCACGGGCTGGCCACGGCGGACATGCGGGCGGTTCCTGTCGGGGCGATCTTTGCGGTGCTGATCGGCGCGGTTCTGGTCACGGCAACGCTGGTCATCCTGGGCCGCCGCCTGTTCGGGGGCACCGACCCGGCCTTCACGTCGATTTTTCAGGGCGCGATCCGGTTCAACAACTATGTGGGCGTGATGATCGCGACCGGGCTTTACGGCGCGCAGGGGACCGCCCTGGCCGCCGTGGCGAACGCCGCGATCGTGCCGACGGTCAACATCCTCAGCGTTCTGGTGTTCAGCCGATATGGTGACGCCCGTCCGGGCTGGTGGGGTGTCGTCCGGCAGGTGGCGACCAACCCGCTGGTTCTGGCCTGCGTCATCGGGATGGGCCTGCAGCAGACGGGGATCGGCCTCGCGTCCGGGCTGGATGCCAGCTTGAAGGCGCTGGGTCAGGCGGCACTGGCGATGGGGCTGCTGTGCGTCGGGGCCGCCCTGCAGCTGGGCAGCCTGCGCCGGGACCTGGATCCGGTACTGCGCGCCTCGGCGGTCAAGTTCGGCCTGCTGCCCCTGATCACCCTGGGATTATGCCTGCTCGCCGGGCTGCGGCACGAGGCGGCGGTGGTTGCGATGATCTTTCACGCCCTGCCCACCGCCTCCTCCTCGTTCATCCTGTCGCGCCAGATGGGGGGCGACGCGCGGCTGATGGCGTCGATCATCGCGCTGCAGACCCTGCTCGCCGCAGCCATCATGCCGGTCGTGGTGCTGTTCGCCCTGTCCGTGCTGGGCTGAGTGCCCCCCGCGCCTGTGGTGGCGCAGGAAATCAGCCGATGTCGGCCCCCAGCGCCCGCATCAGCGGCAGGAAGTCGGGAAAGCTTGTGGCGATGGGTCCGGCATCGTCCACGGTGATCGGCGCCTCGCTGGCCAGTCCCAGAACCAGAAAGCTCATCGCGATGCGGTGATCCAGATGGGTGGCGACGGTCGCACCGCCCGCGACCGTGTCGCGCCCATGAACCGTCAGGCTGTCGCGGGTTTCCTCGACCGTGACACCGTTGGCCTCCAGCCCGCGGGCCATGGCGTCGATCCGGTCGCTTTCCTTGACGCGCAGTTCGCCCACGCCATGCATGACGGTTCGCCCCGTCGCCAGCGATGCGATGGCGGACAGGATCGGGAATTCGTCGATCATGCTGGCGGCGCGTTCCGCCGGCACCTCGACACCGCGCAGGGACGAATGGCGCACGATCAGGTCCGCCACCGGCTCGCCGCCCTCGTCGCGGTCGTTCTCCCAGGTCAGGTCGGCGCCCATCTCGGCCAAGGTGACGTAGAACCCGTCACGAGTCGGGTTCCGGCTGACGCCGGGGACCCGGATCGCGGAGCCGGGCACGATCAGCGCCGCAGCCACCGGGAAGGCGGCCGAGGACGGGTCGCGCGGCACCGCCACCGTCTGCGGCCGCAGCTCCGGCTGACCATACAAGGTGATCATCCGGCCCTCGTCGGTGACCTCGGTGCGGACCTGCGCGCCGAAGCCGGTCAGCATCCGTTCGGTGTGGTCGCGGGTCGGCTCTGCCTCGATCACGACGGTCTCGCCCGGTGCGTTCAGGCCGGCCAGCAGCACCGCCGACTTGATCTGCGCACTGGCGACCGGCGTGTGATACCGGATCGGCAGCGGATCGACCGCGCCACGGATCGTGACTGGCAGCAGACCGCCGTCACGGGCCGTTATCTCGGCGCCGAACAGCGCCAGAGGCTCGGTGATCCGCCCCATCGGCCGGCGCGATAGGCTGGCGTCGCCGGTGAAGGTCGCGGTGATCGGCGTCGTCGCCATCGCCCCCATGATCAGCCGTACGCCGGTGCCGGAGTTGCCGCAGTCGATCACCTGCTCCGGCTCGGCGAACCCGCCGACGCCCACCCCGTGGACGGACCATTCGCCCGGACCGGTCCGGTCCACCCGGGCGCCGAAGGCGCGCATCGCGGCCGCCGTGTCCAGCACGTCCTTGCCTTCGAGCAATCCGGTGATGCGGGTTTCCCCCACGGCCAGCGCGCCCAGGATCAGCGCCCGATGGCTGACCGACTTGTCCCCGGGGACAAGCGCCTGTCCGGACAGCGGCCCCGACCGGCGGGCGGACAGGGGCATCGGTTGGTCAGCGTGGGACATGGCGGCTTCCTCTTCAGAATGGCGCGGTCATATCGCCCGGTGGTCCGGTGCGCCATGCCCCGGCGCGTGGCGCCCGGCCGAGGTCACTCACCGGTGGAATGTCGCGTAAGCTGGCGTGCGGCCCTCGCGCAGCGCCTTCTGTTCGTACCGCGTCGACAGCCAGTCGCCCCATGGCGTGTCACTGGTCCCGGTCAGCGTGAACCCGGCCGCCGGAACCTCTTCCAGCGTCTGGCGCATGTAGTCGGGAACGTCGGTCGCAACGCGAAACTCGGCGCCAGATCGCATGACCCGGGCTAGCGGGATCAGATGTTCCGGGGTCACGAACCGGCGCCGGTGGTGGCGCGCCTTGGGCCACGGATCTGGATAGTTCAGAAAGGCGCGATCGATCGATCCATCGGGCAGCACGTCCAGCAGGTCGCGCACGTCGCCCGGGTGGACGCTGACATTCGTCACCCCTGCCGCCCGGATCTTGCCCAGCAGCATGGCCACGCCGTTGATGAATGGCTCGCACCCGATCAATCGGATGCCGGGGTTTCGCGCGGCCATGTGGACCATGTGCTCGCCGCCACCAAACCCGATTTCCAGCCACAGCGGCCGGTCATCGCCAAAGATCGCCGTAGGGTCGATGAGTTCCCTATCGGGATTGTCCTGCACCGTGATGCCGCGCGGGCGCAGCGCGCCGAGATCCTCGGCCAGATAGCCTTTTTGGCTGTGGCGCAGGGTCTTGCCGTGCCGACGTCCGTAGAAGTTTCGGCGCGGCGGAACTGGATCGAAATCGGTCATGGACCGGGCGATGCCGCGCCCGGCCGCAAAGGTCAAGCGACGCCGGGCGATGGGCCCTGCGCGGCCTGCCCTACTCTGCCGCGAGACGGCTGATGACCACCTTGACCTCGGGTCGCTTGCCGATCTCTTCCGTGGTGACCTGGCGGGTGATCTTGCGAATGCTTTCCTCCAGCCGCTTGTCGTCCCCGATGGTTCGCGCATCGGCACGGTCGAGGAAGTCGGCCAGTTCGGATTCGACATGGCGGGCCAGCGGGATCCCGGCCCGACCCTGCCCGGCCAACCCCATCGTCTCGACCCACGCGTCCGGCAGCGGATCGTCGTTTTCGTCGATGATGATCGACACCGTGGCGTGGCCGTTCAGGGCCATGCGGATGCGGTCGCGAACAACCCCGTCCATGGCCCCGATCAGCAGGGTGCCGTCAAGATACAGCCGCCCGGTCGCCACCTCGTCCACCACGCGCGGGGTGGGCCCGGTCAGGTCCAGCATGGTCCCGTTTTCCGCGACGGCGGTCGCCATGCCCTTGGCGGCGCCCAGCTTCGCATGTTCGCGCAGATGCATGTGTTCGCCATGCATCGGGATCAGGATGTCGGGTTTCAGCAGATCGTGGATGGTTTCCAGATCGGGGCGGTTCGCGTGACCCGAAACGTGATAGACACCGTCATCGGCGTCATAGACGTCGACGCCGCGGCGGCTCAGGTTGTTCATGATGCGGATCACCGGGCGTTCGTTGCCCGGAATGGTCCGGCTGGAAAACAGGAAGCTGTCGCCTTCCTTGAGTTCGAGCCCCAGATAGCGGCCCATGGACAGCTGCATCGACGCGGCGCGGCGCTCGCCCTGGCTGCCGGTGACGATCAGCATGACCTTGTTGCGCGGCAGTTCAGCTGCCTCCTCGGGGCCGATCACCTGGGGGAAGTTCGTCAGTATCCCGGTCTCGATCCCTGCGGTGACCATCTTGCGCATCGCCCTGCCCAGCAGGCACACCTTGCGCCCTGCCGCCTGCCCCGCCTCGGCCAGGGTCTTCAACCGGGCGATGTTGGACGCGAACGTGGTCGCCACCACCATCTGCTTCTGCGCCATAACGAAATCCAGCAGCGGATTGGCCAGCAACGCCTCGGACCTGCCCGGATTCGGGCTGAACACGTTGGTGGAATCGCAGGCGAGCACCCGGACCGGCACCTCGTTGGCGATGTCGTGCCACAGGATCGGGTCGAAGGGCTCACCCACGACCGGCGTGCCGTCGAGCTTGAAGTCGCCGGTGTGCACGATCCGGCCCGCCGGCGTGTCGATGATCAGGGCGGAGCTTTCCGGAATTGAATGGCTCAGCGGCATGAACTGAACGGAGAACGGCCCCGCCTCGACTACCTCAGGGCGCGGGCTGACGATGCGCAGCTGATCGGTGGGCTGGCCGCTCTCTTCCAGCTTCATCCGCGCAAGCGCGCCCGTGAACTTCCGGGCATAGACCGGCACCTTCAGGCGGCCCCACAGCAGCCCCAGCGCGCCGACATGATCCTCGTGCCCGTGGGTGATGAAGATGGCCTCCAGCCGGTCGCGATTGTCCACCAGCCAGCCGGGATCGGCCATGATCAGGTCGATGCCCGGTGAGCCGTCCATGTCGCCGAAGGTGACACCCAGGTCGACCAGGATCAGCCGCTCCCGGCCGGGCGCGCCGTAGCCATAGACATAGGCGTTCATCCCAATTTCGCCCGCGCCGCCAAGCGGCATGTAGATCAGGCGTTCAGACATTGCCCATCTCCCTGTTGTGATCGTGGATGAGCCGCAGCCCGTGCATCGTCAGATCGTCGTCCCAACTGTGGAACAGATCCTCTGCCTGGTCGAACAACGGCGCCAGGCCACCGGTTGCAATCACCTTCATCTTTCGGTCGCGTTCGCCCGCAATCCGCGCGCAGATTTCCCGCACCAGGCCGACATAGCCCCAGAACACCCCCGACTGGATGCAGGCGACGGTGTTGGTGCCGATGACCGCCTGCGGCTTGCTGATGTCGACATGGGGCAGCGACGCCGCCCCCATGTGCAGCGCCTCGAGCGACAGGTTCACCCCGGGGGCGATCACCCCGCCGATATAAGCCCCGTCGTCATCCACCACGTCGAAGGTGGTCGCGGTGCCGAAATCGACCACGGTCAGGTCGGGGCCATAGCGGTCGAACGCGGCCCAGGTGTTGACCAGCCGGTCCGGCCCGACCACCGCGCCCTCGTCCACCCGCGGCGCCACCGGCAGCAGGCAGTCGGGCCGCCCGACCACCAGCGGTCGCAGATTGAAATACCGGCTGCACAGCACACGCAGGTTGAACACGACGCGCGGCACCGTCGAACTGACGATGCAGCCGTCGATCGTCACGTCCAGGCGGTGCAGGGCGATCAACGACGACAGCCACACGAAGTATTCGTCGGCGGTCCGCCGGTTGTCAGTCGAGATGCGCCAGTGGGCGATGAACTCGGTGCCGTTCCAGATCGAAAACACGCTGTTGGTGTTGCCGGTGTCGATGCACAACAGCACGTCAGGCCTCTTGCGGAAAGTGAACGTCGGCGGCCGAGATCACCTGTCGTCCCGCCGGGGTCGTCATGATCAGTGCGCCGGTATCGTCGATGTCGTCGAAACGGCCGGCGTGGGTGGACGGGCCGCAGCGGGCCGTGATGGTCTGCCCCAGCCGGGCCGCACGGGCCAGCCATGCGGCGCGCACCGAGGTAAAGCCATGCGTCTGCCACGCCGCCAGCCACCTGTCGAAGCCCTGGGCCAGCAGGTCCAGACAGTCGTCGGGCGTGATCACGACGCCGGTTTCCGCGTGCACCGAACCCGGCGGCACCGTCGCGTCCTGCAGCAGCCCCGGATCGGGCGCCGCGGCCAGGTTCACGCCGACGCCGATCGCGACGGCCCGGACCCGCTGCCCCGCGCCGACACTTTCCAGCAGGATGCCGGCCACCTTGCGGTCGTTCAGCAGCACATCGTTGGGCCACTTGATCGCAAGGCGCTGCGTTGGGCCCACGACCTGCCGCAGCGTGTCGTGCAGTGCGACGGCGGCGACAAAGCTCAGCTGTGCCACCCTGTCGGCGGGCGCTTCGGGCGTGAAGATGAAGGTCGCGGCGAGGTTGCCTTGTGGCATCAGCCAGGCCCGGCCGCGCCGGCCACGGCCAGCCGTCTGGGTCCGTGCCATGATCCAGGCGGGGCCTGCGAGGGTCGGTGCCATCCGCATCGCCACCGCGTTCGTGCTGTCCACCTCGTCCAGCACATGGCGCGTCACCCCGGCCGGCCAGCCGGGTCGTGCGGGCCTGGCGGGTGCCGCGAGTGGTTCTGCCTGGTCGACCTCAGACCGGCCGACGATCTGACGTTCAGTCAATGCGGGCCGTCGCAACCGCAACGGGGTCGCCCACCGGGCTGTCCGGTGTGACCAGCGACGCCGCCGCCCGGGCCGCAGCTTCGTCCACCCCCAGCATGCTGATCGCGCCCAGGGTGATGACCGCGGCCGATCCGACCAGGGCCAGCCACTGCGGTGCTGCCATTCGGCTGATCAGGACACCGTCGCGGTCGGACCCGAAATACATGTAGTAGACCATGCGCAGGTAATAGAACGCACCGATCACCGATGCGATCACCCCCAGAATCGCCAGCCAGCCCAGACCCGCATCCACCGCGGCGCGTAGCACGCCGTACTTGGCGAAGAACCCGAGGAAGGGCGGAACCCCGGCCAGGCTGAACAGGACGATCATCATCGCCGCCGCCTTCAGAGGCTCGGTCCGGGCCAGCAGGTTCAGGTCGGTCAGGGCCGTGACCGGGCGGCCGTTCCGCTCCATCGACAGGATGAAGGCGAAGGCGCCGACGTTCATCACCACATAGATCGCCATGTAGAGCAGCATCGTCTGCACGCCGAGGGCGGTGCCCGCGGCCAGCCCGACCAGCGCGAACCCCATATGCGCGATGGACGAATACGCCATCAGGCGCTTGATATCACGCTGCCCGATCCCGGCGATCGACCCCAGGAACATCGACAGCACGGCGAGAACCGCGACGATCTGCGCCCAGTCGGCCACCACATTGCCGAAGCCCCCGAATACCAGCCGCGCAATCAGCGCCATGGCGGCCATCTTGGGTGCGGTGGCAAAGAACGCCGTGACCGGAGTAGGCGCGCCCTCGTAGACGTCCGGGGTCCACATGTGGAACGGCACCGCGCTCACCTTGAACGCCAGCCCGACCAGCAGGAACACGAGACCGAACAGCAGCCCCAGCGGCAGTTCGCCGGCGGTTACCACGGTCGCGATCGCGGCGAGGTTTGTCGTGCCGGCAAAGCCGTAGACCAGCGATGCGCCGTAGAGCAGCATGCCGGAACTGAGGGAGCCGAGGACGAAATACTTCAGCCCCGCCTCGGACGACCTGGCACTGTCGCGCCGCATCGCCGCGACCACGTACAGCGAGAGGGACTGCAGCTCCAGCCCCATGTAGATGGTCAGCAGGTCGCCGGCCGACACCATCACCATCATGCCCAGCACCGCCAGAACCACCAGGATCGGCAGTTCGAAGCGCAGCATGCGCTGGCGATCCAGATAGTCGACGCTCATCGCCAGGACGGCGGCGGCCGAGATCAGCACCACGATCTTTGCGAAACGCGCGAAGCCGTCGTCGATGAACATGCCGAAAAACGCCGCGGTCGGCACGCGATCATTCTGCCCGATCGCGAAGGCTGCGATCAGCAATGCGACGACGGTCAGCCACAGGATCGCCCGGCCCTGCGCATCCTTTCCGGCGAACGCCCCGACCACCAGCGCGGTCAGCGCGAACAGGGCCAGCATGGCCTCGGGCAGGATGGTCCAGATATCCAGCGAAATCATGCGCGCCCCCTCAGTGCCCTGCCTCGGCCACGACCCCGACGGGCGCCGCGGCAGGCTGGCTGGCGTGATAGTCGTTCAGAAGCGCCGCGACGGCAGGTCTGGTGATGTCGGTGACGGCCCGCGGATAGACGCCCAGCAACAGGGTCATCGCGATCAGCGGGGCAAAGATCCACCGTTCACGCGCCGTCATTTCCGTCATCGTCATCAGGCTGCTCTTGACCAGCTCGCCCAGCGTCACCCGGCGATAGAGCCACAGCGCATAGGCGGCCGACAGGATCACACCCGATGTCGCCACCAGCGCGACCCAGGTGTTGACCCGGAACGCGCCCAGGATGGTCAGGAATTCCCCGACGAACCCGGAGGTTCCCGGCAGCCCCACATTGGCCATGGTGAAGAACAGGAAGATCAGCGCATAGATCGGCATGCGGTTGACCAGCCCGCCATAGGCGTCGATTTCGCGCGTGTGCAGCCGGTCATAGATCACGCCGACCAGCAGGAACAGCGCGCCGGACACGAAGCCGTGGCTGATCATCTGGAAGATCGCCCCGTCGACGCCGGGCTGGTTCGCCGCAAAGATCCCCAGCGTCACGTAGCCCATGTGGGCAACCGACGAATAGGCGATCAGCTTCTTCATGTCGGTCTGGGCCAGCGCCACCAGCGAGGTATAGACGATCGCGATGGCGGACAGCCAGAAGATCACCGGCTGGGCGATGGCGGAGGCCTCGGGGAACATCGGCAGCGAAAAGCGCAGGAAACCGTAGCCGCCCATCTTCAGCAGGACCGCGGCCAGCAGGACCGATGCCGCGGTGGGCGCCTGCACATGGGCGTCGGGCAGCCAGGTGTGGACCGGCCACATCGGCAGCTTGACGGCAAAGCTTGCCAGGAACGCCAGGAACAGCAGGGTCTGCAGTCCGCCCCTCAGGCTGGTGCCGAACATCGGGATCGGCCCGCTCGGGAAATCGAATTCCAGCAGCGTCGCAATGTCGGTGCTGCCGGCCAGGTTGGCCATCGTGACCATGGCGACCAGCATCAGGACCGAGCCGAGGAAGGTGTACAGGAAGAACTTGAACGAGGCGTAGATCCGGTTGGCGCCGCCCCAGATCCCGATCAGCAGGAACATCGGGATCAGCCCGGCTTCGAAGAACAGGTAGAACAGGAACAGGTCGAGTGCCGTGAAGACGCCGATCATCAGGCCTTCCAGCACCAGGAAGGCGATCATGTAGTCCTTCACCCGCTGCGTGACCTCCCACGTGGACAGGATGACCAGCGGCATCAGGAACGTGGTCAGCATGACGAACAGGATCGAGATCCCGTCCACGCCCATCTTGTAGCGCAGCCCCATGATCCAGGGGCGATCCTCCACCATCTGGAAGCCGGTGTCCGCGGGGTTGAACCCGGCCAGCACGAAACAGGACAGGATGAACGTCGCCGTGGTCGCGAACAGGGCGGTCCATCGGGCGTTGTTGGCCGCGGCGTCGTCGTCATCGCGCAGGAACAGCGCCAGGATGATCGCGGCGACGATCGGCAGAAAGGTGATGATCGACAGCAGATACGTCATCTCAGTGCATGCCCCGCATCATCACCCAGACCAGCAGGGCCAGCAGGCCCAGCACCATCCCGAACGCATAATGGAACAGATAGCCGGACTGAACCCGGCCCGCGAACCGGGTCACCCGCGGGATCAGCCCCATGGCGAGCCCGTTGATCGCCCCGTCGATGGTACGCCCGTCGCCGCCATGCCACAGCGCCCGTCCCAGCCATCGGGCCGAGCGCACGAAGACCGCGTCGTAGAGTTCGTCGAAATACCACTTGTTCAGCAGAAAGCGATGCAGCGGGGCCTGGGTCCGCGCGATCCGGGCGGGCAGTGCCGGCTGACGGATATACATGAGCCACGCGACGGCAAACCCGATCACCATCGCGATGAACGGCGACATCCGGACCCAGGCGGGAACGTAATGGGCATCGTGCAGCACCTGGTTGTCAGGGTGCATGTAGATTGCCCCCCCGACCGGCGCCGCCACCGCGGCGGCTGCACCGTGGTCGTCTCCCTCGGACGCGACGGGGGCCGTGCCGTGGTCGGCTGCCGCCTCGGCGGGCGCGGCAGTGTCCTCGCCATGGGTGGCGGCCTCGCCATGCGCCGCAGCCGGCATGTGGAAGAACTGTTCGACCCTGTCGCCAAAGAAATCCTGGTACCAGACCATCCCGGCAAATATCGACCCGATCGCCAGCACTCCCAGCGGGATCGTCATGGTTCTCGGGCTTTCATGCGCATGCTCATAGGCGTGCAGACCGTCATGATGGCCCTGGCCGTGATCCTGCGCGGCCTCCGCCGTCTGGACCTCTTCCTCTTCCTTGACCTCGGGATCCCAGACCTTCTGCGGGCGCGGTGCGCCCCAGAAGGTCAGGAACATCAGCCGCCAGCTGTAGAAGCTGGTAAACATCGCCGCGATCACCAGCAGCCAGAACGCATAGGCCCGTTCCGACGCAAAGGCGCTTTCGATGATCGCGTCCTTGGACAGGAAGCCGGCAAAGCCGATCGTGGTCAGCGGAATGCCCACCCCGGTGATCGCCAGCGTGCCGATCAGCATCGCCCAGAAGGTCAGCGGCAGCTTGTGGCGCAGCCCGCCATAGTTCCGCAGGTCCTGCTCGTGGTGCATGGCATGGATCACCGACCCCGCGCCGAGAAACAGCATCGCCTTGAAGAAGGCATGGGTCAGAAGATGGAACATCGCCACCGAATAGACGCCGACACCGGCGGCCACGAACATGTAGCCCAGCTGCGAACAGGTCGAATAGGCGATCACGCGCTTGATGTCGTTCTGCACCAGACCGACCGTGGCGGCGTAGAACGCGGTCGCCGCGCCGATGAAGACGATGAAGCTGCGCGCATCGGGGGCAAACTCGTACAGCGGTGACATCCGGCAGACCAGGAACACGCCCGCGGTCACCATCGTCGCGGCATGGATCAGGGCCGACACCGGCGTCGGGCCCTCCATCGCATCGGGCAGCCAGGTGTGCAGGCCGAGCTGTGCCGACTTGCCCATGGCGCCGATGAACAGCAGCACGCCGACGAGGTTCGCGGCGTTCCATGTGGTCCACAGGAACGGCACCTCGGTGGTCGCGATTTGCGGCACCTGCGCGAAGATCTCGTCGAACCGGATGGTCCCGGTCAGCCAGAACAGCGCGAAGATGCCCAGCAGAAAGCCGAAATCGCCCACCCGGTTCACGATGAAGGCCTTCATCGCGGCGGCGTTGGCGCTGGGCTTCTTGTAGTAGAAGCCGATCAGCAGATACGAGGCGAGCCCCACGCCTTCCCACCCGAAGAACATCTGCAGCAGGTTGTCGGCGGTCACCAGCATCAGCATGGTGAAGGTGAAGAACGACAGATAGGCAAAGAACCGGGCGCGGTAATGTTCGTCTTCGGTCCAGTTGTCGTCGTGCGCCATGTAGCCGACAGAATACAGGTGAACCAGCGCCGAGACGGTGGTCACCACGATTAGCATGATGGCGGTCAGCCGGTCGATCCGGATCGACCATTCGGCCGCAAAGCCCTCGGTCACGATCCAGTCCATCACCGGGATGTGGCGAACCGTGCCGTCAAAGGTCAGGAAGACGATCCAGGAAAGGACGCACGCCAGGAACAGGACGCCCGTGGTCAGGATCTCGGCGCCGCGTTCCGAGATGACGCGCCATCCGAACCCAGCGATCAGTGCGGCGACCATGGGCGAAAAGAGGATGATCTGTTCCATTCCCGGTCAGCCTTTCATCACGTTCACGTCGTCCACCGCGATGGTGCCGCGATTGCGGAAGAAGGCGACCAGGATCGCGAGCCCGATCGCCGCCTCGGCCGCGGCGACGGTCAGCACGAACATCGTGAAAACCTGGCCGGCCAGATCGCCCAGATGCGCCGAGAAGGCGACGAAGTTCACGTTCACCGCCAGCAGGATCAGCTCGATCGACATCAGGATGACGATGACGTTCTTGCGGTTCACGAAGATCCCGAACACGCCGGTGACGAACAGGATCGCCCCCACCACAAGGTAATGTGTCAGTCCGATCATCAGCCTTCGTCCCTTCCGGTTCGTTGTCCGGTTCCGAGTCGAACCCGCGTTGCCCGCGGGCCGGTCATCACTGCTGGCTCCTTATCACGAACCAGTCAGACTGCCACCCGATCCGGCGGCCTGTTGCGTGACAGCCCCGCGACATGTGGCCGCCAGATCGCCGCCGGCACGAATGCGCCCCCCAGCCCTGTGCGTCACAGCCCCTCGCCGGGTCGCGGGTTGGTCATCCGCATGGCCTTGGCCGGGTCGCGCCACATCTGCTGCAGCACGTCCTGCCGCTTGATGTCCCTGCGGTGACGCAGCGTCAGCAGGATTGCCCCGATCATCGCCACCAGCAGGATCAGCCCCGCAAGCTGGAAGGGCAGCAGATAGCGATCGTAGAGCACGGTCCCGATCGCGTGGGTGTTCAGCGTGTTCTCGATGATCGGCGCCGCGCGGGCAGCAGCGGCCGTTTCGGATGATTCCCAAACCCCGAAACCGAAGGCCAATTGCGCCAGCATCACCACCGCAATCAGCAATCCCAGCGGCAGGTACCCGGCGAGCTCGCCCCGCAGTTCCGCGAAATCGACGTCCAGCATCATCACGACGAACAGGAACAGCACCGCGACTGCGCCGACATAGACGATGATCAGCAGCATGGCGACGAACTCCGCCCCTTGCATGACGAACAGACCCGATGCGGACAGGAAAGCCAGGATCAGCCACAGGACCGAATGCACCGGGTTGCGCGAGATCACGACCATGAACCCGGCAATCACCGCGGACAGTCCGAACAGGTAGAACGCGAAGACGATCATTTCTCGGCGTCCTCTTCGGCAAAGACGGACTGCGCGATGTTCAGCGCCTTCTGCATCGCCGGCATCCCCCCAAACATGCTCATCTGCCAGATCGTCTCGGCGATTTCACGGGGGGTGGCGCCGGCCTGGCGGGCATGGCGAACCGCCAGCCGCAGTTGCGGCTCGGCCATCGCGCCCTGGACCGTCAGCGCGCCGATGGTCAGCAGCATCCGCGTCTTCGCGTCCAGCCCTTCACGGTTGAAGGTGCGCCCGAACCACATCTCCATCATTTCGGCCGACATGGTCGGGATCATCTTCTCGAAGGCCCGCATGTCGAAGTTCTCGAGCTTGGGATTGAACGCCCGGGCCATTTCCTGCCCCGACGCGAGCATCTGGGAAAACATCTTGGAAAACGCGTCGCTCATGGTTCACCCCACCTGGCTCGTCTGACTCGGTCGCAACGCGGCTGACGGGTCCGGACCCGTCCCGCTCATCTGTATGGCGCATCAAGCTGCAGGTTGCGGGCGATCTCGGCCTCCCACCGGTCGCCGTTGGCCAGCAGCTTGGCCTTGTCGTAGAACAGCTCCTCGCGCGTCTCGGTGGCGAACTCGAAGTTCGGTCCCTCGACGATCGCATCGACCGGGCAGGCCTCTTGGCAGAAACCGCAATAGATGCACTTGGTCATGTCCAGGTCGTAGCGGGTGGTGCGGCGGCTGCCATCCTCGCGCGGCTCGGCATCGATGGTGATCGCCTGCGCCGGGCAGATCGCCTCGCACAGCTTGCAGGCGATGCAGCGTTCCTCGCCGTTCGGATAACGGCGCAGCGCGTGCTCGCCCCGGAAGCGCGGCGACAGCGGGCCCTTTTCATGCGGATAGTTGATCGTCGCCTTGGGCGAGACGAAGTACTTCATCCCCAGCCCGAAGCCCTTGATGAAGTCCCACAGCAGGAAATACTTGGTGGCGCGGGCGAGATCGAATGCCATCTCAGGCGGCTCCGTGTTCCGCGGCAAAGCGATCCATCGCGCCGACGACCAGCCGCTTGGTGGCGTCAGCGTCCCCGCGCTCGCCCTGCATCATCGCCTCGGTGACGAACTGGGCCAGCGTGGCCTTTTCCGTTTCGGTGGCGTTGGCGATCGCGGTGGCGAGTTCGTTCGTGGTCATGACTTATCCTCCGACTAGGGTTGCGCCGATGGGCACCATGTGATCCCAGCGCGCCCAGGCCCCGCCCAGCACCTGATAGCGCGCCAGAAAGGCGATCAGCACCACCCAGGCCAGGGACAGCGGCAAGAACACCTTCCAGCCGACACGCATCAGCTGATCGTAGCGATAGCGCGGCACGATCGCCTTCACCATGGCGAACATGAAGAACCAGAAGACCATCTTCAGGAACATCCAGATCGCCCCATCCGGCAGGCCCGGGATCGGCGACAGCCAGCCGCCGAAGAACAGCAGCGAGATCAGCGCGCACAACAGCCAGATCGCGATATACTCGCCGGCCATGTAGAGCAGGTAGGGCGTCGAGGAATATTCGACCATGTGCCCGGCGACCAATTCCGATTCAGCCTCGGCCAAGTCAAAAGGCGGCCGGTTCGTTTCTGCAAGCGCGCTGATGAAGAACAGGACCAGCATCGGCAGATGCGCCAACCAGTACCAGTGGAACAGCCCGTATTCGCCGCGCTGGGATTCCACGATGCCGGTCAGGTTCATGGTGCCGGCCGAGATGATCACCCCGACGATGATCAGCCCCAGGCTGACCTCGTAGGAGATCATCTGCGCCGCAGAGCGCAGCGACGCGAGGAACGGGTATTTCGAGTTGGACGCCCAGCCACCCATGATCACGCCGTAAACCTCGAGCGAGGACACGGCGAAGATGAACAGGATACCCACGTTGATGTCGGCCATCACCCAGCCGGGCGCGAACGGCACCACGACCCACGCCAGGGTCGCCAGCATCATGCTGAGGAATGGCGCCAGGAAGAACACGAACTTGTCGGCCCCGGCCGGGATCACGATTTCCTTGACGATGTATTTCAGCGCGTCGGCCACCGACTGCAGCAGGCCCCAAGGACCCACCACGTTGGGGCCGCGGCGCATCTGCACCGCCGCCCACACCTTGCGGTCGCCATAGACGAGGAACAGCAGCGAGATCATCACGAAGGCGATGATCGCAAGCCCCTGCGCCAGCATGATCAGCGTGACGCCGAGGGGAGATGCCAGGAATTCAGCCATTCTCGTCGCTCCCTTGGTTCACGCCGCGGGGATGCCGCGGGCTTCGCATTCCTGCAGGGTATCGCGCGTCTCCATGACCCGCAGACCCATGGGCTTGTCACCGGACAGCGTGAAGACCGATCCGATCAGCAGCTTGCCGTTCCGGTTTGCCTGAAGGGTGCGGATGTGGCGCGCGTACTGGCGCCCTTCGCCCTTGGCCCACCCGGCAAGCGCGCATGTGGCATAGGCGAAGGCCACGTCCGCGTCCACCCCGTCCCTGAGGTTCGCCGTCACCTCGACCAGCGAGCCGCGGGTGTCGCCCTTGATCGTCTCGACCCTGGTTCCGATGAATACCTCGGGGTCCGCCTTGAAGCCGGGCGGAAAGGTCGGCAGCGCCGGCCGGGTCCGCGCGGCGAACTCCTCCAGTGCCTTTTCCTGAGCGGTCGGACCCCGCCGGATCGTCCTGCCGGACGATGGGCCCAGATCGATATCGGCGGGTGCCGCGGACAGGTCGATTCCCAGGTTGACGGCCAGCGCCGCCAGCTCGGCCTCGGAGACGTCGAAGGCGTCGCGGCCGCTGGGGCTGTCCAGGGCCACCTCGCTGACACTGCCATCCGGCTCGAGGATCAGGATGTCGCCCGACTTGGTCGAGATGCGGCCGCGGGTCAGCTGGGCCCCGTTCGGGGTATCCTGCAGCACGGCCACGTCCAGCTGGTCAGGCTTGCCGGACGGGCGCAGCTGCGAGGCATCCGGCCCGGGATCGGTGCATCCGGCCAGCGCGGTGGCGAGCGCCGCCGCGGGCAACAGGGTACGGGCAAAACGAATGGCCATCTTGATTACTCCGCCGCCAGGGCGCGGGCAGAACGCGCCGCCGCCATTTCCGAAAGCTGCCCCATCAGCACCGAGCTTCGTGCGATCGGGTTCGAAAGATAGAAATCCCGGATCGCGGTCTGGAAGTCGCCGCTGCCCAGAGGTCCGACCTCGACCGGCTGCCAGGCATTTTCCGGGACCTCGTCGATCCGGGCCAGATGCGGCACGTCCTCGATCAATGCCCCGCGAAGCTCGGCCAGGGTCTGCCAAGGCTGGGTCTTGCCCAGCAACGGCGACAATGCCCGGATGATCGCCCAGTTTTCCTTGGCCTCGCCCGGCGCAAAATTCGCCCGCAGGGCGAGTTGCGGCCGTCCCTCGGTGTTCACGAACAGACCGTTTTCCTCGGTGTAGCACGCGGCCGGAAGGATCACGTCGGCCCGATGCGCGCCACGGTCCCCGTGGCTGCCTTGGTAGATGACGAACGGCCCGCCGGCGTCGCGCGCGGTGATCTCGACCTCGTCGGCGCCCAGCGACCAGACCACCTCGGCCCCGTCCAGCGCGGCATCCATGCCGCCCTCGGTCACCGCCCCCACGTCCATGGCGCCGACGCGGCTCGCGGCCGTGTGCAGGATCAGCAACCCCGAGGCGGAGTTCTGCGCCAGCCGCATCGCATGGCCCAGGACGGCCGCGCCATCGTCGCCGCGCAGGGCGCCCTGCCCCACGATCACCAGGCTCGGCTTGTCCCGCGTGGCGTCGCTAGTGGTGCGTCCGGACAGCTGTGCCAGCGCCTCGCGCCCGGGTCCGGCCAGGGCATACCCATAGGTAAGGTCCGACGCAGGACCGATCACGCCCACTTGGGCGCCCTGGATCCAGGCCTTGCGGATGCGGGCATTCAGCACCGGCGCCTCGGTCCGCGGATCGGTCCCGATCAGCTGGATCATCCGGGCCTGATCGATGTCAGCGATCGCCGCGGTCCCGACATAGCCCGACCGGTTCCCTGCCGGCAGCTTGGCGCCATCCGTACGGCATTCCACGGTCCCGCCGATCGCCTCGATCAGCTGCTTGAGCGCATAGACCGCCTCGACCGGGGCCAGGTCTCCGATCAGCCCGGCGACCTTGCGACCCTTCATGGCCGTTGCTGCTGCGTCCAGCGCCTCGGGCCAGCTTGCGGGGCGCAGACGGCCGTTCTCGCGGATATAGGGCCGGTCCAGCCGCTGCCGGCGCAGCCCGTCCCAGACGAACCGGGTCTTGTCGCTGATCCATTCCTCATTCACGTCGTCATGGTTGCGGGGCAGGATGCGCATCACCTCGCGCCCCTTGGTGTCGACGCGGATCGACGATCCCAGCGCGTCCATCACGTCGATCGACTCGGTCTTGCGCAGCTCCCACGGCCGGGCCGTGAAGGAATACGGCTTGCTGACCAGCGCCCCGACCGGGCACAGATCGATGATGTTGCCCTGCAGGTTCGTGTCCAGCGTCGTGGTCAGAACGCTGGTGATCTCTACATCCTCGCCGCGCCCGGTCTGGCCCATCTCTGCGATCCCGGCCACCTCGGTGATGAAGCGGACGCACCGGGTGCAGTGGATGCAGCGGGTCATGTGGGTTTCGACCAGCGGCCCCAGGTCCAGTTCCGCATTGGCGCGCTTGGGCTCGCGATAGCGGCTGAAATCGACGCCATACGCCATCGCCTGGTCCTGCAGGTCGCATTCGCCGCCCTGGTCGCAGATCGGACAGTCCAGCGGATGGTTGATCAGCAGGAACTCCATCACCCCTTCCCGGGCCTTGCGGACCATCGGGCTGTTGGTTCGGATCTCGGACGGCGCGCCATCCGGACCGGGGCGCAGATCCTTGACCTGCATCGCGCAACTGGCGGCGGGCTTGGGTGGGCCGCCGACGATCTCGACCAGGCACATGCGGCAGTTGCCGGCGATCGACAGCCGCTCGTGATAGCAGAAGCGCGGGATCTCGATCCCTGCGTGTTCGCAGGCCTGGATCAAGGTCAGGTTCGGATCGACCTCGATCAGCTTTTCATCGATCTTGATGGTGCGCTTGTCGCTCATCTGCCTGCCTTACGCTTTGGCCCGGCCGCAACCGGCCAGCCGCCCTTTACCGTTCTGCCGGTCTTCGGCCATCACTTCGCCACCAGCAGCGACCCGGCGACCGATCCGTCGGCGATCTCCTGCAGACCCAGACGGCAGAAGCTCGCGGGATCGTCCCCACTGACACCTTTGCGCGCCAGGTAGTCCTCGGCAATCGCATAGATGCGGCGACGTTCCGACTTGCTGTCCAGGAACGTGTCGATCTGCTGCTTGGAATAACCCTTGTCCAGCGCGTATCTCTGCAATGCCCGTGCCTGCTGGAACGCATAGATCATCCGGCCGTCGATGCTGGGGCACTCCCGCCGGATCCGGTCGGCGATCCGCGCCGCGATCAGCCGGTCATTGATGTAGCGCTCGGTCGACAGCGGCTCGAGCGCCGCGGCCGAGGTCGCAGCAAGTCCGACGGCGATCACCGCCGCCGCGAGGCGACGTGCCGCCCGGTTCACCCTTGTCATGGTCTTCTCCTTCGCCGGTCCAAAGGCGACAGGATACGGGAGCCGAACGGCAATGGCCCGACACGGCTGCGTCAGCCCCGTGTGAGCGATGTTGCGGCAGATCGGACCGGGCCGGACCATCAGAACCACGCCTTTCGCCCGACTTCGTAGGTCTCGTAGAACTGCTCGTCCGAACGGGTCAGGTAGATGATCCCCTCGATGAATGAGATCAGGCCCATTACCGCATTCGGCAGAAAGAACAGCAGGAAGCCCAACCCCGAGCTGACCAGCATGATCACGCCCGCAAGGTTCGCGCCGATGTAGAACTTGTGAACCCCGAACGCACCCAGGAAGAACGCAAGCAAGGCGGCGACGATCTTGTTCTTGTCCCCGCGCCGCACGGCCACATGTGCCGGCCCGGGATCGGGATAGACCTCGACCGCCCGGTCGCCGGCGACGGCGAAATCGACGGCCGCGCCCGCACGCGCGATCTCGCCGGCCCCCATGAGATCCGGCGCGGAAAAGCGATAGCGCGCACCGTCCTCGGTCGAGATCACGCCCTCGCCGCTGGCATCGTCGATGTGCAGGATCTTGCCTTTCACGCCGCGGCCTCCCGGATCATTCCGCCGCCATCGCGCCCATCCGGCCGGTGCGGCGGGCCTTGATGCGGTCCTCGATCTCTTCGCGGAAGTGCCGGATCAGGCCCTGGACCGGCCAGGCTGCGGCGTCGCCAAGCGCACAGATCGTGTGGCCTTCGACCTGCTTGCTGACGTCCAGCAGCATGTCGATTTCCTCGATCTCGGCCTCGCCACGAACCAGACGCTCCATCACCCGCATCATCCAGCCGGTGCCCTCGCGACAGGGCGTGCACTGGCCGCAGCTTTCATGCTTGAAGAATGCGGACAGCCGCCAGACCGCCTTCACCACGTCAACCGAGTTGTCCATCACGATCATGCAGGCCGTTCCGAAGGACGACTTCAGCTCGCGCATTCCGTCGAAATCCATGACCGCGTCCTCGCACTGGCTCGCGGGGATGATCGGGCAGGACGCGCCGCCGGGGATGATCGCCTTGAGGTTCTTCCACCCGCCGCGGATGCCGCCGCCATGCTTGTCGATCAGTTCGCGCATCGGGATCGACATCGCTTCCTCGACCACGCAGGGCGTGTTGACGTGCCCGGTCAGACCGAACAGCTTGACCCCGGCGTTGTTCGGCCGCCCGAAACTGGCGAACCATTCGGCCCCGCGGCGCAGGATCGTGGGCACGACGGCAATGGATTCGACGTTGTTGACCGTCGTGGGGCAGCCGTACAGCCCCGCCCCGGCCGGGAAGGGCGGCTTCATCCGGGGCATGCCCTTCTTGCCTTCCAGGCTTTCCAGCAGCGCGGTTTCCTCGCCGCAGATATAGGCGCCCGCGCCGTGGCTCAGGAACAGGTCGAAGTCCCAGCCCGACCCGGCCGCGTTGCGGCCCAGCAGCCCCGCATCATAGCATTCGTCGATCGCCGCCTGCAGCGCCTCGCGTTCGCGGATGTATTCGCCCCGGATGTAGATGTAGCAGGTGTGCGCCCCCATCGCGAAGCCGGCGATCAGCGCCCCCTCGATCAGCGTATGCGGATCGTGGCGCATGATCTCGCGGTCCTTGCAGGTCGCAGGTTCCGATTCGTCGGCGTTGATGACCAGATAGGACGGCCGGCCGTCGCTTTCCTTCGGCATGAACGACCATTTCATGCCGGTGGGAAAGCCCGCACCGCCGCGCCCGCGCAGCCCGGATTTCTTCATCTCGTCAACAATCGCGTCGCGGCCGCGCGCGATCACGTCGGCAGTGCCGTCCCAGTGGCCGCGGCTGCGCGCGGCCTGCAGGCTGCGGTCGGCCATGCCGTAGAGGTTGGTGAAAATCCGGTCCTGATCGCTCAGCATGCGCGTCGTCGTCCTATTGTTGGTGCGGGCTGCCGGTGCGCCGGCGCCAGATCCGCCAGACCACCAGAAGCGACCAGATCAGTGCCCCCATCGCGGCCATGTCGGCCAGAAAGGCGTAGTGGCTCGGCCAGCCAAGCTGCCGGCCAGCCCAGTTGGCCACAAGCCACAGGATCATCGTCAGCGCGATGACAGCCCCGACCAGTCGCATCTGGGCGCTGTCGTCCTGTGACCCGCGCCCTGTCATGGCCGCGGCCCGGCGTCGGTCGCCCGGTAGGCGCCGGAATCTTCGCCCTCGGAGAATCCGGTCGCGTCATCGACCGTGGAAGGGTCGTTCAGGTCTTCCATGTCCGGTCCACGGGGAGGCCGCTGGTCCTGCACGCCGCCGGGTTCGGCCGAGCGCACCGATTCACCCGGCATTCTATGGTCCTGCGATTCAGACAGGTCATCCATGACCGCCCGGGTGTCCTCCAGCGGGCTGTCCTCCGCCACCGGCGCGGGCTCGGACGAGTCCTGAGCGGTATGTCCCGGGGACGCCCCCGCGGTATTGCCCTGGGTGGTGCCGAATGTCGGCGCCTGACCACCCCCCGTGGCAGCCCGGACGGCGCCGTGCGACAGCGTCTGATCCCGGGTGGCTCCTGCCACGATCGATCGCGGCGGTGCCGGCTGCCCGACCGGTATCACGGGTGCCTGCGCCGTTCCCATCAGCACCGTCTCGGCCGGCCCCGGATCCTCGTCCCTGTCGATCGTCAATGTCCTGCCGCCCGGGGCCGACCCGCCGCCGGCCGTCGCGGGCTCGCTCGCGACCAGATCCGGTGCGGAGCCCCTATCGCCACTGCAGACCAGCCACACCAGCAACGCACCGAACAGCGCCCCGGCAATGATTGCCAGGAACAGTGCGCCCGCGAGTCCCATGCCCGTCCAGCTCAGGACAAGGATCAGCAGGCCCAGTGCCGCGCCGGCGATCCAGCAATTCCGTTTGCAGATGTCCTGTGTCATGGCGATCCTATTCGGTGTCCTTGGCGTCGGCGGGCGCCCCGGCGGGCTCGCGCTTGGACCGCGGCCGCGCGGCGGAGGTGCCGGCGGCTTCCTGGACGGTCACCCCGGTTTCGTCTGCCGGCCGTCCGCGCGACGGTTCCGGCTCGTTATCGTCGCCATCGCCCTCATCCGTGTCGGGCTGTCGCCGCCAGGGGGTCAGGATCGGCGCCTCGGACCCGTCGATCCGCTTGACCGTGTCGCGCTGCTTGAGCGCCAGCGCGACCGAGGCGTTGTTCTCTTCGCCCCCTTGGGTGTCCCGCAGCGCCACGGGGCCGCCACTGGGCTCGGACGAGAACCGGCCGTTCTGCGGGCCCGGCACCGGCAGCTGGCCGGCGGCGAGCGCATCCAGCAGGGCCGACAGCTTCTCGACCGTCAGATCCTCGTAATAGTCCTTGCCGATCTGCACCATCGGCGCGTTCGAGCAGGCGCCGAGGCACTCGACCTCTTCCCAGCTGAAATTGCCGTCGGCCGACACGGTGTGGGGCGTCGGCGCGATCCGGGTCCTGCAAAACGCGACCAGATCCTCGGCACCGCAGATCATGCAGGTCGTGGTGCCGCAAATCTGGACATTGGCGATGCGGCCGACAGGCTGCAGCTGGAACATGAAGTAGAATGTCGCGACCTCGAGCGCCCGGATATACGGCATGTCCAGAAGGGTGGCGACGTACTCGATGGCCGGCCGGGTCAGCCAGCCTTCCTGTTCCTGCGCGCGCCACAGCAGCGGGATGATCGCCGAGCGCTGCCGCCCCTCGGGAAACTTCGACATCTGCGCATGGGCCCAGGCGAGGTTCCGGGAGGTGAACGCAAATGACTCGGGTTGTTCTTTCGCAAGACGGCGCAGCATCTACGCAGGATCTCCACTGGCATGCGGAACGGGGAAAGGGAACGCGCCGCTCACCGGTCGATCTCGCCGAAGACGATGTCGATGGACCCGATCACCGCGGCCACGTCGGCCAGCATGTGGCCGCGGGTCAGCCAGTCGATCGACTGCAGATGCAGATAGCCCGGGGCCCGCAGCTTGGCGCGGTACGGCTTGTTCGTGCCGTCGCTCACCATGTAGACGCCGAACTCGCCCTTGGGCGCCTCGACCGCGGCATAGACCTCTCCGGCAGGCACCTTGAAGCCCTCGGTGTACAGCTTGAAGTGGTGGATCAGGCTTTCCATGTCGCGCTTCATCTCGGCCCGGCGCGGCGGCGTCAGCTTGCCGCGGGCCAGCACGTCGCCGGCGGGCTCGGCCTTCAGCTTGGCCACGGCCTGGCGGATGATCCTGGTGGACTGGATCATCTCCTCCATCCGGATCAGGTAACGGTCGTAGCAGTCGCCGTTGGTTCCGACCGGGACCTCGAACTCGAACTCGTCGTAGCACTCGTAGGGCTGGCTGCGCCGCAGGTCCCAGGCCAGGCCCGATCCGCGCGCCATTGGGCCCGAATAGCCCCAGTCCAGCACGTCCTGTTCCTTGACGACGCCGATGTCGACATTGCGCTGCTTGAAGATCCGGTTCTCGGTCAGCAGGCTGTGCAGATCGTCGACGACGCGCGGGAATGCGACGGCCCAGTCGTCGATGTCGTCCAGCAACGCCGGCGGCAGGTCCTGGTGGACCCCGCCCGGGCGGAAATAGGCCGCGTGAAGCCGCGCTCCGGACGCCCGCTCGTAGAAGATCATCAGCTTCTCACGCTCTTCGTAACCCCACAGCGGCGGGGTCAGCGCGCCGACGTCCATGGCTTGCGACGTCAGGTTCAGCAGATGGTTCAGGATGCGGCTGATCTCGGAGTACAGGACCCGGATCAGCGAGGCGCGACGCGGGATCTCGACCCCGGTCAGCCGCTCGATCGCCAGGCACCAGGCGTGCTCCTGGTTCATGGGCGCGACATAGTCCAGCCGGTCCAGATACGGCAGGTTCTGCAGGTAGGTGCGCGACTCCATCAGCTTTTCGGTGCCGCGATGCAGCAGGCCGATATGCGGGTCGGCGCGCTCCACCACCTCGCCGTCCAGTTCCAGCACGAGGCGCAGCACGCCATGCGCGGCCGGATGCTGGGGTCCGAAGTTCAGGTTGAAGTTGCGGATGCGCTGTTCGCCATCCAGCAGGTCGGTGCTGCCGTCGTCATAGGCGTTGGTGCGGATGTCGCCGTCCATCACTTCTTCCCTTCCGCGGTCACGCCCAGGGTCGCCGGGGCTTTCTCGTCGCCGGGCAGGACGTAGCGGGCCCCTTCCCACGGAGACAGGAAGTCGAACTGCCGGTATTCCTGCGTCAGGTTCACGGGCTCGTACACCACGCGCTTTTCACCGTCATCATAGCGCACCTCGACATAGCCGGTCGTGGGGAAATCCTTGCGCAACGGGAAACCCTGGAACCCGTAATCGGTCAGGATGCGCCGCAGGTCCGGGTGGCCGGAGAACATGATGCCGAACATGTCGAACACCTCGCGCTCGAACCAGTTGGCGCAGGGATAGACGCGGGTCAGCGACGGCACCAGCTCGTCCTCGCGGACCGCTGCCTTGATGCGAATCCGCTGGTTCGTGTACATCGACAGCAGGTGCCATACCACGTCGAACCGGGCCGAGCGGTTCGGATGATCCACGGCGGTGATGTCGACCAGCGTCGTGAACCGACAGGTCTGGTCGGTCTGCAGGAACCCGGCCAGCGCCGGGATGCTGCCCACATTCGCGGTCAGGGTCAGTTCGCCGAACTCGATCTTCGTGGACAGCACGTCGTTCTTGCGCCGCATCGTGATCAGGTCACCAAGTTCGGCCAGCGTGTCCAGATCGGGATAAACCGCCATCTCGCTCACCTCACCAACGTGCCGGTCCGGCGGATCCGCCGCTGCAGCTGCATGACGCCGTACATCAGCGCCTCGGCGGTGGGCGGACAGCCCGGAACATAGATGTCCACCGGGACGATCCGGTCGCAGCCCCTGACGACGGAGTAGCTGTAGTGGTAATAGCCGCCGCCGTTCGCGCAGGACCCCATCGAGATCACGTAGCGCGGTTCCGGCATCTGGTCATAGACCTTGCGCAGCGCCGGCGCCATCTTGTTGGTCAGCGTGCCGGCCACGATCATCAGGTCCGACTGCCGCGGCGAGGCGCGGGGTGCAGTGCCGAACCGTTCCAGGTCATAGCGCGGCATCGAGGCGTGGATCATCTCGACCGCGCAGCAGGCCAGCCCGAACGTCATCCAGTGCAGCGATCCGTTCCGCGCCCAGTTGATGATGTCCTCGGTCGTGGTCAGCAGGAAGCCCTTGTCCTGCAGTTCACGGTTCAACGCCTGGGTCGCGACCTCGCGGTCGGGTCCGGCCGTGTTCGGGCCGGTCTGCACGCCGTCGGGAAACATCAGGCCGGACTGCACCCCGGTGGGATGGCCGCCGTGATGCGCCGGGCCGGTTCCGGTGCGTTCGCCCTTGTCCATCACGCCCATTCCAAGGCCCCCTTCTTCCATTCATAGGCAAAGCCCACGGTCAGCACGGCCAGAAACACCATCATCGACCAGAATGCGACGTCGGACAGGCCCATGAAGCTGACAGCCCAGGGAAAGAGGAAGGCGACCTCGAGGTCGAAGATAATGAACAGGATCGACACCAGATAGAACCGGACGTCGAACTTCATCCGCGCATCGTCGAACGCGTTGAAGCCGCATTCGTAGGCGCTGACCTTTTCGGGATCGGGATTGCGCACCGCGATCACGGCGGCAGCGACCACCAGGATGATCGCCAGCGCCGATGCCATGCCGAGAAAGACAAGCACAGGCAGATATTCGGACAGAATATAGTCCACGCGGCATCTCCCTGACGTCGCGGGGCCGGGGCGCCGCCGCGGGTGGATTGGCTGTTGCCCGTTTAGACCCGCGGGGCCGCAGGGTCAATGAGAGCCGGCCCGGCACCCCGCGATGTCACCTTATGTCGCATGCGATCAGGACCGCTGCACCGCGGTCCCGATTGCCTCACTCTGCCGCGATCTTCCGGCGCGGCTTGCGGTTCGGCTGCGGGACAGCGACCGGCCCGTGCCGGCGCTCGGCCTCCGCCAGCAGAGGGGCAAGGTAACGCCCGGTGTGGCTTTCCGGGACAGCCGCGATCTCCTCCGGCGTTCCCTCGGCGACGATCACGCCACCGCCGTCACCGCCCTCGGGGCCGATGTCGATGATCCAGTCGGCGGTCTTGATCACGTCGAGATTGTGTTCGATCACGACGACCGTGTTGCCCTGATCGACCAGCGAATGCAGGACTTCGAGCAGCTTTCGCGTATCGTCGAAATGCAGGCCCGTCGTCGGTTCGTCGAGGATGTACAGCGTCTTGCCGGTCGAGGCGCGGGACAGTTCCTTGGCCAGCTTGACCCGCTGCGCCTCGCCGCCCGACAGGGTGGTGGCCTGCTGGCCGACCTTCACGTAGCCCAGCCCCACCTGCATCAGCGCGTCCATCTTGGACCGGATCGACGGCACCGCCTTGAAGAACGCCTGCCCCTCCTCGATGGTCATGTCCAGGACGTCGGCGATGGACTTGCCCTTGAACTCGACCTCCAGCGTCTCGCGGTTGTAGCGTTGCCCCTTGCAGGTCTCGCAGGTGACATAGACGTCGGGCAGGAAGTGCATCTCGATCTTGATGACGCCGTCGCCCTGGCAGGCCTCGCAACGGCCGCCCTTGACGTTGAAGCTGAACCGGCCCGGCTTGTAGCCGCGCGCCTTGGATTCGGGCAGGCCGGCGAACCAGTCGCGGATATGGGTATAGGCGCCGGTATAGGTGGCCGGATTCGACCGGGGCGTCCGGCCGATCGGACGCTGGTCGATGTCGATGACCTTGTCGAGATGCTCCAGCCCCTTGATCGCCCGCGCAGGGGCGGGCGTCTGGCGGGCGCCGTTCAGCCGCATCGATGCCGTCTTGAACAGCGTCTCGATCGTCAGCGTCGACTTGCCACCGCCCGATACGCCGGTGATGCAAACGAACTTTCCCAGCGGAAAACCGACGGTCACGTCCTTCAGGTTGTTGCCGGTCGCCCCCTCGACGGTGACCAGCTTGCCCTTGCCGGTCCGTCGTTCCCGCGGCACCGGGATCTCGCGGGCGCCGGACAGATACTGGCCGGTCAGGCTGGCCGGGTCGGCCGCGATCTGGTCGGGGGTTCCCTGACTGACCACCGTGCCCCCATGCACGCCCGCCCCAGGCCCCATGTCGAAGACGTAGTCGGCGTGGCGGATGGCATCTTCGTCATGCTCCACCACGATGACGCTGTTGCCGGCGTCGCGCAGCCCCTTCAGCGTTTCCAGCAGGCGGTCGTTGTCGCGCTGGTGCAGCCCGATCGACGGTTCGTCCAGCACGTAGAGCACCCCGGTCAGGCCGCTGCCGATCTGGCTGGCGAGGCGGATCCGCTGGCTTTCCCCCCCGGACAGCGTGCCGGCCGCCCGGCTCAGCGTCAGATAGTCGAGCCCGACATTGACCAGGAAGCCCAGCCGCTCGCGGATCTCCTTGAGGATCGGGGCCGCGATCTCGGACTTCTGTCGTGACAGCTGCGCCGGTGCCTCGTTCACCCAGGCCAGCGCCTCGTGGATCGACAGGGCGACAACCTCGCCGATATGGCGCGTCCCGACCTTCACGGCCAGAGCCTCGGGTTTCAGGCGATACCCGTCGCAGACATGGCAGGGACGGTTGTTCTGGTAGCGCTCGAACTCCTCGCGCAGCCATGTACTGTCGGTTTCGCGCAGCCGGCGCTGGAGGTTCGGGATCACGCCCTCGAAGCTGCGCGTCACCTCGTAGATGCGGCCGGCATCGTCGAAGCGGAAGCGGATCTCGTCCGTCCCGGACCCGTGCAGGAACACCTGCTGCACCTGTTCGGGCAGGTCGCGCCACGGGGTGCGGCGGTCGAACCCGTAATGGGTGGCCAGCGCGTTCACTGTCTGGGTCAGATAGGCCGACTTGGACTTGGCCCAGGGTGCCAGCGCCCCTTGGGCGAGCGACAGCCCGGTGTCCGGCACGACCAGCCGCTCGTCGAAGAACAGCTCCATCCCCAGCCCGTCGCAGGCCGGGCAGGCGCCCATCGGGGCGTTGAACGAAAACAGCCGTGGTTCGATCTCGGGCAGGGTGAAGCCGCTGACCGGACAGGCAAAATTCTCGCTGAAGGTGATCCGCTCGGGCTCCCCTTCGGCGGGCGCCGTTTCAAGCACCGCGATCCCGTCGGCCAGGTCCAGCGCGGTGCGCAAGCTGTCGGCAAGCCGGGTCTCCAGCCCCTCGCGCACGACGATCCGATCGACCACCACGTCGATGTCGTGCCGGAACTTCTTGTCCAGCGCGGGCGGGCTGTCCAGTTCGTGGAACGCGCCATCGATCTTGACCCGCTGAAAGCCGCGCTTGCGCAGGTCCAGCAGCTCCTTTTCATAGGCGCCCTTGCGGTCGCGTACGATCGGGGCCAGCAGATAGGCGCGGGTCCCCTCGGGCAGGGCCATCACCCGGTCGACCATGTCCTGCACCTGCTGCGCCTCGATCGGCAATCCGGTCGCCGGCGAATAGGGCGTGCCGGCGCGCGCAAACAGCAGCCGCAGATAGTCGTAGATCTCGGTGACGGTGCCGACCGTCGAGCGCGGGTTCTTCGAGGTGGTCTTCTGCTCGATCGAGATCGCCGGCGACAGGCCGCTGATGTGGTCGACGTCCGGCTTGCCCATCATGTCCAGGAACTGCCGGGCATAGGCCGACAGGCTTTCGACATAGCGGCGCTGGCCCTCGGCATAGATGGTGTCGAAGGCGAGGCTGGACTTGCCCGATCCGGACAGGCCGGTGATCACCACCAGCCGATCGCGGGGGATGTCCAGGTCCACGCCCTTGAGGTTGTGTTCACGCGCGCCGCGGATCTCGATGAACTTCTGTTCCATGGGCCGGCCTTTTCGGGACAAGCGCATCAGATAGGCATGGGGCGCGGAAAGACAACTGCCCGTTCGGAACAAAGCTGGAACTGCGGAGATGGGTTCCGTCGCGGGGCAAAGCGGAATGGTGGCGATACCCGAGCCCGCCAAGCCCGGTCCGTAACGGCTCAGCCGCCGGTGTGACTCATGTGCCGGGCCATCTTTCCGCCCACGCCGCGGGAGTAATCGAAATCGTGGCCCTTGGGCTTGCGGGCGATCGCCGCCCGAATGGCATCCTTGAGCCGCTCGTCACCGGGGCTGTCGCGCAGGGGGGAGCGCAGGTCGGCGCGATCCTCCTGCCCCAGGCACATGAACAGTTCGCCGGTACAGGTGACGCGCACGCGGTTGCAGCTTTCACAGAAATTGTGGGTCAGCGGGGTGATGAAGCCGATCTTCTGCCCGGTTTCCTCGAGCCGCACATAGCGGGCCGGCCCCCCGGTCCGTTCGGCCAGCGGGGTCAGGGTGAAGCGCTCGGCAAGCCGTGCCCGCAAATCGGACAGCGGCCAGTACTGGTCCAGCCGATCCTCGCCCCCGATATCGCCCATCGGCATGACCTCGATAAAGGTCAGGTCGTGACCCTCGCCCGCACACCAGTCGAGCAGCGAGAACAGCTCATCCTCGTTGAAACCCTTCAGCGCCACGGTGTTGATCTTGACGCGCAGCCCGGCAGCCTTGGCTGCCGCGATGCCGTCCAGGACCTGCGGCAGCCGCCCCCAGCGGGTGATCGCCGCGAACTTGTCGTGGTCCAGCGTGTCCAGCGACACGTTGACCCGGCGCACCCCATAATCCGCCAGTTGCCGGGCAAAGCGGCCAAGCTGGCTACCGTTGGTGGTCAGCGTCAGTTCGTCCAGACCCTGTCCCAGCCGGCGAGACATCACCTCGAAGAACGACATGATGTTCCGGCGCACCAGCGGCTCGCCACCGGTGATGCGCAGCTTGCGGACGCCCAGATCGACAAAGGCACCACAGAGCCGCTCCAGCTCCTCCAGCGTCAGCAGCTCGGCTTTCGGCAGGAACTGCATGTGCTCGGCCATGCAGTAGGTGCAGCGAAAATCGCAGCGATCGGTGACGGAAACCCGCAGATAGGTGATCGGCCGAGCGAACGGATCGATCAACGGGGTGGCGCGCGGGGCAATCTGGGGCGTGGGCGCGTTCATCCGGGCAAGATAGGGGCGTGGCCTGATCGGCACAAGCGTCGCCTGACGCGCGCGCCGGCATGCGGGGACGGATGGACGGGGGGCCGGGCGCGTGGCAAGCCTGCTGGACAGCTAGCAAGAGGCCTCGCCATGACGTTCCTTCGACTGAGCCTGATCCTGCCCGTGATGGCGATCGCCGCCTGCGACCAGCTGGGATCATCCCCCACCACCCCGGCGCCGCGCCCCGTCGTCAGCCAGGTGACGACCAGCGAAGGCACCACCATCGTCGCCGCACCGACCGCGGACGGCGATGCCGTGCTGATCGCCACGCCGCCGCAATCCGGCAGCCTGCCGCAGCCCGCAGCGAGGACCGTGGCACAGCTGGATACCACCACGGCCGCCGAGAAGGCGCAGGCCGCCAGCGCCGGCGGGTCGGGTCAGAAGCTGGGAACCACGATCGCCTCGCTGGGCGACGCCGCGCAAAGCGGGTTCTGGATCAAGACGCCGCTGGTTCGCGCGCCCGGCAAGGGACGGATCGTCAACCCGGCCACCGGCAAGTCCGCCAATGTCGACCTGATCCCGCTGGACGGGCCGCCAACGGCCGGCAGCCAGGTCTCCCTGCCGGCCCTGCAGATGATCGGCGCCAGCCTGACCGACCTGCCCGAGATCGAGGTCTGGGGCGCCTGACGCCGTGGCTGACCTGACGGCTGGACCGATACGGACCGGGTAACAGACCCCGGTTCAGTCGTTCAGCCCGCGTTTCACCAGGCGGACGCCGCCGTCCACCAGCGCCTCGGCGACAAGGCCGACGGCGGCGCCGGCGACCACGTCGGCAAGGTGATGGGTGGCCCGCGGGATCTGGATCGCCCCGATCGCCGCCGCGCCCAAGTACAGCGGAACTGCCAGGTCCGGCGCAACCCGTGACACCGCGCGCGCCGCGGCCACGGCATCGGCCGTGTGTCCCGAAGGGAACGAGTTGTAGTCGCGTTCGTCGGGTCCGCTCAGCCCTGTCTCGTACTCCCCCTCATCCAGCAGCTTGTACGGGCGGGTCCGCACCACGCGGGACTTGATCGCCGACTTGATCCGCGTGGCCACGAACAGCGCCGCGAGCGTCCGCGCGCCGCCCTCGATCAGCCGCGGACGACCCGTTGCAAGGCCGAGCGCGACCGCGGCTGCGGCAAGGGTGAAGGCGGGCGGCTGGTCGGCGATCTCGCTGGCCTCGCCGGCCGCCTCCACCGCCGGATTGTCGCGATACCGGCCGGCCTGGACGGCGATGGCCACGTCCGCGTCGTGGATGTCTTCGATGATGTTCTGGTCCATGCCGGGTCAACGCAAGCGGCGCGGGTAAGTTGCCGGGCGTGGAGCAGCCTCACCAGCGTCGAACCGGCCACCCGGCAGTTCGGAAAGGCAGGGTGCGCCAGCGCCTATTCGACCGTGACCGACTTCGCCAGGTTGCGGGGCTGATCGACATCGGTGCCCTTGGCGACGGCGGTGTGATAAGCCAGAAACTGCATCGGCACCGCATAGACGATCGGCGCAAACACCCCGCCGCCCGACGGCATCGTCAGCGTTGCATGCGTCCCCTCTGCGGCCACCTCGATCCCTTGCGCGTCGGACACCAGCAAGACCTGCCCGTGACGGGCCATCACCTCCTGCATGTTCGACACCGTCTTCTCGAACAAGGGATCGCTGGGCGCCAGCACCACGACGGGGACATTGCGATCGATCAGCGCGATCGGGCCATGCTTGAGCTCGCCCGAGGCATAGCCTTCTGCGTGGATATAACTGATTTCCTTGAGCTTCAGCGCGCCTTCCAGCGCGATGGGATAGAGGGCGCCGCGCCCCAGGAACAGCACGTCCTGCGCCTCGGACAACCAGTCCGCCAGGCTGCGGCAATCCTCGCCTGCCGTCACGGCCTGGCTGACCAGCGCCGGCACGGCGAGCAGGTCGTCCAGGTGGCCCTGCAACGCCGCCGGATCCAGCCGGCCCCGGTCCGCCGCGGCCTTCAGCGCGAGGACCGCGAGCACCGCCAGCTGGCAGGTAAAGGCCTTGGTGGAGGCAACCCCGACCTCGACCCCTGCAAGGATCGGCAGCGCGATGTCCGAATCCCGCGCGATCGCCGATGTGCCGACATTCACCACAGCCACGGTCTGCGCGACCTTGCCGCGGCAATAGTGCAGCGCCGCCAGCGTATCCGCGGTCTCGCCCGACTGGCTGACGCAGATCGTCCAGCTGGACGGCGACAGCGGCGGCTCGCGATAGCGGAACTCGGACGCGACATCGACATCGCAGGGCAACCCGGCCAACTGCTCGAACCAGTACTTCGCCACCGAGGCGGCATAGAACGCCGTGCCGCACCCGATCATCGTCAGCCGATCGACCCGGCTGAAATCGATCGCGTCGGGCAGCACGATCCGGCCATCCTTCACGTAGTGGCTCAGCGCATCGCCCAGCACGCCCGGCTGCTCGGCGATCTCCTTGGCCATGAAGTGGCGGTAGCCGGCCTTGTCGATGGCGGTCGCGCCAATGTCGATCCGCGCCGCGCCGCGGTTCACCTGCCGACCTTCGCTGTCAAAGATCTGCGCGGTCGCGCGGCTCAGCACGACGTGGTCGCCGTCCTCCAGATAGGTGATCCGGTCCGTGAACGGCGCCAGGGCGATCGCATCCGATCCCAGATACATCTCGCCGTCGCCTTGCCCGACCGCCAAGGGCGATCCCTTGCGCGCCCCGATCATCAGGTCGCCCTCGCCCTCGAACAGGAAGGCCAGCGCAAAGGCGCCGCGCAGCCGGGCTAGCGTCGCCCGCACCGCCTGCACCGGGTTCATCCCCTGGTCCATGTAGTGGCCGGTCAGCAGGGCCACCGTCTCGGTGTCGGTTTCGGACTGGGCGACGATCCCCTGCGCCGCCAGTTCGGCGCGCAGTTCGCGGAAATTCTCGATGATGCCGTTATGGACCACCGCGACGGCGCCGTGCCGATGCGGATGGGCATTGCCCTCGGTGGCTGCCCCGTGCGTTGCCCAGCGGGTGTGGCCGATGCCCGCCTTGCCCTCCAGCGGCGCCTTGACCAGCAGGTCGGACAGATTGACCAGCTTGCCCACTGCGCGGCGACGATCGAGCACGCCCCGGTCGTCCACCGTCGCGATGCCGGCACTGTCGTAGCCGCGATATTCCATCCGCTTCAGCGCCTCGACGAGTTGCGGGGCGCACTGGTTCCTGCCCAGGATTCCGACGATACCGCACATCTCAGGTCGTTTCCTTTCCGGCGCGCAGCGCCTGCATGATCCTTGCGGCGAGCCCCGGCTTCACCACCTGCCTGGCCCGCCCCAAACCCAGGGCGTCGTCAGGCACGTCCTGGGTGATGACCGAACCCGACCCGGTCATCGCCCGCGCGCCGATCCGCACCGGCGCGACCAGCATCGTGTCCGATCCGATGAACGCGTCCGGACCGATTTCCGTCCGGTGCTTGCCGACTCCATCGTAGTTGCAGGTCACCGTGCCCGCCCCGATATTCGCGCGCTCGCCCACCCATGCATCGCCGAGATAGGTGAGGTGGCCGACCTTGACGCCCTCATCGAGCACGCTGTTCTTGATCTCGACGAAATTGCCGACATGAACGTCCCCGCCCAGCTCGGCTCCGGGCCGCAGGCGGGCAAAGGGCCCGACGGTTGCGCCTGACGAGACGTGGCAGCCTTCCAGGTGGCAGAACGGCAGGATCTCGGCACCGCTCTCGATGGTGACGCCCGGCCCGAACACCACGTTCTGGCCGATCACCGCGTCGCGCCCTACCACCGTGTCCAGCGCAAACCAGACTGTTGCGGGATCGGACATCGTGACGCCGTCCTCCAGCGCCTCGGCACGCCGGCGCTGCTGGAACTGCGCCTCGGCCGCAGCCAGTTCGGCGCGGGTGTTGATCCCCAGCGTCTCCGCCTCGTCGCACGTCACCACGGCGGCACTGCGGCCCTCGGCCCGGGCCAGCCCGACAACGTCGGTCAGATAGTACTCCCCCGCAGCGTTGTCGTTGCCCAGGCGACCGACGAATTCGCGCAGCAGGGCCGCGTCCATTGCCAGCACGCCGGAATTGCACAGGGTGATCTGCCGGGTGGCCGGATCGGCATCCTTGAACTCGACGATCCGGTCCAGCGCGCCATCCCGTACGACCAGCCGGCCGTATCGACCCGGATCGGCCGCGTTGAATCCCAGAACGACGACATCGGCCGGGTGGGACGCCAGCGCCGCAAGCGTCTCGGGCGCAACGAACGGCGTGTCGCCATAAAGCACCAGCACCCTGCCGTCGAAGTCCTCCAGCAAGGGCAGCGCCTGCGCCACCGCATGGCCGGTGCCCAGCTGTTCGGGCTGCAACGCCACTCGGGCGTCGGGGTCGAGCCGCGCAACGGCCCGCGTCACCGCCTCGGCGCCATGGCCCGCGACCACCACAACCCGATCGGGATCGACGCTGCGGCCCGCCGCCAGCGCATGCCCGACCAGCGGGACACCCCCGAGGCGATGCAGCACCTTGGGCAGGTCCGATAGCATCCGGCTGCCCTGCCCCGCCGCAAGAACGATCAATGCGACCGAGCTTTCCGTCATGTCTGCCCCAATTCCCGGTTCATGTTTCGGCTGGCGCGTTCTACCTACGCCGCGACGGCCGCGGCAAGGGCTGCAGCGGTCACAAGCTCTGACGAAAGGTTTCGGCTGATGACGGGAACGGTGGTCTTCGATCTGGACGGCACCCTGGCCGATACCGCCGCCGACCTGGTGGCCGCCGCGAACGGCTGCTTCCGCTCGCGCGGGCTGGACGATCTGCTGGACCCGGTCGCCGACGCGCGGATTGCCTTTCACGGCGGCCGGGCGATGCTGCGGGCGGGCTATGCGCGGATCCCCGCCGACACCATCCTGCCGCCGGATGCCGAAGATGCGGATTATCCCCGGCTGCTCGAGTTCTATGCGGCCGACATCGCGCGCCACACACGCCTGTATGACGGGGTGCTGCCGGCGCTGGACGCGCTGCAGCGGGCCGGGTTCCGTCTTGCGGTCTGCACCAACAAGCCCGCCGACCTTGCTGAACGGCTGCTGCGCGCGCTGGACGTGCGCGACCGGTTCCACGCCATGATCGGGGCCGACACGTTGCCGGTGCGCAAGCCGGATGCGGCACCCTACCGGGCCGCCGTGGATCGGGCCGGCGGCCAGATCGTACGATCTTTCCTGGTGGGCGACACCGAAACCGACGTGCGGACCGCGCGCGCTGCGGGCGTGCGCGTGGCCCTTGTCGGCTTCGGACCCGAAGGGAGCGGGATCGAGCGACTGAAGCCGGACCACCTGCTGCCGGATTTCGCGGCACTGCCGGCGCTGGCCGATCGCTGGCTGGCCGTGCCGGTCGGCTGACGGTCGCCCAGCCGCGGCGGGCACGGCGCCGTGACCGCCCCCGGCTTGACCTGCCCGGGCAGCGCGCCGACAAGCCCCGGATGCAGCTGTCCGACTTCGACTTCCACCTGCCCGAAGCATTGATCGCGACGCGTCCCGCCCGGCCGCGCAGCGCGGCACGGCTGCTTGTCGCACATGGACGCGCCATCACCGACGCCAGCGTTGCCGATCTGCCGGATCATCTGCGCCCTGGTGACCTGCTCGTCCTGAACGACACACGGGTGATTCCCGCCCGGCTGAGCGGCAGCCGCACCCGCGCCACGGCGCAGGGCGAGGTGACGGCGCGCGTCGAGGTCACGCTGCTGGAGCCCACGGCGGACGGGCAGTGGCGGGCACTTGCCAGACCCCTGCGAAAGCTGCGCGCCGGAGAGGTCATCCGGTTCGACGCGGAGCTGTCGGCCGAGGTCACGGGCGTGACCGAGACCGACCTCACGCTGCGTTTCGGTGTCGGTGCGGATGCGCTGGACACGGCCCTTGAGCGCGTCGGCGCCATGCCGCTGCCCCCCTACATCGCCGCCATGCGGCCGCCCGACGCCCAGGACCGGACGGACTATCAGACGGTCTGGGCACGGCAGTCGGGGGCGGTCGCCGCGCCCACCGCCAGCCTGCATTTCGACCAGCCGCTGCTGGACCGGCTGAAGGACCGGGGTGTCGAGACGACCACGGTGACGCTGCATGTCGGCGCCGGAACCTTCCTGCCGGTCAAGGTGGATGACGTGACGACGCATCGCATGCACGGGGAACGAGGCCAGGTCACGGCGGATGCCGCGGCGGCGATCAATGCGGCGCGCGCCGCGGGCCGGCGGGTCATTCCGGTGGGCACCACCGCGCTGCGGCTGATCGAAACCGCCGCGGACGAGCGGGGAATCGTCCACCCCTATGACGACATGACAGAAATCTTCATCTATCCCGGCTACCGGTTCCGGGTGACGGATGCCCTGATGACGAATTTCCACCTGCCCAGATCCACCCTGCTGATGCTGGTTTCCGCCCTGATGGAAAAGGAGTGCATCGACGGCATCTACGCGCACGCGATCGCACAGGGTTATCGGTTCTTCAGCTACGGCGACGCCTCGCTGCTGATTCCGGAGGCCTCATGCTGACGGTGATGCGATCGGCCTGGCCGCTGCTGCTGGGCATCCTGCTGCTGATGGTCGGCAACGGAATGCAGGGCACGCTGCTGGGGATCCGCGGCGGGATCGAGGGCATTCCCACGAACCGGATGGCGCTGGTCATGGCGTTCTATTTCGGCGGGTTCGTCGCAGGCAGCCTGGTCGTGCCCGGGTTGATCCAGCGGGTCGGGCATGTGCGGGTCTTTGCGGCGCTCGGCTCGCTGATCTCGGCGGTCCTGATCCTGTATGCCGCCGCGCCCAACTGGATGATCTGGGCGCTGCTGCGCTTCCTCATCGGGTTCTCGTTCTGCGGCGTCTACATCACCGCCGAAAGCTGGCTGAACGCGGGCGCTACCAACGAGAATCGCGGCCAGACCATGTCGACCTACATGATCGTGCAGATGCTGGGCCTGGTCACCGCGCAGCTGCTGATGAACGTCGGCGACCCCGGTGGATGGCTGCTGTTCGTCATTCCCTCGGTGCTGGTGTCGCTGGCCTTCACCCCGATCCTGCTGGCCTCGACCCCGGCGCCGCGGTTCGAGACGATCGCCCCGATGAGCATCGCGCGGCTCTATCGCGCGTCGCCGCTTGGGTGCATCGGCATCTTCCTGATGGGGGGCGTGTTTGCGGCGCTGCTGGGCATGGCCTCGGTCTGGGGTTCGGTGATGCAGCTGAGCGTGCGCGACATCTCGGCCTTTGTCGCCGCCATCTGGCTGGGCGGGCTGCTGTTCCAGTACCCGATCGGCTGGATTTCGGACCGGATGGACCGGCGGGTGCTGATCATGGCGCTGGCGGTGTTCGGCACGATCGTCACTGGAACGGTGATCGTGACCGACACGACGATCTGGGGCTATCTGGTGGCCGCCGCGCTGCTTGGCGGGGTGGCGAACCCGGTCTATTCGCTGCTGATCGCCTATACCAACGACTTTCTGGAGGCCGCGGACATGGCCGCGGCCTCGGCCGGGCTGCTGCTGATCAACGGGGGCGGGTCGTTCTTCGGGCCGATCCTGACCGGCTGGCTGATGTCGGCGGTGGGCCCGGACGGATTCTGGATGTACATGGGCATCCTGCTGGCCGGCTTGTCCGGCTATGCGGCCTGGCGTATGACCCAACGGGCGGCGCCGGCCCCTGCCGATACCGGGGCGTTCGCCGTGCTGTCGCCCTCGGCCACCACCCTGGCCGTCGAGACCGCCCTGTCCGAGGCCGGCGACGGCCCCACCGATCCAGCAGCCGAGTTCCGCATGACCCCTGACGAAATCAACCGTTTCTGGCTGGACGAGGTCGGCCCCAAGGGCTGGTACGTGCAGAGCGACGCTGTTGACGACGAAATCCGCAGCCGGTTCATGATCGCCTGGCAGGAGGCCCGGCGTCTGGCGGACGAGTGGGCCGACACGCCCGAGGGAGCCCTGGCCGCGTTGATCCTGACCGACCAGTTCCCGCGCAACATGTTCCGGGGCGACCCGCGCGCGTTCGCGACCGACGACCTGGCGCAGTCGATTGCCGACCGGGCCATCGCGGACGGGTACGATCTGGCGACTGGCGAACCTGCCCGCCAGTTCTTCTACCTGCCCTACGAGCACGCCGAGGATCTGGCGCTGCAGGATCGGGCGGTGGCGCTGTTCGCCGAGCGGATGCCCGGTGAAAATCTGCGGCACGCGCAACTGCACCGCGACACCATCGCACGGTTCGGGCGCTTTCCGTGGCGCAACGAGGCCCTGGGCCGGACCCCCACGCCCGACGAACAGCGGGTGATGGAGGCAGGCGGTTACGGCGCGCTTGTCTCGGGCAAGCTGGACCTTGCCGATCTGGACTGACCCTGCAACAGTTCCAGTCGGGCGAGGTTCGGTTCAGACGGGGACAACATGGCGCAGTCATTCGACATGGTGGTGATCGGATCGGGGCCGGGCGGCTATGTCTGCGCGATCAGGGCCGCGCAGCTGGGCCTGAAGGTCGCGGTGGTCGAGCGCGCGGAGCTGGGCGGGATCTGCCTGAACTGGGGCTGCATCCCGACCAAGGCGATGCTGCGCTCCTCCGAGGTGTTTCACCTGATGGAGCGCGCCAAGGAGTTCGGGCTCAAGGCCGAGGGGATCGGCTATGATCTCGACGCCGTCGTCAAGCGGTCGCGGGGCGTGGCAAAGCAGCTGTCGGGCGGGGTTGCGCATCTGCTGAAGAAGAACAAGGTCACGGTGATCGCCGGACAGGCCCGGGTGACGGCGCCGGGCAAGGTGTCCGTCCGGACCGAAAAGGGCCAGGACGACATCGAGGCGAAAACCGTCGTGATTGCCACCGGCGCGCGGGCCCGCAACCTGCCCGGGCTGGAGGCCGACGGAGAGTTGGTGTGGAGCTATCGCGACGCGCTGGTGCCCCCGCATATGCCCAAGAAGCTGCTGGTCATCGGATCGGGCGCGATCGGCATCGAGTTCGCCAGCTTCTACAACACGCTCGGTGCGAAGACGACGGTCGTCGAGGTGATGGACCGCATCCTGCCCGTCGAGGACGCCGAGATCGCCGCCTTTGCCCGGAAGCAGTTCCAGAAGCAGGGCATGACGATCATGGAAAAGGCGTCGGTGAAGCAGCTGGACCGCGCCAAGGACAAGATTACCGCGCATATCGAGGCGGACGGCAAGACCGAGAAGCTTGAATTCGACACGGTGATTTCTGCCGTGGGGATCGTCGGCAATGTCGAGGATTGCGGGTTCGAGGAGGTCGGGCTGAAGATCGATCGCACCCACATCGTCGTGGATGAATACTGCCGCACCGGCGTCGACGGGATCTACGCGATCGGCGACGTCGCCGGGGCGCCTTGGCTCGCCCACAAGGCCAGCCACGAGGGCGTCATGGTGGCGGAACTGGTCGCCGGCGGCAAGCCGCACCCGGTCCGCCCGCAGTCGATCCCCGGCTGCACCTACTGTCATCCGCAGATCGCATCCGTGGGGTTGACCGAGGAAAAGGCGCGCGCGGCCGGTCACGAGATCCGCGTCGGCAAGTTCCCCTTCATCGGAAACGGCAAGGCGATCGCGCTGGGCGAACCCGAGGGCATGGTCAAGACGGTCTTCGATGCCAAGACCGGCGAACTGCTGGGCGCCCACATGGTGGGCGCCGAGGTCACCGAACTGATCCAAGGCTATGCGATCGGGCAGACGCTGGAAACCACCGAGGCCGAGCTGATGGAAACGGTGTTCCCGCATCCCACCCTGTCCGAGACGATGCACGAGGCGGTTCTGGACGCCTACGGCCGCGCCGTCCATTTCTGAACCAAGGTTGGCTCGGCGCCCCCGGCCGCCAGTCGTGGCAGGTGCTTGGGCGGGTTCTGCCCTGCTGCCCTAGGCCACGGGCATTCGCGCCTCGACGATCTCCGCGTACCAGCTCGACCCGAACGGAATCGCGTTGTCGTCGAAATCATAGGCGCCGTGATGCAGCATGGCCGAGTCGCCGTTCCCCAGGAAGATGTAGGCCCCCGGTCGCTTTTCCAGCATGTAGCTGAAATCCTCGCCGGCCATCATCGGTTCGACCGTCAGATCGACATCGCCGGCCACCTGCCGGGCGACCTGCGCGGCATGCTGCATCGCGTCGGGATCGTTCACGGTGACCGGATAGCCCCGCCTGAAATCGACCTCGGCGGTGGCGCCATAGGCGGCCGCGACCCCCTGCACGACCCGGCTGACGCCTTCCTCCAGCTGGTCGCGCACCTGCGCGTCCAGGCTGCGGGCCGTGCCCTTCAACCGGACGACCTGCGGGATGACGTTGTGGGCGGTGCTGTCCGTCTGAACGACACAGACCGACAGCACGGCGCTTTTCAGCGGGTCGACGTTGCGCGAGACGATCGATTGCAGGGCGACGATCATCTGCGCGGCAACCAGGGTCGTGTCGATGCCGTCGTTGGGCTTCGCCGCGTGACCGCCCTTGCCGGTCACGACGATGTCGAACTGGTCCGCCGCGGCCATCATGGCGCCGTCCCGGATGGCGAAACTGCCGGTCGGCAATCCCGGCATGTTGTGCATGGCGTAGAATTCCTGGATGCCCCACCGGTCGACCAGACCGTCATTCACCATGGCCAACCCGCCGCCCCCGCCCTCTTCCGCCGGCTGGAAGATCAGCACGGCCATGCCGTCGAAATTGCGCGTCTCGGCCAGGTACTTGGCCGCGCCCAGCAGCATCGAGGTATGCCCGTCATGTCCGCAGGCATGCATGACCCCGGGGGTGCCAGAGGCATAGTCCCGCCCGGTAATCTCGTTGATCGGCAAGGCGTCCATGTCGGCGCGCAGCCCGATCACCCGACCGTTGCGATCGGACCGTCCCCTGATGACACCGACCACACCGGTCTGGCCGACGCCTTCGACCACTTCGTCCAGGCCGAAGCTGCGCAACAGCTCGGCCACCCGGCCCGCGGTCCGGTGAACCTCGTACATCAGTTCGGGATGGCGGTGGAAATCCTGCCGCCATGCGGTGATCTCGGGCAGCAGTTCGGCCATGCGGTTCTTGACGGGCATTTCAGTCTCTCCTTCCGCGCCACCGTGCCGCGACAGCCGTCCCGCTGCAAGCGCGCGCGAGGCGGCAATCCGGCAGTCAGACACAGCTAGACCTGATGGGTGAGCGGATCGATAAGGACGCGATGTCCGGGCGCCACCTCGGCGTAGGTCGAGGGCGCCGGCACATGGTCGACCGGATGGATCGGCGACGGGATCGGCGTGAAGGTCAGATCCTCGCTGATCTTCCGCTGCCTCGGGTCGGCGACCGGGACGGCGGCCATCAGCTGCCGTGTATAGCTGTGCCGGGGATTTTCGAACACCTGCGATCGGGTGCCGATTTCCACAATCCGGCCCAGATACATGACCGCGACGAGATGGCTGACCCGTTCGACGACAGCCATGTCGTGGCTGATGAACAGCATCGAGATGCCCATGTCCTGCTGCAGTTCCATCAGCAGGTTCAGCACCTGTGCCTGCACGGAGACGTCGAGTGCGCTGACAGCCTCGTCCGCGATGATCAGCCTGGGGTTCAAGGCCAGGGCGCGGGCAATCGCGATCCGCTGGCGCTGGCCGCCGGACATCTCGTGCGGGAAACGCCGCATGAAGCTGCGCGGCAGTTCCACCCGGTCGAACAGGGCGGCGATGCGGTCGTGGCGTTCCGATCTCGTGCCGATGCCGAAATTCAGCATCGGCTCCTCGATCTGGTCGAAGAGCCGCATCTGCGGGTCGAGCGAGGCGAACGGATCCTGAAAGATCATCTGCATGTCCTGACGCGCCTTGCGCAGCCGCGACGGCGACAATCCCAGGATGTCCGTCTCCCCCAATCGCACCTGACCCGATGTCGGCTCGACCAGGCGCAGGATCGACCGGCCTGTCGTCGATTTGCCGCAGCCTGATTCGCCCACGAGCGACAGGGTCTCGCCGGCGTTCAGGGTAAAGCTGACATCCTCGACCGCATGGACCTGTGCCACGGTGCGCCGCAGGATGCCGCCCTTGACCGGGAACCGGGTCGTTAGGTTCTGCACCTGCAGCAGCGGTCGCGGGTCGGCGGACAGGATCGGCCGGGGCGCCACCGAACCGGCATCGCCCATCAGCCGCATCGGCTCGGGTGCGGGGCGGCCGGTCATCTCGCCCAGCCGCGGGACGGCCGCCAGCAGGGCCTTGGTGTAGTCCTCGCGGGGGTTCTCGAAGATCTCGGTGACGCTGCCTTCCTCGACCTTGTTGCCGCGGTACATGACCACGACCCGATCGGCCATCTGCGCGACCACCGCCATGTCGTGCGTGATGAACAGGACCGCCATGCCGGTGTCGCGCTTGAGCCGGTCGATCAGGGCAAGGATCTCGGCCTGGATGGTCACGTCCAGCGCGGTGGTTGGCTCGTCGCAGATCAGCAGCCGCGGCCGGCAGGCCATGGCCATCGCGATCACCACCCGCTGGCGCATGCCGCCGGACAATTCATGCGGGTACTGGTCCAGCCGCCGTTCCGGTTCGGGGATGCGCACCTCGCGCAGCAGCTCCAGCGCGCGGGCGCGGGCCTGCGTCCGGGTCATGCCACGATGCACGGTCAGCCCCTCGGCCAGCTGGTCGCCCACGGTGAAGACCGGGTTCAGCGAGGTCATCGGCTCCTGGAAGATCATGCCGATCTGGTTGCCACGGATGCCGCGCATCACCTGAGGCGGCTGGGTTGCCAGATCGATCATCCCGCCCTGCCCCGGGTCGAACATCAGCCGTCCCGCGGCAATTTCGCCGCCGCCGAATTCGACCAGCCGCATGAGCGACAACGAACTGACCGACTTGCCCGAGCCGGATTCCCCCACGACGCAGACGCATTCGCCCGGGCGGATGTCGAAGCTGATCTCCTGCACACCGGTGACCGGACCATCCCGGGTCTGAAAGATGACCTGCAGCCCCCGGATCGACACCAGCGGCGTTGCGTCATCCATCATCTGACCCCCTCGCCGCCCGCCGGCGCACTGTTCGGCAGAGGACGCAGGCTAAGTCGGAAAGCTTCGTTTGCAACAACAAAACCGGCTTGCGTTTTTGGCCGCCGCAACGAAAGCTTCTTCCATTCTGCGCCGGATATCCGACACACAAAGGGGAATGCAGGACGTCAATGCGCCCCCCAGGATCGCCGACAGGGTCCGGCCGGTTCGCCGGTTCAAGAAGCCCGCGGAAACCCCCAACAAGGAGCACCACATGACACGAAAGACCATGCTGCTCGGCGCGGTCGCCAGCATCGCGCTGGCCTCGGCCGCCCAGGCGGAACGCGGCACGGACGGGCAGGTGAACATCATCTATTCCCAGGCCGTCTCGACGATGAACCCGTATCTGTCGTCGGGGACCAAGGACGTCGAGGTTTCCAGCCTGGTGCTCGAACCGCTGGCCGGGTTCGACAACAAGGGTGAGGTCTATCCGCGTCTGGTAACCGAGATCCCGACCCAGGAAAATGGCGGTTTTGCCGAGGACATGACCTCGGTCACGTGGAAACTGAAGCCGGACCTGAAGTGGTCGGACGGGTCGCCCGTCACCGCCGATGACGTGGTCTTCACGGCCGAATACTGCATGCACCCGGAAGGCGGTTGCGCGCAGCTGTCCCGGTACCAGGGCATCGACAAGGTCGAGGCGGTCGATCCGCAGACCGTCAAGGTGACCTTCAAGGAACCCAAGCCCAACCCGTACATGGCCTTTGTCGGCGCCCAGTCCCCGATCCTGCAGAAGGCGCAGTTCCAGGACTGCCTGGGCACCGCGGCGTCGACCTGCACGGACCAGAACTTCAATCCGGTCGGCACCGGCCCGTTCCGGGTGACCGAGTTCCGCACCAACGACGTCGTCTCGCTGGAGGCGAATCCGAATTATCGCGACCCGGCGAAACCGGCCTTTGCCACCGCCATGGTCAAGGGCGGCGGCGACGCGGCCGCGGCGGCGCGGTCGGTGATGGAAACCGGCGAGTTCGACTATGCCTGGAACACCCAGGTCAGCCCCGAGGTCCAGCAGCAGATGATCGCCGGGGGCAAGGGACAGTTCGTCGTCGATTTCGGCACGCTGGTCGAGCGGATCGAGATGAACATGACCGACCCGTCCTCCTCCCTTCCCGAGGGCGAGCGGGCCACCACCCAACACCCGCACCCGATCCTGTCGGACGAACGGGTGCGCCGGGCGCTGTCCATGGCGATCGACCGCAACCTGCTGAACGAGATCGGCTATGGCGAGGCGGGGCGGCCCACCTGCAACATCGTGCCCGCGCCCGAGCAGTTCGCGTCCGACAACACCGAGTGTCTGACCCAGGACGTCGAAGGCGCGAAGGCGTTGCTGGAGGAAGCCGGCTGGACGGTCGGCGGCGACGGCGTCCGCGAAAAGGACGGTCGCAAGCTGCAGCTGCTGTTCCAGACGTCGGTGAACCCGGTCCGGCAGGACTTCCAGGCGCTGATCAAGCAGTGGTGGTCCGAAATCGGCGTCGAGACCGAGCTGAAGACGGTTGACGGATCGGTGTTCTTCGGCGGCGATGCCGGGTCGCCCGACACGTTCCAGAAATTCTATGCCGACGTCGAGATGTACGCCAACAACTTCGACGGCACCGACCCGGAGCCGTATCTGGCGCAGTGGACCTGCGACAAGGCCCCCCGTCCCGAAACCCAGTGGCAGGGCGAGAACGTCAACCGCTACTGCGACGAGGAATATGACGCTCTGGTCGCCGAGATGGGCAAGACCGCCGACATGGACAAGCGCGGCGAGATCGCCAAGAAGCTGAACGACATGATCACCAAGGAAAGCATGGTCGTGGTTCCGCTGATCGACCGCGGCCGGGTGTCGGCGCACTCCAATACGCTGGGCGGCGTGGTCCTGAACGTCTGGGACAGCGAATTGTGGAACGCATCGGACTGGCACCGCGTGCAGTGACCAGAACATGACGGCGGTGTCCGGCGGGCGTGTTCTGCCGGGCCCCTCACCTGCTGTCCGCCTGATCGCAGCACCCGGCGCGTCCCGAGGTACGAGCCTGTGCGTGGGCACCCATTGCCCGCCCACGCCAACTGGCCGGCCAACTGCCGAACGATACCTGACCCGCGGTCACGGCCGCATCCACGATCCGCACAGAGGCCCTGCCGCCCCATGCTGACCTTTGCGTTCCGCCGGATCCTTCTGGCCATCCCGACGCTGCTCTTCATCTCGCTGGTGATCTTCCTGCTGCTCGAGGCGTCGCCGGGCGATCCGCTGGGCGACGTGCCGCTGACCGTCCCGCCGGAGGTCAAGGAACGGATGCGCGAGGCCCTGGGTCTCGGGCAGGCGTGGTACATCCGCTATGTGCTGTGGCTGAAGCAGTTCTTCTGGGTCGAGCCGCTGCACTGGATCAACCAGGCTTTTGGCACGCAACTCGGCTCCGGTGGCCAGCGGATCATCAGTTTTCAGTCGCGCAGTCCGGTCTTCGACGTGATCGCCGAGCGGCTGCCACAGACGCTGACCGTGGTGGGCATGAGCTACCTGATCGGCATCCTGATCGCGATCCCGATCGGCATCCTGTCCGCCTATCGCCAGTACAGCTGGTTCGACCAGCTGGGCACCTTCGTCTCGATGGTGGGGTTTTCCATGCCCACCTTCTTTACCGGCGTGGTGTTCATCATCGTGTTCGCGGTCAACCTTCAGTGGTTCCCGTCGATCTACGACACCACGCACCGGGTCACCGACTGGGACAGCTTCCTGCGGCAGGTGCGGCAGATGGCGATGCCGGTCACGGTGCTGGCCCTCTACAACGCCGCCCAGATCAGCCGTTTCATGCGGGCCTCGATGCTCGACAATCTCGGGCAGGACTATGTGCGCACCGCCCGCGCCAAGGGGCTGTCGGAACGCACCGTCGTGCTGAAGCACGTGCTGCGCAACAGCCTGATCCCGGTCGTCACCGTGATCGCGCTGGGACTGCCGGCGGTATTCGGCGGCGCGATCATCACCGAACAGGTGTTCAAGGTGAACGGGCTGGGGCAGCTGCTGATCTCGGCCATCCACGCCAACGACATCCCGATGGTCCTGACGCTGACCTTCATCTTCGCGATCCTGATCGTGACCTTCACCCTGATCGCCGACATTGTCTATGGCATCCTCGACCCGCGGATCCGCTATGACTGACGCTGCCGCCCAGACCGCCCGCGACCGGGCCGAACTGATCCGCGAATCGGCCGCGAATGCCGCGATCCCCGCCGGGATGGCGCTGCCCCCGGACGATCCGGTGACCGACGTTGCGCCCACCCCCGCCAGCCGCAGCCAGTGGCGCGACGTGTGGCGCCAGTTCCGGCGGCACCGGGGCGCGATGGTGGCGCTGGTGCTGTTCTGGGGCATCGTGCTGTTCGTGACGGTCGGCCCCTACCTGTGGCGGATCGATCCCACCTATGTGGACATCAGGGCACGCAACCAGGGCTTCACGGCGGCGCATCCGCTGGGGACCGATCAGCTGGGCCGGGACATGCTGGCGCGACTGATGAAGGGCGGGCAGGTCTCGCTGGCCGTCGGACTGACCGCCATGTCGATCGCGGTCACCCTGGGCAGCCTGATCGGGATCCTGTCGGGTTTCTTCCGCAGGCTGGACGCCCCGCTGATGCGGGTCACCGAACTGTTCCTGGCGCTGCCCCTGCTGCCGCTGCTGCTGCTGATGGTGACGCTGTTCCGCGAACCGCTGGGCAAGGTGCTGGGGCCCGGCATGGGCACGTTCGTCCTGATCGTCACGGCGATCGGCGCGACCAGTTGGATGCAGGCGGCACGCATCGTCCGCGGCGACGTGCTGGGCCTGAAGGAGCGGGAGTTCATCCTGGCGGCCCGCTCGATCGGGACACCGAACCGGCGCATGGTCATGCGGCACATCCTTCCCAACGTGCTGTCGCCGATCGTGGTCGCGGCGACGCTGGGCATCGCGACCGCCATCATCACGGAATCGGCGCTGTCGTTCCTGGGACTGGGGTTCCCGCCGGATTTTCCGACCTGGGGGCGGCTGCTCTACGACGCGATCGAGCAGATGCAGATGTATCCGTGGCGGGTGATCCTGCCCGGCGTCCTGATCTCGCTGACGGTGCTGACCGTCAACTATATCGGTGACGGGCTGCGCGATGCGATGGACCCGCGCATTCGCGGCCGCTGAGCCTTCGGAACCGGGCCGCGGTCAGTCCGGCAGGATGCCGCACCCGTCCAGCGCGGCGCGCAGCTGATCCTTTGGCAGGATCACCAGGCAGGGGCCGGTGGTCTGCAGCCGCACCGGTCCCGTCGCCTCGTTCGAGGTTCCGATCCGCGTTGCCGGGGTCAGCGTCAGCCCGTCGATCGGCCAGCGCAGCCCGGTGCTGTGCCCCTCGACCGCCCCGAACGGCATCAGCGACACCCGGGTTCCGGGCAGGAGATCCAAGCCAAGAACGGGCGGTGCGACAAAGATCACGTCCTCGGCCCCGATCACGAAGGCCCGCGGAACCGGATGACGGATCAGGGTCGTCAGCCCGGCCAGCAGATGGTCGGTCCGCGGCCCGGCAAATCCGACCGCCAGCACGAAAGGCGCCCGCAGCATCATCAGGCATTTGTCGAAATCGGTGCTGTCCTGATCCGGGACGCGGTGCAGCCGGTCAGCCGGGATGGCCGCCCGGGCGGCATCGGTGATGCTGTCGAAATCGCCGACCACCGCCGCCGGCACGATCCCCAGCCCCAGCGCCGCATCGGCCCCGCTGTCGGCGGCCATTGCAACCGGCGCCAGCGCCAGCGCCATCGCCGCATCCTCGGCCCGCACCTCGCCCCCGCCGAACAGAGTCACCCCGCGGGTCGAGGTGAGAACGGGGTTCACCGGCCGGTGCCGCGGAAGATGCCGCGGAACGGGACCGCCCACAGGAACGCCGCGACGACGTAGATCGGCACCTCTGCCCAGATCGGCAATCGGCCCCAGCGGTCATGTATCCAGTTCAGCGCCCACCAGGCGAGGCCCAGATAGACCGGCAGCCAGACCAGCAGCAGGAACAGCGCCCAGCGCTTGCGGCTGCGCTGGTCCATCAGTCGGCGAACGGATCGGTGACCAGGATCGTGTCGTCGCGCTGGGGACTGGTCGACAACAGCGCCACCGGGCACTGGATCAGCTCCTCGATGCGGCGCACATACTTGATCGCGGCGGCGGGCAGGTCGGCCCAGCTGCGCGCCCCCTCGGTCGAGCCGGACCACCCCTCCATCTCTTCATAGACGGGAACGGCGCGGGCCTGCAGCGCCGCCGCCGTCGGCAGATGGTCGTACTGCTGCCCGTCCACGTCATAGCCCACGCAGATCTTCAGCCGGTCGAACCCGTCCAGCACGTCGAGCTTGGTCAGCGCGATCCCGTTTACGCCGGAAATCGCACAGGTCTGCCGCACCAGAACCGCATCGAACCAGCCGCAGCGGCGCTTGCGTCCGGTGACGGTACCGAATTCATGCCCGCGCTCACCCAGCCGCTGGCCGGTGTCGTCGGTCAGTTCGGTCGGAAACGGGCCTTCGCCCACGCGGGTCGTGTAGGCCTTGACGATCCCCAGCACGAAGTCGATGGCCGACGGCCCCATGCCGGTGCCCGACGCGGCCATCCCCGATGTCGTCGTCGAGGAGGTGACATAGGGATAGGTGCCGAAATCGATGTCCAGCAGCGATCCCTGGGCGCCTTCGAACAGGATGCGGCGGCCCGACTTGCGGGCGTCGGCCAGGATCTTCCACACCGGCCGGGCATAGGGCAGCAGCTTGGGGGCGATCTCCTTCAGCCGGGCGGTCAGTTCGGCACGGTCGATCGCCGGCGCGCCCAGCCCGTGGCGCAGCGGATCATGATGCGCCAGCAGCCTGTCCAGCCGGGTTTCCAGCGTCTGGTCGTCGGCCAGATCGGCGACCCGGATGGTGCGCCGCCCGACTTTGTCCTCGTAGGCGGGACCGATTCCGCGGCCGGTGGTCCCGATCTTGGCCTTGCCCGCGGCCTCTTCGCGCAGGCGATCCAGATCCTGGTGCAGCGGCAGGATCAGCGGCGTGTTCTCGGCGATGATCAGGTTGTCGGTCGTCACGGCGACCCCCTGCCCCTTCAGCCGGTCGATCTCGGCGAACAGCGCCCACGGGTCCAGCACGACGCCGTTGCCGATCACCGCCAGCTTGCCCGGCCGCACGATCCCCGAAGGCAGCAAGGACAGCTTGAACACCTGATCGCCGATCACCAGCGTATGACCGGCGTTGTGACCGCCCTGGAATCGCGCGATCACGTCGGCCCTTTCCGACAGCCAGTCGACGATCTTGCCCTTGCCCTCGTCGCCCCACTGGGCACCGACCACCACGACATTCGCCATTCGCACGCTTCCCTGACCCGTTTCGCCCGGGGTATAGCCACCCCGCGCCACGGGGGAAAGGCGGTTCGGCCGCGCGCTGTCGGGGCGAGGGCCGGTGGTCTAGGCCGGCGCGTCGGTACCCGCGTCCGGGCCGCGGACGAGGATGGCGCGGAAATCGTTGACATTGGTCAGCGTCGGTCCCGTCACCACTTGGTCCGACAGCGCGGCGAAGAAGCCATGCGCGTCGTTGCGGGCCAGCGCGTCCTGCGGATCAATGCCCAGCCGGCGGGCCCGATCAAGCGTGTCCCGACCGATGAGGGCGCCGGCGACCTCGGCCGCACCGTCGATCCCGTCCGTGTCGCAGGCGATCGCATGGATTCCGTCCGCGCCGTCCAGCGCCAAGGCCAGCGCCAGCGCGTATTCCGCGTTCGGCCCGCCGATGCCGTCCCCGCGCCGTGTCACCGTCAGCTCACCGCCGGACAGGATCACCAGGGGGCGCGTGCCCCCATTCCTGCCACGCCGGGCCTGCAACGCCAGGCGCGCGTGATCGGCCGCCACCTCGCGCGCCTCGCCGCCCAGATCGGCGCCAAGCATCTGCACCTCGCAGCCCAGTTCCACGGCAAGATCGGCGGCCGCCTGCAGCGACTGTGCCGGGGCCGCGACGATGTGATTGCTGACGCGGGCCAGTCGGGGATCGTCGGGGGCGATGACCCCGCTGCCACGCTGCAGCACGACCGCCGCGGCCTCGCTCAGCTCGATCTGCCAGCGGCGGGCAACCTCTAGCGCATCGGCCGCGGTGGACGGGTCGCCCACGGTCGGCCCCGACCCGATCATCGCCGGATCGTCGCCCGGCACGTCCGAGATGATCAGCGCCACGACCTGCGCGGGCGCGGCCGCGGCCGCCAGCTGCCCGCCCTTGACCCGGCTCAGATGCTTGCGCAGCACGTTCATGCGGTCGATCGGCGCGCCCGACGCCAGCAGCGCTGCGTTCAGCGCCTGTTTCTCGGCGAGCGTCATCGCCCCGGCTGGCGCGGTCAGCAGGGCCGATGCACCGCCTGAAATCAGGACCAGCACCAGATCGTCCGCGGCCAGCCCCTGCAGCATTTCAAGCATCCGGTTCGTCGCGGCCGCACCCGCGGCGTCCGGCACCGGATGGCTGGCCTCGACGATCTCGATCCCTTGCGTCGGGCGGCCATGACCATGGCGCGTGATCACGAGCCCCTCGCAAGGACCCCAGACCGCCTCGACCGCCTCCGCCATGCGGGCGCTCGCCTTTCCCGCGCCCACCACCACGACGCGGCCAGGGCGGCGGGCGGGCAGATGCGCCGCGACAAAGCGCATCGGGTCGGCGACCTCGACCGCCCGATCGAACAGGCGGCGCAGCAGCGTGGCAGGGTCCATTCAGTCTCTCCAACAGCTATCCGGCGCGGCGACGCCCACATGTCCGCCCCCGGACCCATCACGCCACCGTTTCGCCGCCCCGGCAAGCTGCCCTAGGCGACGCCAACTGCGGTCGGCCCTTCCGTTCCCCTTAGCCATTCGGCCCAGCGTTGCAGCGTTACCGCTAACGCCCTATCCTTCCAACCAGGGCGCTGAAGGGGAGCCATCATGCTGCACGACACGATCGCACGGGTCACCGACCGGATTCGCGAACGCTCGGCCGACAGCCGCGGGGCGTATCTCGACCGGCTCGCCCGCGCCGCCGAGGACGGCCCCCGTCGGGCCCACCTGTCCTGCGGCAATCAGGCCCACGCCTATGCAGCGATGCCAGACAAGCTGGATCTGGCCCGGACCGCACGCCCCAATATCGGGATCGTCACCGCCTACAACGACATGCTGTCGGCGCATCAGCCCTATGAGCGGTACCCCGACCTGATCCGCAAGGCGGCGCACGACGCCGGCGCGACGGCACAGGTGGCGGGCGGCGTCCCCGCGATGTGCGACGGGGTGACCCAGGGGCGCGCGGGGATGGAGCTGTCGCTGTTCTCGCGTGACGTCATCGCGCTGGCCGCCGGGGTGGCGATGTCGCATGACGCGTTCGACGCGGCGGTCTGGCTGGGCATCTGCGACAAGATCGTGCCCGGGCTGGTGATCGCTGCGGTGACCTTTGGCCACGTGCCCGCGGTGTTCCTGCCCGGCGGCCCGATGCCGTCCGGCCTGCCCAATGACGAGAAGGCCAGGGTGCGACAGGAGTTTGCCGCCGGCCGCGTCGACCGTTCGGCGCTGATGGCTGCGGAAATGGCCAGCTATCACAGCCCCGGCACCTGCACCTTCTACGGCACCGCGAACAGCAACCAGATGCTGATGGAGTTCATGGGCCTGCACCTGCCCGGCGCCAGCTTCGTCAACCCCAACACCCCGCTGCGCGACGCGCTGACCGTCGCCGGGGTGGCGCGGGCTGCGGCGATCACCCGGCTGGGCAATGACTGGCTGCCGGTCGGCACGGTGCTGGACGAACGGGCCTTCGTGAACGGGATCGTGGGGCTGATGGCCACGGGCGGGTCGACGAACCTGGTGATCCACCTGCCGGCCATGGCCCGCGCCGCCGGAATCATCCTGACCCTGCAGGATTTCCACGACATCAGCCAGGCGGTGCCCCTGCTCGCCCGGGTCTATCCCAACGGGCTGGCGGACGTGAACCATTTCCATGCGGCGGGCGGGCTGGGGTTCCTGATCGGTCAGCTGCTGTCCGCGGGGCTGCTGCACGATGACGTCCGGACGGTGGCGGGGGACGGGCTCGACCGCTACACGGCCGAGCCGCGGCTGGGCGATGACGGGCTGCACTGGGTCGCCGGCACCCGCGACAGCCTGAACGATCGCATCCTGCGCCCCCATGCCGATCCGTTCGCGGCCACCGGCGGGCTGCACATGCTGGACGGCAATCTGGGCCGTGCCGTGACGAAGGTCTCGGCCGTGAAGCCCGATCTGCACGTGGTCGAGGCGCCGGCCCGCATCTTCGACGACCAGGACGCCGTCAGGACCGCTTTCCAGGCCGGCGAGTTCACGCAGGATACCGTCGTGGTGGTCCGCTTTCAGGGGCCCCGGGCCAACGGCATGCCCGAATTGCACAGCCTGACCCCCACCCTGTCGGTGCTGCTGGACCGTGGCCTGCGGGTCGCGCTGGTCACGGATGGACGGATGTCGGGGGCGTCGGGAAAGGTGCCTGCGGCCATTCACGTCTCGCCCGAGGCCGCGACCGGCGGGCCGCTGGCCCGCCTGCGGGACGGGGACGTCGTCCGCGTGGACGCCGTGTCGGGGCGTCTCGACTGTCTCGAACCCGATTTCCTGAGCCGGACCCCCGCGACGCATGATCCGGCGCGCAACGCCCACGGCATGGGGCGCGAGCTGTTCGCGGCGTTCCGCGCCCATGCCCGGCCAGCCGAGGAGGGGGCGGGCCTGGTCGTCTGACGCTCGCGGATCCCGTCGCAACTTCTGCCCCGGCGCGAAGAAGGCCGGCCCCGCAGATGCGGCGACCGGTCCGGCGGGCCGCCTCAGTTCGGCTTTCAGGTCCGGCTCATCGGCCCTAGCAGGTTGGCCGCTTTCCCCTGCAGCGGCGCTATGGCAATGACCTGCAAACATGACGGAGGCATTGATGATCCTGTACCCGGCAATCGACCTCAAGGATGGCGCCTGTGTCCGGCTGCTGCGCGGCGACATGGACGCCGCGACCGTGTTCGGCACCGATCCCGCCGCGCAGGCCAGCAGCTTTGCTGCCACCGGGGCGCGGTGGTTGCATCTCGTGGATCTGAACGGCGCCTTTGCCGGCCGACCGGTCAATGGCGACGCGGTCGACGCGATTCTTGCCGCCGTCGACGTTCCCGTCCAACTCGGCGGCGGCATCCGCGACATGGCCACGATCGAAGCGTGGCTGGACCGTGGGATAACCCGTGTCATCCTGGGCACAGTGGCGGTCGAGGACCCCGGCCTTGTGACCGATGCGGCCGCGGCCTTTCCGGGGCGCGTGGCCGTCGGGATCGACGCCCGGCAGGGCCGCGTTGCCACCCGCGGCTGGGTCGAGGAAACCGAGGTGATGGCCACCGATCTGGCCCGGCGGTTCCAGGATGCGGGGGTGGCCGCGCTGATCTACACCGACATCGATCGTGATGGCGCAATGCAGGGGCCGAACGTCGCCGCCACCGAGGAGCTGGCCCGGGCGGTCAGCATTCCCGTCATCGCGTCCGGGGGGGTGTCGTCCCTGGACGACCTGATCGCGCTGCGCGACACCGGCGTGATTGCCGGCGCGATTTCCGGCCGTGCGCTTTATGACGGCGCGATCGACCTGAAACAGGCATTGGCGGCGCTGGCGTGAGGCCCGTCCGACGGTGCGCCGGTCCGTGCGGCAGGCCACTGCCATGCCCCGAACGGCCTTGCTTGCCTTCAACTTCGCGCGCGACTAGATAGGCGCGTCCCGCGAGAAAGGCCCGTCCCGTGCAGAACGTCGTTCTTACCGTGCATCTGATCCTCGCCGTGCTGCTGATCGGCGTGGTGCTGCTGCAGCGGTCCGAAGGCGGCGGTCTTGGCCTTGGCGGGGGTGGCGGTGGTGTCATGACCGGGCGCCAGGCCGCCAATGCCCTGTCCCGCGCGACCTGGCTTCTGGCCGGGGCATTTCTCGTGACGTCCATTGCGCTGACCGTCATCGCGGCGCGCAATTCGGCAGATGGATCGGTGATGGACCGGCTGGCGAGCCCGGCGGAAACAACCGACGCGCCTGCGACCGGGCTGCCCGCCGTACCTGACTATGCGCCGCCGCCCGGCGTCGGACAGCCTGTGCTGCCGCCCGGTGCCGCGCCTGCGACTCCGCCGGCCGCTGCCGCGGCGCCCGCGCCGGTCGCACCGCCTGCCGACATCACGACGCCCGCTCCTGCCCCCGCCCCTTCCGCGGCTGCTTCGGCGCCGGCGGACGCAGAGGCGGCCCCCGCAGCCGGCCGTACCACGCGGACCGTCCCGGTCGGCGACACGCCTCCTGCCAGCGACGGGACCGGACGGACCGTCAGGGTTCCGCTGACCGCGCCGGCCGAGACGAACTGATTACCGAAAGCGCCGGACGAAGCCTGCGGTCCGGTCCGCATTCCGGTCCCATGTGGTCCGTTGCGGGATCGCGGAAAGTCGGGTATGTCCCGGCTCCCGTGATGCCGGCCGTTCGGGCCGTTTTTCGCAGTGCTGAGATCATCACGGGGGCTCCATGGCGCGTTACATCTTCATCACCGGTGGCGTCGTGTCCTCGCTGGGCAAGGGGCTTGCCTCGGCGGCGCTGGGGGCCTTGCTGCAGGCCCGCGGCTATACGGTGCGGCTGCGCAAGCTCGACCCCTATCTGAACGTCGATCCCGGGACGATGAGCCCCTTCGAGCATGGCGAGGTATTCGTCACCGACGACGGCGCAGAGACCGACCTGGACCTGGGACATTACGAGCGGTTTACGGGCGTCAGCGCCCGGCGCACCGACACGATCAGCGCCGGCCGGATCTATTCCAACGTGCTGGAACGCGAACGCCGTGGCGGCTATCTGGGCAAGACGATCCAGGTGATCCCGCACGTCACCAACGAGATCAAGGATTTCCTCGCGATCGGCGAGGACGAGGTCGATTTCCAGCTGTGCGAGATCGGCGGCACGGTCGGGGATATCGAGGGGCTGCCGTTCTTCGAGGCGATCCGCCAGTTTTCCAATGACCGCCCGCGCGGGCAGTGCATCCTGATGCACCTGACCCTGCTGCCTTATCTGGCCGCTTCCGGCGAGCTGAAGACCAAGCCGACGCAGCACAGCGTCAAGGAACTGCGCTCGATCGGACTGCAGCCCGACGTGCTGGTCTGCCGGTCCGAACAGCCGATCCCGGACCGCGAACGCGCCAAGATCGCGCTGTTCTGCAACGTCCGCCCGGATGCGGTGATCCCCGCCTATGACCTCAAGTCCATCTACGAGGCGCCGATGGCCTATCATCAGGCCGGGCTGGACCGGGCCGTGCTGGACGCCTTCCGCATCAGCCCTGCCCCCCGGCCCGACCTGCGCCGCTGGGAAGACGTGATGGATCGGCTGACCAACGCCGAAGGCGAGGTGCGGGTCGCGATCGTCGGCAAGTATACCCAGCTCGAGGACGCCTACAAATCCATCTCCGAGGCGCTGACGCATGGGGGGATGGCGAACCGGGTCCGGGTCCGGCCCGACTGGATCGACGCCGAAAAGCTGGAAACGGCAGAGGGCATCCATCTGCTGGACGGCTATCACGGCATCGTGGTCCCCGGCGGGTTCGGCGAACGCGGGACCGAAGGGATGATCTCGGCCGCGAAATACGCGCGCGAGAAGAAGGTGCCCTATCTGGGCATCTGTCTGGGGATGCAGATGGCGGTGATCGAGGCCGCGCGCAACCTGGCGGGCATTGCCGACGCGGGGTCCGAGGAATTCGACCACGAAGCCGGCGCGGACCGCTTCACCCCGGTCGTCTATCACCTGAAGGAATGGGTGAAGGGGAACTCGACGGTTCAGCGCAAGATTACCGACGACAAGGGCGGGACCATGCGGCTGGGGTCCTATACCGCGCATCTGGCCCCCGGGTCGAAGGTCGCCGAGGTCTATGGCGGCGCCACCGAGATGGAGGACCGCCACCGTCACCGCTATGAAATAGACGCGGCCTATCGGGACCGGCTGGAACAGCACGGCCTGTGGTTTTCCGGCATGTCACCGGACGGCCGCCTGCCGGAAGTGGTCGAGGTGCGCGATCACCCCTGGTTCATCGGCGTGCAGTCACATCCCGAACTGAAGTCCAAGCCGTTCGCGCCCGCGCCGCTGTTCCGCGATTTCGTCCGCGCGGCCAAGGATCTGGAACGGATGGTCTGACGGTCAGGCCGCCAGCACGTCGCGCAGCGCGGCCATGTCGATCCGATCCGTGACGAAGGCATGGCCGATGCCACGTGCGAGGATCAGGCGCAGTTGCCCGTCCACCACCTTCTTGTCCTGGCCCATCAGTGCGATCAGCGCATCGGCATCCGGCAGGCTGCCCGGAACGTCGTCAGGGCGGACCGGCAGGCCGATCGCGGCCAGATGCGCCGCGACGCGCGAGGGTTCCTCTTGCGGGCAAAGCCCCATGCGGGCGGACAGGTCGAAGGCAAGCGCGCACCCGATTGCCACCGCCTCGCCATGCAGCAGGCGCCCGGAATAGCCGGTCGCCGCCTCCAGCGCATGGCCGAAGGTGTGGCCCAGGTTCAGCAGGGCCCGATCGCCCTGTTCGGTTTCATCGCGGGCGACGATGTCGGCCTTCATCCGGACGGCATGCGCGACCGCCTGCTGCAGTGCGGAGGGGTCGTCGCGCAGCCCCGGCCCGTTTTCCTCGAGCCAGGCAAAGAACTCTGCGTCCCCCAGCAGGCCGCACTTCGCGACCTCGCCGTATCCTGCCCGGAAATCCCGGTCCGGCAAGGTTGCGAGCACGTCGGTATCCGCCAGCACGAGGCTGGGCTGGTGAAAGGCGCCGATCAGGTTCTTGCCCCGCCGGGAGTTGATCCCGGTCTTGCCGCCGACGGAACTGTCGACCTGGGCCAGCAGGGTCGTGGGGATCTGCACGAACCGCACCCCGCGCCGCAGGATCGCCGCGGCGAATCCGCCGAGATCCCCGATGACGCCGCCCCCCAGCGCGATCACCAGATCCCGCCGCTCGACCCGCTGGTCGATCAGCCATTCCACCGCGCGTTCCAGCTGGCCCCAAGATTTCGTCGCCTCGCCGGCCGGTAGCGCGAGCGCAGTCGTCCCGATTCCGGCCGAGTCCAGCGCCGCGGCAAGGGACGGCAGGTGCAGCCGCGCCACCGTCTCGTCCGTCAGGATGGCAACCCGCGGACGGGCCAGCAGCGGCTGCAGATGCACGGCGGCATCCCGGACCAGCCCGGATCCGATCCGGACCTGGTAGGACCGCTCGGCCAGTTCGACGGTGACGGTTTCGATGGCGGTCATGCGGGCTCCAGCAGTTCGGGCCGTGTCTGGCGAAGGGTGTCGAGGACCCGGGCTGCGGTCGCCTGGATGCTGTCGTGCGGCCCCACGGCGACCCTCACATCAGCGGTGGCGTAAACCGGGGCACGCTCGGCCAGCAGCCGTTCCAGGGTGGCGCGGGGGTCAGGGGTCTGCAACAGCGGGCGCGTCGGGCGATGACGCACGCGCCGCCACAGGGTTTCCAGATCGCAGTCCAGCCAGACCGAAATTCCGGTCCTGCCGATCAGGGCGCGGTTCAGCGCCTGCATCCACGCCCCGCCCCCGGTGGCAATGATCCTGGGCGGCGCGTCCAGCAGCCGCGCCAGAACGCGGTGCTCGCGGTCACGAAAGAATGCCTCGCCGTCCCGCGCAAAGATCTCCGCCACGCTCATCGCTGCGGCGGCCTCGATCTCCGCATCCGAATCCACGAAGGGGACGGACAGTTGCCGGGCCAGTTCGGCGCCGACCGCACTTTTCCCCGCCCCCATGAGGCCGATCAGAACGATGCTGCGCCTCATCTCTCCGTCCTGTTCTCCCCTCGTGCCGGCAGGTTCACGCCGGTTTGTCTGAATGGCGTGAAGTTTCGGGAATTGCCATCTATAATTCCGCACAGCCGGCGTGCAGACCGGCGGTTGAACGGTGTTGGGACAGTCGAATGCGGCTATTGCGGGTTTTGGTGATCCTGCTCGGACTGGCCCTGCTGGGGCTGGCCGGCTACGCGTATTTCGGTGACATGGACGCCGATCCGGTCGAGATCCGCGTTCCCGTCGAACTGGACCTGGCGGACCCTGCCCCTGCCCCGGCTGCACCGATCACGCCAACATCTGCCACGCAGGCCGGTGCCACGGAGCCGACACAGGGAGCTGACGGTGCGGACTGATCGCGGGACCCGTGGACGACCTGGTCGCATGGCCAACGCAGCGATGCTGCTGTTTCTGGCAGCGTGGCCGGCATCCACGGCCGCCGAGGGCGCGGGATCGCTGGTCACCGACGCGGCGCAGCCACCCGGCCGACTGGCGCAGGCGCCGCTGTCCGCCAACGACTGGTTGACCGGCAAGGCACCGCCCCCGAACACCACCTCTGGCTGGCGCCCGGGCGACGGCGTGCCGCCCGATGCCGCCCGCCGCCGTGCGCCCGCGTCGGACGGCCAGCCTGGCACCGGCAGCGCGCCACAGGCGCCGCTGCCTGCAGCGGATGGCGGGCAACAGCCCACCGGCGCCATCCCGCCGCGCCCCGGGGCGAGCCAGCAGCCCGGGGTCGCCGGCAGCGCCACCCCCCCGCCGGTGACCGTGACCCGACTGGGGCAGGGAAACCCGGACGCCGCCGGCGTCCAGTCGGCCCAGGCCGCCGGGCTTTCGCCCGGTCTGTGGCAGGGCATGACCGCGGACGCGGTGGCCGACGCCCTGGCCCGGACCGACATGCGGCTGCCGGCGCTGAGAAAGATGTTGCGCCGGATCCTGACCGCCCAGCTCGAGGTCCCGCCGCCCCGCAACCTGCCGCAGGGCGGACTGCTGCTGGCCCGGGTCGACCGTCTGATCGACCAGGGCGATCTGCCCGCGGCCCGCGCGCTGCTGCAGGCTGCCGGCCCCGGCAATCCCCAGCTGTTCCGGCGCAGCTTCGATCTGGACCTGCTGACCGGCGAGGATGCGCAGGCCTGTGCGGCGCTGTCCCAGCGTCCGGGACTGGTGCAGGACATGGCGACGCGGATCTATTGCCTGGCGCTGAATGGCGACTGGGCTGCCGCGGCTGTGGCGCTGCACGGCGCTCAGCCGCTGGGTCTGGTCGACCCGCGCACCGCCGCGCTGCTGGCCCGCTTTCTCGACGACGCCTATGCCGAGCAAAGCGAGGACCTGCCGCCGCCGCCGAAACCGTCGCCGCTGGTCTTCCGTCTCTACGAATCGGTTGGGCAACCACTTCCGACCCCATCGCTGCCGCTGATCTATGCGTGGGCCGATCTCGGCGAGAATGGCGGCTGGAAACCCCGTCTGGAGGCTGCCGAGCGCCTGGCGCGGGCCGGATTGCTGCCAGCCCGGCAACTGCACGAGATCTATTCCGAACAGCGGCCGGCGGCATCTGGCGGCGTCTGGGACCGGGCCGCGGCGCTGCAGGCCGTCATCGCGGCGCTGGACGCCGGGGACCAGACCACGCTGGACACGGTCCTGCCGGCCGCCCTGTCGCGCTTTGCGGCCGCGGGTCTGGCGCCGGAGCTGGCGGGGATGATCGCCGACCGTCTGCCGGCCAAGCCCCCTGCCGGCGGGGCGGCGGCCCCCACGGTCACGCTGCGCCTGCTCGCAGGCCTTCCGGTGCAGCCGCCGGCCGGAACACCCAGCTTCCCGCGATGGCTCGCCGGCTTTGCCGCGGGGTCGCCGCCAATGCCGTTGCCGGACAACGATCCGGGGGGGCGCGCCGCCGCCCTTGCACCGGCGTTCGATGACGGGGCGGACGCGCCAGCTCAGGGCGCGGTCGGGACAGATGCGGTCCAGGGTCAGGAGGCCTCCGGATCAGGCCGTGCCCTGCTCGGTGCGATGGCTGATGTGGACGCGGGCCTCGACAGCGATCTGGGGCGCGCGGCGCGCGGACTGGCCGCACTGAGCGCACTGGGGCACGAGGCCACCGCGCGCCAGGCGGCGGTCGAACTGATGCTGCTGCCGACACTTCCGGCGGCCCGGCAATGAAGCGCCGGCACCGGGGGCCAGGGAAGGCCGGGCCTTCACGCACTGGGGTGGAACGCAGCGAAGCTCTGTGGCCCCGCTGCGGGCGCAGCCCGGACGCCGAGAGCTGCTCAGGTGGGGTCCGGCCGCCACGCCCCTCAGATCGATGAGCCCTGCGGCCCAGAGCGGCCGTTTGGCCTCCGTAGCCGATCTGCAACGGGTCGCGACCTTTCTTGACGCGCAGGCGGCCGAAGCGGGCGCGGCGCGGAACACCATCCTCGCCTATGGCCGTGATCTGCGCGACTTTCTGTCGTTCCTGAACGAGCGCGGCCTGACCCTGCAAGGCATGGTGCGGGATGATATCGAGGACTACCTGGCACGCTGCGACGCGCTCGGCCTGTCGCGGGCGACCCGCGCCAGACGGCTGTCGTCCATCCGGCAGCTTTGCCGCTTTGCCCTGGACGAGGGCTGGCGCAACGATGACCCGGCCATCCGCATCAGCGGCCCGGGCCGGGTCCAGCGCCTGCCCCGCACGCTGAGCCAGACCGAGGTCACGGCGCTGCTGGACGCCGCCGCGACGCTGGAGCCGGGCGAGACCAACCGGGCCCGAACGGTCTGCGCGATGGAACTGCTCTACGCCACCGGCATGCGGGTCAGCGAACTGGTCAGCCTGCCGATCGACAGCTGTCGCGGGCGGCCCAGGCTGCTGCTGATCCGCGGCAAGGGCGGCCGGGAAAGAATGGTTCCCCTGACCCGCCCGGCGCAGCGGGCGCTGGACTGCTGGATCGCGGCGCGCGATGCGGCCGGACCCGACACGCCCTTGGGGCGGCTGGTGCGCGGGGCCGGGGGGCGCTGGCTGTTCCCGGCGCGCGGCGCGGCGGGCCACATGACGCGACAGGGCTTGCACGCGCTGCTCGGGCGCATTGCGGTCGCCGCGGGCTTGCCGCCCGACCGGGTGACCCCGCATGTGATCCGCCACGCATTCGCCACCCATCTGCTGGACGGGGGGGCCGATCTGCGGTCGATCCAGATGCTGCTTGGTCACGCCGACCTGGGTACGACGGAAATCTACACCCATGTGCTGGACCAGCGCATGCGCGACCTGGTCCTGAAACACCACCCACTCGCCGACGGCGACTAGGCCCGTCGGGTCGACCGCCCACTGGGGCGGCGATCCGCTCTGACGTGATTTCAGGGGTCAAGGCGTCGTACTCGGACCCGCGGCGGCATCCGTTTCTGGCCCTCCGCCGGCAGCGAGCGGCGGCCGCGGCGGTCCGCTTGCAACCCGCCGGACCGCTGCCTATCAGAGGCCATCCCCGCCCCATCAAGGACCGCTGCCATGGATCTGACCGCGCATCGACAGGCCGACCCCGATCACTGGAGCCTGGCCAGCGCCATCCGGGTGCTGGCGATGGACGCCGTGCAGGCCGCGAATTCCGGCCACCCGGGGATGCCCATGGGCATGGCGGATGTGGCCACGGTGCTGTGGGGCAAGCACCTGAAATTCGATGCCGCGGCGCCGAACTGGTTCGACCGGGACCGGTTCATCCTGTCGGCCGGGCACGGCTCGATGCTGCTGTATTCGCTGCTGCACCTGACCGGTTTCGAGCAGATGAGCCTGGACCAGATCCGCAACTTTCGTCAGTGGGGGGCGATCACCGCGGGCCATCCGGAATACGGCCATGCCGACGGGGTGGAAACGACGACGGGCCCGCTGGGGCAGGGTCTGGCGACTGCCGTCGGCTTTGCCATGGCCGAGGCCAAGATGCGGGCAGAGTTCGGGGCCGATCTGTGCGACCACCGGACCTGGGTCATCGCCGGGGACGGCTGCCTGATGGAGGGGATCAGCCAGGAAGCCATCGCCCTGGCCGGACATCTGAAGCTGGGTCGGCTGATCGTGCTGTGGGACGACAACGACATCACGATTGACGGCGCGGTGTCACTGTCGGACTCGACCGACCAGATCAAGCGGTTCGAGGCGTCGGGCTGGCGCACGCTGCGTTGCGACGGCCACGACCCCGCCGACATCCATCGCGCCCTGACCGACGCAGGACAGGACGACGGTCGTCCGGTGCTGGTCGCCTGCAAGACGATCATCGGGTTCGGCTCGGCCGGCAAGGGCGGCACGTCCGGTGTCCACGGCTCGCCGCTCGGCGCAGAGGAGATCGCAGCGACCCGCCTCGCCTATGCATGGGATCACGGCGATTTCGAGCTGCCCGAGGAACTGGTCGGCCGCTGGCGGGAACTTGGCGCCCGCGGCAGCGCCGAGCGCGAGGCCTGGGCGGCGCGGGTCGATGCCCTGCCTTCCGATCAGCGGGACGCGTTCGCTGCACGGGTGTCCGGCCAGACGTCGGACAGGCTGGCGGCCGCGATTTCCGATCTGAAACGCCGCGCCTGCGCCGACCGGCCCAAGGTCGCCACCCGCAAGGCATCCGAGATGGTGCTGGAGGTCGTCAACCCGATCCTGCCCGAAACGATGGGCGGCTCCGCCGACCTGACCGGGTCGAACAACACCCGCACCAAGGATCTGGGGGTGTTCTCCCCGGAGAACCGGCTGGGCCGCTATGTCCATTACGGGATCCGCGAACACGGCATGGCCGCGGCGATGAACGGGCTGTACCTGCATGGCGGGTTCCGCCCCTATGGCGGCACGTTCCTGGCGTTCACCGATTATGCCCGCGGGGCAATGCGGCTGTCGGCGCTGATGGGCGTCCCGGTGGTCTATGTCATGACCCACGATTCCATCGGTCTGGGCGAGGACGGGCCGACGCACCAGCCGGTCGAGCATCTGGCCCTGCTGCGCGCCACCCCGAACACGCTGACCTTCCGCCCTGCCGACCTGATCGAGACGGCCGAGGCGTGGGAGATCGCGCTGACCTCGACCTCGACCCCATCGATCCTGGCCCTGTCCCGCCAGAACCTGCCGCTGGTCCGGACCGAGCACACCGACGCGAACCTGTCGGAACGCGGCGCCTATGTTCTGCGCGAGGCGTCTGCCGCGCCGCAGGCGATCCTGATGGCCTCGGGGTCCGAGGTCGAGATCGCGCTGGCCGCGGCCGAGGCGCTGGAATCCGAAGGCGTGCCGACCCGGGTGGTGTCGGTCCCCTGCATGGAACTGTTCCGCGACCAGGACGAGGCGTACCGCGCCGAGGTCCTGCCGGAAGGGCCCGTGCGGGTCGCGATCGAGGCGGCGGTGCGCCAGCCCTGGGACTGGTTGCTGCTGGGCGAACGCGGGGCCGAACGGCGCGCGGGGTTCGTGGGGATGACGGGGTTCGGCGCATCGGCCCCGGCCGACCGGCTGTACAGGGAGTTCGGGATCACGCCGGAAGCGACAGTGGCCCGGGTCAAGGCGCTGCTTTGATCCCGACATCCGACGCGGGCCAGCGGCGCGACGCCGCGGCGTCCCGGCTGCGTGGCCTGCGATCGGCGCCCGGTATCTGATGCGTCCGCTGCCACGGGCCACGGCCCTGATGGGGCACACAGCGGGCGCAAGCGGCAGGACCGCCCGTGCGCCCCGCTCGGCGCAATCGACCGGCATCCTGCTGCTGCTCGGGTCGGTCCTGCTGTTCACCCTGATGGATGCCACGGGCAAGCATCTGACCGCGCACTATCACCCGGCCCAGGTGATCTGGACCCGCATGGCGGTGAACCTTGTCATCGTCCTGGCCGTGCTGGGCCCGCGACTGCGCCGGGTCGCCCGCTCGGGCTCACCCCTGCTGCAGGTCGGGCGCGGCCTGATGCAGCTGGCCGCCATCGGGCTTTTCTTCACGTCGCTGCAGCATGTCGGACTGGCCGAGGCGACCGCCATCATGGACATCAACCCGGTGCTCATCACGCTGGCCGCCGCCGTGTTCCTGGGCGAGCGGATCGGGATCCGGCGCATTCTCGGGATTCTCGCGGCGCTGATCGGCGCGTTGATCGTGATCCGGCCCGGAGCCGGCGTGTTCCACCCTGCCGCGGTGCTGCCGCTGCTGGCGGCCGTCAGCTATGCCGCGGGGGCAGTGATGACGCGGATGGTTCGTGGCGACAGCACCGCCACCTCGATCCTGTGGTCGACCGGGGTCGCCACGCTGGGCGCGTCGCTGGCCGCCCCCTTCGTGTGGCAGCCGGTGCAGCCCGGGGACATCTGGGCCTTTGTCGCCATCGGCCTGCTGGGAACCGTCGCGCAGGCGCTGCTGATCAAGGCCTTTTCGCTGGCCGAGGCGGCGGCGGTGGCGCCGTTCGGCTATACGGGGCTGGTCTGGGCGGGGCTGTGGGGATGGCTGTTCTTCGGGGCGGTTCCGGACGGGTGGACGATCCTGGGTGCGACGATCATTGTGGCGGCCGGTATCTATGTCTGGATGCGCGAGGCACATGCGATGCAAGCGGCGACCTGAGATGGCAGAGCAGCCTGACAATCCTTCCGCACGCATTCCGCTGACCGACCGCGCGGCCAGCCTGCTGTTCATCACGATCATCCGGATGGTCCGGCTGCTGCCCTATCGGCGGCGCATTCCCGCGATGGGGTGGATCTTTGCGCATCTGGCCGCGCCGCTCGCCGGCTGGCGGCGCCGGATCCGCGACAATCTGGCGCTGGCCCGTCCTGACCTGAGCCCGCGCGAGGTGCAGCGACTGACCCGCGCCGTGCCCGACAATGCCGGCCGCTCGGTCATGGAGATCTATTCCGGCGCGGGCTTCACCCGGCGCCTGCAGGCCAGCGAGCCGCTGACCGGGCCCGGCCTGCCGGCGTTGGAACAGGCCGTCGCGGCGGGGCGGCCGGTGGTCCTTGCCTGCGGGCATTTCGGCAATTTCGACGCGGTGCGGGCGGCGCTGGTGGGGCGCGGCTGGACGGTGGGCGGGCTTTACCGCCCCATGAACAATGCCGCGTTCAACCGGCACTATGTGCCCGCGATCAAGGCCATCGCCGAACCCGTGTTCCCGCGCGGGCGGGCCGGACTGGCGGCGATGATCCGGTTCCTGCGCGGCGGCGGGTTGCTGTGCCTGGGCTTCGACCAGTTCGATCGGCACGGGCAGACCCTGCAGTTCTTCGGCCTGCCGACCGAGACCGTGCTGACCCCGGCCGAACTGGCGCTGCGCTATGGCGCCGCGCTGATCCCGATCGCGGGGATCCGGCAGGCCGATGGCCTGAGCTTTTCGGTCCGGGTCGGCCACCCGGTCCCGCACGGCGACGCCGCGGTGATGATGCAGACGCTGAACGACGACCTGGAAACCCTGATCCGCGCCCATATGGACCAGTGGTTCTGGATCCACCGTCGCTGGAAGCCGCGCAAGGATGCCGGCAGCAGCACGGCCCGCGAGGCCGGCGATGGGGGGATCGCGGACGGTCCCGGCGGCGGTCCGGAAACGATTTCCCTTGCGCCGGACGAGGCGCTATAAGCGGCCACCGCCGCATCCGCAGAACGGCACGAGGCAGAGATCCCGATGAGCGACAACAAAGACGGCAAGCAGCACGAGGGCGACGTCGCCTTCATCCAGGCCTTGGCCGAGCTTCTGAACCGGAACGAGTTGGTCCAGCTGTCCGTCAAGCGCGAGTACGGCGAGAACGACCGCCTGACCGTCCAGCTGTCCAAGCAGGGCGCCGCGACCCAGGCGATGCAGGCCCCGTTCGCGCAGCTCGTGCATGGCCAGCCGGCCGCGGCGCAGGCGTCCCCCGCCGCGACGTTCCCCGGTGAAAATGCCGCTGCCGGATCAGGCCCGGGGGAAACGGCACCGGGCCCGGGCAGCGACCCGGCCAGTCTGCCCGGCGTGGTGCCGTCGCCGATGGTCGGAACCGCCTACCTGTCCCCGGAACCGGGCGTGAGCGCCTTCGTGAGCATCGGCCAGCAGGTCGCCGAGGGCGACACCCTGCTGATCGTCGAGGCGATGAAGACGATGAACCACATCCCGTCCCCCCGGGCCGGGACGGTTCGCCGCATCCTGGTCGAGGACGGGACCCCGGTGGAATTCGGCACGCCGCTGATGATCGTCGACTGAGATGTTCGACAAGATCCTGATAGCCAACCGCGGCGAAATCGCCCTGCGCGTCATCCGCGCCTGCCGCGAGATGGGGATCGCCTCGGTCGCCGTGCATTCCACCGCCGACGCCGACGCGATGCATGTGCGGATGGCCGACGAATCCGTCTGCATCGGTCCGCCGCCATCGATGTCGTCCTATCTGTCGATGCCGGCGATCATCTCGGCCTGCGAGATCACCGGCGCGCAGGCGATCCATCCCGGCTACGGGTTCCTGTCCGAGAACGCGCAGTTCGTGCAGATGGTCGAGGACCACGGGCTGACCTTCATCGGCCCGCGCGCCGAGCATATCCGGATCATGGGCGACAAGATCACCGCCAAGGAAACTGCGGCAGAACTGGGTATCCCGGTGGTGCCGGGATCCGAAGGCGGCGTCGACAGCGTCGAGGACGCCCGCGAGATCGCCGCGGAGATCGGCTATCCCGTCATCATCAAGGCGACCGCCGGAGGGGGTGGGCGCGGGATGAAGGTGGCCAAGGATGCCGCCGGCCTGGACGTCGCGTTCCGGACCGCCCGGGCCGAGGCCAAGGCGGCCTTCGGCAACCCGGACGTCTATATCGAGAAATACCTGCAGAAGCCCCGGCATATCGAGGTGCAGGTCTTCGGTGACGGCCAGGGAAAGGCCGTCCACTTGGGTGAACGCGACTGTTCCCTGCAGCGCCGCCACCAGAAGGTTCTCGAGGAAGCGCCGGGGCCGACCATCACCGCCGAGCAGCGCGAGCGGATCGGCCGCACTTGCGCCGACGCGATGGCCAAGCTGGGCTACGCCGGGGCCGGCACGATCGAATTCCTGTTCGAAGACGGCGCGTTCTATTTCATCGAGATGAACACCCGGCTGCAGGTGGAACACCCGGTCACCGAGGCCGTCTTCGACGTCGATCTGGTGCGCGAACAGATCCGCGTTGCCGCCGGTCTGCCGATGGAGCTGGTGCAGGACGACCTGACGGTGCGCGGGCACGCCATCGAGGTGCGGATCAATGCCGAGAAGCTGCCGAACTTCACCCCCTGCCCGGGCCGGGTCACGCAATACCACGCACCGGGCGGATTGGGCGTTCGGATCGATTCCGCGATCTATGACGGCTACACGATTCCGCCCTATTACGATTCGCTGATCGGCAAGCTGATCGTCCATGGCCGCGACCGGCCCGAGGCGCTGGCCCGCCTGGATCGCGCATTGGGCGAACTGATCGTCGATGGCGTGGACACGACCGTGCCGCTGTTCCGGCGCCTGCTCCGCGACCCCGAGATCAAGGCCGGGACCTATTCGATCCACTGGCTGGAACGCTGGCTGGCCAAGAACCTGACGTGATGCGAATGACGGTGAACCGCGCGGCGGCGGCGCCACGCGGCGCCGCCGCGGTGTGATGGACTACCGCGTCCCGACTGCTGCGCAACTGCTGACGGGCTACGCCCAAGGCGTGTTCCCGATGGCGCACAGCGCCGCAGATCCGCAGCTGCACTGGTACGATCCACCATTTCGCGGCATCCTGCCGGTGGGCGGCATCCATGCCTCGCGATCGCTGCGCCGCAGCCTTCGACGGGGCGGCTGGACCGCCGACGCCTCGCCCGATTTCGACGCGATCGTCGACGCCTGCGCCGCCAGGTCCGAGACCTGGATCAATGCGCCGCTCGCCAGGCTCTACGCCGATCTTCACAGGGCCGGACATGCGCATGCGCTGGCCGTCTACCATCAGGGCCAATTGGCGGGGGGCCTGTTCGGCGTGACGCTGGGCGGTGCCTTCTTCGGGGAAAGCATGTTCTCGAGTCAGCGGGACGGGTCCAAGATGGCGCTGCTCTGGCTGTCGCAGCACCTGGCCGATTGCGGTTTCACCCTGCTGGACACCCAGTACCTGACCCCGCATCTGGCGAGCATGGGCGGCCAGCAGATCCCGCGCGCAAGCTATCAGGCCCAGCTGCGCCGGGCGCTGACCCGTGTCGCGGATTTCCGCGCCCGCCCCCTGTCGGATGCGGCGGCATTGCTGCGCCGTCTGGAGGGGACTGGGGTTCAGTCCGGCTGATCCTCGGCCGGGTCGGCGACGGCTTCTTCAGCGTCCGGACCGCCCTCGCCCACATCATCGGGCTGTGGCGTGGTGTCGGGTTCATAGACAAGTTCCGGCCGATCCGCCGCGCGGCCGTCGTTGCAGGCCACGACCCAAATATCGTAGCGCGCATCGTCCAGCGCGGACAGCGCGGGTGCCGACGCGATCATCCAGCCCGCGAATGCGGTCTGACCGGTCTTCCGGTCCAGGATGGTCATCTGCGCGAACGCGTCCGAGTCCGGATCGTCCGCCGGTTGCCGGCACTCGCCCAGCCGCACCGTCAGCCTGCCGAAATCCACGCTCTGCCCCACCGCCAGCTGCAGATCGGACGCGGTCCCGGCAATCTTGTCCAGACCGCGCAGCAGCGCGCCACCCGCGCGGGTCACCGGAATGTCCGGCGGCGCATCCTGCGCCACGGCGCCACCCCAGCCCGGCACCGCCGCAGCCGCAAGCGCCAGCATTCGTGTCCGCCAACGGGTCACCGCAGTTGGCCTATTCCGGCCGCCACGCGTCGTAATCCCGGCGAACCACAGGTTCTGACCGGACCAGAGACCCGGCGGGGTGATAGGCGCCCGGCGTGCCGGTGAGGTTCGGCACATGCGGCTGTTGCCAAGGCATGCGCGCGAGCGGCACCTGCGAGGGGATCTCGTCGAAGGTGAAGTGCAGCCAGCCATGCCAGTCCGGGCTGACGCGACTCGCCTCCGACTCACCGTTGTAGATGACCCAGCGCCGGCGGCCGCCATCCTTCTGGTAATAGATGTTGCCCTGCTCGTCCTCTCCGACCTTCTCGCCGTGGATCGCGGTCCAGACCTGGGTGTTCAGGGTCTGGCCGTTCCACCAGGTCAGCAGGCGATGCATGATCGACTTGAGCGACATGGGCGTGATCCTTGCGCAGTGCTGGCCCGGGTATCGCCGAAAGACGGGCCGAGGTCCAGCATCTTGCCACGTGACGAATGGCCGGGACGGGTTGCTGCCCCTTGCCTGACCCGCCGCGCTGCGCCAACGCTGCACGGGTACGAGCGAAGGATTGCGCCATGGTCGACGTGCTGATCGCAGGGGGTGCCGTCATGGGGGCGTCGGTTGCGTTCTGGCTCAGCCGGCTCGACCCCACCCTGGACATCGAAGTGATCGAGCCCGATCCCAGCTATGCAACCAGTTCGACGGCCCTGGCGGCATCCGGCATCCGGATGCAGTTTTCGGATCGGGTGAATGTCGAGATCAGCCGGTTCGGCGTCGATTTCATCCGCGACTTCGCGCGTCACATCGGTCCCGCCGGCGAAGTTGCCGATCTGGGCTTCAAGGAAAACGGCTACCTGTTCCTGACCACCAGCGACACCGGCGCGCAGGTCATGGAAAACCTGGCAGCCATGCAGCGCGAACTGGGCGCGTCGACGCAGGTCCTGGACCGGGCGGCGCTGCGGGCCCGGTTCCCGTGGATGGCGCTGGACGACATCACCGCAGGATCGTTCGGGTCCCGGGACGAGGGTTTTTTCGACAACATGGGCCTGCTGAACGGGTTCAGGAACGCGGCCCGTGCCGCCGGCGTGCGCTGGGTCCGAGATCGGGTCACGGCGCTCGAACGCGACGGCGCCCGCATCACGGCCGCCGTGCTGGAAACCGGCGGCCGGCGCACCGCGCAGGTGTTCGTCAACTGCACGGGCCCGCGCGCCGCCATCCTGATGCGGACCGTCGGGCTGGACATCCCGGTCGAGCCGCGCAAGCGAACGGTGTTTATCGTGGACGCCCCGATGGCCCGCCACCCGGACGCGCCGCTGGTGATCGACCCCTCCGGCATCTATTTCCGGCCCGAGTACAACCAGTGGCTGACCGCGACCGTCCCCGCGACCGACGGCCCCTGCGCCCCCGATGATTTCGACCCCGACCTGCAGCTGTTCGAGGATGAGATCTGGCCCGCGCTCTATCACCGGTCACCGGGGTTCGAGCAGGCCAGGATGCGGCGCTGGTGGGTTGGCCATTATGCATTCAACACGCTGGACCAGAACGCCATCCTCGGCCGCAACCCGCAGGTGCCCAACCTCTATCATGCCAACGGATTTTCGGGCCACGGGTTGCAGCAGGCCCCCGCCGTCGGACGTGGCATCGCCGAGCAGATCGTGCACGGCGACTGGGTAACGCTGGACCTGTCCGCGCTCGGGATGCAGCGCGTGCTGGACGGGCAGCCGATGACCGAGGCCGCGATCGTGTGATCGCCGCGGCGGGCGACTTTTGTCGCCGCGGGTTTCCCGGGACGGCACGATGTGGCAACTGATCGCCCCAGCATCAGCCGGAGTCTGCCATGTCTTTCACCATCGCCATTGACGGCCCCGCCGCTGCGGGGAAGGGCACGATCGCCCGGGCGCTGGCGGCGCGCTTTGGCTTCGCGCATCTGGATACCGGCCTGCTCTACCGGGCAGTCGGGATGAAGGGGGGCGATCCGGTGGCCGCAGCGCAGTCGCTGCGGAGCGAGGATCTGACCCGTCCCGACCTGCGCAGCGCCGAGGCCGGCCAGGCCGCGTCACGCGTGGCCGCGATTCCGGACGTGCGTGCCGCGCTCATCGATTTCCAGCGCCACTTTGCGCTGCAGGAACCGGGCGCGATCCTGGACGGGCGCGACATCGGCACGGTGATCTGCCCCGATGCGCCGGTGAAGCTCTACGTCATCGCCGACGACGAAACCCGGGCCAGCCGCCGCGCCGCGGAGCTTGGCGCCGATCCCGCCGAGATACTGGCGCAGTTGCGCGAACGGGACGCCCGGGACCGGGCCCGCGACGCAGCCCCGCTGCGCGCGGCCAGCGACGCGCTGACCCTAGACACCACCACCCTGACGATCGCGGAGGCCGTCGCGGCAGCGACGGCGGCGGTCGAACGCGCCCTGGCCAGCCGCAGCTGAACAGGCGTCGCGGTCGTCAAACCCGCGCCACGGCTTGCCAGCCGCGCGTTTCACAGCTATAGGCCCGCGCAAGTCTTTCGGGCGACAAGGCCACAACAGGCCGCTTTGCAACGGGTCGGGCGTCAGCCGCGGCCTTTTGGCGTTCACGAGAGACCCCACCGACCGGCGGAGCCAACCGCCAGGCCCGTATAGCAACGCAAAGGACATCACCGCCACATGGCGAAAAACGCATCCATGGAGGAATTCGAGGCCCTCCTGAACGACAGCCTCGAGATCGACACCCCGAACGAAGGTTCGGTTGTCAAAGGCCGGGTTCTCGCCATCGAGGCGGGGCAGGCCATCATCGACGTCGGCTACAAGATGGAAGGCCGTGTCGATCTGAAGGAATTTGCAGGTCCCGGCGAAGAGGCGGAGCTGAAGGTCGGCGACGAGGTCGAGGTCTATCTGGACCGCGTCGAAAACGCCCGCGGCGAAGCCAGCATCAGCCGTGAGAAGGCCCGCCGCGAAGAAGCGTGGGACCGTCTGGAACAGGCCTACGCCAAGGAAGACCGGGTCGAGGGCGCCATCTTCGGTCGCGTCAAGGGCGGCTTCACCGTCGACCTCGGCGGTGCCGTGGCGTTCCTGCCCGGCTCGCAGGTGGACGTGCGCCCGGTGCGCGACGCCGGCCCGCTGATGGGCCTGAAGCAGCCGTTCCAGATCCTCAAGATGGATCGTCGCCGCGGCAACATCGTCGTGTCGCGCCGCGCCATCCTGGAAGAAAGCCGCGCCGAACAGCGGGCCGAGGTCATCGCCAACCTGCACGAAGGCCAGGTGGTCGACGGCGTCGTCAAGAACATCACCGAATACGGTGCGTTCGTCGATCTGGGCGGTGTGGACGGGCTGCTGCACGTCACCGACATGGCATGGCGCCGGGTCAACCACCCGTCGGAAATCCTGTCGATCGGCGAGACCGTCAAGGTGCAGGTCGTCAAGATCAACAAGGAAACCCATCGAATCAGCCTGGGCATGAAGCAGCTGCAGGCCGACCCTTGGGATACCGTGTCCGAGAAGTTCCCGATCGGCAGCGTCCACAAGGGCCGCGTCACCAACATCACCGACTACGGCGCCTTCGTGGAGCTCGAGGCGGGGATCGAAGGTCTGGTCCACGTGTCGGAAATGTCCTGGACCAAGAAGAACGTGCACCCCGGCAAGATCGTCTCGACCTCGCAGGAGGTGGACGTCATGGTGCTGGAGATCGACGAGCAGAAGCGCCGCGTCTCGCTGGGTCTCAAGCAGACCATGCGCAACCCGTGGGAAGTCTTCGCCGAAACCCACCCGGCCGGCACCCAGATCGAGGGCGAGGTCAAGAACATCACCGAGTTCGGTCTGTTCGTGGGCCTCGAGGGCGACATCGACGGCATGGTCCATCTGTCCGACCTGTCCTGGGATCAGCGCGGCGAGGATGCAATCCAGAACTACCGCAAGGGCGATGTCGTCCGTGCCGCCGTCCAGGAAGTGGACGTCGACAAGGAGCGTATCAGCCTGTCGGTGAAGGCCTTGGAAAACGACACGATGACCGAGGCGGTCGACGGCGTGAAGCGCGGCTCGATCGTGACGGTCACCATCACCGCAATCGAGGAAGGCGGGATCGAGGTGGAGTACAACGGCGTCAAGTCGTTCATCCGCCGATCGGACCTGGCCCGCGACCGCCAGGACCAGCGGCCCGAACGCTTCCAGGTCGGCGACACGATCGATGCCCGCGTCACCAACATCGACACCAAGACCCGGCGTCTTGGCCTGTCGATCAAGGCGCGCGAGATCGCCGAAGAGAAGGAAGCGATCGACCAGTACGGCTCGTCCGACTCGGGCGCCTCGCTCGGCGACATACTGGGGGCTGCGCTGAAGAACCGCGGCTGAGCCCGTCGGGTCACATCGCGTCACCATCACGCCGCCCCCGACGGGGCGGCGTTTTTCGTTCGCATTTGCTGCTGTGCCCATCAGCTTGCGTGCAACCAATCCCGGCGGTCTGCGTTGGAAAACCAGCAGTTGGGTCTGGTCGCGGGCCTGCAGATGTCCGGGGGTGTCGATGATCAGGTCCGAATTGATACAGAAGATCTCGGACGAGAACCCGCATCTGCTGCACCGCGACGTGGAAAAGATCGTCGGTACCGTGTTCGAGGAGATCATCTCGGCGATGGCGCGTGGCGACCGCGTCGAGCTGCGCGGTTTCGGCGCGTTTTCAGTCAAGCGGCGCGATGCCCGCCAAGGGCGGAACCCGCGCACCGGCGAGATGGTGGAGGTCGAGGAAAAGCACGTCCCCTTCTTCAAGACCGGAAAGCTGCTGCGCGACCGTCTGAACGAGGATCGGTGACGGTTGATGCCCGGGCCCCGATAGGTCAGATTGCCGCGAGGCGGGCTGTGCCCGCACCCAACCGCTCAGCGCCCATCTGCCAGTGAGGATCCGACCGATGCGCACCCTTCGCCTGCTGCTCCTGATCGTGCTGGCCCTGGTGCTGATCGGTGTCGCCCTTGCCAACCGCGCCCCCGTCACCGTGGGTCTGTTCCCCGCCAACCTCGCGCAGTTTCTGGGCGGCGGCTGGACGGTGACGATGCCGCTGTTCCTGCTGATCTTCCTGACGTTGGCCATCGGAATGGTACTGGGGCTGATCTGGGAATGGCTGCGGGAATCGCGCATCCGGACAGCCGCGGCCCGCCGCGCACAGGCGCTGGCGGCCGCGCAACGGGAAACCGGCGCCCTGCGCGCGCATTTTGCCGCACCCAACGACGACGTTCTGGCAATCCTCGACGGACAACGCGCGGGCACCCGTCACGCTGCCGATGTTCCGCCGCCTGCGGCACTGCCGCCCCTGGCGCCCGCAACCGCGACACCGTCCCCGGCTGTGACGACCGCGCGGAGCCCGGACATGCTGCCCGCCCGCAGGTGAACACGGCTGTCAAGATCTGCGGGCTGACCCGGCCACAGGACGTCGCCGCGGCTGCCGCTGCCGGGGCGCGCTATGCCGGGCTGGTGTTCTTCCCCCGGTCGCCCCGCAACCTGGACCCGTCACGCGCCGCCGCGCTCGCCCTCGACATGCCCGAGGGGCTCGCCCGCGTGGGCCTGTTCGTGAACCCCGACGACGCCGCCCTAGATGCGGTGCTGGAAACGGTGCCGCTGGACATCATCCAGCTGCACGGCCAGGAAACCCCGGCGCGGGTGGCCGAGATCCGCGCCCGTGCTGGGCTGCCGGTGATGAAGGCGGTGGGCGTGGCGCATCCGCAGGACCTGGCGGCCCTGCTCGACTACGGCGTGGTCGCGGATCTGCTGCTGATCGACGCCAAGCCGCCGCCCGGTGCGGCGCTGCCCGGCGGGAACGGGCTGTCCTTCGACTGGCGCCTGCTGGCCGGGCGGCGGATGCTGAAGCCGTGGATGCTGGCCGGCGGGCTGACCCCCGACAACGTCGCCGAGGCGGTCCGGCTGACGGGTGCGCCGGGCGTGGATGTGTCATCGGGGGTGGAATCGGCGCCGGGCGTCAAGGATCCCGACCTGATCCGTGCCTTCGTGGCGGCCGCGGCGGCGGCATGACCCACTGGCGCGAGGCAGGACGCAGCGATGTGCCGGCAATCGTGGCCCTGCTGCGCGACGACGTGCTGGGACGCAACCGCGAGGACGGCGACATGGGCGCCTATCTCGCGGCCTTCGACCGGATCGCCACGCAGCCGGACAACCTGCTGATCGTCGGCCAGCGCGACGACAGGGTCATCGCCTGCTACCAGATCACCTTCATCGACGGCCTGTCCCTGCAGGCGGCGCGACGCGCCCTGATCGAGGGCGTGCGCGTGGCCGCGGACTTGCGGGGCCACGGCGTCGGCGATGCGCTGATGCAGGATGCCGAAGCCCGCGCCCGGGCCGCGGGATGCCGGCTTCTGCAACTAACGACAAACCGGACGCGGGGCGAGGCCCACCGGTTCTACCATCGGCTCGGGTTTACCGCCTCGCATATCGGATTTAAGAAGCCGCTCTAGCCCGCGTCCGGGCAGCTTGGGGGACTGGGATGGCCGACGACCTGATCAACAGCTTCATGAACGGACCGGACGAACAGGGCCGCTTCGGCATCTATGGCGGGCGGTTCGTCAGCGAGACGCTGATGCCGCTGATCCTGCAGCTGCAGGCTGAATACGAGCGCGCCAAGACCGACCCGGCGTTCAAGGCGGAAATGGACGATCTGTGGACGCATTACGTCGGCCGCCCGTCGCCGCTATACAAGGCGGAACGGCTGACCGAGCGTCTGGGCGGCGCCACGATCTACATGAAGCGGGACGAGCTGAACCACACCGGCAGCCACAAGATCAACAACGTCCTAGGGCAGATCCTGCTGGCCCGCCGCATGGGCAAGACCCGGATCATCGCGGAAACCGGCGCCGGCCAGCACGGGGTGGCGACCGCGACGGTCTGCGCGCGCTTCGGCCTGAAATGCGTGGTCTACATGGGCGCCCACGATGTAGAGCGGCAGCAGCCGAACGTGTTTCGGATGCGCCTGCTGGGCGCCGAGGTGGTGCCGGTCCGGTCCGGGCGGGGCACGCTGAAGGACGCGATGAACGATGCGCTGCGCGACTGGGTGACGAACGTGCGCGACACGTTCTACTGCATCGGGACGGTCGCGGGACCGCACCCCTACCCCGCCATGGTGCGCGATTTCCAGTCGATCATCGGGCGCGAGACCAAGGCACAGATGATGGAGCGCGAAGGCCGGTTGCCCGACACCCTGATCGCGGCAATCGGCGGCGGGTCGAACGCCATGGGGCTGTTCCACCCGTTCCTCGACGACCGCAGCGTCCGCATCATCGGCGTCGAGGCCGGCGGCAAGGGCGTCGACGAAACCATGCAGCACTGCGCCAGCCTGACCGGCGGCCGGCCCGGCGTCCTGCATGGCAACCGCACCTACCTGCTGCAGGACGACGAGGGGCAGATCCTGGAAGGCCACTCCATCAGCGCCGGCCTGGACTATCCGGGGATCGGACCGGAACACGCCTGGCTGAAGGATGCCGGCCGCGCCGACTATGTCAGCATCACGGACGCCGAGGCGCTTGCCGCCTTCACGCTGTGCTGCGAGACCGAGGGCATCATCCCGGCGCTGGAGCCGTGCCATGCCCTGGCCCATGTCGCCAAGATCGCACCCGAGCTGCCGGCCGAACATCTGATCGTGATGAACATGTGCGGTCGCGGCGACAAGGACATCTTTACGGTGGCCCGCCATCTCGGCGTGAAGATCGACGGCTGATCGGGCGGCGGTCGCGGCCCGCCCAACTTACCGTGAGCCACGCAACTTCGCTGTTGTCCCCGGGTTGTCCTGCACAACAATTTTGCAGGTGAACCGATGTCCAGACATTCCATGAAGTTCGTATTGGTCGGCACCAAGGCGCTTGCCCTGAGTGCCCTAGCGACCGGCGCTTTCGCGCAAGCTGCCCTGACCCCCCCGGCAGAAACCACCACGACACCTGCGCAGGTCGTGGTGGTGCAGCCCGTGATCGTCACGGATCTTCCGCAGAACGCCAATGACCAGACCATCGCCGAGACCCTGCTGGCACAGGGCTTCACCGACATCAGGATCAGCCGCGAAGGCAGCCTGCTGACGGTCACCGCCCTGCGCGACGGCCGGCCGATGGAACTCGTCTACCAGACCGCCTCGGGCAAGCTGGTCGAACGGGATGGCGAGCTGGTCATCGATCAGACCGACGAGAGCGACAAGAGCTCTCCCACCGGTGCATCCGCGGTCGGTGTCACGGGCAACACGACCGACACCGGAACAACCGGAACGGACCCGGGCGTCGCTGCCGACTCATCGGATAGCGCGAGTGACGCGGATGCCGGCGATGCTGGCACTGACGCGGGCGACACCGACGCCAGCGACACCGACTCAGGGACCGATGCCGGGGATTCCGATGCGGGCGACACTGACGGATCGTCCGGAGACGACGGAGCCGACGGCGGTGACAGTGCAGGTGATGCTGGCACCGACGGCGCTGATGGGTCCGACGGTGCGGATGGCGCCGACGGGGCCGATGGCTCGGACGGGTCCGGCGCGGGCAACTGAGCGCCCCCCGCAAGGAAACGGCCGCCGAGATCGGGGGCCGTTCTCGTTGGACGGCCGGTCAAGCATGCGGATGGGCGCCCTCACCCCTGCAGGCGCGCCGTCCCGCGCGAGTTCATTGCCCTGACCCGCCCTCGCGTCCGACTGCGTGCGCGAGCAGCAGTTCACGCGGCACGATCTCCAGCGCCCGCGCATGGGTTGCTTCCAGCACCACCTGGGGTGCGGCAAACTCCTGCGCCGCCTGCAGAAAACGGCCGGCGCACAGGCACCACCGGTCCCCGGGCTTCAGGCCCTCGAAACGGTATTCGGGACGCGGCGTCGACAGGTCGTTGCCCAGATATTTGGACAGGGCCAGGAATTCGGCGGTGACGATCACGCAGACCGTGTGACTGCCCTGATCCTCGCGGCCCGTGTCACAGCATCCGTTGCGGTAGAAGCCGGTGAGCGGCGCCGTCGAACAGCTCTGCAGCCGCTCGCCCAGCACGTTGAGTGACGGATCCATCAGGACTTTCCTCCGAACAGCGCGCGCAGTGCGCTCAGCTTGCCTGCCATGTCGCTGGGTGACTGGGCAGGTGCAGGCCCGGCGGGGGCGGGATCGGCCGCCGCGACCGACGCGGACGCCGACGGCGCGGCGCGCGGCCGGCCATCTTGTGCCTCCCGTCCATCCGTCCCCCGGCCTTGCGGGGCCGTCCGGGCCGAAACCGCGGCCGCAAACCGGGCATCGTCGCCTGCCGCCAGCGCCGGCGCCCCGTCCGATACGCCGGTCAGCAGATCCTCGAGCCAGTCCGCATCCGCCTTGGCGAAATCCGACAGGACATGCGACGTCACCAGTTCCTTGCGGCCGGGATGGCCGATCCCCAGCCGCACCCGGCGATACGCGTCGCCGATATGCTGGTGCATCGACCGCAGGCCGTTGTGGCCGGCATGACCGCCCCCCGTCTTGACCCGGCATTTTCCGGGGGCCAAGTCCAGCTCGTCATGCAGCACCGTGACATCGGCGGGCGTCAGCTTCAGATAGCGCATCGCCTCGCCCACCGACTGGCCGGACAGGTTCATGAACGTCTGGGGTTTCAGCAGCGTCACCCGCACGTCGCCCAGACGGCCCTCGGCGATCAGCCCCTGAAACCTGGGGCGCCAAGGCGCGAAGCCGTGGTCCAGCGCGATCCGGTCGATCGCCATCCAGCCGACATTGTGTCTGTTGCGGGCATATTTCTGCCCCGGATTGCCCAGTCCGACGATCAACTGCATGGACGATCCCCTTGCTCGCATGCGACCCCATCCCTTGCGGCGGGCGTCGCGCGTTACTAAGACTCTGTCAACCTTTCGCCCCTAGTGGACGTGGACGGGCAGGGCCGGGGACAGATCAGCCCCCGGGTGGATGATGACAGGGGCGCAGATGGATCTTCACGAACACTACATGAACACGCTTGTCCCGATGGTGGTCGAACAGACCAGCCGGGGCGAACGTGCCTATGACATCTTTTCACGCCTGCTGAAGGAACGCATCATCTTCGTCGCGGGTCCCGTCCACGACGGAATGGCCACGCTGATCTCGGCCCAGCTGCTGTTCCTCGAGGCGGAAAATCCGTCCAAGGACATCAGCATGTACATCAACAGCCCTGGCGGCGTGGTGACCGCAGGGCTGTCGATCTACGACACGATGCAGTATGTCCGGCCCCGCATCTCGACCCTGGTGATCGGCCAGGCGGCGTCGATGGGGTCGCTGTTGCTGGCGGCCGGTGAAAAGGGCGCGCGCTACTCGCTGCCCAACAGCCGGATCATGATCCACCAGCCGTCCGGCGGGTTCCGCGGCCAGGCGGCCGACCTGCTGATCCATGCCGAAGAGACCCAGAAGCTGAAGCGTCGGCTGAACGAGATCTATGTTCAGCACACCGGCCGGACCCTGGACGAAGTCGAGAAGGCACTCGACCGCGACCGCTTCATGTCGCCGACAGAGGCGAAGGAGTGGGGGCTGCTGGACGACATCCTGGAACCCCGCGGCAAGGCAGTTCCCGAAAGCTGACCCGGCTCCGACGGTTCCAATGCGAGGCGTTTGGGGATTGTGACCACCTCCCCCCGAACTTAACATGGGGAAACCCGCGCGGCGGCGCTTCTGTCGCCCGTGGCAACTGCCGGCCCTGTCCCGGGCCGCAGGCACGAAGGACGAGGAACTGACCATGGCCAACCAGCCCGGCAGCGACAGCAAGAACACGCTCTACTGCAGCTTTTGCGGCAAGAGCCAGCACGAGGTGCGCAAGCTCATCGCCGGACCGACCGTGTTCATCTGCGACGAATGTGTCGAATTGTGCATGGACATCATCCGGGAAGAGACCAAGTCGTCAGGCCTGAAATCCGGCGAGGGCGTGCCCACACCGCGCGAGATCATGGCGGTGCTCGACGACTATGTGATCGGTCAGGAACACGCGAAACGGGTGCTCTCCGTCGCGGTCCACAACCATTACAAGCGCCTGAACCACGGCACCAAGAGCGACATCGAACTGGCGAAGTCGAACATCCTGCTGATCGGCCCGACCGGCTGCGGCAAGACGCTGCTGGCGCAGACCCTGGCCCGCATACTGGACGTCCCGTTCACGATGGCGGATGCGACGACGCTGACCGAGGCCGGCTATGTCGGCGAGGATGTCGAGAACATCATCCTGAAGCTGTTGCAGGCCTCGGAATACAACGTCGAACGTGCCCAGCGCGGCATCGTCTATATCGACGAGGTCGACAAGATCACCCGCAAGTCGGACAACCCGTCGATCACCCGCGACGTGTCGGGCGAAGGGGTGCAGCAGGCGCTGCTGAAGATCATGGAGGGCACCGTCGCCTCGGTCCCCCCGCAGGGCGGGCGCAAGCATCCGCAGCAGGAATTCCTGCAGGTCGACACCACCAACATCCTGTTCATCTGCGGCGGCGCATTCTCCGGTCTGGAACGGATCATTGCCCAGCGCAACAAGGGCACGACCATGGGGTTCGGCGCCGTCGTCAAGGAAAACGACGACCGGGGCGTGGGCGAGTTGTTCAAGGAGCTCGAGCCCGAGGACCTGCTGAAATTCGGCCTCATCCCCGAATTCGTCGGCCGCTTGCCGGTGATCGCCACGCTGACCGACCTGGATGAAGAGGCGCTGATCATCATCCTGACCCAGCCCAAGAACGCGCTGGTCAAGCAGTACCAGCGGCTGTTCGATCTGGAAGACGTCAAGCTGACCTTCACCGACGATGCGCTGAAGGCGATCGCCAAGCGGGCCATCAAGCGCAAGACCGGCGCCCGCGGGTTGCGGTCGATCATGGAGGACATTCTGCTGGACACCATGTTCGAACTGCCCGGCATGGACAGCGTGAACGAGGTGGTGGTGAACGAGGAGGCGGTCGACAACCCCGCAGCCAAGCCGCTCCTGATCCACAGCGACACCAAGAAGGAAGCCGCCTCGGCGGGCTGACGGAGCGTCCACTCGACAGGCTGTCGCGGGCGGTCCGTGCCCGCGGCGATGTTCGAGGGAACGGCCGCGGTTGCCGCTGAGCCGGGCTATCGTCCGGCGCGGCGTCGCCCGGATCGCCTTTGGGCGGCGCCGCAGGGCGCGTCTCGGCCGCCCTCATCCCCCCACAACGAATGGCAGGCGAAAGCTGATCGCCTCGGCCAGGTGCCGGGTCTGCACGGAGTCCGAGCCGTCGAGATCGGCGATGGTGCGGGCGGTGCGCAGGACCCGGTGATAGCCGCGGGCCGTCAGGCCCAGGCGGTCCGCCGCGCGATGGATCAGCTCCCTGCCCTCGTCGTCCGGGCGGGCGATCTGCTCCAGCATATTGCCGCTCGCGTCGGCGTTCACGCGCATCGTGGGGTGATCGGCAAAGCGGTCCGACTGCACCGCGCGGGCCGCCGCGACACGCGCGGCCACGCTCGCGGACGGCTCAGCCGTCGCGGGGGCTTCCAGGTCGGCCAGCGACACGGCCGGCACCTCGATCCTCAGGTCAAACCGATCCATCAGCGGTCCCGAGATGCGGCTCATGTAGTCGGCTCCACAGGAAGGCGCCCGGCTGCAGGCCCGCGCCGGATCGGCCAGATGGCCGCAGCGGCAGGGATTGGCGGCCGCGACCAGCAGAAAGCGGCAGGGATAGCGCACATGGGCGTTGGCGCGCGCCACCACCACCTCGCCCGTCTCGATCGGCTGCCGCAGGGTTTCCAGCACCGGACGCGAGAACTCGGGCAGTTCGTCCAGGAACAGGACGCCGTTATGGGCCAGGCTGATTTCACCCGGTCGCGCCGCACGACCCCCTCCGACGATCGCCGCCATGGAGGCTGTATGATGCGGTTCGCGGAACGGCGGGGCACGCGAGATGCCGCCGTCGGCCAGCACCCCGGCCAGCGAATGGATCATCGAGGTTTCCAGCGCCTCGGCCGGGGTCAGCGCCGGCATGATCCCGGGCAGTCGCGCGGCCAGCATCGACTTGCCGGACCCCGGCGGCCCAGTCATCAGCAGGTGATGACCACCGGCGGCCGCAATCTCCAGCGCCCGGCAGGCACGCTCCTGCCCGCGCACGTCGGCCAGATCGGCCAGCCGATCCGGCGCCGCCACCTCGCCCGCCCGGGCCGGCTGCAGAGGGGCGCGGCCGGTCAGATGGTCCACGACCTGCCGCAGCGTCGCCGGGGCCAGCACCGTCACCGCCGCCACCCACGCCGCCTCTGCCCCGCAGGCCCGCGGGCAGATCAGCGCGCGGTCGTCCTCGACGGCGGCCATGGCGGCGGGCAGCGCCCCGGCGACCGACACCAGACGCCCGTCGAGCGACAGCTCGCCCAGCGACACCACGCCTTCGAGTTCCTCTGCCGGCAGGATCTGCAGCGCCGCCAGCACCGCCAGTGCGATTGGCAGGTCGAAATGGGAGCCTTCCTTTGGCATGTCGGCCGGCGACAGGTTCACCGTCACACGGCGCGACGGCATGGCGATCGACAGCGCGGCGAATGCCGCCCGCACGCGTTCGCGGGCCTCGCTGACCGCCTTGTCCGGCAGCCCCACGATTCCGAAGGATGGCAGACCCGGGCTGACCGATGCCTGCACCTCGACCAGGCGCGCCTCGACCCCCTCGAACGCCACCGTATAGGCGATCGCAACCATCCACGCCCCCTGCTGCGTGCCGAGGGTTAACGCAGCCCGCTTAATCGCGCGTTAACGGGGCTTTCTTGTCTGTCCGACCGGCCCGGCTTAGGTAGGGACGAACCGTTGGGGAGGGATCATCAGCATGCAGGGCAAGCGGATCTTGCTGATCGTGGCCGGCGGCATCGCCGCCTACAAGACACCCGAGTTGGTCCGACTGATCCGCAAGGCGGGCGCATCGGTCACCACCGTGCTGACCAGCGGCGGGGCGCAGTTCGTGACGCCGCTGACCCTCTCGGCTTTGTCGAATGCGCCCTGCCACAGCGAGCTGTTCGATCTGACGCGGGAGGCCGAAATGGGGCATATCGAGCTGTCCCGATCCGCCGACCTGATCGTCGTTGCCCCGGCCACCGCTGACCTGATGGCCAAGATGGCGCACGGCCTGGCGGACGATCTCGCCTCGACCCTGCTGATGGCGACGGACACGCCGGTGCTGATCGCGCCGGCCATGAACGTGCGGATGTGGGACCACCCGGCGACCCGGCGCAACCGCGCCATCCTCGCCGACGACGACATCGACATGGTCGGCCCGGACGAGGGCGGGATGGCCTGCGGAGAATGGGGGGAGGGGCGGATGGCCGAACCCGAGGCGATCATGCAGGCGATGGGTGAGTTGCTCGGCCCGCCCGCACCGGCCCTGACCGACGCCTCCGCGCCGCTGCGCCTGCCCCCCGAGTCGGTGATCATCCCGCCTGCCCCGCGCCGACTTGCCGGGCGGCACGTCATCGTCACGTCGGGCCCGACCCACGAACCGATCGATCCGGTCCGCTACATCGCCAATCGCTCGTCGGGAACGCAGGGGACGGCCATCGCCGCAGCCTTGCGCGACATGGGCGCCCGGGTCACCTTCGTGACCGGACCCGCCACGTCCCCGCCTCCCTCAGGTGTCGACGTCGTCCGGGTCGAGACGGCCCGTCAGATGCACGAGGCGGTCCAGGCGGCGCTGCCCGCCGACGCGGCGGTGATGGCCGCGGCCGTGGCCGACTGGCACGTCACCAATGCCGCGGACCGCAAGGTGAAGAAGGATGGCAGCGGCGCGCCCAGCCTGCAGATGGCGGAAAACCCCGACATCCTCGCGTGGATCAGCCGGGCGGCGCAACGGCCGCGCCTTGTCGTGGGCTTTGCCGCCGAAACCGACGACGTGGTGGCGAACGCGACGGCGAAACGCAGCCGAAAGGGCTGCGACTGGATCCTGGCGAACGACGTCAGCCCCGAAACCGGGATCATGGGCGGCGACGAGAATGCCATCACCATGGTCACCGAGTCCGGCGCCGAGGCCTGGCCGCGGATGACCAAGGTCAAGGTCGCACGACGGCTGGCGGATCGCATCGCCGACGCGCTGCAGGACGGGGCCCGGTGAGCCGGGTCTACCTCGACTGGAACGCCACCGCGCCGCTGCGTCCCGAGGCCCGGGCCGCGATGGCCGACGCGATGGATGTCACCGGCAACCCGTCAAGCGTCCATGCCGAGGGACGCGCGGCCAAGATGCTGCTGGAACGCTGCCGCGACACGGTTGCGCAGGCGCTCGGCGCCGCATCGGCCGAGATCATCTTTACCTCGGGCGCGACCGAGTCCGCCGCGCTGATCCTGGCGGGGCGGGGTCTGGCCTGCGCGGGTGTCGAACATGATTGCGTCCGTGCCTGGTGCGACGAAACCTTGACCACCGACGGGGATGGCCATGTGACCGTGCCCGCGCCCGCGTCGGCCACCGTGCAGCTGGCCAACAGCGAGACAGGGGTGATCCAGGATCTGCCGCAGGGGCTGGCTGTCAGTGACCTGACGCAGGGCTTCGGTAAGATCCCGTTTGCGTTCGACTGGCTGGGGATCGAGGCCGGCTTTGTCAGTGCGCACAAGCTGGGCGGGCCCAGGGGCGTCGGTGCGCTGATCCTGCGCCGGGGCACCGAGGTCGAGGCGCGGATACGCGGCGGCGGGCAGGAACAGGGCCGGCGTGCCGGAACCGAGAACCTGGTCGGGATCGCCGGCTTTGCGGCGGCTGCGGCGGCCGCGCAGGACGATCTTGCGTCCGGAATCGCGGATCGTCAGACGGAACTGCGCAATCGTCTGGAGAACGCTCTGGAAATTGCTGATGGAAACGCTATGTTTCTGGGGCGCAACGCGCGCCGGTTGCCGCAGACCCTTGCGATCCTGACCCCGGGATGGAAGGGCGAGACGCAGGTGATGCAGATGGACCTGGCCGGATATGCGGTGTCGGCGGGGTCGGCCTGTTCGTCGGGCAAGGTCCGGCCGAGCGGGGTCTTGCGCGCGATGGGCGTGCCCGAGGTCGATGCCTCATGCGCGATGCGCGTGTCGTTCGGCCGGGACACGACCGCCGAGGAATTGGACGGCTTTGCCGAGGCCTGGCTCACCGCCCACGGCCGCTGGCGCAGCAAACAGGGAAAGATCTGACCATGGCCCAACTGGACATCGCCGAACGCGCCCCCGAACTGGACGTGCGCGAAGGCGTCGATCGGGAAACGGTCGAGACCGTCGCCAACATGGGGACGTACAAGTACGGCTGGGATACCGAGATCGAGATGGAGTATGCCCCCAAGGGCATTTCCGAGGACATCGTCCGCCTGATCTCCGAGCGCAACGAAGAGCCGGAGTGGATGACCGAATGGCGCCTGGCCGCGTTCCGGCGCTGGCAGACCATGTCCGAGCCCCGCTGGGCGATGCTGAACTATCCGGACATCGACTATCAGGACCAGTATTACTACGCCCGCCCCAAGAGCATGATGGTCCGGCCGAAATCGCTGGACGAGGTCGACCCCAAGCTGCTGGCGACCTATGAGAAGCTGGGCATTCCGCTGAAGGAACAGGAGATCCTGGCCGGGGTCGAAGGCGCAGGCGCCACCCCCGCCGAAGGGCGCCGCGTCGCCGTCGATGCGGTGTTCGACAGCGTCAGCGTGGGCACCACCTTCAAGGACGAACTGGCCAAGGCCGGCGTGATCTTCTGCCCGATCAGCGAGGCCATCCGCGACTATCCCGACCTGGTCAGGAAATACCTGGGCAGCGTCGTACCGCAGTCGGACAACTACTTTGCCACGCTGAACAGCGCGGTGTTTTCCGACGGCTCGTTCGTCTACATCCCGCCGGGCGTCCGCTGCCCGATGGAACTGAGCACCTATTTCCGCATCAATGCCGAAAACACCGGCCAGTTCGAACGCACCCTGATCATCGCGGACAAGGGCAGCTATGTCAGCTATCTTGAGGGCTGCACCGCGCCCAAGCGCGACGTGGCCCAGCTGCACGCGGCGGTGGTCGAGATCGTGATCCTGGAGGATGCCGAGGTCAAATACTCGACCGTCCAGAACTGGTTCCCCGGTGACGAGGAGGGCAAGGGCGGCATCTACAACTTCGTCACCAAGCGTGCCGACTGCCGTGAGGCCCGGGCCAAGGTGATGTGGACGCAGGTCGAGACAGGATCGGCGATCACCTGGAAATACCCGTCCTGCATCCTGCGTGGCGAGGAAAGTCAGGGCGAGTTCTACTCGATCGCCATCACCAACAACGCCCAGCAGGCCGATACTGGGACCAAGATGATCCATCTGGGCAAGAACACCCGGTCGCGGATCGTGTCCAAGGGCATTTCCGCCGGACGAGCCCAGAACACCTATCGCGGCCTGGTCAGCATGCACCCGCGGGCGACCAACAGCCGCAACTACACGCAGTGCGACAGCCTGCTGATCGGCGACAAGTGCGGGGCCCACACCGTGCCCTATATCGAGGTCAAGAATACCTCGAGTCGGGTCGAGCACGAGGCCACGACCAGCAAGGTGGACGAGGACCAGCTGTTCTATTGCCGGGCCCGGGGCATGGACGAGGAGGAGGCCGTGGCACTGGTGGTCAACGGGTTCTGCCGGGACGTGCTGCAGGCGCTGCCGATGGAGTTCGCGATGGAGGCGCAGAGCCTGGTTGCGATCAGCCTGGAAGGCTCCGTCGGATGAGTGACCCCTGGGGCAGCCGGCCCGCATCGGACGGCGGGTCCGCGGTGATGGTCGTCACGACCACGCCGACCGTCGAGGGCCGGCGCATCACCGCCTATCACGGCATCGTCACGGGCGAGACCATCCTGGGGGCGAACATCTTCCGGGACATCTTCGCGGGCATCCGCGACATCGTCGGTGGCCGGTCGTCCGCCTATGAGCAGGCCCTGGCCGAGGCGCGCCAGACGGCGATCGGAGAGATGCAGGACCGGGCCCGTGATCTCGGCGGCAATGCCGTTGTCGGGGTCGATCTGGACTATGAGGTCATCAACAACATGCTGATGGTGTCGGCGTCCGGCACGGCCGTCAGCCTGGGTGGGGCCGGCTGACCGGCGGAAATCGGGGCGCGTCGCTGGATCACGGCGGCCGGGCGGATTAAGTATGGCGCCGCTGCGGAAGACCGACCCGATCCGCCGAACCTGCGGCGATGCTGCAGCCGGATCAACAATTTCCCCGCATGTCTGCGGGTCAACCGAATGGACGGACCAATGCTGGAAGTGACCAATCTGCACGTGAAGCTGGAAGACGAGGACAAGGAGATCCTGAAGGGTCTGACCCTCTCGGTCCCGGCCAGTCAGGTCCACGCCATCATGGGACCGAACGGGTCGGGCAAGTCCACACTCTCCTATGTTCTGTCGGGCCGCGACGGCTACGTGGTGACGCAGGGCGAGGCCACGCTGGACGGCAAGGACCTGCTGGAAAGCGAGCCCGAGGAGCGGGCCGCCGCCGGCCTGTTCCTGGCCTTCCAGTACCCGGTCGAGATCCCGGGCGTGGGCAACATGACGTTCCTGCGCACGGCGATGAACGCCCAGCGCAAGGCGCGCGGCGAGGACGAGCTGTCCTCGGGTGATTTCCTGCGCCTGGTCCGGGAACGGGCCAAGGCGCTGGATATTGACGCCGACATGCTGAAGCGCCCGGTCAACGTCGGATTCTCGGGCGGCGAAAAGAAGCGCAACGAGATCCTTCAGATGGCGATGCTGGAACCCCGCATGTGCATCCTGGATGAAACCGATTCGGGTCTGGACGTCGACGCGATGCGGCTGGTGGCCGACGGCGTGAACGCCCTGCGCGCGCCCGACCGGGCCTTTCTGGTCATCACCCACTACCAGCGCTTGCTGGACCACATCCGCCCCGACGTCGTCCACATCATGGCGGACGGCCGGATCGTTCGCACCGGGGGCCCGGAACTGGCGCTCGAGGTCGAGCGGAACGGCTATGCGGACATCGTGGCGGAGGGCGCGTGATGGTGGAACTGGCTACCCGCACGACCCAGGTCACCCAGGACGAGGTCACGCCCGACATTGTCGGAGGCCGCCCCTCTGCGCACACCCCGAGGGCCGATCTGGACGTCCCGCAGGGCGGCTGCACCGCCCCTGCACGCGCCGATGCGGCGCAGCGGTTCCGGTCGATGGGCCTGCCCCGCCCCCGGGACGAATACTGGCGCTATACCGACCCGGCCCTGCTGAATGCCGATGCACCCGCCGCTGTCGCGCTGAACGGTGACGAGTTCGAGATGTTCGACCATGTCGACCGGCTGCGGCTGATCTTTGTCGACGGTGTGCTGGACGCGGCCGCCTCGGACCAGGGCGCGCTGGACGGCGTGCAGATCGAACGGCTGGATCAGGCCGACGCGCAGCCGGACCACTGGGTCGCCGACATCTACGGAACGCTGGAACAGGCCGGCCAATCGCCAGTGCCCCGGCCCTTTGCGGCCATGAACACCGCCGTGGCCCGACATGGTCTGGCCATCCGGGTGATCGGCACGGCGCCCCGTCCGGTGCATCTGATCTATCGCCGCAGCGACCCGGCCGCCGATGTCATGCTGCATCACGTCATCAAGGTCGACGCCGGGGCCGAACTGACCCTGATCGAGACCGGCATGTCCGGGGCCCGCAGCAATGCCTTGATCGAGGCCGATCTGGCACCTGGCGCGCGCCTGCATCACATCGCGGCCATCCGGGCCGGGGTCGATCGCGTCGCGGTCAGCCACCTGTTCGGACGCGTGGCCGAGGCCGCGTCGCTGAAATCCTTCGTGCTGTCGCTGAACGGCAGCCTGATGCGGCACGAGACGGTGGTCGACATTGCCGGTGACGACAGCGTCGCCCACGTGGCCGGTGCGGTGCTGGGCGATGGCGCCGCCGGTCCGTTCCACCATGACGACACGGTGTTCGTGACCCACCGGGCCGAGCGCTGCGAAAGCCGGCAGGTGTTCAAGAAGGTGCTGAAGAACGGCGCTGTCGGCGTGTTCCAGGGCAAGATCCTGGTGCAACCCGGTGCCCAGAAGACCGACGGCTACCAGATCAGCCAGGCGCTGCTGCTGGACGAGGACAGCCAGTTCCTCGCCAAGCCGGAGCTTGAAATCTATGCCGATGACGTGCGCTGCAGCCACGGGTCCACCACTGGCGCCATCGATCCCACCGCGCTCTACTATCTGCGGTCGCGCGGCATCTCGCGGGATCGCGCCATCGTCCTGCTGGTGCTGTCGTTCCTCGCCGATGCGCTGGCCGAGGTCGAGGACGACGAGCTGCGGGTCGAGATCTCGGAGCGGCTGGAAGGCTGGCTGAACCGCCACGCTCTCGCATCCGGGCCGGCGGTCGGAACGGCCTGACCTTGGCCGCCCCCGGGCTGGTGCCGCGGTTGGTGGCCGGCTGGCGTGCCCCGGTGCAGACCGTGCGCAGCCTGCGCGATATGGGCGAGTCGGGCCTGATGGCGCTGTTGATCGGGACACTGGCGATGTATTTCCTGGCGCAGTGGCCGGCCCATGCCCAGGCGGCCCGGATCGATCCGTCGATCCCGCTGGGTGCCCGGCTGGGTGGCGCGCTGATGGGGACGATGTTCATGATGCCGCTGCTGGTCTACGCGCTGGCCGGGCTGACCGCTCTCGTCGGCCACGCAGCGGGGTGGCGGGGCACCGGACGGGACGCACGGCTGGCGCTGATCTGGGCCATGGCAATGGTGATGCCGCTGATGCTGCTGGCCGGCATGGTGCAGGCGGTATCCGGGGCGGGCGGACCGCTGACCGCCGTTCGCGCCGCGGCGGGTCTGGCGTTCCTCGGCTTCTGGCTGGTCAACCTGCGCGCGCTGGGTCATGGTGCGCCGCCATGACCCTTGTTTCGCGACTCATCGAACTGATCCTGCTGAGCCTGCGCGATCCGGCCGCGGCGCTGGCAGCGCTGCGCCAGACCGGCGCCACGCCACGGGAAAGCTGGCAAGCCATTCTCGTCGCGGCATCGGTGGGCGCCGTGTTGTCCTGGCTGGTGCTGCGGATCATGCCGCCCCCGGAACCCGGCGCCATGTCGGACCTGGCCGGCCAGCCCATCGTGATGGCGGCGCTGCAGGTCGCGGCGGCGGGCCTCTTTGCGGTGCTGATGGCACGGGTCGGCAAGATATTTGGTGGCACCGGCGGGTTTACCGACGCGCTGCTGGCGACGGCCTGGATCGAGATCGCGATGCTGGCGATCCAGATCCCGCAGCTGCTGCTGACCGTCCTGGTGCCGCCGCTGGGCGGGCTGGTTGGCCTGCTGACCTTCGCGCTCTACTTCGTTCTGGCCGTGCAGATGACCCGGGCCGTGCACGGCTTTCGCAGCCCGCTTATCGTCGCGGTCGGACTGCTGGGAACGGTGTTCGTCGCCGGTTTCGTGCTCAGCGTCATGGCCGCGATGCTCGGCATCCTTCCGGAGGGACCGGCATGAGCTTCGATATAGACAAGGTGCGTGCGGATTTCCCGATCCTGTCGCGGCAGGTGAACGGTCGCCCGCTGGTCTATCTGGACAGTGGCGCCAGCGCCCAGAAGCCGCAGGTCGTGATCGACGCGATCAGCCGCGCCTATGGCAGCGAATACGCCAATGTCCATCGCGGCATGCATTACCTGTCCAACCTGGCGACCGAACGGTACGAGGCTGTGCGGACCACGATCGCACGTTTCCTGAACGCCCCGCACGAGGACGAGGTGATCTTTACCTCGGGCACCACCGAGGGGATCAACCTGGTCAGTTACGGCTGGGCCGCACCACGTCTACAGGCAGGCGACGAGATCGTGCTGAGCGTTCTGGAACATCACGCCAACATCGTGCCCTGGCACTTCCTGCGGGAACGCCAGGGGGTCGTGCTGAAATGGGTCGAACCGGAAGCGGACGGCAGCCTGCCCGCCCAAAAGATGCTTTCCGCGATCACGCCGCGCACCCGTCTGGTGGCCGTGACCCACATGTCGAACGTCACCGGGACGGTGGTCGACGTGGCGGCAATCTGCCGCGGTACCGATGTGCCGGTGCTGGTCGATGGCAGCCAGGCGGCGGTGCACATGCCCGTCGACATCGCGGCGATCGGCTGTGACTTCTATGCGATCACGGGTCACAAGCTCTACGGTCCGTCCGGATCGGGGGCGATCTGGATCGCCCGCGACCGGCAGGCCGAGATGCAGCCCTTCATGGGGGGCGGCGACATGATCCGCGACGTGTCGCGCGACGCGGTCAGCTACGCCGACCCGCCGCTGCGATTCGAGGCCGGCACCCCCGGCATCGTCAACCAGATCGGGCTTGGCGCGGCGCTGGAATACCTGATGGACCTCGGCATGGAGAACATCGCCGCCCATGAACGCGGCTTGCGCGACCATGCCCGCGCCCGGCTGCGCGAACTGAACTGGGTTGACGTGCAGGGCGACGCGCCGGACAAGGCGGCGATCTTTTCGCTGACCATGCAGGGGGCGCATGCACATGACATCGCGACCGTGCTGGACAAGCGCGGCATCGCGGTGCGGGCCGGCACACATTGCGCCATGCCGCTGATGCAGCATTACGGGCTGAGCGCATCGGCCCGGGCCAGCTTCGCCATGTACAACACGATGGACGAGGTCGACGCCCTCATCGACGGGCTGTCCTTCTGCCGCGAACTGTTCGGCTGATCGCCGGGCCGCGTCGTTGCGCCCCGCTGCGGCCCGAAAATTCGGGTATTTGCGTCCTCACGCCCGGGATCGAACCGGGAAGCCCGAAGGCGGCGGATTTTCGTCCCACTTCGGCTTCCGCCGCCGCCGCAGGCGCGGCGTTCGTGGGCTGGACTATCCCTTCAGCATGACCGCCGCGGCGCCGGTTGGTCTCGGGGCGGCCGGCAGCTGCGGCCCGTCTAGTCTCTACACCTTCCCATCGGCGCGCCGGCCGAGGGGCTTGGCTCGGGATTGCCACCGGCGCGACCCGTGAGGTTTCCCCGAATTTGAGCCGTTCTGCACCGCGCGTTTCCGCGCGGGCACTCCGTTGAAGTCCGCTGCGTTTACCAGTTTCGCCACGTGAGGCGACGCCCTGCCCTTGTGCCCAATCGCCGCGGGCTGGGCAAGATGCTGCCGCGCAGAGCTGCTGGACAGGCCGCGATGCTGCTTCAAGATTTCCGCATGGTCCGCCACGCCCGTTCCGCCCTGCCCTTCTGGATGTCGCTCGGGCTCGTGCCGCTGGCGATCATCGCGGCGTGGCGGGGCGAGTGGTGGTTTGTCCTGATGCCGGCCTATGCCTGGTACCCTGTCACGGGACTCGACGCGGTACTGGGCTTGAACAAGGCCAACCTCGACCCCGAGACTTCGGCCTACCATCTGTTCTGGCATCGGGCGATCACCGCGATCTGGTTTCCGATCCAGGCCACGGTGATCTTTGGCGCGATTTGGTTCGTCACCCACGCCGGCCATCTGACCGGGTGGGAAAAGATCGGCCTGTTCTTCGGGATCGGGGTGATGTCGGGGACCATCGGCATCGTCTATGCCCACGAATTGCTGCACCAGCGCCCCCGTTGGGAACGCTGGATGGGCGATCTGCTGCTGGCCTCCACCCTCTATGCGCATTTCCGGTCCGAGCATCTGCTGGTCCACCACGCCTGGGTCGGCACCCCGCGCGATGCCGTGTCGGCCCGCTATGACGAAAGCTTCTGGCGGTTCTTTCCGCGGGTCCTGCTGGATTGTCCCCGATCCGCCTGGCGCGCCGAACGGCGCCTGCTGGCCCGGGCCGGGCGGCCCGTCTGGTATCTCGAGCATTACGGGCTGACCCGCCTGCATTTCGGCGGCGGCCGCTATGAACACGTCCTGCCGCGGCACAGCTGGAATACCAGCCACACTGCGTCGAACTGGCTGCTGATCAACCTGCAGCGCCACTCGGATCACCACTACAAGCCCGACCGGCGCTTTCCGCTGCTGCAGACCTATGGCGCGGACGAGGCGCCGCAGCTGCCGTTCGGCTATCCGCTCATGACATTCGTCGCGATGATCCCCGGGCTGTGGCGCCGGCGGATGAACCCGCGCGTGCGCGCCTGGCGGCGGCAGTTCTATCCCGGTGTAACCGACTGGACGGCCTATGACCGTGGCGAGTTGCCGTTGCCCCGCGGCGCGCTTTGACCCAGCCGCCGCGTCACGCCCGGACGGCGGCTGACACCAATCCATGAAAAGACCCCGTCGTGCCGGGGCACGACGGGGCAGTTCGTCCTGCGCTGCGGCCGAACCGCGGCTGCAGGACCTCGGCGAACTGGGAATGCTGTCAGTCGGAAAGGCCGGCGGGTCTGTCCGACAACTCGGCCCGGATCTGCTGGCGCAGCAGGTCGATCGGGACCATCCGGCCTTCGCGCCGGAAATGCCAGTAGGTCCAGCCGTTGCAGCTGGGCGCGCCCTCCAGCGCGGCACCGACCTGGTGGATCGACCCCTTGACGTCGTTTCCGATCAGCGACCCGTCGGCGCGGACCTTGGCCTTGTGGCGCGCATTGAACGACCACAGCTCCTCACCCGGGCGCAGCATGCCGCGCTCGACGACCTGGCCGAAGGGGATCCGCGGTTCGGCGCGCTTGCCTGTCGTGGTGGCAAGCGCCGTGGCGTCCAGTCGCCGCACGCGCGCGAGCCGGCGCAGCGCCACCTCGCGATAACGCTCCTCGCGTTCGATCCCGATCCAGTGGCGTCCCAGCATCTTGGCGACCGCACCCGTGGTGCCGGTGCCGAAGAACGGGTCCAGCACCACGTCGCCGGGATTCGTCGTGCCCACCAGAATGCGGTGCAGCAGGCTTTCGGGCTTCTGGGTCGGGTGGGCCTTGGTGCCATCGGCACCCTTGATCCGTTCGCCCCCCGTGCAGATCGGCAGCGTCCAGTCCGAACGCATCTGCACGCCTTCGTTCAGCGACTTCAGCGCGTCGTAGTTGAAGGTGTATTTCGCGCCTTCGGTTTTTGACGCCCAGATCAGCGTCTCGTGCGCGTTGGTCAGCCGCTTGCCGCGAAAGTTCGGCATCGGGTTCGACTTGCGCCAGACCACGTCGTTCAGGATCCAGAATCCCTGGTTCTGCAGTTCGGCGCCGACGCGGAAGATGTTGTGATAGCTGCCGATGACCCAGATGGCTCCGTGCGGCTTCAGCGCCCGCCGTGCCGCGGCCAGCCAGTCTTGGGTGAATTTGTCATAGGCGGCAAAGCCGGAGAACTGGTCCCACTGTTCGTCGACCGCATCCACCCGCGAATTGTCGGGGCGGTGCAGGTCGCCGCGCAGCTGCAGGTTATAGGGCGGATCCGCAAAGATCAGATCGATGCTGGATTCCGGCAAGGACCGCATCTGGTCGATGCAGTCCCCGGCTAGGATGCTGTCCAGCGGAAGCCTGCTCAGTCCCGCGCGGCGGGGGTCGGGCGGGATGGCCGCGGAAAGGTCGTGTGGGTTCGGAACGCTGTCTGTCATCACTGCCTCGGGTCGTCGGTCTGGTGCCGATCTTGTGCCCCCGGATGATGAGTCACGGGCGATTCCCGGTCAAATCTTTAATTAGATCAGGGAGTTAGGCTTTGCTCTTTACACAACATCTGGTAGACTGGGGCAAACCCGCGTCTATGGAGCGGGGTCGCACCCAGTTCCCGCAGGGCTTTCTTGTGGGCCGGAGTCGGGTAACCGGCATTCACCTCCCAGCCATAGCCGGGGTGCTGTTGCGCGAAATCAACCATGATCCGATCGCGCGTCACCTTGGCGAGGATCGAGGCGGCCGCGATCGATGCGCTTTGCGCGTCGCCGCCGACGATGGCGCGGGCCGGCACGCCCAGCCCGCGGGGAATGCGATTGCCGTCGACCAGCGCCACGCAGGGGCGCGCGCCGAGCGCCGCGACCGCGCGGCACATCGCCAGATGGGCGGCGTGGTAGATGTTCAGCTCGTCGATCTCGGCGACACTGGCGTGGGCCACGGCCCAGATCGCACTGTCCATGATCCGGGCGGCCAGACGGTCCCGCGCGGCGGCTGTCAGCTTCTTCGAATCGTCCAGCCCGCGCGGAACCCCGCGGCTGGGCAGGATGACCGCCGCGGCCGTGACCGGACCCGCCAGCGGACCGCGCCCGACCTCGTCGACACCGCAGACCAGCATCGCCCCGTCGGCCATCGCCTCGCGTTCGTGGCGCAGGCCGCATTTCTGCCCTGACCGGGCCCGCGGTCGAGGCAGGGGATCGTGCAGCTGAGGCCCGAACAGGTCTTTCATGTGCGTGCCAATCCCTGGATCACACCGGCACCCTACCCTGCCCCACGGGCCGCCGGAACCCCGGCGCGTCCGGACCAGACCACCTACGAGCGGCCGGATCAGCGAGGGACGAGATCGCGCCGGCGCGGCAGCAGGATGGTCGTGAGGCCCAGCAGCGGCAGGAACGCGCACAGCTGGTACACGAACTCGATCCCCCGCACGTCGGCGACCCGGCCCAGCAGCGCCGCGGCCACACCACCCATGCCGAAGGCGAAGCCGAAGAACAGCCCCGCGATCAGCCCGGTCCGTCCGGGGACGAGTTCCTGCGCATAGACGACGATGGCCGGGAACGCAGAGGCGAGGATCAGCCCGATCAGCACCGACAGGATACCCGTCGGGATCAGGCCGACATGCGGCAGCGCCAGGGTCAGCGGCAGAATCCCCAGGATCGACACCCAGATCACCGTCAGGGAACCCACGCGGTCGCCGACGATGCCGCCCAGCATCACCCCGGCGGCCATTCCCCCCAGGAACAGGAACAGCATGACCTGCGACGCCTGCGCGCTCAGCCCGAACTTCTCGATCAGGAAGAACGTGTAGTAGCTGGACAGGCTGGCCGTGTAGAAGTTCTTGGTCATCACCAGCAGCGCCAGAACGGCGATCGCGCCGACGATCCGGCGCCGCGCCAGCGCCGGCCGGGGCGGGGTCGTGGCGACCGACGCGCGCCTGCGACCCTCGGCCCAGGCGCCGACCCGCCACAGGGTTGCCGCGCCGGCCAGGGCGAACAGGGCCACCCAGCCGATCACCGGCCGCCCGAGCGGCACCACCAGGAACGCCGCCAGCAGCGGACCCACCGCCTGGCCCGCATTGCCGCCCAGCTGGAACAGTGACTGCGCGGTGCCGAACCGTCCGCCGGACGCGATCCGGGCGACACGCGAGCTTTCCGGGTGAAAGACCGCCGATCCCGACCCGATCAGCATCGCCCCGACCAGCAACCAGCCATAGCTGGGCGCCTGCGACAGCAGCGCGACCCCGCTGAAGGTCGCCAGCATCCCCACTGCCAGCGATCGCGGCATCGGATGCCGGTCGGTGACCAGGCCGACCGCCGGCTGCAGGATCGACGCGGTGACCTGGAACGCGAAGGTCATCATGCCGACCTGCGCATAGGACAGGTCGAACTCGGCCCGCAGCAGCGGATAGATCGCCGACAGCAGCGACTGCATCACGTCGTTGATCATGTGACACAAGCTGATCGCCCACAGCACCGACCAGGCGGTGGTCGAAGCGGCGGGACGGAGGGCTGCGGCGGGACTGCTCAGGGTCGGGGGCACGGTCGATCTACTTGCAAGGCGGCCTGGGATGCTATGGCCCGAAAGGGCGCCGCCGCAGCAGGATTGTCAACGTCCCAGGGAGGCCGAGGGCCACCCCAGCCTGCGCCGCATGGTTGATCCGCTGTGCCGGCGCACCCAGATATGGTCGCAACCCTGACGAAATGGACATCTGTTGAGTGAGCGCACGCCCACTATGTTCCAGGCACTCCAAGCACTCTCAGATCGCGGGACCTCATGACGGCGAATGAACGCGAACGGGTGAGGACGGCGATCTTTGCCGGCGGGACGGAGACATCCCGCCGTCACACGACCTGGCAGTCGGTGATGAACGAAGTGCTGCATCGCATCCGGACCGAACGCTATGGGGTCGGCGAGCTGATCCCGACCGAACAGCAGCTGGCCGCCGAGCTGGGCTGCGCACGTGCGACGGTGAACCGTGCCCTGACCGAACTGGCCGCCCGCGGCATCCTGATCCGGCGGCGAAAGGTCGGGACGCGCGTCGCCGAGAATATCTACACCGCACCCGGTCCGGATCTCGACCATTTGATGCGCCACCACATCGAGCGGGCGGGCGGGGTTTACGGCTATCGCCTGCTTGAGAGCGGCTGGGTCAGCCCGCCCGATGCGATTGCCCGTGCGCTGCTGCTGGACAGGGACGAGACGGTTCTGGAATCCAAGGCGATGATGTATTCCGACGACCTGCCCACATGTCACGAGCGGCGCTGGACACGGCAGCCGGTGGCGCAGCAACTGACGCAGGAGGTGCTGGAGACCATCGGCGCGAATGAATGGCTGGTCGGGAACGTCAATCTCGACCGGATCGAGACCGTGGTCGATGCGACCACCGCGGGGGATGCCGGCTGTGCCGAATACATGGGGGCCGACGCGGCAAGCCCGGTGCTGAGCTTTCTCACCTGCGCATGGATGGGCATGCGGCCAGTCACCTACGTCCAGCACACGCTGACGCCGGGCCGCAGGGTTCCGATCAGCCCCTGAGCTGTCGTCCCATGGCAGGGCGGGTCAGTTCGCGGTCTCGGAAGGTGCCGCGCCGCCTCCGGCCGCCAGGCGCAGACGGGCATATTCGGCGGGACGCTTGGTCAGGAACGCGGCCATCCCTTCGGCCGCCTCGGATCCGGCAAGCGCGCGCGCCATGTGCGGGGTCTCTGCCTCGAACTGTTGTTCCATCAACTGGGCCCGTGCCCCCACCATCAGCTTTTTGATGGAAGCCTGCGCCTCGGCCGGTCCCTGGGCCAGCCTGTCGGCAAGTGCGTTCGCCGCCTCCAACGCCTGCCCCGGCTCGGTCAGCTCATTGATCGCGCCCAGCGCGTGCAGACGTTCGGCACCGACAGGGCGCCCGGTCAGTGCGATCTCGCTGGCCAGCGCCGGCGGCAGGGCCGCCATCAGGCTGCCCGTCAGGCCGCCATCCGGGACGAGCCCGGCATTGACGTAGGCGGCCGTGAACTTCGCGTCGCGCGCCGCCACGATCAGGTCGCAGGCGAAGGCCAGCGAGAACCCGGCACCGGCAGCGCCCCCGTCCACCGCCGCGATCACCGGCCGGGCGCAGCCCATGACCTCGCGCATCAGCTGTGCCAGATCGGCGATGCGCCCGCGCCGCTGCGCCTCGGTCATCTGGCCCGCGTTCTGCAGCACCGTCAGGTCGCCGCCGGCGCAGAAGAACCCGCCCTCTCCCGTCACGATGACCGACGCGATCCGCGGCGCTGCCGTCGCCTGCGCCAGGGCGCTGCGCAGCCCGGCGGTGAAATCCGGGCTGAGCGCATTGCGGCGGGCCGCATTGCGGTTGATGACAACCAGCCGGTCGCCCTTGTCCTGGATCTCGCAATGCGTGCTCATGCCGGTCCCCTGGTCCATCGGTGTCCCCGGACCATCGCCCCGAAGGCGCAGCGCCTGCAAGCCCGTATCGCCAGCTGTCCCGGACACAACTGCCGAGCGATTCAACCTTAAGTGAATACGCCTGCCTTGCCTGACCGGGTGATCCCGCAGACACATGACATGCGGCAATCCAGTTCGTTCCCCGGAGGCATAATGACGTCGTCCCGCTCCCTCATCCTCGGCCTTGTCGCGTCGGGCACGCTTATCGCGCTGTCCCCGTCGCAGGGCGCTGCACAATCGGGACGCGTCCAGATCATGTCGCAGGATATCGAGGCCGCCCAATATGCAGGCGGCGACCTGCCGAGTGGGCAGTCGGCCCTGACCGCCAAGGTGCAGATCCTGCTGGACCGGTCGGGCGTGTCGCCGGGTGTCGTTGACGGGTTCAAGGGCGGGATGAGCGAAAGCGCGATCCTGGCGTTCGAACGGGGACACGGGCTGCCCATGGACGGGATGATGGATCCGACCATCTGGCAATTGCTGCACGCCCATGCCGCTGCCCCGATGACAATGGACTACACCATCACCGAGGCCGACGCGCAGGACCTGGTCGACCACATCCCCACCGATTACGCCGAAAAGGCGGCGATGGAGACACAGGGCTACACCTCGGTGGTCGAACGGCTGGCCGAGCGGTTCCACATGGACGACAAGTTCCTGGCCCAGCTGAACCCCGCAGCCGCCTTTGTGCCCGGCGAAACGATCCGGGTGACCGTTCCCGCGAAACCGCTGAAGGCCAAGGTCGCCCGTATCCTCATCGACAAGGACGCGCATCGCGTGGCGGCCTATGATGCGGCCGGCAGGATGGTCGTCGACTACCCCGCCACGATCGGGTCCGATGCGACGCCGTCGCCGCACGGTACGCACAGTGTCACGGCCATCGCCCTGAATCCGACCTATACCTACGATCCGAACAAGAACTTCAAGCAGGGCGACAACGACAAGGTGCTGGTCGTGCCGCCGGGTCCGAACGGTCCGGTCGGGAATGTCTGGATCGATCTGAGCCAGCCGACCTACGGGATCCATGGCACCGCGACCCCGTCGCGCCTGTTCGTGCAGGAATCGCACGGTTGCGTGCGGCTGACGAACTGGGACGCGCAGGAACTGGCACACATGGTCCAGCCCGGCACGACCATCGTCGAATTCCTGCCGCCGGGGGTTCGCATTGCAGATGTCGCGGGCGCGGCCGCGACGATCGTCGGCAGCGCCGCGGCGGGGACGGCGTCGCAGCCGGACCCGCAGCCGCTCACCGCAGCTGCGGACGCCACCGGCCCTCTCACCGGGACCGACGCCGCCGTCGCACAGGCCCTGGCCTCGGGTGTCTCGGCCAGCGGCGCCATGCCGGCCGCGGACTCGCAGGCGGCGGACGCGCCGGTTCTGCTCGGGGCGCAGCGGCCAGGCATGAACCCGCTGCGTCGCGCGGCGATGACGGCGACCACAACTGACCCGTCACGTACTGCAACCGATGGCACCGACTTGCCTCCGCCGGCCGAAGCTGCTGTGCTGCCGCTCGATCAGCTGAGCGGCAGCGAGGGGCGGACCGGAATGGACGGACAGACCACAAGCGGCTTTGTGCTGCCGCCCGCGGCGACGCAGCTGACCGTTGTGCCGGCCACGCCGGTGCCGGCAAACCAGCAGCCGGTCCAGGTGCAGCCCCCAGCCACTTACACACCGCAAGACCCGGCAGGACGGTCGGGTGAAGGCCTGCAAATGCCGGACACGCCGACGCTGAGCCGCTGATGCAGCGGACAGGCACCGGCGGGGGATCATTCCGTGCCGGTCTGCTTATGCTGCTGTTCAGCAGCACGCTGGGGATGTCCGCACATGCGCAGCAGCCACCGCCCGAGCGCCCGGCAGACGAGCCCCCGCCGGTGCGGGTCCCGGCACAGCGCCCGCCTGCCCGACCGGAGCTCGAACCTTCGGCGCCGTCGCCAGCGCCCACGCCGCTCGCCCCATCCGCACCCGACGCGACCGATCTCTCGACACCGCCGGCCCAGCCCGCCGGCCTTGCCCTCACACCCCCGATCGAGACGGTCCCCGTCGGCCCCCCAATGCCGGAACTGCTGCGGGAAAGCGATTTCGACCTCGCGGCCTGCAAGCTGGAACTGACCATGCTCGGCGCCCGGTACCGCGACAGCGCGCCGGTCACCGACCCGGACGACAGGGACTGCGGTATCCAGCGTCCCCTGCACCTGACCGAGATCCTGCCGGGGATCACGCTGGACGGCGGCGCCGAGATGCGCTGCGACACCGCACGCGCCCTGGCCCACTGGACCCGCGACTTCGTGCTGCCGGCGGCGTCGCGCCTGCCCGGTGCACCGCGGCTGTCAGGGATGATGCTGGGAACGACCTATGACTGCCGTCCGGTCATCGGGACCGAGAGCACGGCGCGCCAGTCCGAGCATGCATTCGGCAACGCCATCGATATCGCCGGGTTCCGGTTCGCCGATGCCGAACCGCTGCAGATCGCGCCCCGGCAGGATCACGGCGACCTGCCCGCGGTGTTCCAGGCTGCCGTCCAGGCCACCGCCTGCGTCGAGTTCACCACCGTTCTGGGGCCGGGGTCCAATGCGGCGCATGACGACCACCTGCACCTGGACATCAAGCAGCGCAACGGCGGCTATCGCCTGTGCCAGTGATCACCGCCGCTGGCGTTCGATTTCCAGGTAGGTCGGGTCGAACCGCGCCAGCTGCACCAGACCGTCCCAGTTCAGGATCTCGATTTCCGTTCCCTGCCAGCGCACCAGCTTGCGGTCGCGCAGGTCCCGGACGGCGCGATTGATGTGGATCGGCGAATAGCCCAGCGTGTCGGCCAGTTCACGCTGCAGCAAGGGCAGCGACATGTTCCCGTCGCGCGCGGCCCCGACCAGCGACATCCGGGTGTAGAGTTCGCACAGCAGATGGGCCAGGTGCGGACTGGCCCGCAGCGACGCGCTGGCCACCAGCCACTGCCGATGGATCGCCGCGTCGATGGCGGTGGCCATCCACAGCATGCGGGTGAGGTGGGGGAAGTCCTCGGTGATGGCGCGCAGGTCCTTGTGGTCGACAAACTCGACCTCGGCCCGACCGAACGCCACCACCACATGGGTCAGCCCCTTCAGCACGAAGCTGTGCAGATCGACGAAGTCGCCCGGCACATGCAGCGCGGTAATCGCCTTCGTGGCGCATCGACCCGGCAGGCTGTGCACCCGTCCGGTCATGCCGCGCAGCATCATGCAGCTGCGGTGGCGGTTGCCCGCCGGCACGACCTCTTCGCCCGACTCGTAGCGCCGTATGGTTGTCGGAATGCTCTTCAGCCGTTCCAGGTCCTCGGGCTGCAGCACATCTCGACGCTGGAGGAACCGGATGAAGTACTCCGTCAATGCCATGCGCGTGTCTCGTTCTGCTCTATGGCCGCTGCCTGGTTTCCGACGCACGACGCGTCGGGGACTGCGGGGACGGTCGTGCGGCGCACCGCCAAAAAAAGGGGCAGCCCCGAGAGGCTGCCCTGTCTCTGGTCATTGAAATCCGGTCACGCCGCGTGCTCAGCGGTTGATGTCGTCACGGCCCGTGACCCCGGGATTGATCGTGGGATCCACGGTGTCGCGATCATCCTCGATCTCAACCTCGGTCTTGCGAACCGTGTCGCGCACCGTTTCGGTATGCGACTCGACGTCCTTGTGCACGTCGATCTCCTCGACGACGCGGGCGTCCTTCTGCACGACGGCGCTTTCGCGGTATTCGCGGCCCTCGATGCTGCGCTCCTCGAACGCATCGGCGCCGGCGGGGCGGTCGACCGGATGACGTTCGATGTTGACGCTTTCGCTGCGCAGTTCGACCTCCTGCTCGACCGGAACCTCGCGCACATAGGACCGGACCCGGACGCGACCGGCGTCGGTTTCCCGCTTGGCGACGGACATCCGCTCTTCCACGACGTCGATGTGTTCGTCGCCGGTGACGTCGCGGCGGTCCAGATCGGCCCGCTCGGATCCGAAGGTCTGCACACCGGCCCAGCCTTCCGACCGCCACTCGCTTTCGCGGGCGTCCAGGTCGATGGCACCTTCGTCGTCCAGAATGTCCAGGGCACGGTCATACAGCTCCGCGGGGACGTTGGACACGGTCACGAGAAAGCCGCCGCGGTTCAGACCCTCGGCGTAGGTGTGGCGGTCCTCTTCGGGAAAGAAGAAATCGCCGATCGATTCGAAGAAGCCGCGATCGTCGTCGCGGGTGGTGTCGGCACGGCTGGTCGCGCCGTAACCGGGGTTGTCCTCGCCGGTCAGAACGACATCGGCAATGCCGACTTCGCGCAGACGCGAGACCGCACGATCCGCTTCGGCGCGCGTGTCGAACATCGCCGACAGGCTGCGGTTCGAACCGGATTCATACACATGTTCCATAGCCATTGTTAACTTTCCAATCGTTACTAGAGGGGTGTCGTGTGATCAGCTGGTCGCATCCGGTTCATCCCCGGGCTGGGCGGGCCTGGGCGCGCCGTCCGGGTCGAACCGTTCGACGACGGCGCGCTGGCGCTGCAGGCTGACCGGCAGTTCAACGGTTTCTTCCTCCACCTTGCGGCGGATATGGATCTCTTCCGTCACGAACAGACGAGTGACAACGACGGCGCGCTCTTCGACCACCGGGATGATGGTCAGCTCGCCCTCGATCCTGGGCTCTGGCGCGGCGTCGACTTCGCGGTCGATCCTGTGCCGCGTCACCTCGATCGCCTCGGCGCGCAGGGTGACAGGCACGACGCTGTCGAACACGTCCGTGACGGTTCTGACGCGGACGGAGCCGACCTCTTCCCGAACCACGCCGACACTGGCGAATTCCTGCGCGATCTCCAAGGTCTGGCGATCCCCGTCAGGACGCTCGGAGGCGGCCATGCCCGTGTCCGGAAGACCTTTGTCGTCGCTGACATCGGGCATGGCCGCTCCTCGAAAAACAGATGATCGTCAACCGGCAGGATCACATTTCCCTGCGCTGCCCATCCAACCCGGACCTTCGCCCAAAGGTTCCAAGTTTCGATCGCCCGGGACGAGTTTCCCGGCCTCTTCCCCCGCCTCGGCGCGGCGGCTGGCAAGTGCTGCCCGGATTGATTAGCGCAGGCCCATGTATTGTCCTGACCTGCCCCAGTTGCACACCATGCCCCCCGCTACCCCCGATGCCTCCGCCAGCGTCATGATAGCACTCGGCAGCTATAACGGCGCGCGGTTCCTGGGTGCGCAGCTTGACAGCCTGACGGCGCAGACCTTGCCACGGTGGCGGCTGGTGGTCTCGGACGACGGCTCGACCGATACCACCCGCGACATCGTTTGCCCGCTTCGCCGCGTTGCTGGCCGCCGCGCTGGCGGGCCGGCTGCGGGTGGGCAACTGAGGCAGCGCGGCGCCAAGGGCCCTGCCACCGCGCCCTGCCCCGTCAGCTCAGCCGGCCGTGGCAGTTCTTGAACCGGGCGCCCGATCCGCAGGGACACGGGTCGTTGCGCGACGGGTTGCCCCAGGTGGCCTGGTCATCCGGATCGAATCCGGGGACCGCGGCCGACGCCCCGCCCGCCTGCGCCTCGTCGTGCTTTGGCTCCAGCTTCTCCTGCTGGCGTGAGGCCTGGTCCTGGTACTGTCGCATCATCGCCTCGCGTTCGGCGTCGGTCAGCGGCCGGATCCGGGCAAGGTTCTGGGTCACGTCGCCGCGCAGCCCGTCCAGCAGCGATTCGAACAGCTGGAAGCTTTCGGTCTTGTATTCCGACAGCGGGTCACGCTGCGCGTAGCCGCGAAAGCCGACGACCGAGCGCAGATGTTCCAGCGTCACCAGATGGTCGCGCCACTTCGCGTCGATCTGCTGCAGCAGGACCTGCTTCTCGATCTGCGCCATGCTGTCCACGCCGAACTGTTCGGCCTTTTGGGCCATGTAGCGGTCGGTCGCCTCGACCAGGCGGGTGCGCAGGCTCTCCTGGTCCACGCCGTCCTCGTTGCCCCAGTCGGGGATCGGCAGGTCCATGTTCAGCCGCTCCACGACCGCGGCCTTCAGCCCCGGCAGGTCCCATTGTTCCGGATAGGCACGCGGCGGCATGTAGGTATCGACCAGGTCATCGATGACCTGGTGGCGCATGTCGGCGGTGATCTCGCCCACGTCGGCCGATTCCATGATCTCGCGGCGCTGGCTGAAGATCGCCTTGCGCTGGTCGTTCATCACGTCGTCGAACTTCAGCAGCTGCTTGCGGATGTCGAAGTTGCGCGCCTCGACCTTGGCCTGGGCGCGTTCCAGCGACTTGTTCACCCACGGGTGGACGATCGCCTCGCCCTCCTTCATGCCCAGCGTGGACAGGACCTTGTCCAGCCGTTCGGATCCGAAGATCCGCATCAGGTCGTCTTCGAGCGACAGGAAGAACAGCGACCGCCCGGGGTCGCCCTGCCGGCCGGACCGGCCGCGCAGCTGGTTGTCGATGCGCCGGCTTTCATGGCGCTCGGTCGCCAGAACGAACAGCCCCCCGGCGTCCAGCACCCGTTGCCGGTCGGCGGCGTGTTCGGCCTCGATCCGGGCGCGCAGTTCATCCGGATGCGCCTCGGGGTTCTCGGCCAGCGCCTGCATGACCTTCATCTCGACATTGCCGCCCAGCTGGATGTCGGTCCCCCGACCGGCCATGTTCGTCGCGATGGTCACGGCACCGGGCTTGCCCGCCTCGGCCACGATATGGGCCTCGCGTTCGTGCTGACGAGCGTTCAGCACGTTGTGGGGGATGTCCTCGGCCTTGAGCATCTCGGACAGCATCTCGGACTTTTCGATGCTGGTGGTGCCCACCAGCATCGGCTGGCCGCGGCCATGCGCTTCCTTGATCGCCTCCAGCACGGCGGCGTATTTTTCGGCAGCAGTACGATACACGCGGTCATGTTCATCGACACGCGCGATGGGGCGGTTGGTCGGAACCTCGACGACACCCAGCTTGTAGATCTCTGCGAATTCCTCGGCTTCGGTGACGGCCGTACCGGTCATCCCCGCCAGTTTGTTATATAGACGGAAATAGTTCTGGAACGTGACGCTGGCCAGGGTGACGTTCTCGGGCTGGATGTCCACGCCCTCCTTGGCCTCGATCGCCTGGTGCAACCCGTCGGACAGACGCCGTCCCGCCATCATTCGTCCGGTGAATTCGTCAACCAGCACGACCTCGTTGTCCTTCACGACATAGTTCTGGTCGCGGCGGAACAGCTTGTGCGCGCGCAGCGCCTGGTTGGCGTGGTGGACGATTGTCGTGGATTCCGGATCGTACAGCGTCTGCCCCTCGGGCAGGACCCCCGCCTCCTGCAGGCGGGTTTCCAGGAACTCGTTGCCTTCCTCGGTGAAGGTCGCGTTGCGGGCCTTTTCGTCCAGCTTGTAATGCTCTTCCGTCAGTTCGGGAATGAACTGGTCCAGCACCTTGTACAGTTCACTGCGATCCTGGCTGGGGCCGGAAATGATCAGCGGGGTGCGCGCCTCGTCGATCAGGATCGAGTCGACCTCGTCCACGATGGCGTAGAAATGGCCGCGCTGGGTCATTTCCTCGATCGTCGCCTTCATGTTGTCGCGCAGGTAATCGAAGCCCAACTCATTGTTGGTGGCATAGGTCACGTCGGCCTTGTACGCGGCGCGCTTTTCCTCGTCCCCTTGGAACGGGTAGACCACGCCGGTGGTCATCCCAAGATGGCTGAAGACCTTGCCCATCCATTCCGCATCGCGCTTGGCCAGATAGTCGTTGACGGTGACGATGTGGACGCCCTTGCCGGCCAGCGCGTTCAGATAGGCGGGAAAGGTCGCCACCAGGGTCTTGCCCTCGCCCGTCTTCATCTCGGCGATATTGCCCTGGTGCAGGAAGATCCCGCCCTTCAGCTGCGTGTCGAAGGCGCGCAGGCCCAGGGCACGGCGCGCGGCCTCGCGACAATTCGCGAACGCCTCGGGCAGCAGCCTGTCCAGCGGTTCGCCAGACTGCGCGCGCCCCTGCAGCTCGCGGGTTTTCCCGATCAGGTCGTCATCGGACAGCGCCTGGAACTGGACCTCCAGCTCATTGATCTGCGCCACCAGCGGCCGGACAGATTTCACCTTGCGGTCATTCGGGGTGCCGAAGACCATTTTCGCCAGATTGCCGATGCCGAGCATGATGTCCTTCGTCGGGGAACGCGCAGGTGTTGCCACTTGCCCGCACCGAGGCCCTTGCCCTATCACAGGCCGGAAAAGCGGCGGCGGGCGCGCAGATTTCGGTTGCGCCGGATGTATGCCCCACCCGCTGCCCTGTCAACGCCGGCGCCGGGTCAACTGCCCGTCATGCGCGCCATGCCCGAAAGGAAACCCATGATCCGTCCGATGCTTGCCGCAATCGCCCTGTGCGCGTCCCCGCTGGCCACCCCTGTCCTGGCGCAGGACGCCGAAACCGTGGTTGCCACCGTGAATGGCGAAGAGATCACCCTGGGCCAGATGATCGCCATGCGGTCATCCCTGAACGAGCAGCAGACCGGCGGCATGCCGGACAAGGCGCTGTGGGATCTGATGCTGGACCAGATGATCCGGCAGACCGCCGTGTCGCAGCTGGGGGCCAGCACCATGACCGCCCGCGACACCGCCGCCATCGAGATCGATCGTCGCGCGTATCTGGCCGGTGCCGCGCTGGAACGGGTGGCCGCGCCCGAGCCCACCGAGGAAGAACTGCAGGCCGCCTATGACCGGCTGTACGGCTCCGATGCCGCGCCCAAGACCGAATACAATGCCGCGCATATCCTGGTCGCGACCGAGGAGGAGGCGCAGGCGATCGTCGACGAGCTGGGCAAGGGCGCCGATTTCGGCACCCTCGCCGCGGAGAAGTCGACCGACAGCTCGGGCCAGAACAAGGGCGATCTGGGCTGGTTCACCCCCGACCAGATGGTCAAGCCGTTTGCCGACGCTGTTGTCGCGCTGGAGAAGGGGGCGGTATCTGCCCCGGTGCAGTCGCAGTTCGGCTGGCACGTGGTCAAGCTGATCGACCAGCGCGTCCAGCAGCCGCCCGAGTTCGACGCCGTGCGCGACCAGCTGGCGACGCAGATCCGCCGCGAGCGGGTCGAGGCCGAGATCCAGCGCCTGACTGCCGAGGCGACGGTCGAAAAGACCCCGGACCTTGATGCTTCGCTGCTGAACAAGACGGACATGCTCAACAAGTGAGGCAGGCCATGGCCAGGGACGGGAAGAAAGCCGACAAGAAGGCGGGCAAGGCCGGCAAGAAGGACCGCAAGGACAAGAAGGCGAAGCCGGACACGGGCGCGCCCGCCAAGGGCGCCACCCCGGTCAAGCAGGTCATCGTGTCGCCGCTTGCCCCTGAACGGTTTCCCGACCTGCCGGCAATCGATGGCGTGGCGTTCGCCGCCGGCGCGGCGGGGGTCCGCTACCAGGGACGCACCGACGTGATGCTGGTGCGGCTGGCGCCCGGCACCGCCATCGCTGGCGCCTTCACCCGCTCATCGACGCGGGCCGCCTGCATCCTGGATTGCCAGGCCAAGCTGAGGGGCACGCAGATCGCGGACCAGGGTGCCGCGATCATCGTCAATTCCGGCAACGCGAATGCCTTTACCGGCGCGCAGGGGCAGGATGCGGTGGACAGCGTGACGGCCGCGGTGGCGCAGGCGCTGGACATCCCGGCCAAGCGCGTGTTTTCAAACTCGACCGGGGTGATCGGCGAGCCGCTGCCCGCCGAGCGCATCACCGGCATCGTCGATGATCTGGTGGCGGGTCTGGACCCCGGCGGCATCGACAGGGCCGCCCGGGCGATCATGACCACCGACACCTTTCCGAAAGGGGCCGCGGCCGAACTGCAGGGCGACGGTGGTCCGATCCGCATCGTCGGCATCGCCAAGGGCTCCGGGATGATCGCGCCCGATATGGCGACGATGCTGGTCTATCTGTTCACGGATGCGGCGATCGCCCCCAAGCTGCTGCAGCGGATGCTGTCCCGGCAGCTGGACGACAGTTTCAATGCCATCACCGTGGACAGCGACACCTCGACCAGCGACGCGTTGATCCTGGCGGCGACCGGCACGTCCCCCGCCCGCCCGATCACCGACCTGCGCGCCAGGCCCGCGCGGGAGTTTTCGGCCGCGCTAGGGCAGGTGATGCGCGATCTGGCGCAGCAGGTCGTCATGGACGGCGAAGGGGCGACCAAGTTTGTCGAGGTGCGGGTCACCGGGGCAGTGTCCCGCCACGACGCGCATCGTGTCGCCATGGCGGTCGCCAACTCGCCGCTGGTCAAGACCGCGATTGCCGGCGAGGACGCGAACTGGGGCCGGGTGGTCGCCGCCGTCGGCAAGTCCGGTGCACAGGCGGATCGCGACCGGCTGTCGATCCGCTTCGGCGACATGGTGCTGGCCGAAAACGGCTGGCGGTCGCCGAGCTATGACGAGGCCGCGGCAAGCGCCTACATGCGGAACGACCGGCTGGTGATCGGCATCGATCTCGGGCTGGGGCGGTTTTCGCGCACCGTCTGGACCTGCGACCTGACCCACCGCTACATCGACATCAACGCCGATTACCGCTCGTGAGCAGCCCTGTCCTCGGCGGGGCGCAGGACCGACAGACGGCTGCGGTGCCTGATCCAGCGCCCGGCAAACGCCTGCTGCTGGTGGCGGCGGTGGCGCTGATCGACGCGGACGGGCGGGTGCTGCTGGCGCAGCGTCCCCCGGGCAAGGACATGGCGGGCTTGTGGGAATTTCCGGGCGGCAAGGTGGATCCCGGCGAGACCCCGGAAGCCGCCCTGATCCGCGAACTGGACGAGGAACTGGGAATCCAGACCTGGCAGTCATGCCTCGCCCCGCTGACATTCGCCAGCCACGCCTACGACGATGTGCATCTGCTGATGCCGCTGTTCGCCTGCCGCCGCTGGTCGGGGGTGCCCCGCGGGCAGGAAGGTCAGGCGCTGGCCTGGGTTCGCGCGCAACGGCTGCGCGACTATCCGATGCCGCCGGCAGACGTGCCGCTGGTTCCCATCCTGCGCGACTGGCTGCCGTGATCTACCAGCGGTTGTGCCCCTGACGCAACACTCGGCCAAAATGCTGCGCGGGAGGGCAGTCGGGGCGCCCGATTAGGCAGTTCTCAACTTTCCTGGCGCGATGATCGGATCATACTTGAGGCATAAAAAGCGGAGGGGACATCATGATTCGAACAATCACGGTCGGGAGCTGCATCTCCATTCAGGGGCAGTTCGAAACCGATCTGGGCAACGGCAACATCGTCGTGCGCGTGGGTCAGCAGACCTATCAGGGCAAGCCGGTCAGCCGCTGAGGTGAGCGGGGTGCTGGCTCTCGGCTGAGCCCGTTTCCCACCGATCGGGAGACGTGTCGTCGAGCATTCCGGATCCGCCCGGAGCCTTTCACCACAAGCGGAACGAACGACGCCCGCGTAGATCGCGCGGGCGTCGTTTCATTGGCAGAACTGGTCCGGTCTCGACCGCGGCGCCGACCAGGCGGCAGATGTCACAGCTTCCGCTCGACCTCTTCGCGCTCGAAGATCTCGATGACATCGCCCTTGCGGATGTCGTCGTAATTCTCGAACGCCATGCCGCATTCCTGCCCGGACTGAACCTCGCGGACCTCATCCTTGAAGCGCTTCAACGTCTTCAGCGTGCCCTCGTGGATCACCACGTTGTCGCGCAGCAAACGGACGCCGGCGGAACGCCGCGCCACCCCTTCGGTGACGAGGCAGCCGGCCACGTTGCCCACGCCGGTGACGCGGAAGGTGTCCTTGATCTCGGCATAACCGATGAAGTTCTCGCGCACCTCGGCGGACAGCAGCCCCGAGGCCGCGGCTTTGATGTCGTCCACCAGATCGTAGATGATCGAGTAGTAGCGGATCTCGACCCCCTTCTGGTTGGCCGAATTGCGCGCGGGCGCGTTGGCCCGCACGTTGAAGCCGATCACCGGGGCATTCGACGCCTCGGCCAGGCCAACATCGCTTTCCGTGATCGCGCCCACGCCCGAATGCAGCACCCGGACACGCACCTCTTCGTTGCCGACCTTCTCCAGCGCCTGGACGATTGCTTCGGCCGAGCCCTGCACGTCCGCCTTCACGACGACACCCAGTTCGGCCACTGTCTGGTCGGCCTTGGCCTTTGCCATCAGCTGCTCCAGCGTCGTCGCCGCACCGGCCGCTGCGCGTTTGTCCTTGGCGGCCTGCGACCGGTAGTCCGCGATCTCGCGGGCCTGTGCCTCGGTCTCGACGACGTTCAGCACGTCGCCCGCCTCGGGCGTTCCGTTCAGGCCCAGCACTTCGACCGGGACCGACGGCCCTGCCTCGGACACCCGCTCGCCCTTGTCGTCGATCAGCGCCCGGACCTTGCCCCACTGTTCGCCGACAACGAAGATGTCGCCCTGCTTCAGCGTGCCGTTCTGGACCAGAACGGTCGCGACCGGGCCGCGTCCCACGTCCAGCTTGGCCTCGATCACCGCGCCAAGCGCGGCGCGGTCCGGGTTGGCGCGCAGTTCCAGGATCTCGGCCTGCAGCGCGATGGCTTCCAGCAACTCGTCCAGCCCCTGCCCGGTATGGGCCGACACCTCGACGTCCTGCACGTCGCCCGACATCGCCTCGACCACGACCTCGTGCTGCAGCAGGTCGGTGCGGACCTTCTGCGGGTTGGCCGCGGGCTTGTCGATCTTGTTGATCGCCACGATCATCGGCACGTTCGCCGCCTTGGCGTGATTGATCGCCTCGACGGTCTGCGGCATGACCGCGTCGTCCGCAGCCACGACCAGCACCACGATGTCGGTCACGTTGGCGCCGCGCGCCCGCATGGAGGTGAAGGCCGCGTGACCGGGTGTGTCCAGGAACGTCAGCAGCGCGCCGCTTTCGGTCCTCACCTGGTAGGCACCGATATGCTGGGTGATCCCGCCCGCCTCGCCGGCGACGACGTTGGCCTGACGGATCTTGTCCAGAAGCGACGTCTTGCCGTGGTCGACATGGCCCATGATCGTGATGATCGGCGGCCGGGTCTGCAGGCTCTCGGGCGCGTCATCTTCGGTGTGCAGCACCTGTTCGACATCGGAATCGCTCACCCGGACCGAGCGGTGGCCGAATTCCTCGATCACCAGTTCGGCAGTGTCGGCGTCAATGGTCTGGTTGGCGGTGACCATCATTCCCATCTTCATCAGCGCCTTGATAAGGTCGGCTGACCGTTCGGCCATCCGGTTCGCGAGCTCGCTGACCACGATGGTTTCCGGCAACTGGACATCGCGCACCTGCTTCTCGGCCCGGTGCGCCTGGCCTAGCGCCTTCGCCCGGGCCTTTTCCTGCTTGCGCTTCATCGCGGCGAGCGACCGCTGCCGCCCGCCCTCGCCGCCTGCTAGCGCCTGGGTCAGCGACAGCTTGCCCTCGCGGCGCGAGTCGCCGCGCGCCTTGCTGCGCGAATCACGATCGGCATCGGGCCGGTCGCGTTCCGCGGGACGGCGGGCCGTCGTGACGCCCTTGGTTTCGGCGCGCGCGGCCGTCGCCTCGACGGCGGCGCGGTCGGCGGGGCCGGCCTGCGCGGGCTTGGCGGTGACCTCGGCCTTTTTCTGCGCGCGGACGCGGGCCTCTTCGGCCTTGCGCGCCTCTTCCTCGGCGCGGGCCCGCAGCGCTTCCTCGCGCTCGCGATCCTCGCGCTCCTTGGCCTCGATTTCGGCGCGGCGGCGCTCACGTTCTTCCTCGCGGGCCTTTTCCTCGGCGGCGCGGGCAGCGTTCTCGGCGACTTCACGCGACTTAGCCGCGGCCAGCGCCTTCAGCCGGCGCTCCATTTCGGCCTCGGAAATCCCGGCGGGACGCTTGGACGGATCCGACGCGACGGCTGCGGGCGAATTCGGCCGCGGCGCAGGACCGCCCGCCGCACCCGCGCTGCCCGGCTTGGGCACCACGACGCGCTTGCGCTTGGTCTCGACCACCACGTTATGCGTCCGGCCGTGGCTGAAGCTCTGCTTCACCTGACCCGAGCGCCCGCTGCCAAGCCCCAGTGGTTTCTTTCCGTCTTTATCGCTCATCCGCTCTCGAATCCTTCCCGGCAATCGAAATGCCGTCATGCCCGCGCAGACCTTTCAGTCGTGCGGCGTCCCGTATCACCTTGTCGGTCAGGCCCCCTGGCGCAAGCGCGCTGTGTATGACATGCGCGCGGCCGAAAGCCAAACCCAATTCTGAAGCGGTCAGGCACCCGAACCAGCGTCCGCCGGTGGGTGTCCACAGCTTGCCCTTGCCGCGCTCCGACCCGTCGCTGGCCTGGAACAGGACCTTGGCGCGGCCGGCTGCCAGCCAGTCCTTGACCTTCTCGAATCCGGCCACCGCATGGCCCGCCTTGCGCGACAGCGAGATCAGTTCCACGACCCGTCGCGCCAGCGCCGACTCGAGCCCGGCGACCAGATCGTCAGGTGCCCTTACATGGGCCTTCGCGCCGCGGGAAAAAAGCCCCTTGTCGACCGCCTTCTGCAATGCCCACCGGTCCGCCGTCACCCAGAATCCACGCCCGGGCAGCCGTTCGGCCAGATCCGGCACGACATTCCCGTCCGGATCGGCCACGAACCGGATCAGTCCGGCCTTTGGCTGCACCTCACCGGTGACGATGCAGCGCCGCTCGGCCACGTCCCGGTCCTTGTCCCGACCCCCGCGCGTCACGCCATGATCCGGGGCGTTACACCCCGGCCTCCGTGTTGGCTTCGGCGGTCTCCTCGGTGCCCGCATCGTCGCGGAGCGGGTGCAACTCGTCGGGGTCGACCCAGCCCAGCATGACGCGGGCCGTCATCACCATGTCCTGCGCTTCTTCCAGCGAGATGCCGAAGGGCTCCAGGATGCCGTCGTCCTTGACCCGCTGCCCGTTCTGGCTGGTCCAGCCACCGGCCAGTTCCCAATCAGCGCAGGTCGCGAAGTCCTCCAGCGTCTTGACGTCATCCTTGGCAAGCGCCTCGAGCATCTGCGGGGTCAGCCCCTCGAACCCGATCAGGCTGTCCTCGACGCCGAGCTCGCGCGCGTTCTCCAGCGCCTTGGCATTCTGCGCCTCCAGATAGTCGCGGGCCCGGGCCTGCAGTTCCTCGGCGGTGCCATCGTCCACGCCGTCGATCGCCAGCAGCTCGCCCTGCTCGACATAGGCGACTTCTTCCAGGTTGGTGAACCCTTCGGCGACCAGCAGCTGGGCAAAGAACTCGTCCAGGTCCAGCGTGTCCATGAACAGCTGGGTGCGGGCGTTGAACTCGGCCTGCCGGCGCTTGGATTCCTCCTCCTCGGTCAGGATGTCGATGTCGAGGCCGGTCAACTGGCTGGCCAGCCGGACGTTCTGGCCGCGCCGGCCGATGGCCAGGCTCAGCTGTTCCTCGGGGACCACGACCTCGATGCGGGTCGCGTCGGGATCGACGACGACCTTGGCGACCTCGGCCGGCTGCAGCGCGTTGACCAGGAACGTCGCCTGATCCTCGGACCACGGGATGATGTCGATCTTCTCGCCCTGCAGCTCGCCCACCACGGCCTGCACGCGGCTGCCCCGCATCCCGACGCAGGCACCGACCGGATCGATCGAGTTGTCGTAGGAAATCACCGCGATCTTGGCGCGGCTGCCCGGGTCTCGGGCGACCGCCTTGATCTCGATGACGCCGTCATAGATTTCCGGCACCTCCATCTTGAACAGCTCGGCCATGAACTGCGGGTCGGTGCGCGACAGGAAGATCTGCGGCCCGCGCGTCTCGCGGCGCACGTCCTTCACGAAGGCGCGGATTCGGTCGTTGGGGCGATAGCTCTCGCGGCCGATCTTCTCGTTGCGGCGCAGGATCGCCTCGCCGCGGCCGACGTCCACGATGATGTTGCCGTATTCCTCGCGCTTGACGATCCCGTTGATGATCGTGCCGGCGCGATCCTTGAATTCCTCGTACTGGCGGTCGCGCTCGGCCTCGCGGACCCGCTGCAGGATCACCTGCTTGGCCGACTGCGCGGCGATCCGGCCCAGCTCGACGGGCGGCACCTCGTCGACGATCTCGTCGCCGACCTTGGGATCGTCCAGATACGGACGCGCCTGCTCGGCGGTCACCTGGGCCTGATAGTTCTCGACCGCGTCATCCTCGACCACGGTGCGGATGCGGGTGAACCGGGCATTGCCGGTCTTGCGGTCGATCTTGACCCGGATGTCCATCTCGGCGCCGTAGCGCGACTTGGCCGCACGGGCGAGACTGTCCTCCATCGCCTCGATCACCAGATCGGGGTCGATCATCTTCTCGCGCGCGACTGCCTCGGCGGTCTGCAGCAGTTCAAGCTGGTTGGCAGAGGTGATGGCCATCAATCACTCCTTGAGCAGGTCGGCGTCGTCGCCGTCTTCGTCGGTTTCGGTCTCGACGCCGTCGAAGGCGGCATCGTCCAGATCGGTCATCCGCCCGTCGCCGATCCCCGCGCCCCCCTCGGCGCCCTCGGGCAGGGTCCCTGCCTCCTTGCGGGTCTTCAGCATCATCGCGATCAGTTCGTCGGTCAGCAGCAGCTTGGCATCGGACAGCAGGTCGAAGTTCAGGCCGATGGTCTGCACCTCGCCGCCCTCGGTGATGTTCAGCAGGACCTCGTCGCCCTCGACGCCGGCCAGGACGCCCTTGAACCGCTTGCGGCCGTCGATCGGCTGGTTGGTTTCCAGCCGGGCGTCATAGCCCTCGAACGTGGCGAAGTCCTTCAGCCGGGTCAGCGGCCGGTCGATCCCCGGGCTGGACACCTCCAGGTGATAGGCGTCCTCAAGCGGGTCCTCGACGTCCAGCGTCGCGCTGACCGCAACCGAGATGTCGGAGCAGTCGTCGACATTGATGCCGCCCTCGGGCCGGTCCGCCATGATCTGCAGCGTCGCGGTCTTGCCGCCCTGCAGGCGCAGGCGCACCAGTTCGAACCCCAGATCTTCGATCACCGGCTGGATGATCTCGGCGAGGCGGCGGTCGATGGCGGTCTTTGCAATGAGGTCGGGCATGATCCGATCCTAGAAATGAAAAACGGGCCCGTAGCGGCCCGTGCGTCGTTCGTCGGATGGGCAGGGGGTGGAAGCCTGCGCCGCTGTCACGAGGTCACATAGACCTGCCCCTCGACCTTTGCAAGGTCTCATTCAGGTGCAACAGGAATGCGAACGAACCATCGCCATTGCACGACGCCGGTGCCCGATGATTTCGCCTAGCTCGACGCCATCTGGTCCACCACCCGGACCAACTCGGCCATGATCCGCGGCTCGTTCAGCGCGTGGCCCGACGCGGGGACCATGCGCAGGTCGCAGCGGGGCCAGCCCTTCGCCAGCTCATGCGCGGCCTTCGGCGGGCAGACCATGTCATAGCGTCCCTGCACGATGACGGCGGGCAGATGCTCGATCCGGTCGCGTCCGGCCAGCAACTGACCTTCGTCCAGAAAGCAGCCATGGGCGAAATAGTGGTTTTCCAGCCGCGCGAATGCACGGGCATAATCCGGCGGCGCGCTGCAGGTGGTCGGGTTGTCCAGACCGGCCAGCGCGTTTTCCCAGGCCAGCCACGGGATCGCGAACCGGGTTTCCGTCGCCCGGTCGCCGCTGAACAGTCGCCGGTTGTAGGCGGCGATCAGGTCGCCCCGCTCGTCCTCGGGAATGGCTTCGCGGAACCGGGCCCATAGCTCGGGCCAGAACCGCCCTGCCCCGCCGCCGTAGAACCAGTCGAGTTCCTCCTGCCGGCCCAGGAAGACGCCGCGCAGCACCAGGGCGCTGACCCGATCGGGCGCCGCCTGTGCGAACGCCAGCGCCAGCGCCGCCCCCCAGCTGCCGCCGAACAGGGCGGCTGGGCCGAGACCCAGCTCGTCCATGATCCGGTTGATGTCGGCGATCAGGTGCGCCGTGGTGTTCGCCGTCACCTCGGCATGGGGCCGCGAGCGTCCGCAGCCTCGCTGGTCGAACAGGACGACATGCCAGTGGTCCGGATCGAAGAAGCGGCGCATCAGCGGGCTGCAGCCGCCGCCCGGCCCGCCATGCAGGACGATCACCGGACGCCCCTGCGGATTGCCGCAGGATTCGACATAGAGTTCATGACCGTCGCCGACGGCGATCATCCGTCGGGCAAACGGCTCCACCAGCGGATGAAGCCGCCCGGGGGAAGACGGTGCAACGATTTGCCCTGACGGCCGATCCATGCTGCCGGTATACATGGTCCCCGCATGACAGGCCAGCCGAGGGGTAAGACTATGGCGAACACGCAGTCCAGCATCGATCCCGCCGAGGTGCAGAAGTTCCAGGAGATGGCGGCCGAGTGGTGGGACCCGGCCGGCAAGTTCAAGCCTCTGCACATGCTGAACCCTGTCCGGCTGGACTATGTCACCGGGCAGATCGCGGCCGAATTCTCGCGCGACCTGCACGGGGCCCGGCCGTTCGACGGGATCCGGCTGCTGGATATCGGGTGTGGCGGCGGGCTGATGACCGAACCGATGGCGCGGCTGGGGGCCACGGTGACCGGCGCCGACGCGGCCGACCGCAACATCGCGGTGGCGCGGCTGCATGCGGATCAGTCGGGGCTGGACATCGACTATCGCGCCGACGCGGCGGAAACCCTGCTGGCGGAAAACCTGTCCTTCGACGTGGTGCTGGCGCTGGAGATCGTCGAGCATGTGGCCGATCCGCAGGAGTTCGCGACCACCTGCACGCGGCTGCTGCGGCCGGGCGGGATGCTGATCATGTCCACCCTGAACCGCACCCCGCAAAGCTTTGCCGCGGCGATTGTTGCCGCGGAGTGGGTGATCCGCTGGTTGCCGCGGGGTACCCATGACTGGCGCCGCTTCATCCGCCCCGATGAGCTTGCGGCGATGCTCGACGCAGCCGGCACACGGGTCGTGGACCGCGCCGGCATGGTCTTCAACCCGGTGCGCTGGGACTGGTCGCTGTCCCGGCGGGACCTGTCAGTCAACTATCTCATGACCGGCATCCGGTCCTGACCGACGGGGCTGCGCCTGGCTAGATCTCGTCCTCCAGCCGCTCGCGCAGGCGGCGCAGCACCGGCAGGGCGGCACGCACCTCGTCCGGTCCCAGGTCGTGCACGATCCCGGCGAGGCGCGGCATCAGCGCCGCAAGCGCCGCGTCGCGTGCCGCCCGCCCGGTCGGGCTGATCGCGACGAACTTGCGGCGGGCATCGTCCCAATCGGGACGGATATGGACGTAGCCCGCCCATTCCAGCCGGGCCAGGGTGTTGGTCATGGCACCGCGGGTGACGTGAAAGGCGCGGGCCAGCTCTGCCGGGGTGCGTTCGCCATTCAGATGCGCCAGCAGGTTCAGGACCGAGAAATGCGACAGCTGCATGCCGCCGGGCAGCACCCGGGTGACCATGCTGCGCGCCAGCTGCTCGCTGTTCATCAGCTCGGCGAAAAGGGCCGCAGCCAGCGCCCGCGTGGCCGCGTCCTCGGTCATCCGCGCCGCGGCGCGCCGGGCACGGTGAGGTCCGGTCCGTGGATCACCGGATCGTGCCGCCAGGCGGGCACGCGGCGGCGGGCGTCGTCGACGCGGCCCAGGTCCAGCGGCACGATGGTGACGCCGGGTGTGGTCCCGCCATCGGCCAACACCTCGCCCCACGGCGCGACCGCCATCGAGTGGCCGTAGCTGTGCCGGGGTCGCCGGTCCGGACTGTGCGGGGCGGGGTGGGTCCCGCATTGCGCCGCGGCCAGGACGAAGCAGCCGGTCTCGATGGCGCGGGCGCGCAGCAGCACCTCCCAGTGCGCGGCCCCGGTGGTGTCGTTGAAGGCCGCCGGGATCGTCAGGATCCGGGCGCCGGCCCGGGCCAGACGGCGATACAGATGCGCAAAGCGCACGTCGTAGCAGATCGTGACGCCTATCGGCACCGGGCCGCGGGCCACAACCGCGCGGTCGCCGGGGCGAAAGGCGGCGCTTTCGCGATAGCTCTCGGTGGCCGAGACGGTCACGTCGAACATGTGGATCTTGTCGTAGCGCGCGACGATGTCGCCGGCGGGGCCGATCAGAAAGCTGCGATTCACGAAGCGCCGGTCGTCCGGATCGTCGGGCTTCAGCGCCAGCGACCCGATCGACAGCCACACGCCCAGCCGGGCGGCATCATCGCGCAACGCGGCCAGCGTGGGATCGGCGTCCTCACGGCACAGCAACGCTGCCTGGCGACGGCGATCGGGGGTCAGCAGGTTGGTCACCTCGGGGGTGCAGACCAATTGCGCCCCCTGCCCGGCCGCGGCCGACACCAGGTCGCGCGTGACCGGCAGGTTGGCCTCGGGGTCGTCCCCCACGGTGAGCTGGACCAGCGCGGCCGTGAGGACGCTGGACCCACCGGCGGGATCGGCTGGCAGTGCCACGGCCTAGAGGCCCAGCAGCGGATCCAGCTTGCCGGCGCGATCTAGGGCATGGATCTCGTCCGACCCGCCCATCGACTGTCCGTCGATGAAGATCTGCGGGACCGTGCGGCGGCCATTGGCGCGCTGGGTCATCTCGGCCCGCCGTTCCGGAGCCCGGCCGACGTCGATCAGCTCGTACTGCACGCCCTTGCGGTCCAGCAGGCCGCGCGCGCGGTAGCAATAGGGGCAGCTCTGGGTGGCATAGATCTCGACACGGGCCGTCATGGGTCTCTCCTTGTTGCGTGGGGTGCAACATGGGGTCGGGGTACGCGAGGGTCCAGAGCGTGGCGTCGCGCGCGACGCAGCGATCATCGCCGGTGCAGGCCCCTGTCGCACGGCCCCGCCGGCGCGGCGCGGACAGGATTGCTTGCGGCACCGGTGCGCCGCCCCTATATCGCGACTTTCCCTTGCCTGCCCGAGGCTTCGCCCATGTCCGACCCGCAGACCCCGTTCTACCTGATCGACCGGGACCGGTTGCAGGCCAACATGGACAAGATGGTGCGCCTGCGCGAGCGGTCGGGCGCGCAGACCCTGCTGGCGCTCAAGTGCTTTGCGACCTGGGGCGTGTTCGACCAGATGGCCCGGTTCATGGACGGCACCACCTCGTCCTCGTTGAACGAGCTGCGGCTGGGGCGCGAAAAGTTCGGGGGCGAAACCCACGCCTATTCGGTCGCCTGGGCCGATCACGAGATCGACGAGGCGGTGGGCTATGCCGACAAGATCATCTTCAACAGCCTGGGGCAGCTGGACCAGTTCGCGGACCGGGCCTCGGGCATCGCCCGCGGCCTGCGGCTCAATCCCCGCTTCTCGACCAGCGGCTTCGACCTGGCCGACCCCGCCCGGCCCTTTTCCCGGCTGGGGGAATGGGATCTGAGCCGGCTGGAACGGGCGATGGACCGTATCAACGGGGTGATGATCCACTACAACTGCGAGAACGCCGATTTCGACCTGTTCGGCGCCCAGCTCGACCGGATCGAGTCCGAGTTCGGCGCGGTCCTGGAACGGCTCGACTGGGTCAGTCTGGGCGGCGGCATCCATTTCACCGGCGACGGCTATCCGCTGGACGATCTGGCCGACCGGCTGGCGCGGTTCGCGGACCGGTTCGGGGTGCAGGTCTACCTGGAGCCCGGCGAGGCGTCGATCACCGGCACCACCACGCTGGAGGTGACGGTGCTGGACATCCTGAACAACGGCAAGGAGGTCGCGATCGTCGATTCCAGCATCGAGGCGCACATGCTGGACCTGCTAATCTACCGCCAGGACGCGCGGCTGCCGCAGACCGGCGCCCACGCCTATCAGATCGCCGGAAAATCCTGCCTGGCGGGCGATGTCTTCGGCGACGCGCGATTCGCGCGGCCGCTGCACATCGGCGACCGGATCAGCATCGAGGATGCGGGCGGCTATACGATGGTCAAGAAGAACTGGTTCAACGGGGTCGCGATGCCGGCGATCTGCGTCCGCGAACAGGACGGGACCATCCGCACGCTGCGCACCTTCGGCTATGATGACTACCGGGACGCGCTGTCCTGATCCGTCCAGACCGGCCCTGAAAAGCCCGGACCTGCCCTGAAAAGCCAGACTTGCCCTGAGAAGAAGGAGACCGCTGCGGTGGAAAAGCCCAACGTCCTCATCATCGGTGCCGGGGGCGTCGCCCAGGTGACCGCCCACAAGGTGGCGCAGTGGTCGGCCGAATTCGGCGACGTCCACATGGCCAGCCGGACCCGGGACAAGGCCGACGCCATCGTCGATAGCATCCGCGACAAGGGACGGGCGCAGGGCCTGACCATCACCACCCATGCGCTGGACGCGACCGACACGGACGCGCTGATCGGGCTGATCCGCCAGATCGGGGCCCGGATCGTCATCAATGTCGGCTCGCCCTTCATCAACATGTCGGTTCTCGCCGCCTGCATCGACACGGGTGCGGCCTATATCGACACCGCGATCCACGAAGAGCCGGACAAGATCTGCGAAACGCCGCCCTGGTACGCCAACCATGAATGGAAGCGGCGCGAGGCCTGCGAAAGGGCGGGCGTGACGGCGATCCTGGGGGCAGGCTTCGATCCCGGCGTCGTCAATGCCTATGCCCGTCTGGCCGAGGACGAGTATTTCGACGAGATCACCTCGATCGACATCGTCGACATCAACGCAGGCAGTCACGGCCGCTACTTCGCCACGAATTTCGACCCCGAGATCAATTTCCGCGAGTTCACCGGGACCGTCTATTCCTGGCAGGACGGCGCGTGGCAGGAAAACCGGATGTTCGAGGTCGGCCGCCAGTGGGACCTGCCGGTGGTCGGGACCCAGACCGCCTATCTGTCCGGGCATGACGAGATCCACAGCCTGTCGGCCCGCTACAGCCAGGCCGATGTCCGGTTCTGGATGGGGTTCGGCCCGCACTACATCAACGTGTTCACGGTGCTGAAGTCGCTGGGCCTCCTGTCAGAGCATCCCGTGACGACCGCCGAAGGCCAGAGCGTCGTGCCGCTGAAGGTCGTCAAGGCGGTTCTGCCCGATCCGGCCAGCCTGGCCGCGGACTATACCGGCAAGACCTGCATCGGCGATCTGGTCAAGGGGACCAGGGACGGGCAGCCGGCCGAGGTCTTCATCTACAACGTCGCGGACCACCGGGATGCCTTCGACGAGGTCGGCAGCCAGGGGATCAGCTATACCGCCGGCGTGCCGCCCGTCGCCGCGGCCATCCTGATCGCACGCGGCACCTGGGACGTGAAGCGCATGGTCAATGTCGAGGACCTGCCCGCGCGTCCGTTCCTCGACCTGCTGGGCGAGATGGGGCTGCCCAGTCGCGTCATCGACGCCAGGGGCGACCACCCGATCTGACCGGATTTCGCGCAGCGTTCAGTTAAACTTGTAGGCGCAGGACGGGAACCCCGCTGCCTCCTGCCCGTTCGGCGCCAACGGACAGCACGGAAGATGGCGGCGTGGCGCGGAGCGAAGACAAGGCGGTTTCACTGTTTCCCGGGAGATCGCCCGACAGGTCGCGGGCGCGGCCGTCGGTTCCCCGCTGGGCGGTTGTCGGCATCTTCGTGATCCTGGCCTTCGGCTTTCTGGCCGAGGCGCGGGCGTTTCTGATGCCTGCGACGCTGGCGCTGCTGCTGTTCTTCGTGTTCGTGCCGTTCCGGCGACTGTTGTCACGGGTCGGGATCGGACCGTCCGGTGCGGCGGTGATCGTCACCTTCGGGCTGCTGCTGACGGTGATCAGCCTGGGCTATGCCATCTCGGGTCCGATCGGGTCACTGGTCCAGAGCAGCGACCAGATCGGTGCGCGGCTCGAGGAGCGGATGCAGGCGATCCGCGAGAATTTCCGCGGGATCGAGGAAGCGGCCGCCAAGATCGACGAGCTTGCCGATGGCGATACGAAGGATGGCGAGGACGCCCCCGCAACCCGCGTCACCACCAACGACGCCGCGACGACGGTGGTCGAGACCTCCGACGGTCCTGCTGCCTCGGCAACCATGACGACCACCCCGGCAGTCCCCGAGCCGGACGGCACGGTACGGACCGAGCAGGACATCGAGGTCAAGGTCGATGCTACGGCGGGCCCCACCACGATGCAGCAGCTGGTGACGCTGGGCCCCGAGATCATCAGCCAGATCGTCTTCACGCTGGTGCTGCTGTTCTTCCTCCTCAGCTCCGGCGACCTGATGTACCTGAAGATCGTGCAAAGCTTCGACTCGATGAAGGACAAGCGCCACGCCTACCTGGCGCTGCGCGAGATCGAGGACAGCCTGGGCCGGTATCTCGGCTCGATCACGATCATCAATCTGGGCCTGGGCGTCGCGATCGGACTGGCGATGTGGGCCTGGGGCATGCCGAACCCGCTGCTGTGGGGAATCGCGGGATTCGTGCTCAACTACATCCCCTACATCGGCGCGATGCTGGGCACCGTGACCGGCGCCGTGGTGGCGCTGCTGGTCTATGACGACTTGTGGTATCCGATGATGATCGGCCTGACCTTCCTGGCGCTGACCTCGCTGGAAGGGCAGTTCGTCACTCCGCTTTTCGTCTCGAACCGCCTGCGGCTGAACCAGGTGGTGGTGTTCGCCACGGTTGCCCTCTGGGCGTGGCTGTGGTCGGTGCTGGGGATGGTCGTGGCGGTTCCCGTGCTCGTGGTCGTGCGGGTGCTGTGCGAACACATCCCCGGCATGGAGAAGTTGGGGAATTTTTTGGCGGGCGAAGCCCCCCCGGCGCTGGAGGACGAGGACGAGGACAGCGCCCGCGACATCGTCGAGGCCGGCGACCACGCCGCGGACTCGGCCGACGCCACGGTGCTGACCGCCGAGGCCGTAGAGGAGCCGCCCGACACATCGCCGGTGCCCCGCGCCTGATCGGCCGTGCGGGCTGTCGCGAGGGCAGATCGTCGAACCTTCAACGCCCTCGGCGGTTCGGGGTGGCCGATCGTCGGTCCAGTTGGGTCTGTCACCGGCATGCGCAGAGACGATGCCAATCGGCAGCCCACCGTCCGTGCGGCGGCGATCTCGTTGGCAACGCGCCCGCCTGCAATGCTGCGCAGGCGAACTCCTCCAAGCCCGAAAGCGGGCGCCGGGCTCCGGTATGGTCCTCACGACCTGCCTCAACAGTCACGTATCAGGCCCGCTAATTTCCTTTACCTGCTGGAGTCCATGTCCCATCCTTTCACCGTCACAGGGGGCACATGCGTACACAGGTCGCCATCATCGGCGGCGGGCCGTCGGGTCTGCTGCTGGGGCAGTTGCTCCACCGTCAGGGGATCGACAGCGTCGTGGTCGAACGCAAGACCCGGGACCATGTGCTGGGCCGGATCCGCGCGGGGGTCCTGGAGACCGGGCTGGTCCACCTGATGGAACAGGCCGGCGTCGCCGATCGTCTGCATGCCGAAGGCTTCGTCCATGACGGCACCCGGATCGCGTTCGCGGGTGACATGTTCCACGTCGATTTCCGCGCGCTGACGGGCAAGCCGGTGATCGTCTACGGGCAGACCGAGCTGACGCGTGATCTGTACGACGCACGCCGCGCGGCTGGCGCGCCGATCCTGTTCGAGGCGGAACAGGTGGTGATCCACGATGCCGACAGCGCACACCCGCATGTCACCCTGTCGGTGCATGGCGCGCCGGTGCGGATCGACTGCGACTTTGTGGCCGGGTGCGACGGGTTCCACGGGGTCAGTCGGGAAACCATTCCCCTGAGCGTGCGTCGGGAATACGAGAAGACCTATCCGTTCGGCTGGCTGGGGGTGCTGTCCGAGACCCCGCCGGTCGATGACGAGCTGATCTATGCCAGTTCGCCACGCGGCTTTGCGCTGTGTTCGATGCGCAACCGCAACCTGTCGCGCTATTACATCCAGTGCGCGCTCAGCGATCATCCGCAGGACTGGACCGACGCGGCCTTCTGGCAGGAACTGAAGCGGCGCATCCCGCACGAGGCGGCCGAGCGGCTGGTGACCGGGCCGGCGATCGAGAAGTCGATCGCGCCGCTGCGGTCCTTCGTGACCGAGCCGATGCGCTGGGGCCGCCTGTTCCTGTGCGGCGATGCCGCCCACATCGTGCCACCCACCGGCGCCAAGGGGCTGAACACCGCGGCGTCCGACGTCCATTACCTGTATCACGGGTTGCGCGATCATTACCGGGACGGCGACGACGACGCGCTTGACCGCTATTCCGAGCGCGCCCTGCTGCGGGTCTGGAAGGCCGAGCGGTTTTCCTGGTGGTTCAGCTCGCTGCTTCACCGCTATCCTTACCAGAGCGAGTTCGACCTGAAGATGCAGGCGGCCGAGATCTCGTTCCTGCGCGACAACGAAGCGCAGCAGCGGGCCTTTGCCGAAAACTATGTGGGGCTGCCATATTGATGCGACATGCAGTGATCGACGGGCTGGGCGTCCACTATACCGACGCCGGGCCGCAGGACGGGCCGGCGCTGGTCTTTGCCAACTCGCTCGGCACCGACCTGCGGCTGTGGGATGCGGTGCTGCCGCTGCTGCCCACCGGGCTGCGGCTGGTCCGCTATGACAAGCGGGGGCACGGCCTGACCCAGACCACGCCCGGGCCCTATGCGATCGACCGGCTGGCCGACGACGCGGCCGGCCTGATCCGCCAGCTTGGGCTGCGCGACGTGATCTTCGTCGGCCTGTCGATCGGCGGGCTGATCGCACTGGCGCTGGCCGCGCGCCACGGCGATCTGCTGCGCGGGCTGGTGATTTCCAACAGCGCCGCCCGGATCGGCACGCCGCAGTTGTGGGATGACCGCATGGCCGCGATCCGGGACGGCGGCATCGAGGCGATCTCGGCCCCGACAATGGAGCGCTGGTTTTCGCCCGGCTTCCGGGCCAGCGGCCAGGCCGCGCCGTGGCAGCGGATGCTGGAACGCCAGCCGGTCGAGGGGTATCTCGGCTGCTGCGCCGCGATCGCGGGGGCCGACCTGCGGGCCGAGGCCGCCGGACTGACGCTGCCCGTGCAGATGATCGCCGGCAGCATGGATGGCTCGACCCCGCCCGATCTGGTGGGCGAAACCGCGCGGCTGATCCCCGGCGCGCGGATGGATGTCATCGAGGGCGTGGGCCACCTGCCCTGTGTCGAGGCGCCGCAGCGTTTCGCCGACCTGCTGATGCGCTTCATGACCGAGGTCGATCATGTCCGGGGCTGATCCTGCGCCCCCTGCCGCGGGGCACGACAAGGACCGGCAGGATCGGGGCACCGCCATCCGGCGCGCGGTCCTGGGCGACGCCCATGTCGACCGTGCCGAAGCTGCCCGAACCGATTTCGACGCTCCGTTCCAGGACCTGATCACCCAGGCTGCCTGGGGTACGGTCTGGGCATCCGACGGCATATCGCTCCGGGAACGATCGATGCTGACGCTGGCGCTGCTGGCCGCGATGGGCAATTTCGACGAGATCCCGATGCATATCCGGGCCACGGCGCGCACCGGCGCCAGCCAGCGCGACGTTCTGGAATGCTTTCAGCATGTGGCGATCTATTGCGGGGTGCCGAAAGCCAATCATGCGCTGAAGATTGCCCGCCAGACCTATGCGGACATGGAGGATGGGGGATGAAACCTGCCGAATACTATCAGCGGGACCGTACGATCCATCCGCCGGCGCTCACCCCCGACTACAAGACCTCGGTCTCCCGGTCACCGCGGTTCAGCCTGATCAGCCTGCTGGGATCGCTCTCCGAGACCACCGGACCGGTGTTCGGCCAGCACGACATCGATCCGATCGACAACGACCTGATCAAGAACTTTGCCACGACCGGCGACCCGGTCGGCGAACGCATCATCGTTCACGGTCGGGTGCTGGACGAGGATTCGCGCCCGGTGTCGAACACGCTGGTGGAAATCTGGCAGGCCAATGCCGGGGGCCGCTATCGCCACCGCAAGGACAGCTATCTGGCGCCAATCGACCCGAATTTCGGCGGCTGCGGGCGGACCCTGACGGACGGGGACGGCTACTACTTCTTCCGCACCGTCAAGCCGGGCGCCTATCCGTGGCGCAACTGGGTGAACAGCTGGCGGCCCGCCCACATCCACCTGTCGCTGTTCGGCAGCGGCTTTGCCCAGCGGCTGATCACCCAGCTGTATTTCGAGGGCGACCCGCTGATCCCGCATTGCCCGATCGTGAATACCATTCCCGATCCGGACGCGATCGACCGGCTGATCGCCCGGCTGGACCTGAACGCGACCGTGCCGCTGGACGCGATCGCCTATCGGTTCGACATCGTTCTGCGCGGCCGCCGGTCGACGCTGTTCGAGAACCGGCTGGAGGGGAACTGAGAATGACACCCAGCGGCTTCAACACACCGCATCGGCTCAGGGAAACGCCCTCGCAGACCGCCGGCCCCTATGTCCACATCGGGCTGGCGCCGGGTGCGGCGGGCTTCGCCATTTTCCGCCGTGAACTGGGGTGGGACATCGCCGGACCGAACGCCCGCGGCGAACGCATCCGGGTCGAAGGGGTGGTGACCGACGGCACCGGAAGCCCGGTCAAGGACGTGCTGATCGAGATCTGGCAGGCGAACGCCGACGGGATCTACGCGCATCCCGAGGGCGGGGGCGAGGTCGAGGACGGCTTTCGCGGCTGGGGTCGGGTCATCACCGATTTCGAGACGGGCGAATGGGGGTTCGACACGATCAAGCCCGGCCCAGTGAGGGCGCGCCGCAAGATGACCTCGGGCGTGTCCGAGGCAGTGCGCGACACGCATCCCGACTGGCAGGGCCGGGCGGACGAATCGCACGCGCCAATGGCGCCGCATCTGAACCTGTGGATCGTTGCGCGGGGCATCAATATCGGCCTGAATACCCGCATGTATTTCGGCGACGAGGCCGAGGCGAACGCCGCCGATCCGGTGCTGAACCTGATCGAGTGGGAAAACCGCCGCGCCACCCTGATCGCCAGCCGCTCCCTGCGGGGGGATCTGCCGGTCTATCGATTCGACATCCGGTTGCAGGGCGACGGCGAAACCGTGTTCTTTGACATCTGAGGGGCAACCATGACCGACACCGGACAGCCCGTCGCGGGCAAGCCCTGCATCATCTGCGTGGCGATCACCGGCAGCGTGCCGACCAAGGCCGACAACCCCGCCGTGCCGATCACGATTGCCGAGCAGATCGAGTCCACGCAGGCGGCGTTCGAGGCAGGGGCCAGCATCGCCCATTGCCACGTGCGGGACGACGAAGGGCAGCCGACCAGCGATCCCGAGCGCTTCGCGCGGCTGAAGGAGGGCATCGAACGGCACTGCCCCGGCATGATCGTGCAACTGTCCACCGGCGGCCGGTCGGGCGCCGGCAAGGCGCGCGGCGGGATGCTGCCGCTGCGTCCGGACATGGCCTCGCTGTCGGTGGGGTCGAACAACTTTCCGACCCGCGTCTACGAGAACCCGCCCGATCTGGTGAACTGGCTGGCGGCGGAAATGCTGAGCTACGGCGTCAAGCCGGAGATCGAGGCGTTCGACCTGTCCCACATCCTGCAGGCCAAGATCATGGCCGACGACGGCCGCCTTGCCGGCACCCCCTACGTGCAGTTCGTCATGGGGGTCAGGAACGCCATGCCGGCCGACCGCGACGTGTTCGACTATTACATCCACACGGTCCGGCGGCTGTTCGGCGCCGACGCGCCCTGGTGCGCGGCCGGGATCGGGGCCAACCAGATCGTGCTGAACGACTGGGCGATTTCATCGGGGGGTCACGCCCGTACCGGTCTGGAGGACAACGTGCGCCTGGACCGCACCACGCTGGCGCCGTCGAACGCGGCGCTGGTGCAGCGCGCGGTCGAGCTGTGCGAGAGATACGACCGCCCCGTCGCCAGCCCTGCACAGGCCCGCTCGATCCTGGGACTGGCGGCGGCCTGACATGCGGGGAACCCCACCCTTGCTCGGCAAGCTCTACGGCGATGTCGCGATCGCGGCGTTGCTGGACGACCGGGCAATGCTCGGCGCGATGCTGCGGGTCGAGGCGGCCCTGGCGCGGGTCCAGGGCCGGATGGGGCTGATCCCAGCCGCCGCGGCAGAGGCGATCGCGCAGGCCGCGGCGGCGCTGCAGCCCGATCCCGCAGCGCTGGCCGATGATGTCGCCCGCGCCGGCATCGCCGCACAGCCACTGATCGCGGCGCTGCGGCAGGCGGCGGGCCCGCATGGGCAGCATGCCCATTTCGGGGCCACCTCGCAGGACATCACCGACACCGCGCTGGCGCTGCAACTGAAGGCGATCCTGCCCGTTCTGCGCGACCGGATCCGTGATCTGCGCGATGTGCTGCAGGATCAGGCGACGCACCACGCCGACCTGCCGGTTCCCGCTCGCACCCGGTTCCAGATCGCCGCCCCCACCACCCTCGGCGCCAGGCTGGCGATCTGGGCGGCACCGCTGTCGCGCCATCTCGACCGGCTGGATGACCTGACGCCGCGGCTGCTGACCGTGTCGCTGCACGGCGCGGCTGGAACCGGCGCCGCGCTGGGGTATCGCATGGCCGAGACGCGACAGGCCCTGGCGGCCGAGCTGGGGCTGTCGGCCCCCGACCTGCCCTGGCACGCCTGCCGGGACGGCATCGCCGAACTGGGCGGCTGGCTGTCGCTGGTCACAGGCAGCCTCGGCAAGATGGGGCTGGACCTGATCCTGCTGGGCCAGTCCGGGATTGGCGAGGTCCGTGCGGGGACCGGCGGCGGGTCCTCGACCATGCCGCAGAAATCGAACCCGGTCGCGGCCGAGGCCCTGGTCAGCCTGGCCCGGCTGAACGCCGGTGCGGTCGGCACCCTGCACCAGGCGCTGATCCACGCGCTGGAACGCGACGGATCCGCGCTCGGGATCGAATGGCTGACCCTGCCGGACATGCTGGACCGCACCGGCGCGGCCCTGCGGCTGGCCCGCGACCTGGCCGCGACGCTGGTGCCGAAACCCGACCGGATCGCTGCGAGCTTTGCCCAGGACCGCGGCGCGATGATGGCCGAGGCCGCGGGTTTCGCGCTGTCGCGCAGCATGCCCCGCGCTGCAGCGCTGGATATCGTGGGACAGGCGCTGCGGGAAATGGACGGCGACCGCGCCATGACCCTGGCCGGCGCGCTGTCGCGGCTAGTGCCGCAGACCGACTGGGCCGAAACCCTGCGGCCGCAGGCATATCTGGGCGAGGCCCCGCGCCACGCCCGGCAATCAGGTTCAACGGAGGAGATCCCATGAAGCATTTTCTGATCGCATCGGTGGCGGCGCTGTCGATGACGGGCGCGGCCAATGCCGCGGACGTCACCCTGCGCGTGCACCACTTCCTGTCCGCCGAGGCGCCGATGCACACCGAGGTGCTGGTGCCGTGGGAGCAGGCGGTGGAGGAGCAGTCGGGCGGGCGGATCGACGTGCAGCTGTTCCCGTCGATGCAGCTGGGCGGCAAGCCGCCGCAGCTGTTCGATCAGGCCCGTGACGGGATCGTGGACGTGGCCTGGACGCTGCTGGGCTACACCCCGGGCCGGTTCCCGATTGCCGAGGTCTACGAGCTGCCGTTCATGTCAGGCACGGCGCTGCAGACCACCATGGCGCTGCAGGAGTTCCAGGCAAAGTACCTTGGCGACGAGCTGGGCCAGGTCCATCCGCTGGTGCTGCACGCACCTGCCGGCTACAAGTTCCACATGACCGAAGGGCCCATCGAGACGATGGACGACCTGAAGGGCAAGAAGATCCGCGCACCGTCCCGAGCGATGACCGACGCGCTGAACGCGCTGGGGGCGACCGCGGTCGGCATGCCGGTGCCCGAGGTGGCGCAGGCCCTGACCACCGGCGTGATCGACGGGGCCCAGATCCCGTGGGAGGTCGTCGGCTCGCTGCGCGTCGAGGAGATCACCAACGCGCATTCCGAGATCGGGTCGGAGAATGGCGGCATGTCGACGGCTGTCATGGCGCTGGTGATGAACAAGGCCAAGTACGAAGGGCTGCCCGACGATCTGAAACAGGTCATCGACGACAATTCGGGCGACAACCTGGCGCGCCTGGCCGGCGAGGCGTTCGACCGGACCGAGGCGGAGGAACGGCAGAAGTACCTGGACGCGGGCGCGAAGATCAACGTGATCCCCGCAGACCAGCTGGACCCGTGGCGCGAGGCCACCCAGCCGGTCGTCGACGCGTGGGTCGAGGCGATGACCGAACAGGGCCTGGACGGCCAGGCCATGCTGGACGACGCGAAATCCATGCTGGAAACTTCGTCGCAGTAGGGCCGAAGCCAAGGGAGCAGGACGCAGGGCGACATGGCGCAGGCCGGATCCTTGACCGAACATGCCCACCCGGTCCCGGTGCCCGGCTGGCTGGTCGCCCTGTGCCGGTGGGTCGCCGTGGTGGGCGGCGCCGTGCTGGTCGCCATGATGCTGATGACGGTGTTCAGCGTGACCCGGCGCACCCTGCTGGGGGCGCCCATCCCCGGCGACTTCGAGCTGGTCGAGATCGGCTCGGCGATCACCGTCTTCTGCTTCCTGCCCTGGTGCCAGATTTCCTCGGGCAACGTGGTGGTTGATTTCTTCACGATGAAGGCCGGGGCGCGCACCAACCATCTGCTGGAGGCGCTGGGTGATCTGATCTACCTGCTGATCGCGCTGCTGCTGACCTGGCGGATGTTCCACGGCGCGATGGAGTTTCGCAGCTTTGGCGAGAATTCCATGGTGCTGCGCCTGCCCACCTGGTGGAGCTTCACGATCATCATGCCGGCGATGCTGCTGCTGATCGTCACGACTTTCTTCACCATGATCGGCCATCTGAGGGGCGCGCGGAGGTGACGGGGATCGCCGCGGGGCTGACCGGGTTCGGGGTGCTGCTGGCGTTGATGGCGGTGCGGATCCCGATCGGCGTGGCGATGCTGGCGACGGGCATCGTCGGCTATGGGCTGGTCAATGGCTGGATGCCGTTGCTCGCCTATCTGAAAACCTCGACCTACTACCAGTTCTCGACCTATTCGCTGTCGGTCATCCCGCTGTTCGTGCTGATGGGCGAGTTCGCCAGCCATGCGGGGATGAGCCGGGCGCTGTTCCGCGCCGCCGCGGCGTTTCTGGGGCACCGGCGCGGCGGGCTGGCCATGGCGTCGATCGGCGGTTGTGCCGCCTTTGGCGCCATCTGCGGATCGTCCCTGGCGACCGCCGCCACGATGGGGCAGGTCGCGCTGCCCGAGATGAAGCGCTACAACTATTCGGGGGCGCTGGCGACCGGATCGCTGGCCGCCGGCGGAACGCTGGGCATCCTAATCCCGCCCTCGGTCATCCTGGTCCTGTACGCGCTGATGACGGAACAGAGCATCGCCAAGATGTTCGTGGCCGCGATGGTGCCGGGGATTCTGGCCGCACTGGGCTACATGCTCGCCGTCGCGATCTTTGTCCGCTACGACCCCGCAGCCGGTCCCGCGGCGCCCCGGGCCGGCCGGTCCGAACGGCTGCTGGCGCTGCGCGAGACATGGTCGATCATCCTGATCTTCACGCTGGTGATCGTCGGCATGTACAGGGGCTGGTTCACCCCGACCGAGGGGGCGGCCGTCGGCGCGTTCGGGACGTTCGTCCTGGCGGTGCTGCATGGCGGAATGCGGCTGGAGGGGCTGATCGCGTGCCTGCAGGGCACCGCCCGCACCACCGCCATGATCTTCCTGATCATGCTGGGGGCCGAGATGTTCAACGCCTTCCTGTCCGCCACCCAGACGCCGATGCTGGCGTCGCAGGCGATCATCGAGGGGGGGTTGTCGCCGGTGATGGTGTTGCTGGCGATTCTGGGGCTGTATCTGGCGATGGGGTGCGTCATGGATTCGATGTCCATGCTGCTGCTGACCATCCCGATCTTCTATCCGATCGTCGCCGGGCTCGATTTCGGGATGAGCCGGGAAGACACGCTGATCTGGTTCGGGATCCTCGCCGTGGTGGTCGTCGAGGTCGGGCTGATCACCCCGCCGGTGGGGATGAATGTCTTTGTGATCAACGGCCTGGCCAAGGGCGTGCCGATGATCGAGAGCTTTCGCGGGGTGCTGCCGTTCCTGATCAGCGACATGATCCGGATCGCGCTGCTGATCGCGTTTCCGGCGATTACCCTGGCGCTGGTGGGCGGGTCCGGCTGACCCGGCGGCAGCCGCAGGCGCGCGGCCGGCGGCTGATCAGGATGGCACGGAAAAGGCGATGTTCATGCACAGTTCATGCAGTTTTCATGCATTGTTCCGCCCGATTTTCGGACCATCCGTCCGTTTTCAGGACGCTTCGGGCGGACCGAGGGTCAGTTCGACCGGCGCAAGCCCGTCGATCTCGCCCCGCAGCACCGCGCCGGGGTCGACCGCGCCCACCCCGGACGGCGTGCCGGTGAAGATCAGGTCGCCCGGCTGCAGGTGGTAATAGCGCGACAGGTCGGCGATCAGGTCGGGCACCGACCAGACCATGTCCGAGAGTTTCCCCTGCTGGCGCAGTTCCCCGTCCACCGTCAGCCGGATCGACTGGTCGGCGATCGCGCCGAACCGGTCCTTGCGGGTGATCGGGCCGATCACCGCCGAATTCTCGGCGTCCTTGGCCAAGTCCCAAGGGTGGCGCTTGTCCTTGGCCCGGGCCTGCAGGTCGCGGCGGGTCATGTCGAGCCCGCAGGCATAGCCCAGCACCGCGTCCATGGCCCGGTCGGGCGTGACCCGGAACGCGGCCCCGCCGAGGGCCACGACGAATTCCATCTCGTGGTGATAGTCCGAGGTTCCGGGCGGATAGGGGACGCTGCGTCCCGACGGCAGCACCGCGAGGGCCGATTTGGTAAAATAGAACGGCGCGGCGCGATCGACCTCGTTCCCCATCTCGGCCGCGTGCGCGGCATAGTTGCGCCCGACACAGAAGACGCGGCGGACGGGAAAGCTGCCCTGCGCGTCCTGCACGGCGATGCGCGGCCAGTCCGGCGCGGGAAAGAGGGTGTCGGTCATGTCATGCCTTTCCGATGATCCGGCGCCAGACAGACCACAGAGCGGCGGGGGCTGTCGAGGGCGGATCGGGACCGGCGGCAGACAACGCCGCGCGGTCCGGTGCGGGTCCGCGGCCGCCACCCCATCGGGCGGATGCCAACGGGACGGGTGGCATCGGGACGGGCGGCACCGGGACGGCATCGGGGCGGGCGGCATCCGGAGGGGCGCCCCGATCAGGCGGCCCCGGTCCGGGGCGGTCCGGGGCGGTCCGCTGCGGTCAGGCGGCCGGCGCCTTGACAATCAGCCGGTCGATCCGCATCGCGTCCATGTCGGCGATCTCGACGGTCCAGCCTTCATGGGTGAAGACCTCGCCGGTGCGGGGGATCCGGTTGATGATCGACAGCACCATCCCGGCCACCGTGTTGAAGTCGCCCTCGGGCACCGGAAAGCCGGTCTCGCCCGCGAACTCGTCGGCGCTTTCGCTGCCGGCAACCAGCCAGGATCCGTCGGCGCGCTGGACGATGTCGGGTTCGTCGCCGTCCGGGTCAACGAAGTCGCCGGTGATCGCCTCGAGCAGGTCCATCGCGGTGATGATGCCCTGGAAATGCCCGTATTCGTCATAGACCAGCACCATGCGCGACGGCGTGTTGCGCAGGATCTCGATCACCGACAGCGCGTCGGCCGCATCCAGCACGGTCGGCGCCTCGCGCAGCAGCGCCTTGAGGTCGGGCTCGGTCACCCCGATCAGGTCGCGCAGCGCAACCACGCCCAGCATCTCGTCGGCGCTGCCATCGGTCACCGGCAGGCGGGAAAACCGCGCCGCGCGGGCCTTTTCCAGGATCGTCTCGAAACTGTCGCTGACGTCGATCATCTCGACATCGCGGCGCGGGGTCATCATCGCGCGGGCGGTGCGGTCGGCCACCCGCATGACCCCGGCGATCATCCCCCGCTCGCCTTCCATCAGCACCCCGGCCTGGGTCGCCTCGGCGATGGTCATCCGCACCTCTTCGTCGGTGATCGACCGGTCGGACCTGGTGCCGATGCCCAGCAGCCGAAGCAGCAGCCGCCCGGTCGTATCCAGCACCCAGACCAGCGGCGCGGCGACCCGGGCCAGGGTCCGCATCCCGGGCGCGACCCGCGCGGCAATGGCTTCGGGATTGGACATGGCGATCTGCTTGGGGACCAGCTCGCCGACGATCACCGACAGGCCGGTGATGGCGGCGACCACCAGCCCGACGCCCAGCGTCTGGGCCACCGCATAGGGCACCCCCATGGCAGCCAGCATGGCGGCGGCGCGCACGCCGAGGGTGGCCCCCGACACGGCGCCGGTCATGACGCCCACCAGGGTGATGCCGATCTGCACGGCGGACAGGAACTTGCCCGGTTCGGCCATCAGGTCCAGCGCCACCCGGGCGCCCCTGTGGCCCCGTTCGGCCATCCCCTGCAGCCGGGCCGAGCGCGACGACACCACCGCCAGTTCGGACATGGCGAGCAGCCCGTTCATGACGGTCAGGACGAGGATCAGCAGGATTTCGAGGAGCATTGTCTAGATGGAGAACGAGGTCCCGCACCCGCACGAGGATCCGGCGTTGGGATTGTCGATCACGAAGCGGGCGCCGATCAGTTCCTCGGACCAGTCGATGGTCGCGCCGGCCAGGAACGGCAGCGACACGGGATCGATCAGGACCTTCTGCCCCTGCCCCTCGATCACCAGATCGTCGGCGGCGGGCTGGTCCATGCGGATGTCGTACTGGAACCCCGAACAGCCGCCGCCCTCGACCGCGACGCGCAGGGCCTGAGCCTCGGCCGCGTCGGCGTTGATCAGGGCCAGCCGGTCGAAGGCGCGCGGCGTGACCTTGGGGGGCAGGTTCATGGGGCGTTCCCGTTTCGATGACGCAGCCGCAAATATAGGCTTGGTGCCGGGCCGTCGCAAGGAAGCGTCAAGGTCCGGGAGACTGAATGACCGTTCCCTATGCCTCTGATCCGGCCGACAGCCGCGGCCGGCTGTTTCCCGAAAGCCTGTCGACGTTTCGCAGCCCGTGGCAGCGGGACCGCGACCGGATCATCCATTCCAGCGCCTTTCGCCGGCTGAAGCACAAGACCCAGGTGTTCGTCGAACAGGATGGCGACGATTACCGCGGCGATTATTTCCGGACCCGGCTGACCCACACGATCGAGGTGGCGCAGGTGGCGCGCACCATCGCCGGGGCGCTGGGGCTGAACACCGACCTGGCCGAGGCGGTGGCGCTGGCCCATGACCTGGGCCACCCGCCGTTCGGCCATACCGGCGAGGAGGCGCTGGCGGCGCTGATGGCGCCGTTCGGCGGGTTCGACCACAACGCCCAGGCGCTGCGGATCGTGACCCGGCTGGAACGGCATTACGCCAATTTCGACGGGCTGAACCTGACCTGGGAATCGCTGGAAGGGATCGCCAAGCATAATGGCCCGGTGGTCGGGAAGGGCGCGGCCGGCGAGGCGGTAGCCGATCCCCTGCCCTATGCGCTGGCCGAGGTGAATGCGGCCTGGGACCTGGAGCTGGACGGCAATGCCAGCCCCGAGGCGCAGGTGGCGGCGGTGGCGGACGACATCGCCTATAACCACCACGACCTGCATGACGGGCTGCGCGCCGGGCTGTTCACCGAGGCCGAGCTGGCCGGGCTGCCGGTGCTGGGCGATGCCTTTGCCGAAGTCGATCGGCTGTATCCGGGGCTGGGGCCGATGCGGCGCCGGCACGAGGCGCTGCGCCGTGTGTTCGGGCTGATGGTCGAGGACGTGATCGCCGTGGCGCGGCAGCGGATCGCCGCCCTGCAGCCCGGCAGCGCCGCCGACATCCGCGGCATGGACGGGCCGATCATCCGGTTTTCCAAGCCGCTGTTCCAGAACCTGCGGGCGATCAAGTCGTTCCTGTTCGTCCGCATGTACCGCGCCCCCAGCGTGATGGAGGAACGCGCCCGGGTGACCGCGATCCTGCAGCAGCTGTTCCCGCTGCTGATGGACGACCCAGGGCTGCTGCCCGCGGACTGGCAGGCCGAGGCGCTGGCGGCGCGCGACGACACCGCCCGGGCCCGGCTGGTGCTGGACTACGTCGCCGGGATGACCGACCGCTTCGCGATCAAGGAATACGAGCGGCTGGTCCGCTGAGGCGGAGCGTCTGTCGGGGTGAGCGGCGGGCGAGGCCCGCGAAAGTGAACCCGGTGCCCGGGCCGCGCGTTGGCGGTCGAACCAGACGCAGGGAGGTTGCGATGTTTACCAGAACCGGATCGGCACGGTGGCAGGGCGGAATCAAGGACGGCACCGGACATGTCTCGACGGAATCCGGGGTGCTGGACGCCCGCTACGGGTTCAGCAACCGGTTCGAGAACGAGAAGGGCACCAACCCCGAGGAGCTGATCGGCGCGGCCCACGCCGCCTGCTTCAGCATGGCGCTGTCCAAGGAGCTGGAGGAGGCCGGGGTCAGCGGCGGCAGCATCGAGACCTCGTCCGCGGTGACGATCGAACAGAAGGGCGGCGGGTTCACCATCACCAAGGCGCATCTGACCACCCGCGTGTCCGGGCAGGGCGATGACGACGCGATCCGCCAGGCGGCCGAGCGGGCCAAGACCGGCTGCCCGGTCAGCAAGCTGCTGAATGCCGAGGTGACGATGGACCTGACCGTCGGCTAGCGCCGGGCCGGTCAGGGGGCAGCAAGGGCGATCCGCGACGGGCGATTTCGCCCGTGCGGCGAGGGTGCGACGATGCGCCGCTGGGCCGGGACCGCCGGATCGGCGGTTTGCAGGCGCGTGCTCCCTTGTTAAGTGTGGGGATGCGACAACCTGCAGTTCCGCATCCTGACCCTGGAACGCGCCATGGACCTGACCCTCCTTACCGACCGGATCGGCGAGCCGCTGACGGCGGTGTCGCTCGGACTTTTCGTCGGCATCCTGTTCGGTGCCGCCGCACAGCGCTCGGCCTTCTGCCTGCGGGCGGCGACCGTCGAATTCTCGCGGGGACGGTTCGGGCCGCGGATGGCGGTGTGGCTGCTGACCTTCTCGTCGGCGGCGGTGTGGGTGCAGGGCGCCGCCCTGATGGGTTGGTTCAACCCCGCCGAGGCGCGGATGATGGCGGTTCCCGGCAGCTGGAGCGGCGCGATCATCGGCGGGCTGATCTTCGGCGCCGGGATGATCATGGCGCGCGGCTGCCCGGGCCGGTTGCTGGTCCTGGCGGCGACCGGCAACCTGCGGTCGATCCTGTCCGGACTGATCTTTGCGGTATTCGCGCAGATGGCGCTGCATGGCTGGCTGGCCCCGTTCCGGACCTGGCTGGCCACCCTGTGGACCACGCCCGGCGGGCGCAATGTCAACGTGATGACCGCCATCGGCCTGCCCCCCCATAGCGGGCTTTACCTCGGCCTGTTCACCGCGGCGCTGGCGCTGTACGTGGCGCGGCGCAACCGGATCGCGCCGTCCCGGCTGATCTTTGGCGCCGGCGTCGGGGTGATGGTCGCGGCCGGGTTCTTCCTGACCTACAGCATGTCGCAGATCTCGTTCGATCCGGTCAGCGTCACCTCGATCACCTTTACCGGGCCGTCGGCGAACACGCTGATGCTGTTCCTGGTCCCCGGCGAGGGATTCAGCTTCGACGTGGGGCTGGTGCCGGGCGTGTTCATCGGGTCGTTCATCGCCGCGGCGCTGGCGCGCGAGCTGCAGTTCCAGACATTCGAGAACACCACCAACACGCGCCGTGCGATGCTGGGCGCCTGCATGATGGGCTTCGGCGGCATGCTGGCGGGCGGCTGTTCCATCGGCAACGGGGTCAGCGGCAGCTCGCTGTTCGCCGGAACCGCCTGGGTTGCCCTGACCGCGATGTGGGTCGGCGGCATTGCCACAGACTGGCTGCTGGATCGCGGAGCGGCCCCCGCCTCCTGATCCGGCGTCCTGATCCGGTCGGGACCGGGAAGACCAGCCGCGCGTGAATCGTCTGCGCGGGAAGGCGGAAGCGGTCGAGGCCGCTTCCTGCCCGTCTTTTCGAGGGCCGCCTACTCGAATTCCATTTCCGAGAACACGACGCCGGCGTTCTTGGTCGCCAGTTCCTCGAACGTGTCCAGATCCTCCCACGCGGACTGGTCGACGTAGTAGGCGCTGGCCAGATCGCCGCCGTTCTCGAGATGCTCGGCGATCTTGGCGCGCAGATCCTCCAGATACTCGACGGTGCCGTGCCGGACCGTCGCCATGTCGGTGGGCTGGCCGTGGCCGGGGATGACCTTTTCGGCGCCCAGTTCTGCCAGCGGCCCCTCGAAGGTCTCGATCCAGCAGCTGGTGCAGGTGCCCTCGAAGATCGGCGGCATGCGCTCGCTGAACGCGATGTCGCCGGCGATCAGGACCTTCTGGTCGGGCAGCCAGACCTGCGTGTCGCCCGGCGAATGGGCCGGGCCGAGATGCAGCACCTCGATCCGGGTGTCGCCCATCTCGATGTCCTTGCGGTCGCTGAACGTCTCGGTGGGCGGGACGATGCTGGTGCCCTCGGCATTCTCGCGCGCGTAGGATTTCAGCGACTCGAGCCCGCTCGGCCCCTCGTGCTGCAGGAAATCCTTGGCCGCGTCCTCATGGGCGAGGATCGGCACGTCCAGCGACGCCCAGTAGCTGTTGCCCAGCATCGAGTGGCCCTGGCCGTTCTCGTTGATGACCAGCTTGACGGGCTGGTCGGTGACCGCCTTGATCTCCTCGTGCAGCGCCTCGGCCAGTTTCCACGAGGCGCCGCCGTTGATCACCACGACGCCGTCGCCGGTCACGACGAAGGAGAGATTGTTGTTGTGCCCGGCGTTCTCGTAGGTGGGCGGCTGCGTCGCGCCGATGGCGCTGTAGACGCCCGGCGCGACCTCGACCGGTTTGTCGTAGAGCACCGAGTCCGGGTACTTGTCGGGGGTGTCGTCGGCGAAGGCGATGCCGGGCAGCAGGCCGGCCAGCAGGATCAGGGTGGTGCGCATCGTCAGCCCTCGGCGACGAACTTGTAGGCCTCGCCATCCGCTTCGACGCGGCCGATCCCGCCATCCGGCAGGTGATAGCCGATGATCGGCCATTTCTCCTCGGCCAGCCGGGCGAGCATCGCGGCACGGGTCTGGGCGGCGAGTTCGGGATCGGAGTCGGTGCCGGCGCCGATATCCGGCCGGGCAAAGCCCAGCAGCGTCGTGACGAAATCGCCGGTCACGAAGACGCCCTGCTCTGGCGTCCCGATCGCGAAGGACATGTGGCCCGGCGTGTGGCCGGGGGTCGCGACGGCGGTGACGCCGGGGATCACCTCGGCGCCGTCCTCGAACAGGGTGAGGCTGTCGCCCAGCACCTCGATCCGGCGCGAGGCACCGGCCGCGAAGGACTGCAGGTCCTCGCGGATCGTGTCGAGGATCTGCGGGTCGGACCAGTATTCGTGTTCGGCCCGGCCCATCTGCATGGCGGCATTCGCGAAGAGCGGCTCGTCGAACTCGTCCAGGACGCCCCACAGGTGGTCGGGATGGGCGTGGGTGAAGACGACGTCGGTGACGTCCTCGGGCGCGATGCCGACGGCGTCCAGCGCCTCGGTCAGCTTGCCGGCGGTGGGCATGAAGTCGGGGCCCGAGCCGACGTCGAACAGCACCACGCGGTCGCCCTGGCGCAGCAGGGTGACGTTCAGCGGGCTTTCCACCATCCCCTCGGTCGGCAGGTCGAATTGGGCGATCACCTCGTCGCGGGAGTCCTCGGGGATGCCTGCGGTGGTGAAATCTGCGGGCAGTTCCATCCAGCCGTCGGACACGCTGTCGATCCGCAGATCGCCCAGTACGAGCGTCGTCACGGCCCAGCCCCGGCGGGCGGTCAGCGGCAGCGCGGCCAGGGCCAGCGTGGCCGGGGCGGCGGCCAGCACGAAGCGGCGGGTGATCTTCATCCTCAACTCCTCCTGTCAGTCGGCCCATATGCAAAGGGCGCGGCCTTGCCGCGCCCTGCAGGGTAGTGTCCGATGCTAGTCCATCATCGGGGCGTCGTCACCCGCATCCGCGTCATCCGGAGACCCCGGTGTGACGTCGAGGATCGTGGCGCGCCGGGTGATCTCGACCGTCTCCTTGCAGTTTTCCATGCAAGCTTCCTTGGTGAACTCCGGCAGCTCGACGGTGTCGCGGTCGTCCTCGATGAAGCCGTCGACATTCGGCAGTTCGACCTCGGCGAAGGTCTCGCGATTCAGGACGAAGTCGTCGTCGACCAGGTCGTTCGAATAGAGGATGTAGGCGACCATGGCGTAGGTTTCGTCCGGCGTCAGGATCTGGGCCGACCCGAACGGCATCGAGCGATGCACGTAGTCCCAGGCGGTGGACAGGTACGGCCAGTACGAGCCGACCGTCTTGAGCGGGTCTTCCCGGTCCAGCGTGTCCATGCCGCCGGCGAGCTTGGGCCAGTTGTCGACGCCCTCGGCAAAGTCGCCGTGGCACGAGGCGCAGTAGTCGGCGAACAGCGTCTCGCCGGTTTCCACGTCGCCCGACCCCTCGGGCAGGCCCTGCCCGTCCGGCCGGACGTCGGTGTCCCACGCCGCAACCTCTTCGGGCAGCGCCTCGCGGCCGAGCTGGTGGACCATGCCGGCGCCGGGATAGGCCGAGGCGGTTCCGGTCTCGGCGGCCTCGCCATCCTCGGCGGCCGGCTCGGCATCGGCCTGGTCGGCACCGGGTTCTGCCACGGTCTCGGGCTCGGCCTCGACCGGGATCTCGCCCGCGCCTTCCTGCTGGACGGTGGTGTCGGACGCGGCCGAGGCACCCGGCGTGGGGGCGACGTCGGGGGCCGCGTCGACCGCCTCGGCCGGCTCGGCGGCAGCGGGGGCGTCAGGCGCGGGCTCGTCCCCCGCGGGGGTTTCGGCCAGATCCGACGCGACTTCGGGCGGGGCGACGGTGACGTCCGCCTGCGCGGCCTCGGCCGGGTCGACCGGGATCGCAGTATCCTGGGCAGCCGCCGGCGTCAGCATGGCGGCGGCCAGGGCGAAGCTCAGTGCGATCTCAGGAAATCTCGACATTTTCCGCCTCTCCGTTCGCCTTGACCAGCCAGGTCTGGATTGCGTTGTTGTGATAGATTGAGTTCAGACCCCGGAAGCCGCGCAGGGCGTCCTTGGTGGGCTGGACATAGCCGGTCTCGTCGATCGCGCGGGACTGGACCAGCATCTCGGATCCGTCCCAGTCATGTTCCAGGTAGAACCGGTGCAGCGACATCGGATTGGCGTTCGGCACCAGCCGCGCCTCCTTCCAGGTCTTGCCGCCGTCGACGGTGACGTCGACCCGCTTGATGCCGCCGCGGCCGGACCATGCCATGCCGGTGATGACCAGCGGCCCCTTGCCGTGGGTGATCGGCGCCTGCGGCGAGGGCGAGGTGACCACCGACTTGGCGTCCATCACCCAGGTCCACTTGCGCGACGTGCCGTCGGCCAGCGTATCGGTGTATTTCGACGTCTCTTCGCGGGTTTCCCACGGCTGGTCGCCAAGTTCGATGCGGCGCAGCCACTTGACCCACATGTTGCCTTCCCAGCCGGGAACCACCAGGCGGACGGGATAGCCATGTTCCTTGCGCAGCGCCTCGCCATTGGCCTTGAACGCCACCAGCACGTCGTCGAGCATCTTTTCCAGCGGGAAGCTGCGGGCGTTCGAGGAGGCGTCGGCGCCCTCGGCCAGCACCCAGGTGGCCTCGAGCTTGATCCCGGCCTCTTCCAGCAGCAGCCGCAGCGGCACGCCGGTGTATTCCATGTTGTGGATCATGCCGTGGGTGAACTGGGCGCCGTTCAGCTGCGCACCGGCCCATTCCATCCCCGAGTTCGCGGCGCATTCCAGGAAGGCGGTCACGTTCTGGCGGGGAAAGCGTTCCAGATCCTCGTAGGTGAAGACCAGCGGCTTCTCGACCATGCCGTTGATCATCAGCCGGTAATCGGCCTTGCTCAGCTCGATCGCGCCCGAGTGGTGGCGCTCGAACGCGCAGCCCTGCGGGGTGATGGTGCCGTCCAGCGCGTGGATCGGGGTGAAGTTGATCGAGGAGATCGTGTCGGCGGTCAGCCAGCTGACCGTGCGGCGGACCACGTGGTCCTCGAAATGGATCGGCAAGCCGTAGGGCGTCTCATCCACGCCGTCGCCGAACCCGCTGGCCCAGGGCTGGACCTCGGTGATCAGCGGATCGGGCTCGCCCTGGGCGCGGGCGGTCGCCGGGACCAGCGCGGTGGTCGCCAGGGCGCCCCCGGTCGCCAGCGTCGTGGTCAGGAAACGGCGCCGGCTGCCGTTCTTCAGCGCGTCCGGCGTGATCGGACTTTCGGTCCTGGCGGACCCTATAGGTCGGTCGGTCATGTCGGACCTCGTCGTTGCAGATGTCATTTCGCTGTCCGGGGCCATCGTCAGATCCCGGTCACGGTCACGGTCGTCCGCGGCTCGAGCTTGATCGTGCCCTTCTTGCGCACATAGCTTTCCACCACGTCCCAGATCTTGGGACCCTCGGTCCCCTCGTTCACGCTGGCCCAGCCGGCGACGGTATAGGATTTGGACGGATCGATCGCCTCGCCCGTCGCGGTCACCGTCAGGTCGGAGATCCGCTCGCCGATCGGCTTGGTGACGTCGATCGCATAGGAGATGCCGCCGACCCGCACCATGTCGCCGCCCTGCTGATAGTAGGGATCGGCGTTGAACAGGTTGTCGGCCACGTCCTCCATCACCGTCTTCAGCGTCTCGCCGGTCATCTCGTTGCGGTAGACCTTCCCGTAGGTCATCGAGGTGACGGTGTGGATGTCCTCGCGCCGGATGTCGTCGCCCGGCAGCAGCGACGTGCCCCAGCGCACCCCGGGGGACAGCGCGATCTGCGCGTCGCGTTCCTCCATGATCGCGTCGCAGATCAGGTCGTCCCAGGTCCCGTTGAAGTTGCCGCGCCGGTAGAGCAGCGACTCCGTCTTGCCGATGACCTCTTCCAGTTCCGCCTTGAACGGCTCGCGCTCCTTGTCGATCAGCGTGGCCATGTCGGCGTCGGGGGTGATCACGTCCGAGAAGATCGGGATCAGCTTGTGGCGGAAGCCCATCATCTTGCCGTCCCGCACGTCCAGGTCGATCCGGCTGACGAATTTCCCGTGCGATCCCGAGGCGATCATGATGGTTTCCCCGACCAGCACCGGCTCGGGCACCGCATCATGGGTATGCCCGGTCAGGATCACGTCGATGCCGGCGACCCGGCTCGCCATCTTGTAGTCGACGTCGAACCCGTTGTGCGACAGGCAGACGACCAGGTCGACGCCCTCGCTCTCGCGCAGCTCGTTGACGACCTCCTGCATCCGTTCCTCGCGGATCCCGAAGCTGTATTCGGGGAACAGCCATCGCGGGTTGGCGATCGGCATGTAGGGGAAGGCCTGACCGATCACCCCGATCCTGACCCCGCCCTTTTCGAAGACCTTGTAGGGTTCGAACGCCGGCTCGTCCCATTCCGCGTCGAAGATGTTGGCGCCCAGAAACGGGAACGGCAGGGATTCCACGATTTCCATCACCCGGTCGGTGCCAAAGGTCCATTCCCAGTGGCTGGTCATCCCCTCGACGCCCAGGGCGTTCATCACGTTGACCATGTCCTGGCCCTTGGTCTTCAGCGAGGTGAAGGAACCTTGCCAGGTGTCGCCACCGTCCAGCAGGATGCTGTCCGGACGCTCGGCGCGGATCGCCTTGACGACCGTGGCGACCCGGTCCAGCCCGCCCATCCGGCCATAGGTCCCGGCCAGGGCGACGAAATCCTCGTGCGTCAGGGCATAGGCGTCGGGCGACCCCGGGGCGATGTTGAACATCTGCAGGAAGTCGTTGCCGGTGACATGCGGCGGGCGCCCCTTGGCGTCGCCCACCCCCAGGTTCACCTCGGGCTCGCGGAAATAGACCGGCTTCAACTGGGCGTGGATGTCGGTGACATGGATCAGGGTGACATTCCCGAAGCTGTCGAATTCGAGGAGCTTGTCCTGGGTGAGCGCCTGCTGGGCGGCCAGACGGCCCCAGTTGCCATAGCCCGACAGCCCCCACAGGGCCGTGGTGGCCAGTGTTGCCTGCAGGAATTCACGTTTGCTTATCATTGCGTACACCTTTCAGGGCCGCGCCGGGGGACGCAGTCTACTTTTCAGGCGGACCCGGTGGGCCCGCCCTTGCTGATCCTGATGATGGTCCGGTCAGTGCCGGACGGAAACGCCCTCGATGGGCAGGCCTTCACCGCGCGAGGCGAGGTAAAGCTCCAGCGCCCGGAACTCTTCCGATCCGGCCTTGAAGGTCTCGGCGCGGGTGTCGCGGACGCAGCCAACGAAGCGCTGATGGATCGACACCACGTTGGAATCCTTCAGCCTGTAAACCGGAAAGCCGTTGATCTGGCCCTGGCTGAGGTGGTCGGCGCGGATCATGTTGCCGTAATTGTCCTCGTGGCAGTTCGCGCAGGACATTTCCAGCTGGCCGAAACGGGTGTAGTACATTTCCTTGCCCTTTTCCCACCAGGACTGGGCAGGACCGTCGATCGCCACATCCATCGGCAGGCCGCGCGACTGGACCGAGATTGCCGCGGTCATGTTCTTCATCGGCTGCGAGTTCCACGCCCATTCCTCGGCGCCCATGCGGTTCACGCGGCAGTCGTTGATGAAGTTCTCCATCGACCACAGGTCGTCGCCGGCCTCGTTCATCTTGGGCATCGAGGCGCGCACGCCCTTCATCGACTCGATGTCGTTGTGGCAGCTGGCGCAGGATTTCCCCTCGGTGCCCTCGACGGTGTCCCAGGCCTCGGCGCCGCTGTCGGCGAAGATCATGCCCTGGTTCTCGAAATCGTCGAGCTGCATGGCGCGGGTGTCGGCATCCCGGAACAGCCAGCCCGACATCACCTCGGGCAGGGCGTCCTTGACGTGGTCGGCCGGTTCGACCCGCGTGGGCAGGCTGAACTCGCCGCCATTCACCTCGATCGTCGGCTCGTCCACGGGATCGGCGATGGCACCGGGTGCCACGGTCCACGACAGGGTCGCGGCCACGGCGCCGGCGACGAGGTTGCGGTGCATCCGGCGCTTCCGAGCGCGTTCGATCATGGTCATTGCGGTTCCCCCCTGCCTTGTCTGGCTTTGTTGTTCAGCTTGATCGGCGGCGTGCCGGGCCGTCAACGGCGGCGGCCCGGCGCAATTCGTCAGGAAATCTCGATCTCGGCGGTCTCTTCGTAGACCGACCCGTCGTCGTCGTACCAGGTGAACTTGAACTCGCCCGCCTCGTCGACCTTGGCGTCGAATTCGATATAGGGGTTCGTCGAGATCGCCGGTTCCAGCTGCATGTCGATGACGTTCTTGCCGTTCAGTTCGACCGTGAAGCGGTTGATGATCGAACGGGGGACCAGATTGCCGTCCGGTCCCTTGCGCTGACCCGATTCCATCGGGTGGCTGATCAGCGACTTGATGGTGATCACCTCGCCGGCGGATGCCGATTTCGGCACCTTCACACGGGGTTTGACGTTTTCGGCCATGTGTTAACTCCTGAAAATCGTTGCAGATGCCAGAGACTGGCGCGATCAGCCGCCGCAGCCGCCGATCGTGACCTTCACGTTCGAGGTCGCCTGCTTGAAGCTGCCATCGTCCATCTTGGCGATCGCCGTGATGTCCTGAGTTTCGGCCAGGCGGATGCGGGTCGCGATCTTGCGCGAACCTGCGGCCTCGCCGAACTTGGTGATGGTGACACCGGGGGTCGGGTTGCCGGTCGCCAGCACCAGGATCTCGGACGCGCCCTCGGCATCGACCTCGATCGGAACGGTGTTGCCGTTCTCGGCGATCTCGGGCGCGGTCAGGGTGATCCCACCCTCGGTCACCTCGGCACCGCCGGTGAATTCCTCGATCCACTGCTCGACCGTCTTCGCCTCGGTCTGCGGGGCTGCTGCCGTGTTGACCGCGGCGTCCGCGGCAGGGGCGGCCGCATCGGTCGCCGCCTGGGCCAGCGCCGAGCCGGCGAAGGCCACGACCGCTGCACCACCGGCACCCAGTGCGATCGCCTTGCGTCTGTTCAATTCCATCATGTTCTCCTCAGATCTCGTCACCACGCGGGGCGTGGATCATCATTCTTTCAGGGTGACCAGGTAAGCGACGACGTCCTCGACCTGCTGGGCGGTCAGGATCGGCGGCAGGGGCTCTTCGGCCGCCTTTCCGGTATAACCGTCACCGGGTCGGATGAATCCCTCGCCCTTGTAGAAGCCGGGCATCATCGATCCCTCGAAGGTCTTCTTTGCGTCGGCAACGATACCACGCAACTGTGCCTCGGTATAGCGGCCGGCGACGCCATCCAGCATCGGGCCGATGTCGCCCTGGAACGGGACATCCGGCATCGCCGAGATCTGGTGGCATGCAACACAGTTGCCCAGCGCGTTGGTGGTCATCACCTCGGCGCCCGCCGCCGGGTCGCCGGGCTGGCCGGTCAGCGACTGGTCGATCGCACCCTCGTTCCAGGTGAGGTCCGACGGGGCCGGTGGGTCTGCGGCCAGGCCTGCACCAGCAGTCGCGGCAAGGATCATGGCTGCCAGCGTCAGCGGCATGGTGGCAGGTCGTTGCATGCGGTTTCCCTCCCTTATTCACGTCAAATATGCAAACATTCCGACGTGAAGCAACGCCTCACATGCGGAAATCCGGCACGACGGCGGTTTTTTTCCACCCCGCTTCGATCGTCCGGCATCCTTCAAACAGGGCGCAAACCCGGCCCGGTTGTCAACATGCCTCTGCGTGCGGTACCGCGCACGCCCCGATCAGAGCGTCACAGCTGACCAGTCACCCAGGTCCAGCATCGCCTGCGCGATCCGGTTGACCGAGCCTGTGACGATCAGGATCGCAAACAGGATCAGCATCACCCCCATCGCCTTTTCCACGTGGCCCAGCAGCGACCGGTGCCGGCCGACCCAACCGAGGAACGGCCGGGCGAAGAACGCCGCGAGGACGAATGGCAGGGTCATCGCCAGCCCGTAGACCAGCAGCAGCGTGCCGCCGTGCCAAGGGCTGCCGGACTGGCTGGCCATGTAGAGAATCGCGGCGAGCGCCGGGCCGGCGCAGGGGGTCCAGCCGAAGCCGAAGGCGAGCCCCATCAGATAGGCGCCCAGGATCGAGGTCGGCTCGGCCGTGCTGTCCAGCCGCGCCTCGCGGTACAGCAGCGGGATCCGCACGATCCCCAGGAAATGCAGGCCGAAGGTGAACAGGATCGCCGCGGCCACCCACGAGACCTGGGTCCGGTACTGCGCGAACAGCCCCCCCAGCGCGGTGGCCCCCAGCCCCATCAGGACGAAGATCGTCGTCACCCCCAGCGCGAAGGCGATCGCGCCCAGCACCAGCCGCCCCTGGGCGCCCGGCTGCAACCCGCCATCCGCGCGCAGTTCCTGCATCGAGACACCGGCCAGATAGCAAAGATAGAACGGCACCATCGGCAGGATGCAGGGCGACAGGAACGACAGCAGCCCCGCCAGGATGGCGCCGCCATAGGAAATCTCGAACATGGTCTGATCCCTGATCGACCCGTCTGAAACCGGCGGGTGGATTGACACGTTGGCGGATCGGCACCAGCGTTAGGCGGTACACATTCCGACCCGACCGCCCCAAGCTGCGTCACAGACACGCCATCGTCAATCGGGACTGCCCATGCCCCTCCGCCGTTTCCGTCCCCTGCTTGCATGTGCCGCCCTTCTGGGGCTCGGTGCCCCCGCCCTGGGCGCGGATCACCTGGAGTTGCTGATGTTCGAACAGGACGGCTGCAGCTATTGCGCCCGCTGGCTGGAGGAAGTGGGACCGATCTATCCCAAAACCAGCGAAGGGGCGGCCGCGCCGCTGAAGCGGACCGATCTGCGCGCGCCGCTGCCCGAGGGCACCACCCTGACCGGCGGACCGCCGACCTTCACGCCCACCTTCGTGCTGACCGACGAGGGCACCGAGGTGGGCAGGCTGGTCGGCTATGCCGGCGACGAGTTCTTCTGGGTGCTGCTGGACGAGCTGCTGGAAAAGGCCGGGTGGGATCCCGATGCCCCTGCCCCGTCCGCCGCGGCCGGGGCCTCGCCCGAAACAGCACCGGCCGAACCGGCCCCGTCGGCCAGTCCGGCAGCAGACTGATGCGACACGATGTCGCGACCATTACCCCTGAGCACGAAAGGACGACCATGACCTTCTCTCTGACCATCAGCCGACTGGCCCTGTGCACCCTGCTGGCAGTCGGCGCGACCTCTGCCGCGGCGCAGAGCACACCGGCGGCCAAGCCCGCCGACGCATCCGGGGCCGCGGACACTGCCGCCATGCCGGCGGCCGAAACGGGCGGTGCCGCTGCGGCCGACTCCGCAGCTTCCGGCGACGCCGCCGCCGCGGAAACCGACGCGGCCTCGGCGGATGCGGCGCCGGCGGACGGCAGCGTCGCGCCGGTGACGGACGGCGGAGATGCCGCCGCGGCGGCCTCGACAGACGGACCGGCCGCTGGCGGTGCGGGGGAAAACTCCTACCGCAAGGTGGTGGACGGCGCGTTCGATGATGTCGCCTTCTCGGTCGAACAGGCCATCACCAATGCCGGGCTGGTCATCGACAGCACCAGTCACGTCGGCGAGATGCTCTCGCGGACCAAGGGTGACATCGGCGGCGCGCAGGATCTCTATACCCAGGCCGACGTGTTCAGCTTCTGCTCGGCGATCGAGTCGCGCAAGGCGATGGAAGCCGACATCACCAACATCGAATTCTGCCCCTACACGGTCTTCGTCTACGAGACCGTCGCGGAGCCGGGCAAGATCACCATCGGCCACAACATCTATCCCGGCGAATCGATGGCCGGCGTGAACAGCATGCTGACCGCCCTGGTGGACACCGCGGCCGACTGATTCGCCCGCATCACACCCCGTGACCGACAAAGGCCCGGCCTGTGCCGGGCCTTTTCCGCATCCCCGCCTGCGCCAAGCTCAGTCGCCTTCGCCCGGCGCCTCGGAGAAATACTTGGACAGCTTGCCGGCCACCCCGTCCATCTCCTCTGCCGTGGGCAGCGGATCCTTCTTGCGGGTGATGACGGGCCATTGTTCCGAGTACTTGCGGTTGAACTCGACCCAGCTTTCCATCTCCGGCTCGGTGTCCGGGCGGATCGCGTCCGCAGGGCATTCCGGTTCGCAGACACCGCAGTCGATGCACTCGTCGGGGTGGATGACCAGCGTGTTCTCGCCCTCGTAGAAGCAGTCCACCGGGCACACTTCGACGCAATCCGTGTACTTGCACATGATGCAGTTGTCGGTGACGACATAGGTCATGAGGGCATCCCTTTTTCCCGGTCGCCCTGCACCTAGACCTTCGGGCTGGGCGGTTCAAGCGCCCCGCCCGGCGTCGGGGCCTCGGCCGTGAGGTCGTCGAACAGCAGCTGCGCCTCGGCCGCGGGGCCCCGGCGTTCGCCCGGGGCGCGCACCCGCAGCACCCGGACACCGCCCGGGACCGCTGCCGTGACCACGTCGCCCGGGCGCACCGACTGCCCCGGTTTCTGGCAGGGGCGGCCGTTCAGCCGCACCCCGCCCTTGCAGATCCGTTCGACCGCGAGGGTGCGGGTCTTGAACACGCGGGCGTGGTACAGCCAGCGATCCAGCCGGATGGCCTCGGCCCCGGCGTCGGGGGATGGGGTATCGCGGCTGCCCGTCACCTCACCGGGTTCCCGCCCGCCGGCCGCTCACGTCTTGTTCTTCAGCGCGGCGAGCGCGGCAAACGGATGGGCCGGGTCGACCGGCTTTTCGGGGCGGGGGGGATGCGCCTCGAAACTGCGCGCGCCCTCCGGCTTTCCCTTGCGCGGGCCCTTGCCCTTGGGCCCCTTGCCCGGGCCGCCGGAGCGCGCCGCCTCGCGCGAGGAACCGTCATGCGGCTTGTTCGACCGGTCGGGGCCGGCCCCGCCCTCTGCCGTTTTCGGCCGGCGCGGGCGTGGCCCCGGTCGGCCCTGCCCCTCGCGCGGCGCAGCGGCCGCGCCGTCCTGAGCCGTGCCTTCGCCGGATCGTCCCCCCTGCGGCCGGCGGCCGCCCCGACCTTCGCCGTCACCGGCATGGCGGCGGGGGCCGCCGCGGGGGCGCGGCGCCCAGGTGAAGACGAAGAAGGTCTCGGTCTCGGCCGGGGCTGCATCCTGCGCCGTGTCGGGCGCCGCGCCGGTCTCGTCGCCCGGACCGGCAGCTGCTTCACCGGCCGCATCGCTCACGACCAGGGGTCCGTCCTCTCCGCCAGCGGCGGCGGCCAGACGGGCCTCGGCTTCGGCCGCCTCGGCGGCGCGGGCCTCGGCGGCGCGGCGCTCGGCCTGCTCGGCTTCCCAGCGGGCCCGGGTCTCGGCGGCGAGCACGCTTTCCTCTTCGGTCATCGGCGCGTCCGATGCGGCGGGTTCCGCCGCCGGCGCCGGCGCGGGTTCTGCCGCCGCGGCCTTTGTCTTCGGGCGCTCGTTCCGTTCGGCCCGGTAGCCCAGTCCGCCCATCAGGTCGGCGAACTGCACCAGGGTCATGCCGGTGATCGACAGCATGTCGGGCGTCGCCTCGAAACCGCCGCGGCTGTCCTGGCCGCGCAGCAGGTCGGCCAGGCGCTCCAGCATGTCGATGCGGATCGCCCGTTCGCCCGCCGGGTGATAGCCGGACAGGGTGTAATAGCGGCGCGGCACGTCGGGCAAGTTGGGGATCGTGACCAGCCCGGGGGGCGGGCTTTCCGGGAATTCGTCGGCGCCGTCCCACAGCGCCGACAGCAGCAGCCGCAGCCGCGTCGGCGCCGGTTTCAGCAGCGCCGGCAGGAAGATGGTGTACTGGCCGAACCGGACCCCGTGCTTGCGCAGGGTGCCACGGGCGTCCTGATCAAGCGACTTTATCTCGGCGGCGACGCTGTCGCGGGGCAGGACCCCCAGCGCCTCGACCAGCCGAAAGGCGACGCCGCGGGCCAGCCCGCTCAGGCTCTCGTCGTCGCGCAGGGTGATCAGCGGCTCGAACCCGGCGGCGATCCGGCGATCCATGAAATGCTGCAGGCGACGGCGCACCTTGTCCGCGATGTCGGGCCCGGCCTCTTCATCGACGAAGACCTGCACCTCGGGTTTCAGCGCATCGCTGCCCTTGACCAGCTTGCCGACCGCCGCGCTGCCCCACATCAGCCCGCCCTGCTCGGTGAAGTCCAGTTCGGTGTCGGGCGCGTTGTAGAACCGGTCGGCCCGCAGGTGGAACTCGGGGCGCAGCGCCTCGTAGGCGGCGCGGGTCAGCATCCGGGCCTCGTCGCCCGTCGCCGCCGGGTCGGTGCGGAACCGGAACCCGTCCAGGCGTCCGGCGAACTCGCCCTCGACCGTCACCTCGCCCTTGTCAGTCACCTCGGCCACCAGGCTCTCCTTCTGTTTGAGCCGGCGCAGCAGGACAGAGGTGCGCCGGTCCACGAATCTCTGGGTCAGCGCCGCGTGCAGCGCGTCGGACAAGCGGTCTTCTACTGCGCGGGTTTCTTCGCGCCAATGGCCTTCGTCGCGGACCCAGCCGCTGCGCTGCGCCACATAGGTCCACGTTCGGATATAGGACAGCCGCTTGGACAGCGCGTCAATATCCCCCTCGGTGCGGTCGATCCGGGCGATGGCCCGCGTCATCCAGTCCGCGGGGATGCCGCCGTCCTGCAGGAAACCGAAGATCCGGGTCAGCAGCGTGGTGTGTTCGGCCGGCGAGATGCCGCGGAAATCCGGCACCCGGCACACATCCCAGAGCAGCCGGACGTCACGCGGATGGGTGATCCGGTCGCGGATCTCGGGCAGCTCGCGCAGCACCTTCAGCGCGTGCAGGTCGTCGGCCTCGCGGCCGCGGCCCAGCCATTCGCTGCCCGATGGCTGTTCCAGCGACGCGACCAACCGGTCGACGGTGCCGAATTCCACCGCGGAATTGCGCCACACCAGACGGCTGATCGGCTGGAACCGGTGGTTCTCGATCGCGTCGATCAGCCCCTCGTCCAGCAGCTGCGCCTCGCCGGTGACGCCGAACGTGCCCGGTTCGGTATGGCGCCCGGCGCGGCCGGCGATCTGGCCCAGCTCGTGCGGAAACAGCGGCCGCATCCGGCGGCCGTCGAACTTGTGCACCGCCTCGAACGCGACATGCCGGATGTCGAGGTTCAGCCCCATGCCGATCGCATCGGTGGCGACGAGGTAGTCGACCTCGCCGGCCTGGTACATCGCCACCTGGGCGTTGCGGGTCCGCGGGCTGAGCGCGCCCATCACCACCGCGCAGCCGCCCTTCTGCCGGCGCAGCAGCTCGGCGGTGGCATAGACGTCGTCGACGCTGAACCCCACGATCGCCGAGCGCGCGGGCATCCGCGACAGCTTCTTGGACCCCGCCCAGGTCAGGGTGGAAAACCGGTCGCGGCGCATGAACTGCACGCCCGGCACCAGCGCCGCGATGGCCGGCCGCATCGTGTCCGACCCGAGCAGCAGGGTTTCGTGCAGCCCCCGCATGTGAAGCAGCCGGTCGGTGAAGACGTGGCCGCGTTCCGGATCGGCGGCCAGCTGGATCTCGTCGATGGCGACGAAATCGGCCAGCACCTCGGGCATCGCCTCGGTGGTGGCGATCCAGTAGGCGGTGCGTTCGGGAACGATGCGCTCTTCGCCGGTGATCAGCGCCACGACCGAGGGGCCGCGCGCCTTGACGATCCGGTCATAGACCTCGCGCGCCAGCAGCCGCAGCGGCAGGCCGATCACCCCGGTGCGATGCGCCAGCATCCGGTCGATCGCATAATGGGTCTTGCCGGTGTTGGTGGGCCCCAGCACCGCCGTGACCCGGGCCTGCGGCACCGCCGCGCTCATCGTGCCGGCCATCAGATGCCCAGCCCTTCCGCCGCCCTGGTCAGGCGGGCGACGCCGTCCTCGGCCTCGGGCTGGTGGGGATTGATCTCCAGGCTCTGCCGATAGGCCGCTAGGGCGCGCCGGTCGGCGCCGGTCTGTTCCAGCATCGCGGCAAGCTGGGTCAGGGCGGGCCAGTGGCGCGGCTCCAGCTGCAGGGTGCGGGCCAGGTCGGCCGCCGCCGGGCCCAGCTGGTCGGCCAGGTAGAACGCCTCGGCCCGCGCGGCCCAGCCCGCGGCAAAGTCGGGCGCATGGTCGGTCAGCGCGGTGAAGTGGCCGATCGCCGCCGCCGTGTCGCCGGCGTCCAGCGCCGCATAGCCGCGCTTGAGCAGCAGATCCGCCGTGGCCGACCCGGACCGGGACCATGCCCGCAGGATGTCGCTTTCGGCCGCGGCCCAGCCCTCGCCCTCGGTCTGGGCGAGTTCGGCGAACAGGTCATCCATCTGGTCCGGCGACTGCGCCGAAGCGACCGTCACCGACGCCATCACCGACCACGCCATTAACAGTGCCGCGACGACAGGATGGAACCGGAGGGTAAGCCCGCGCATAAGGGGGGTGTAACTTTTCGCCGCGCGCTGTGCCAGCGAAAGCACGTAGGGAGACTTGAATGAGCGATGTCGTCAACGGAGCCGTCGCGGCACTGAACCAGAAGCTCGGCAGCTTCGATTCGACCGCCAAGTTCATCATCGAGGGCGAAGGATCGATCATCATCGACGAAAACGGCGCCCGCCCCGGTGACGAGGCTGCAGAGGTGACGCTGACCGCCAGCCGCGAGACATTCGAGGGCATCCTGGACGGGACGACCAATGCGACAATGGCGTACATGTCCGGCAAGCTGAAGGTGGACGGCGATCTGCCCGTGGCGATGAAGCTGGGCGCCGCCCTGTCCTGATCCCGACAGCCCGCAGCGCGTCGTGACGCCAGCCTCGTTCCATCGGCTGCCGGGCGACCCGCCCGCCCCGGCCCGCGCCTTCTGGGCACGGGCCGAGGACGGGGTGCGGCTGCGCATGGCCCGCTGGTCCCCGGACGAAGCGAGACCGGAGCGGCGCGGCACGATCTTCCTGTTTCCCGGCCGCACCGAGTATCTGGAGAAATACGCAGCGATCGGCGCGGCCTTCGCATCGCACGGCTTCGCGGTCCTCGGCATCGACTGGCGCGGCCAGGGCATGTCGGACCGGCTGCAGGCGGACCCGCGCCCCGGGCATGTGGTGGCGTTTTCCGATTACCAGCGCGACGTGGTCGAGATGGTCGTGGCCGCCCATGAGATGGACCTGCCGCAACCGTGGCACCTGCTGGCCCATTCGATGGGCGGCGCGATCGGGCTTGCCGCCCTGCTGAACGATCTGCCGGTCCGGTCGGCAGTGTTTTCCGCGCCCATGTGGGGCATCGTGCCGCGCCGCCTGACCCGCACCGTGGCGAACGGCCTCGCCTTGGCGGCCGGTCGGCTGGGCCGCAGCGGGATGCCCGCGCCGGGGACGGGCGGACGCGGGAGTTTCGTGCTGGACTGCGCCTTCAACGACAACCTGCTGACCGGCGACGGGCAAAGCTGGGGACGGCTGGTGGCCGAGGCCGTGGCCTGGCCCGAATTGACCCTGGGCGGGGCCAGCTATGGCTGGCTGGGGGCGGCGCTGGCGGAATGCGCGCGCTTGCAGGCGGTTCCCGCAGCGGACATGCCGACCCCCGAGCGGGGCGTGCTGGTCTCGCTGGGCGGCCTCGAACGGGTGGTGTCGCCGGCCGCGATCCGAACCCGGGTGGCGGGCTGGCCGGCGGCCCGCCTGCTGGAGGTTCCGGGCGCGCGCCACGAGGTGATGTTCGAGACACCAGACCGCCGCGACCGCTTCATGCAGGCGGCGCTTGACCATTTCTCCGGAGGCGATGGCTGACGCAGCTTTTGACGGGAATGCGGGCGGGGAGTCGCAGGTCAGCCGGGCGCGCGGTCTGACGGGCCGGACGGGTCGACGGGCCGGTCCCGCATCTGCCGCATCAGGGCCGCGAGGCGCGCCGTCGATGCGTCCTGACCGGCGGACGCTTCGCCATCCAGCAGCGGGGCGATGGCAATGGACAACTCCTTGCCCAGTTCGACACCCCACTGATCGAAGCTGTTGATGCCCAGGATCACCCCCTCGACGAACACCCGATGCTCGTAGAGCGCCACGATCGCGCCCAGGGTGAACGGGGTCAGAAGGGGGAACATCAGCGTGGTCGACGGTCGGTTGCCGGGGAACACCCGATGCCGCGCCTGCCGGTCCAGTTCGGCGCCGTCCAAGCCCTTTGCGGCCATCATGGACCGGGCCGTCTCCAGCGAGCGGCCGCGCATCAGCGCCTGCGACTGGGCAAGGCAGTTCGCGACCAGCAGCTTGTGATGATGGTCCAGTTCCGGCTCATGCCCCCTCGCCGCCACCATGAACTCACAGGGGACGACCGCGGTGCCCTGGTGGATCAGCTGATAGAAGGCATGCTGGCCGTTGGTGCCGGGCTCGCCCCAGACGATCGGGCCCGACGGGCGTGGCAGATCGGATCCGTCCATCGCCACCCGCTTGCCGTTCGATTCCATCTCGAGCTGCTGCAGATAGGCGGGCAGCCGCAGCAGCCGCTGATCATAGGGCAGCACGGCACGGGTCGGATAACCGCAGATCTGGTGGTGCCAGATGCCGACCAGCGCCAGCATCACGGGCATGTTCTCGGCCAGCGGCGCGCTCCGGAAATGCGCGTCCATCGCCGCCCCGCCGGCCAGGAACGCGTCGAACCGGTCCGGCCCGATCGCCAGCATCAGCGACAGCCCGATCGGGCCCCAGACCGAATACCGCCCGCCGACCCAGTCCTCGAAGCCGAAGACCCGGTCGCCATCGATCCCGAACTGCGCCGTCCGCCCCAGCGCTGACGACACGGCCGCGAACTGCCCGGCCGGATGCCGCACCACCCGCTCCATCCACGCCCGCACCGTCGCCGCATTCGTCATCGTCTCGACCGTGGTGAAGGTCTTTGACGCGACGATCACCAGGGTCCGCTCCGGGTCCAGCCCCTGCAGGGTGTCATGGGCGTCGGCCCCGTCGATATTCGAGATGAAATGGACCCGCGGTCCGTCGTGATAGGGGGCGAGCGCCAGCGTCGCCATCACCGGTCCCAGGTCGGACCCGCCGATGCCGATATTCACCACATCGGTATAGCGGCCGCCCTGACCGCCGACACGGCCGCTGCGCACGTCATCGGCAAAGCGGCGCATCCGCTGTAGCGTGTCCTCCACCCCCGGGATCACGTCGCGTCCATCGACGATGACCGGCCCGCGATCGGGGCCGGCCGGGCGGCGCAGGGCGGTGTGCAGCACCGCCCGATCCTCGGTCTCGTTGATCCGCTCGCCCGCGAACATGGCGTCGCGCCGGGCCGGCACCACTTGCGCCAGGTCGAGCAGCAGGTCGACCGCGCGGTCGTCGAGCGCGGTCTTGGACCAGTCCAGAACCATCCCGCATGCCGGGGTGGCCCGGCAGGTGGCACGATCCAGTTCGGCTTCGAACAGCGCCTCGATCCGCCGATGCGCCGTATCGCGGCGATGCGCTGCTAGATCGTCCCATGTGGTCATCGCCATTCTCCTGTCAGTGCGGGCCGTCGGGCAAGCCTGCCGCCCGACCGCTATTCTGCCCAGTGAACGATCAGGTCGCCCCAGACCGCGCGAACCGGCGCCTCGCGCGGGGACAGGCGCGCGGCCCGGTCCAGCGCGGCGCGCTTTGCCGCGCCGAAGATCATCAGATGCATGTCCAGCGCGCCCTTCAGCACCGGCGCTGTCAGGGTCAGCCGGGGTTCGGCTGCGGCATCGGCCCGGACCACGACCACGGGGGGGGCATCCGCCGCCAAGGCAGCCTCGGTGCCCTCGCCGCCGGGAAACAGGCTGGCGATGTGCATGTCCTCGCCCATGCCCAGCAGCAGCACGGTGATGGGCAGCACCGGCGTCAACTGCTCGCTGGCCTGCGCCGCCTGCTGTTCGGGCGCGTCCGCACCCGAACACAGCGGGATCAGCCGTGCGGCGCTGGCCTCGCCCTGCAGCAGATGGCGGCGCAGCAGGCCGGCATTCGAGCGGGGGTCATCCGGCGGCACGCACCGTTCGTCGCCCGGAAACACCACCACCCGGTCCCAGTCCAGCGCCAGCGCCGCCAGTTGCGACAGCAGCGGTTCAGGCGTGGTGCCGCCCGGCAGGCACAGGGTGACCTGCTCGTCGGATTTCAGCCCCTGCCGCAGCCGGCCGCCGATGTCGTTGGACAGGGCCAGCACCAGCGCCTCCCGGTCGGGGTATTCGATCAGTTTCATCCCGTCCTCAGTTCCGCATGTCGCGCCAGCGGCGTCCGTCGCGCTGCATCAGCTGCGTGGCCGCATCAGGCCCCGCAGAGCCGGGGTCGTAGGGCTCCGGCCGCGCCGTTCCCGCCGCCCACGCGTCGACCACCGGGTCCGTCCACGCCCAGGCGGCCTCGACCTCGTCCCCGCGCATGAACAGGGTCTGGTTGCCGCGGATCACGTCCATGATCAAGCGTTCATAGGCGTCGGGCAGGTCCACCCCATCCTCGCCCAAGGCCTCGGCAAAGGACATGTCCAGCGCCACCGGGACCAGGCGCATGCCGCCGGGCCCCGGTTCCTTGATCATCATCTTCAGGTCCATGCCCTCGTCCGGCTGCAGGCGGATCACCAGTTCGTTGGCCCGCGGCAGCTCGGGCGTGTCAAAGATGGAATGCGGCGGCATCCGGAACACGATGGCGATCTCGCTGGCGCGGGCGCGCAGCCGCTTGCCGGTGCGCAGGTAGAACGGGGTGCCCTGCCAGCGCCAGTTGACCAGCCGCACCTTCAGCGCGACAAAGCTTTCGGTGCGGCTGTCGGGGTTGTCGACGTCTTCGGCATAACCGGCGATGGCGCCGGCGCCGCGGTACTGGCCCCGCACGATGTCGTCGGGGGCGACCGGCGCCAGGGCGCGCAGCACCTTCAGCTTCTCATCGCGGACCGCATCGGGATCGAAGCGGACCGGCGGCTCCATCGCGATCAGGCACAGCAGCTGCATCAGGTGGTTCTGGACCATGTCGCGCATCGCCCCGGCATCGTCGTAATACCCGCCGCGCCCCGCAACCCCCACGGTTTCCGCCACCGTGATCTGGACGTGGTCGACGTAGTGGGCGTTCCACAGCGGTTCCAGCAGGATGTTGGCAAAGCGGACGGCCATCAGGTTCTGCACCGTCTCCTTTCCCAGATAGTGGTCGATCCGGTAGATCTGGGCCTCGGAAAAATGCTGCGACAGCATCTCGTTCAGTGCGCGGGCGCTGGCCAGATCGTGACCGAAGGGCTTTTCGACGACGATCCGCGTGTCCGCGTCCGCCAGGCCCTGTTCGGACATCCCCTGCACGAGCGTGGCGAACAGCGATGGCGCCACCGAGAAATACACCGCCCGCACCACATCGGGCCGCAGCCGGCCGCGCAGATCGGCCCAGCCATCCGGCGCCCCCGCGTCCAGCGGAACGTAGTCGAGGAGCTGCAGGAACGCGTCGAGCTGCGGATGATCGATGCGCGGGCCATCATGCGCGGCAATGGCCGCGCGGACCTGATCGCGGAATTCGCCGGCCTCCATGCGGGTGCGGGCGCTGCCGATGATCCGGGCGTCGTCCGGCATCTGCCCGGCCACGAAGCGCCGGAACAGGCCCGGCAGGATCTTGCGCTGGGCCAGATCGCCGGTCGCCCCGAAGATGACCAGATCGAACGCCTCCACCGGAATGACCCGCGATACCATGCCCGTCCTCATCCTGCTCGCATCGGGTTAGACCCTGCGGCGCAGGGCAGCAAGCGCGCTTCAGTTCGGCGCGCGGACCATCGCCTTGGCCAGCCGCGGCAGGCGGGCGCGCGCCATCATGTCGCGCAGGGCCATTGCGCCGCCCAGTGCCTGAGCCTTGTCATGCGCGGCGGTGACGGCGGCGCGCACCGGGTCGGGGGCCTGGTGGAACAGCCGGGTCAGGAACGCGTCGGGGTGGATCGCGTCCAGTTCCAGCGCCGCCGTCGCCCGCCGCGGAAAGTCGCGCAGGTTGGCCGTGACGATGCCGGTCGCCCCCGCAGCCAGCGCGGCCTCGACGACGTGGCGATCGGCCGCATCGGGCCAGTCGACCCCCGCCGCGGCGCTGCCGTCATCTGCGACCGCGGCCGCCGGAAACCGGGCCCGCAGCAGCGCGATCTCCGCCCCGGCGACCGCGTCCTGATCCGGACCCAGCCGCGCGGCGGCGTGCCGCCATTCGGCAAGGATCCGGTCGGACCACACGGGCTGGTAGAGACCCGCGTCGGCGACCGAGATCAGGATCTCGCGCAGCACCGTGGGGTAAAGGACGCAGGCATCAAGGACCGCCCTCATCCGTCCAGCCGGAAGAACAGCGCCTTCAGATAGCCACTTTCAGCCAGCTGGGGCAGCGTCGGGTGGTCCGGTCCGGCAAAGCCGGTATGGATGAGCTGCATCCGCCGGCCGGCTCGGCCGATGCCCCGGGCGCTGGCATTGCGGAACGCCGCCAGGTCTGCCGCATGGCTGCAGGAACACAGGACAAGATACCCGCCCGGCGCCACCAGGGGGGCGGACAGGCGGGCGATCCGCTCATAGGCGCGCAGCCCCGCCTCGAGCGCGGATTTCGCCGGGGCGAAGGCCGGCGGGTCGCAGATGACCAGATCGAATTGCGCGCTCTCGGCCCCCAGGTCCTCCAGCTGCCGGAAGGCATCGCCCTGGCGGGTCGTCACCCGATCCGAGAGACCCATCGACTGGGCGCCGCCCTGCGCCAGCCCCAGCGCCGCGGCCGATCCGTCGACCAGCGTGGCATGCTCGGCACCACCGGCCAGCGCGGCCAGGCCGAAGCCGCCCACATGCGAAAACACGTCCAGCACCCGGGCGCCGCGGGCAAGACGCCGGGCAAAGGCGTGGTTGGGGCGCTGGTCATAGAACAGCCCGGTCTTCTGCCCGCTCAGCAGATCGGCCAAGTAGATCGCGCCGTTCATCGGCACCTCGATCGGCGCGGCCAGGTCACCGCGCAGGATCTCGGTCCGGTCGTCGAGTCCCTCGGCCCCGCGGGCGCGGCCGCTGCCGTTCAGGATCACCGTCGTGACACCCGTCACCGCCACCAGCGCGTTGGCGAGGTCGCCGATCATCGCCTCGGCCCAGGCCGCGTTGGGCTGGATCACGGCGGCATCGCCGAACCGGTCGATGATCGTGCCCGGCAGGCCATCGGCCTCGGCGTGAATCAGGCGATAGAACGGGGTCTCGAACAGGCGTTCGCGCAGGGCGAGCGCGCGGTGCAGGCGGTTCGCAAGCCAGGTGGCATCGATGCTGGCGTCCGGATCGGCGTCCATCAGGCGCGCGATGATCTTGGAGGCCGGGTTGACGGTGACCACCCCGAGCGGGCGCCGGTCGCCATCCTCCAGCAGCGCAAAGCTGCCGGGCGACAGCGCGCGGGTGCGACGGTCCGTGACCAGTTCGTCCGCGAACACCCACGGAAAGCCGTGGCGAATGGCACGGGCATTGGCTTTCGGCCGCAGGCGCACGGTGGGCAGCCCGGCGTCGGTGCCGGGCAGGTCGGGCTGATCGGTCATGCATGGTCCCCTTCGGCGCCGATCTGCCACGGGCCGGGATGCGGGACAAGCCGGCCGCAGCCGAAGCGTCTGGCCGCCCGTGTCACGGCGTCCGGCCGGTCGGCGCCGATCAGATGGCGCGGCCGATCAACGCCTCGACGGCAGCGTTCGCGTCGTCTGCCGCGTCCAGCGACGGCGCCCCGCCCTGCGCGCGGTCCGGCCGGCCGCCGCCGCCCTTGCCGCCCAGCGCCTCGACCGCCGTCCGCACGATGTCCACCGCGCTGAGCCGGTCCGACAGGTCCGGGGTCACGGTGGCGGCGACCGTCGCCTTGCCGCCGTCCTCGGCCATGACCAGCACGGCGCCCGGTCCCGACAGCTGCGCCCGCATCTGGTCGGCCAGGGTGCCTAGCTCCTTGCCCGACACGCCGCTGAGCCGGCGGCACAGCAGCCGGACCGCGCCGATCTGCCGTTCGGTCGCGTCGGCACCGCCGCCCGCGCCCATCGCCAGTTCCCGGCGCAGCTGCGCGACCTCGTTGGCGAGTGCCTTGCGTTCGCTGGCCAGCGCCCGCACCCGGTCGACCACGTCGCCCGACTGCGCCTTCAGCAGACCGGCGATCTCGCCCAGCTGCCGCTCGGCGCCACGCAGATGTGCCAGCGCCGCCTGGCCGGTCAGCGCCTCGACCCGCCGCACGCCCGCCGCGGACGCGCTGTCGCCCAGCAGGACAAAGGCGCCGATGTCGCCGGTCCGCCCGACATGGGTGCCGCCGCACAGCTCGATCGAATAGACGTCGTTGTTCGCGCCCTTGCCGGCACCGGGCCTGCGGCCCATCGACACGACCCGCACCTCGTCGCCGTATTTCTCGCCGAACAGCGCCTGCGCGCCCATCGCCCGGGCATCGTCCGGGGCCATGATGCGGGTTTCCACCGGCGTGTTCTGGCGGATGATCTCGTTGACCTCGGTCTCGATCCGGGCCAGCTCGTCGGGGGTCAGGGCCTGGCCGTGGCTGAAGTCGAACCGCAGGCGATCGTCGGCGTTCAGCGAGCCCTTCTGGGCCACATGCGGCCCCAGCGCGGCGCGCAGCGCCTCGTTCAGCAGATGGGTGGCCGAATGGTTGGCCCGGATCGCGCCGCGGCGGGCCGCATCGACCGCCAGGGTGGCCCCCTGGCCGCGGCCCAGTTCGCCTTGCGTCACCTCGCCGATGTGAACCGACAGGCTGCCGAATCTCCGGGTGTCGATGACGCGCGCCGTTCCGGTCTCGGTGCGGATCAGACCGGTGTCGCCGATCTGCCCGCCGCTTTCTGCATAGAACGGCGTCTGGTTCACCACGATCTGCACCGCGTCGCCTTCCCGCGCCGCCTCGACCTCGGCGCCGTCGATCACCAGCGCCAGGATCGCGCCTTCGGCCTCGTCTGCGTCATAGCCCAGGAATTCGGTGGCCCCGTGCCGGTCGGCCAGTTCGAACCAGATCGCCGCGTCGCGGCTTTCCCCCGACCCGGTCCAGGCCGCCCGCGCCTTGGCCTTCTGTTCCGCCATCGCCGCGTCGAAGCCCGCGATCTCGACTCCGCGGCCCTGCTCGCGCAGCGCGTCCTGGGTCAGGTCCAGCGGAAAGCCATAGGTGTCGTACAGCTTGAACGCCGTCTCGCCGGGCAGATCGCCCCCCTCCGGCAGGCGGGCGACCTCGTCCCCCAGCAGCCGCAGCCCGCGGTCCAGGGTCTGGCGGAACCGGGACTCCTCTCCCCTCAGGGTTTCCTCGATCATCGGCTGAGCGCGCAGCAGTTCGGGATAGGCGCCGCCCATCTGGCGGACCAGCGCCGGCACGAGCTTCCACATCACGGGATCCTGCGCGCCCAGCATGTGCGCGTGACGCATCGCTCGCCGCATGATCCGGCGCAGCACATAGCCGCGACCTTCGTTCGACGGCATCACCCCGTCCGCGATCAGGAACGAGGTCGAGCGCAGGTGGTCGGCGATGACCCGGTGATGCACCTTGCCAGGCCCGTCCGGGTCGCTGCTGGTCGCGTGGGCCGACGCCTCGATCAGGGCCCGCATCAGGTCGGTGTCATAATTGTCGTGCTTGCCCTGCAGCAGGGCACCGATCCGTTCCAGCCCCATGCCGGTGTCGATCGACGGATTGGGCAGCGGCTTCATGCTGCCATCCTCGAACTGCTCGAACTGCATGAAGACCAGGTTCCAGATCTCGATGAACCGGTCGCCATCCTCGTCCGGGCTGCCGGGCGGGCCGCCGGGGATCGACGGGCCGTGGTCGAAGAAGATCTCGGTGCAGGGACCGCAGGGGCCGGTCGGTCCCATGCGCCAGAAATTGTCGTCAGTCGGGATCCGGATGATCCGGTCGTCCGACAGCCCCGCCACCTTCTTCCACAGCGCGGCCGCCTCGTCGTCGGTGTGATAGACGGTCACCAGCAGCTTGTCGGCCGGGATGTCGAAATCGCGGGTCAGCAATTCCCACGCATAGGGGATCGCCTGTTCCTTGAAATAGTCGCCGAAGCTGAAATTCCCCAGCATCTCGAAGAAGGTGTGATGCCGGGCGGTGTAGCCCACATTGTCCAGGTCGTTGTGCTTGCCGCCGGCGCGGACGCATTTCTGCGCGGTGGTCGCGCGGGAATAGTCGCGGGTCTCGACGCCGGTGAACAGGTTCTTGAACTGGACCATGCCGCTGTTGGTGAACATCAGCGTCGGGTCGTTGCGCGGCACCAGAGGCGAGCTGTCGACACGCGCGTGGCCGTTCCGTTCGAAGAAGTCGAGAAAGGTCGAGCGGACGTCGTTCAGGCTGGGCATCGGATCACTTTCGGGCTGGGCGAGAGGCAGCCCCAGCACTTACCGCCCTGCCCGCCCGCGGTAAAGCGGCAAGCAGTCGCCCAATCTGCATGGGGACTTGGCGGCGGCGGCTACCCCAAGCGGGTGCGGCAGCGTCTGGTCTGCCCACACGTTGGATCACGTCTCAGCTAGAAGAATCGTCATCGTCCCGGTCTGCCGCGGCACTGCGCGGCACACCCCGACCGGACGGCGCATCCGACGGCGCTTGCGATCCGGCTCTGCACGGGGTAAGGGGCGCGCACTTCACAGGCAGGGGCGGGCCCGCGGGCGGAATTCATCCGGTCGCGTCGTCCACCGGTTGGGGCGTCGATCCGGCGTCCTGAAACCCCTGCTCAGGCGCAAACCGGAAAGGACATGGACATGGCGCTTCCCGAATTCTCGATGCGTCAGCTGCTTGAAGCTGGCGTTCACTACGGCCACCAGACCCAGCGCTGGAACCCGCGCATGGGCGAGTACATCTATGGTGACCGCAACGGCATCCACATCATCGACCTGACGCAGACGGTCCCCATGCTGGACCAGGCGCTGCAGATCGTGCGCGACACGGTCGCCCGCGGCGGGCGGGTGCTGTTCGTCGGAACCAAGCGCCAGGCCCAGCGGCCGATCGCCGAGGCCGCCGAGAAATCCGCGCAGTTCTACATGAACCATCGCTGGCTGGGCGGCACGCTGACCAACTGGAAGACCGTGTCGCAGTCGATCCAGCGGCTCAAGCAGATCGACGAGGCGATGGACCAGGGCGCCGAGGGCCTGACCAAGAAAGAACGCCTGGGGATGGAGCGCGAGCAGGCCAAGCTGCAGGCGAGCCTCGGCGGCATCCGCCACATGGGCGGCCTGCCGGACCTGCTGTTCGTCATCGACGTCAACAAGGAAGACCTCGCGGTGCTCGAAGCCAACAAGCTGGGCATCCCGGTCGTGGCCGTGGTCGACACCAACTGCTCGCCCAAGGGCGTGACCCACGTCATCCCGGGCAACGACGACGCCGCCCGGGCGATCGCGCTGTACTGCGATCTGGCCGCACGGGCGGCGCTGGAGGGGATGTCGGCGCAGATGGGGGCGGCCGGGGTCGACCTGGGCGCGCTGACCGACGCGCCCACCGAAGACCTGGACGAGGAACCGGCGACAGCCGCCGAGGCCTGATCCGCCGCGACAGATGTTTACAGGGCGGGGGACAACCCCGCCCTTCCCATTCGACGATAGGAGAGATCGATGGCGATTACAGCCGCGATGGTGAAGGACCTGCGCGAGACGACCGGCGCGGGCATGATGGACGCCAAGAAGGCGTTGACCGAGACGGATGGCGACATGGAGGCCGCGGTCGACTGGCTGCGGACCAAGGGCCTGGCCAAGGCCGCCAAGAAATCCGGACGCGTGGCCGCCGAGGGTCTGGTCGCGGTCGCCGTCAGGGACGGCCGGGGCGTGGCGGTCGAGGTCAACTCGGAGACCGACTTCGTCGCCAAGAACGAGGAATTCCAGAACATGGTGCGGGCGATTGCCCAGGCCGCGCTGGAGGTCGACAGCCTCGACGAGTTGAACAACGCGCCCCTGAACGGCAAGCCGGTGTCCGAGGTTCTGACCGACGCGATCGCCAAGATCGGCGAGAACATGACGCTGCGCCGCATGGTGACGGTGACCGGCGACAAGGTGGTGAGCTATGTGCACAACGCCGCCGCTGAAGGGATGGGCAAGATCGGCGTCCTGGTCGCGCTGAGCGGTGACAACCCCGAGATCGGCCGCCAGATCGCGATGCATGTCGCGGCGACCAATCCCGCCTCGCTGTCGGAGGCGGATCTGGACGCGCAGCTGATCGACCGCGAGAAGTCGGTGCTGACCGAACAGGCGCGCGAATCGGGCAAGCCCGACGCGGTGATCGAGAAGATGATCGTCGGCCGGATGGCCAAGTTCTTCGAGGAAGTCACGCTGCTGGGGCAGAAGTTCGTGGTCAATCCCGATCTGACGGTGGCCCAGGCCGCTAAGGAAGCCGGGGTGGACGTCACCGGCTTTGCCCGCGTTGCGGTTGGCGAGGGGATCGAGAAGAAACAGGAAGACTTCGCGGCCGAGGTCGCCAAGACGCGGGGCGGGAACTGATCCGCCAATCAGCCCCATCACGCTGCAGCAAACGCCGGTCCCTGCGGGCCGGCGTTTGTCGTTCCGGTCAGCCGGTGCGGCCCGCCAAGCGGCGTTCGATCGCGTCCCAGATCGCGGCGGCGGCGTTGATGCCGTCGAACCGCTCCAGTTCCTGGATGCCAGTGGGCGAGGTCACGTTGATCTCGGTCAGCCAGCCGTCGATCACGTCGATCCCCGTGAAGATCAGCCCCTTTTCGCGCAGCACCGGTCCGATCCGCGTGCAGATCTCGCGTTCGCGGTCGGTCAGGCCGATCCGTTCCGCACGGCCGCCGACATGCATGTTCGACCGGGCCTCGCCCTGCTGCGGCACGCGGTTGATCGCCCCGACCGGCTCGCCATCGACGAGGATGATCCGCTTGTCCCCCTCGACCACCGCCGCCAGGTATTTCTGCGCGATCATCGGTTCCCGGTTGATCCCCGCGAACATCTCGAGCAGCGAGGACAGGTTGCGGTCCTCGGGGTGCAGGTGGAAGACGCCGGCCCCGCCATTGCCGTAGAGCGGTTTCAGGATGATGTCGCCGTGGCGGTCGCGAAAGCGGCGGATCGCGGCAGGATCGCGGGCGATCATCGTCGGCGGGGTCAGGTCCGGAAAGTCCAGGACCATCAGCTTTTCGGGGCAGTTGCGGACCCAGAACGGATCGTTGACGACCAGCGTGTCGCCGGCCACCCGGTCCAGCAGATGGGTTGAGGTCACGTAGCCCATGTCGAAGGGCGGGTCCTGGCGCAGCCAGACCACGTCGAATTCCGCAAGCGGGATCTCGGCCCAGTCGCCGAAATCGACATGGTTGCCCTGCTCGGGCCGCAACGTGACAGGGCGGCCGACGGCGCTGACCCGGCCCTCGTCGTAGATCAGCCGGTCGACGGTGTACTGGAACAGCCGGTGCCCCCGCGACTGGGCTTCCAGCCCGATGCGGAAGGTGCTGTCGCCGGTGATCGACACATGCTCGATCGGGTCCATCTGCAAGGCGACGTGCAGGCTCATCTGTCTCTCCTTCGGTGGCTACCGCCTTGTCGCGTGCGGCCCGGGCCGATGCAAGGGAGGGGGGCGGTCAGCCGCCGAAGGCGTTCGGGATCACCTCGACCCGACCCTCGTCATCGACAAGCGCCGCGTCGAACCGCATCGCGGTCAGCGATCCGGTCGGCAGCCTCTCGCAGTAGGCGAGCGCCGCCATGCAGATGCGGTCCATCTGCGCCCGGGCCAGACGTTCCGCGGCCTGGGCGAGGGTCGCGGATTTCTTGACCTCGACGAACACCACCTCGTCGCCATCTGCCACGACCAGATCGATCTCGCCGGCCGGGCTTCGCCAGCGCCGGGCCAGGATCGCGCATCCACGGCCCAGATAATGGTCAGCTACCCGTTCCTCGGCGGCCGCGCCGGACGCGTGCGCCGAGACGCCCCGGGCAATCCGCGCGACGCGCGTCCCCTGCCCCGCCGACGGCACTCTGCGCCCCATCTGCCGCCCCTCCCGTTCTCGCGAATACTGCGGCATCAGCCGCGATCCGCGCGCCCCATCTCGATTGCCAGCGCATAGACCTGCTTGCGCGGGACCCCGTAATGCTCGGCCACCTCGGCGGCCGCGTCCCGCACCGACAGCCGGTCCAGCAGGCCACCCAGCGCGGACCGCAGAACTTCGTCGTCCACGGCCTGGATCTGCGGTGGGGCCAGCACGATCACGACCTCGCCCCGCAGCCCTTCTGCCGGGACCTGCTCGCGCAGCTCGGCCACGGTGCCGCGCAGCACCTCCTCGAACTTCTTGGTCAGTTCGCGGCAGATGACCGCCGGACGCGCCGGGTCGATCTCCGCCAGCGCCTCGAGGGTCTGGCCGACCCGCCGCGGGCTGTCGAACATCACCACCGTCGCAGCGACCGCGGTGATCTCGGCCAGCCACCTGCGACGCGCCCCCTGGGCCGCGGGAACGAAGCCCGCGAACAGGAACCGGTCGGTGGGCAACCCCGCCACCCCTAGTGCCGCCAGCAGCGCCGACGCGCCGGGGATCGCGTGAACCGGCAGCCCTTGCGCCGCGGCGTCGCGCAGCACGGAATAGCCCGGATCCGCGACCAGCGGGGTGCCGGCGTCGGACGCAAAGGCGACCGAGCGCCCGTCCCGGAGATGCTGCAGGATCACGCCGCCGCTCTGCCGGGCATTGTGATCGTGATGGGCGATGATCCGGCGTCCGCGCATCGGGACCCCGTGGATCGACATCAGGTGGCGTAGGGTCCGGGTGTCCTCGGCGGCCAGCACCTCCGCCGATCCCAGAACGTCCAGCGCCCGCAGGGTGATGTCGCGGGCGTTGCCGATCGGCGTCGCCACGAGATACAGCCCGGGCGCGAGCGGCCGGGGCGCGTCGCCCTGCGCCGACCGGTCCGGTGGTGCGGCATCGTCCTTGCCCGGCGCGCCATCTCGGGGATCGTCCTGCATCTGCACGCCCATCCTCTTCGCAATCCTCGCGCCGGCGGCGCAGGTTGCCAGCAAAGCGCAACTGTGGCTACCCTGCAGGGGCATTTTGCCCCATTGATCTTCAGGATACGCCATGACCGCTTTTGCCACCCGCCGCGGCCTTCCCGCGTTGTCACGCCCGCTGATGCGCGTGGTCGCGCTCGTCTCTGCGGCGTTCCTCGCCGCCTGCGAACCGGGCGACAGCATCGGAACCGCCCGCGGGCCGCAGACCGGGCCGATGATCGATCCCGCCCAGCCGGTACCGGTGGCGCTGCTGGTCCCCGGCGGGACGGGCAACCCGGAACTCGACCGGATCGCCCGGTCGATCGTGAACTCGGCCAAGATGGCCGCGGCCGATGCGCAGGGCGCGCAGATCGACCTGCGCGTCTACAACTCTGGCGCGGAGGCCGGCGAAGCTGTGGCCCGCGCGAACGAGGCCGTGGCCGAAGGCGCCAGGATCATCGTCGGTCCGCTGCATGGCGAAGCGGCGAACGCGGTCGGTCAGGCGATGAAGGGCCGGGTGAACGTGCTGGCCTTTTCCAACAACGCCGACATCGCGGGCGGCAATGTCTATGTGCTGGGCAACACCTTCTTCAACACCGCCGACCGGCTGATCGGCTACGGGGTCCGGCAGGGCAAGCGCCGGGTGCTGGTCGTGGCCGAGGATGACGTGTCCGGCCAGGTCGGCGCCGCCGCCATCGAAAGCGCCATCGCGCGCAACCGGGCCACGCTGGCCGCAAAGGCAACCCACCCCGTGTCCGAACAGGGCATCGACGGCATCGTCCCGCAGGTCGCGGCGATCGCCCGGCAGCGCCAGGCCGACGCGATCTTCATGACCGCCAACGAGCCCTCGGTCCTGCCCTATCTGACCGATTCGCTGTTGCGGCAGGGCGTGAACTCCAGCGTCGCACAGTTCATGGGGCTGACGCGCTGGGACGTTCCGGCGACGCGGCTGCAGCTGCCGGGTGTCCAGGGCGGGTGGTTCGCCGTGCCGGACCTGCCCCGCATCGCCGCCTTCTCGCAGCGCTACCAGCAGGCCTATGGCGAGATGCCGCATGAACTGGGTGCGCTCGGCTATGACGCGGTGTCGGCCATCGCCTCGCTCGCGCGCGCCGGGCGCAGGGACGCGCTGACAACGGCGGGCTTGACCTCCGGGAACGGCTTTCAGGGCATCGGGGGCGTGTTCCGGCTGCGGCCCGACGGAACCAACCAGCGCGGTCTGGCCGTGGCCACGATCCGCGACAACCGGCTGGTCATCATCGATCCCGCGCCGCGCAGCTTCGGCGGTTTCGGCTCCTGATCTTGGGTCGCGATCCTGCAAGCTCGTCCAAGCAGAGCGCCCCGGCACTGCCCGGGGCGCATCCACTTTTCGACGCCGACAGCTTCATCCCGATGCTGGATGCGGCGCTGGACGGGCTGACCGATCCGCGCGAGATCCGTGCCGCGACGGTGGCGATGCTGGGCCCGGCCCGGGCCGAGGCGCTGCAGGACGTGCTGGACGGCTTCGACGCCCATCCGCGCGCCGCCCGCGAAACCGTGCGGGCGATCGCCGCGCTGACCGATGGGGTGGTCAGCGCGGTCCATCACGTCGCGGTCACCAGGCTGCACCCGCAGCTCAGCCCGACCGCCACCGAACGGCTGTCCGTCATCGCGGTGGGCGGCTACGGGCGGGCCGAGATGGCCCCGCATTCCGACGTCGACCTGCTGTTCCTGACGCCGTGGAAATCCACCGGCTGGGCCGAAAGCGTCGTCGAATCGATCCTGTACATGCTGTGGGACCTGAAGCTGAAGCTGGGCCACGCCACCCGTTCGGTGGACGACTGCCTGCGCCTGAGCCAGGCCGACATGACGATCCGCACCTCGCTGCTGGAACACCGGCTGGTCTGCGGCGACCCGGTGACCGCCGGCGACCTGCGTGCCCGCCTGTGGCCCGAACTGTTCGACCGCTCCGTCCCCGAGTTCATCGAGGCCAAGCTCGCCGAGCGCGACGCCCGCCACGAGCGCCAGGGCGGCCAGCGCTACGTGCTGGAACCCAACGTCAAGGAAGGCAAGGGCGGGCTGCGGGATCTGCAGACGCTGTACTGGATCGCCAAGTACATCCACCGCGTCGACCGGGCCGTCGAACTGGTCGATCTGGGGTTCTTTACCCGCGACGAACACGCCACCTTCTGGAGCGCCGAGGATTTCCTGTGGGCAGTCCGCTGCCACCTGCACCTGATCGCCGGCCGGTCCGTGGATGCGCTGACCTTCGACATGCAGGTCGAGGTGGCCCGGCGCATGCGCTATCACGACGCGGGAGGCCGGCGCGCGGTCGAGATCTTCATGCAGGACTACTTCCGCCACGCCACCCGGGTCGGCGACCTGACCCGGGTGTTCCTGACGGCGCTGGAAACGCGGCACCTGTACCGAGCGCCGCTGTCACGGTTCCTGCGTCGCAGGCGCCGCCTGCACGACGGGTTCCGCGAACTGAACGGCCGGCTGACGGTGTCCGACCCCGACCTTTTCGCCCGCGATCCGCTGAACATCCTGCGCCTGTTCGAAGAGGGGATGCGCACCGGGATCCTGATCCATCCCGAAGCGATGCGGCTGGTCACCGCCAACCTTCACCTGATCGACGACCGGATGCGGTCCAACCCGGAAGCGGTGCGGATCTTCCTCGACATGCTGCTGTGCCACGGGGCGCCCGAACGCGCCCTGCGCCGGATGAACGAACTGGACGTCCTGGGCGCCTTCATCCCCGAATTCGAACGCGTCGTCGCGATGATGCAGTTCAACGTCTATCACCACTACACGGTCGACGAGCATCTGATCCAGTGCGTGGCCGCGCTGGCCGCCATCGAACGGGTGGACGAGGATCCGACCCTGCCGCTGGTCGGCGAGATCATGCGGGGCCGCATCAACCGGCGGGTGCTGTACCTGGCGGTGCTGCTGCACGATATCGGCAAGGGCCTGCCCGAGGATCATTCCATCATCGGCGCGCAGATGGCCCGCCGCATCTGCGGGCGGCTGGGCCTGCCGGCCGACGAGATCGAGACCATCGAGTGGCTGGTCCGCAACCATCTGCTGATGTCGGACGTGGCGCAGAAACGCGACATCACCGATCCCCGCACGCTGCGCGACTTCGCCAAGGCGGTGAAGACCCGCCGCCGCCTGGACATGCTGCTGGTGCTGACGGCCTGCGACATCCGCGGGGTGGGTCCCGGAACCTGGAACAACTGGAAGGCGGATCTGCTGCGCAACCTGCACCGGGCGGCCGCCGACGCGCTCGAGAACGGGCTGGAAGAGGTCAACCGTGACAAGCAGGTGCACGAAGCCCGCCGCGCGCTGCGCCACCTGCTCAGCGCCCACGGGTGGGAGCCGAAGGCGATCCGCAACGAACTGGGGCGGCATTACGACACCTACTGGCAGGGCCTTCCCACGGCCACGCAGGAGGTGTTCGGCCGCCTGCTGCTGGATATCGGTCCTGACGAGATCCGCATGGACCTGCACCCCGATGCGGCCCGCGATGCAACCCGCGCCGCCTTCGTGATGGCCGACCATCCCGGCCTGTTCTCGCGGCTCGCCGGGGCACTGGCGCTGGTCGGCGCCAACATCGTGGACGCGCGCACCTATACCACCCGGGACGGCTTTGCGACGGCGGTGTTCTGGGTGCAGGACGAGCAGGGCCACCCCTACGCGGACGAACGGCTGCCCCGGCTTCGCAGGATGATCGACCGCACGCTCAAGGGAGAGGTCGTCCCGCGCGAGGCGCTGGTCGACCGCGACAGGATGAAGAAGCGCAACCGCGCCTTCCGCTTTCCCACCCACATCATCTTCGACAACGAGGGCTCGGACATCTACACGATCATTGAGGTGGATACCCGCGACCGGCCCGGGCTGCTGCACGACCTGACCCGGACCCTGGCCGCCAACCACATCCGCATCGCCAGCGCGGTGATTGCCACCTTCGGGGCGCAGGTCGTCGACAGCTTCTATGTCAAGGACAGCTTCGGGCTGAAGCTGCACCAGCGGTCCCGCCGCGAAGCGCTGGAACGGAAGCTGCGCGCGGCGATCCGCGAGGGCGCCGAGCGGGCCAGCGAAGCGGACTGAGCGGCCGCTTGTTCCCCGGACCGACCCCAACCATGCCCGATCCGGCATCGCGGCCGTCCCGGACCCAGCAGGACAGATTGCATGACGAGACTGGCGCGGACATTCCTCTGGCTGCTCGTGGCCGGGCTCGTGCTGGTCGCCCTCCTGCCGCTCGTGCCGACCGACCGATGGTTCGTCCGCATGGCCGATTTTCCCCGGCTTCAGTTCCTGATCCTGTCGATCCCCGTCGCCCTTGCCGCGGCGCTGCTGGGCCGCAACGGAGGGTGGCTGCGCTGGGGCGCCGTTGCGGTGGCATTGGCCGGCCTGTCCCACGGCGTGACCCTGTGGCCCTGGATCACCGGCAGCAGGGAGGCCGCCAGTTGCCCCGCCGGATCCGACCGGCTCAGCGTCCTCGTGGCGAATGTCCGCATGACGAACGATCCGGACCGGCGGCTGGTCGACATCGTCACGGCGGCCGATCCCGACCTGTTCCTGGCGCTGGAAACCAACGACGACTGGTCGAGGGCGCTGGAGCCGCTGCAAACCCGCCTGCCCCACGTGATCGCCGAGCCGGACGGCGACTATTATGGAATCATGCTGATGTCGCGCCTGCCGCTGGTGGACGCGCAGGTGATCTATCCGGCGGATGTCACGACGCCATCGATCCACGCGCAGATCCCGCTCCCCTCCGGCAGGACCGTCGTCTTCCAGGGGCTGCACCCCCGCCCCCCGCACCCCGGTCAAAGCGCCCGGTCACGCGACGCCCAGATCCTTGCCACGGCAACGGCGCTGGCTGCCGCGCCCTCCTACGTGCTGGCCGGCGACCTGAACGCGACGCCCTGGGAAACCACGATCCGCGCGGCCGCCGACGTGGCGGGCTGGCGCGATCCGCGCCGGGCGTTCGGCTATACCGCCACCTATTCGGCCCGCAGCTGGTGGCGCCGCTGGCCGCTGGACTACGTTCTACCGTCGCCGGACTGGACGGTCGGCCGTTTCGATCGCCTGCCCGCGTTCGGCAGCGACCACCTGCCGATCCTGGCCGAACTGTGCCGCGAGGGTTGACCGGAACCGCAGCCTGAGCCGCGCGGCCGCGAACACCGCTGCGGCGCAGCTGTGGGATGCAGGCCACGCGGTGTGGCGCCGTTCCCCGTCCGGGCCGCTGCACTTGCAATCCTGCCGGTCCGCCTGCACGACACGGCACGCTGTCCGAAGGTCCCGTGAACGATGAAACCGATCCGCCTGATCCGTGGCTTTCTGACCGTGGGCAGCTGGACGCTGGCCAGCCGGGTGGTCGGCTTCATGCGCGACATGATGATCGCCGCCTTCCTGGGCACCGGCCCGGTGGCCGAGGCGTATCTGGTGGCCTTCACCCTGCCCAACATGTTCCGCCGGTTCTTTGCCGAAGGCGCCTTCAACACCGCCTTCGTCCCGATCTTTGCCAAGAAGCTGGAGGCCGGCAACGATCCCCGCCGCTTTGCCGAGGATGCGCTTGCCGGACTGTTCACCGTGGTGCTGATCGTGTCGGTCATCGCCACCCTGGCGATGCCGTGGCTGGTCATGGCGATGGCCGCGGGTTTCGTCGGCGACGAACGCTTTCCGCTGGCCGTGCAGTACGGGCGGATCTGCTTTCCCTACATCCTGTTCATGTCGCTGACGGCGCTGCTGTCCGGGCTGCTGAACGCGGGCGGCCGGTTCGTGGCGGCCGCGGCGGCGCCGGTGCTGATGAACGTGGTGCTGATCGCGGCGATGCTGCTGGCGGATCGGTTCGGCTGGGACATGGGGCTGACGATGGCCTGGTCCACGCCGGTTGCCGGTATCGCGCAGCTCACGACCGTCTGGCTTGCGGCCCGCCGGATGGGCTTTCCCCTGCGCCTGCGCCGGCCGCGGATGACGCCGGACCTGCGCCGCCTGCTGATGATCGCGGCACCGGCGGTGCTGGCCGGGGGGGTGGTGCAGGTCAACCTGCTGGTCGGCCGGCAGGTCGGCTCGTTCTACGAAGGGGCGATCGGCTGGCTGACCTATGCCGACCGCCTGTACCAGCTGCCGCTGGGGGTCGTGGCGATCGCGATCGGGGTGGTGCTGCTGCCCGACATCTCGCGCCGGCTCAAGGCCGGGGACACGGATGGCGGCAGGCATGCCTATAACAGGGCCGCCGAGTTCGCGCTGCTGCTGACCATTCCCTCCGCCATCGCCCTGATCGTGGCCGCCCGGCCGCTGATCTCGGTGCTGTTCGGGCGCGGCGCGTTCGACGCCTCGGACATCGGGCCGACGGCGCTGGTCCTGGCGATCTATGGCGCAGGGCTGCCGGCCTTTACCCTGCAGAAGGTGCAGCAGCCGCTGTTCTTCGCGCGCGAGGATACGCGCACCCCGTTCCGTTACGCGGTCTGGGCCATGGTCGTGAACGCGGCCGTGGCATTCGGTCTGGCACCCTTCATCGGGTTCGCGGCCGCAGCCCTGGGGACCACCATCGCCGGCTGGACCATGGCCGCGCAGCTCTGGTGGGGCAGTCGCGCGTTCGGGCCCGCCGGGCGGTTCGACAGCCGCTTCCGACACCGGCTGCCGCGCATCGTCGCTGCCTCGGCGATCATGGGTGCCGTGGTCTGGGGGCTGACGCAGCTGCTGGGACCGGCGCTTGAGACAGCCGGCACGCGCTACGGCGCGCTCGCCATCCTCGTCGCGGCCGGCATGGCCGTCTATGCGGCCGCGGCGCTGGCGCTCGGGGCGGTCGACCCCGCGGACCTGCGGGCCCAGCTGCGACGGCGCCGCTGACCGCGGCTCAGCGGTGGCGGATCTGCGCCCGGACCCGGCGCCAGCCGCCCGGCACCAGCAGGAAGGACAGGCCGAACCCGGCCGCAAAGCCGGTGATCTCGGCCACCCACGCATAGCCGGCATTGCCGAACAGAAGCCCGAAGACCAACTGGAACACCAGCAGCATCCCGATCAGGGCAAACGCCCGCAGGCGATTGGCCTGTTCCTGCCCCAGCCGCGTCCACAGCAGAAAGGTAAAGCCGCCCAGCAGGCCGTATACCCCCGGATAGCCGCCGACCAGCGGGCCAAAGCGGACCGTAGGCAGCAGACCGGCCAGAATCGTATAGACCAGTGCCCCGGCGACGCTGGCGCCGAAGAAGATCACCGCCACGCCGACCGGCCGGATGGCGCGGGCCACCATGTTCCCCAGTGCGAGCAGGAACACCCCCACGAACAGCGCGTGCGTGACCGAGTAATGGACGAAGGGATAGGTGATCAGGCGGTGGATCTGACCGTCCACGGTGCCCCGGGTCCAGATCCGGGCCAGGAACTCGGGCGCGAACGCGGTGCGCTCGACCCACAGCTGGCGAAGGACCGCTCCCGCGCCCTGCCCGCCACCGATGAACCCCATCTGGCCCAGCGCGAACACCGCCTCGGATGCGATCAGCGGCAGCGCCAGCAGCCAGACCACCGGCGGCACCGGGTTCAGCGGGTGTTCGTCATAGCCGGCGCGCATGGGCTGATCCTTCCTGGGGACAGGGGCAGTTGCGCCCGGTACGGCCAAGGGGTAATCCGCCCCCACCAGTTTTCCAAGCAGGCAACGGCATGACCCCGCAACCCCAGGCTCGCGTCTTTTCCGGCATCCAGCCTTCGGGCGGGCTGACGCTGGGCAACTATCTGGGCGCGTTGAAGCGGTTCGCCGAACAGCAGGGCAAGGTCGAGACGATCTACTGCCTGGTCGACCTGCATGCCGTGACGGTGTGGCAGGAGCCCGAGGCATTGCGCCGGCAGACCCGCGAACTGGCGGCGGGATTCATCGCCGCCGGCGTGGACCCTGCGCGGTCCGTCCTGTTCGTGCAATCCCATGTCTCCGCCCATGCGGAACTGGGCTGGCTGCTGATGTGCGTGGCCCGGCTGGGCTGGATGAACCGGATGACGCAGTTCAAGGACAAGGCGGGCAAGAACGCCGAAAAGGCCAGCCTCGGGCTCTACGCCTATCCGGCGCTGATGGCCGCCGACATCCTTGCCTACCACGCGACCCAGGTGCCGGTGGGCGAGGATCAGAAGCAGCATGTCGAACTGACCCGCGACATCGCCGCCAAGTTCAACCACGACTACGGCGTCGACTTCTTCCCGCTGCCGCAACCGGTAATCGAGGGGGCGGCGACCCGGGTAATGAGCCTGCGCGACGGCACCAAGAAGATGTCCAAGTCCGACCCGTCCGATGCCAGCCGCATCAACCTGACCGACGATGCCGACAGCATCGCCCAGAAGATCCGCAAGGCGCGGACCGACGCAGCCCCCCTGCCCGGCAGCGCCGAGGGGCTGAAGGACCGCCCCGAGGCCCGCAACCTGGTCAACATCTACGCCGCCTTGAGTGGCGAGCCGCCCGACGCGGTCTGCGCCCGCTTCGAGGGGCAGGGCTTCGGCGTCTTCAAGCCGGCGCTGGCCGATGTCGCCGTCGCGCAGCTGGAGCCGATCACCCGGCGGATGACCGAGCTGATGGCCGATCCCGCCGAGCTGGACCGCCTCCTGCAGGCCGGCGCCGATCAGGCCGACGCCATCGCACGGCCGATCGTGGACGAGACCCGGCGGATCATGGGGATGATCCCGCGCCGCTGAACGGGGGCCGCACCGCTCGCCGCGTTGCGCGCCGGGCGGTTCACGCGGCAGCATCAGCCAAGTCGCGGCGCGCGCCGAGACCAGTGCTGAGCGTCCCGCGCGATCTCGGCAGCGCGGATCAGGGCAACCTGGCAGTTATCCGCGCTTTGCTGCCAGCAGGCGGACCACCATGGCATCGATCATCTCGCGGTCCTCGGGGGACAGCTGCTGGTAGCGGTCGACAAAGGCGGAGGTCGGGGGCGCGAAGGGAAGCGGAACCTCGGTGATCTGCACGAGCGCCGCGGCTTCCTCTGCCGAAACGCCGCGCGACACCGTCATCTTCTGGACCTTGGACCGGTCGTAGACACCGAGGCCGCGGCGGGTCAATTCGTCGCCGACCGCCTGATAGCTCTTGCCGCACGAGTCGATCGCCGCCCGCACCCATGCATTGACGGGCGACTCTGGCGGGGTCTTGTCCGGCCTTGATCGACTCATGCGCGGTGTATGGCCCAACTTCGGCGTCGATGCCGGTCCATTTTAGCTTCATGCGCTTCGGCATGTGGAGTGGCAATGACCACAATCCGCAAGCGGACGCAGCCAACAGCATCACACGGCGCGGTGTTCAGCCTACCATAGTCGCAAAATGGAAGATATCATCGGGCGTAACCGGCAGCGCCGTCCCGTTCAGCCCCAGCGGCCGTGGCGCCACCCGCCCGCCGGTGCCGCAATCCGCCGCGCTCCCGCGCGGCGTGACGACACCAGAGCTTGCCCGTCCCGCCCGTGATCGGCGTGGTGTCGATCAGGCCCGGTCGCCTACCCGAATGACCTCCCAGGTCAGCCCGTGCCCTGTCGCTGCGTGGACCCGCGCGCGCACCAGTTCGCCCAGATCCTCCAGCTCGGCCGCAGTGGCGGTCCCGGTGTTGATCAGGAAGTTGGGATGTTTCTCGCTCATTTGCGCGCCGCCCAGCCGATGCCCGCGCAGGCCCGCGTCCTCGATCAGCTTCCACGCCTTCAACTCGTGCGAATCCTCCGCCCGCCCGGTGGAACTGAATCCTGCGGGATTGCGGAACGTCGATCCGGCGCTTCGTTCGCGCGTGGGCTGCGTGGCGTCGCGGCGGGCCAGTTGCTCGTCCATCCGGGCCGACAGCGTGGCCGGATCACCGGCCGGTCCCCGGAACGTCGCCGCGGTCAGCACCCAGTCTGCCGGCAGCGCACTGTGGCGATAGGTCAGGTCCAGATCGCCCGGGGTCAGGGTCAGCACCCTGCCGTCGCGCGTCACCACCTCGGCCCCGGTCAGGCGGTCGGCGACATAGGTGCCGTAACAGCCGGCGTTCATCCGGATCGCCCCGCCGATGCTGCCGGGAATGGTGCGCAGGAACGCCAGGTCGACCCCGGCCGCGGCCGCCTTGCGCGCGACATGCGCGTCCAGCGCGGCGGCGCCGGCGATCACCCGGTCCCCCTCGACGCGGATCTCGTTGAACCCCCGGCCCAGCCGGATCACCACCCCCCGGATACCACCGTCGCGGACGATCAGATTCGACCCGACCCCCATCGGAAAGACCGGAATGGACGGGTCCAGGTCGCGCAGGAACGCAGCCAGGTCGTCGCGATCGGCCGGCTGGAACAGCCAGTCGGCTGGCCCCCCCACCCGCAGCCACGTCAGATCGGCCAGGGCGCGGTTGGGGGTCAGCACCCCCCGCGGGTTCGGCAGGTCGGTCATCGCGGGCTCCTTTGCGCGGGACACGCCTTAGGCCAACCGTCCACGGCCCGCAACGTGGCCCGGGGATTGCGTGGGATACGCCAGCAGCGATCCGGTCAGGGCCGCCGATCGAGCGCCGCCCAGAACCCGGCCACCGCACCCAGGATCAGCGAGACGACCCCGGGGACCACGACATAGAAGATGGCGCCCGCCTGGCGGGTCATGGCCGCCTCGGCCAGAACCTCGCGGGTCAGGTTCCAGCCGACGATGCCGAGCACGGCGCAGAGCGCCAGCGCGCCCAGCAGGCCGCGCAACCCGTAGCGCCGCGCAAGCAGCCAGGCGAGCAATCCTGGCAGCGTCCCGGCCAGTGCCGCGGGCAAGGCCCAGGAGGCGATCACGGCATCTGCCCGTTGCCGGGGTCACCTGCGGCCGCGAAGGGTCCGGACAGCGGCGAGGTCAGCGGTGCCGACGAGCGTGGGGCCGCCATGCGTCCCGCTTGCTGCCTCCGGACCGGCCGCGCCCGGGGCGACAGCCGGATCAGCAGCAGGATCCCGGCACCGAACAGGGCCAGCCCCGCCGTGGGTCCCCAATAGAGCGTCAGACATCCCAGCAGCGGCACCCCGGTCAGCACCAGCGCCCACGCGGCCCAGCCTCGAGGCCGAGGCGGCAAATGGGCGGACACTGCCGCGGCGCCCAGCCACAGCCCGGCCGCAACCACGGCGACAAGGGCTGCCGCGCCCATCACGCGGCCCGCGCCTGCAGCCGCTCGGGCAGCGCATTCGCCCAGGCCGAGATCGTGCCGGCGCCCAGACAGACCACCATGTCGCCCGGACGCGCCTGTTCGCGCACCAGCCGGACCAGATCGGATTCGTCGATCACGGCGCGGGCATGGCGATGCCCGTGGGCGATCAGACCCTGCACCAGATCGTCCCGGCTGGCGCCGGCGATCGGTTCCTCGCCTGCGGCATAGACGTCGGCGATGGCGACCACGTCGGCTTCGTTGAAGCAGGTGCAGAAATCCTCGAACAGGCTCGACAGCCGCGAATAGCGGTGCGGCTGGTGCACCGCGATCACCCGCCCGGCAGTGGATTGGCGGGCGGCCTTCAGGACCGCGGCGATCTCGACCGGGTGGTGGCCGTAATCGTCGATGATGGTCACGCCGTCGATTTCGCCGACCTTGGTAAAGCGCCGGCTGACCCCGCCGAACCGGGCCAGGGCGGTGCGGATCTCGGCCTGCCGCATTCCCAGGTGCCGCGCCACGGCGACGGCGGACAGGGCATTCGACACGTTGTGGTCGCCCGGCATGGGCAGGGTGCAGCCCTCGATCACCGGGAAGGCACCGTCGTCGTCGCGCTCGCCCTGCAGCGCCACGTCGAACAGCGCGACGCCGTTCTCATACCGCAGGTTGACCGCCCGCACGTCCGCCTGGGCATTGAAGCCGAAGGTCACGACCCGGCGGTCGGTCAGCTTGCCGACCAGCGCCTGCACCTCGGGATCGTCGGTGCAGCAGACCGCCAGGCCGTAGAACGGGATGTTGGAGGCGAAATCCAGAAAGCCCTGGCGCAGCCGGTCGAAGCTGCCCCAGTGATCCATGTGTTCAGGGTCGATGTTGGTGATGACGGCGATGGTCGCCGGCAGGCGGTTGAAGCTGCCGTCGCTTTCGTCGGCCTCGACCACCATCCATTCGCCGGCCCCGGCGCGGGCGTTCGACCCGTAGGCGTGGATCACCCCGCCGTTGATGACCGTGGGGTCGAACCCGCCGGCGTCCAGCAGCGTCGCTACCATCGTCGTGGTCGTGGTCTTGCCGTGGGTCCCCGCGATGGCAACGTTGGATTTCAGCCGCATCAGTTCGGCCAGCATCTCGGCCCGGCGCACGACCGGCAGCCCGCGGCGCCGCGCCTCCTGCAGTTCGGGGTTGTCCTTCCGGATGGCGGTCGAGATGACCACCACGCCGGCCTCGCCGATATTCTCGGCGCGCTGGCCCTCGAACACGCGGGCGCCCAGCCGGACCAGCCGGTCGGTGATCTTCGACGTCTTCGCGTCCGATCCCTGCACGTCATAGCCCAGCGTCATCAGCACCTCGGCGATCCCGGACATGCCGATCCCGCCGATGCCCACGAAATGGATGGGGCCGAGTTCACCGGGAAGCTTGGTCGCTGCGTTCATGCTGAAAATTCCGTCACAAGATCGAAAAGGCGGGCGGCCGCATCGGGGCGACCGAGGGAAAGCGAGGCCGCGGCCATGCGCCGGGCGCGATCGGGGTCCGCCAGAATGGCGTTCAGATCCCTTGCCAGGCTGGCCGCGTCAAGCACCGATTCCGGCAGCACGACCGCCGCCCCGGCATCCGCTAGGGCGCGGGCGTTGGCGGATTGGTGATCGCCCGTGGCCGCGGCGTAGGGGATCAGGATGGCGGGCCGCCCGATCACGGTGATGTCGGCGATCGACGACGCCCCGGCGCGGCTGACGACCAGCTGGCATGCGGCGAGCCGGTCGGGCAGGTCGGCAAAGAACGGCTGCACGTCGGCGCTGACGCCGGCGGCCTGATAGGCCCGCTGTACCCTGTCGGCATCCTCGGTCCGTGCCTGATGGCTGACCCGCAGGCGCGCGCGCAACTCGTCGGGCAGCGCCGCGACTGCGGCGGGCACGGTGTCGGACAGCACCCGCGCGCCCTGGCTGCCACCGATGACAAGCAGGGTAAGAGCACTGTCGTCCGGAGCGACATAGGGGCTGGCGGCGCGCTGCAGCACCGCATCCCGCACCGGGTTGCCGACATGGACGCCCTGCACCCCGTGCGGCAGGTCGGTCGGCCAGGTCCCGCAGGCCACCCGCTGAACCCGGCCCGCGAACAGGCGGTTGACCCGCCCCATGACGCCATTCTGTTCGTGGATCATCCGCGGGATGCGCAATGCCAGCGCCGCGACCATCGCCGGAATGGTCGGGTAGCCGCCAAAGCCCACGACGGCGGCGGGCCGGTCACGACGCAGGTCGGACAGCGCCCGGCCGATCCCCGCGGCAATCCTGAACGGCGCCGCCAGCTTGCCGGCCAGGCCACCCCGCGCGGTGGTCCCCGACCGGACGATCTGGCGTGTCACCGCATCCGGAAAGCCCCCCGCATACCGCGCGCCGCGGTCATCCGTCGACAGCGTGACCCGCCAGCCGCCGGCCAGCAGCCGTTCCGCCAACGCCTGGGCCGGGAACATGTGCCCGCCGGTGCCGCCGGCGGCGATCAGGGCAAGCGGGGGGGCTGGTACGGCGGCGGCGCTCATCGCCCGGCGCGCCCCAGCAGGTCGCCGATATCGCCCTGCGGCCGCGTCCGGGTCAGGGCGAGCAGCATCCCCATGGCGATCCCCGATGCCACCAGCGAGGATCCGCCATAGCTGACGAAGGGCAGCGTCATCCCCTTGGCCGGCAGCAGTCGCACCGCGACGCCCATGTTGATTAGCGCCTGCACGCCGAAGGCGCAGGCGAGCCCGGTGCCGGCGATGCGCGCGAACGGGTCGCGTTCGCCCATCAGCCGCAGCAGTGACCGCGACACGACGGTCGCGTAGAGCAGGATGATGGCCAGCACCATGACGAAGCCGTATTCCTCGGCCGCCACCGCGATGATGAAGTCCGTATGCGCGTCGGGCAGCGACCATTTCACCGTGCCTTCGCCCACCCCCACGCCGAAGAACCCGCCCTCCTGGATGGCATTGGTCGCATAGCCGATCTGGGTCCGCGGATCGATCTCGGGCGACAGGAAGCCGTTGATGCGCCGCGCGAAATGTTCGGAATTGGCATAGGCGAACATGCCCCCCAGGACAGTCAGGCCGACCGCCCCGACCAGATAGATCATCGACGCCCCGGCGATGAAATACATCACCCCCCAGGAAAACAGCACCAGCGACGCCTGCCCGAAATCCGGCTGCAGCGCCAGCAGCACGACCACGATCAGCGTGACCCCGGCCGCATAGGTCTTGCCCGGCGGGCCGCCCACCTGCTGGCTGGAGGCCATGAACCAGCCGACCAGCGCGACCAGCCCGGGCTTGAGAAATTCGGATGGCTGCACCGAGGTGAACCCCAGGCTCAGCCAGCGCGTCGCGCCCTTGCCGAAGTCGGTGCCGATCACCGGCAGGGCCAGCACCAGAAGGAATGACGCGCTGAACAGCAGCACCCCCAGCCGACGCACCTGCACCGGCGGCAGCATCGACATCACCAGCAGCACCATCAGGGCCACCCCGCCGAACACCCCTTGGCGAATGACATAGTGGAACCGCGGCAGCCCGTTCTTTTCGGCCAGCGGAACCGAGGCCGCCAGCCCCAGCAGGATGCCGATGGCGAACAGGCCGACCACGCAGGCCAGCGTCCATTTGTCCAGTGTACGCCACCAGCGCGGAAGAATCGGATCGCCCGAACGCACACGCGTCGCGCCAAAGACCATTTCGGTCATGGAAACACCGTCGTCACTGCCTCTGCCTTGCCCCGTCGCCGGGTCGCCCGTTTGCCGGGTCTGCGGGCAACAATAGCCTCATTCACGCGCTGGCGCTACAGCGGATTGCCGCTGACGATCAGCCCTGCAGCGCCTGGACCAGCGCCGTGAAATGCTCGCCGCGGCGTTCGAAGTTCGGGTACTGGTCGAAGCTCGCGGCGGCCGGGGCCAGCAGCACGGTTTCGCCGGGCTGTGCCTCGGCGGCGGCGCGCGCCACCGCCTCGTCCATGGTGTCGACCACCTCGTGCGGGGTCTGGCCGATCTGCAGGGCAAAGCTGCGCGCCGAATGGCCGATCAGATAGGCCTTGACCACGCGATCCAGGTGCGGCGCCAGCGCGGCGATGCCGCCGTCCTTGCCCAGGCCGCCGGCGATCCAGCGGATCCGGTCGAAGGCCAGTAGCGCCTTTTCCGCGGCGTCGACATTGGTGGCCTTGCTGTCGTTGACCCACCGGACGCCGTCGATCTCGGCCACGGTCTGGCTGCGATGCGGCAGCCCGGCAAAGCTGTGGAACGCGGCCTCGATGCTGCGGGGCGCCAGCCCCACCGCGCGGCAGGCGGCATAGGCGGCGCAAGCGTTCTGGTGGTTGTGCGCGCCGGGCAGGCCGGTGATGCCGCGCAGGTCGAGCGACGCGACCTGTCGTCCCTTGCGGTATTCCGACAGGAAGCCCTTGCGGGCAAAGACCGACCAGCCGAACCGTTCCAGCCGCGCATTCACGGAAATCCGGATGACCCGATCGTCCTGCGGCGACTGCGCCAGCTGGCCGGCCATGAACCGACCCTCGACCTCGTCCACGCCGATGATGCAGCGATCGGGTCCGCCTTCGGCGAACAGGCGCCGCTTGGCCGCGAAATAGCCCCCGGGCCCGCCATGCCGGTCCAGATGGTCGGGCGACAGGTTGGTGAAGACCGCCACGTCCGGGGTCAGCGCCCGGGCCAGTTCGGTCTGGTAGCTGCTGAGTTCCAGCACCACGATCTCGCCATCCTCGGGCGCCTCCAGCGCCAGCACCCCGGTACCGATGTTGCCGCCCATCTGGGTCGGGCGCCCGGCCTCCTGCAGGATGTGGTGGATCAGCGCCGTAGTGGTCGACTTGCCGTTCGATCCGGTGACGCAGATCACCCGGGGCGGCGTGGCGAAGTCGTCCCACCCGGCAGTGGCAAAGCTGCGGAAGAACAGGCCGACATCGTTGTCGACCGGCACCCCGCGGGCGCAGGCCAGCGCAATGGCGGGGTGGGGCTGCGGATAAAGATGCGGGATCCCGGGGGAGGTGATCAGCGCGTCGATCTGGCGGTCCCAGCCCGCCTCGCGGGTCAGATCGACCAGCGTCATCCCGTCCGCCTCGGCGCCCGCTCGGGTCTCGGCGCTGTCGTCCCAGGCGATCACATGCGCCCCACCAGCCGCCAGTGCCGCCGCCGTCGCGCGCCCGGACCGGCCGAGTCCGAGCACGGCGATGGTCTGGTTCTCAACGCCCTGAACGGGGATCATGGACAGAACCTCTCTTCTTGCCAGTCAAGACCCGGCCGGGTCTTACCGAAGCTTCAGCGTGCTCAGCCCGATCAGCGCCAGCACGACGGCGATGATCCAGAAGCGGATGACGATCTGCGGCTCGGCCCAGCCCTTCTTCTCGAAGTGATGGTGGATCGGAGCCATCAGGAACACGCGCTTGCCGGTCCGCTTGAAATAGAAGACCTGGATCATGACGCTCAGCGCCTCGACCACGAACAGGCCGCCGACGATGGCAAGCACGATCTCGTGCTTGATGCAGACCGCGATGGCGCCCAGGGCGCCGCCCAGCGCCAGCGACCCGGTGTCGCCCATGAACACCGCCGCGGGCGGGGCGTTATACCACAGGAACCCCAGCCCGCCGCCGATCAGCGCCGCGGTGAACACCACCAGTTCGCCCGTGCCGGGGACGAAATGCACGCCCAGGTAATCGGCAAAGATCTTGTTGCCGACCAAATAGCTGATCACCCCGAAGGTCGCGGCGGCGATCATCACCGGCCCGATCGCCAGCCCGTCCAGCCCGTCGGTCAGGTTGACCGCGTTCGCCGCGCCCACGATCACGAACATGGCGAAGGGAATGAAGAACAGCCCGAGGTCGAGCAGCGCATTCTTGAAGAATGGCAACGCCAGCTGCCCGGACAGGTCGCCCGGGTTGAAGCCGGCGACGGCAAGTCCGGCCAGCGCCGCCACGACCAGGCCGATGCCCATCCGCACCCGCCCCGACACCCCCGCATGGCTGTATTTCTTGACCTTGGCATAATCGTCGGCGAACCCGATCAGGGCGAACGCCACGGTCACCAGCAGGACGATCCACACATAGGCATTGTCCAGCCGCGCCCACAGCAGGGTGGACACGACCAGCGACGACAGGATCAGCAGCCCGCCCATGGTCGGGGTGCCGCCCTTGTGGACGTGGTCCGGTCCGATGTCGCGCAGCGGCTGGCCGCGTTTCTGCTTGACCCGCAGCCAGTTGATCAGCGGCCGCCCGAAGATGAAGCCGAACAGCAGCGCGGTGAAGAACCCGGCTCCGGCCCGAAAGGTGATGTAGCGGAACAGGTTGAAGATGCCGCCGCCGTCCGGGGACAGAGTCGCGAGCCAGTAGAGCATGCAGTTCAGCCTTTTGTGTCTGGCGGCGGCGTCTGCCGGCTTTTCCGGATCGCGTCAACCACGGCAGCGACCCGCGATCCCTTGGAGCCCTTCACGAAGACCACGTCGCCATCGGCGACCAGCTCGGCGGCGCGGGCGCACAGCTCGTCCGCGGTTTCGGTCCAGATTCCGCGTCGTGCTGGCGGCAGGGCTTCGTACAGGTGACGCATCCTGGGCCCGCAGGCATGGACCAGGCCGATCTCCCGCATGGCCGGGTCGTCGGCCACAGCGGCGTGCAGCCGCGCCTCGTCGACGCCAAGTTCCAGCATGTCCCCCAGGATCGCGACCCGGCGGCTGCCGGGCAGCCGGTTCAACGTCGCCAGCCCGGCCGCCAGGCTGGTGGGATTGGCGTTGTAGCTGTCGTCCAGCAGGGTGATCCCGCCGATCCGTTCGACCCCGCCGCGCCCCTTGTAGGGACGCCAGCCAGCCAGATCCGCGGCGGCCCGGTCCAGATCGGCACCCATCGCCGCCAGCGCGGCCAGGACCCCCACCGCGTTCATCACGAAATGCGCGCCAGCACTGGCCAGCATGAAGCCGACATCCTGCCCCAGGATCCGCGCGCGCACATGCGTCTGCCCCTGATCGTCCACCTTTGCCGACAAGGGCCGCGCCATGCCGGCGGCACCGAACCCCACCACGATCGCACCGGCCCTGTCGGCTGCGTCGCGCAGGATCGGGGTGACCGGCAGGTCCTCGGGCAGGATCGCGTGGCCGGCGGGCTCCAGCCCGTCGAAGATGGCGGCCTTTTCGCGGGCGATCCCGTCCAGGCTGCCGAACGCTTCCATATGCGCGGCACCGACCGTGGTGATCATCGCCACATGCGGCCGGGCCATACGGGACAGGGGCGCGATCTCGCCCGGGTGGTTCATGCCCAGCTCCAGGATCGCCCAGTCGGTATCGGCCGGCATCCGGGCCAGCGTCAGGGGCACGCCCCAATGATTGTTCAGGCTGGCCTCGGCGGCATGAACCCGGCCCTGCCCGGCCAGCGCCGCCGCCGCCATGTCCTTGGTCGAGGTCTTGCCGACACTGCCGGTGATCGCCAGCACACGCGCCCGCGTCCGGGCCCGGGCGGCGCGCCCAAGGGATTCGAGCGCCGCAACCACATCGGGCACGACCAGCAGCGGCGCGTCGGCCGGCACACCGGCGGGAACGTGGCTGACCAGCGCCGCGGCCGCGCCACGGTCCAGCGCCTGGGCCACGAAATCATGCCCGTCGCGCACGTCCTTCAGCGCCACGAACAGGTCGCCGGGGCGGATCGTGCGGGTGTCGATCGACAGCCCCGATGCGGTCCAGCTGGCGGTGGTCCGCCCGCCGGTCGCCGCGGCGGCGTCATCCGATGTCCACAGGCTCATATCCGGCCATCCAGCGCGGCCACCGCGACGGAGGCCTGTTCCGCGTCGTCGAACGGAAACACGTCGGTGCCGACGATCTGCCCGGTCTCGTGTCCCTTTCCGGCGATCAGCAGCGCGTCGCCGGGTTCCAGCGCATCGACTCCGCGCAGGATCGCCTCGGCGCGGTCGGGCACCTCGGTCGCCTCGGGCCCGGCGCCCGCCATTACCTCGGCCCGGATCGCCGCAGGGTCCTCGGTGCGGGGATTGTCGTCGGTGATGTACACCACATCCGCATGCTCGCGCGCCGCCTGGCCCATCAGCGGGCGCTTGCCGCGGTCGCGATCGCCGCCCGCCCCCAGGACGACGATGATCCGGCCCAGCACGTGCGGGCGCAGCGACTGCAGCGCCGCGATCACCGCGCCCGGCTTGTGCGCGTAGTCGACGAAGACCGTCGCACCGTTGTCGCGCACCGCGGCCAGTTCCATCCGCCCGCGGACGGTCGTCAGCCCCGGCAGCGCCGCCAGAACGCGGTCGGCCGGATCGCCGGTCGCGATGCACAGCCCTGCAGCGGCCAGCACGTTTTCGGCCTGGAACCCCCCGATCAGGTTCAGCCGGATCAGATGGGTTTCACCCTGCAGCGAAAAGCGAAGGTCCTGCCCGGTCGAGTCGTAACGCTGGCCCAGGATGCGCAGGTCGCAGTCGGCCCCGCTCCCGATCGTGGTCAGGATCAGGTCCCGGGCGCGGGCGAGATCGGCGATCTGACGGCCCCGCTCGCCGTCGACGTTGACCACCGCAGCGTCGTCAGGTTGCAGGATATGGGTGAACAGCAGCGCCTTGGCGGCAAAATAGCTGTCGAAATCGTGGTGATAATCCAGATGGTCCTGGCTGAAATTGGTGAACGCCCCGGCCCGGACCCGCACCCCGTCCAGCCGCCGCTGGTCCAGCCCGTGCGACGACGCCTCCATCGCCGCATGGGTCACGCCGGCACCCGCTGCCTCGGCCAGGATGCGGTGCAGGGTCAGGGGATCGGGCGTGGTGTGGGCCAGACGCGCCTGCACGGCCCCCTGCACGCCCATCGTGCCCAGGCTGATCGCCCCGTGGCCCAGCGCCTGCCAGATCTGCCGGGTGAAGCTGACCACCGAGGTCTTGCCCGAGGTGCCGGTCACGGCCACGACGGTGTCCGGCTGGGCGCCGAACCACAGGGCCGCGACCCCGGCCAGCGCCGCGCGCGCATCCTCGGCCACCACCAGTGCGGCCTGCGCTCCGGCCAGATCGGCGGCGGCAATCTCGGCACCCTGCCGGTCGGTCAGGATCGCGGCCGCGCCCTGGCGCAGCGCATAGGACACGAATTCTGCACCATGGGTCGTCGATAAGGGCATCGATCCCGGCAATGCGGCAAACAGATGCCCGTCGCGCACCTGGCGCGAATCGATCGACAGTCCGGTAATCTGCGGGTCGTGCCCGCCCCGGGCCCGCAGCCCCAGCGCGGACAATGGCCTAGCCTGTTGCGTCACCGTCACCCGTCCTGCCCATCCGTTCCGCTGTCAGTTCGCGACGAGCTTTAGATCAACCGCGGGGCGGTTTCCAATCACCGGCAGCGCCTCGTCCCCCTGCCGGCGCAGACCCATGATCGGGGACAGGCGGCGGACCAGTTCGGCCGCGACGGGCGCCGCCGTCGCCCCGGCGGTGCGCGCGGCGACCCCGCTGGCGGTCCGCACCGACGGCTCGTCCAGCGTCACCACCAGCACGTATTCGGGGCGGTCGGACGGATACATGCTGGCAAAGGTCGAGACGACCTTGTTGTCGTGATAGCCGCCGCCGCGTCGCGGCTTGTCGGCGGTGCCGGTCTTGCCGGCAACGTCATAGCCCTCGACCTCGGCCGCCTTGGCGGTACCACGGGTGACGACCTGGCGCAGCAGCTTGCGTCCGGCCGCGGCCGCCGCCTCGGACAGCACCACCTCGCCCTGCGGATGCTCGCGGCGATGCACCAGCGTCGGGCGAACCTTGCGTCCGTCATTGGCGATGGTGGCGTAGGCCGCGGCCAGATGCAGCGGGCTGGCGGCCAGGCCGTGCCCGAACGCCACCGTCGCGGCAGTCACTGCCGGCCAGCGCGTCGGTACCAGCGGCTTGCCGGTGGGCGCCTCGGCCATCTCGATCGGGGTCGGCTCGAAGAAGCCCAGCTTCTGCAGAAAGTCGCGCTGCCGTTCGGCGCCCAGCATCTGGGCGATCCGGACCGTGCCGACATTCGACGACTTCGCGATGATGTCGGCAACCGACAGGCTGCGGCCGTAATTGTGGAAGTCGTGGATCAGGTACTTGCCGATCTTCATGGGCGAGCTGGCGTTGATCAGCGTGTTGGGATTGACCAGCCGTTCGTTCATCGCCTGGACGACCGGAAAGATCTTGAAGGTCGACCCCAGCTCGTACTGCCCCTGGACGACCCGGTTGAACAGCGGGCTGTCGGACGCATCGCCCTTGGTCAGCGCCCGGGGCCGGTCGTTGGGATCGAAATCGGGCAGGCTTGCCATCGCCAGGATCTCGCCGGTCCGGACCTCCATCAGGACCGCGGCGGCGCCCTTGGCGTTCATCACCCGCATCCCGTTCGACAGCACCTCCTCCATCGCCGACTGGGCGGTCAGGTCGATCGACAGCGTCAGCGGGGCGCCGGCGTTGGCGGGGTCGCGCAACCAGCGGTCGAACGCCTTTTCGACGCCTGCCATGCCCAGCACCTCGGCGCTGCTGACGCCCTCGGCCCCGAAGGTCGAGCCGCCGAGGATGTGACTGGCGAGGTGACCGTTCGGGTACAGCCGCATCTCGCGGGGGCCGAACAGCAGGCCCGGCTCTCCGATGTCGTGGACGGCCTGCATCTGCTCGGGCGACAGCTTCTTCTTGACCCAGACGAAGCTGCGCTTGCCGGTGAAGTTGCGGGTCAGCCGCTCGCGGTCCAGATCGGGAAAGATCTTCGCCAGCTCGCGCGCGGCGCGTTCCGGATCGACCATCTGCTGCGGATGGGCATAAAGCGCGTGCGTCGACAGGTTGGTCGCCAGCACCCGCCCGCGCCGGTCCACGATGTCGGCCCGCTGCGAGATGATCTGCGCCCCGGTCGCCTGGGCGCGCGGCTCGCTGGGATCGCTGGACGCCAGCGCCCCCATCCGCACACCGACCGTGCCGAACGCCACGAGGAAGGCGCCGGCCATCACCAGCAGTCGCCCGCGGGCCCGGCGACGCGCCTTGTCCTGGATTTCGGCATGGCGCCTGGCGCGGTTCTCGGCCTCGATCGCGTCGGGGTCCTCGCCGGTCTCGCGGGCGCGAAGGATGCGGGCCAAGGGACGCAGGGGGGTGCGGATCACGGCTGTCTCTCCTTGGGAACGGGGCGGCGGGCGGTGGTGGGCGAGCTTGCCCCCTGCGGGTCGGCAGCGTCCGCCGCCTGCGGCGACGGCGCGACGCGGTCGGGAATGGCAGCGCCAGCACTGGCGGGCGCCGCGGCCATGTCCGCCCCGTCCGCCGGTCCGTCGACGTCGGCCATCGGGTCAGCGTCAGACAGGGGATCCGGTTCCCGCGGCGCAGGATAATCGACATGCGTCGTGTCGACGAACTGATCCGCCTGGACCGGCACCAGCCTGAGCCGGTCGAAATTCAGGTCGACCAGTTCGCGCAGCCGCTCGGGACGGTTCAGGAAGGCCCATTCGGCGCGCAGCACGCCCAGCTGTTCGCGCAGGCCCGCAATCTCGTTCTGGACCCGGTTCATGTCGTCGATGGCGGCCTGGGTGCGATAGTTCTCGCGATAGGCCCAGAATGCCAGGCCCATCACCATCAGCACCGTCGCGGCGTAAAGCAGCGCCCGCATCAGCCTGCCCCCGGCAGTTCGGGCATGGCCAGCGCCCGGCGATCCACCTGTCCCGCCGGCGCGTCGGTGCGGATGGCGACGCGCAGGAACGCCGACCGAGCGCGGGGGTTGGCGGCAAGCTCGTCCGCATCGGCGCTGATGGCGCGACGGAACGGCAGGGTAAAGGCGGGCGCGTCCTGGGCCACGACCGGCGCGTGACGGCTGCCGCCCCCTGCCGCATTGGCCCGCGCCTGCATGAAGCGCTTGACGATCCGGTCCTCCAGCGAGTGGAAGCTGACCACCGCCAGCCGCCCGCCCGGCCGCAGCGCCCGCTCGGCGGCGGTCAGCCCTGCGACCAGTTCGCCGAATTCGTCGTTCACCCAGATGCGGATCGCCTGGAACGTCCGGGTCGCCGGATGGCTTTGTCCCGGCTTGGCCCGGGGCAGGCAGGACTGCACGATCTCGGCCAGTTGGGCGGTGCGGTCCAGCGGCCGGGCGGCGACGATGGCGCGGGCGATGCGCCGGGCGGCGCGTTCCTCGCCATAGTGATAGAGCACGTCGGCGATCCGTGCCTCGTCCGCGGCGTTCAGCAGGTCGGCGGCACTGGGTCCGTCGCCGCCCATCCGCATGTCCAGCGGCCCGTCACGCAGGAACGAAAAGCCGCGATCCGGCTGGTCCAGTTGCATCGAACTGACGCCCAGATCCAGCACCACGCCGTCGACCGGTTGCCCGGCCAGTCGGTCCAGTTCCGAAAACCGCCCCTCGACCAGGGTCAGCCTGTCGCCGAACCCGCCGGACCAGCCGCGGGCCAGATCGAAGACGCTGGGATCGCGGTCGATGCCGATCACCCGATTGGCGCCCGCCTCCAGCAGGCCGCGCGCGTATCCGCCCGCGCCGAAGGTGCCATCGATCCACAGGCCACGGACGGGCGCCACGGCGGCCAGCAGCCGGCCCAGCAGGACCGGCTGATGCGGGGCCCCCTCCGACATCACTCCTCGGCTGCCCGCGCCCGGGCCCCGGCTGGCGGCAGTTGCGGCAGCAGCGCACGGGGATCGAAGCCGGGCTCGAAGGTGGCGACCAGCGCCTCGACCTCCTCGCCCTCGGCCTCGGCATAGGTTTCCGGGCGCCAGACCTTCAGATAGTCGCCCGCGGCGATGAAGAAGACCTTGTCGTCCAGGCCGATCTTCTCGCGCAGTTTCTGCGGCAGGACGAGCCGGCCGTCGGTGTCGATCTCGGCCTCTTCGGCGGCGCCGTGCATGATCGATTCCAGCAGCCGCCGTTCGGCCGAGCCGCGCTGCATCAGGTCGATCTGGGCGTCGATCTCCTCGATCGCCTCGAGCGTGTAGAGTTCCAGGTGCCGCCAATCCTCGCGGCCATAGACGATCACCAGTTGCGGGCGTCTGCCGGTTTCCCAGTCGGGATCGCAGGATTCGAAGACGCGCCGGAACTTGGCCGGGATCGAGACGCGCCCCTTGGCGTCGACCTTGACCTCTTCCGAGCCTCTGAACCTGCGCGCCAAGCCCCGCGTCCTTTCACTGCCGCCTTCCCGAAATGGGAAAGGCGGATCGGGCTGCTGCCACTGCCCGATCCGCCGCCCTCGTCCCATCTCTGGGCCCCGTCGCTGCGGGGATCTGCCCGGTTCATCGCGCCACCAGGGGGAGGTGCTGCTCGCACGCGACCGAGTCATGTTGCGGAAGTACGGGTGCCTGTATGACGCCTGCCTTGGCGTGGGGTTCTTGGTGCCCCGTTGATCCGCCCTCCGTGAGAAAAGGGATGGCATGGGAAAGCATGGGAAGCAACGGGTTTGTGGCGCACCTGGTCGGCACGTCGGGCGTCGCGCTGCTGGGAACGTCTGCGGAACATCATCGCGCACCCGCAGAAAATTTCGCAGCTGTGGGACGTCTGCAACACGCAAACACAAGATGTGGTAGAGTTTCGGGCTGTGGCATTTAGGTCCCAGTGCGACCCGAAACCGTAAAATTTTCGCGTTATGAGATAGATCTGAGCCCTGCTCTCGCCCGCAAGGCGACGACTCGCGGCCCCTCACGCCGACTCACGGCGCGGTGATTCTGCCCGACGCCGGGTATTCCCGCAGTTTCCCAAACCTGCCCCGTAAACTGCGCGAGCGGCGGCGCGCAGGCGCCGCCCGCTCGCAGCCGCTCAGGCCATGCCGTCGCCGATCAGCCGTTCCGCCAGACGGGCATAGGCGTCCGCCACGGGACCGTCTGATGCGGCAACCGGCTGCCCGGCATCGCCCGACAGCCGCACCGACAGGTCCAGCGGGATCTCGCCCAGGAACGGCAGACCCCGCGCCCGGGCCTCTGCGGCGACCCCGCCATGCCCGAACAGATGCGCCTCGTGGCCGCAGTTCGGACAGACATAGGTCGACATGTTCTCCACCAGCCCCAGCACCGGCGCCTTCAGCTTGTCGAACATGTCGATCGCGCGGCGCGCATCGATCAGCGCGACATCCTGCGGGGTGGACACGATGATGGCGCCGCTGACCTGCGCCTTCTGGCAGAGGCTCAGCTGCACGTCGCCGGTCCCCGGCGGCAGATCGACCAGCAGGACGTCCAGCTCACCCCAGTCGACCTGATTCAGCATCTGCTGCAGCGCCCCCATCAGCATGGGACCCCGCCAGACCACCGCCTCGCCTTCCTTCATCATCAGGCCCAGCGACATCATCACCACCCCATGCGCCCGCACCGGTTGGATCCGGTCGCCCTCGCTGGTCGGCCGGTCGCTGATCCCCAGCATGCGCGGCTGGCTGGGCCCATAGATGTCCGCGTCGAGCACCCCGACCCGCCGTCCGGCACGGGCCAGCGCCACCGCGAGATTGGTGGTCAGCGTGGACTTGCCCACCCCGCCCTTTCCCGACCCGATCGCGACGATCCGGGCGACGCCGGGCACCGGCTGCGGGCCGGCCTGGGGGGTCGGGTGCCGGCCGATGGTCAGGTTCGGCGGCGCCCCGGCGGCACCCCCGCCGCTGCGCGCGGCCACCGTCGGCGCCTTGCCCGCGGGGGCGGTGGTCACGATCTGCACGTTGGTGATCCCCGGCAGGTCGCGCAGCCGGGCCTCGGCCTCGGCCCGCGCGGGCTCCAGTGCCTTTGCCAGCTGCGGATCAGATGCCTCGATAACGAAGCGGACCACGCCGTCGTCGGATATCTGCAGCGCCCGGATGAGATCGGCGGACACCAGATTGCCACCACCAGGCACCGCCACCCCGGCCAGAAGGTCCATGATGCTGTCGCGGATGCTCATCGGCTTACCCCTTGTGTGTTACTGCAGTGCAGCATCGCAAGGCGCCCGGTGCCCGTAAAGCACCAGTGCGGTTCCCGGCGACGTTGCGTCACTTGCATAGCTGCTGCGTCTATTTTGATCGAGATGCGACATATTTTCCACAAACTGCCTGCGCGGCGGGCAGAACATCAAGATTCAGCCCCTCCAGCCATGCGAAAAACGCATGTCTGCACAGCGAATTCGTCCATTGTGCACGCGCAGAAACCGTCCCATCTTCCATCCAACGAAACCGCGCAGCCTCGGACATCCAGGACGAGCGGCGCAGATCAACAGAGACGACCATGGCCAGCTTTGACCTGTTCAGCAATGCCGGGACCCGCCATGACGGGCTGGTGGCACAGTTTCACGGGCTGGCCAGCCGGGTCCGCCAGGATCTTGCGCGCCGGGCGATGTATCACCGCACGGTCGCCGAACTGGCGGCGCTGAGCGATGCGGAGCTTGCCGATATCGGCCTGACCCGCGGCACGATCCGCAACGTGGCACGGGAGGCCTGCGCCACGGTCTGACAGAATTCCCGGCCTCTCCTGTCCTCCCGACGGGGTCCGGGTCCGGCGGCATCCTCATCCTCCTCCCTCCCCGAGGATGCCGCCGAAAGTTACGCGACGATCCGATCCTCCTCCCCGGATCGACGCGCATCAGGCGGCGACCCCCCTCCTCCTCCCAGGGGTCGCCGCCGCCCTCCCCGCCTCGCGGCGGGACAGAATACGACGGCCCCTCCTCCTCCCTGGGCCGATCGTTCGCGGTGACGGCCCCTCCTCCTCCCAGGCCGTCACCGCACCCCTTACGCGGCCCGTCCTCCTCCCCGGGCCGACGTAGCGCGGCGGCGCCCCCTCCTCCCTCCCAGGGCGCCGCCGCATCCCCCCACGCTTTTCCTTGCGGTCGGACCGGGCTATGCGCGGCGGATGTTGTCCTATCAGCACGCCTATCACGCCGGGAACCTGGCGGACCTGCACAAGCACGCGCTGCTCGCCGTTGCGCTGGCGCGTCTGGCGGCCAAGGACAAGCCCTTCACCTATGTCGAGACCCATGCCGGCCGGGGGCTCTATCACCTGACCGACCCCGCCGCCCTGCGCACCGGCGAGGCCGCGGCCGGGATCGGCCGGGCGCTAAAGGCGGGCTGGCTGCCGGCGGATCATCCGCTGCTGGCGGCTTTGGTCGCCACGCGTGAACGCCACGGGCCGGACGCCTATCCGGGATCGCCGCTGATCGCGGCCCATTTCCTGCGCCCGGGCGACGTGGCGCATCTGGCCGAGCTGCACCCCGGCGAACATGCCGCCCTGGCCCGGGTCGCCGGGTTCGCGCATCTGCATCGGCAGGACGGTTTCGCGCTGGCCAATGCGCTGCTGCCGCCAACCCCCCGGCGCGGCCTGCTGCTGATCGACCCCAGCTACGAGATCAAGGCCGATTACGATCGCATCCCCGGACTGGTCAGCCGGCTGGCGCGGAAATGGAACGTGGGGGTGATCGCCGTCTGGTACCCGATCCTCGCCGAGGACCGGCAAAGCGGTCTGGCGCAGGCGCTGGACCACGCCCATCCCGGCGCGCTGCGGTCGGAACTGCGCTTTCCCCCGGCCCGCCCCGGACACGGCATGACCGGATCGGGCATGTTCGTCATCAATCCGCCTTTCGGCCTGGCAGAGGAGGCCGCGCGGCTGGCCGCGATCTACGACCGGCTCGGCCGATAGGCCGCGAACCCGCGCCCTGGCACCAGGTGAGTTACCGACAGGCCCCGGTCACGACCTTGCCTCGATCTCGATCGGAACCAGCACCTCGGGTTCGATCACCCGGACGCCCGGCAGCGCCGCCGCCAGTTCGCCTGCGTCCTGCGCCAGCAGCGGGAACGTGCGATAGTGGCACGGGATGACCGTCGTGAAATCGAAATAGCGTTTCGCCGCATAAGCCGCGCGCGCCATGTCCATGGTGAAATGCCCGCCCGCGCACAGGATGCCGATGTCGGGTTTGTGCAGGTCGCCCATCCAGTCCATGTCCGCCATGATGTCGGTGTCGCCCGACAGATAGATCGTGTGCCCCTCGGCCTCGATCATGTAGCCGGCTTCGGCGCCCGCATAGACCGGGGCCTCGTCGGTGCCGCCCAGCGATGACGAATGGCAGGCGTTCACCATCGTGACCCGCGCGTCACCGATCTCCACCGTGCCGCCCTTGTTGAACCCGCGCCCGTCCACTCCGTGCTGGGCCGTCCAGTAGCTCATCAGGTCATAGATGCCGTAGACCGGCAGCCCCTGTTCGCGCGCGATCCCGGGGGCGTCGCTGGCGTGGTCGCCATGCCCGTGGGTCACCAGAAGATGGGTGGCGCCGCGGGTCGCCTCCTCGCGCCGCGCCTCGGGGAACATCGGGTTCCCGGTCAGCCACGGGTCGATCAGGATCACCGTCCCGGCGGTTTCCAGCCGGAAACCGGAATGGCCCAGAAAGGTCAGCTTCATCGCGTCCTCCGCACATGTCGTTGCGGGGGCAGCCTGCACCGGGACGCGCGGAACGGCCAGACCGTCAGGTCGCCGGGGGATCAGGCCGGCAGAAAGGCGTCCAGGGCCGCGGCGACACGATCAGGATGCAGATCGACAAAGAAATGCCCGCCCGGCACCGCGTCCGCCCGCATGTCGCGGCAGCGCGGTGCCCAGGTCGCCGGCACGTCGTACAGCCGTGCCATCGCGCCCTCGGCGCCGTAAAGCACCAGCGTCGGGCAGTCGACCCGGCGATCCAGGTCGGCGCGGTCGTGGTCCAGGTCGATGGTCGCGGCAGCCCGGTAGTCGGCGCAGGCGCCGTGGATCGTGCCTGCTTCCCGCCAGCAGCGCCGATAGTCGTCCAGCTGCGCCGGATCGAAGTCGCGCAGCGCCATCGACCCCCATCCGGCCAGACAGGTCTCGAAGAAGAAATCCGGATCACCCCCGATCAGCCGTTCGGGAAAGGGCGCGGGCTGCGACAGGAAGAACCAGTGCCAGTAGACGGAGGCGAGCCGCGCGTCGGCGGTGTCGAACACGGTCAGGGTCGGGACGATGTCCATCACCGTCAGCGACCGGACCGCCTGCGGCTGGTCCAGCGCCAGCCGATGCGCGGTGCGCCCGCCCCGGTCATGCCCCACCAGATCATAGCGATCATGCCCCAACGCGGCCATCAGCCCGTGCATGTCCGCGCCCATCCGGCGGAACGAATAGGCTTCGTGATCGGCATCATCCTGCGGCTTGCCGCTGTCGCCGTAGCCGCGCAGATCGGCGCAGATCACGCGGCGGCCCCCGGCCAGACGCGGCGCCACCTGCGCCCACAGGGCCTTGGTCTGTGGAAACCCGTGCAGCAGCAGCACGGGCGGCCCGTCGCCCGCCGCGACATAGGCGATCTCGACCCCGTCGACGGCGATCCTGCCGCGCTCGAACCCCTGGAACATCGCCGGTCCCTCCCTGCCTGGGCCGGGTCAGCCTAGCGCCGCTTGCAGGGTGCGTCCACGGGCGGTAAACCCCCGCCCAAGCGAAAGGAACCCCCGCCATGTCCATCACGGAAGCCGAGGCCCGCAAGGTCGCGCATCTGGCCCGGATCGCGGTGGCCGACGATGCGCTGCCGGCGCTGGCCGCCGAACTGAACGGCATCCTGCATTTCATGGAACAGCTGAACGAGGTCGATGTCGACGGCGTCGAGCCGATGACCGGGGTCGAGGCGATGCGGCTGAAGCGACGCGCGGACGTGGTGACCGACGGCAACATGGCCGACCGCATCCTGCGCACCGCCCCCGACGCGCGCGAAGGGTTCTTCGCGGTTCCCAAGGTGGTGGAATGACCCCGAACCAGCTGACCATCGCCGAGGCGCGCGACCGCCTGCGCGCCCGCGACCTGAGCGCCGCGGAACTGACCGAAGCGTGCCTGTCGGCGATCGACGCCGCCGGCGCGCTGAACGCCTTTGTCCACCCCACGCCCGACATTGCGCGCGACCGGGCGCAGGCCGCCGATCGGCGGCTTGCAGCGGGCGACGCCCCCGCAATGTGCGGGATCCCCATCGGCATCAAGGACCTGTTCTGCACCCGCGGCGTCCCCGGCCAGGCGGCCAGCCGAATCCTGCAGGGGTTCCTGCCGGATTACGAATCGACTGTCACGCAGAACCTGTCCAACGCGGGCGCGGTGATGCTGGGCAAGCTGAACATGGACGAATTCGCGATGGGCTCGTCCAACGAGACCAGCGTCTACGGCGATGCGGTGAACCCCTGGAAGGTGGATGACCGCCGGCTGACCCCGGGCGGATCGTCTGGCGGATCAGCGGCAGCGGTGGCGGCCGATCTGTGCCTGGCGGCGACCGGAACCGACACCGGCGGGTCGATCCGACAGCCCGCCGCCTTCACCGGCACGGTGGGGATGAAGCCGACCTACGGCCGGGTCTCGCGCTGGGGCACGATCGCCTTTGCCTCGTCGCTCGACCAGGCGGGGCCGATGACCAAGACGGTGCGCGATGCGGCCATCATGCTGGGCGCGATGGCCTCCGTCGATCCGCAGGATTCGACCAGCGCCGACCGTCCGGTCCCGGATTACGAGGCTGCGCTGACCGGCGACATCCGCGGCAAGCGGATCGGCATTCCTCGCGAATACCGCATGGACGGAATGCCGGCCGAGATCGACGATCTGTGGCGCAAGGGCGCCGAGATGCTGCGCGACGCCGGTGCCGAGATCGTCGACATCAGCCTGCCGCACACGAAATACGCCCTGCCCGCCTATTACGTGATCGCACCCGCCGAGGCGTCGTCGAACCTCGCGCGCTATGACGGTGTGCGTTACGGCCATCGCGCCCGGCTGTCGGCCGGCGACGGCATCACCGAGATGTATGAAAAGACCCGGGCCGAGGGGTTCGGCGCCGAGGTGCAGCGCCGCGTCATGATCGGCACCTATGTGCTGTCGGCGGGGTTCTACGACGCCTATTACAACCGCGCCCGCAAGGTGCGGGCCCTGATCAAGCGGGATTTCGACCGTGTCTTTGCCGAGGGGATCGACACGATCCTGACCCCCGCCACGCCGTCGGCCGCGTTCGCGCTGGGGTCGATGAAGGATGCGGACCCGGTCGAGATGTATCTCAACGACGTCTTCACGGTGACCGTGAATCTGGCCGGGCTGCCGGGGCTGGCGGTTCCGGTCGGGCTGGATGCGCAGGGGCTGCCGCTGGGGCTGCAGCTGATCGGGCGGCCCTGGGACGAAGGCAACCTGCTGAACCACGGCGCGGTCCTGGAGCGCGCTGCCGGCTTTGTCGCCAAGCCCGAACGCTGGTGGTAAGCTGAAGCCCATTGGTCGGAGGAGACCCGAGATGCGTGCCCTGATCCTGATCCCGCTTCTGGCGCTGGCCGCATGTTCGGGGGAAAACCTCGGCTGGAACCCCAATTACCGCGCCCACGCGACCGATTACGGGAATTACCTGCGAACGCGGGAGGCGGCCCTGACCGGCGAGCGGGAGATGACGAGGGTGATCCCCGTCGCGCGGCCGGTCCAGGCGCCGACGGCGGCCCAGATCGCCGGACCATCGCCGGTGCAGATCGTCAAGCGTGAGACGACGCGGCTTGCCCGGACCACCGGCGCCGCCGGGCAGCGGCAGGTCGTGCAGCGTCCGCTCGGCGCGCCGGCGGTGGACCCGACCCCGGCGACGCATTTCCCCCAGGTCTCGCCCAGCGCGCCCGCAGCATCTGCAGCGGCGCCTGTCACGGCCGCCACGCTTCTGGTGCGCTATGCCGCGGCCAACCGTCATGCGCCGGGCACCCGCGTCTGGCCGCGGTCCGGTCCGGCGAATCCCGCTGCCTGCCGCAGCTATGCCGACCCGGCTGCGGCACAGACCGAATTCATCCTGCGCGGCGGGCCGACCCGGGATCCGCTGGGGCTGGATCCCGACGGCGACGGCTATGTCTGCGGCTGGCTGCCCGAGCCGTATCGCCCCTCGTGACCTCCGCGTCGCCGAACCACGGCGACCGGCGCGCCAGCCTGCGCCCCGACCTGATCGTCCTGCACTACACCGGCATGGTCGACGCCGCGGCGGCCCGCGACCGTCTGTGCGACCCGGCGTCCGAGGTGTCGGCCCATTGGCTGCTGCATGAGGATGGCACTGCCGAGCCGCTGGTCGCCGAGGACCGGCGCGCCTGGCATGCAGGCGCCGGATCATGGCAGGGCCGCGAGGACGTCAATTCCCGGTCCATCGGGATCGAGATCGTGAACCCGGGCGATCGCCCGTTTCCCGCGGCGCAGATGGCCGGGTTGGAGCGGCTGCTGCGCGACATCATGGCCCGCTGGGGCATCGGACCCGCCGGGGTGATCGGGCATTCCGACATGGCCCCCGGCCGCAAGTTGGACCCCGGTCCGCGTCTGGACTGGCGGCGGCTGGGGCGGGCAGGGCTGGCGATCTGGCCGGGGGACGCGCCGTCCGACAGCCCGGCCGAGCTGGACGCCATCCTGACCCGGATCGGCTATCCGCCCGCCCCCGTCGATCTGCGGCTCGCGGCCTTCCGCGCCCGCTTCCGCCCCGGCGCCGCGGGGCCGGTGTCGGACCGCGACCGGATCGTCGCCGCCGCGGTCCTGCGCCAGATCGACGCCGCCACGACCTGTCGGGCTTAAGCGATCCTTAATCGCCCTGTCCTAGAACTGGTTGCAGCGGCTGCACCGCGGCCGGCCAGCAGGGGCGAACATGGAAATCGGCATCCAGTACATCACGACGCTCACCTTCGACGCGCCGATCCCGACCGGATCCGCGAACTTCACGGATCGCTGGTCGCCCTGGTACCGGTCGTCCTTTTCCGCCGCGGATGCACGGGTCACCCAGACCGCGATGGCCGACGAGGACGACGAGTTCGGCACCATGCAGAAGCCTCACAAGGACGAAACCCAGTCGCTGGCGGAAGACACGCTCCTGGGCAACGAACTGATCCCGGCCGGAACCGACATCCGGTACTGGACCGGCAGCCAGATGGAACGCCTGGACGAGAATGGCGAAGGGACCGGCGAGTTCTTCCTGATGATGTTCCCGGTCACGCAGGACAGCAGCTATCGGATGCTGGGCGACGGATCGACGATGTTCGTCTTTCCCATGCCCACGACCAACGCGACGACGGGCGAAACGGTCATGCCCCGATTCGATCCCGATGCAACCTACGAGTTTACAAAGGCGGTGCAGGCCAGTTCCGCCAATTCCGCGACGCCCTACGGGTGGGCGCCCATCTGCTTTGCGGCGGGCACCCTGATCGACTGCGCGGGTGGCCCGCGTCGGATCGAGACACTGGTCGCGGGGGATCAGGTCACTACCCGCGATCGGGGGCTGCTGCCGATCCGCTGGATCGGCAGCCGGCAACTGACCGCCGCCGATCTGGATGTGAACCCGGCCTTTCGCCCGCTCCGGATCCGGGCCGGGGCCCTGGGTGGCGGACTGCCGGTGGCCGATCTGGTCGTGTCGCCCCAGCACCGGGTCCTGGTGCAGTCCGACCTCACCGAACGGATCTGCGGCACCGGCCAGGTTCTTGTCGCCGCAAAGCACCTGACGGACATTCCAGGGGTCGAGGTTTTGGGAAAGGCGTCCGGCGTGACCTACTGGCACATGCTGTTCGACGCGCATGAGCTGGTCCGGTCGAACGGCGTCTGGACCGAATCGCTCTATACCGGTCCGCAGGCGATAAAGTCGCTGACCGCCGCCGCACGCCGCGAGATCCTGATGCTGTTCCCCGACCTGCGCGACGGCGGAGCCGGCGATCCGCCCGCCCCGGCCCGCCGGCTGCTGACCGGCCGCGAGGGGCGCAAGATCGCCCGCCACCACGCCAGAAAGGGCAGCGCCCTGCTCGATGGCTGACCGGACTGTCTGCTGGTGATGCTTCCGACCGGTCTGGACACGAAGATCCGGACTTGCGGGTGGCCACGTTGGTGCACGTCGAAACCGGCGCATTGATCCGGTCGTGGCCGGAAAGGTTTGAGCTAGCCGGCGCAAGTGAACCCGGCACGGTCTTGACCGCGCCGGGCCCGCACCGCAGAAGCCGCCGCATGATGATCTACAAGATCCTGCGCGCCGACGAATGGGAGGCGCTGCGTGACCGGGGCGAGATCCCGGGGCCGCCCGTGGATGTCCGGGACGGCTTCGTCCATTTCTCGACCGGCACACAACTTCGTGAAACCGCGCGGCGCCACTTTGCCGGCGAAAGCGGGCTGGAGCTGCTGGCCTGTGACAGCGACGCGATGGGGGCGGATCTGCGCTGGGAACCGTCGCGGCGGGGTGACCTGTTCCCGCACCTCTATCGGGCGCTGCGCCGGACCGACGTCGTCTGGCACCGACCGCTGCCGGCAGATGGCAGTGACCTCGAACCGGACCTCCCGGCATGAGCTGGGTCGAGCGGGCCGGACTTGCTGCGCTGCACCGGCTGCCGCCGGAGGCGGCGCACGATCTGTCGCTGACGCTGCTGGCCCGCGGGCTGGTCCCGCTGCCGGGCGCCCCGGTGACCTCGCCGCGCCTGCAGACGCGCCTTGCCGGCCTGAACCTCGCGAATCCGGTCGGCCTGGCAGCCGGGTACGACAAGAACGCAAGGGCGCTGGGTGCCCTGACCCGGGCCGGGTTCGGCTTTGTCGAGGTGGGGGCCGCCACGCCCCGCGCGCAGCCGGGTAACCCGCGGCCCCGGCTGTTCCGCCTTTCGGCGGATCACGCGGTGATCAACCGTTTCGGGTTCAACAACGAAGGAGCCCCGGCGATCTGCGCCCGACTGGCTGCGCGCGCGCCGTCGGACGTCCCCGTCGGCCTGAACGTCGGCGCCAACAAGGACAGCGCCGACCGGGCCGCGGATTTTGCCGACGTGACCGGGCTTTGTGCAGCCCATGTCGATTTCCTGACGGTCAACGTCAGCTCACCCAACACCGAGCGGTTGCGCGACCTGCAGGGTGCGGCGGCGCTGTCTCAGCTGCTTGCCGGTGTCGTGCAGGCCCGCGAAGACTCCGGTGCGGCCCGCCCGCCGATCTTCGTCAAGATCGCACCAGATCTGGACGACGGCGCCTTGACCGAAACGGCGGCAGCCATTCTCGACAGCGGCGTCGACGGGATCATCGCCACCAACACCACCCTGTCGCGGACAGGCTTGCGGGATGAGCAGGCCGACCAGGCCGGCGGGTTGTCCGGAGCGCCGCTGTTCGACCGCTCGACGCGGGTGCTGGCCCGCCTTTACCGGCAGACGCAGGGCCGCCTGCCGATCATCGGCGTCGGCGGCATCGGATCGGCCCAGCAGGCATGGGACAAGATCGCCGCCGGCGCCACAGCGGTGCAGGTTTATTCGGCGCTGGTCTACGAGGGGCTGTCCTTGGTCCCCCGGATCGCCGCAGGACTGGATGAGATGGCGCAACAGGCCGGCCTGGGCCATCTTTCCGACCTGACCGGGCGCGACGCGGATCGCTGGTCGGCCTGAACAGCCAGCAGGCTTCGCCTCCACCCCGTTCAGCCGGCTTCCAGCAACTGGTTCATCATGTCTGACGGCGCATCGCAGCCCGCATCACCGACGACGCGCGCCGGAACGCCGGCCACCGTCTTGCAGCAGGGCACATCCGCCAGCACCACCGACCCTGCGGCGATGCGGCTGTGATGGCCGACCTTGATGTTGCCCAGCACCTTCGCTCCCGCGCCGATCAGCACGCCGTCGGCAATCTTTGGATGGCGGTCGCCGTCTTCCTTGCCGGTGCCGCCCAGCGTGACCGAGTGCAGCATCGACACGTCGTTCCCGACAACCGCCGTTTCGCCGATGACGATCGAATGGGCGTGGTCAAACATCACCCCCACACCGATCCGCGCCGCCGGGTGAATGTCGACGCCAAAGACCTCGGACACGCGCATCTGCACGAAATACGCCATGTCGCGCCGCGCGTGGGTCCACAGCCAGTGCGCGATCCGATAGGCCTGCAGCGCCTGGTAACCCTTGAAGAACAGCATCGGCTGCATCAGCCGGTGGCAGGCGGGATCGCGATGGAACACGGCCTGCAGATCGACCTGCGCCGCGTCCGCCAGCCCCGGCTCGCGCCGGTGCGCGTCATCGGCAATCTCGCGCAAGAGCTGTTCGCTCATCTCGTTCGAGGCCAGCTTCAGCGAAAAGCGATAAGCCAGCGCGGCCTGGAACGTGGGGTGGTGCAACAGCCCTGCGTGGATCAGCGCGCCCAGCAGCGGCTCGTCCTGCACGGCGCGCGCCGCCTCGTCCCTGATCTGACGCCATAGGGCGGTGCGGGACATCGGACGGCCTCGATCGTCGTCCCGGGTCTTGATCAGCGGGGCGTCGAGCCCTTGTCCATCCATCACGGGGACCTTTCGAAGACTTCTGCGGCACAGTCTAGGGCAGTTGCCGTGCAATCGAAAGACCGACGAAATGCCCACCCCGACCTGCGTCAGATCGGCAGCCGCAGCTCCAGCCAATGCGCCGCGACACGCACCCGGCCGCCGCCGAAGCTGCCGCCTGCAGCCGTCAGCATCAGGCTGGCCGGGTCCCAGTATGTCATCGGTTGTGACAACATGCCTCGCGCCCAGCTTCCCTGCGCCAGTCCCAGGCCGCTGCCGAATCGATCGGTTGCGCCTGCGGTTCCCAAGGCCCAGGACTGCAGCGTGCCGCCGATCGCCTCGACCACCCGGGCCGTGCACCCGATGACCATGGCGGCAGCCGGTATGATCAGACCGCTGTCCACGATGGTGCCGCCTTCGGTCACCACCTCTGCTTCTGCCATCCCGGCGCACAGAGCGCTGCCGTACGCCCCCAGTGTCAACGTGCCGCGGACCCATCCGGCGCCGTCATGCACCGCGGTCAGACCCGCGTCACGGACAAAGCCGCGCTGCCCGGCCCGCGGTATGGCAAAGACCCAGCCGCCGTTCGCGGCAATGGCCACCTGGCCACCCCGCCCCTGCCACGCGCCGGTTGCCGACGCGGGAATGCCCCAGCTCAGACCGTCGGCAACCTCATCCGGCGGTGCGGCGCGGGTCACGCTTTCCAGCACCAGGTTCACCAACCCGTCCAGCCGCATCAGGGCATCGTTGACGGTGACGTGCTTCTGCGCCTGGGCCGGTTGCAGCAGCGGCAGCCCGCAGCGCGCCGTGCTCTGATCAGACATCGACCATCCTCCTTGCAAACGACCCTGGTCCGACGATTTCGGACAGTTGGGCCACCTCCACCGCAAAGCGGCCGCCCTGCATCGCGCCCGTCCAGACCTCGACGGGCACCGAACAGACGGGCCGCTCCACGACCGACTGCCACAGCACCGTCCCGCCGCGGGCCAGCCGCACCAGATAGCGCTCCGCCGACTCGCCCAGCGGCACGTCCATTCCGTCCCACCCGTCCGCCTCGATCCGGCTGCGCCTGATCCACGTCAGATCCGGGCCGGAGACGTTCAGGTGGCACGGCGACAACGGACGCAGGCCCATGCCGGCGAATGCGTGGGCGATCTCGCGATAGGTCGGATCCTCGGGCGAACGCCCTGCAGGCCCGATCCGCCACCACCGTGTCTGCCCGCGGGCGGAAGGTGGCAGGTCGACCTGACGCAAAGCCTCGTCGACCACCACGACAATGCTACCGATGGGCCAGACGGCCGGCATGCGGGCATCGGATCCCGCCTGACCCCGCAGCCGCCGGCTGATCTCCCACACGCCCGGCGTCACCGGAACCGCCTCTGCGAACTGCAGCACCTCCCAGCCGGCGGGTGTGCCGTCGCCGATGGCCAGCAGGTTCGCGCCAGCCAGCAGCCTTGCATCCGACACGGACTGCAGCGCTCCGCCCTTCACCCGTATCCGCAGTGGCGGACCAAGGTCCCAGACCCCTGCGCGGGCGGCCGCGAGCGGGCTTTCGGTGACGCCCATGATTGCACCAACGGGCAGCGTGACGTTCGGCGCGTATCCGCCCTCGGCCTCGCCCGAACCCCAGGCCATTACCGGCCCCGGCCACGGGGTCGCCGTGGCGGCCAGCCACGGCGCATGCGGCACCTCGTCGCCCCGCAGCAAGGGCAGGTCCAGAAACATCGGCCAGACCGGCACCGGGGGATCATGGCGCCGCGTCAACGGGATCGAGGCCCGACGCGCCGGCGGTGCGAAGAAGCCCGGCTCTACCCGTACCGCATCGACAATGGCCGCGCCGGTCCGCTCCATCCGGTCAATCCGCCAGCGCTGCCCCTTTCCGGGCCCGTCTGTAAGCCGGATCACGTCGCCCGGCCCCAGATCGGCAAGCGAAGGCGGCAGCGCGAGCCGCAGCCGATCGCGCGCGGCGCCGGTTTCCGCCAGCCATCGCTCGGCAACGGCCAGTCCCTCGTCCCTGGTCATGCTCATCGTCAGTTCGCTGTCGGACGCGGTGGTCTGATCCTCATGCGGCAGCAGCGCCTCGGCCGTGCATGAACCATAATCCGCCCCCGCCTCGACATGGCTGACCCGAATACGTCCGGCCAGTTCCGCGGAAGGCGCCCGGGTGATCTCGACCCCGGCAAGCTCCTCTGCCAGGGCCAGATCATCCGGCCCCACCTCGGCGGTCACGCTGGCGTCGCGCATGACGAACCGCAACACGCCGTCCCGTTCGACCGCATCGAACCCATGCGCCAGCATCAGCGGCTGCAGCGCCGCGCGGCCGGTCTGCCCGCCCTGCAGCACATAGCCACGGACCACCCCGTTCAGCCCCGAACTGTCATGGGCCGCCACCCCAGCTTCGCGGCAGATAGCGGCAACGAGCGCGGCCAGCGGCACCGCGCCTGCGCGTCCGTTCAGCCAGTGCCCGCGCTCCCAGGCGTGGCCATCGGACCACAGATCACTGCGGGCGGGGAACGCGGGAAAGGGCCGCGCATCCCAGCACCAGACATGCGCGCGGCTCAAATCGACCATCCGGCCCCCACCAGCCATTGGCGGGTTGTTTGCGGGGTCGCTCCAGTAATCGGTAACGGCGCGCACATAGGCTGCTTGCAACGCGTCGTCCCGCCGACCGTGGGAATACCACGGCAGCATCGACTCCGAGCTCAGGGCGTCCAGAAACTTGTTGGGCTGGTTCGTGGCCTTGTCCAGCGCGGCACAGCCATACTCGGTGAACCACACCGGTTTCGACCCGGGCACCCACGCCGTCCGCGCGGTCTGTCTTACGCCGTCGACCCGCTCGTGATGGGCGTTATCCCACCAGCCGCGGATGTCCTTGCAGCGCCAGACCCACGGTTCCCCGTAGCCGTCCTCGACCGGCAGGCGGTGCTGCCGGTCACGATGCTGGTCGTCGAGATAGTACCAGTCGAAGTATTCTCCACCGCAGACATTTGCCCGCAGATGGGCGGGATTGTCGATGCGGCCCCAGCCGGCATCCAGATGCTGATCGCCATCCCGCCAGTCCGACAGCGGCATGTAGTTGTCGATCCCGACAAAGTTGACATCATCATCCGCCCACAACGGATCCAGATGAAAGCGGACCTCGCCGTCGCCGGGATGGTGGCCGAAATACTCGCTCCAGTCTGCCGCATAGCCCAGCTTGACGGCGGGACCCAGGATCGCCCTGACATCCCGGACGAGCGCGCGCAGCGCGGCCACGGCCGGATAGTTTCCAGCGGCGTCGCGGATCTGGGTCAGCCCGATCATCTCGGATCCGACCAGGAAACTGTCGATCCCACCGGCCAGCCTACATAGATGCGCGTAATGCAGGATGAAGCGCCGGTACGACCACTCGTCCGGTCCGGCATAGACGACGCGTCCGTCCCTCACGTCATAGTCACCGGGCGCGGCGGCGCCGAAGAACATGCCGACGTCGTCCGCCGCCGCGGCAGTGTGATCGTGGCCAAAATCGCAGGTAATGCGGCCGCGCCAAGGCATGACCGGCTGCTCACCCGTTCCGGTGCGCGGATCGGGACGGCCGTTTCCGTTCAGCTGTTCCATCAAGATAAATGGATAGAACACCGCCTTGCGCCCGCTGGCGGCTATCGCCCGCAGCGCCTCGATCACCGCCTGATCGGACGGGGTGCCACCGTAGATCGGCCGATCCTCCACCCGCGGGATAGTCAGTGCCTCGTTCCGTCCGATGCCACCCGCGCGCCACGGCATTTCGGCCCCGTCGCTTGCAACCTGCTCGACCTTGGGGCGCAGGCTGCAATGACCGGCGCGAAGGTCGTCGCCGAACCACGACACGACCAGAGACACCGACCCGACCCGCGGCAGTTCGCGCCGCAGGATGTCCAGCGAGACCTGCAGGTCGGTCCCGCCCATCGGCGTGTTGCGGTTCACGACGCGCGACTCGCCCAGCCCCAGATCGTGGCTCACCTGCGTGGTGGCCAGCGCGTATTCGCCGGTGCCGGGGATCAGCGCCACAGCCTGCACATCATGCGACAATCCGCTGGTGGCGTCCGCCGCGCGCGTCACCTCGAAACTCAACTGCGGAACGCGGTTGCCCCAGCGTTCCAGCGCCAGATCCTCCAGCACGACATAGGCGACCCCGCGATAGGCGGGTGCGGCCTCACCTTCGTGGGCCACGATGCAGGGATCCGGCACCTGCGCTTCCCCGCCCCGATAGATTCGCATGTTCAGATCACCCGGTGCCAGCTCGTCTCCGTCTGCCCAGACCCGCCCCACGCCAAGGATCGGCCCCTCGCACAAAGCCAGCGCAAAGCTCAGCCGATAGCTGATCTCGGTCACGCGCGGGGTCGCGCCCTTGCCCCCACCGGTGCGGCTGCTGACCTCGGTGACCGGTCCGGCCCAGATCACATGGCCTGGCACCCGCATCTGCCCCCAGACGCGCGGAATGGCGGTGCCCTCGCCCGCTGTCTGCAGGCGCAATCGGTCGAGGCGACCGGTTTCGACCGGCCTTGTCCCGGCGCCCAGCAGGCGCGCGTCGACCGCCCGGCCAAGCGTCGCCCCGACGGCTCGGCCCACAACAGCGCTCGACAGGCCCAGCATCGTCCCGCCGAACCCGGCCCCGACCGAGGCACCCGCCGCTGCCAGCAGAATGGTCGCCATGTGATTTCCTTCGTCCGTTCTGCCGTGCCCGGTGACCTGCGGCGCTTACGCCGGAAAGCGGAAGCCCGCTGCGATCCGGGCTCGCCACGGTTCGGAGAGCGGGCTCTCGACGACCCCGTGCCGGTCATAGGCGTGGATGAACCGGGGCGCCTCGCCGGTGACCGACAGGATGCCCAGGTGCTTGGCCACCGCGCCGTCCCGCATCCGGAACAGCAACAGATCGCCGGGGGCGAGCTGGCCCTCCTGAACAGGGGTCATGTGACGAAGCGCCGCGGTCATCAGCAACTCGTTGCTGCCTGTCTCGCCCCAGTCGGCGGTGTAGGCCGGCAGGACCTCCGGCTCGCAGCCATAGAGACAGCGCCAGACCCCGCGGACCAGACCGAGGCAATCGGCCCCCGCCCCCAGCACCGACGCCTGGTGAACATAGGGCGTACCGATCCAGGCACGGGCGGCGGAAACCACCTGCCGGCTCATCGGCGACCCACCTGCTTCGGCGCGATCAGCCAATCCTCCGGGGGCAGGTGCGGAAAGCCACGAAAGTTCAGGTAGTTCTCGAACTTGGTTCGGCAGGTCTCCGGGCGCTTGTCACAACCGGCGGTCAGACGCACCCGGTCGCCCGCTGCCGGCACCAGCCCCAGATCGGCCCACAGCTCGATGCGCCGCAGCACGCCCACCTGACGGTCACGCTTGATGGCGCCCCGCAGCCCATGCGCCACGCCGTCCAGCACCGTCAGCACGCCATCCTCGAACCAGCCGGGCTCCTGCTCCGCCGCGGCGGACAGGTCCAAACGCAGCCCTTCGCCACCGTCGTGCACGACAGCGTCGATCCGGCACCCGGGGCGGGACAGGTCGGCGCGACATTGCTGGTCGCCCAGCCGGGCTGCGCAGCGGCGATGATAGACGCGGCCAAGCGGAACGTTCAGCGCCTCGGACATTCCGCGCAACTCGGCGCGGAACGCGCCGTCCGCGCGGGACACTTCGCCCAGTTCGCCGCGGAACAGCAGTTGCCGCCGCAATGGATCGGCCCAGTTCAGCTGCCACAGCCGCACCTCGGCCCGGTCCCAGCGTCCGGCGCGCAGGTCGGCCTCGGTGATCGCATCATCCGACAACATCCCCTGCGCCTCGGTGTTGTCCACCGCGAGACCAAGCCCCTGCACCACGGCACGCGCGGTTAGCCCCGCCTCCGGGCGGTACGTGATCCCGTCAAACCGCAGCACGGCGTCATGGTCGGTGAACCCCAGGGTCAGCCCGTCGCGCCGGGTCACGGCCCACGCCCGTGCCTCGGTCGTGGTGATCCCCCCCTCATGCGGGCACTCGCCCGCCCCGGCGCTCACAGGCGCACCTCGAGCACCGGCACCTGCGGCAGGTCACCGGCCTGAAAGGACGCGACCGAAACGGCGATGCGGTCAGTGTCGAACCGCACCGGCACGTCGAACTCGAAACCGGCGGTCACCTCGGCGCCAGGTGCCGGTGGCGTCGCGAAGGTGATCACCCCGGTTGCATGGTCGGTCACGTGATCCATCCCCTCGGTCTGCGGTTCCCCCGCGACGGCCACGAGCACGCTGCCCGCGACCGGCTTTCTGATCGGCCGGGCGTATTCGCCCGGACCCGAGTGGTACAGCTTCTGCAGCACAAAGCTGCGCGTCTGCCCGTCACCGGTGCCGATCGTCTGGTCTGCCGCCGCAGGCCTTCGGCTGGGCACGCAGCTCCTGAAATCGGCCCAGTCCTTCCACCGGAACCCGTGCAGCTGTCCTGCCCGTGCCTCGTAGAACGCGATCAGCGCCGCGACGTCATCCAGGCTGCGCAGACCCACGCCCGCATCATAGCGGCGCCGCGAATGCGCCCATGGCGTGTTCCGTTCCTCGAATCCGTTGGTCAGCGACACGATCTCGGTGCGGCGCTCGGGCCCACCCACCGCGCCGAACGACATGTTGGTTGGAAACCGTACCTCGTGAAACGCCATCAGCTGTTCCTTTCGCCCCGAGCCAGCGCCCGGGCCATCTGCGCGGCGATCTGGCTCTGGCTGCGCTGAAACCCCGCGACGTCGGGCGTCTGCACGTTGACAGTGACGTTCACCGGACGGCCGCCCCCCGGCGCCGCCACGCCCAAGCGCCCATCTGCCCCCCGGCGCAACGGCATGATCGCCTCGGGTCCCGCCTCGCCCATCAGCCCCGTGGCACCGCGCATCGGAAAGAACGTGGGATCGGTCACCACCCCGCCACGGGCGAACGGAACCACCCGCCCCTGCGACACCGCACCACCGCCGGCAAACGGCGCGGCACCCGATACTGCACCGCCGACCATCTGGGCCAGTGCGCCCGACACGGCCCCCTGCACCGGCTTCATCGCCACTGCGAACACCGTGTCCGCCATGCCGCGAGCCATGCCGGTCAGCGCGTCCTGCAACCGCATCCCGTCGAACACCACGCCGTCAAAGGCGCGCCGCAGCCCGCCGGAAAAGCCTGCGCTCAGCGCCCCGACCTCGCGCCCGGTCGAACCGATCGTCTGTTGCAGACGACCCAGTTCGCGGGCGAATGCGGCCGTCATCGCGCTGGCCTGATCAAATCCGTCACTCAGCTCGTCGAACCCGTCCCTGTCCGTCATGCGGCCCCTCTCCTGTCGATGCGCGCGCCGCTGGCGCCGCACTGTCGAACTGCGCGGTGATGTGGTTCAGTCCGGGAACCGGGCGGCCAGTTCGGCCAGGCGGTCCCGCGTCATGCGGCCGTTTCCGTCCGGCTCGATGCCCAGCATCAAAGCCAGCTCGGCCGGAGTCAGCGCCCAGAACTGCGCGGGCGTCAGGCGCAGCGTCGAAAAGCCGGCGCGCATCAGCCCCGCCCAGTCCAGGCCCGGTTCCACGCGATCCTGACACGCTGGACCGGCGGCGCCATGTTCATGCACAGCACCGCTCAAGGCCGATCCTCCGTCACGGACCCGCCCGGAACGCGCGCGCCAGCAATTCTGCGGCAGCCCGCGCACCTTCGACCGGACCGCCGCGCAGATCGGCGTTCAGCAGCGACTCCGCCTCTCCCCTCCACCCGCCGCCGCGCAGCCCGGCGACCAGCACCGCGATCACGTCACGCGTGGCAAAGCGGCCAGCCTCGAACCGCTCGATCAGCCCCACGAGGCTGTCCGCCTGCAACTCAGCCTCCAGGGCGGCTAGCGCGCCAAGGGTCAGCTTGGCGACATGGCGCCGCCCGTCGATCCAGACGGCGACCTCACCCGCATAAGGATTTGCCATCACAGCGCCTCGAACTGCAGCACCCCGGCGCTCGCCATCGTCAACTCATAGGTCGCCTCGCCATTGTAGCTTCCGGCATATTCCAGGCCCGTGATCTGGAACGGGCCCTCGACGATTCCGAAATCCGGAATCACCACCTGGAACCGCGGCAGTTCGCCCTCGAAGAAAACCTGCCGCACCCGCCCGTCCGTCGCCTCGTCCCGGAACACGCCCGATCCGGAAATCGACGCCGATCTGACGCCTGCACCGGCCAGCAGTTCGCGCCACCCGCCCTGACTTTCGAGCGACGTCACGTCGATGCTCTGGGCGTTGAACCCCAGCCGCGAGGCGCGCAGGCCGGCAATGGTCTGGAACGTGCCATCTCCGGCCATGTCCATCTTGATCAGCAGATCGCGTCCGTTCTGCACTGCCATTCTCGCCTCCTCACACCGCTTCCAAGCCCATGTCGACAGTGGCGCGGAACGTCATGTCCACCCGCCGCCCCCTGCCCACGTCGACGCGCCGGGCACGCGACCGCAGGAACCACAGCCCTGCGACCTGCCCCGCATCCAGGGCCAGCGGCGCGCCTTCCAGTGCAGCTGCCACCGCACCCGCCGCGGCCTTGACACCCGCGAACCCTCCACTCTCCTCTGCCCCGGACAGGACCGAGATGACGAAGTCATGCCGCGTCGCACATCCGGTCATGTCGCCCGCGTCCGAAACGTCCTCGGGGCCCAGCGCCACATAAACTCCGCTTGGCGCCGTTACCGGCATCGCGTCATAGATCGCGTCGCCGACCATTCCCCACAGCACGGGATCCGCGCGCAACGCCTCATAGATCGCGCCCTGCAGCGCGGCCGATGCCGGATAAGTCATGCCTGCCTCTCTTCTCTAGCCATACAGACCAGCTATCGCCCGGCGGAGTCGGTCTCGCCGGCCGAATCGATCTGGAACACGCGCGTCCCCATGCGGAACCGCTGCCCCGGCCGGGGCCGGCGCGGATCGCCCTCCGGCGCCCCCCGCACGGTGATCGCCCACGTGACGACGCTCTCCGGGCCGACCTCGGCCAGCCCCGTGCGCCCCGATCGCGCCTTCATCGCCGCATGCAGGGATCCCTCAGGCGTCCAGCGGATCGCATAACCGCCCGATCCATCCGCCTCACGCGCGGCGGTCTCCAGCACCAGCGGCACATTGGGACGCGGCGCGCTCATGCTCGGTTTCCCCGCCCGGCGAGGGTGCGGACCTGCCGCCACCGGTCCAGCAGCGAACTGACCGCAAAGGGCAAAGCCGCGCGGGCCTGATCATCGCTGCGGTCCTCGTAATAGCGCGCGGCCAGCATCAGCGCGGCCTGCGCCAGGTCAGCAGGTACCTCGCTCCATGCCGTCCCGAACCCGGCACAGAAGCGGATGGTGATGAACCCGCCGGTAGGTACCGCCGGCAACAGCGTTCCCGCCGGCAGGATCAGCGGCCGCTGCATGTCCGGCAACAGCCGCCAGCGGCCGGGATCGACGGTGGTGATCCGTCCGGACGCGTCGGTCACCTCGATCGACGCCACCGAATTGACCGGCGCCAGCGGAAGCGGCTGAGCCAAGCGATCGCGCCATTCTTCCAGCCGCATCCGGAACAGGCGGCGCAACAGCACCTTTCCCGTCCGCGCCTCGATCGTGGCAATGGCCGCGCGCAGGAATCCGGCCAGCGCGAGGTCCTCTGCGGCATCTTCGGCCAGCGCAAAGCCGGAACCCATTCGCAGATATCCGCGCAACGCCGCCACGGGCAGGACGTCCGCATCGGGCGCCGCCTCCTCGACCAGCATCATTCCCGCAACCTCCCGTTCCCTGCGCAATTGTTCGTCGGTCACTGCTGGAGGTCGGGGGGCACGCCGACGCGCCTGCCACAGCGCGTGCGGACAGCTGCGATGCCGCCGAAGCAGGCACCCCTGCGCGCACCCCCCGCTCCGGCTGGCGATCAGCCGAAGGTCATGATCTTGACCGCCCGCGCATCGGTCAGTCCGCCGCCGACGCGCTTGGTTGCATAGAACAGCACATGCGGCTTGGCCGAGAACGGATCGCGCAACACGCGCAGGTCGGGCCGTTCGGCGATGGTGTAGGCGGCGGCAAAGTCGCCAAACATGATCGACGCACTTTCGGCGTCGATATCGGGCATGTCCTCGCAAACGACGACCGGATACCCAAGCAGGCGTGCCGGTTCGCCGGCCGCCAGCGAATCCGACCACAGGAACCGCCCGTCGGCGTCACGGATCTTGCGCACCGCCCCGGCGGTCTTCGAGTTCAGGACGAAACTCGCATTGGCGCGGTATTCGGCGCCCAACGCATAGACCAGGTCGATCAGCCCGTCTGCGGGCCGCTCGGCGCTGAAATCAGCCAGCGCCCCGCTGGGCACGGTGCCGATCAGGCTGTCGCCAGCGCTGACATTCGGCGCCGTGGGATAGGTCAGGATGCCGCGCGGCTTGTCGATCCCGTCACCGTTGATGAAGGCCGCGGCCTCGGCGCGGGCAAAACGCTCCGCGATGCGGCTGGCCAGCCAGTTCTCCAGGTCGAAGGCGGCATCGTCGAGTAGACGCTGGCTTGCCTTCGGCATCGCCGACAGTTCGTGCAGCGGGATGGTCACCCGCTCAATCTGCGGCGCGTCCGTTTCGGCCACCGAGGTCTCGGTCGCCCAGCCTGTGGTCATGTCGCCCTTGTCGACCAGCACCTCGTAGGCCGACGACTCGACCGTCACGACATTGGCCACACTGCGCAGCGACCCGGCGGACCGCAGCGCATCCTGCACCTCGGCGGCGATCTGCGGCGCTGCAAGAAAGCCGCCGTCCGCCGCGACGGTCAGTCCCTTCTCCTCCAGCGTCAGCCCGCGCAGCGCGTCATCGTCACCCCGGCGCAGATAGGCCGCGAACGCCTTCTGATGCGGTGCCTCGATATCCGCTGCGGTCGACAGCGGCGGACGGCCCCGAAGGGCGGTCTTTCGATCCAGCATGGTCATGCGTTCGTCCTGTGCTTGCAGTTTGTGTTCGATCGTCTTGCGAAACCGGGCCAGCTCGCCCACGAACTCGGCCATCGCGTCCGTCACCCGTACAGGCATCGCGGCGCCTGCATGGGATTTCACCTCGTCGGCTTGCGCCCGCTCGGCTCCAACCTCGGCCATCCCACTCTCTCCTTGTTCGAAATTTGCCCGCGGGTCCGCGCCACGCGGCAGGCGACAGACCGCTGCAATCACCTTTGCGGCGCTGCTCCGGTCAGCTCGACCGCAATCAGTGGGCCCGCAACACCGCGGCGGCCCGCCACAACGCGTCCGCCAGGACGTCCAGGTCGCCCTCGATTTCGTCCGACTTGCGGCCGACCTTCGCTTCGGGCAGCATCGGGAACGTCACCAGCGACACTTCCCACAATTCCACTTCCGTCAGCAGCCTTCGGCCCTGCGCGTCGCGTTCGGCGCGGATCGTGCGATAGCCGATCGACAGGCCGTCGATCGCCCCCGCATGAACCAGCGCCGCGGCCTCGCGCGCCTGGGCCACCTCCGGCAGCAGCCGGCCCTTCACCCGTAGGCCCCTGGTGTCCTCCCGGATTTCGTCCCACACCCCGATCGGCCGGGACGGGTCGTGCTGCCACAGCATCCGCACCTTCCCGCCACGCGCGGACAGCCGCGCCAGGCTCGCGGCGTAGGCACCGGGCATCACCATGTCGCCGCCCTGGTCGGCGGTCTCGAACAGGCTGGCATAGCCTTCGATGACGCTGCCCTCGGTGAGGGTGGGGGTCCCCCCCGCGAACTTCAGTTCCAGCCCCAGATCATCCATCCGCACGCTCAACCTCCCTGTGGTCCGAACTGCAGGATGGATTGCACCGCCTGCGTCAGGATGACTGCGACCACACCATAGACGGTCATCCACAGCCGCTTCTCCAGACCCTCGATCAGCGACTCGATCCGCTCCAGCCGGCGATCGACCTGCCCGAACTGCAGCGCCATGATGCGCTCCTGGGTGTCGAAGCGCTGGTCGTGCCAGTCGAACGGTTCCTTCACGAACCTCGAACCTTCCATCTCACCCTCCGGATGCGGACCGAGCGATGGGCGGCAGGCCGAGTGCCGCGCGCTTCTCCGCCTCGGTCAGGAAATCCGCCGCACCCACCCGTGCCCAGTGCTGGTCGCGCTCTTCCGCGAGCGCCGGGATCTGGTCCAGATCCGGTTTCAGGTCGATCTCGCTGCCCTGATGCTCCGACAGCCACCAGGCCACGCTTGCCGCAACCCGCGTCACCAGCGGCAACACGGTCAGCCGATAAAAGGCGCGATGCGCCTCGGCATAGTTGGCATAGGTCGCCTCGCCGGGGATGCCCATCAGCATCGGCGGCACGCCGAACGCCTGGGCGATCTCACGGGCCGCTGCGGCCTTGGTCTGGTGGAACTCCATGTCGCTGGGCGAGAAGCCCATCGGCTTCCAGTCCAGGCCTCCCTCCAGCAACATCGGGCGCCCGGCGTTGCGGGCACCCTGATGGTGCATCTCCATCTCGCTCACCAGGCGGTCATACTGGTCGGGGCTCAGCATGCCCTGCCCGTCCGTCCCCTTGTAGATGATCGCGCCGGACGGACGCGCCGCATTGTCCAGCAGCGCCTTGGACCAGGCGCTGGCGCTGTTGTGGACATCGATGGCCACCGCCGCCGCCTGCAGGGGTGACAGGCCATAATGATCGTCCAGCGGGTGAAAGCTGCGGATGTGGCAGATCGGATCGGGGCTGCCGGTCATGTCGAAGCGGTGCTTGCGCCCGTCCAGCGCATACTCATAGGCTACGGGCCAGCCGTCCTGCCCCGGGACGATGCTCATGCGGTCCGAACGCAGCACATGCAGTTCGACCGGCAGCCCCCCGGCCGCGGGCTCCACCGCCTCGAGGTAGCCGTTCCCCGACAGCAGAAGCTGCCCGAACAGCGCCTCGAACAGCTCGGCCCGGCCCTGCGCTGGGTTGGGCCGCCGCATCAGGTCCAGCACCGGATGCGTGTCATAGCGCCGCCTTGCGTCCTGACAAACCAGCGGGACGGCTGCTGCCGCCTCGGCGATCAGCTTGACGGCCCGGAACCCGACCGGGTTGCCGGTGAATCCCGCGCGGGTCAGGCTGCCGACATCACGCGGCGACCAGACCACCCGGCCCGATCCGGCAGCAAGGGCGACGACCCGCCCCGTTGCGCTCGCCTTTGTCTCGACCGGCGCGGGCAGGGCTGCGTCAGCCTCTCCGTTCCTGCGTCCGAACCACCGCAATGCCATCCGCCTCTCCTGTCCCGTGCAAGGAACAAGGGCCGCCCCCACCGGGACGGCCCTTGCCTCCAGCCTTCGTCATCGTGCCGGCGGGCGCAGTCGCGGATCCGCCTGCGCCCGAACAGCCTTCTAGAGCCCGCGCACCTGCGGGCGCCGGTAATGCGTGGCCGGCTCGATCATCAGCTCATGCAGCGCCCATACCAGCGCATCCAGCCGGTCCGGCGAGCCGCGTCCCTCGAACCCGCGCACCGTCATCCGGCACATCTGGTCCTCCAGCACGCCCAGCCTTCCCTCCCGGCCGCGCAGGTGGCTGACCCTTCCCTGCTCGTACAGCGCGGCGACCGGCTCGGCCCGCAGCCCCTTGCCCCTGCCGGCACGCAGCGCGCGGAACGGGACCAGCGGATCGACCTGGCGGATCACGCTCTCGACCAGATCGCCGCCCTGGTTCACTTCGGCGACCAGGCGTTCGGCGCCGTGCCGCTCGCGGGCGGCGATCGCGGCACGGGCCCACTCCGTGGGTCCGCCCCGGACGGATGCGTCCTCCAGCACATAGCCGCACCAGTCCTGCGGCGGTCCCTGGCAGACCACGCCCGCAACCACGATTCCGCATTCGTCGCTGCCAGCGTTGCCGGTGACCGCCGGATCGACGGCGACCACGATGCGGTCCAGCCGCGGCGCGCCGTCGACCCGGCACGCCTCCAGCGCCGCCGTGCTCCACAGCGCGCCCTCGACATCGTCCAGCAGGATGCCATCCAGTTCCTGCCGGCCGAGCCGGGTTCCGGCATAGCGCGCCTCGACCTCGGCCAGAAAGCTTTCCGCCAGAAAGGCGCGGTTCGCATCCGTCGGCGCATGGGTCACCACGGTCGACGCATTTCTCAGGATCGACTTCAGCACGCCGACGTTGCGCGGGGTGGTGGTGACGACCTGCTGCGGATGCTGGCCCAGCCGCAGCGCGAACTGCAACATGTCCCAGGTTTCCTCGCCCTTCTTCCACTTGGCCAGTTCGTCGGCCCACGCCGCATCGAACTGAGGCCCCCGCAAAGCCTCGGGTTCATGCGCCGAATAGACCGTCGCAATGGCCCCGTTCGGCCAGACCAGCCGCCGGCGCCCGGCCTCCCAGACGGGCCGGCGGTCGGGTGGAGAACACGCCAGGATGCCGCTGTCGCCCATCACCATGACCTCGCGGCCTTGGTCATGGGTTTCCGCGACCAGCGCCACCCGGCGCGCATCGCCGTCCGCCAGCGGCGTCGATCCCTCGACCTGCATGCGCACCCATTCGGACCCGGCGCGGGTCTTGCCGGCGCCGCGCCCGCCCATGATCACCCAGGATTTCCAGTCCCCTTGGGGGGGCAACTGGTGGGGCAGCGCCCAGAACTCGAACAGCCAGGGCAGCGCGGCCAGCGCGTTGTCCGACAGCCCCGACAGGAACGCATCAACCTCCGCCGGCTCGGCGCAGGCAAGCCAGGCGGCGCCCGATCTCGTCTCGTGCCGCGGCAAGGTCGAGCGCTCCGCCTCCGACGTCCCCGGCAATTTCCTTGCGAAGCTTGTCAAGCTTGTTCCTCTCTTCCAGCACCAGATGCGCCGCCGCGCGCAGGTCGCGGGCAAGTTGCCTGCTGTCCTTCACCTGATCGAACTCGCCCGCCTGAACCTTCAGCCGCGCCTTCTCGAGATCGTCGGCGTAGCTGTGAAAGATGCCCTCCCACAGCTCCAGAACCGACTTGCGCGCCTCGGCCTCGGCCTCGGACTGCGGTCCCCCGGCCGCATACGGACCTTCCGGGATCGTCGTGCCCGGATCGAACATCATGCCCATTTATGTTTGCCCTGCCCCTCGTGTGTCTGTCCGCACGAGCAGAGACATGAAAAAACGGCCTCGGGCGTGGTGCCCGGGCCGCTTGCCCACCTCTCTCAGCATGTCGTTGTTCTACCCTCGAGCGTTCGCAAAGTCAATCCGGGACACGCCGCCGAAAGCCCCTTAAGGCGACTTCATCCTAGGATCGCAACACCTTAGGTTGTGCAACACCCCACCGCCCGTCGTGCAACGCGTGCGGCGGATGGGCGTTCAGCGGACCCGCTGGATCGGTTCGGAGCGACAAACGCCCCTTCCTGCACCACGCCTGCAAACGACGGATTCGCTCCATCCGGCGGACGGACAGTCACTCTCCCTGCACGGGGGTGTCGGTCGGCTCGCCACGCTGCGCCTCGATCTCGCGCCAGCGCCGGACGTTCTCGTTGTGCTCCTCCAGCGTGCGGGCGAACGCGTGACCGCCGGACCCGTCGGCCACAAAGAACAGGTACTCGGTGTCTTCCGGGTTCAGCGTGGCCTCGATCGCGGCGCGGCCCGGGTTCGCGATCGGCGTCGGCGGCAGTCCCTCGATCAGATAGGTGTTGTAGGGCGTCTGCCGATCCAGCTCCGACCGCCGCAGGCCGCGGTTAAGGATGCCCCGGCCTTCCGTCACCCCATAGATGACTGTCGGGTCGGTCTGCAGCCGCATTCCCTGGTTCAGCCGGTTCACGAACACGCTGGCGACGATCCGTCGCTCCTCGGGGACGCCGGTTTCCTTTTCGACGATCGACGCCATGATCAGCGCCTCCTCGGGGGACTCGTAGGGCAACCCGAAGGGCCGCGCCTCCCACGCCCGCTGCAGGATGGCGGTCTGGCTCGCCTGCATCCGGTCCAGCAGCTCGCCCCGGTCGGCGCCCTTCTCGACCTCGTAGGTGTCGGGGGCCAGCGATCCCTCGGGCGGCACGTCGCCGGTGGCGCCCGTCATGAATTCCGCGGCCTTCAGCCCTTCGACGATCTGCCAGCTGGTCACGCCCTCGGCGATGGCGACGCGCAGCCGTGCTCCGGGCTGATCGATGGCCTGCACGACCTCGGGCGGCGCCGCCTCGGCCGCCGGATCGAAGGTGACGCGATCCTCGTAGTTGCCGGTCTCGGGATTGATGTCGCGCATGACCACGCTGTTCGCCCGCACGCCCACGCGAAAGATCACCTCGGTCCCGCAGGTCGACGGCCCGCCCGCGGTGATCGTGTCGACCACCTGCTGCATGCTGGCCTGCGGCGGCACCAGATAGCTGCCGAATTTCAGCTGGTCCGCCTTGCCTTCGTAATCCGCCCCGGTGCGCAGGATGTAGCCGTTGTTGACGACGCCCTGTTCCACCAGTTGGCGCGACACTGCCGTCAGGCTGGCACCCTGCGCCACCGTCACGCACTGCGCCGTCGCGCTGGGGCCCGGGGCAGTGTACTGGTTGCGCCCCCAGGCCACCGCGATGGCCACCCCGATCAGCAGGACGATGAGCAGCGTCAGCAGGTTCGAGGCGATGTTTCGCCAGATCATTCGGCGACCCGGCCCACCACCAGACTGGCGTTGGTGCCGCCAAAGCCGAAGCTGTTGGACAGCGCGATGTCGATCTTGCGCCGCACCGCCGCGTTGGCGGCAAGGTCGATCGGCGTGGCCCGGGCCGGCTCGTCCAGGTTGATCGTCGGCGGCGCGATCTGGTCGCGTATGGCCAGGATGCAGAAGATCGCCTCGACGGCGCCCGCCGCCCCCAGCAGATGCCCGATCGCGGACTTGGTCGACGACATCGTGACCCCGCCCGCGGCCTCGCCCAGCAGCCGCTCGACCGCGCCCAGCTCAATCACGTCGGCCATCGTGCTGGTGCCGTGCGCGTTGACATAGTCGATCCGGTCCGGGGTCAGCCCGGCGCGGTCGAGCGCCGCCTGCATCGACCGATAGCCGCCGTCGCCGTCCTCGCTGGGCGCGGTGATGTGATAGGCATCCCCGGACAGCCCGTAACCCAGCACCTCGGCATGGATCTTCGCGCCCCGTGCCACGGCGTGGTCATAGGCTTCCAGTACCACCATACCCGCGCCTTCGCCCATCACGAAGCCGTCCCGATCGACGTCCCAGGGCCGCGAGGCGCGCTGCGGGTCGTTGTCGCGCTTGGTGGACAGGGCCTTGCAGGCGTTGAACCCGGCGATCCCGATCTCGGAAATCGGCGCCTCGGCCCCGCCCGCCACCATCACGTCGGCGTCGCCGTAAGCGATCAGCCGGGCCGCGTCGCCGATGGCGTGGGCGCCCGTGGAACAGGCCGTCACCACCGCGTGGTTCGGCCCCTTGAAGCCATAGCGGATCGACACCTGGCCGCTCGCCAGGTTGATCAGCGCCCCGGGAATAAAGAACGGGCTAACCCGCTTGGGCCCGCGCTCCTTGATCAGCACCGCGGTCTCGGCGATCGAGCTCAGACCCCCGATCCCCGACCCGATCATCACCCCGGTGCGCAGCTTCTCCTCGTCGGAGGGGTTGTCCCATCTGGCATCGCGCACCGCCTGGTCCGCCGCCGCCATGGCGTACAGGATGAAGTCATCGACCTTGCGGCGGTCCTTCGGCTCCATCCAGTCGTCCGGGTTGAAGCTGCCGTCGCTGCCATCCCCGAACGGGATCTCGCAGGCGTATTTCGTCACGACGTCGGACGGATCGAACCGGGTGATCGGCCCTGCGCCGGACTGCCCGTCCAGCAGCCGCCGCCAGGTTTCCTCGACCCCGCATCCCAGCGGCGTGACCATCCCCATCCCGGTGACGACGACCCTGCGCATGGCTGCTCCCTCCAGCATTTCATCGGCGCGATGCATACACGCGGCCCCAGCATGGTGCAACGCTGACGGGAAGGCGGGCGGCGCGGCGTCCGCCCGGCCCGACGGCCGGGCTCCGGCGGTCAGGCCGGGGCCATTCGTCGCGGGGTCGTTCCAACCGGAACCATTCCGATCGCATCTGGTTGATAGCGCAGCACGTCGGCCCCGATCCGGGGTCCGGACGACCCTTCATCTTTCGAACCCACGGGGACAGCACCGATGACCATCGAGACGCAGCGCCGGGCAGAAGCCACGCTAGACGAACTTCACAACGTCACATCGCTGGTGCTGCCCGAGCCGGCGGGCGAGGTCGTGCCCCTGCAGCAGGCCGAGCCGCCGGTGGCCGAGGAAATCCGCAGGCGGATGGACGAGATCAATCTGAAGGACACCGGGTCGATCGTGCATTTCGGATCGCGCGCCCAGGCCGGTCTGCAGGAAATCAGCCAGAAGATGCTGGCCGACGTCAAGAACAAGGACGTGGGTCCCGCCGGCGACAGCCTGCGCGACATCGTGTCATCCATCCGCGGCTTCTCGGTCAGCGAGCTGGACGTGCGCCGCGAACGCTCCTGGTGGGAAAAGCTGCTGGGCCGCTCCGCCCCGTTTGCCAAGTTCGTCGCGAACTACGAACAGGTGCAAAGCCAGATCGACCGGATTACCGTCGACCTGGAAACCCACCAGCACCAGCTGCTCAAGGACATCAAGTCGCTGGACGTCCTCTACGAGCGCACCCTCGACTTCTATGACGAGCTCGCGCTCTACATCGCCGCCGGCGAGGGCAAGCTGCGCGAACTGGACGAAAAGGTGATCCCCGCGAAAGAGGCCGAGGTGGCCGCCAGCAAGACCGACGGCGACATCATGGAGGCGCAGGAACTGCGCGACCTGCGGGCCATGCGCGACGACCTGGAACGCCGCGTGCACGACCTGAAGCTGACCCGGCAGGTGACCATGCAGTCGCTGCCGTCGATCCGGCTCGTGCAGGAAAACGACAAGTCGCTGGTCACCAAGATCAGCTCGACCCTCGTCAACACCGTGCCGCTGTGGGAAACCCAGCTGGCGCAGGCCGTGACCATTCAGCGCGGCGCCCAGGCGGCTCAGGCCGTCAAGCAGGCCAGCGACCTGACCAACGACCTGCTGACCGCGAACGCCAAGAACCTGCGCGACGCGAACGTCAAGATCCGCACCGAGATGGAGCGCGGGGTGTTCGACATCGAGGCCGTCCGCACCGCCAATGCCGAACTGATCGCCACGATCGAGGACAGCCTGCGGATCGCCGACGAGGGCAAGGCCCGCCGCGCCGCCGCCGAACAGGACCTGCAGAAGATGGAGGTCGAGCTGCGCGACACGCTGGCCTCCGCCAGTGCCCGCCAGAAGGCGCCGCAGACGATGGGCGCGGCCCCGGCTGCGGCGCGTCCGACCACCTGACCTGCCGACGTGTCCGTCCCTGCGCCGATCCGTGCCGCCTGTCCCGCCGTTCCTGCGGCGGGGCAGCGCGGCCGTGCCGCGCCCCCGCGCCTGCTCGGGGTATTGCTGCTGACGTCGGCGCTGGCGCTGGCGGGCTGCGCGACCGGTGACCGGTCCGGGGCGCCGGACGATGGCGCCGCAACGGACGCCTCGGCCGCGGCGCCCGCGCCGCGCCCGGCGGAGCCCCCGTCCGAGGTCCGGCAGGCGGCGCTGCGCAAGGAACGCGCCGAGCGGGCGCGCGCGGCCGAGGCCGCGGCGGCGCAGCCGCCCAGCCCGGCCAGCCAGACGATGCGCCGCTATCTCGCGGGGATCGAGGACACGCTGATCGCCAGGGGGTTGATGCGGACCGACCGCGGCGACGTCCCCACCGACGCGGCGCGGCTGGTCGAGGATTTTGTCGCGGTGGCCCTGCGCGACGAGTACGAGCGCCAAGGGGGCGCGCTGGTCCGCCGCGTCCACGACGCACCGCTGCGGCGCTGGTCCGGCCCGGTGCGGCTGCAGCTCGACTTCGGCGCCTCGGTCGATGCCGCCACCCGCACCCGCGACCGGGCCGCCGTCGCGGACTATGCGGCCCGGCTGTCGCAGGCCAGCGGCCATCCGATCACGCTGACCGGATCGGGGGGCAACTTCGCGGTGCTGTTCGTGTCCGAGGACGACCGCCGGTCCGTCGGGCCACGCCTCGCGCGGCTGGTGCCGGGCATTCCCGCCGCCGACGTGCAGGCGATCGTCGATCTGAAGCCGCAGAACTACTGCACGGTGTTCGCCTATTCGCGCGGCGCCGCGCCCGAGTATGTGCGCGCCGTGGCGGTGATCCGGGCCGAGCTGCCCGAGCGGATGCGCCTGTCCTGCATCCACGAGGAGCTGGCCCAGGGGCTGGGCCTGACCAACGACAGCCCCGCCGTGCGGCCCTCGATCTTCAACGATGACGAGGAATTCGCGCTGCTGACGCGGCACGACGAATTGCTGCTGCGGATCCTCTATGACCGCCGCCTGCGGCCCGGCATGACCGAGGCAGAGGCGCGGCCCATCGCGGCCCGGATCGCCGCCGAACTGACCGGCGCCCCACCAGCGGAACCGGCCCGGCATTCGGGGGGCGCCTGACCCGGAACCGCGCCTGCATCCGCGGGATTGTACCCGCAACGCCCTTCCGCTGACGGAGACCTGCCATGCCCATCATCGATTTCCTGACCGGCGAGTTCATCGACGTCATCGAATGGACCGACGACACCCGCGACACGATGGTCTGGCGGTTCCAGACCCGCGGCAATGCGATCAAGTACGGCGCCAAGCTGACCGTCCGCGAGGGCCAGGCAGCAGTGTTCGTCCACGAAGGCCAGATCGCCGACGTGTTTGGCCCCGGGCTCTACATGCTGGAAACCAACAACATGCCGGTGCTGACCCGGCTGCAGCACTGGCACCACGGCTTCCGCTCGCCGTTCAAATCGGAAATCTACTTCGTCAACACCACCCGCTTCAACAACCTGAAATGGGGCACCCGCAATCCGATCATCGCCCGCGACCCGGAATTCGGGCCGGTCCGGTTGCGGGCGTTCGGCACCTATTCCATGCGGGTCACCGATCCGGCGCGGTTCATGGCGGAAATCGTCGGCACCGACGGCGAATTCACCAGCGACGAGATCTCGTTCCAGCTGCGCAACATCATCGTGCAGGAATTTTCCCGCATGATCGCCGGCAGCGGCATCCCGGTGCTGGACATGGCCGCGAACACCCAGCAGCTGGGCGAGGTCGTCGCCCGGGCGATCGCCCCCGCGGTCGGCCAGTACGGCCTGACCATCCCCGAATTCTACATCGAGAACATCAGCCTGCCCGACGAGGTCGAGAAGATGCTCGACAAGCGCACCTCGATCGGGATCGTCGGCGACCTGGACCGGTTCAGCCAGTACGCACAGGGCGAGGCGATGCTGAACGCCTCCACCCGCGACGGCGGGATGGGCGCGGGCTTGGGCGCCGGGATGGGCGCGGCGCTGGGGATGGGGATGGGCGCGCGGCAGCTCGGCTGGCAGCAGGGGCCCTGGGGCACGGCGGCGCAGCCGATGCCGTCCATGCAGCCGCAGATGCAGCCGCCGCCGCAGCCGGGCATGATCGCCGCCCAGGCGACGACCCCCGACACCGTGTGGCACGTCGCGATCGACGGCGCCGCCCAGGGTCCGTTCGGCCGCAGCGATCTGGGCCGGATGATGAAGGCGGGCCAGTTCACGCGCGACACGCTGGTCTGGGCGCCGGGTCAGGACGGCTGGCTGGCCGCCGACGAGGTGCCGGCGCTGGCGCAGCTCTTCACCATGCTGCCGCCGCCGCTGCCGGCGCAGCCCCCGTCCCCCCCGCGCGAGTGACCTGATCCGCGACCGTTCGGCCCGGCCCTCGCCCGCTGCGGGACGGTCCGGGTCCGACCTGCAGCAAGGCGGCCCGATGCCGACGCCCCAGACCGAATACCGCTATCCGTGCGAAAACTGCGGTGGCAGCCTGCAGTTCAGCCCCGGCCAGAACGTCCTGACCTGCCCCTATTGCGGGCACGAGCAGACGATCCCGCCGGGCGCCGCCCGGGCGCCCAGCCGCCAGCAGGGCGGCGGCACCGCGGGGGCCGACCTGCTGTTGCGGGATCCGGCGACCGGCCGGGCCCTGCAGTGGGACGCGCAGCACAAGGCGGTGGATCTGGTCGAGATCCCGCTGGAACGCGGCCTGCGGCTGGATGCCGGCAGCGACCTGACCGAAACGGTCCGCACCCTGTCCTGCCCGAACTGCGGCGCCAGGATCGAGATCACGGGCGAACGGCACGCCTCGACCTGCCCGTTCTGCGCCACGCCGGTCGTCACCGATACGGGTGCCACCCGCCAGATCAAGCCGCAGGGGGTGCTGCCCTTTGTCCTCACCGAGGCGCAGGCCAAGGCCGCGCTGGAGGACTGGCTGCACAGCCTGTGGTTCGCACCCAACGGGCTGACCGCCTATGCACGGCGGGGCCGTCGCATGACGGGCATCTATTCGCCGTTCTGGACCTTCGACGCCGACACCCGCACCGCCTATCACGGGCAGCGGGGCGATCACTACTATGAAACCGTCTACGTGATGGCGCAGGTGAACGGCCGGATGCAGCGGGTGCCGCAGCGCGTCCTGCGGACCCGCTGGACGCCGGTGTCGGGCCGGGTCGCGCGTGCCTTCAACGACGTGCTGGTACTGGCCTCGGCGTCGCTACCGCGCCGTTTCACCGACGCGCTGACGCCGTGGGATCTGTCGCATCTGGTGCCCTACCGCCCCGAATACCTGGCCGGCTTCACGGCCGAGGGCTATACCATCCCGCTGGCCGAGGGGCACGGGATCGCCCGGCAGGAAATGGCCAGCGTCATCGCGATGGACGTGCGCCGCGACATCGGCGGCGACGTCCAGCAGATCGGCGACATGCGCACCGAACACAGCGCCGAGACCTTCAAGCACATCCTGCTGCCGATCTGGAGCGCCGCCTACAAGTACAACGGCAAGAGCTATCGGTTCGTTGTGAACGGCCAGTCCGGCCGCGTGCACGGCGACCGCCCGTGGTCGGCGTGGAAGATCGCGCTGGCCGTGCTGCTGGTCGCGATCGTGGCGGCCGCGCTGCTGTTCATGGCCAACCAGTCCGGCTATGTCTCCTTCGGCAGCAGCGGCTGGTCCACGCCCGGCGGCTACGCGATTCCGCCGGACATCGGCCTGCCGGGCGGCTTTTCCCCAGGCGGCGGCTACGTGATCCGGGGATACTGACGCCGTGATCCTGTGCGCGGGCGAGGCGCTGATCGACCTTCTGCCCGCGCCGGGGGGCGGCCGGCGGGCGGTCCCGGGCGGATCGGTGTTCAACACCGCCCTGGGGCTGGGCCGGCTTGGCCACCGCGCGGGATTCCTGTGGCCGCTGTCGACCGACGCCCATGGCCGCCTGCTGCACGGCCTGCTGGCCGCCGCCGGCGTGGACCTGTCGCCATGTCCGGTGACCGAGCGGCCGACCGCCACGGCCGAGGTGACGCTGACCGGGGCCGAGGCGCGCTATCGCTTCACCCTGACCGGGACGACGGCGACGGCACTGACCCCCGAAAACCTGCCCGCCCTGCCGGCGACGACCCAGGCGCTGTTCATCGGCGGGATCAGCCTGGCGCTGGACCCGAGCGGGGCGGCCATCGAGAAACTCGTGGCCCAGACCGTGGCGGCCAGGCGCCCGGTCATGCTGGACGCCAACCTGCGGCCGGCGGTGATCGGCGACCGGGCGGCATTCCGGCCCCGGCTGGACCGGCTGATGGCGCAGGCTTCGATCATCAAGCTGTCGTCGGAGGACCTGGCGTGGCTCGCCCCCGACCAGCCGCCAAGGGCGACGGCCCGGGTGATCGCAGCGCGCGGCGACGCGCTGGTGCTGCACACCGATGGCGCCCGGGGCGCGACCCTGATCCGGCGCCGCCGGGTACCGCTGCATCAGCCGGCGCCGTCGGTGCCGGTGGTGGACACGGTGGGTGGCGGCGACAGCTTCGACGCGGGGTTCCTGTCGGGCCTGCAGGACAGCGGCGCCCTGCGCGATCCGGTCGCGGCGGACGACGCGACGCTGAAAGAGGCGCTGTGGCGGGGGGTGCAGCTGGCGGCGTTCAGCGTCGGCCGCGCCGGCGCGGATCCGCCGTGGCGCGCCGACCTGCCCTGGTTGTGAGCCGCACCGCGGCCGCACCGGCCCGACAGGGCCGCCGGAAGGTAGGATAGCCGCTCAGCTGGCGGCGCGGTCGCCCGACCGTCCGGCCTCGGCCGTCACCCGCGCCGCGGCGCGATCCAGACGCGCCACCGCCTCGGCGATCTCGTCGTCCGAAATCGTCAGCGGCGGCAGCAGCCGCAGGGTGTTGTCGGCGGCCGGCACGGTCAGCAGATGCTCGGCATAGCCGGCCCGGACGACGTCGGCCGGCGGCACCCGGCATTTCAGCCCCAGCATCAACCCCTGCCCGCGGACCGCTTCGAAGACGTCGGGGTGGCCGTCGACCAGGCCCTCCAGCCGCTGCCGGAACAGCCCGGCCTTGCGGTTCACCTCGGCCAGGAAATCGGGATCGGCGATGATGTCCAGCACCTTGCAGCCCACCGCGCAGGCCAGCGGGTTGCCGCCATAGGTGGACCCGTGGCTGCCGGCAGTCATCGGTGCCGCCGTCCTTTCGGTGGCCAGCACCGCACCCAGCGGAAAGCCGCCGCCGATCCCCTTGGCGACCATCATGATGTCGGGCGTCACGCCGGACCATTCATGCGCGAACAGCCGCCCGGTCCGGCCCATCCCGCACTGCACCTCGTCGAACACCAGCAGGCACCCGGTCGTCTGCCGCAACTCGTCCAGCAGCCGCATCATGGCGTCGTCAAGCGCCCGAATCCCGCCCTCGCCCTGGATCGGCTCGACCATGATGGCGGCGGTCCGGTCGGACACGGCGGCGCGCAGCGCGTCCGCGTCGCCCCACGGCACCTGCACGAAGCCCGGCATCAGCGGGCCATAGCCGCCCGTCATCTTGGCGGACCCGGCGGCCGCGATCGCCCCCGTGGACCGGCCGTGGAACGCCCCCTCGAAGGTCACGATCTCGATCCGCTCGGGGTCGCCGGCATGGTCCCAGTACTTGCGCACCATCTTGATGGCGAGCTCGGCGGCCTCGGTTCCCGAATTCGTCACGAACACGGTGTCGGCGAATGTCGCCGCGACCAGCCGGTCGGCCAGCGCCTGCTGCTGCGGGATCTGGTAGAGGTTGGACACGTGCCAGATCCGCCCGGCCTGCTCGGTCAGCGCCTGCACCAGCTCCGGATGGGCGTGGCCCAGCGCGTTCACCGCGATGCCGGCGCCCAGATCCAGGTATCGCGTCCCGTCCGCCGCGATGGCCCAGGCCCCTTCGCCGCGGTCGAATGACAGCGGCGCGCGGTTGTAGGTCGGCAGGACGGCGTCGATCATGGGTCGGTCCTTTGCAGTTGGCCGTTTGGGCCTTGGAAGAAGCGGTGATTGTCGGGGTGCCGGCTCACGGCATGGCAGCCGCCGGGCCGGGCGGCAGACCGGCCGGTCGTGGCATCAGCGTCGGCCGCAGACGGGCCAAGCGCGCGGGAAAGGCGGGGTGCGACATGTCATCCGCACGGCTTACGGCGGATGCGCGTACCGCGCAATATCCCCGCCGCGATCCGCGCAGGGCTGGACCCGGGCGGCCGCCGCGGGATAAACTTTGCCCACCCCTCCTGCACAGGTGTCCGATGCGCGCCGTCTTCGTCCAGTTCCGCTGCACCCCCGGCAAGACCTACGAGGTCGCCGACGCGATCTATGACCGCGAGGTGGTCAGCGAGCTTTATTCCACGTCCGGCGATTTCGACCTGCTGGCCAAGGTCTACATCCCCGAGGACCAGGACGTCGGCCGCTACCTGGACGACAAGCTGTTCGACATTCCCGGCATCTCGCGCACCCTGACCACGATGACGTTCAAGGCGTATTGAGGCGGGCGGGCCCAGCCGGTCGCGCCGACCGTGCGTCGGCACCGGACTGACGTGAAAGCCGGCGATCAGTCTCGATCCGGCGCCCCCAAGGGGAAGAGCGGCCGGAATGGCCGCGCCTCGTCGACCGCACGGGCGACCGAGGGCCGGGCCAGCAGCCGGGCGCGATAGGCGCGCAGGCCCGGATGGGCCTCGGCGATCGGATGCACCCAGTCGGCATAGAAAAGCGACGGGGCCGCCGCGCAATCCGCCATCGTGAAATCCGCCCCCGCGGCCCATGTCCGCCCGGCCAGATGACCTTCCGCCCAGGCGTAGGCGCGTTCCAGCTTTTCCTGCGACAGCGCGACGCCTTCGGCGCGCCGCGCCGGATCGCCGGTCAGCGCGCCGTTCACCGCGTGCTGCGCCGCATCCATGACGTGCAGGTCGAAGACCCGGTCCAGAAAACGCACCTCCAGCGCCGCCAGCGGGTCCGGGGGCAGCAGCGCCACCGGGCCGGGATGCACCAGATGCAGGTATTCGATGATGATGCTGGTCTCGACCACCTCGCGGTTGCCGTCCAGCAGCAGCGGAAACTTCTTTATCGGCCAGCGGCGCAGCCAGTCTTCGGTGTGCTCGGGCGTCTCGGGCCCGATGCAGCGGAATTCGAAGGGCGTGGCGTTCTCGTAGAGCGCGATGATCACCTTCTGCGTGTAGGATGAGAACGGATGGCCGTAGAGGACAAGCGACATGGCAACCTCCGGGTCTGAGCCAACTGCGCGCAGGGTCACGGACCGGCGCGGCTGTCCTGCATCATGGATCATCGGCCGTATCGCGCAAGACCGGCGTCGCGACAATCAAGGCGCGCCGCGCGGAGGAGTGAGGACTGTTGGTGCCCGACGGCACCAGCAGCTTCTCCCCCTCACATCATCACCGCCGCGAACAGCGCCGCCAGCGCCGCGGCGACCGGCAGGGTGATCGCCCAGGCGAACAGGATCCGGCGCACATGGACGCGGCGCACCAGGGTGCGGCGGTGCACCTCTTCGGGGGGCAGCTGCTTGCGGCGGCGCTGGCGGCGCATGTCCTCCCATTCCCGGTAGAACCCGACCCCGAACACGCCGCCCACCGCGACGTGGGTGGTGCTGACCGGCAGGCCCAGCCAGGACGCCGCCAGCACCACGATGGCGGTGGCGAGCGACACGCAGAACGCCCGCACCGGGTTCAGCCGGGTGATCTTGCTTCCGACCATGTCGACCAGCCGCCGGCCGAACAGCACCGCGCCCAGTGCCAGTCCGGCCCCCGCGACCAGCGTCACCCAGCCGGGCTGCACCGCCACCACCCCGGCGCCGCTGGCGGCCCGGGCGGCCGGGCTTGCCGCCTGCAGGATCAGCCACAGCGGCGCGGTGACGTTGCTGGCGTCGTTGGCACCGTGGGCAAAGCCCATCAGCAGCGCGGCCAGCACCAGCGGGATGCCGAACAGCCGATCCAGACGGGCGCGGCCGGTCGCCGGGTCCGGGCCTTGCCGGTCCAGCGTCCGGCGCGCGGCGAACGCCGCCAGCCCGGTGGCGGCCGCGACCACCGGCAGCAGCATCCGCAAGTTCTGCCCCATCAGCCCGGCGCCCACGTAGAGTACGATCAGCGCCGCCATCAGTCCGACCAGCCCCGGCAGCCAGCGCCGGGCCGCCCGGTGCCGGTCCGGGGCCAGGTCGACCCGCTGCCGCAGCACCGCCAGCAGCAGCGCCGCGACCAGCCCGGCCACCGCCGGCGACACCACCCACCCGCCGGCGATCAGCGCGATGCCGGACCAGTTCACCGCCTGCGCGCCGAACGTCGCCAGTCCGGCCCCGGCGATCCCGCCGACGACCGAATGGGTGGTGCTGACCGGCGCCCCCGCCCAGGTGGCCAGGCTGATCCACAGCGCCGCGGCCAGCAGCGCCGCCAGCATCACCGGTGCCGCAGCGTGGCCGGCGAGCATCAGCGCCGGATCGACGATCCCCAGGCTCAGCGTGGTGCTGACCCGGTCCCCGGCCAGCACCGCCCCGGCGATTTCCGCCAGCGCGACCAGCGACAGCCCCAGGCCGGCGCGGATCGCGCCGGCCCCGACCGCGGGTGCCAGCGAATTGGTCACGTCATTGGCGCCGATCGCCAGCGCCAGATAGGCGGCCAGGGCCACACCGGCCGCCGCGGTTGCCAGCGTGGCCTGCCCGGACAGCGCGGCGGTGCCCAGCATCGCCATCGCCGCGACGAACAGCACCGCTGCGCCCAGCCGCAGCAGCGGCCGGGTGCTGTGCAGTCCGGCCCGCTCGGCCGCCGACAGCCGGCCGAGATCCTTGTCAAGGGTGCGAAGGTCGAGAAAACGCCGGGCCATCGCGCGGCAGGCTAGACGCGGCGGGCCGAGGCTTCAACGCGGCACCGCACCCTAGGGGCGACGGCCGCCCTGCTGCGCGCGCGCACGGTCCCGGATCAGCCGCGCCAGCCCGGTTTCGTCCACCAGCCCGGCGGCCTCGGCCGGTTCGAACCAGCGGCGGGTCCGTTCGGAGCGTTCGGGGAACTGGTCGGCCAGCGCCCGGACCTCGACCGGGAACACCCGCACCTCGACCGGCACGGCAAAGCCGCGATCCTGCACCTTGTCATAGCGATAGCGGCCCAGCTCGGCCGCGCCGACCCGGCCCTCGACCCCGGCCTCTTCCCAGGCTTCCTGCATCGCGGCCTCTGCCAGGCTGCGGCCGGGCATCGGCCAGCCCTTGGGAATGATCCAGCGCCCGGTGTCGCGGCTGGTGATCAGCAGCACACGGCCGGTGCGCGGATCCTCGCACAGCGCCCCCACCTGCATCAGCGGCGGGTGCGACCCCAGCATCCGGCCCAGCGTGTCGCGCAGGCGATGGGCGATCATTCCTCGATGTCCACGGCGCCGCGCAGGGACTTGACGACGCCACGGCTGGTCTTGGCGGCCAGCCGGCGGCGCTGGCTGCCCAGGGTCGGCCGGGTCGGAATGCGCTTGCGCGGCGCGACCAGCGCCTGGCGGATCAGCTCGGCCAGCCGGTCGCGCGCGATCTCGCGGTTGCGGGCCTGGCTGCGGGTGTCCTGCACCTGGATGATCACGGCCCCGTCCGCGGTCCAGCGCCGCCCGGCCAGCCGCTGTAGCCGCCGCTTGACCGGCGCCGGCAGATGCGGCGAGCGTTCCGCCTCGAACCGCAGCTCGACGGCGGTCGACACCTTGTTCACGTTCTGCCCGCCCGGGCCTTGGGCGCGGGTGAACTGTTCGGACAGTTCCCAGTCGTGAATGGTGATGGTGTCGGAAATGCGCAGCATGGCAACAGGATGGGGACCGGCGAGGGGAAAGAAAAGACCGGCGATGCGACCGCGATGCTCATCGCTCGCGCACCGCGCGGCACAGCACGGCCACGCGGACCGGCCCGCTGCCGGCCGCCACCAGCGCCTCGGCCGCCGCGGCCAGCGTCGCGCCCGAGGCCATCACGTCGTCGACCAGCAGCACCGGCCGGCCGGCCGCCGCGTCGGCCCGGCGTGGGTTGATCGCCAGCGCCCCGGCGACGTTCCGGAACCGATCGGCGACGCTGCCGTGGTCCTGCGCGGGCGTGGCCCGGGTCCGGCACAGCAGGTCGGGCAGATGCGCCAACCCGTGCACCCGCGCCACCTGGGCGGACAGCATCGCGGCCTGGTTGTACTTGCGCCGGACCAGCCGTCCGAAATGCAGCGGCACCGGCGCCACCACCATCCCCGGCACCACCAGCGGCGCCGCCGCCTGCGCCAGCCAGCGTCCCAGCGGCGGCCCCAGATCGGGCCGGTCGCCATGTTTCAGCGCCAGCACCAGCCCCCGTCCGGTCCCGGCATAGACCAGCGCCGCGCGCCCGGCCTCCCACGGGCGGGCCACGGTCAGGCAGTCGTCGCAGATCACATCGTCGCCGGGATCCGGCGGTCCGGCCAGCGCCGCGACCGGATGGCCGTCATCGGGCAGCGGCGCGCCGCAGCGGCTGCAGGCGGTGCCGGCGATGAAATCGGCGTCCCGCCAGCAGACGGGGCACAGCGACCCGTCGATTTCCACGGAGTCCGCGCAGGACAGGCAATGTGGCGGATAGACCAGCCGCAGCCCCGCTTTCATCGCGCCCCGAAGCACCCTAAGTTGCATGCTGATGACCCGGCCCCCTGACCCAGCGGCGGGAACGCCCCGCCTGACCGACCGTGCCGCGCTGCTCCGCCAGCGGGCGCGCGCCGCGCGTACGGGCACCGCGGACTGGCTGCACCGGCTGGCGCTGGACGAGGTGCAGGATAGGCTGGTCGACATTAACAGGGACTTTACGGACGTCGCGGTGGTCACCGGCCTGCCCGGACCGTGGCAGGCGGGTTTTCCCGGGGCCCGGGTGGTCGCCGATGATCCGGTGCTGGACCTCGCGCCCGGCGCCTTCGACCTGGTGATCCACGCCCTGTCCCTGCACTGGGCCGACGATCCGGTGGGCCAAATCGTGCAATGCGCCCGTGCCTTGCGCCCCGACGGGCTGTTCCTGGCGATCCTGCCGGGCGGCGAGACGCTGGCGCCGCTGCGGGCGGCGCTGACCCGGGCCGAGGTCGAACTGACCGGCGGGCTGTCCCCGCGGCTGCTGCCGTTCGGCGAGATCCGCGATCTGGGCGCGCTGCTGTCCCGCGCCGGGCTGGCCCTGCCGGTGGCCGACCAGATGACCCAGCTGGTCAGCTATCGCGACCTGTTCCACCTGGCCCGCGACCTGCGCGCCATGGGCGAGGGCAACGCCCTGGCCCTGCGCGCCCGCCGTTTCGCCACGCGGTCGCTGTTTGCCCGCGCCGCGGCGATCCTGTCGCAGATCGCCGCCGATCCGCAGGAACCGGGACGCATCCAGGTCGGTTTCGACCTGGTGGTGCTGACCGGCTGGGCCCCGGCCGACAGCCAGCCCCGCCCGCTTCGCCCCGGAACCGCCCGGATGCCCCTTGCCGAGGCGCTGGCCCGCGCCCGATCCTGACCCGCCGCCATCCCGGCCACCGCCAACCCTGCGACCCCAACCCTTTGCCCACCGTCCCGTCCGCCCCCAGCCGCCGCCAGAGGTACCGATGCCCAAAGACGTCTCCGCCGATCTCTACCAGCCGCGCCACGCGCCCGCGGATCACCCCGCCATCCCGACCCCCAAGGTGGGCGTGCTGGTCGCCAATCTCGGCACCCCGGACGGGCATGATTACTGGTCGATGCGCCGTTATCTGAACCAGTTCCTTTCCGACCGGCGGGTCATCGACATCCCGCGCTGGAAATGGCAGCCGCTGCTGCAGGCGATCATCCTGACCAAGCGGCCGTTCACCTCAGGCGCGAACTACCGGTCGATCTGGAACACCGAGCGGAACGAAAGCCCGCTGATGACCCTGACCCGCCAGCAGGTCGACAAGCTGGCGCAGTCCTGCGCGCAGCGCTGGGGCGACCGGGTGATGGTCGATTTCTGCATGCGCTACGGCAACCCGTCGACGGAATCGGTGCTGACCCGGATGGTGCAGGCCGGCTGCGACCGGATCGTGTTCCTGCCGCTCTATCCGCAATATGCCGGGGCAACGACGGGCACCGCCAATGACGAGCTGTTCCGGGCGCTGATGAAGCAGTTCCGCCAGCCCGCGGTCCGCACCGTCGCGGAATATTTCGAACGCCCCGACTATATCGACGCGCTGGCCCAGTCGGTCGAACGCACGCTGCAGGGCCGGCGCCCGCAAAAGCTGGTCTGCAGCTATCACGGGATGCCCAGGCGCTACCTGATGCAGGGCGACCCCTATCACTGCCAGTGCCAGAAGACGACGCGCCTGCTGCGCGAACGGCTGGGCTGGCCCGCCGAGACGATCGACACCACCTTCCAGTCGGTGTTCGGCAAGGAGGAATGGCTGCGCCCCTACACGGTCGAGCACGTGGCCGACCTGGCCCGCCGCGGCATCACCGACATCGCGGTGATCTCGCCCGCCTTCGCCACCGACTGCATCGAGACGCTGGAGGAGATCAACGGCGAGATCCGCGAAAGCTTCGAACATGCGGGCGGCAAGGACTTCACCTACGTGCCCTGCCTGAACGACGACGACGCCCATATCGCCCTGCTGACCGACCTGGTCGCGGAAAACCTGACCGGCTGGGTGGACGGGCCGGGCCACGGCGCGGCGGCCGTTCCGGCGGACCGCGCCGCCTGAGCGGAGCCCCCGCGGGCGGCCCCGGCGCCGCCCGACCGCGCGCGAAGCGGCCGGATCTCCGGACGGCGACGGCACGTCGGGGCGTGGCGGCAGGGCCGCGACCTTGGGATCGGCGATCGGGGCCATATATAGTCTGGCGACACCGCACCCGCACGGGTGCGCCAGATTTCCGAAAGGCAACGATGACCAACATCAACCAGATCGTCTGGGACGACACCGTCCTGCCGTTCCAGCTGGACCGGTCGGGCGTGCGCGGCCGGGTCGCGCGGCTCGACGGGGTGCTGGAACATATCCTGTCGCGACACGACTACCCGGCCTCGGTGGCCGCGCTGGTCGCCGAACTGGCGCTGCTGGCAGCCCTGATCGGGCCGACCGTCAAGCTGCGCTGGAAACTGTCGCTGCAGGTGCGCGGCAACGGGCCGGTCCGGACGCTCGCCGCCGATTTCTTTGCGCCCGCCGAAGAGGGCGGGCCGGCGCGGATGCGCGCCTGGGCCAGCTTCGACGCCGACCGCCTGCACGACGCCCCGACCGCCGATCCGTTCGGCCTGATCGGCGAGGGGTATTTCGCGATCCTGATCGACCAAGGCCCCGGCAACGTCCCCTACCAGGGGATCACCCCGCTCTCCGGCGGGTCGCTGTCAGCCTGCGCGCAGACCTATTTCGCGCAGTCCGAACAGCTGCCTACCCGCTTTGCGCTGGCCCAGGCGCGCTCGGTCCTGCCCGGCGACAGGGAACGCTGGCGCGCCGGCGGGGTGATGCTGCAGACCCTGCCCGGTCAGCCGATGGACCCTGCCGCCGCGGGCGGCAGCGGCTTGGGCGGGCTGATCGAGGCGGCCGACATCCTGCAGGGCGGGGAATCCGAGGACTGGAACCGGGCCAACCATCTGCTCGACACCGTCGACGCGCTGGAGCTGATCGGCCCGACCGTCGCCCCCACCGACCTGCTGGTGCGCCTGTTCCACGAGGAAACGCCCCGCGTCTTCGACCCGCAGCGGGTCGAGTTCGGCTGTTCCTGCAGCCCCGACCGGGTCCGCGGCACGCTGTCGATCTATTCGGCCAAGGACATTGCCCACATGACCACGGCCGATGGGCGGGTCACCGCCGACTGCCAGTTCTGTGGCGCGCATTACGAGTTCGACCCCCGCAGCCTGGGGTTCGAGGCGACGATCGACGAGAACGGCGACCCGATCGAGGTGGCCGAGTGACCAGGGCGGGCGCATGACCGAGGGGCACCGGAACCGGGACGATGATCGGGTTGCGGGGCGCCTCGCCCCTGCGGCCGTGGGTGGGCGCGCGCAAACGCATCCCGACGCGGGCGCGCCCGCCGACATCCGGGCCCGGCTTCTGGCCGCCCTGCGCACCGAGCTGACCGGCCCCAGTTCCGATTTCGACGGCAACGCGATCCCGGCCGCCACCGGCGCGGCAACGGGGGCCGGTGCCGCGGATGCCCCGGTCCCGAGCTGGGGGGCGGTGCCGCATCCCGCGCCCCGGCCGGCGGGGGTGCTTGCCGCATTCCGGACCGACGGCCGGCTGATCCTGACCAAGCGGGCCAGCGGCCTGCGCCACCATCCGGGCCAGATCGCCCTGCCCGGCGGCAAGGTCGATCCCGGCGACGCCGACGAGACCGCCGCCGCCCTGCGCGAGGCGCATGAAGAGGTGGGCCTGCCCCCGGCCCAGGTCGAGGTGCTGGGCACCATGCCCGGCCACCTGACCGTCACCGGCTTCTGCATGGTGCCGGTGGTCGGACTGATCCACGGCGATTTCACCCCCGTCCCCGAACTGGGCGAGGTGGACGAGGTGTTCGAGGTGCCGTTCGCCCATATCGCCGACCCGGCCAGCTATCGCTTCGAACGGCGGCGCTGGCGGGGCGACTGGCGGTCCTATCGGGTCGCGCCGTGGGGCCCCTATTACATCTGGGGCGCGACCGCCCGGGTGCTGCATTCGCTGGCACTGAGGCTGTCGGCATGACCGGCCCCGCCGCGCCCCCGGCCGCTGCCAAAGACGTGGACGGTGGCGGCGCGATGCCGGCGCGCCTGCCCGCCGCGATCACCGCCGACCCGGCGCTGCGCCGAGTCCTGGCGGCGCTGGACGGCCATCAGGCGTTGATCGTCGGCGGCGCGGTGCGCAACGCCCTGCTGGGCGTGCCGGTGGTCGACATCGACATCGCCACCGACGCCCGCCCCGACCAGACCACCGCGCTGGCCCGGGCAGCCGGGCTCAAGGCGGTGCCGACCGGGGCCGAGCACGGCACCATCACCGTGATCGCCGACGGCCGCCCGTTCGAGGTCACGACCTTGCGCCGCGACGTCGAGACCTTCGGCCGGCATGCGGTCGTGGCCTTTTCGGACGACCTGTCCGAGGACGCTCACCGCCGCGATTTCACCATGAATGCGCTCTACGCCCGCCCCGACGGCACGGTCATCGACCCGGTGGGCGGGCTGCCGGACCTGGCCGCACGGCGGCTGCGCTTTGTCGGCGACGCCGACGCGCGGATCACCGAGGACTACCTGCGGATCCTGCGGTTCTTCCGCTTTCACGCGCAATATGGTCACCCCGGCGCCGCCGACCCGGACGCGCTGGGCGCCTGCGCCCGCCACGCAGGGGGGCTGGACCGGATCTCGCGGGAACGGATCGGCGCGGAGATGCGCAAGCTGCTGGCCGCCCCCGACCCGACCGACGCCATGCGGCTGATGGCGGACTGCGGCGTGCTGGACCGAATCCTGCCCGGCGCCGACGCGGCGGCGCTGCCTGCCCTCGTCGCCGCCGAGGCGGGGATCGCGGCAGAGCTGCGCCGGGCCGATTTCCCCGACGCTGACGGTATCGCGCCCGACTGGCGGGTTCGGCTGGCGGCGCTGGGCGGGGCCGATCCGGCCGCCGCGCTGCGCCTGTCGCGCGATGAGACGCGGGCCCTGGCGGAACTGGGCTTCACCGGACCGCTAGACGAGGCCGCTTATCGTCTGGGCGCCGCCCGCGCCGCCCGGATCGCGCTGCTGCGGGCCGGCCGCGGCACCACCCCGCCGCCGGGCTGGCCGGACCGGATCCGGCACGCCGCCGCGCAGGTCCTGCCGATCCGGGCCGCCGATCTGACCGGCGACCTACAGGGGCCCGCCCTCGGCGCCGGGCTGCGGGCGGCCGAGGCCGCGTGGATCGAATCGGGATTCCTGCTGCCCGCGCCGGCGCTGATCGACATCGCCCGGCTGACCGGAAAGGCCGACTGATGCACGAGCGCCTGTCCCGCATGATCGACGCCTTCCGCCCCGCCGACGGGCCGCCGCCGGCGACGCTGCTGGCGTTCTTTCGCTGGTGCCTGCGCGGCGCCTGGCCGGGCTTGGGCGTGGCCGGGGTGACCTCGGCCCTGTCGGGGGCCGCCGAGGTCGCCTCGGCGATGCTGCTGGGCGCGGTCGTCGATCTGGCCGCCGGGACGGCCGACGGGCGCACGCTGGGCGACAACTGGCCGCTGATCACCCTGTTCGTGCTGTTCTTCGTGGTGATCCGGCCGGCGATCATCGGCGTGTCGACCGCCACCTCGAACGTGATCATCACCCCCAACATCCTGCCGCTGGTGCTGTCGCGGCTGCACCGCTGGACGATGGGCCACGCCGTCGCCTTCTTCGACAACGACTTTGCCGGCCGCATCGCGCAGAAGCAGATGCAGACCGCCCGCGCCGTCACCGATGTCGCCAGCGAGATGGTCAACACCGCGACCTTCGCGCTGTCGGCGGTGGTGGGCAGCGCCATCTATCTGGTGTCGGTGGAAATGTGGGGCGCGGTCGTGCTGCTGGTCTGGCTGGCGATGTATCTGCAGCTGATCCGCTATTTCCTGCCCCGCATCCGCCGCCGGTCCAAGGCCCGGGCCAGCGCCCGGGCGATGATCACCGGCCAGGTCGTCGATACGATCACCAACATCAAGACCGTCAAGCTGTTCGCCAGCGACGAATACGAGGATCAGGCCGCGCTGGGCGCGATGGGCACGTTCCGCGACCGGGCGCTGGATTTCGGGCGGGTGAACACCTGGTTCCGCCTGTCCCTGACCGTCGTCGCCGGGCTGCTGCCGGTGGTGCTGGTGGGCGGCGCGATGCTGATGTGGGCGCGCGGCCAGGCCACGCCCGGCGACATCGCCGCGTCCGGCGCGATCTCGCTGCGGCTGGCGCAGATGACCGGCTGGGTCAGCATGGCGCTTATGGGCATCTGGGGCTCGATCGGCGAGGTCGAGGACGGGATGCACACCCTGACCGTCGCCCATGACCTGACCGATGCCCCCGACGCCGTGGGGCTGGGCCGGGTGGCCGGGCGGCTCGACTTCGACCGGGTGGCGTTCGCCTATGGCCGCGAGACCGGCGGCATCGCCGACCTGACCCTGTCGGTCGCCCCCGGCGAACGGATCGGCATCGTCGGCGCCTCGGGGGCGGGCAAGTCGACGCTGGTCGCGCTGCTGCTGCGGCTCTACGACGTCGAAAGCGGCGCCGTCCGCATCGACGGGCAGGACGTGCGCGGCGTCACCCAGGAGAGCCTGCGCCGCAACATCGGCATGGTCACCCAGGACACCGCCCTGTTCAACCGCTCGGCGCGCGAGAACATCCTCTACGGCCGCCCCGACGCCACCGAGGTGGAACTGGTCGCCGCCGCCCGCGCCGCCGAGGCGCACGACTTCATCCTGGGGCTGCGCGATGCCACCGGCCGCACCGGCTACGACGCGCATCTGGGCGAACGCGGGGTCAAGCTGTCGGGCGGCCAGCGCCAGCGCATCGCCCTGGCCCGCGCCTTTCTGAAGGACGCGCCGATCCTGGTGCTGGACGAGGCGACCAGCGCGCTCGACAGCGAGGTCGAGGCCCTGATCCAGGAGGCGCTGACCCGCGTCATGCGCGGCAAGACGGTGCTGGCGATCGCCCACCGCCTGTCCACCATCGCCGAGATGGACCGCATCGTGGTCCTGCATGACGGCCGGATCGTCGAACAGGGCACCCATGCCCAGCTGCTGGCCCATGGCGGGCTCTACGCCCGCTACTGGAACCGGCAGTCGGGCGGGTTCCTGTCCACCGACGAACAGGACGACCAGCAGGCCCGGGACGGGCAAGAGGCGGCCGAGTGACCCCGCCGGCGGCCGGCAGGACGATCGGGAGGGCGAGCGGGGCTGCGGACGCGCCTGTCCCGGCCCCCGCCTCACCCCATGTCGCTGCCACTGCGACCGGCTCGCTTACCCGCTGGCGGGTGGACCGCCTGAACCGCCGCGGCGATGGCGTCGCGGTGGCGCAACCGGACGCGGACTGCGCACCGGACCACCCGCCAGACCGCGCCTTCGCCCCCATGACCCTGCCCGGCGAAGACATCGAGGGCACCGCCGCCGCCGGCGTGATCGCGGCGCCGCGGATCGTCGCCCCTTCGCCCGACCGGGTCCGGGCCCCCTGCCCGCATTACCGCGCCTGCGGCGGCTGCCGACTGATGCACGCCCGCGACGATTTCGTGGCCAGCTGGAAAACCGGCGTGGTTACCGCGGCGCTGGCGGCGCAGGGGATCACGGCGCAGGTGAACGGCATCCACACCTCGCCGCCCCGCTCGCGCCGGCGCGCGGTGCTGTCCGGGCGGCGCACGAAACGAGGCGCGCTGGTCGGGTTCCACGCCCGCGCCTCCGACCAGGTCGTGGATGTCACCGACTGCCTGGTTGTCCGTCCGGCGATCCTGGCCGCCCTGCCCAACCTGCGCGAACTCGTGCTGCGCGGCGGCTCGCGGTCGGGCGAACTGGCGCTGACGGTGACCGAAACCCCCGCAGGTCTCGACGTGGCAGTGACCGGCGGCAAACCCACAAGCGCCGAGCTGCTGGCCGATCTGGCGGCGCTGGCGGACGCCGCCGACTGGGCGCGGCTGGACTGGAGCGGCGTGCCGCTGATCCGCCGCATGCCGGCGCTGCCGATGGGGCGCGCGCAGGTGGTGCCTCCGCCCGGCGCCTTCCTGCAGGCCACGGCCGAGGGCGAGGCCGCGTTGCTGCAGGCGGTGCGCCGGATCGTCGGCGGCGCCACCCGGATCGCGGATCTCTACGCCGGGATCGGCACCTTCACCCTGCCGCTGGCCGAAACCGCCGACCTGCACGCGGTTGAGGGTCTCGCGGAACCGCTGGCGGCGCTGGACGCCGGCTGGCGCACCGCCCCCGGGCTGCGCCGCGTCACCACGGAAACCCGCGACCTCGCGCGCCGGCCCCTGCTGCCGGACGAACTGGCCCGCTTCGACGCTGTGGTGATCGACCCGCCGCGCGCCGGCGCCGCCGCCCAGGCCGCGGCGCTGGCCGACAGCCGGGTGCCGGTGGTGGCCTGGGTCAGCTGCGACCCGGTCACCTTCGCCCGCGACGCGCGGCGGCTGGTCCAGGGCGGCTATGAACTGACCACGATCGACGTGGTGGACCAGTTCCGCTGGTCGGCCCATGTCGAGACTGTCGCCGGGTTCCGCCGCAGCTGATCGGCGGCATTCGACGTATCGCCCCTGGCTCCGGCTGCATCTCGGCGCTGGCGGGACCGCGCCCCGGATGGTAGATTTCCGTCAAACGACACGCTGAAACAGCGGCAGATGGGGCAGAGATGATTCGTATGATGCGCGCCACCCTGGCGGTGACGATGCTGGCCGCGCTGGCGGCCTGTGGGGGAACGGAACCCGCGTCCAAGTTCCGCAGCTATTCCGGTCCGCCGGTCACCCAGATCTTCGTCGACAAGTCCGACCGCCGGATGTACCTGCTCAGCGGCACCCAGGTGCTCAAGGGCTACCAGGTCGATCTCGGCAACCAGCCGGTCGGCCCCAAGATGTTCGAGGGCGACGGCCGCACGCCCGAGGGCGTCTATTTCATCGATCGCCACAATCCGGCCAGCCAGTACCACCTGTCGCTGGGCATCTCCTATCCGCACAGCCCCGACGTCGAACGGGCGCTGGCCTTCGGCCGCAGCGCCGGCAGCGACATCATGATCCACGGTCGCGGCCCCTACGGCAACGCCGTGCGCAAGCCCGACTGGACCGCCGGCTGCATCGCCGTGGGCGACGAGGAGATCGAAGAGATCTTTGCCATGGTGGGCAAGGGCGTCCCGGTGGTGATCAGACCCTGAACGGTCATACATTCACATCTTCTTATGTGTTAACCGGGCCACAGTCCGCGGCAAAACCGCGCCGCCCCCGCTGACATGCGGGCGTCCGGGGCGTAACTTCACCCCATCAACAGCTTTTGCGAGGGTGTCATGTTCAAGATGTCTCTGGCCGCCGGTCTCGTCGCCGTCAGCGCCGCTGCGGCCTCGGCCGGCGGTTACGCCGCGCCCGTGGTCGAAACCCCGGTGATCGAATCGCCGCTGGATGTCGCGCCGGTCGCGTCATACGGCAATGACTGGACCGGCTTCTACGCCGGCCTGCAGGGCGGCAAGACCGACGGCGAGATCGACTATCCGGCCGGCTTCGTCCCGTCCGACATTGACGTCGACGCGCGCAACTATGGTGTGCACGCCGGCTACCTGCGCGATTACGGTCGCTTCGTCGGCGGCGCGGAACTGTCCTATGACAGGCTCGACGATTTCGAGTTCGACGGGCTCGACCTGGACGACGAACTCGGCGAGGTCGATGGCAACCTGCTGCGCGGCAAGCTGCTGGCCGGCTATGACGCCGGCAGGTGGCTGCCCTATGCCGCGATCGGCCTGGCCCGCGCCGAAATCGACTCGCCCTCGGGCGACGCCACCGAGACCGGGTTCGCCTATGGCCTGGGCGCCAAGTTCATGGCGACCCCGCGCTTCATGGTCGGCCTCGAATGGATGAACAGCAGCTTCGAGGTGGATCAGGATGTCGATGCCGACGGGCTGGACGACGAGGTCGACTGGGATTTCGGCACCATCAGCGTGAACGCCTCCTTCCGGTTCTGATCCGGCCCGCCCCGATCCCGATCAGGCGCCGCAATCGCGGCGCCTTTTCTTTTGGGAGCCGTGCGGCATCGGTCTTCGCTCCGGTCCTTCTCATCGCCCGGCTCACCATGTCACCGATCCGCATCCATGCCTATCTGACCATCGACTCAGTGAATGTCGTGACGAGCGGGGCCGATGAAGACGGCGAAACAGAAGATGCTGGCCGGCGACCTGTACAACGCCCTCGATCCCGCTCTCGTCGCCGAGAGACGCCGGGCCAGGGATCTTTGCCAGCAGCTCAACGCCTCCCCTGACGCGGAAGAGGATCTTCGCCGGCATCTGTGCATCGCCCTTTTCGGCAAAGGCGGCGAATCGGTCTGGATGCAGCCACCCTTCCATTGCGATTACGGCAGCAACATCGAGCTGGGCGAACGCGTCTTCTTCAACTTCAACTGCGTGGTGCTGGACGTCTGCAGGGTCACCATCGGTGATTACAGCATGTTCGGGCCCGGCGTGCAGATCCTGACCCCGATGCACCCGCTGGATGCCGGGCTGCGCCGCAAGGAAGAGTATGGCCAGCCGATCACGATCGGACCCGACGTGTGGGTCGGGGCGGGCGCCCTCATCCTGCCGGGCGTCAGCATCGGCGCGGGCGCCGTGATCGGGGCGGGCAGTGTCGTCACCCGCGACATTCCGGCCGGCGTGCTTGCCGCGGGCAACCCCTGCCGTGTCCTCCGAAAGATCCAGGACGGAGAGCGCGGGCATCGGCCATGACTTTCCAGCCACCGCAGCTGTGTCCCGCAAAGCGGACGATAAGGTTTGCGGACAGCCCCTGTCTTCAGACGGCGGCTGGCGCGGCATGCCCTTGGCCAATCCCGTTCGCGGCCCGGAACAATGCATGAAAACTGCATGAACCATGCGTGAACGTCGCATGATCCTGCACGCTGATTTCAGGTCCCCCGCGGCTTGGCGCGCAGGGTCGGATCAGCGGCCGTCGGGTCCTCGGGCCAGACATGGCGGGGATAGCGGCCGCGCATCTCCTTGCGCACCTCGGGATAGGCGCCGGCCCAGAATCCCGGCAGGTCGGTGGTCACCGCGATCGGCCGTGACGCCGGCGACAGCAGCGTCACCCGCAGCGCCCGTCCGCCCGCCTGCGGGTGCTGCGTGACCCCCAGGAATTCCTGCAGGCGCGCCGAGATCGTCGGCACCTCGGCGTCATAGTCGATCGGCACGCGGCGCCCCAGCGGGGTGGTGAAATGCGACGGTGCGACGCGGTCCAGGCGCTGCTGCCCGTCCCAGCCGATCCGCGCCAGCAGCGCCGGCACCAGGTCCAGCGCCTTCAGCTCGGCGGCGCTGCGCGCCCCGCCGAGATAGGGCAGCAGCCAGCCCGGATCGTCCAGCAGCGCCGCGTCGTCCACCGGCCCCAAACCCTCGACCAGCGCCATGCGCGCCCGCAGCCGCCGCGCCGCCGCCGTCCACGGCAACCCTAGGTCGCGCAGCCCCTCGACCGCCGCCCGCGCCAGCAGCCCCGGATCGACGTCCTCCAGCGCCCGCTCGGCCAGCACCAAGGCGCCCAGCCGTTCCTGGGCGCGGGCCACCACCCGACCGTCCCGGCGCGACCATTCGACCCGCTGTTCGGTGACGATCCGGCCGCCGTGCAGCGCCCGCAACTCGGTCTCATCCAGCGGCGCGGCCATGCGGATTCGCGCCTCGCGCGCGTCTCCGTCCAGGTCGGTGGCGACGATCAGCGGCACCGCCGCCAGCGGATCGTCCTCCGCCATCACCGCGCCCCGGCCGCCAGACAGGACATGGCGCGGCGCGGTCCCCGGGCGCCGCCTGCCGATCCGGTCGGGATAGGCGAGCGAGGCCATCCCCCCCACGGACAGCGGCGCACCGGCACGGGCCGCCGGCGCCATCCGGCGCAACCGCGCGGCTTCGGCCCGAATCCGGTCGATGGCTGCCGGCTGCAGGTCCCACGGATGCCGGGCCGCAAAGCCCCGCGGATCGGCCAGCGCCTGCAGCCGCAGCGCCAGATCGGCCGGCGCGCCGCGCAGCGGGTCGCGATCGGCCAGCAGCGCCGCCAGCTCGGCCGCGCCCCGCCCGGCGGTCAGCAACATGTGGCCCAGCCGCGGATGCAGCGGCAGCGCCGCCAGGGCGCGCCCATGGTTGGTGATCCGCCCCTCCGGCCCGGGGTCGTCCAGCGCCCCCAGCCCGGCCAGCAGCGCCCGCGCCTCGGCCAGCGGGGCGGCGGGCGGCGGGGTCAGGAACGCCAGCCCGGTCCCGTCGGCGGTCCCCCAGGCGGCGAGTTCCAGGGCCAGTCCGGTCAGGTCCGCGGTCGCGATCTCGGGCGGCGCGAATTCCGGCAGGGCGCCCTCCTCGGCCCGCGCCCACATGCGGTAGCACATGCCCGGCGCCACCCGCCCGGCGCGGCCGCGGCGCTGGTCGGCCTCGGCCCGGCTGACCCGCTCGGTGACCAGCCGGGTCATCCCGGACCCCGGATCGAACCGCGACCGCCGGGCGCGACCGGCATCCACCACCACCCGAACGCCCGGGATGGTCAGCGAGGTTTCGGCAATCGAGGTTGCCAGCACGATCCGCCGCGTCGCGCCCGGGGGGGCCAGCGCCGCCCGCTGGGCGCGCAGGTCCATCGCCCCGAACAGCGGGGCGATCTCGGCCTCCAGCCCGGGCTCGGCCGCCAGCAGCGCGGCGACGCGGCGGATCTCGCCCTCGCCCGGCAGGAACGCCAGGATCGTGCCGCCGGGGTCCGCGCGCGTCTCGGCCGCGGCCCGTGCGATCAGGCGCGCGGCCTCGGCGATCAGGCGCGCCCCTGCAGCCAGCGGACGGTCGAGCCAGCGGGTCTCAACCGGAAAGGCCTGCCCGTCGGATCGCACCACCGGCGCGTCGTCCAGCAGCGCCGCGACCGGGGCCGCGTCCAGCGTCGCCGACATGACCAGCAGTGCCAGATCGGGGCGCAACGCGGCGCGCGCCTCCCAGACCAGCGCCAGCCCCAGATCCGCGTTCAGGCTGCGCTCGTGGAATTCGTCGAAGATCACGCAGCCCACGCCGGGCAGATCGGGCTGCGACTGGATCATCCGGGTCAGGATGCCCTCGGTCACGACCTCGATCCGGGCGCCGGGCACCGCCTCGCCGCGGATGCGATAACCGACGGTGTCGCCCGGCCGCTCGCCCAGCGTCGCCGCCATCCGTTCGGCGGCGGCCCGCGCCGCCAGCCGCCGCGGTTCCAGCATCAGGATGCGCCCGGCGATCCGGTCCAGCAGCGCCAGCGGCACCCGCGTCGTCTTGCCGGCGCCGGGCGGTGCGACCAGCACCGCCCGGCCCTGCGCGGCCAGCGCCCGGCGCAGCTCCGGCAGCGCGTCCTCGATCGGCAGGCGGGGCGAGCCGTCACTGGGCGAAGCGTATGATGCGGGGGGGGCGGGCATGGCGCCGGTGTGCCGCGAAACGCGCCCCGATGCCAGCCGGGCCGGCGCGCCCTACACATCCCGTCGCGGCCGACCTATGTTGCGGGCCGTTCCAGAGGGGCCGGGATACGCATGGGTCTGAGTGATACTGCCGAAGGGCTGATGCGGGGGCTGGGTCTGGGCGATCCGGTGATCCGGCTGGGCGTCACGGGGCTGAGCCGGGCGGGCAAGACGGTGTTCATCACCTCCATGGTGGCGAACCTGCTGGACCGCGGCCGGATGCCGGCGCTGCGGGCCGCCGCCGACGGCACGCTGAAGGCCGCCTGGCTGCAGCCTCAGCCCGACGACACGGTGCCGCGCTTCGACTTCGAACGGCATCTGGCGGCGCTGACCGGCCCCGACCCGCACTGGCCCGAGGGCACCCGCCATGTCAGCCAGCTGCGGCTGTCGCTGCGGGTGCAGCCCCGCGGCATGTTCGGCGGGCTGCGGGGTATCCGCACCGTGCATCTCGATATCGTCGACTATCCCGGCGAATGGCTGCTGGACCTGCGGCTGATGGACAAGAGCTTTGCCGCCTGGTCGGCCGAGGTGCTGGACCGGATGCAGGACCGCCCCGGCGCCGCCGCCTACCTGGCCGCCGCGTCATCCGTGGACGCCCGCGCGGGGTTCGACGAGCCGACGGCGCAGCGGCTGGCGGCCGCCTATACCGCCTATCTGCACGCGGCGCGCGACGCGGGCTTTTCCGACTGCACCCCGGGCCGGTTCCTGCTGCCGGGGGAACTGGACGGCTCGCCGGCGCTGACATTTGCGCCGCTGCCACCGGCCCCCGGCGGCCGCCCGGGGCCGATCGCGCGCGAGTTCCAGCGCCGCTTCGACGCGTACAAGTCGCGGGTCGTCAAGCCGTTCTTCCGCGACCATTTCGCCCGCATCGACCGGCAGGTGGTGCTGACCGACGTGCTGGGCGCGATCCACGCCGGACCCCGCGCGGTCGAGGATACCCGCCGGGCGATGGCCGACATCCTGTCGGCGTTCCGCCCCGGTCGGGCCGGATGGCTGGCGCAACTGCTGGGCACCCGCCGGGTCGAACGCATCCTGTTCGCCGCCACCAAGGCCGACCACCTGCACCACGTCCAGCACCAGCGGCTGACCAACATCCTGACCGCGATGCTGCGCGAGGCCCGCGACCGCGCCGATTTCCAAGGCGCCCGGACCGATGCGATGGCGATCGCCGCCCTGCGCACCACGACCGAGGAAATGATCCACCAGGACGGGCAGGACCTGCCCGCGGTGCGCGGCACGCTGATGGATGGCCGCCAGGCGGCCTTCTATCCGGGCGAGCTGCCGGACAACCCCGCCGACCTGCTGGCCCCGGCACGCGCGGGGGCGACGCAATGGCTGGATGCCGACTATGCGATCATGAACTTTGCCCCGGCGCCGGCCACCCTGCGCACCGGCGACGGGCCGCCGCATATCCGGCTGGACCGGGCCGCCGAGTTCCTGTTCGGGGACCGGCTGTGATGCGCGCCGCGGTCCCGGGCGGCGCCGGATCGGATGGAGTGTCCCATGGCTGAGAACGGGCCGCGCGACCCCGGCACCACCCCGCCGCCGCGGCGGCGGCCGGTGCTGATCGACTACGGGCCGGCCGACCCGGGAAGCGAGGGCGCGGCGCGGCCGGCCTCCGCGACCTCCGGTTCGCCCCGGCCCACCCGCGGGTCGGGGCCGACGCTGCGGGCAGGTGATGCGCCGCCGCAGCCGGGCCACGCCGCCCCGCGCGCCGGCGCGGCGGGCGGGGGTGACGGACGCGACGCCCGGCCCCCGCGCGGCGCCACCGCGCCACCGTCCCCCGCCGACGCGCCGCCGATCGACGACGGCCACGCTGCGCCCCTGCCGCGCCCCCGCACGATGGAGATGGTGACCCGGATCGTCGGCGGCGGCCCGTCCCCGGTGACCCGGTTCTTCGTCAATTCGGCGGTCGCGCTGCTGAGCTTCCTGCTGGCGATGGCGGCACTGCGGTTCTTCGACGACCTAATGGCCCGTTATCCGGTGCTGGGCTGGGTCGGCATCGCGCTGTTCGCCGCCTTCACCCTGGCTGCGCTGGCGGTGGGCGTGCGGGAATACGCGGCCTGGGCGCGGTTCGCCCGGATCGACGCGATCCACCGCGATGCCGGCGCCGCGCTGGCCCGGGGCGATCTGGCCGGCGCCCGGGCGACCGTCGACCGGCTCGACGCGCTCTATGCCCGGCGGCCGGAGCTTGCCTGGGCGCGGCAGCGCCTGGCCGAACGGCGCGGCGAGGTGTTCGACGCGGCGACCCTGCTGGGCATGGCCGAGGCCGAGCTGCTGGCCCCGCTGGACCAGCAGGCCCGGCGCGAGATCGAGGCCGCGGCCCGAACCGTGGCCGCCGCCACGGCGCTGATCCCGCTGGCGCTGGCCGATGTGGCCGCGGCGATGGCGGCGAATCTGCGGATGATCCGGCGGATGGCGGAAATCTATGGCGGGCGCGCGGGCGCGGTCGGTGGCTGGCGGCTGGCCCGCACCGTGATCGCGCATCTGGTCGCGACCGGCGCGGTGGCGGCCGGCGACGACCTGATCCAGACCGTCGCGGGCGGCGGGGTGCTGGCCAAAGTCAGCCGCCGCTTCGGCGAGGGAATCGTGAATGGGGCCCTGACCGCCCGCGTCGGCGTCGCCGCGATGGAGGTGTGCCGCCCCCTGCCCTTCCTCACCCAGCCCCGGCCCAAGGTCGGTAACCTGGTCACCCGGGGGCTGAAGGGGCTGTTCGGGTCGGATTGAGGCGGGTCGCGCGGCGCCGCACGGGCCTGCCGTCCGGCGAACGTGACCGCCGCGTGTCCCGGTTCCCCTTTTCCTTGCGCGCCCCCGGGGATAGCTTGCCGCCATGAAATGGACCCTGCCCAACATCCTGACGCTGCTGCGCCTGATCGCCGCGCCGGGTGTGCCGTTGATGTTCCTGTATTTCAGCCGGCCCTTCGCCGACTGGGCGGCGCTGACCCTGTTCGTGGTGGCGGCGGTGACCGACTGGTTCGACGGGTATCTGGCGCGCAGCTGGGGCCAGGAAAGCCGCTTTGGCGCGGCGATGGACCCGATCGCGGACAAGGCGATGGTGGTGATCGCGCTGGTCGTGATCACCGGCTATTCCGGCATGAACCCGTGGCTGATCCTGCCCGCGACCGTGATCCTGTTCCGCGAGGTGTTCGTCAGCGGCCTGCGCGAATTCCTGGGGGCGGATGCCGGCAAGCTGAAGGTCACCAAGATCGCCAAGTGGAAGACGACGGCGCAGATGGTCGCGATCTCGTTCATGTTCCTGGGCACGGGACTGGAGTATTTCGAGGATGGCCGGCCGCCGCTGGTGGGCGAGGCGCGGCTGCCGTGGTCGGACGACTGGTCGGATCTCGCAACCCAGATGGGGCTGCTGACGATCTGGGTCGCGGCGCTGCTGACCGCGATCACCGGCTGGGACTATTTCAACAAGGCCCGCCCGTGGCTGAGGGATCGCCCATGACACTCGACGTGCTGTATTTCGCCTGGCTGCGCGAACGCGTGGGCGTCCCCCGCGAACGCATCGACACCGACGCCGCGACGGTGCGCGACCTGGCCGCCGACCTGGCCGGACGCGACGACTGGCACGCGGCGGCCCTGTCCGACCTGACCGCGGTGCGCGTCGCGATCGACCAGCAGCTGGCCGACCTGGACGCGCCGCTGACCGGGGCGCGCGAGGTCGCATTTTTTCCCCCGATGACCGGCGGCTGATGCGGGTCCTCGTCCAGCCGCAGCCCTTCGACCCGGCCACGCTGCTGGACGGCTTCGGCAGCGGCGCCGGCGCGGTGGTGACCTTTACCGGGCTGGTTCGCGGCGATGGCGGGATCGTGGCGCTGGACATCGAACATTATCCCGGCATGACCGAGCGCGCGCTGCAGGCGCATGCGACCGCCGCGATGCAGCGCTTCGGCCTGACCGACGTGCTGGTCGTCCACCGGCATGGCCGGATCGCGGTGGGCGAGGCGATCATGATGGTGGCGACCGCGGCCCCGCACCGGCGCGGCGCGTTCGAGGCCGCCGACTTCCTGATGGACTGGCTGAAATCCCGCGCCCCGTTCTGGAAACGCGACATCGGCCCCGAGGGGCCGCGCGACTGGGTCGCCGCCACCGACGCCGACGAGGCTGCGCTGTCCCGCTGGGACGACCCGCCGGGCTGAGCGGCGGGGCGGGCGCGTTGCAATCGCCGGACCCGCCCAGCATATAGACCGCGTCGACCGAAAGGCACTGCCCGATGACCTATCTCGAATTCGAACGGCCGCTCGCCGATCTGGAAGGCAAGGCCGAGGAACTGCGCGCCTTGGCCCGCAAGGGCGAGGGTGTGGACCTGGAAAAGGAAGCGACGGCGCTGGACCGCAAGGCGGCCGACCTGCTGCGCGACCTCTACAAGAACCTCGACCCGTGGCGAAAGACGCTGGTCGCGCGCCACCCCGACCGGCCGCACTGCAAGGACTACATCGACGCGCTGTTCAGCGAATGGACGCCGCTGGCCGGCGATCGGGCGTTCGGCGACGACCACGCGGTGATGGGCGGGCTGGCGCGGTTCCACGACCAGCCGGTGGTGGTGATCGGGCATGAAAAGGGCAACGACACGAAATCGCGGATCCACCGCAATTTCGGCATGGCCCGCCCCGAGGGGTATCGCAAGGCGATCCGCCTGATGGACATGGCCGACCGGTTCGGGCTGCCGGTGATCACCCTGATCGACACGCCCGGTGCCTATCCCGGCAAGGGCGCCGAGGAACGCGGCCAGTCCGAGGCGATCGCCCGCGCGACCGAGAAATGCCTGCAGATCGGGGTGCCGCTGGTCAGCGTCATCGTCGGCGAGGGCGGCTCGGGCGGGGCCGTGGCGCTGGCGACCGCGGACCGCGTGGCGATGCTGGAACACTCGATCTACTCGGTGATCTCGCCCGAGGGCTGCGCCTCGATCCTGTGGAAGGACGCCGACAAGATGCGCGAGGCGGCCGAGGCGCTGCGGCTGACCGCGCAGGACCTGAAACGCCTGGGGGTGATCGACCGGATCATCACCGAACCGGTCGGCGGCGCACAGCGCGACGGACCGGACGCGGTCGCCGAGGTCGGGCGCGAGATCGCCGCCATGCTGGACGAGGTCAGGGACACCAAGCCCGCCGACCTGATCCGCAGCCGGCGCGAGAAATACCTGGCAATGGGCAGCCGCGGCCTCGCCGCCTGATCGGGTCCTGCGGCGGCTTGAAGTCCGCGGCAGCTGACCCTTTCACCTCGCACCGGATCTAGGGGATCTCAGCCGCTCGGCATGGATCCGCGCGCTCATCTTCGCCCCCCCGGCCGCTGCCCCGACTGCTGGGGCCCTGACGACCGTTCCGGCGACGCACCACGCCGGGTTTTCGGACCGCCACGCAACTTCACCGGACGCCACGCGTTTCTCCGGCGGCGCGGCCGCGCCCGATGCCGCAGCGAAAGGCCAGCGCGATGTTCCCGATCCGCGACCACAACCCGTCCCATACGACGCCCTATGTCACGCTGACGCTGATCGGGCTGAACATCGCGATGTTCCTGCTGACCTCGCCCTGGCTGGGCGGGCAGATCGAGTTGTGGGAGGATCTGGCGCTCTATCCCGTCGCAGTGCTGAATGGCATCAACACCTGGGGGCTGCTCAGCCACATGTTCCTGCATGCAGGGCTGCTGCATCTGGGCGGCAACATGCTGTTCCTGTGGATCTTCGGCGACAACCTGGAAGAGCAGATGGGCCATGGCGGGTTCCTGCTGTTCTACCTGCTCTGCGGGCTCGCCGCCGCCGCGGCGCAGATCGTGGTAGACCCGTCCAGCGGCATCCCGATGGTCGGCGCGTCGGGGGCGATCGCCGGGGTGATGGGGGGCTATCTGCTGATGTTCCCCAGGGCCCGGGTCGATGTCGTGGTGATCATCATCATCCTGATCAAGATCTTCACCATCCCGGCCTGGGTGATGCTGGGCATCTGGTTCGCGCTGCAGCTGTTTTCCGGCTATTCGATGCTGGGCGGCGAGGTGGGGGTCGCGTATTTCGCCCACGCCGGCGGGTTCGCCGCCGGGGTGCTGCTGGCCTATCCGGTGTTCCGGCGCCGGGGCGGCCGGGCGTTCTGGAACCGCACCCACGGCCACCCGCCGCACCGGCCGGTCAGCTATCACGCAAGCCGGATCCCGCAGGTCCGGCGCTGAGGGTGCCACGGCTCATGTGCCGTTTCCCGGCGAAACCCGGGCAGCGCCGCACCGTGAACCCGCTGTCCGCCAGGGCGCGGCGCACATGGCCCGCCGCCGTATAGGTCGCAAAGCTGCCGCCCGGCGCGGTGTGGCGCGCGACCTCGGCCAGCAGCGCGGCGGACCACAGCTCGGGGTTCCTGGCGGGCGAGAACCCGTCAAGGAACCAGGCGTCGGCCTGACCGGTCCAGCGCGGCAGCGTGTCCCGCGCGTCGCCCGTGATCAGGGTGACCTCGACCGCCCCGACCCGGAATTGCGGCCCGGGCCATCCCGCCCGCAAGTCCCGCGCCAGCGCGCCCAGCGACGGAAAGGCGGCATGGGCGATCTCCAGATCGTTCCCTGACAACGGGAACGCCTCGAAGCTGGTGAAGCGCACCGGCACGGTCGCCACCTCGGCCAGCGCCAGCAGGTTCAGTCCGGTCCCGAACCCCGTCTCGGCCACGTGGAAACCGGGGCGCAGGCGGGCCGGCAGGTCGTTGCCGGCCAGGAACACGTGCCGGGTTTCCGCCAGCCCCCCGGCCAGGCTGAAATAGGGATCGTCGAAGCGCCGCGACACCGGCACGCCGTCGCGCCAGTCCAGCCCGTTCTGGTGCCTGTCGTCCATTCGCGCTACCTCCGCCCCGGGCCAATGACGAGGGACCGCGCGGATGGCAAGACGCATCACGGTGATCGGCGCCGGCATCTTCGGCCTGGCCTGCGGCTGGGAATGTGCCCGCCGCGGGGCCCGCGTGACGGTGATCGAGGCGGACCGGATCGGCGCGGGCTCCAGCGGCGGAACCGTCGGCGCGCTGGCCCCGCACGCGCCGGAGAACTGGAACCCCAAGAAACAGGTGCAGCTGGACGCGCTGGTCGGGGCCGCTGCCTGGTGGACCGAGGTCGCGACCGCCGGCGGTGTTGACCCGGGCTATGCCCGGCAGGGGCGGCTGCAGCCGGTTGCAACGGCAGCGCTGGACCGGGTGCAGGCGCGGATCGCGGCGGCGGCGGCGGTCTGGCCCGACCCCTTCCGGATGCGGCTGACCGATGCGCCCGCCGGGCCTCTGGTTTCCGTCAGCCCGGACGGGCTGTGGCTGTTCGACAACCTGACGGCACGGCTGGCCCCCAGGCGGGCGCTGGCGGCCCTGGCGGCGGCGATTCGCGCCACCGGCGGCACGGTCACCGAGGCCGCCGGACCGCAGCACCCGGACGCGTGGCCCGATCCGCCCGGCGCGGTGATCTGGGCCACCGGCACCGACGGGCTGGCGGCGCTGACCGCCGAGACGGGGCGGCCGGCGGGGACCGGGGTCAAGGGACAGTCGGCGCTGCTGGCGCTGGCCGCACCCGACGCCGCCCAGGTCTTTGCCGACGGCGTCCACATCGTGCCCCACGCGGACGGCACCACCGCCGTCGGATCGACCAGCGAACGGGACGCCGTTGGCACCGGCACCGACGCGCAGCTGGACGAGTTGGTCGCCCGCGCCGTCGCCCTCTGCCCGGCGATGCAGGGGGCCGCGATCATCGATCGCTGGGCCGGCCTCCGGCCGCGGGCCGCCAGCCGTGCGCCGCTGATCGGGCCGTGGCCGGGACGTCCGGGCCATTTCGTCGCGAATGGCGGGTTCAAGATCGGTTTCGGCATGGCGCCCGCCGTCGCGGGACTGCTCGCCGACCTGGTGCTGGACGGCACCAACCGCATCCCCGACGGATTCCGGCTGTAGCGGCCGGGCGCCAGCGCCGGCGGATAACGCCTAGCCGCGGCTGAAATGCCGCCGCGCGTCCTGCGCGACAGCGCGCTTCAGCTCGCTCATCGCGATCTGCCTCTGCACGCGCTTGCGCTCGGCCGGGTCCTCGATCTGCGCCAGCACCGCCCGCGCGGCCGCGATCTCGCGGGCCAGCTCGATCTCGGCCGGGACCACGCCTGCCTCGGCCATCATCCGGTGCAGCACGTCGTCGGCGCTTTCCCGAAGACGTTCCGGGTCCAGCGGCCTGCCCTCGCCCGGCAGGCCGGTCAGCTCGCCCCGGGCCACCGCGGCGTCGATCTGGCGCTGCGCGATCCGCTCGAACCAGTGCATCACATCGCCTGCAGCTGCGCCAGCGCGGCGTTCAGCCGCCCGGTCTCGTCCTCCAGCGCCGCCAGCTTGGCGCGGGTGTCCTCGATCACCTCGGGGTCGGCGCTCTGGACGAAGCGGTCGTTGCCCAGCCGCGCGCGCAGCCCGCTTGCGTCCTTGGTGGCCCTGTCCACCGCCTTGTTCAGCCGCGCCGTCTCGGCGGCCACGTCGATCACGTCGCCGATCGGCAGGACAAAGGACGCCCCCGGCGCGCCCACCGCGATGGTCCCCCGCACCGCCGCGCCATCGCGCGGCGGATTCACCCGCGCCAGGCGCTCGATCAGCTGCGCATTGGCGTCCAGCGCGGCCCGCGCCGCGGCATCGGCCTCGGTCACGATCAGGTCCAGCCGCGCGCCCGCGGGCACGCCCATCTGGGCGCGGGCCGAGCGGATCGATTCGATCAGCCCGATCACCCAGTTCATCTGCCGGTCGGCAGCCGGGTCGATCAGGTCCGCGCCCAGTTCCGGCCAGTCGCCATGCACCAGCATCCGGTCCCGGTCGCCGGTCAGGCGCCACAGCTCCTCGGTGACGAACGGCATGACCGGGTGCAGCAGGGTATAGCACTGGTCCAGCACCCAGCCCATCGTGGCCCGGGTCTCGGCGGCATGTTCGCCGTCGAACAGCGGCTTGGCGAACTCCACGTACCAGTCGCAGACGGTGCCCCAGACAAAGCCATAGAGCCCGTTCGCCGCGTCGTTGAACCGGTACGAGGCCAGCGCCTCGTCGGTGCTGCGCGCGGCGCGGGCGACCTCGCCGATGATCCAGCGGTTGACCATGTGCTGCGGGTCCGGCCGCGGCCCGCCGCCGCGCACCCCGTTCATCTCGGCAAACCGGGTGGCATTCCAGATCTTGGTGACGAAGTTGCGGCTGGCCTCGACATGCTTCGGGCCCAGCTTGGGGTCGCGGCCCATCGCCGCCATGCCGGCCAGGGTGAATCGCAGCGCATCGGCGCCATAGGCGTCGATCAGCTCCAGCGGGTCGATGACGTTGCCTTTCGACTTCGACATCTTGGCGCCCTTCTCGTCGCGCACCAGCCCGTGCACATAGACGGTGCGGAACGGCACCTCGCCGACGACCTCCAGCTGCATCATCATCATCCGGGCGACCCAGAAGAAGATGATGTCGAACCCGGTGACCAGCGTCGAGGTCGGGAAATACCGCCGCATATCGGGGGTGTTCTCGGGCCAGCCCAGCGTCCCGATCGGCCACAGGCCGGACGAGAACCAGGTGTCCAGCACGTCGGGGTCGCGCCAGACCGGATAGACCAGATGGGTGGGATCCTGCGACAGGTTGTAGTCGGCCAGGCTGCGGGCCAGCTCGGCCACCGCCGCGTCCCGGTCGGCGACCTCGATCACCCGGGCGGCGTGCAGCGGCGCCGGCAGGCCGGCCAGATCGTCGCGGAACCGGTCGACCACGCCGTCGAACTGCGCCGCGCAATGATGGCGGTCGCCGGAATGGATCAGGTGATCCGTGGTCAGCAGCGACAGCAGCTCGACCTCGTCCAGGGCGTTGTCGCCCTCGGCGTCGCGGAACGTCGAGGTATGCAGGTCGATGCCGTACCAGACCGGGATCTGGTGGCCCCACCACAACTGCCGGCTGATCGTCCAGGGCTCGATGTTTTCCAGCCAGTGCAGATACACCTTGCGGTGCTGCTCGGGCAGGATCTCAGTGCGGCCGTCCTGCACGGCGGCGATGGCCGGGCCGACGATGCGGGCGGTGTCGACGAACCACTGGTCGGTCAGCATCGGCTCGATCACCACGTTCGAGCGGTCGCCGAACGGCTGCATGATCTTCCTGTTCTCGACCAGCGGCCGGCCCTCGGCGTCGGTGACGGCCAGCCCCTCGGCGGTGATCTGATCGACGATGATGGCGCGGGCCTCCAGCCGGTCCAGGCCGCGCAGCTCCTCGGGGACCAGGTTGACGGTGGACACGTCGCCGACATCCTCGCCCCGCGCCGCGCGGGTCGCGATGGCGGCCGATTCCTCGTAGGGCAGCCCGTCGGCGCGCATCGCCCCCCGCCCGTCCATCAGCGCATAGAGCGGGATGCCGTTGCGCATCGCCACGCCATAGTCGTTGAAGTCATGCGCCCCGGTGATCTTGACCGCGCCCGACCCGAAATCGGGATCGGGATACTCGTCGGTGATGATCGGGATCAGGCGGCGGTGCGCCTGCGGCCCGACCGGGATCTCGCACAGCTTGCCGACGATCGGCGCATAGCGGTTGTCCGACGGGTGAACCGCCACCGCGCCGTCGCCCAGCATCGTCTCGGGCCGGGTCGTGGCGATGGAGATATAGTCGCGGGTCTCGCGCAGGGTGACGGTGCCGTCGGCGTCGCGCTCGACATACTCGTAGGTCTCTCGTTCGCCGGTGTCGGGATTCACCGCCAGCGGGTACTTGAAGTGCCACATATGACCGGGCACCTCGCGGTTCTCGACCTCCAGGTCGCTGATCGCGGTCTCGAAATGCGGGTCCCAGTTCACCAGCCGCTTGCCGCGATAGATGATCCCCTTGTCGTACAGGTCGACAAAGACCCGGATCACCGCGTCGTGGAAATTGCCCTCCTCGCCGGCCGGCGCGCCCGGGGCGCCGGACATGGTGAAGGCGTTGCGCGACCAGTCGCAGGAGGCGCCGAGGCGCTTGAGCTGGTTGATGATCGTGTCGCCGGATTCCTGTTTCCAGTCCCAGATCTTCTCCACGAACGCCTCGCGCCCGATCTCGCGCCGGCCGGGCTCGCCCCGTTCGGCCATCCGCCGCTCGACGACCATCTGGGTGGCGATGCCGGCGTGGTCCTGGCCCGGCTGCCACAGCGTGTCAAAGCCGCGCATCCGGTGCCAGCGCACCAGGATGTCCTGCAGCGTGTTGTTGAAGGCGTGGCCGATATGCAGGCTGCCAGTGACATTGGGCGGCGGGATCATCACGGCGAAGGGTTCGGCCCCCGGGCGGGCGTTGGCGCCGGCGCGAAAGGCATCCTGCCGTTCCCAGTCCGCGCTGATCCGGGCCTCGGCGGCGGCGGCGTCGAAGGTCTTGTCCATGCTCATCGGTCGGCGTCCTTTCGGTTGCCGACCGAAATAGCCGCTGGCTTGGCAAAGGCCAAGCGGCAGGGATCAGGACGCAGCCAGGCTCGCCGGCGGCGCGGCGGCCTCGAAATGCGCCAGCTGGTCGGCATGCGCCTTGCCGAACGCCGGCCTTGCCGTCGCCCGCGTCACATAGGCCGCGGCCGCCGGGAAATCGGCCAGGGCGCCGAGATCATGGACGGGACGCAGGACGTCGGCCATGATGATATCCGCGGCGGTGAAACGGTCGGCCACCAGCCAGTCGCGCCCCTCCAGCACCGCGTTCATCTGCCGAAGCCGCTCGTTCATCAGGACAGAGGCCTTGGTTGCCGCCGCCTCGTCCTTCTCGAAGAACCGGGCGACCAGCCACGGCAGCGCCCATAGCTCGACCGTGTTCAGGGCGGAAATCACCCATTGGGTAACTTCGGCCCGCGTGCTCTCGGGCATCAGCGCGTCGGACTTCTCGGCCAGATGCAACAGGATCGCGCCGGTCTCGAACAGCGACAGGTCGCCGTCCCGCAGCATCGGCACCTGGTGAAAGGGCTGGCGGGCCAGGTGCCCGGGCGTTCTCGACACGGACGGCACCGTGTCGACGCGGTAATCCAGCCCCGCCTCCTCGCACGCCCAGCGCACCCGCAGGTCGCGGACATAGCCGCGGGCCATCTCGGGCACCCAGTCAAAGGTGGTGATCGTCAGCATGGCGTTTCCTCGCATGACCGGGGCTCAGGGGGTGACGTCCTTCGGCCCGACGATGGCGAACCAGGCGCCCTGCGGGTCGTTCAGCACGGCGATGAAGGCGCCGCCCGGCACCTCGACCGGGCCGTGGCACAGCTTGCCGCCCCCCGCCCTGACGCGTTCGATGGCGGCGTCGATTCCGTTGGCGCCGAAATAGGGCAGCCAGACCGGCATCGGCGCATCACCCAGCCCCATCATCCCGCCGATATCCGTGCCCTGCCAGCGGAACAGCTGATAGATGCTGCCCGGGCCGGACCCTGCCGCGGCGGGGCCGCCCATGTCCCCACCGCTCATGTCGATCGCCTCGCCTCGGGTCCACCCGAACAGGGCGGCGTAGAACGCGAACCCCGCGCCCGGATCGGTCGACATCAGCTCCACCCAGTTGCCGCGCCCCGCCTTCTGCTGGTTAAAGGCCCCCTGATCCGGCGATGGCGGCGGGTCCATCGGCGCGGGTGCGAGGATGCCGAACACCGCCCCCTGCGGGTCGGCCAGCACCGCGAATCGCCCGGTGTCCGGGATGTCGGTGGGCTGGTGTAGGACGGTGCCGCCCCGGTCCGCGGCAAGCCCGGCGGTGGCGTCGGCATCATCCACGCAGACATAGATCATCCAGTTCGGCGGCGTGCCCGGCGGGCTGCGCTCCAGCCCCATCAACCCGGCCACCGCCTCGGTGCCGGACATGGCCAGGCGATAGTCGAAGGCCTCCATCGCGCTGGCGCCGATCGTCCAGTCGAACAGCGGCGCATAGAAGGCCGCTGCCCCGTCCACGTCGCTGGTCGACAGTTCGAACCAGCAGGGTCGTCCGTGCATGTTCATGGGTCCGTCCTTTCGCGGTCAGCGGCGGGGCCGGACCGCCCGGCCCCGTCGGCGATCATCCCGCCGATCCGATGCGGCCAACAGGCCGGCGATCAGTCGCGGTCGCTGTCGAACACCGGGGCAAAGCCGCCCCAGAACATCCGCTTGCCGTCGAACGGCATCTCGGGCATCGGCTGGCCGGCCATGCTCGCCTCCATCGCGCGGGCGGCGGCGTCGCAGGTGGCGCGATCGGGCCACGCCGCCCAGGAAAACACGATCGTCTCGTCGTCCCTGGCATCAACCGCGCGATAGAAGTCGGTCTGCTTGCCGCGGGGCACGTCCTCGCCCCAGCATTCGACGCTGCCCAGACAGCCATTGGGGCGGAACATCTCGTCCCACGCGCTGCGGGCCATCGCCTCGTAGGGCGCCTTGTTGCCGGTCGGCACCGGGGTGACGAAGCCCTGGACATACCCCACCCCGCGGTCGCTTCCCTCGGCGACCAGCGGCGCGAACCCGCCCCAGATCATGCGCTTGCCGTCGAACGGCATCTCGCCCATCTCGACGGGGATGTTCGGGTCGGCCATCATGTCCTGCCAGGCCGCGTCACAGGTTTCCCGGTCCGGCCATTCGATCCAGGAGAACACCACCGTCTCGTCGGCCGTCGCCTGAACCGCGCGCTGGAAGTCGGTCACCTTGCCGGGCGGCACGTCCTCGCCCCAGCATTCCACGATGCGCCGCGCACCGCGCTTTTCGAAATGCGGCCAGGCGCGTCTGGCATGGTCGCGATACGAGTCCCGATTCGCCGTGGGCACCGCCGCGACCGATCCCGTGTAATAGGTCATCCCGCGTTCCTTTCGATGTGGGCCTGCGTCCTCGAAGGCCTGCGTCCTGGAAAGCTGCGTCTTGCAACCGCAGCCTGCCGATCTTACTTGCATTTTGCAACTGACAACTTTCAATGGACCAGCACGGAGGCAGAAACTTGCCGGACACCCGCAGAACCTATGGCGAGGGCTGCATCGCGGCCCACGCGCTCGACCTGATCGGCGACCGCTGGGCGCTGCTGATCGTGCGCGAACTGATGCTGGGGCCGAAACGGTTCGGCGCGATCCGGGCGCGGGTCCCGGGGATCGCCACCAACATGCTGACCCGGCGGCTGGCCGACCTCGAATCGGCGGGCATCCTGCGGCGCGCCGACCTGCCGCCCCCGGCCAGCGTCCAGGTCTACGAACTGACCGCGCAGGGTCTGGCGCTGGGTCCGGTGCTGCGGGCGCTGTGCCACTGGGGGGCTGGCATTCCCGGCCACGACCCGACCCTGCCGATCAGCCCCACGGCGCTGATGCTGTCGATGCAGGCGATGCTGGTGGACCCGCCCTCCACCCCCTTGCAGGCGGGCTTCGCGATGGACGACGAAGGCTTTGCCGTCACCCTGACCGACGCCGGGATGCAGGTTCGCCGGGCCGCCCGGCCGGCGGGCGACCTGCTGTTCAGCGGCCCGCCAAACGCCATGGCCGCCGCCGTCTACGGCCCCCGGAAGCTGGCCGAGGTGACCGGCGCCGGGCTGGTGACGCTGCGCGGCGATCCCGCGCGCGGACAGGACTTCGTGGACCGGTTCCGGCTGGCCCGGGCTGACGCCGCGCCCCGCCCCGCAGCGGTCGCGGCCGGCTAGCGCCGCGCCCGCGAAAAACCTCTTTTCCCCGTCCTCCCGGAACCCTATTGGCGCAATTCTGCGTTGTGCCCGCAACCGACCGGAGGAAAGCCGCATGGGACTGAGCGAGGGCCGGCAGGCCAAGACCGTCTGGGACAATCCGGCAGAAATCATCCGCAGCCTGCAACCGGAAAACCCGGTGATGGTGTTCGCGCCGACGCTGCTGCAGGACCGGGCGCGCCAGTTCATCGCCGGATTCCCCGGCCTGGTGACCTATGCGGTGAAATCGAATCCGGACGAGGCGGTGATCCAGAACCTCGTCACCGCGGGGATTCGTGGCTTCGACGTCGCCTCGCCCTTCGAAATCGACCTGATCGGCCGGCTCGCCCCGATGGCGGCCCGGCACTACCACAACCCGGTCCGCAGCCAGCCGGAAATCGCCCATGCCGTGCAGGCCGGGATCAAGGCCTGGTCAGTCGACAGCCGCAGCGAACTGGACAAGTTGTTCGCTCAGGTGCCGGTCGAGGGCTGCGAGATCTCGCCCCGCTTCAAGCTGCCGGTGCTGGGCGCCGCCTATGATTTCGGCTCGAAATTCGGGGCCCCGCCGGAACTCGCCGCCGAGCTGCTGCGCGACGTGGCGGCGCGCGGCTACATCGCCTCGCTGACCTTCCACCCGGGCACCCAGTGCGTGGACCCGGGCGCCTGGGAAACCTATATCCGGACCGCCCGCGAGATCTGTGACGCCGCCGGCGTCCGCGCCGCCCGGCTGAACGTGGGCGGCGGCTTTCCGTCCTGGCGGGTGCACGGGGTCGAACCGGACCTGCAAGCGATCTTCGACCTGATCGGGCGGACCACGGCCGAGGCGTTCGGCCCGGATGCCCCGGCGCTGGTCTGCGAACCCGGTCGGGGGCTGTGCGCCGACGCGTTCTCGCTGATCACCCGGGTCAAGGCGGTGCGCGACGGCCAGGCGGTGTTCCTGAACGACGGCGTCTATGGCGGCCTGACCGAGCTGCCGATCATCGGCAACCTCGACCGGCTCGAGGTGCTGACCCCCGACGGCACCCGCCGGGCCGGCGGCGATCACGGCCGCACCGTGTTCGGCCCGACCTGCGATTCGGTCGACCGGCTGCCGGGCGAGATGTCGCTGCCCGACGACATCGCCGAAGGCGACTACGTCATCTTCCACGGGGCCGGCGCCTATTCGGTGGTCACCAACACCCGCTTCAACGGTTTCGGGGAAATGCGGCAGGTTACGGCGCTCGCGCTGAGCTGACCGTCCGACCCTGCGGCAAGATTCGGATCAGCCGGTCAGGCCACGGCGCGCGCCGGGTCGGCCTGCACGCCCAGCGCCGCGCAGACGTCCAGCACCAGCTCCGGCCGGTTCAGCGTATAGAAATGCAGCCGGTCCACCCCGCCCTCGATCAGCCGGCGGCCGAGGTCGGTCGCCAGATCGGTGGCCAGTTGCCGCTCGCCCGCCTTGCCGGCGGCCGTGAACGCGTCCTCGGCCCATTGCGGTACCGCCGTGCCGCAGCGCGCGGCGAACCGCTTGGCCCCCGCCCAGGACTGGATCGGCAGGATGCCGGGGATGATCGGCGCGTCGATCCCTGCCGCGGTGCAGGCATCGCGGAACCGGAAATAGGTGTCGGGGTCAAAGAAGAACTGGGTGATCGCCGATGACGCGCCGGCGTCGATCTTGCGCTTCAGCCAGGTCACGTCGGCGGTCGTGTCGGGACTGTCGGGATGCGGCTCCGGATAGGCGCCGCAGCGGATCGTGAAACCGCCCCGCGCCGCGATCGCGGCGATCAGTTCGACCGAATCGGCGAACCCGTCGGGATGCGGGACGAACCGGTCCTGGCCGGCCGGGGCGTCGCCGCGCAGCGCCACGATCTCGCGCACCCCGGCGCGGGCATAATCGTCCACGATCTGCATCGTCTGCTCGCGCGTCGCGTCCACGCAGGTCAGATGGGCCGCCACGGTCAGGCCGTAATGCCCGGCGAGCGCCACCACCGCCTCGTGGGTCAGCTGCCGCGTGGTGCCGCCCGCGCCATAGGTCACCGACACGAAATCCGGGTTCAGCGGCGCCAGCGCCCGCGCCGTCTCCCACAGCCGGAACGACTGGTCGAGCGACTTGGGCGGAAAGAACTCGAAGCTGACCGCCGGTGCGGCAGACCGCTGCGCGTCCGGCTGACGGGACGGGCCGGCGGCCGGGCTCGCGGCGGCACTGGCGGCCGGGCTGATGGGGGCGCCGGAAGTGGCGCTGGAGGGGGCGGGCGAGGTCATGGCGGATCCTTTCGAACGCCGCTTGTGCCACAGCCGCGGGCGTGAGACAAATTCATACCCCACAACTTCTCCATGAATCCCCCTCATGCATCTGGAACTGCGCCACCTGCGGACGATCCGCGCCATCCACGACAAGGGCGGGCTGGGCCGCGCCGCCGAGGTGCTCAACATCACCCAGTCGGCCCTGTCCCACCAGATCCGCGGGCTCGAGGATCAGGCGGGCGTGGCGCTGTTCCTGCGCCAGACCCGGCCGCTGCGCCTGTCCCCCGCCGGCATGCGGCTGCTGCGGCTGGCCCAGGCGGTTCTGCCCCAGGTCGAGGCGGTCGAGGCCGAGTTCCGCGGCCCGGCCGCGACCCGCGGCGGCCGGATGCACATCGCCATGGAATGCCACGCCTGCTTCAACTGGCTGCTGCCGGCGCTGGACGCGTTCCGCCACCAGTGGCCGCAGATCGACATCGATATCCGCGCCGGTCTCGCCTTCACCGCCCTGCCGGCGCTGGTCCGGGGCGAGGCGGATCTGGTCGTCTCGTCCGACCCCGAGGATCTGCCCGGCGTCGTGTTCGAGCCGCTGTTCGACTATCGGCCGCTGCTGGTGGTCCCCGCCGGCCACCGGCTGGCCGGGCGCAGCCATGCGCTGCCCTCCGACCTCGCGGCCGAAACTCTGATCACCTATCCGATGCACCGCGCGCGGCTGGACGTGTTCAGCCATTTCCTCGACCCCGCCGGTGCCCGGCCCGCCGCGGTGCGCGAGATCGAGCTGACCGACGTGGCGCTGCTGCTGGTCGCCTCGGGGCGCGGCATCACGGTGCTGCCCGACTGGGTGATGGCGCGGGAACGCGACAATCCCGATCTGGTCACCCTGCCGCTGGGCGATCCGCCGGTCACCCGCCGGCTCTATGCCGCGCTGCGCGACAAGGACCGCGACCTGCCCTTTGCCGCCGACATGCTGCGCCTGGCCCGCGCGGCGCGCTGATCCGCCCTGCCGGGGCCCCAGCCGTTATCGACCGCCGCTGCGGGTCCGGCGGAACCGGACCGGTCACGCCCGACGTTGGGCCCGAACCGGTGCAGGAGTTCGCCATGCTCGCCTCGTTCCTCATGGGCCTCGTCGGGGGCCAGCGTTCGATGACGCCGCTGGCCGCCATCGCCGTGCCGGCCGCACGCGGCGACCTGCCGCGCGACCGCGCCGCGCCGCGCATCATGGGGGACCCCGTGGTGGTCGCCGGGGCCTTGGCGCTGGCCCTGGCCGAACTGGCCGGCGACAAGATGAAGGCCGCGCCCGACCGCATCGTGCCGGCCGGGCTGGTCGCGCGGCTGGTCACCGGCGGCATCGCCGGCGGCGCCCTCGCACCGCGCGGCCGGTTCTGGCGGGGCGCGGCGGTCGGCGGGGCCACCGCGGTGATCGCATCCTGGCCGGGCTGGCGGGCGCGCATGGCGGCGATGGAGGACCACGGCCAGACCGCCACCGGGCTGGTCGAGGATGCGCTGGTCGTGGCAGGCGCCGCAGCCATCCTGGCCACACTGCGGCCCGACGAGACCGGCGGCGGACCGCCACCCCGAGGACCGGACCGCTCCCGCGGGGACCGCGACGCAACGTTCGCTGCCCACCGGAACGATGCATGAAAACTGCATGAACGCTGCATGAACATCGCATATCCCGCAACGCCCCGACGGGCGCCGCGCCCGCGCCCACCCCGGCTTCCCTTTCCGCCCCGTCTCGCCTATGCCCGCCGGCAACCCCGAAAGGACCGACCGCATGGCCAGCGCCAATCTCAACATCATGATCAAGGCCGCGCGCAAGGCCGGCCGCAGCCTCGTCAAGGACTTCCGCGAGGTCGAGAACCTGCAGGTCAGCGTCAAGGGCGCCGGCGATTTCGTCACCCGCGCCGACCGCGAGGCCGAGCGCATCATCAAGGAAGAACTGCGCGGCGCCCGCCCGAATTATGGCTGGGTGGGCGAGGAAACCGGCGCCGAGCCGGGCGAGGATCCGACCCGCCGCTGGATCGTCGATCCGCTGGACGGCACCACCAACTTCCTGCACGGGCTGCCCCACTGGGGCGTCAGCATCGCCTTGGAACACAAGGGAGAAATCGTCGCGGCGGTGATCCTGGACCCGGCCAAGGACGAGCTGTTCAGCGCCGAGCGCGGGGCCGGCGCGTTCCTCAACGACAGCCGGTTACGGGTGTCGGGTCGGCGCCGGCTGATCGAGTCGATCTTCGCCACCGGCGTGCCCTTCGGCGGCCGCCGCGACCTGCCCGCCACGCTCAAGGATCTGGCGCGGCTGATGCCGCAGGTCGCCGGGGTGCGGCGCTGGGGGTCCGCGGCGCTGGACCTCGCCTATGTCGCGGCCGGGCGCTTCGACGGCTACTGGGAACGCGGCATCCAGCCGTGGGACGTGGCGGCCGGCATCCTGCTGGTCAAGGAAGCCGGCGGCTTCGTCGAGGCGGTCGAACCGAACGGCTCCCCCCTCGAATCGGGCGCCCTGATCGCCGCGAACACGCAGCTGTTCGACGGCCTGGCCCAGATCATCCGCGAAAGCTGAGCGGCCACCGCTCCGCATCCCTGCCGCCATGCCCCCCGCCCTTCACGACCTGCCGGACCGTCCTGCGGCGGGTGATCCCGATCCCGCGCAGGCCAGCCCGGCGCTGACCACGCCGGCCCCGGACCAGGCGCTGGCCGTGCCGGCGGCGCTGGCGGCCTCGACCCCCCTGACCCCGGCCGCCGGGATCACGACGGTCGAGCCGTCGGCGGCGCCGCGGGATGCGACCTCGTCCGGGCAGCAGAACCGGGCGATCCTGATCATGTGCCTGGTCAGCCTGGTGTTCGCCTGGCAGGACGCCCTGTCGCGGCACCTGGGCGAACGCTACCCGACCTATTTCGTGGTCATGCTGCGCTACTGGTTCTTCGCGGCGTTCGTCGCGGTGATGGCGGCGCGCGCCGCGGGTGGGCTGCGCGCCGCGGCGCGGACCCGCCGCCCGGTCCTGCAGACCCTGCGCGGCCTGCTGCTGGTGGCCGAGGTCTCGCTGATGCAGATGTCGTTCGTCCATCTGGGACTGGTGGAAACCCACGCGCTGTTCACCGCCTATCCGCTGCTGGTGGTGGCGCTGTCGGGTCCGATGCTGGGCGAACGGGTGGGCTGGCGGCGCTGGCTGGCGGTCGGGGTCGGGTTCGTCGGGATCCTGATCATCCTGCAGCCGGGGCTGCGGGTCTTCAGCCCCTGGGCGGCGCTGCCGCTGATCTCGTCGCTGATGTTCGCCGTCTACGGGCTGCTGACCCGGCTGGTCTCGCGCGATGACCCGGCGACGGTCAGCTTTTTCTGGACCGGCATTGCCGGCGCGGCCGGGATCACCGTGGTCGGGCTGGCCAACGCCACCCCGATGGCCCTTGTCGACTGGCCGTGGATGCTGGGGCTGTGCCTGACCGCAGTGCTGGGGCATTACCTGCTGATCCGCGCCTACGAGCTGGCCGAGGCGTCCAGCCTGCAGCCCTTTGCCTATACCCAGCTGGTCTGGGTCAGCATCATCGGCGTGCTGCTGTTCGGCGAGCGTGTCGCGCCCAATGTCGTGCTGGGCGCCGTCATCGTCGTGGCGGCCGGACTGTTCACCTGGTGGCGGGCCCAGATCCGCGCCCGGATGGCTGACCCGCGGCGCTGAGCGTTCCGGCCGGGGGCGCACGGTCCCCCGCCATCAGCGGCCTCGCCCGCTGCAGGGCGATGGACAGGTCCACCGCTGCGCCCTGCGGATAGCGCATCGTCGTCGCGTCGGCCGGCGGGCGACCGGGCACGGCCTGCCCCGGCGTGGCCTCATCGCCCGAGGCCGCGGGACCCCGCCACGGCATCCGGATCGCCAGCGCGGCCCCGGGCGGCGCCGCCGCGACCCGGATCGGCCGGCCGGGTGGGCGATCCGACAGCGCCAGCCGCAGCGGCGACAGCGCCGGCAGCGGCAACAGCCCGCCACGCAGATCCCAGGTCGGCACGATCGGCGCCGGCCGTCCCGCGATGCGGGCGCGATAGACCGGCAGCGCCTCGGCCACCCGCATCACGTAGTTGCGGGTCTCGTCGAACGGAATCATCTCGACCCAGTCCACCGGGTCGGCGCCGTCGGGCCCCGGCTGGCGCAGATCGCCGAAGTCGCGCAGCCAGCGGGCCGACCGCCCCGGCCCGGCATTGTAGCCTGCGGCAACCAGCGCGATCGAGGCGCCGAACCGTTCGCGCAGCCCCTGCAGATAGGCCGCCCCCAGCCGCGCGTTGTACGCCGCGTCGGTGGTCAGCCGCGCCTGCACGAAGGGCTCGTCGATCCGGCGCGCCATGGCCCGGGCGGTTTCGGGCATCACCTGCATCAGCCCCTTGGCCCCGGCATGGCTGCTGACGCTGTGGTTGAACTCGCTTTCCTGACGCGCGATGGCCAGGACCAGCTCGGCGGGCAGGCCCAACTCGCTGCGTTCCAGCCCGGTCAGCGGGAAATGCGCCGCGGGAAACACCACCCCCTTGGCCGTCGCCTGCTTGGACAGGCGCAGCGCATCCCAGGGGCGGCGCAGCTCCATCATCAGCCGCGCCATGCCGCCGATCTGCTCGGCCGGCGCCGTTCCGGCAAGATGCAGCAGGAACCGCTGGGCGCTGGCCGGATCACCGGCGGCGACCAGCCACAGCGCCGCCTGCCAGACCCGGCTGGACCGCAGTTCCGATCCGCGCCAGTCCGGCAGGCTGTCCACCGCAGGCCCGCCGACCGCCAGCGCCGGATCCATCGGCAGTCCCAGCCGCTCGGCCGCCAGTTGGCCGTAATAGGCCGACTGGTCGCGTGCCGCGCGGGCATAGGCGGCGCGGGCGCCGTCGGCATCGCCGTCGGCCTGCATCGCGCGGCCCTGCCAGTACAGCGCGCGGGCGGTGGAGATCGTGCTGCCGACGACCGTCTGCAGGTGGCGGAAATGGCCCAGGGCGCGATCAGGATCACCGGCCCGCAGGGCGGCATAGCCGGCCAGCCATTCGAGATCGGCGTGATCGCGGTGATCGGCGGGCAGGAAATGCGCCGCCGCCAAGCGTCCGGCCAGCGCCCAGTCCCCGGCCCGCAGCGCCGCGCGGGCATGATCGACGCGGAACGACGCCCAGCGGGCGGGATCGCGCAGCGCCTCGGCCGATCCCGACCGCTCCAGCAGCAGCGCGCGGGCAGCGTCGGTCTGCTTGGCCGCGACCCGCCATGTGAACCGGTCCATCGCCAGCCCGGCATCATCGCGCAGGGCCGGGGGCAGCGCCTTGATCAGGTCGTCGACGCCGGGTCGGCCAGCCTGCAGGGCGATCCGGGCGCGGGCCAGATCGGCCGCGGGCTCGGTGACCAGCGGCGGGGTCGGTGTCCGCACGTCACCCCCGCCGCTGCCCGTGCCGAGGCCAGCGGCGTTCGCCGGGTCGCCGGCGGGACCGGACGGCCGGTCGGGCGGGCGACGCGGCGGTGCCGCAATCCCCGGGGTCAGCATCAGTTCGGCCGCCGCCCACTCGCCCTGGTCCAGCAGGCGGGCCAGGCGGTCGGCATGGTGCGGTGCCAGCAACTCGCCCTGCGCCGCGGCAAAGCTGGCCAGTTCGGCGCGGTCCAGCGGCGTCTCGATCCAGAACCGGATCGCCTCGGCGTCGGCGGCCTGCGGGTCGGTCGCCCGCAGCGCCGCCAGCAATGCGGTTTCGCCGGTCAGTGTCGTCGGGCGCCGAGTGCCGAACCAGCCGATGATCTCGTCCGGGGGCAGATCGGGCCGCAGCAGCGCCTCGCCCTGACGATGCAGCAGGTCCAGCCCCGGCCAGTCGGCATTGCGGCGGGCAAAATCGCGGTAATCTTGCCAGGTGCCGTGACCCGCGCGCAACTGCTGCCACAGCACGAGGTCCTGCGCGATCGGCCCGGACTGACGCGCCGCGTCCTGCGCACCGGCCCAGTCCCGCGCACCCGCCGCGGCCCAGGCCCGCGTCAGCGCGGCAGCGTCCTCGGCCCGCGCCCCCTGCGGCGGTACCACCACGGCGAGCACAGTCAGTGTCAGAACGGCCACATGGGCGCGAAGCGATCGTCTCATGGTTGCACTGTGCGAAGGCCGCCCCGTCACGGCAACTCAAATCCTTGGCAAGCCGCGCCGCGGGCGATATGCCCGCCTGTGACACACCCGATCGTCAGGATGCCATCATGTTCCGAGGCTCGCTGCCCGCGCTCGTCACCCCCTTCACCGAGGAGGGAGAGCTGGACCTGCCCGCACTGGAGAGGCTGATCGAGTGGCAGATCGACCAGGGCAGCCACGGCCTGGTCCCGGTCGGCACCACCGGGGAAAGCCCGACCCTCACCCATGACGAGCACCGCCTGGTGATCGAGGAGGTCGTGCGCATCGTCGCCGGCCGCATCCCCGTGATCGCCGGGGCGGGGTCCAACTCGACGCGCGAGGGGATCGGCCTGATCCAGCACGCCGAACAGGTCGGCGCCGACGCCGCGCTGGTGGTGACGCCCTATTACAACAAGCCGACGCAGGCCGGGCTGATCGCGCATTTCACCGCCGTCCACGACGCGTCGGACCTGCCGATCATCATCTACAACATCCCCGGCCGGTCGGTGGTGGACATGCTGCCCGAGACGATGGGCGAGCTGGCCCGGCTGCCGCGGATCGTCGGGGTCAAGGATGCGACCGGCCGGCTGGAACGGGTCAGCTGCCAGCGGATTACCTGCGGCACGGACTTCATCCAGCTGTCGGGCGAGGATGCGACCGCGCACGGGTTCAACGCCCAGGGCGGGGTCGGCTGCATCTCGGTGACCGGCAACGTCGCGCCGAAGCTGTGCGCGCAGATGCAGGATGCCTGCCTGCGCGGCGACTATGCCGAGGCGCTGCGGCTGCAGGACCTGCTGATGCCGCTGCACATCGCGATCTTCCTGGAGCCCGGGGTTGCAGGCGCGAAATACGCGCTGTCGCGACTGGGCATGTGCAGCGACCGTGTCCGGCTGCCGCTGACCCCGCTGACGGCCGAGACCCGCGCCCGCATCGATGCCGCGCTGGAGCATGCCAAGCTGACCTGAACCGCGCGGTGTCCTGGACCGGGCGGTCTGGCCAGCTCTCTGGTGATCAGGCGACCCGGGGTCAGGCGATGTCGGTCCGGGCGGCCGCCAGCGCCCGCGGCAACGCGTCGGCCAGAGCGTCCAGCTCCGCTTCGGGTCCGCAGCTGACCCGGATGCAGCGGTCCTGCGGGGCGACCCACGGCATCCGCACGAAGATCCCGTCCGCATCGAGCCGGCTCAGCACGGCACGGGCCAGCGCCCCGTCCGCGCCGCAGTCGATCGCCACGAAATTGGTGGCCGACGGCAGAGGCGTCAGCCCGTTGTCGCGGGCGATGGCCGCGATCCGGTCGCGGGCTGCCGCCACCTGTCCGATCGTGCGGTCTAGCCAATCCCCATCCTGCAGCGCCGCCAGCGCCCCGGCCTGGGCAATGGCATTCACGCCGAAATGGTTGCGGACCCGGTCGAAGGCGCGGATCACCGACGGCGTCCCCAGCGCATAGCCGATGCGGGCGCCGGCCATCCCGTAGGCCTTGGAAAACGTGCGCAGGCGCAAAACGCGGGGGTCGTCGGGGTCGATCCGGGGCAGCGCCGGGGCGAATTCGCCATAGGCCTCGTCCAGCAGCAGCAGGCAATCGTCCGGCAGGCCGGCCAGCGCCGTGTCGATCCGCCCCGGTTCCAGCCAGCCGCCCATCGGGTTGTCGGGGTTGCACAGATAGACCAGCCGCGCGCCGGTCCGGGCGACCGTCGCGATCAGCGCCTCGGGGTCCTGGCGATCATCGCGATAGGGCACCTTGTGCAGCACCCCGCCAAAGCCCGCGACATGGTAGACGAAGGTGGGATAGCCGCCATCCGAGGTCACGACCGGATCGCCCGGTCCCACGAACAGCCGCACCGCCAGTCCCAGCAGCGCGTCGATCCCCTCGCCCACCACGACATGCTCGGGCGTGACCCCGTGATGCAGGGCCAGCGCGGCGCGCAGGTCGTGGCTGGTGGGGTCGCCGTACTTCCAGATCCCCGGCAATGCCGCCGCCATCGCGGCCAGCGCCGCGTGCGACGGGCCGAAGCCGTTCTCGTTGGCGCCCAGACGGGCGCGGAACGGCGCGCCGCGCAGCCGTTCCAGCGTCTCCGGTCCGACAAAGGGCACGGCGTCCGGCAGGCTGGCCGGGATCGGAGCAAGTCGCGGCGAATGCGCGGCGCGGGCCATTCCGGTCAGCGCCCCGACAGGCTGCGCATCAGCCGCCCCAGCAGCCCGGGCCGGGGTTGCTGGTCGGGCTGGGGGTCGCGCAGCACCAGTGCCGTCGAGCTTGTCGCGTCTGCCCCGCTGTCCGGCCCGGAGGCCTGCTGCGCCTGCCGGGCCCGTTCGGCCGCCGCCGCCTCGCCCGCCGCCCGCGTCTCGGCCAGCGTGGCGGCGGTGGTCAGCGCCTCGGGGTCGAGCCGCAGTTCGATGATCGCCAGCGTCCCCGCCGCCTGGGCGCGGGCGAATGCGGCGCCGAATTCGTCATCGTCGGTGACCAGCTCGCCATGGCCGCCAAAGGCGCGGGCCAGCGCGGCGAAATCGGGATTGGCCAGGTCAGTGCCGGACACCCGGCCGGGATAGTGTTTCTCCTGGTGCATCCGGATGGTGCCATAGCGGCCGTTGTTCGCCACGATGACGATCACGGGCGCATCGTGCTGTCTGGCCGTGGACAGTTCGTTCATCGTCATCTGCAGATCGCCGTCGCCGGCCATGCAGACGACGGTGCGATCGGGATGCTGCAGCTTGGCGGCGATGGCGGCCGGCAGCCCGTACCCCATCGACCCCGAGGTCGGCGCCATTTGGGTGCGGGCCTGCTTGAAGCGGAAATAACGATGGACGAAGGCCGCATAGTTGCCGGCCCCGTTGGTGATGATCGCGTCTTCGGGCAGGTTGTCCGACAGCCAGCGGACCACCCGTTCCATCCGCACCGCGCCGGGCGTGTCCCGCGGCGTCTGCCAGGTTTCGTAGTGATCACGCAGTTCGGCCGTCCACTCGTCCCAGCGACGCGGCGCCGCCGCATCGGCCAACGCGGCCAGCACGCTGCGCGGGCAGGCGGGGATGCCCGGGTCGGCGCGCCAAAGATGCCCGATCTCGTCGGGGTCGGGATAGACGTGGATGATCCGCCGGCCCTGGTCGGCGGGGTTCATCAGCGTGTAGCCGGCGGTCAGCGTGTCGCCCAGGCGCGACCCCAGCGACAAGATGCAGTCCGCCGCGCGCAGCACCTCGCCCAGCTTGGTGTTCATGCCGACCCCCAGGTCGCCCGCATAGTTCGGCAGACGGTTGTCCATGTAGTCCTGGCGGCGGAACGGCACCGCGACCGGCAGGCCCCAGGATTCCGCAAAGCGGGCCAGCCGGTCGGCATCCTCCTGCGACCACAGCGACCCGCCGGGGATGACCAGCGGCCGTTCCGCCGCCGCCAGGGCCGAGGTGATCGCCTGCAGCTGCGTCTCGGACACCCCGGCGACGGGACGGGGCGCGGGCGTCAGGTCCGGCGTCTCGCATTCGGCCGACAGCATGTCCTCGGGCAGGGCCAGCACCACCGGGCCGGGGCGGCCCGACTGGGCCAGGTCGAAGGCGCGGGCGACGTATTCCGGGATCCGGTCGGTCTGGTCGATCTCGGCGACCCATTTCGCCAGACCGCCGAACATCTGCCGGTAATTCACCTCCTGAAAGGCATCGCGGTCGCGGTCGGACCGCGCGATCTGGCCGACGAACAGGATCAGGGGCGTCGAATCCTGCTGGGCCACATGGACGCCGGAACTGGCGTTGGTGGCACCGGGACCGCGAGTGACGAAGCAGATGCCGGGCCGGCCGGTCAGCTTGCCGTGTGCCTCGGCCATCATCGTGGCGCCGCCTTCCTGCCGGCAGACGACGTTGGGAATGCCCCGGTCGTACAGCCCGTCCAGCGCCGCCAGAAAGCTTTCCCCGGGGACCGAGAACACCCGCTCGACCCCGTGGGCTGCCAGCGCGTCTGCCAGTATCCGTCCGCCGTGCCGCATTCCTTGTCCCCCATCAGGTCCGATTTCGGGCCGGAGAGTGGCGCCTGCGGCCGGGCGGGGCAAGCCCCCCGGCCGATCCGGCGGGCGTGACCGCCGCCGCTTTACACCCGTGCGCGCGACCCCTACTTGACGGGTCATGATCCAGGGCAAGTCAGATCCGAACTACCGGGTGATCGCGGAAAATCGCCGCGCCCGGTTCGATTATTTCATCGAAAGCGATCTCGAGGTCGGGATCGTCCTGAGCGGATCCGAGGTCAAGGCCCTGCGCACCGGCCAGTGCAACATCGCAGAAAGCTACGCCTCGGTCGAGGAAGGCGAACTGTGGCTGATCAACGGCTATATCTCCGCCTACAAGCAGGCGGGCGTGTTCGGGCACGAGGAACGGCGCCGCCGCAAGCTGCTGGTCAAGGGCAAGGAACTGTCGCGACTGTGGCAGGCGGTGGGACGGGAGGGCATGACGCTGGTGCCGCTGGTCATGTATTTCAACCACCGCGGCATCGTGAAGCTGAAGCTGGGCATCGCCAAGGGCAAGAAGATCCACGACAAGCGCGACACCGCGGCCAAGCGCGACTGGGGCCGGCAGAAGCAGCGGCTGCTGAAACAGGGCTGAGCCGATCCGGCAGCGTGCCGGATCCGCGTCCCGGCGGCCACCTTCACGGAACGCCCGACCGGTCAGGTCTTGTTCAGCGCCGTCAGCGTGGCGGGGTCCGGTTGGCCGCCGAAGAACGCATCCAGCAGCTGCTGGAACACCGGGCCGCCGCCGGCCGCGCGAAACAGCGTGGCGCAGGACTGCAGCTTGCGCGCATCCACCTGACCCAGCACCGCCTCCGCCGGGGTGCCCGCGTTCGCCAGCATGGCCTCGGCCGCCTGGTTCAGGTTTGCGGCCAGGATCGGGTCGGCCAGGTAGGCCCGCGCCTCGGCCAGGTCGCGGATACCGTAATACTTGGCGCGGGGCGAATACCCCAGCGCGCCGAGCTGGGGAAAGATGTACCACATCCAGTGGCTGGTCTTTCGCCCGGCGCGCAGCTCGGCCACCGCGGGGGCCTGATCGCGGGCCTGCGCGTCATGAAAGCGTTGCAGATCGTCCATCCCGCCTCGATGCATCCCTGCCCCCCGACGCGTCAAGCGCGTGGTTGTCCTGCAGGTTGGCCGCGGCTAAGAATGCGCGGCCTGTTGCGCCAAGGAGGAGTGGGATGGACGATCCGAAAACGTTGGTGTCGACCGACTGGTTGATGGCGCATCTGAACGATCCCGACCTGCGGATCATCGACGCATCCCTGCACATGAGCGGGACAGGCCGCGACGCGCGTGCGGAGTACGAGGCCGCCCACATCCCTGGCGCCCGGTTTTTCGACATCGACGCGATCTGCGACCAGACCAGCGAACTGCCCCACATGGCGCCGCCGCCGGAACTGTTCACCAGCCGGATGCGCAAGGCGGGGATCGGGGACGGGCACCAGGTGGTCGTCTACGACCATTCCGACGTGCGCAGCGCCGCCCGGGTGTGGTGGACCTTCCGCCTGATGGGCAAGACCGACGTGGCGGTGCTGGACGGCGGTTTCGCGAAATGGCTGGCCGAGGGCCGGCCCGTCGAGGATATGCCCCCGATCACCCGCGAACGCCACATGACCGTGCAGCGGCAGGCCGGGCTGGTGCGCGACGTGACCCAGGTCGCCGCGGCCTCCAAGCTGGGCGATCACGCGATCATCGACGCGAGGTCCCCCGAACGGTTCCGCGGCGAGGTCGAGGAACCGCGTCCCGGCCTGCGCCGCGGCCATATCCCGGGTGCCCGCAACGTGCCTTTCACCACCCTGCTGAACGACGACGGCACCATGAAGTCCCCCGACGCGCTGCGCGCGATCTTCGAAGAGGCGGGCGTCGATCTGTCCCGCCCGGCCATCACCACCTGCGGGTCGGGCGTGACCGCGGCGGTCCTGGCGCTGGCGCTGGAACGGATCGGGCATCGCGACTGGTCGCTGTACGACGGCAGCTGGACCGAGTGGGGCAGCTTTCCCGACCTGAAGATCGCAACCGGAGACGCCTGATGTTCGCCAATCTCAAGGCCCAAGCCCCCGACAAGATCCTGGCCCTGCTGGGCGAGTACAAGGGCGACACCCGGCAGGGCAAGATCGACCTGGGGGTGGGCGTCTATCGCGATCCGACCGGCGTCACCCCGGTGATGCGCGCCGTCCGGCAGGCCGAGCGGCAGATCTGGGAGGCGGAGACCACCAAGACCTACACCGGGCTGGCGGGCGAGCCCGCCTATCTGCAGGCGATGTCGCGGCTGGTACTGGCCGACGATCAGCAGCCCGAGCGGACGGCCGCGCTGGCCACCGTCGGCGGGACCGGCGCCGTGCGCCAGGCGCTGGAACTGGCCCGGCTGGGCAACCCCGACCTGACCGTGCATGTCTCGGACCCCACCTGGCCGAACCACCTCTCGATCCTGAAGTTCATGGGCCTGCCGTTCGCCGAATACCGCTATTTCGACGATGCGACCCGCGGCGTGGATTTCGACGGCATGATGGCGGACCTGGGCCGCGCGCAAGCCGGCGATCTGGTCCTGCTGCACGGCTGCTGTCACAACCCGACCGGGGCCAACCTGACGACGGACCAGTGGTCCGAGATCGCGGACCTGCTGGACCGGACCGGTGCGGTGCCGCTGATCGATCTGGCCTATCAGGGCTTCGGTGATGGCCTGGAACCGGACGCCGCCGGCACCCGGCTGATCGCCAGCCGCGCCCCCGAGGTGCTGATCGCCGCGTCCTGTTCCAAGAATTTCGGCATCTACCGGGAACGAACCGGCGTGCTGCTGGCCCGCGTCGGCGATCCCGCCAGCCGTGATCTGGCGCAGGGCACGATGAACTTCCTGAACCGCCAGAACTACAGCTTCCCGCCGGATCACGGGGCCCGGGTCGTGCAGACGATTCTGGACGACGCGGCCCTGCGGGCCGACTGGGTCGCCGAGCTGGAAGAGGTGCGGCAGACGATGCTGGGACTGCGCGAGCAGCTGGCCCAGGAACTGCGCGACCTGACCGGAACCGACCGCTTCGACTTCATCGCTCGCCACCGCGGCATGTTCTCGCGCCTGGGGGCGACGCCCGAGCAGGTGGCGCGGCTCAAGGACGAGTTCGCGGTCTACATGGTCGGCGATTCCCGGCTGAACATCGCGGGGCTGAACCGGCAGACGGTGCCGGTGCTGGCCCGGGCGATCGTCGAGGTCGGGATCTGACGACGCGGGCCGACCGCAGCGCCGGTCGCGAAGCTGACATGCCAAAGGCCGGGACGCTGTCCCGGCCTTTGTTGCCTTGCACGGAAAGGCGCCTCAGCGGCCGCGCCGGGCGACCTGGTCGATATCGCCGCGGGTCAGCCCGATATCCTTGAGCTCGCGATCCGAGAGGCGGTTCAGCGCCGCACGGGTCCGGCGCACGTCGCGCCAGCTTGCCACCATGGCCGCAAGATTCAGGCCAACGCCTGAGAACGCCCCGACGGGGGCGCGAAGAGTGTCGATCGCCGACATGACATACCTGCTGATTGATGTGACCCGGCCGTGCCGGATCGTTCGTTTAACAGCTTCTACATAGGCCGAACCGTCGGCCGGGCCAGCCGCCGAACCGGAACGCTGCCATGCACCCAAAGCATGGGTGAGCGGTATGGTTAACCAATCGGCATGGCTGTCGCGGCCGCGGTCCCGGGGGCCGCTCGCCAATCCCCCAAGGCGGACTGCCAAAGGGTCAGCGCCGCCACCGCCGCCGTATCGGCGCGCAGAACGCGGGGGCCGAGGCTGATCCGGGTGATGTAGGGCAGCGCCGACAGCCGGTCCCGTTCTGCCATGGACCAGCCCCCCTCGGGCCCGATCAGCACGGCCCAGGGGCCCGGTGACAGCGCCGCCAGGGTCTGCGCGGGTCCGACCAGCGCCTCGTCCGCCCACAGGATCCGGCGGTCGCTGTTCCAGGTGTCCAGCAGCCGCGACAGCGGCCGCAGCTCGTCGACAGGGGGCACGAACGTGCCGCCGCATTGTTCCGCCGCCTCGACCGCATGGGCCTGCAGCCGGTCCTGGCGGATCCGTTCGGCATTGGTGTGATCGGTCTGCACCGGCAGGATCCGCGCCGCGCCGAGTTCGGCGGTCTTTTCCACGATGAAGTCGGTCCGCGCCTTCTTGATCGGCGCGAAGACCAGCCACAGGTCGGGCGGGTCCTGCTGCGGCGCCGACTGCTGCAGCGGCTCGACCTCGCCGCCGCGCTTGCCGGCCGTCACGATCCGCGCCCGCCATTCGCCGTCGCGGCCGTTAAAGACCGCGATCTCGTCCCCCGGCCCCTGGCGCATGACACCCGACAGGTAATGCCCCTGCCCCGCATCCAGTGGAACGGGTTGTCCTGCAGCCAGCGGGTGGGTAAGGAACAGCCTGATTTTTCCCATGCTGGCGGAAAGCTATGCAAGCGCCCGTCGAAAGGCCATCGGTTTCCGACGTCGCCGTTGCGGACGTCCCCGTCTCCGATGCCGCAGGCAACTGGGTCGATCGCCTGGCCCCCGCCGGCTGGCGGCCGTTCCTGCGGCTGAGCCGGGCGGACCGGCCTATCGGCACCTGGCTTCTGCTGTTGCCCTGCTGGTGGGGGATCGGGCTGGCGATGATCGCCGACCGGCCCCGCTGGATCGACCTGGGGATTGCGCTCGCCTGCGGCGTCGGCGCGGTCGCGATGCGCGGCGCCGGCTGCACCTGGAACGACATCACCGATCGCGAATTCGACGCCGAGGTGGCGCGGACCCGGTCGCGGCCGCTGCCGTCTGGTCAGGTGACGCTGGTCGGGGCGGTGCTGTGGCTGGTGGCGCAGAGCATGCTGGGACTGGCGATGCTGCTGACCATGAACTGGGCCGCGGTGCTGCTGGGCGTCGCCTCGCTCGGGCTGGTGGCGATCTATCCCTTTGCGAAGCGGTTCACCTGGTGGCCGCAGGTGTTCCTGGGGCTGGCCTTCAACTGGGGGGCGCTGCTGGCCTTTGCCGCACATGGCGGCCGGCTGCATCCGGCCGCGATCCTGGCCTATGTCGCCGGGATCTGCTGGACGCTGTTCTACGACACCATCTATGCCCACCAGGATACCGAGGACGACGCCCTGATCGGGGTCAAGTCGACGGCGCGCCTGTTCGGCGAGGACAGCCCGCGCTGGCTGGCGGGCTTTGCGGCCGCGTCGGTGATGCTGCTGGCGGCGGCGGTTGCGACAGCCAGGCCCGACGGTCTGCTGGCCCGGCTGGCGGTCACCGGGGCGGTGGCGGGGTTCGCCCTGCATCTGGCGTGGCAGCTGCGCCGGTTCGACCCGCAGGACACGGCCGGGCTGCTGCATCTGTTCCGCAGCAATCGCGACGCCGGCCTCATCGTTGCGCTGTTTCTTGCCATCGCCGGACTGCTGTAATTGCGCGTGGCCCGGCCGGGGCCTAGATAAGCCCGTCCTGCAACATCGGAACCGCCTGCCAGTGGCCGATCGCCTGTCGCCCTTACCACCTCTTCCGGCTGCCCCGCCGCGCCGCCGGCGCCGGCCCCTGCGCGCCGCGGTCCTGCGGCTGACCGTTCTCGGGCTGGCCGGCACCGGCGCATGGTTCGGTGCTGTCCACGCCGCGGACCTGATCGAGCGGATGTCGCATGATCAGGTCGCCCGGGCGCTGGACAGCGGCGGGTACGACTGGGCGACGGTCACCACCGACGGGCTGCAGGTGGCGCTGTCGGGCACCGCGCCTGACGAGGTGCAGCGGTTTCGCGCCATCACCCGGGCCGGCACCGTGGTCGACGCCCGCCGTGTGATCGACGCGATCGCGGTGGCCCCGCCCGAGCCGATCCAGCCGCCGGAGTTCAAGGTCGAGCTGCTGCGCAACGACGCGGGTGTGTCGATCATCGGCCTGGTTCCGGCGGTGACCGACCGGGACGGGATGACCGGCACGCTGAATGACGCGATCGGCGGTGGACGGGTGGCCGACCTGCTGGAAACGGCCGATCACGCCGCGCCAACCGGGTGGGACTCGGCCCTGCGCTTCGGGCTGACCGCGATTCAGGCGGCGGGGCGCGCCAAGGTGTCGGTCGCGCCGGGCCAGGTCTCGGTCACGGCGATCACCGATGGCCCCGCCGAAAAGGCGCGACTGGAATCCGCGTTGCGACGTGACAAGCCCGACGATGTCGGGCTGGTGCTGAACATCTCGGCACCCCGGCCGGTGATCTCGCCCTTTACCCTGCGGATGGTCAAGGATGGGGCCGGGCTGCGTTTCGACGCCTGTGCCGCCGATACGGACCGCGCGCGGACGCGCATCCTGGACGCGGCGCGCGCCGCCGGGGTGACCGGCGATCCGGATTGCACGCTGGGGCTGGGCGTGCCGACCCCGACCTGGGCCGATGCCGTCGTTCCCGGCATCGAAGCTCTCGCCGAAATGGATGCGGGAACCCTGACCTATTCGAACGCGGATGTGGCACTCGCCGCGCCGGCCAGCGTGCCGGCGGATCAGTTCGACCGCGCCGTCGGGGCGCTGGATGCCGCCCTGCCCCCGGTGTTCTCGCTGGTCGCCACCCGCGACGAGCAGCTGGCCGAGGACGGCGAGCCCGCCGAATTCACCGCCACCGTGACCGAGGACGGCGTCACCCTGCGCGGACGGATCACCGACGAACGGATGCGCGAGGCGGTGGAAAGCCTGGCCGCCACCCGCTTCGGCCAGGTCGACAGCAGCCTGCGGGTCGATCCCGATGCGCCCGGCGGCTGGACCGTGCGCGTCATCGCCGCGATCGAGGCCATGAGCGACCTGCGCAGCGGCACCGTCAGAGTGACCCCCGACCTGATCCGGCTGACCGGATCGTCCGGCGTCCGGACCGCCAGCGATGCCGCCGTCGCGCGGCTGTCGAACCGTCTTGGCGCCGGTGCCCGCTACGAGCTGGCGATCCGCTATGACGAGCGGCTGGACCCGCTGCTGGACCTGCCGACCGGACAGGAATGCGTGGACGCGCTGAACCGCATCATGGTCCAGTCCGAGATCGGGTTCGATCCCAACGGCGCGCAGATCGCGGGCGATCCCGACAGCACGCTGCAGCAACTGGCCGAGGCCGCGCAGGGCTGCGCGCCGTTCCGCATCGAGATTGGTGGCCATACGGACTCGCAGGGGTCGGAGAACTTCAACGCCGAACTGTCGCGGTCCCGCGCGCAGGCGGTGCTGTCCGCGATGACCGAGGCTGGCATCCCCACCGGCAACATGACGGTGCGCGGCTACGGGGAAAGCCGCCCCGTCGACAGCAACGAGACCGAGGCGGGCCGCGAGGCGAACCGCCGGATCGAGTTCACGCTGTTGTCCGATGCGGTGCTGCTGGACGAGCCCCCGCCGCCACCGGAAGTGGTGCAAGGCGTGACCGAGGCCGCGGTGGAGGAACCCGCCCCGGTGCAGGGCCCGATGCTCCCCGGCGACGGCTCGGATGGCACGCCGGACGGGGTCGCAGGCGCCGGAACGTCGGCTCCGGGTGCCGCCGAGAGCGGTCGGGATGCGGCCGAAGGCGGGCTTGCCGTGGAGGCGGTCCCGGATGCAGGTTCGGACCGGGAGGGACAGGAGAGCATTCCCGCCGATGGAGTGTCCGGCGAGCCTGAGCCGCCGCTGTCGGACGAGGACGCGCCAGCGGCGGACATGCCGGCGCCGGACCCGCCAAGCAACTGAGAACGGAAGGGCATGGATCGCAACCAGTTCATCATCGCCACGGCCGTGGCCCTGTTCACGGCCTTCATCCTGGGCTGGTTCGCAAGCTGGCTGATCCACAGGTTGAGCCGGGTCAGCCGGGCCGAGCTGGAGGAACTGGACCGGATGGCGCAGCAGCTGCACGACGCCGAACAGGCGCGGGATGCAGCCCTGACCAGGCTGGAACGGCGTGACGCAGAGATGGCGACCCGGTTGGCCGCTGCCGATGCCGAACGGCAGGTAGCGATCAATGACTTGCGGGAAGCCCATGTCGAGGTCGAGGAACTGCGCGACTACATCGAACGGCGCCTGAATCGCAGCTGAACCAACCCGCTGCCCGACGCCGCAACCGGTGGCCGCATCAGCGCATCGGCGCCGGTCAGGCCGCGCGCCTGACCACCAGCGTTGCCCATTCGCCGATGTCGTCGCGCCGTTCCAGCCCAATCCCCTGCGCCGCATAGGCGGCGATCACCTCGTCAGCCTGATCGGCCAGGATCCCCGACAGGATCGCCCGACCGCCCGGCGCCAGATGCCGCGCCATTTCCGGGACCAAATCGATCAGCGGTTGCTTGAGGATGTTGGCGAACACCAGATCATAGGGCGCCGCGTCGTCCAGCAGCGGGTGGCGGAAGCCCTCGGCCTGCACGCATTCGACCCGGCCGACCAGCCCGTTCGCGATGACGTTCGCCTGCGCCGTCTCGACCGCCACCGGGTCGATGTCGCTGGCCACCACGATCCCGCGCAGCGCCCGCGCCGCCGCCATGGCGAGAACCGCGGTGCCGCAGCCGATATCGGCCACCCGCCGCGGCCGTTCGCCGGCCTCCAGCAACCGCTCGAAGGCCAGCAGGCAGCCCTGCGTGGTGGCGTGGTGCCCGGTGCCGAACGCCATCGCGGCCTCGATGCACAGACCCTCGGCGCCCTCCGGCACCTTGTCTGCATCATGGCTGCCATGCACGAAGAACCGCCCCGCCGTGACCGGGGACAGCTCGCGCCGCACATGGGCGACCCAGTCGACCTCTGGCAGTTCGGACACGGCAAAGGGCTTGGCCCCGTGCGCCGCAGCCATCAGGTCCAGCGCGATCTCGTCCGGCGGATCGGTGAAATAGACGCCGACCTCCCAGCGGTCGGATCCGTCCTCGATCTCGAAGACGCCCGTGCCGACCGGCTCGGGCGTCAGTTCCTCACAGGCCTCGGCCAGCGTTTCCGCCGCCGCACGGCCGGCGCACTGGCTCAACGCCGTCCAGGTCGGCATCAGCGCAGCCTGGACGCGACCGCGGAGCCGGGGCCGGAGGACGGGGACGGCTCGGGGTTGCCGTCAAAGTCGGGATCGCGGGCATTCTCCATCGCCGACGGCATCGACGCCTGCACACCCGTGCCCTTCATCGCGCAATAGCCGTTCGGGACCTTGTGCAGGTACTGCTGGTGATCCAGTTCGGGCGCCGGCCAGAACTTGTCGAGCCGGGCGATTTCCGTGGTGATCTCGGGATAGCCCGCCACCGCAAGCCGGTTGTTGTAGTCGACGCGGCTGCGCTCGGCATCGATCAGCTGGCTTTCCGTGGCGGCATAGATCGCCGAGCGGTACTGGTCGCCCACGTCGTTGCCCTGGCGATCGCCCTGAGTCGGATCGTGGTTTTCCCAGAACAGTTTCAGGATATGGTCAAAGCTCAGGCGGGCGGGGTCGAAGACCACTCGCACCACCTCGGCATGACCGGTGCCGCCGGCGCAGACCTGCTTGTAGGTGGGTTCCGGCTGGGTCCCGCCGGCAAACCCCACTTCGGTCAGCCAGACGCCCTCCTGCTGCCAGAACAGCCGCTCGACCCCCCAGTAGCAGCCCATGCCCAGCACCACCTCCTCGTGGCCCTCGGGAACGGCGGCGCCAAGCGGGCGGTTGAAGATTGCATGCATCGGTGCGGTCATCGGGGTTCCTCGGCGGATAGGGTCAGGTCCAACGGCCCGCCCGAGATCATCTCGGACGGGCAGTCAGATTACCTATAACGCATTTCGGCGCGCAGGGTTTCGGCGGTCACCACGCCATGTTCCCGCGTTCTGCGCCGACCGCCCGCGGCTACTCCGATGCCGTTTTCGGCACCGGCTGCTTGGGCGTGCCGTAGAGGTTGGGGTCGACCGGACCCAGGGTGCCGACATCGTCCGACATGGGTTCGGGTTTGCCCAGGTACTCGAACTGCCCCTTGCCGTCCGGCGTGGGCCCTGCGGCCCAGCGGCCTTCGCCGCTTTCCGTCCCCTCCGAGCAGTTCCAGAACTGATAGCTGACCCGCTGATCCTCCAGCGTCTGCGGAAAGTTCGAGGGGGCCGGGGTTTCTTCCAGGCCGTCGGCCTGCAGCTCGTCGATCGCGGCGAGCCACTGGTTCTGGTGCATCGTGTCGCGGGCCAGCATGAAGGACAGCATCTTCTTCACGCCCGGATCGTCCGTCAGGTTGTAGAGCCGCGCGACCTGCAGGCGGCCCTGGCTTTCGGCCGTGACGTTGAAACGGAAGTCGGCGAGCAGGTTGCCGCTGGCGATGGTGTATTTCGCCACCCAGGGAAAACCGACGCTGTCGGCGGGCATCGCGCCCGACCCCGACACGATCGCGTGCTGCGGGTTCATCCCGGCCATGATCACGTCCTCGATCCGGGCCCCGCCCATCACCGCGCCCACCATGCTGTTCTTGGCGGCATCCTCCTGCGCCTCGACCGGCGAGGTTTCCAGCAGGCGCGCGATCATGGTGGCCAGCATCTCGACATGGGCGATTTCCTCGGTCCCGATGTCCATGATCATGTCCTTGTACTTGGCAGGACCGCGGCAGTTCCAGCCCTGGAACAGATAGGTCATCATCACGCTGATCTCGCCCCACTGGCCGCCCAGCGGCTCCTGCAGCATCTTGGCGAACAGCGGATCGGGACGCTCGGGCTTGGCGTCGATCTGAAGGTGCTTGGTTCGGAAGAACATGGCAGAACTCCTTTTCGTCTGATCCCGTGCAACCGCAGCCGTTGCGCTGCGGGCACAGGGGCAATCCCGGAAGCGGGCCCGGGTTCACGCGCTTGACATTGATTAACCGGTTCCTTCCGCTGCCAGGGACGCTGGCGCCGGGCGGTGCCAACGGGCGAACCGCACAGCCGGGCGGCGGATCATGGGAGGGCGCGATGCGGCCGGGGCCACTGAACCGGATCACCGACGTGCACGGCTTGCGAGTCGGCCACGCCAGTGATCCGGTGCTGAAATCGGGCGTCACGGTGTTGACCGGCGACGCGCCCTTCGCGGCCGGCGTGCACATCATGGGCGGCGCCCCGGGCACCCGCGAGACCGACCTGCTGGGTCCCGACAAGCTGGTGCAGGCGGTCGATGCGCTGGTCCTGTCCGGCGGATCGGCATTCGGCCTGGCGGCCTGTGACGGGGTCATGGCCGGGCTGCGCGCCGCCGGACGCGGCTTTGCGGTCGGACCGGCGCGGGTCCCGATCGTGCCGGGGGCAATCCTGTTCGACCTGCTGAATGGCGGGACCAAGGACTGGGACGACAATCCCTATCCGGCGCTGGGGCGGCAAGCGCTTGCCGCGGCAGCCGAGCGCTTCGCCCTGGGCAGCGTCGGCGCGGGAACCGGCGCGATGACCGCGCGCTGGAAAGGCGGCCTGGGCTCGGCCTCGGCGGTGCTGGACAGCGGTGCCGTGGTGGGGGCGCTGGTGGCTGTGAACGCGTTGGGATCCGTGACCGCGCCGTCCGGCCAGTTCTGGGCGGCGCCATGGGAACTGCAGGCCGAGTTCGGCGGCCTCGGCCTGAACGGTCCGTTTCACCCGGATCACGAACCGCGTCCGGAAAAACGGCAGGGCGAGGCCACGACGATCGCCATCATCGCCACCGACGCCGCGCTGGACAAGGCCGCGCTGACGCGGCTGGCCACCGCCGCGCATGACGGTCTGGCCCGCGCGATCGTGCCGTCCCACACGCCGTTCGACGGGGACCTGGTCTTTGCCGTTTCGACCGGCGCCGGGGCGCCGGCGGACGGCTTCCTTCTGGGCCACGCCGCCGCGTGCGTGCTGGCGCGTTCGGTTGCGCGCGCGGTGCACGCGGCCACGCCGGCAGCAGGCGATCTGCAGCCCTGCTGGGCCAACCCGCAGGGCCGCTGAGTCCCGGCCCGAAGCGCGGACGGGGCGTGACGCCAGCCGAACTTCCGCCCGGCCATACCGCGCGATATGCTGGGGCACGAGGATGGAGCATTCGCACCATGGCGACGTTCGTATTCGGGATGAACCTCTCGCTGGACGGCTATGTCGATCATGAAAGGTTCGCGCCGGATCCGGTGCTGTTCCGTCACTGGATCGAGCAGGTGCGCGGCCTGACCGGCAGCATCTACGGTCGCCGCATCTATGAGGTGATGCGCTACTGGGACGAGGATCATCCGGAGTGGACCGCAGAGGAGCGCGACTTCGCGACGGCGTGGCGGCGGCAGCCGAAATGGGTCGTATCCCGATCCCTGCGGTCGGTCGGCCCAAACGCCACGCTCGTCTCGGACGACATCGAGGCAGAGATTCGGGGCCTCAAGTCGTGCCTGGACGGCGAGATCGACGTGGCCGGACCAGCCTTGGCGGGCAGCCTGTCGGACCTCGGTCTGATCGACGTCTATCGGCTCTATTTCCACCCGGTCGTGCTGGGCCGCGGCAAGCCGTTCTTCGCGGGCCCCCGTCCGCCGCTGCGGCTTGTCGCCACCGACCGGATCGGCGACGCGGTGATCAGGCTGTCCTACGTTCCGGCCTCATAGTGCGGCCCCGGGGCGGGCGTTGCGACGCTGCTGCTGCAAGGTCGAGAACGCGAACGGGGCAGGACACTCCTGCCCCGCCCCTTCAGATCAACCGAGACTGGCTCAGCGGTAGATGTAGACGATCTTGCGATCGGCCGGGTTCACCAGAACCGGCTGGCCGTTGATCGTCACGTATTTGTAGTCGGGCTGATCCGGGATGTCGTAGAGCGTGACGGTGTCCGGGACGCCCGCGCCGATGACGACCTCGCCTTCCAGATAGACGGGATCCTGCGGGTTCTCGGTGATGTAGGTCTGCACCTCGGGGGCGGGCTCGGCCACCGAACCCGCGGCGCCGCCGATCGCGGCGCCCACCACGGCCCCGACCGGACCGCCGATCAGCGCGCCCATGGCGGCACCGGTGGCACCGCCCACGGCCGTGTCCGTGGCCTGCTTGACCTCGGATTCAGGCGGCGGCTCGATAACCGTTACGCCGATGGTCTGGCGGTTCGGGTACAGCGGCTGGATCTCGTCACCCACCTTGGTGGTCAGATAGTCGCCATAGGCCCAGCCGGCCTTGTCCCCATAGGTGATCTCGCACCAGTTGGCCGATTCGATGCAGCCGGTGACCGAAACCTCGTCGCCGCTGGTGATCACGCCGGTGACCTCGTGCATCGCACCCGGACCCGACCGGATGTTCAGGTCGGTCGCCGCGGTCGCCATCGTCTGGGCCGAGGCGGCGCCGGCGATGACGGTGGTTGCAAGAACAGTTGTCGCAAGCAGTTTGCGCATAGCTATCTTCCTCATGTCTGGCCGCTCGGCGGCTCTGCTGCAACAACCCGATTGCACGCGGGCGGTTCGGTCACAAATACGTACAAATGGAGTGAACGGCCGCAAACGGGACCGTGGGACCGATTGCTGGACAAGCCGCTTCGCTGGTGGTCAGCTTGGCCGATCCTGCAATCCGGAGAACAGCCATGACCGCCCATTCAACCGATCTGCAGACCCTCCTGCGCGATCCGTCCCTGCTGGAGACCCGTGCCTATGTCGCTGGCGAATGGATCGATGCCGATGACGGCGCGACGTTCGACGTCCGCAACCCTGCCCGCGGCGATGTCATCGCCAAGATCGCCGATCTGGGCCGGGCCGAGGTCGCCCGCGCGATCGATGCCGCGGCCGAGGCGATGAAGGACTGGGCCGCCCGCACCGCCAAGGACCGCGCCCAGATCCTGCGCAGGTGGTTCGACCTGATGATGGAGAACCAGGACGATCTGGCCCGCATCCTGACCGCGGAAATGGGCAAGCCCCTGCCCGAGGCCAAGGGCGAGATCGCCTATGGCGCCAGCTTCATCGAATGGTTCGGGGAAGAGGCCAAGCGCGTCTATGGCGAGACCATTCCCGGCCACCAGCCGGACAAGCGCCTGACCGTGCTGCGCCAGCCGATCGGGGTCTGCGCCTCGATCACGCCCTGGAACTTTCCCAACGCCATGATCGCCCGCAAGGTCGGACCGGCCCTCGCGGTGGGCTGCGGCATGGTCGCGCGCCCGGCGGCGGAAACGCCGCTGTCCGCCCTGGCGATGGCGGTGCTGGGCGAACGGGCCGGACTGCCCAGGGGCATCTTCAGCGTCGTCACATCCAGCCGGTCGTCCGACATCGGCAAGGAATTCTGCCAGAACCCCAAGGTCCGCAAGCTGACCTTCACCGGCTCGACCGAGGTCGGTCGCATCCTGCTGCGCCAGGCGGCGGACCAGGTGATGAAATGCTCGATGGAACTGGGCGGCAACGCGCCCTTCATCGTCTTCGACGATGCCGATCTGGATGCGGCGGTCGAGGGCGCGATGGCCAGCAAGTTCCGCAACAACGGCCAGACCTGCGTCTGCGCCAACCGGATCTATGTGCAGGCGGGCGTCTATGACGAGTTCGCGAAGCGGCTGGCGGCGGCGGTGGACAAGCTGCAGGTCGGCGACGGGTTGAACGAGGGGGTGACCACCGGTCCCCTGATCAACCAGGACGCGGTCGACAAGGTCGAGGAACATATCGCCGACGTGCTGCAGGGCGGCGGCTCTGTCGTCACGGGGGGCGAGCGGCTGGAGGGGCTGTTCTTCAAGCCGACCGTGGTGACCGGGGTGCGCGACGACATGAAGGTGGCGCGCGAGGAGACCTTTGGCCCGCTCGCCCCGCTGTTCCGGTTCGACAGTGAGGAAGAGGTGATCGAAAAGGCCAACGCCACGATCTTCGGCCTGGCGTCGTATTTCTATGCCCGCGACATCGGCCGCATCACCCGGGTGCAGGAGGCGCTGGAATACGGCATCGTGGGCGTGAACACCGGCATCATCTCGACCGAGGTGGCACCCTTCGGGGGCGTCAAGCAGTCCGGCCTGGGACGCGAAGGGTCGCGGCACGGGATCGACGACTACCTGGAACTGAAATACGTCTGCCTGTCGATCTGACCGGCACGGCTCCGGACGGACGGCCGGCACCCGCCGGCCATCCGATCCTCGCCTGACGACCGCTTACGCCAGGATCAGGTCGTCGTGCAGCGACGCGATGGTCGCGCCGGTGATCAGGATGACGGTGCTGCCAAAGCTGAACCGGGCGCCGCCGGCCGTGTTCTCGGCATCCGCCAGAACCGACGCGGCGGTCGCCGTCTCGTAGCCCGGTCCCCGGCGCAGCTCGACGCTGTCGACGTCGTCCTGGAAATCCAGGACACGGCCGCCTTCGTCGGTGCGAAACACGAACATGTCCGCGCCGGCGTCGCCGCGCATCACGTCGTAGCCCGGACCCCCGACAAGCTGGTCGTTGCCAGCCCCGCCCAACAACGTGTCGTTGCCGGTGCGGCGGGCTAGGCAGCGCCAGTGATTCGGGCGACGTAAGGATGCGTAGGTTCTTGCGACCTCAGTCCAGTCGCTCGACGGCGATGGCGGTTCCCTCGCCGCCGCCGATGCAGATCGCGGCCACGCCGCGGCGCAAGCCCCGTCTTTGCAGTGCGTTGAGCAGCGTGACGACGATCCGGGCGCCCGAGGCACCGATCGGATGTCCCAGGGCGCAGGCCCCGCCATGGATGTTCACGATGTCGGCAGAGAGGCCCATGCGCTGCATGAACGCCATCGGCACGACGGCAAACGCCTCGTTCACTTCCCACAGATCGACGTCGGACGCCTGCCAGCCGATCCGCGCCAGCAGCTTTTCGGCCGCAGGAACCGGGGCGGTCGGGAAATCGGCCGGAGCCTGGGCGTGGCCGGCATAGCCGACGATCCGCGCCAGCGCCCCGGCACCCCCCTCGGTGCCGACGACCAGCGCCGCGGCCCCGTCCGAGATCGATGAAGAATTGGCCGCCGTCACGGTGCCGTCGCGGCGGAACGCCGGTTTCAGCTGCGGTATCTTGTCGGGCCGCGCATTGCCCGGCTGCTCGTCCGTGTCGACCACGCTGCTGCCGCCGCGGCCCGGCACGGTGACGGGCACGATCTCGTCGGCGAACCATCCCTCGGCGATCGCCTGCTGCGCCCGGGCTAGCGAGCGCAGGGCATAGTCATCCTGTGCCGCGCGGGTGAACCCGAACGTGCCGGCGCAATCCTCGGCAAAGGTGCCCATCAGCCGCCCCTTGTCATAGGCGTCCTCCAGCCCGTCGAGGAACATGTGGTCAAGGACCTGCCCATGGCCCAGCCGCGCGCCGCTGCGCATCTTCGGCAGCAGGTACGGGGCGTTCGTCATGCTTTCCATCCCGCCCGCCACGATGATGTCGGCCGACCCCGCCCGGATCGCATCCGCCGCCATCATCAGCGCCTGCATCCCCGACCCGCACATCTTGTTCAGCGTCACGCAGGGCACCGTGTCCGGCAGACCAGCGCCCAGCGCCGCCTGTCGGGCGGGGGCCTGGCCCTGCCCTGCGGGCAGCACGCAGCCCATCAGCACCTGAGCCACGGTATCCCCGGCAATCCCCGCCTGCCCAACGGCGGCCGCGATCGCCGCGCTGCCCAGCTCTGCTGCGGTGCAGCCCGCCAGCGCGCCCTGCAGCCCGCCCATCGGGGTGCGAACGGCGGAACGGATGTAGACTTCGGTCATCGCGAGGCTCCTCTAGGGGTCGGCGGGTGTTCAGCCTATGGTAACGATTTTCGGCTAGGCCGGTGCAAGACCGGATCTGGCTGACGGGGACGCCGATGAACCTGACCATCGACTGGGGGACCGACTGCACCACGGTCCGGATCGAGGAACCGCGACTGGACGCCGCCATGGCGCTGCCGTTCAAGGATCGCATGCGCGAGGTTGCGGCCAAGGCAGCGCCGGTGATCCTGGTCGACATGACGCGGGTGGCGTTCATGGACAGCTCGGGCCTCGGCGCATTGATCGCGCTGCACAAGACCCTGCCGGACGGCCAGCAGATGCAGCTTTCAGGGCTGACACCCAACGTCCTGCGCGTATTTCGGCTGACCCGCATGGACAGCGTGTTCACCATCCGCGACGCCGCCGCGGACGACGCGACCGCCACATCCGCCCCGGCCCCTGTCGGCGGAAGATCGCGCCCGCAGGGATCGCAAGCCCCGGCGACAGGTGCGCGACCCACGGATGTGGCAGAGCCTGCCTCCCGTGCGGCCGGGGGCGGGGCGGGATGACCCAGCCGCCGCTCGTCTCGGGGCGGGTCAGGCAGCCCGATCCGGTGCTGCCGCTGTTCAACCGCATCCTTCCCGCCGAGCAGATGGCGGTGCGCGATACCCTGACCGACCTGAACGCCCGGCTGGCCCCGCATGTCCATCCCGACGTGCTGGGCCGGCTGGAACTGGTGCTGGCCGAGGTGATGAACAACATCGTCCTGCATGGCGGCCCGCCGACCGACCAGATGCCCGAGCCGCGACGCATCCACCTGTCCGCAGCCTGTCACCGCAACGGCGTGGCCTGCGCAATTACCGACGACGGGGTGCGGCTGCCGCCGCCCTTGCTGATCGGGAAAGCTCCGCCGGTCCGTGCCCCTGACCAGCCGCTGCCCGAAGGCGGGTTCGGGTGGCTGATCATCCACGGGCTGACCCAGTCGCTCGCCTATTTCCGCGAGGACCAGCGCAACCTGCTGGCCTTCAACATCCCCACGACCGAGCACGAGGCGTGAACCCGGCGGGCCGGAACATACCCGGCCCTTGCTGCCCCGCCACCCGGCTCCTAGGCTGACCATCCGCGCCGCCGGTCCGATCGGCTTGGGTGCCGCGGGTCGCAGCCACATGATCGGAACCAGGCAGATGTCCCCCATTCGACTCGCATCGATCACGCTGGACCGGCCGGTGATCCAGGCGCCTATGGCGGGTGTGTCCACGCCCGCTCTCGCCGCCGCGGTCAGCAACGCAGGCGGGCTCGGGTCGCTCGGCCTGGGCGCCATGAACGCGACAGAGGCCGCGGCAGCAATCGGGCAGACACGCGGGCTGACTGACAGGCCCTTTGGCGTGAACCTGTTCTGCCACGCGCCCGCCCACCGTGATCCGGGGGTTGAGGCATCCTGGCTGAACATGCTGGCGCCCCGCTTTGCCGCATACGGGGCATCGCCGCCGCCTCGCCTGACGGAGATCTATCCGAGCTTTCTGACCGACGATGCGATGCTGCGGGTGCTGTGCGCCGCCCGGCCCGCCCTCGTCAGCTTTCATTTCGGCCTTCCCGACGCGGCGCGGCTGCAGGCGTTGCGGGACGCCGGGGCGGTATTGGGTGCGACCGTAACGTCGGCGGCAGAGGCGCAAGCGATCGTGGCGGCCGGCCTCGACCTGGTGATCGCCCAGGGGTGGGAGGCGGGCGGCCATCGCGGCCTGTTCGACCCCGCTGGGGCCGACGCGCGGCTGGCGCTGCCGGACCTGTTGGCGTCGCTGCGCGGCCTGCCGATCCCGGTGGTCGCCGCGGGCGCGATCATGCGGGCCACTGACACACGGGACGCGCTGGCCGCGGGCGCCGTCGCCGTGCAGTGCGGCACGGCCTTCCTGCGGGCCCCCGAGGCGGCGACCACGGCCGCGCATCGCGCTGCCCTGTCGCGCGGCGAAACGACGATGACGCGGGCCATCTCGGGCCGGCCGGCACGCTCGATCTCGAACCTGCTCACCGCGATCGACGACGCGGCCGCACCCGACTATCCGGTGGCGTATGACGCGGCCAAGGCGCTGAACGCGGCGGCGCTGGCGGCCGGCGAGACGGGGTACGGCGCACAGTGGGCGGGGACCGGTGCCGCGCAGGCGGTGGCCAGGCCGGCGGCAGACACCGTCGCGGCCCTGACGCCCCGACCCCCGACGCGCTGACAGCGGGTCGTCGCGACAGGTCAGACCCGCACGAACTCGTCGTCGCCATAACCCTGCAGATAGAGAAGCGCGGTCAGGTCGCCGTGGTCGATCCGCACCGGTGCCTGTGCCGCGACGACGGGCTTGGCGTGCAGTGCCACCCCCAGCCCGGCACGATGCAGCATGCCCAGATCGTTCGCGCCGTCGCCCACCGCGATCACGTCCGCGGCGGTCAGGCCGCGGGCGGCCGTCACCTCGTCCAGCGCCTGCACCTTGGCCTCGCGGCCGAGGATCGGCAGACCGACCCGGCCCGTCAGCCGCCCGTCCTGGCCGATCAGCACATTTGCCCGCTGTTCGTCGAAGCCGATCCGCTGGGCGACGGGACCGGTGAAATCTGTGAATCCGCCGGACACCAGAACCGACCACGCCCCCTGCGCCCGCATCGTCGCGACGAGGGTGCGACCGCCGGGGGCCAGCGTGATCCGGCTGGTCAGCACGTCCCCGATGACCGTCTCGGGGAGGCCCTCGAGCAGGGCGACCCGCTCGACCAGCGACGTCTCGAAATCCAGTTCGCCGTTCATCGCGCGGGCAGTGATCGCCGCGACCCGGTCGCCGAACCCGGCCACCGCGGCCAGTTCGTCCAGGCATTCCTGTTCGATCATGGTCGAATCCATGTCCGCCAGCAGCAGCGCCTTGCGCCGGCCGGCTACGGGCACGATCGCCAGGTCACGCCCGGCGGCCCGCCAGTCGGCCGAGATCGCATCGAAATCGGACGGCATGTCGGCCACCGGAAACTCGGCCGCGACACCATAGGACAGCCACAGCGCGTGCCCGCCATCCCAGCGCGACTTGAGCGTGGTCACCGCCGCGTCGGTCAGGTCGGCCCGGTGGGGGGCGGCAAGCATGACGACCGTGTACATCCTGATCCTCCGTCTGACGGCACGGGACCCCGACTAGGCGGATTTCCCGCCTTGCGCCAGTCGCTCGCGGCGCGTATGTCCGGCAGCGGGACACCCCTCCCCAACGAGGGGCTTTTTAGCTGGAAGGCTAACCATGCTCGACACGACGACCCCGGCAACGCGGCCGGCCAATCCGCGTTTCTCGTCTGGCCCCTGTGCCAAGATTCCCGCCTTCTCGCTCGACATGCTCGCCGACGCCCCCTTGGGCCGGTCGCACCGCGCCGCCATCGGCAAGGCCAAGCTGGCGCAGGCGATCGACCTGACGCGCGAGGTGCTGGAGGTTCCGGCCGATTACCGCATCGGCATCGTGCCCGGGTCAGACACCGGCGCCGTCGAGATGGCGATGTGGACCATGCTCGGGGCGCGCCCGGTCGAGATGCTGGCGTGGGAATCGTTCGGCGAGGGCTGGGTCACCGACGCGGTCAAGCAGCTGAAGCTGGATGCGACGGTGCGCAAGGCCGATTACGGCCAGATCGTGGACTTCGCGCAGGTCGATTTCGACCGCGACGTCGTGTTCACCTGGAACGGCACCACCAGCGGCGTGCGGGTGCCGAACGGCGATGCGATCCCGGCCGACCGCGAGGGGCTGACCATCTGCGACGCCACCAGCGCGGCGTTCGCCATGGACCTCCCCTGGGACAAGCTGGATGTGGTGACCTTCAGCTGGCAGAAGGTTCTGGGTGGCGAGGGCGCGCACGGCGTGCTGATCCTGTCCCCGCGCGCGGTCGAACGGCTGGAAAGCTTCACCCCCGACCGTCCGCTGCCCAAGATCTTCCGCCTGACCAAGGGCGGCAAGCTGATCGAGGGCATCTTCAGGGGCGAGACGATCAACACCCCGTCGATGCTGTGCGTCGAGGACTACCTTGTCGCGCTGGACTGGGCGAAATCCGTGGGCGGGCTGCGCGGGCTGATCGCGCGTGCCGACGCGAACGCCCGGGTCGTGTGGGATTTCTGCGCCGACCGTCCGTGGATCGCGAACCTCGCGCAGGACCCCGCGACGGCGTCCACCACCTCGGTCTGCCTGCAGTTCACGGACGACCGGATCAGGGACGGCGCCGCCTTCGCCAAGGCGGTCGCCAAGCGGCTGGAAAAGGAAGGCGTGGGGCTGGATATCGGCGCCTATCGCGACGCGCCGCCCGGGCTGCGGATCTGGTGCGGATCGACGGTCGAGACGGCGGACGTCGCGGCGCTGATGCCGTGGATCGAATGGGCGTTCACCGCGGAACTCGCCGCGCAGGGGTGACGGGCCGCAACGGCCCGCCCCCGTTCCCCACGACACTTCCAAACAGACGACAAGGCAGGCGAGCGCCGGATGCGCCCTGCCGCAAGGAGCAAGCACATGGCACCCAAGGTTCTGGTTTCCGACGCGCTGAGCGAAACCGCCGTCCAGATCTTTCGCGATCGCGGCGTCGACGTCGACTACATGCCCGATCTGGGCAAGGACAAGGACAGGCTGGCCGAGATCATCGGCGACTATGACGGGCTGGCGATCCGGTCGGCCACCAAGGTCACCGACAAGCTGCTGGACAAGGCGACGCGGCTGAAGGTGATCGCCCGCGCCGGGATCGGGGTCGACAATGTCGACATCCCCGCGGCGTCTAAAAAGGGCGTGATCGTCATGAACACGCCGTTCGGCAACAGCGTGACCACCGCCGAGCACGCCATCGCCCTGATGTTTGCGGTGGCCCGGCAGCTGCCCGAGGCCAGCGCCTCGACCCATGCGGGCAAGTGGGAAAAGAACCGCTTCATGGGGACCGAGGTCTTCAACAAGACGCTGGGCCTGATCGGCGCCGGTAATATCGGCAGCATCGTGGCCGACCGGGCGCTGGGGCTGAAGATGAAGGTCCTGGCCTATGACCCGTTCCTGTCCGAGGACCGGGCCCGCGAGATGGGCGTGACTAAGGTCGAGATGGACGAGTTGCTGAAGCGCGCGGACTTCATCACCCTTCACGTGCCGCTGACCGACAAGACCCGCAACATCCTCTCGGCCGAGAACCTGGCCAAGACCAAGAAGGGCGTGCGCATCATCAACGCCGCCCGCGGCGGCCTGATCGATGAGGCCGCACTGGCCGACCTGCTGAAGTCGGGCCACGTCGCGGGTGCGGCGCTGGACGTGTTCGCCACCGAACCCGCGACCGAAAGCCCGCTGTTCAACCTGCCCAACGTTGTGGTGACGCCGCATCTCGGCGCGTCCACCGCCGAGGCGCAGGAGAACGTCGCCCTGCAGGTGGCCGAGCAGATGTCGGACTATCTGCTGACCGGGGCGGTGCAGAACGCGCTGAACATGCCCTCGGTCACCGCCGAGGAAGCGGCGCTCATGGGTCCGTGGATCAAGCTCGCGGGCCATCTCGGCAGCTTTGTCGGGCAGATGACCGACGAGCCGATCAAGGCGATCAACATCCTGTATGACGGCGTTGCCGCGGAAATGAACCTGAACGCCCTGAACGCGTCGGTGATCGCGGGGGTCATGAAGGTCGCCATTCCCGACGTGAACATGGTGTCGGCGCCGGTCGTCGCGAAGGACCGCGGCATCCAGATCGCCACGACCACCCAGGACAAGTCCGGCGTGTATGACGGCTACATCAAGGTGACGATGGTCTCCGGCAACCGCGAGCGCTCGATCGCGGGAACCGTGTTCAGCGACGGCAAGCCCCGCTTCATCCAGATCCGCGGCATCAACGTCGATGCCGAGATCGGCGAGCACATGATGTACACCCGCAACCGCGACGTGCCGGGGGTGATCGGCACGCTCGGTGCCACGCTGGGCGACATGGGCGTCAACATGGCGAACTTTACCCTGGGCCGCACCGCCGGGGGTGGCGACGCGATCGCCATCACCTACCTTGACGAGCCGCTGCGCAACGAGGTGCGCGAGGCGCTGCTGCAGACCGGCAAGTTCGAGCAGGTCCGGGCGCTGCATTTCGACGCGTGAGCGGCGACGCGACCCGATCAACCCTCACCCCGGCCCGATCACGGGCCGGGGTCCAGTCTTCAGGGCAGCTGCGATGCGCATCTACGCGATCGGCGACGTTCACGGGCATCTGGCGCTGTTGCGGACGGCACACGACCTTGTCGCTGCCGATGGCGGGGAGACATCTCCGGTGGTGCATGTCGGCGACCTGATCGATCGTGGTCCGGACAGCGCGGGGGTGATCGGGTTCCTGATGGACGGTCAGGCCGCCGGGCGTGACTGGCGGGTTATCAAGGGCAACCACGACCGGGCGCTGCCCAACTTTCTCCGCGATCCCGGCTGGATCGATCCACGGGCGTCCGACGCCGGCCCATGGCCCCGCCGCGACGCCGGGGCCGGCGCCACGCTGCTGTCCTATGGCATCGCGGAGGGAGAGAGTCGTCCCCTGGCCGAGGTCCATGCCGAGGCGCTGCAGAAGATCCCGGCCGACCACTCCCGCTGGCTGGACGGACTGCCCCCCTGGCACCTGACCCCGCTGGCGCTGTTCGTCCATGCGGGGATCCGGCCCGGTATCGACCTGGGCGCGCAGACCGAGGATGATCTGCTGTGGATGCGCAAGCCCTTCCTGGGCGACGCCCGCGATCATGGCGTGCTGGTCGTTCACGGCCATACCCCCGTCGACGCCCCGGAGCATCACGGCAACCGTCTGAACATTGACACGGGCGCAGCGCATGGCGGCCCGCTGAGCGTGGTTCGACTGGATTCGGATGGGGTCTGGCTGCTGACGGACTCGGGGCCCCGGCTGCTGCAGCCGGGACCGTGATCCGATCGGCGCCCGGACCCTTGTCCATGTCGCCCGCCCGGCGCGACAGATCCCCCTGTCCAGCGGAGAAAAGGAACCCGAAGATGACACGACTGATGGTCGCGCTGCTGGCGCTCTTCCCCGTCGCGGCGCAGGCCGAAGAGATCGGACGAATCGGGGTCGACTGGGTCGGCAACGACGTGGTGATCGAATCCATCGCCGATCCCGAGGTGCAGGGCGTTACCTGCCATGTCGCCTATTTCTCGCGCTCGATGCTCGACCGGCTCAGCCAGGGCAACTGGTTCGAGGATCCGTCGAACAGCGCCATCGAGTGCAGCCAGACCGGCCCGATCACCCTGGGGGATATCGACCGCGGCGCCGATGGCGAGGAGGTGTTTTCCGAAGGCCGGGCGCTGATCTTCAAGGCGCTGAAGGTCACGCGGATCCTGGACGCGGAAAACGCCGTCCTGATCTATCTCGTCCATTCCCGAGAGTTCACGCAGGGCTCTGCCAAGATGGCCATGTCGGCCGTCCCGATCGGTGCGGCAGCGCCGGCGGGCGGTCGCCCATGACGAACCGGTTTACCCTGTCTGCGGGCCGCGCTGGTGGACATCAAGGCCCGCGGATAGTAGGATCGCGGAATCCACGACATGACGGGGCCGGTACGATGAGAACGGCAAAATACAACATCGGACAGGTGGTTCGGCATCGCAAGCACCCCTTTCGGGGCGTGGTGTTCGACGTCGACCCGGAATTCGCCAACACCGAGGAATGGTACCAGTCCATTCCCGAAGATGTGCGTCCCTCGCGGGATCAGCCGTTCTACCATCTCTATGCCGAAACCGAGGCAACTTATTACGTCGCCTATGTCTCGGAGCAGAACCTGGTCCCCGACCCATCGGGCGAGCCCCTGGAACATCCCGAGTTGACCGAGCAGTTCGGCGATTTCGAGGATGGCCGCTATGCGCTGCACGGGCTGAACTGACCCGGCCTTTGATTCTGCCGACATGATCGCGCTGGCGCCCGATGTCGTGGCGATGCTTGCCGCCGCGGCCCTGGCTGCCGGATTCGTCGATTCCATCGCGGGCGGCGGCGGACTGATCACCGTGCCGGTGCTGATGCTGGCCGGGGCGACACCGGAACAGGCGCTTGCCACCAACAAGGTCCAGGCGAGTTTCGGCGCCGCCACGGCGGCCGCGAGCTATGCGCGCAGCGGACTGGTCGATCTGCGCCAGCAGGGGTGGCTGGCGCTGATCGCGTTCGGCGCCGGGGCTGCCGGAGCGGTGCTGGTCACCGCCCTGCCGACCGAGGCGCTGCGGATCGTGCTGCCGGTGATCCTGCTAGGCATCGCGGCGTTCTTTGCGCTGCGCCCCGGCCTCGACGACACCGATCGCGCCCGCCGGATGACCCCGGCCCTGTTCGCCCTGGCCGTCGTGCCGGCGATCGGCTTCTACGACGGGCTGATCGGTCCCGGCGCGGGCGCGTTCTACATGCTGTCCTTTGTGATGCTGGCCGGGTACGGCGTCCTGCGCGCCACGGCCCACACCAAGCTGGTGAATCTTGCATCCAACGTCGGCGGGTTGGCGGCCTTTGCGGTGACCGGGCAGCCGCTGTGGCTGCTGGGCCTGATCATGGGTCCCGCGCAGATGCTGGGTGCCGCGCTCGGCTCACGGATCGCGGTGCGGAAAGGCGCGCGGCTGATCAAGCCGCTGCTGGTGGTCACCTCGACCGCGCTGGCGTTGCGGCTGCTGTGGCAGATGGCATAGCGCCCGGCCCGCTGACGGTTTCGCGTTTCAGCACATGCGCGGGCCCGGAAACCCGTCAGCCGTGCGCAGCTGCGCCACCGCCATGCCGCGCCAGTTGCGCAGCGGTGCCGTAAGCAGTCGTCCGACCACCGGATGCGCCGCATCCAGCAGGCCCAGATGAACGAGCAACGCGGTGATCGCGGCCTCGGACGCGCGGGTGCTGCCATCGGCGATCTTCAGCGCGACGCCAAGCCCGCGGTCCGGCGCGATCGCGACGAACACCGCCTCGGCCCCGGTCTTGACGGCCACCCGGCCGCCCATGGCGCGCATCAGATCGGTGCAGGCCCGGGTCTCGCCCGCCACCAGCGCCGGATGCGCCGTCATCGCGGCCACCAGCCGTCGCATGGCCTCGCCGCGCACGCCCGGCCCCGGCGCGGCAAATTCCGCCATCGCCCGGGCCAGCCCGGCGACGGTGCAGGCAAAGTTCGGCGCCGAGCAGCCGTCGATGCCGTGACCTGCCGAGGTCTCGGCCGTCACCTCCTCGAAGGCGCGGCGCACGGCCTGCTGGACCGGATGATCGATCCGCACATACTCCGCGTCGCCGCCCAGGTGCCGGTTCAGGGTCAGGAACCCCGCGTGCTTTCCCGAACAGTTGTTGTGCGCCTGGCAGGGGGCGGTCTCCGAGCAGGTCAGCCGGCGATTTTCGGCCCGGTCCTGCGGCATGTGGGCACCACAGCGCAGGTCCGCGTCGGACAGGCCGATCCGGTCGAGCCACGCCGTCACCCGCCCGACATGCATGGCCCCGCCGCTGTGCGACGCGCAGGCGAGCGCCAGCTGTTCCGGCCCCAGCCCCGCCGCGTCCGCCGCCCCGCTTTCCAGCAGCGGCAGCGCCTGGATCATCTTGCACGACGATCGGGGAAAGATCACCGCGCCCGGAGCACCCCATGCGGCGACGAGGCCACCGCGGTCCCAGATGACGGCATGGCCGCGGTGCAGGCTTTCCAGCAGATCACCTCGCCACAACTCGATCAGGTCCTGGGCAGGCATCGAATTCTCCTTTGACAATCGCGCGATTGGCCGTGCACGGGGTTTTCGCGGGCGGGTATTCTCGCTAACTTCGCCCGCGAACCGTGTGGCCCACACGTCACGACCAGACAACCCCGAACGGGGACACGCAGGAGGCACGAGCATGACCAAACTTACGATCCGCAGTGCGGCGACGGCCGCCCTGCTGGCCTTGCTGGCGGCGCCGGCGATCGGGCAGGAATCCCGGCTGCTGGGCAGCGAGGGCGACTGGTCCGCATTCGCCGGGGACGATCCCAAGGAATGCTGGGCGGTGTCGCCGCCCAAGTCGACCCGCAACACCCAGGACGGCAAGGAAGTCGAGGTAAAGCGTGGCGACATCCGCCTGTATGTCGCCTATCGGCCGGGGCAGAACGGCGAAGTGTCGTTCCAGGGCGGCTATCCCTTCGCGCCCGACAGCACGGTCGACGTGGATGTGAGCGGCCAGACCTTCAAGCTGTTCACCGAGGGCGAGAACGCCTGGGCCGGATCGCCGGACGACGACACCAAGCTGATCGGCGCGCTGCGCGCAGGTTCGTCCGCCACGGTCGTGGGACGCTCTGCACGCGGCACCACGACGACGGACACATTCTCGCTCAGCGGCGTCACCGCCATGACCAACATGGCCAAGGCCAGCTGCCAGTAATCCGGCCGCCCGCCCTGTTGATCCCCGCAAGGCCGCCCCATATAAGGGCGGCTTTCGCCATTCATGCGGGCCGCCCCGGTCCGCCGATCCTTTCAGGCCTGTCTGGCTGCCGTTCCGGGACACCCACGCATGACCATGCCCGACGCCCTGCCCCTTTCGGACACCGCGCCCCTGTCGGCTGACAGCCGTCCGGCGCCTGCACCTGCCGCGCCTGTGGTTCAGGACCTGCACACGATTCCCCGTCGCCCCGTCCAGACCGGGCGCATCAACCTGGTGGGACTGACCCGGGACCAGCTGCGCGATGCGCTGATCGCGGCCGGGACCCCGGACCGTCAGGCCAGGATGCGGGTCGGGCAGATCTGGCAGTGGATCTATCACTGGGGGGTGCGTGATTTTGCCGGGATGACGAATCTCGGCAAGGACTACCGGGCGCTGCTGGCCGAGCGGTTCGAGATCGCGTTGCCCGAGGTGGTCACCCGCCAGATCAGCGATGACGGCACCCGCAAGTACCTGCTGCGCATCGCGGGCGGGCACGAGGTCGAGACCGTCTATATTCCCGAAGACAGCCGCGGCACGCTGTGCGTCAGTTCGCAGGTCGGCTGCACGCTGACCTGTTCGTTCTGCCACACCGGCACGCAGAAGCTCGTCCGCAACCTGACCGCCGGCGAGATCGTCGGCCAGCTCATGGTGGCCCGCGACGATCTGGGGGAATGGCCGCAGCCCGGCGCGCCGCGGGACGAGACGCGGCTGGTCAGCAACCTGGTGCTTATGGGCATGGGCGAGCCGCTCTACAATTTCGACAACGTCCGGGACGCGATGAAGGTCGTGATGGACGGCGAGGGGCTGAGCCTGTCGCGCCGCCGCATCACCCTGTCGACCAGCGGCGTCGTGCCCGAAATCGCCCGCACCGCGCAGGAAATCGGCTGCCTGCTGGCGGTGTCGTTCCACGCCACCACGGACGCGGTGCGCGACCGGCTGGTGCCGATCAACAAGCGCTGGAACATCGAGGAACTGCTGGCCAGCCTGCGCGAGTATCCCCGGCTGTCGAACAGCGAACGGATCACCTTCGAATACGTGATGCTGGACGGGGTGAACGACAGCGACGACGATGCGCGCCGTCTTGTCCGGCTGATCCAGGGCATTCCCGCCAAGATCAACCTGATCCCGTTCAACGAATGGCCGGGCGCGCCGTATCGGCGGTCGTCATGGGACCGGATCGAGCGGTTTGCCGACATCATCTACAAGGCCGGCTATGCCAGCCCCATCCGCACCCCGCGTGGCGAGGACATCATGGCCGCCTGCGGTCAGTTGAAATCGGCCACTGAACGGGGCCGCAAGACCCAGGCGCAGGTGGCCGCCGAAGCCGGGCTCTAGCCCGCCGCGGTCAGCGAGGCGATGCGCCGGAGCGCCAGCAGATACCCTTCGGTACCACAGCCGGCGATCACCGCGTCAGCCCGCCGGCTGACGTAGGATTTGTGCCGGAACGGCTCGCGCCGGTGGACATTCGAGATATGGACCTCGATCACCGGTCCGTCGAATGCGTTCAGCGCGTCCAGTATGGCGACAGAGGTATGCGTGTAAGCGGCGGGATTGATGACGATCCCTGCCGCTTCGAGACGAGCCTCGTGGATCCAGTCGACCAGCTGGCCCTCGTGATTGGACTGCAGGAACCGGGTTTCGACGCCAAGGTCACGGGCCAAGTCGGCGCAGGCCCGCTCCACGTCGGCCAGGGTCTCGTTGCCATAGACCTCCGGCTGGCGTTGTCCCAGCAGGTTCAGGTTGGGTCCGTTCAGCACGTGGATCAGGCGGGTCATGCGCGGCTCCGTTGTGTCGCGCCGCATCATGCCGTGTGCTCGCCGGCTTCACCACCCGCAGACTGACGGAAATCCGTTCGGATCATCCGAACATCTTGATCCGGTCTGACGGAGTTTCCGGAACATCCCGCCCCGCCTATTTGTTGGAGTGAAACATCGTCCAGATCACCAGCACGGAAAGGGTCCCCTCATGGCCAAAGTTCTCGTTCTCTATCACTCGACCTATGGCCATGTCGAAGCCATGGCGCAGGCCGTTGCCGAAGGCGCGCGGGGGACCGGCGCCACCGTCGACATCCGCCGGGTGCCCGAGACCGTGCCGGACGAGGTGGCGCGGAACGCCGGATACAAGATGGACCAGCAGGCGCCGGTGGCTTCCGTCGACGAACTGACCAGCTATGACGCGATCATCGTGGGCGCCGGAACCCGCTATGGCCGGCTGCCGTCGCAGATGGCGGCGTTCTGGGACACCGCCGGCGGGCTGTGGGCCAATGGCGCGCTGAACGGCAAGGTCGGCGGCGCCTTTTCCTCGACCGCGACCCAGCACGGCGGCAACGAGCTGACGGTGATGTCGATGATCCACAACCTGATGCATTTCGGCATGACCATCGTGGGTCTCGACTACGGCTATCAGGGGCAGATGGGCGTGGACGAGGTCAGGGGTGGCGCGCCGTATGGCGCCACGACCATCACGGGCGGCGACGGTGGCCGGATGCCCAGCCAGGCGGACCTGGACGGCGCGCGCTACCAGGGCCGCCGCGTGGCCGAGGTCGCGACCAAGCTGTTCGGCTGATCAGGGCGGAGTCACGATTCGTTTCTGGCGGCACCCGTAAGTGCCGCCAGCGCTTGCTTTCGCGTCGCCACCAGTCGGCAGGGACCACGGCGAACCCGCGGAAGGCACCGGATGTGAAGCGCGTCGGCGCGGCTGCATGGCGCCTGATGCCTGCCCCGCCCGCGAAGCGCTCGTGGGGGCGCATCAGCGCTTTGCCCGGCAGCCGGCCGGAGCGATAAGAATCCATGGCTGATCCTATCCCGACAGCGGACCAGGACCCCCGGCGCACCCTGATCATCGGCCACACCGGTGGTATCGGCCGGGCACTGCAGGCCGCGCTGCAGGACCGCGGCTGGACGACCACGGGGTTGTCGCGCCGCGACGGGCTGGACCTGACCGACCAGGACAGCGTGGCCTCCGCGGCGAACGGTCTGCGCGATCAGCGCTTCGATCTGATCTTCAACGCCACCGGCGCGCTGGAGATCGGCGGCGTCCGCCCCGAAAAGACGATCGCGGCGATCGACGCAAAAGTCATGGCCGCGCAGTTCGCGTTGAACGCGACCGGGGTGGCGCTGCTGCTGCGCGACTTCAGCCCGCTGCTGGCACCAGGGCGTTCAGTGTTCGCGTCCTTGTCGGCGCGGGTCGGGTCGATCGGGGACAATCGGCTGGGCGGGTGGATCAGCTATCGCGCCGCCAAGGCCGCACAGAACCAGATCATCCGCACCGCCGCGATCGAGATCGCGCGGCGCAATCCGCAGGCCATCGTGGTCGCGCTGCATCCCGGCACCGTAGCGACGCCGCTGACCCGCGACTATGCCGGACGGCACCCGACCATGGACGCGGCCGCGTCGGCGACCGCCCTGCTGGACGTGATCGCCGGCCTGACCCCGGCCGACAGCGGCGGGTTTTTCGACTGGAAGGGTGCGCCCGTACCCTGGTGAGATCCGGGCAGCCGCCGCATCACCCGGGCAGCAGCGGCTCGAACGCCCGGCGCAGCGCGTCCGATCCCGGCGCGGTCGTCGACCCCCATGTCCCGACGACCTGCCCGTCCGGGCCCAGCAGCACCTTGTTGAAATTCCAGCCGGGCACATGGCCGACGGTGTCCTGCAGCCATCGATAGAACGGGTGCACATCACCCGATTTCACATGGATGATGTCGGTCATCGGCAGGGTGATCCCGTATTGCAGGGTGCAGAACTCCTTCACCTTGCGGGCATCATCCAGTTCCTGGTTGAAGTCGTTGGACGGCGTCGCCAGCACCACCAGCCCACGCGATTCATAGTCCTCGTGCAGCTTCTGCAGCCCTTCGAGCTGCGGGGTAAAGCCGCAGAGCGACGCGGTGTTGACGACCAGCACGGGTCGGCCGCGCCATTCCGCGGTATCCAGCGTCCCGCCGTCGATCGACGGAAAGCGAAAGCCCGGCGCAGGTTCGGCGGCAACGGTGGCCAGGGCGGGACCGGCAAGCAGCAGCGCCGCAATCGAACCCAAGGTCTGTCGGCGGTTCATGGCATGTCCTTTCGCGTGAAGTGGCGGTAACCCAGCAGCAGGATGCCGGCGAGCGCGAGCGCGATGACCGGCAGGTTGCGCGACGGCAGGTTGGCGGCCACGACGCCCAGCAAGGCCCAGCCGACCGCCAGCGGATAGGCCCAGCTGTCGCGCCGGGCGGTCTGGACCCCCACCGCAACGGCCAGAACGCCGGTCAGGCACAGCAGCGCCGCCGCCTGCGCCGACAGCCAGCCATACCCGCCAGCCACCACACCGATGGCCACACCCGTCGCCGCTGTCAGCCATCCCGCGTACAGCCCCACCGGCGCCACCTGCCACAGCGGATCGCGGCGACCGGCCCGCAGGAATGCGGCCACCGCGGTGATCCACATCACCACGATCATGACGGTCGCGATCACAGGTGCGGCGTTCGCCACCGCGATCCAGAACATGCCCACGAACAGGCTGACCGCCAGCGGCCAGCGCATCGCCTGCCAGTCCGGCGCCTCTGCCCGGCGCCACAGGCCGAAACCGGCGCCGGCGATCAGCCACAGGAAGATCACCCCCCAGATGGAAAACGCCCACCCCGCCGGCTGCACCGGCCAGAAATCCTGCTCGACCGGAAATTGCGACGGCTCGAATCCATTGAAGCCGTCGCTGAACAGGGGCGACACCGCGAAACCGACAGCAAGGAGCAATGTCACGACGGCGAGGAGACGGTGCATGGATCAACCTATGTGCTGGACAGCCTGCCCGTAAAGCATGTCATTCCGCTTTGATCACGCGGAGGTTTCCGAGCGTTGGCAAGACCCGCGCCCTGGTCCGGAGGATGCGACATGTGCCGGGACCGCTCAGCCGCCTTTTCCGCCGTGCAACGCCGCCTCGGCGGCGGCCTCGCTGTCGTGGATAGTCGCCAGCCGGCGCCGTTCCAGCGTGTGGCCGATCCGCCGCCGCAGAAAGGCCGAGGTCGAATAGCGCGACACCCTTGCGTAGAAGGTCTGTTCCAGATCGTCGACCAGCGCCGCCCAGTCGTGTTCCATCGCCTGTTCGATCCGGGTCTGGTCATAGTTGACGACCACGTCCACTCGCCGGCCAAGCGGCGACACCACGGCCGCGATGCGGTCGCGGATCGCATCGATGTCGGACTGCCGGCGCACGGTCAGGCGCGCCAGGTTGACGAACAGGATTTCCTTGCTGGCGTCCCAGACGATGCGCCGGTCCAGCCCTAAGGTCAGCAGATCGTCACGCAGACCCATCGGCGCGTCGGTGAAGATGCGCGGGTCCATCGTCCCGACCTCGTCGACCAGCGGCTTGAATCCCATCAGCGCCAGCACGTCGCGCTCGATGTCGATGCCCGGCGCGACCTCGATCAGCCGCAAGCCCTCGGGCTCCAGCCGGAACACGCAGCGTTCGGTCACATACAGCACCGGCTGCCGCAGCCGCCGGGCCCGGGGACCGGAAAACGTCACCTGCTCGACCGTGGCGGCAAACTTGCGGCCCCGACCCTCGGACAGGATGCGCAGTTGTCCGTCGCCGGGTTCGACCGACAGCCCGCCGGTGGTGAAGGTGCCGGTGAACACCAGGTGCCGGGCGTTCTGGCTGATGTTGATGAACCCGCCGGCCCCGGCGAGCTTGGGGCCGAACCGGCTAACATTGACGCTGCCGTCGCGGTCGACCTCGGCCATGCCGAGGCAGGCGAGCCCCAGCCCCCCGCCATCGTAGAAATCGAATTGCTGGTTCTGGGCGATGATCGCGTCGGTGTTCACCGCCGCCCCGAAATCCAGCCCCGAGGCCGGCTGCCCGCCGATCACCCCGGGCTCGGCCGTCAGGGTAACGTGGGACAACAGGCCCTCTTCTGCCGCGACCGCGGCCACGCCTTCGGGCATCCCGATGCCGAGATTCACCACTCCCCCCACGGGCAGTTCGAAGGCGGCGCGGCGGGCGATCACCTTGCGGTCGGTCAGCGGCAGCGGCGCCCCGGTGTCGGCAGGGGCCTTGTAGCGGCCGGTGAAGTGGCGGTTGTACTGGGTGGCATAGGTCTGGGGATGCAGTTCGGGCGGCGCGACCACCACGGCGTCGACCAGCGCGGCCGGGATCACCACGTCCCGGGGACACAGGCTGCCCCCGGCCGCGACGTCGGACACCTGAACGATCACCACGCCGCCGGAGTTATGCGCCGCCATGGCCTGGGCCAGGTTGTCCAGGATCAGCGCCTCGCGTTCCATGGTGATGTTGCCGCGCTCGTCGGCGGTCGATCCGCGCAGCAGCGCCACATGGATGGGCATGGCGTGGTAGAACAGCCGCTCCACCCCGCCGATCGTCATCAGTTCGATGAGTTCGTCCTGCGCCGCCGCGCTGATCCGGCCGCCGCCGTTGCGCGGATCGACAAAGGTTTCCAGCCCCACATGGGTGATGGTCCCCGGCTTGCCGGCGGCGATGTCGCGGTAGAGATGCGAGATCACGCCCTGGGGAAAGTTCCACCCCTCGATCTCGCCCTTTAGCGCGCGGGCGCCCAGCTGCGGGATCAGGCCCCAGTGGCCGCCGACGATGCGCCGCACCTGGCCGGGTGCCGACAACCGGTCCAGCCCGCGGCCCTTGCCGTCGCCCTGCCCCGCCGCGAACAGCAGGGTCAGGTCGCGCGGCTCGCCCTCCTCGGCAAAGCGGTCACCCAGCGCCTTGAGCAGCGCGTCGGGCACCCCCGCGCCGACAAAGCCCGACGTGGTGACGGTGTCGCCGGAATGCACGAGGGCGGCCGCATCCGACAGTGAGACGATCTTGTTCGGCATGGATCAGAGCATCGTGCCCAGCACGATCACCGCGATCGTGGCCAGCACCGGGATCGCCACCGCCACCATGAAGATGTCGGCATAGCTTTTCTTGTGGGTCAGGCCGGTGATCGCCAGAAGGGTGATGACCGCACCGTTGTGCGGCAACGCGTCGAAACCGCCCGAGGCCAGCGCCGTGACACGGTGCATCAGTTCCATCGAGATGTCCTGATCGCGGGCCATCTCGGCGAACTGTTCCCCCAGCGCGTTCAGCGCGATGGACATGCCGCCCGAGGCCGAGCCGGTGATGCCGGCCAGCACGTTCACGGCGACCGCCAGCGACGCCAGGGGATTCGTGGGAAACAGCCCGAGCACCGCATCGCGGATGATCGCGAACGCGGGCAGCGAGGCGATGACGGCGCCGTAGCCCACCTCGGAGGCGGTGTTGAAGATCGGCAGCAGTGATCCCATCGTGCCGGCGTTCACGCTTTCCTTCACGTCGGCGAAACGCGGCCAGTTCAGGCCCAGGGCCAGCAGGATGGACACCAGCAGCGACAGGATGATCGCCCAGATGCCGGCCACGGCGCTGAGGGTGGTTGCCCCATACTGGTCCCCGGCCAAATACGAGGCATCCATGTTCGGGAACACCAGGTAGGTGAAGACCGCGTTCAGCACGATGACCGAGACCACCGGCAGCACGGCCACCGGGAATGACGGCAGGTCGGCATCCTCGGGCAGGCTGCTGTCCGCGGCCGTCCGTGCATGCTGGCCGTAGCCTTCGGATCGGGCATGGGCCGCGGCGGACCGCCGGTTCAGCCACAGGACGCCCCCGCCCAGCATGATCAGGCCGGCCAGCGTGCCGAGCAGCGGGGCGGCAAAGACGTTGGTGCCGAAGAACGGCATCGGGATCGCGTTCTGGATGGCGGGAGTCCCGGGGAACGCCGTCATGGTGAAGGTGAACGACCCCAGCGCGATGGCCGCCGGCAGCAGGCGCTTGGGGACGTCAGCGCGGCGGAACAGCGAGTTGGCGATCGGATAGATGGCAAAGGCCACCACGAACAGCGACACCCCCCCATAGGTCAGCACCCCGCAGGCCAGCACGACGGCAAGGATCGCCCTGTGGGCGCCGACGCTTTCGACGATCCGCTCGGCAATCGTGCGCGCGGCGCCGCTGTCCGCCATGACCTTGCCGAAGATCGCACCCAGCAGGAACAGCGGAAAATAGGTGATCACGTAGCCGCCCAGCGACTTCATGAACACCTGCGTATAGGTCGCGAGGATCGGCAGCCCCCCCGACATCAGCACGGCCAGCATCGCCAGCAGGGGCGCCAGAATCAGCACGTTGATCCCGCGATACGCGAGATACATCAGCAGCAGCAGTGACAGAACGATCCCGATCAGTCCCAAGGCAGTCCCCCTTTGCCGGTGTCATTGTTGGAGCAGACGGATAACCTGCGGGCAATGCCGCCGCAACACACCATCGGATTTTGAGCGTCCTGCGCAATAATCTGTCGCGGCGCAGCCGCCGCGCGCCCCCTCACTGTGCGGTCCAGCCCCTATAAGCCGGGATGGCTGCGCCGGTGAGGTCGTGGGCGAGCGCGCCGCGCAGCCACTGGGCCAACTCGCCGATCGCGGCCGGATCCGAGGTGCGGCGCGACGGCTGTTCTTGGGCAGAAGCTCGACGGGGCCCGCGGCGCGGTCACCGCCGTGGGCCACGGTCGATGATCGGGAGTTCAGTTCATCCCAGGCAAATGCAGTTCACCTTGCCACCGCCGACTTTCCCAGCATATCCGTCATGTGTCTTCCGTCCCGAGCATCTGGCGCAGTTCGGTCTTGAGCACCTTGCCATAGTTGTTCTTGGGCAGTTCCTGCAGGTAGCGGTACTGCTTGGGACGCTTGAACCGGGCAATCTGGGCCAGGCACAATTCGTCCAGCGCATGGTCATCCACGGTACTTCCCGGGTGGCGCACCACGAAGGCCACGACATCCTCGCCCCATTCCGCCGACGGGCGCCCGACGATCGCGCATTCATGCACCTCGGGGTGGGTCAGCAGCACGTCCTCGATCTCGCGCGGATAGATGTTGGTGCCGCCGGAAATGATCACGTCCTTGGACCGGTCCTGCAGGGTCAGGTAGCCGTCCTCGTCCAGGCGGCCGACATCGCCGGTCATCAGCCAGCCGTCCCGCAACGTCCGCGCGGTGGCCTGCGGATCCTGCCAGTAGCCGGGCATGACCGGCCCGCCGCGAACCATGATCTCGCCCATCGCGCCAGTCGGGACGGGCCGTCCATCGGCGTCGCCGATGGCGACCTGAACCGCGGACTGGGCGCGCCCGACCGACCCCAGCCGGTCGCGCCAGCGCGGATGGGCGCGATCGGCCACCTCGTCCCGGGACAGGACCGAGATCCCCATCGGGCATTCGCCTTGGCCGTAGATCTGGACGAAGCGCGGCCCGAACAGGGCCACCGCCTCCTCGATATCGGCGCGGTACATCGGCCCGCCGCCATAGACGATGGTCCGGATTCCGTCGCCGCGCGACCCCTTGCGCCGCGCCTCGTCTGTCAGGCGCCGGACCATGGTGGGAGCCATGAACATCGACAGCGGGCCCTGCGCCGCGGCCGCGTCCAGCACCTCGGCCGCGTCGAAGCCGGCCGACACCGGGCAGACATGCCGCGCGCCCATGCGGACGTGGATCGGGGCATACAGCCCCGCACCATGGCTCATCGGGGCGGCATAGAACGCCGCGTCGGCGGGCGCGACAGGGTCGACGTCGACCTGATAGCACAGCGACATGGTGGCCAGCATGCCGTGGGTGATCTGCACCCCCTTGGGCCGCCCGGTGGTCCCCGAGGTATAGAACAGCCATGCCAGACCGTCGGGCCCACGCGACACCGGCGCATCGCCGTCGCCGTCGCCGCGGATCATGTCGGCGAACTCATCCGTCGTCGTGTCGATCACCCGGATCGGCGTGGCGTCCACGAGACCCTGCCAGGCGTCGGGGGTCACAAAGGCCAGTCCGGCGCCGCTGTCCCCGATGATCCAAGCGGCCTCCTTGCCGTGCAGCTTGGCATTGATGGGCACGGCGACCGCCCCCGCGTACCAGATGCCGTACAGCACGATCAGGTAGTCGGGGCAGTTCTTCATGAAGATGGCGACGCGGTCGCCCGGCCGGATGCCGCGGTCGGTCAGGGCACGGGCCAGCGCCGACGCACGATCCCGAAAGCCCCGGTAATCCGCGACCAGCGTCGGCCCCAGAAACAGCGCCGGCGCGTCCCCCCGGTGGCGCGAGGTTCGATCCAGCCATTCGGCCATGTTCATGCCGCGGCCTCCACGACACTGGCATAATTGGCGACGGCGGCCCCGCCCATGTTGAACACCAGCCCGCGGCGGGCGCCGTCCAGCTGCATGTCGCCCGCGCGGCCCGTCACCTGCCGCGCCGCCAGAACATGCATCGACACGCCGGTGGCCCCGACCGGATGCCCCTTGGCCTTCAGCCCGCCGGACAGGTTCACCGGCAGCGCCCCACCGCGCAGCACCGTCCCGTCCTGCAGACAGCGCGCGCCCTGCCCCGGTTCGGCCAGTCCCATCGCCTCGTACAGCATCAGTTCGGCGATGGTGAAGCAGTCGTGCACCTCGGCAAAATCCAGGCCGTCCAACCCGCAGCCTGCCTCGTCCAGCGCCGCGCCGATGGCGCGGCGGGGGCCCTCCATCTCGGTCAGATCCCGCTGCGACATGGGCATGATGTCGCTGACCTGCGCCATCGCCCTGATCCGCGCCGCGTCGCGCCCGGCGGCCAGATCGTCCGCGACCAGCACCAGTGCCGCCGCCCCGTCCGACACCAGCGAGCAGTCGCTGACCTTCAGCGGCGCCGCGACCATCGGGTTCCTGTCCGACACGCTGCGGCAGAACTCGACCGTTAGCGGCTTGTGCATCTGCGCCAGCGGGTTGCGGAGGGCGTTCTCATGGTTCTTCGACGCGATCGACGCCAGCGCCTCGGTGGGATCGCCGAACCGGTCGGCATAGGCGCGGGCAAAGCGGGCGAACAGCGCCGGAAAGCTCTGGCCCGCCTCCTCGGGCTGATAGGCGGCGCGGCCGAGGCAGTCGGCGACCTCGGCCGTGGGGCGATGCGTCATCTTTTCGGCCCCGATCACCAGCGCGGCCCTGATCCGCCCCGATTCGATCGCGTCCATGGCCGCGCGGATCGCCCCCGAGCCCGAGGCGCAGGCGTTTTCCACCCGCGTCGCGGGCGTCCAGCGCAGATCCGGATGCGCGCCCATCGGCAGCGACGACGCAAAGCCGTCCTCGACCAGGCCGGCATTGAAGTGCCCCAGCCAGATGCCCCCGATCTCGGCCGGGACCAGACCGAAATCCTCGATCGCCTCGCGAGAAACCGAGACGATCAGCTCCTCGAGCGTCTCGGGCAGACGCCCGAACCTGCTGTGTCCGGTGCCGATGATGCTGACCACGACCTGCCCTCCTGTGCCTTACATCGTTTGTCACGGACCGTTCGCGGCAGCGCAAGTCTCGGACCGCGCCGGTTCATCCGTCGCTGGTGCATTGGCGTCGCGCAATCGATGAAGTAGCGTTCGGAGCAATGGCCGCGTTTGGCACATGGTCGTCACCGGCGCTTTCCGAGGGATCGCCGTTCCGCCGGGGCAACGTCGCTTGCGGACCGGCGAGGCAGCGCCGATTACCGGGCGGCCGACCGACAGCGACACCAACCAAGGACCTACGACAAACCATGGCCATGTATCAGAACCGCACCGATGACTACCAGGACATTCGCGACGCCGTTCGGTCGCTCTGCGCGGAGTATCCCGACGAGTATCACCGCAGGATCGATGAGGAGCGCGGCTATCCCGAGGCATTCGTCGACGCGCTGACCAATGCGGGCTGGATGGCGGCGCTGATCCCGGAGCAATATGGCGGCTCCGGCCTGGGCCTGGCCGGCGCGTCGGTGATCATGGAGGAGATCAACCGGTCGGGCGGCAACTCGGGCGCCTGCCACGGCCAGATGTATGTCATCAACACCCTGATCAAGCACGGCTCGACCGAGCAGAAGGAGAAATACCTTCCGCGGATCGCCACCGGCGAGCTGCGCCTGCAGTCCATGGGCGTCACCGAACCGACCACGGGATCGGACACCACCAAGATCAAGACCACCGCGGTCAGGACGGGCGACCGCTACGTCGTGAACGGCCAGAAGGTCTGGATCAGCCGCGTCCAGCATTCCGACCTGATGATCCTGCTGGCCCGCACCACGCCGATCGACCAGGTCGCGAAGCCCAGCGAGGGCATGTCGATCTTCATGGTCGACGTGAAGGCGGCGCAGGCGAGCGGCGGGCTGACCGTCAAGCCGATCAGCAACATGGTCAATCACGAGACCAACGAGCTGTTCTTCGACAATCTGGAAATCCCCGCCGCGAACCTGATCGGCACCGAGGGCCAGGGCTTCAAGCACCTGCTGTCGGGCCTGAACGCCGAGCGCGTGCTGATCGCGGCGGAATGCATCGGCGACGGCTACTGGTTCACCGACCGGGTGGTGAAGTATGTCAACGAGCGTGTCGTGTTTGGCCGCCCGATCGGCCAGAACCAGGGCGTGCAATTTCCCATCGCCGAGGCGTTCATCGAGATCGAGGCCGCCAACCTGATGCGGTTCAGGGCCTGCGAGCTGTACGACGCCGACCTGGCCTGCGGTGCCGAGGCGAACATGGCAAAATACCTTGCGGCCAAGGCGAGCTGGGAAGCGGCGAATGCCTGCATCCAGTTCCACGGCGGTTTCGGCTTTGCCAACGAATACGACGTGGAGCGCAAGTTCCGCGAGACCCGGCTGTACCAGGTCGCGCCGATCTCGACCAACATGATCCTGGGGTATGTCGGGCAGCACGTCCTTGGCATGCCGAAGAGCTACTGATGGCCGCGCTGCCGCTTGAGGGGATCACGGTCGTCGCGATCGAGCAGGCCGTGGCCGCCCCCTTCACCACCTCTCGCCTTGCCGATGCGGGCGCCCGGGTGATCAAGATCGAGCGGCCGGAGGGGGATTTCGCCCGCGGCTATGACGATGTCGCCCGGGGGCAGTCCAGCTATTTCGTCTGGCTCAACCGCGGCAAGGAATCCCTGATGCTGGATCTGGCGTCGGCCGAGGGCAAGGCGGAACTCGCCCGGCTGCTCGATGGCGCGGATGTGCTGGTCCAGAACCTCAAGCGCGGCGCGCTGGCCAAGCTGGGCTTCGGCTTCGACCGGCTTTCCGAGCAATGGCCGCGGCTCGTCACCTGTTCGATCACCGGCTATGGCGAGGACGGGCCGATGGCCGATCGCAAGGCGTATGACCTGCTGATCCAGGCGGAATCGGGCCTCTGCTCTATCACCGGGGGGCCGGACGAGCCGGCGCGGGTCGGCATCTCGATCGTCGACATCGCCACGGGGGCCACCGCCCATGCCGCCATCCTCGAGGCGCTGATCCGGCGCGGCATCACCGGCGCGGGCGCCAACATCTCGGTCTCGATGTTCGATGTGATGGCGGACTGGCTCACCGTGCCGCTGCTCAACCACGAGGGGGGAAAGTCGCCGAAACGGCTCGGCATGGCCCATCCCTCGATCGCGCCCTACGGCGTCTTCACGACCCGCGACGACGCGCTGATCCTGATCTCGGTGCAGAGCGACCGGGAATGGCGAAAGCTGGCCGAGATCTTTCTGGAACGGCCGGAACTGGGGACCGACCCGCGCTTTGCCACCAACGTGGCGCGGGTCCGGAACCGGTCCGAGACCGACGCCATCGTGGCGGAGGGGTTTGCCCGACTGACCGCCGAGGCGGCCACCGCGGCGTTGCTGCAGGCGGACGTGGCCCTGGCCTCGGTCAGCGACATGGAAAGGCTCTCGCACCACCCGCATCTGCGCCGTATCTCGGTGGACACGCCGAACGGCGCGGTCAGCTATCCTGCACCCGCCGCAGTCTTTGCCGGCGAAACCCGCAGCTATGGCGCAGTTCCCGGGTTAGGTAAGCCGGGTGTCGTACCCGTCACCGCTGGCGCGCCAGAGGGCGATGGCGGATGAATGAGCTTGCCCCTCCCGATCGTCTGCCGCACGCCGCGTGAAGCCGCTTGGGTGAGCGCGCGCCCGATGCGCCGCTTGGCGGACAGCGATGCGCTGCAATGGATCTTCGGTGATCCGGGGGGTCCAGTCTCCGGGCCGTCCACAAGGGTTCGCGTCACGCGGAAGCTCCACTTCCGGCGCGATGCCGTCCACGATGCGCATTGCGACGGAGATTCTGGCCCATAGTTTTCACAATTCGACTGGCCGGGCGACCCCCGAAACGAGGTGGAATGCACGGGATAGAGCAGTGCTGGGCGGCGAATGAGCGAAATCGTTAACCACTCGATTAAAAACACGCGCTGTTAACTCTTACTCTGTTTGACGGGTCTGGCTGTTGTTCTGCAGAGAGGTGACATTATTCATTTTCAAAGGTGCAATTTCATGACCGAAACGTCATTGACGTCCGGCCGTCCGACGATCGAACTGACACCTGAGATGCGTGCATCTCTCGTCGTGATCTTGGCAAACCTTGTGCTCGCGTTCATCATCTATATGGCAGGCGGCATCGACCCGGGCTTCCTGATGCGGGACGTCGTGTCCATCGCCGGCCTGCCCGCCTATACCGGGGCGTATGGCTACGTGGCCGTTCTGCTCTTCGCTGCCGGCGCGACCATCGGGATCTTTTCCGCGACGGCGTTGCCGCCGCAGACCCGCCATCTGCGCGGTTTGCTTGTCCTTGGCGGAGCCTATGCGGCGCTGGCCTGCCTCGACGACCTTTACCTGCTGCACGAAAAGGGATTCTACCTTGGCCTGTCCGAGAAGAAATCGTTGCTGATCCACGTCGTTCTGGTCGGATGGCTGATGCTGAAAACCGCGGCCGTCTGGCGGGACGTTCCGTGGCCGCTTTTTGCGCTGACGCTGGTATGCATGGCGGCCTCCACGACGCTGGATGTGGCGCCACCGAGTTTCGAGGGTCAGGGATTGGCGGAAGAGTTCTTCGAGACGACCGGAGCGGCTTTCCTCGCCGCCTTTCTCGCGTTGACGGCCCACCGGGCCCTCGTGAGACCCGATGATCGGCTTCAGGCACCCTGAAAGTCGGGTTGGTGCCTGACAGCCGATCCGCGAGCCGGCTGTAGTGCGGCCGGCCATAACACTGAACGTCCGCACTCGGCCTTGGACGACCAGACCCAGATCGCTACGCACCGGCCCTGACCACCGCAATACAGCCGGACATGTCGAGCTCGGGCGATCCATAGTTTGCAGGCGGAAAACAAACCCAGGGACCCTCGTCATGGCCGAGGGACCAAACGAGGCGCTGGTTCAGCAACTGCGAGATGGCGGGCCGCCCTACTTCATCAGATGGACGCCCGTCAGTATGAAACCCGCCAACATGATCGTTTCCACGACGATCAGCGCTATCGCCGTGCCTCCGACGTCGAGCATCCGAACCAGTGATGTCTTCACGCCAACCGCGGCGATTGCGATCAGCAATGCCCACCGACTCATGGCCTCAGCAAGATGGGCGATCGGGGTTGGGATCAGACCCAATGAATTCAAGGTCGCCAGGAGCAGGAATCCAAGCACAAACCCGGGCAGCAAGGGCGGCCGTTTGCCACCCGCAACGGTGTCCGCAAGTCCACTGCTGCGGATCGCCAACGAGAAGATCAGCACCACCGGAGCCAGCATCGACACCCGGATCAGTTTGACCAGGGTCGCTGTCTCGCCCACTTCGGGGCTGATGGAAAAGCCCGCACCGACCACCTGTGCGACGTCGTGAATCGTACCACCGAGGAAGACGCCGGACTCCAGCGGCGTGAAGCCGAAGAACGAGGACAGTGGCGGGTAGAGGATCATTGCGACGGTCGAGAGCAGGGTCACCGACAGCACCGTGAAGGCGAGATTCCGTTCGGACTTGTCGGTCTTGGGCAGCACCGCCGCGATCGCCATCGCAGCGGATGCACCACAGATGGCGACCGACCCGCCCGTCAGGAGCGCCAGCCGCCAGCCCCGGCCGAAAAACCGCGCCGCCACGAGGGCGAACAGGATCGTCGCGGCGACCCCCGCGACGACGAGCGCGATCATGTCCGCCCCGAGATCCGCCAGCATCTGTACGGAAATCCGGGCGCCCAGCAGCGCGACGCCCAGACGCAATATGGTCTTGGCGGAGTACTCGACGCCCGCCTGCGTCCGCGTGCCGTCCTCGGCCAGGAAATTCAGCGCCAGTCCAAGCAGGAGAGCCATCAGCATGGCCGGAGCGCCGTAATGTTCCGACAGGAACTGCGCGGTCATCGCGACAAGGACGGACACGGCAATTCCCGGAAACAGGCGCCTCAGCCTGCCCGGATCGAACGAGCCTGGCCAGCGGAGCGAGGGACGTGCAGCGGTTCCAGTTGGTAATTTCATCTTCTAAGCCGACGCATTCCGGCCGAGGGTATCGATCTCGCGAAGCAACGCTTCGTCGACCAGGATTCCCTGCTCGGCCGCTTTGCGCTTCAGTTCCGCGCGGCGAGCACCCGGCAACCGTGCCCCTGGCTCTTGCTCCACCATGTTTGCCAGATCATCTATGCGGCTCGACGGGCCGCTGGTGTGGCTATGCTGCTCCCCCCGGTGCTCGGCGGCTGCGGCCATATCGTCGATCCGATTGGCATCCAGGCCGGCAAAGCCGCCGGGATCAATGGCGAGTAGCAGCTGGCCGACCCCAGGCGCAGGCCCATCGGCACTGAAGAACGACGAGGCCTCATATCCGAAATGGGCCCCTACCAAGCCGGCGGCCAACAGCTCCACCATCAATGCGAGGGCGGTGCCCTTGGCATCCCCCATCGGGATCATGGTTCCTTCCAGTGCGGCTTGCGGGTCGGTCGTGGGCTGCCCCTCGGCGTCCAGGGCCCAACCTTCCGGGATGGACTGGCCCCGCTGTCCCGCCGCCATGATCTTGCCGCGCGCGACCTTGGACAGTGACACGTCGATTACGACGGGAGGTCGGCCTTTCGGTCGCGGCGCGGCGAACGCGATCGGATTGGTGCCGAAGAGCGGCGTCCGCCCCCCCCAAGGCGCCATCGCTGCAGGCGTATTTGCAAACATTAGCGCGACCAGACCGACATCGGCCAGTCGTTCCACAGTCACGCCCGCGACCCCGCAATGATGCGACCGGATGATCCCGGCGGCAGCGATACCCTGCCTCGGGGCAGCGGTCGCCAACCAGTCCACCGCGAGATCCACGGCCGGATAGGCAAATCCGTTGCGTGCATCCACGGTCAGCACACCCGGACGGCCCTGCGTGCTGGTAGGCGTTGCCTGCCCATCTACTTTTCCGCTGAATGCCTGGGCCGCGTAGGACGGCACCCGGCGCAGCCCGTGGCCGGCCTGCCCCACCTCCTCGGCAGCGACGAGCGCGCGGGCAACGGCTTCGGCATTCTGGGGCGAGGTGCCGCACCGGATCATCGTTTCGCTCACCAGCTGGTGCGCCTGGGCCAAAGTCAGATGTGGCATGGGTCAGGCCCTCTCGTTCAGGTAGTCCAGGATCTTGTCGGCGATCATGCTGCTGACCCGGACATTCGATTCCTCCGTAACGCCGGCGATATGCGGGGTCAGGATGACGTTGGAAATTCCGGTGAAGCGCGCGCCTCCCTTGGCGGTCAGCGGCTCGCTTTCGAACACATCCAGCGCCGCCCCGCCCAGTCGGTGACCTTCCAAGGCACTCGCCAGCGCCTCCTCGTCGACCACACCGCCGCGGGCGGCGTTCACAAGCACAGCCGATGTTTTCATCCGGCCCAGCGCCGAGCCGTCGATGATGTGCCGTGTCTGCGGTGTCAGCGGCACATGCAGGCTGAGCGCGTCGGACTGCGCCAGCAGGTCGTTGAACGAGACGCTGCTCGCTGTTTCCCAAGCCGGGTCGCCGGGATCGAGATGGGGGTCGTGGGCGATCACCCGCATGCCAAGTGCCTCCGCCCGCACAGCCACCTTGCGCGCGATCGCCCCGAGCCCAAGGAGCCCCATCACACGGCCCGACACTTCGCGACCGATCAGGCTCTGGCGCGGCCATCGGCCCGCGCCGACGTCCTGGGAGCTGAGATAGGCCCCACGCAGAAGCATCATCGACGTCGTGATGACATATTCGGCGACCGCCAGGTCGTTCGCGCCTGTGGCCGGCCAGACCTGCACGCCGCGGTCCTTGCATGTTTCCAGATCGATATTGTCCAGACCCACGCCCAGGCGCCCGACGACGCGCAGATCCGTCCCCGCATCCAGTAGCGACCGGTCGACCTGCGTGCGATTGCGAACCACAAGCACCTCGGCGCCGGCGACGGCCGCGAACAGGTCTTCACGGCGATCAACGAGATCCGGCTCGTAGAGGGTCGAGGCTGCCGCTGAAAGCCGCGCCACGGCAGCTTCATCCATGAATTCGGTGATCACGACACGTGCCATGGGATTCCTTTTGACAAGACGATCAGGGCAACATGCCGACAGGCAGGGGAATGTTCAGAACCTGCACCATCAGCAGATAGAAGGCGCTTACCAGCACCACGACGCTGAAGAGATAGATCACGAGATGGCGACGCGAGAGGGGTCCGAACTGGCCCGTCAGCATGAGGATCACGCAAGCCGCCAGTGAGGTCGTGAACATGCCCAGATGCGGGAAGATCACCGCCCAGCCGAGCATCGTCAGCGCCAGCACGAGTCCGCGTCCGGTCCCGTCGTCGCTTCCGCCCTCCATCGACTCTGTTGCGCCACCACTTAGCGAGCGGACGATCTGGAGACCCGACAGCAGGATCATCGCGCCACCCACCGCAAACGGGAATGCCGCTGCAAGCGTGCTCAGGCCCTGGGCCTGAAGGACGATCCACAGCCCCAGCCCGAGAAAAACAACCGCTCCGATCAATCCGGCGGTATCCACCTCGCGGTCAGGTGGTGCGGTGCGAGTTTCTGTTCCGGTGTATGACTGAGCAGCAAGGCGACGTGCGGTTCGCAACCGCAGCAGCGGCAGGGACAACGTCAGGACGATCAGTCCAACGATCCCCCAGCTGATCGGCCGGTTCAGCAGCAACTGGCCCATGAAATCACCCCGCGCGCCACCGATCATCCATGCGCGCATGAACCCCTGTTCGGCGATCTGGCCGAGCACGAGTCCCAGAACGATCGGCGAGGCGCCATAGCCGGCGCGGGCGGCCACCCATCCGACAATGCCCATCAGAACCATGACCAGCACGTCATGCGGATTGGAATGGATGGCGAAGCTGCCGACGATCGTCATGTAGGCGATCAGCGGCACCAGCATCGCCTTTGGCACGTTCGCTATGAACCGGAAGGCATAGCGCCCGACGATGAGTCCCGTCGGCAGCATCAGGAGCGTGGCGATCAGAAGGCCGACCATGAAAATGTAGACGACGCCGTCGCCGGACTGGAAAAGGGCAGGACCTGTCCGGATGCCCTGCACCATCAGGGCCCCCATGATCACGGCGTCTGGCGGCGTGCCGGGGATCCCGAGCACGAGCGTCGGAATGAACCCGCCTCCGACCGTCGCGTTGTTGGCGCTTTCGGTGGCCAGGATACCGCCGGGTTCGCCCTTGCCGAACTCGTCGGACCTAGGTGACGCGCGGCGCGCCTCTGCATAGGCGATCAGCGATGCGATCGATCCACCTGCCCCTGGCAAGATGCCGACAAGCGTGCCGATGAGCGACGACCGCAGCAGGTTCAGCCAGTCGCGCAGGGCAATTCCCAGCGCTTCAAAGAATCGGAAACCGCGGGACGGTGCGGGCTCGAGATGCTGTCCCGGGCCCGCGACCATGCCAATGAGGACAGGGATGCAGTACAGGCCAATCAGCGCCGCGACGATGTCGATGCCGCCCAGCATCGACGGCAGTCCCGCAGTGAAGCGGACGTCGCCGCCGATCACGGCCACGCCGATCATCGACAGGAACAGTCCGAACATGCCGCCGATCATCCCTTTCAGGACGTTCCCCTGCGACAGCGTGGCAATGAGCGTCAGCCCAAGGATCGCCAGCCAGAAATACTCGGTCGACTGAAAGGCAAGCGCGAGCTTTGCCAATCGTGGGGACAGGGTCATCAGCAGAAAGACACCGATCAGCCCGCCCACCACGCTGGCGATGGTGGCCAGCGTGACCGCCAGATCGCCGTCACCTCGTCGCGCCATCGGATAGCCGTCGAAGGTCGTTGCAATCGATGACGGCGTGCCGGGCGTGTTGACGAGTATCGCGGCAAACGCGCCGCCGTAGATCGCCCCGGTATAGATCGCGCCCAGCATGATCAGGCCAGAGGCCGGATCCATCACGAAGGTGAACGGCACCAGTACGGCAATCGCCATCGTCGCGGAAAGGCCCGGCAACGCACCGATCACCGTACCGGCCACCACGCCGGCGAGCGCGAGCCCGATATTGGTCGGGCTCAATGCCGTAAGCAGGATGCTGAGCGGATCAGCCATCAAAGTCCCCCGAATGCACGAGAAATGTCGCGGTCGAACGCAGCGGGCTGATGCCCGCCGCGCGGCCTATTCGGGTCAGTTCTGGGTCTTCAACTGCTCGGCCACCTTTTCATAGGCTGCCCCACGCTCGGCCATGAAATCGTCCATCTGGTCGTAGGGCACGTCGATCAGCGCGTAACCGTCGGCCTCCATGCGCTTGCGGAACTCCGGGTCGGCATTGATCTTGCCAATCACGTCCGACAGCTGCTGACGGACATCCTCGGGCGTCGACGACGGCACGGCGATCCCGCGATAGGCGCCGCCCACCATCTCGATCCCGAGTTCCTTGAACGTCGGCACGTCGGGGAACAGCGGATGTCTTTCTTCGGTCGCGACCGCCAGCATCCGGACCGTGTCGGCCTGGCGCGCAGCGACGGTCGTGTAGCCCCAAAGCACATCCACCTCGCCGCCGAGCAGGCCGGATTCCGTCGCCGCCGTGCCGCTGTAGGGGATGTAGGTCGTCGTCGCGCCCGTCTCGTTCATGAAGACCTGGTTGGCGACGTGGTTGGCCGAATTCGTGCCGGTTCCCCCCGCGGTGACCGAGCCCGGATCTTGTGTCGCCGCGTCGATCACGTCCTGCACCGTCTGGAACGGGCTTTCGCTGCGTACCAGCAGGGCGTCGGGGGTGAAGTGGAACATGTAGACATTGGTGATGTCTTCGGTCTTGTACCCGGGATCCTGCAGCATTGGCTGAAGGATGATATGAGGCAGGTTCGTTCCCATGATGGTCATGCCATCGCCAGGGTAGCCGTTCAGTCCCGACCAGGCCTGCGCACCGCCTGCACCCGGCAGGTACTGGACGATCATGTCCTGTCCGGTCAGCTCCTTGAAATATGGCTGCTGATACCGGGCCGTGATGTCGCTTTCCCCTCCCGCATTGAACGGGATGATGTAGTTGACCGGTCCATCCGGATACGCAAGCGCGGCAGAAGCGGACATCGTCAGCGCTGCCGTGGCTGCACGGAGAATCTGGCGGATTTTCGTTGATCCAAGCATCATTTAGTACCTCCCAGGGTATGTTTTCCGACCGGCTGCAGCCGGCCGCGGCGTCGTTGCCCACCCCGTCCTCCTCCGGAACGGGGTGGGCATGGCTGCTTCAGGCGCTGCGATAGAGTTTGGTCATCGAGAACTCACGGTGGCCCAGGGCCTCGGCCGCGGTTGCGCGACCGTTCGCGGTGCGAATGATCATCTCGATCAGCGCATCGCCGGCCTCGTCGATGGTCTTCTCGCGCGTCAGGACCCCCGTGACATCCACATCGATATGTTCCGACATGGTGCGCAGCGTACGCGGATTGCCCGAGATCTTGATCACGGGAACGATCGGGTTTCCGACCACGTTGCCCTGCCCCGTCGGGAAGGTGTGGATGACATAGCCCCCCGCGGCCATCAGCGTGACGCATTCGGCAGCAGCGGACGAGCTGTCCATGAAGTAGAGGCCGGGACCTTTTTCCGGCGTTTCGGCCGGCCCGATCGCGTCGATGTAGGACGAGGTCTTGCCGATCTTCTCAAGGTTGCCCAACGCCTTTTCCTCGATGGTGGTCAGCCCGCCAAGGATGTTGCCTTTCGTCGGCTGGCTGTCCGACAGGTCCGACGTCTTGTACGCCTCGATCACGTCGTCCTGGTAAGCCTGCCAGATCTTCTTGAACTTGGCCGCAGCTTCGGGGTTAGCCGCCCGCTTTTCGCAGATATGCTCGGCGCCCGTGATCTCGGAGGTTTCACCGAAACAGCCATAGAGACCGTGCGGCAGCAGCTTGTCATACATGTTGCCGACCGTCGGGCACGAGGACAGGCCTGTGGTCGTGTCGCTCTCGCCACATTTCGTCGAGACCCACAGGTCAGAGATGGGGCAGTCCTCCTTCTGCAGCTCGGTGGCCCAATGGACGTATTCCTTGGCCTTCCAGCTTGCTTGGCGGATGGTCTCGAAATCCCCCTTCTGCTCGATGGAAAATCCGGTGACGGGCTTGCCGGTCTTGGCAATGCCATCGACGATGACCTTGGTCCATTCCGGCTCGATCCCGATCACGACGACGGCGGCAACGTTGGGGTTCGCGCCAGTGCCGATGATGGTCCGGAAATGCAGGTCCAGGTCTTCGCCGAACTGCAGTCGGCCATAGGCGTGCGGCAGGGCCAGCGTTCCCTTGACGTTGTTCGCCACCGCCTCGCAGGCGGCGTTGGAGATGTCGTCGACGGGCAGGATCAGGATGTGGTTGCGCACGCCCACGCGGCCGTTCTCGCGGCGCCACGCCTTCACCGTCACATTGCTGAAATCAAGAGCCATGTCTTACCACCTTTTGGTTTTGCAGTTGTGGGTGTGGACATGGCCGCCGACCTCGGCGTCGCCCACCATCTTGCCGATGTCCTCGCCATACTTGATGACCGTGTCGCCGGCCTTCAGCGGCTTCAGCGCCACCTTGTGGCCGATCGGAATGTCGGCCTTTGCGGTCAGCCGGAAATCCGAATTGTCGGAGGTGACGACACATAGCATGTCGGTTCCGGCGCCGAGATTTTCCACGACGACGACGCCGACATTGTCCTCGGGATCGTGGACCAGAAGTTGCGGAATGCTCAAGGGTTCCTCCTTTCGCTGGCAGTTGTGAATCTTCGCGACAAGGCATAGCGCTTCATGAAGTCTTATACAAGAGTATTTATAACTCTATTGATGGAACACTTGATGCCGTGATAGGCAGGTTTGCAGTACAAGGAGTAGCGTGGCCGATGGCACATCCGCTCTATCAGACGGTGATCGACACGGTCGTGGCGCGAATCGCGTCCGGCGAGTTGCTGCCTGGGGGCATGCTGCCCAGCGAAACCCAGCTGGCCGCCGAGATCGGCGTATCGCAGGGGACCGCCCGCAAGGCACTGATGATGCTGGAGCATCACGGTATCGTCCGGCGAGAGCAGGGGCGCGGGACCTTTGTGACGGCGCGGACGCCGGAAAGTTCGCTGTTCAATTTCTTCCGGCTGCGCGAACGCGACGGAGCCATCGTCCGGCCCGAACTGATCAGCGAACATGTCACCAGGCGTGCAGCCAACGAGGTGGAGAGCCGGGACCTGCACGGCGGACCTGACATGGTCATCGAGATCAGTCGTGTGCGCAGCCTCAACGGGGTTCCCAGCGCGATCGAAAGCGCCGTCGTGCCGGCGGATCTGTTCTCCGGGATCGAGCGGCGCGCGCCTCTGCCAAGCGCCCTCTACGTCGTCTATCAGCAAGCCTATGGCTGCATCGTGCTTCGCGCCGAGGAGTCGATCGTGGCGGTTCCGGCGAGTCGCGAAGAGGCAAACGAACTTGATGTCGCCGAGGCGACGCCACTTCTGAAGGTGGAACGCCTTGCCTATGACGTTCTTGGCAGGGCAATCGAACGACGTCGCAGCCTCTACCGGACCGACACGCTGGCCTACATGGTCACGCTGGACTAGCCAGAGGCACCAGTGTCACCTTGGGCGCCGCCACTTTCCCGTCTGCGATCCGCCGGAACGCCCCCACACCATCGGCTAGCGGGAGAACTTCGGCCCAATCCAGCCGGCCCAGACGTCCGTCGAAAATGGCCTGCGCAGTCTCGCGGAAGTCTTGCGCGGTATAGGTATAGGTGCCGATGAAGGCGAGTTCCTGCAAGGTGGTTCGGCGGATGTCCAACCCCGGCCCGGCGTCACCCAGTCCAATGTGCATATACACGCCCCCCGGCCGAAGAGCCGCGCTTCCGGCGCTTCGCGTAGCACCGAAACCCACGCCGTCGATGACGAGGTCGATGTCCGACGGCGCAGCCTGGGATGACGGGTCGAAGGTCTGGATACATCCTTGCGAGCCGGCAATTCTGCGCCGTTCTTCCGACGGCTCGGACAGCCAGATCTCTGCCGCACCGAATGACTGCAGAACCAATGCGGCGCCCAGACCGATGGCGCCACCGCCAATCACCAGACACCGTGCCGACGCCAGCGGCATGTCGAGTACCCTCTCGGCAAGCCGCACCGCGTGCCAGCCGCATGCCAGTGGCTCCGCCAGCGATGCGACGGTCATGGACACGTCATCAGGTACAGTGACGAGATTGCGTTCAGGAATGGCCAGCAACTCTGCAAAGGCACCTTCCCGCGGGGGCATCGAGATGATCTGACGGGTTGTACAGAGATTGTCTCTGCCGGAAATGCAGGCGGCACACCTGCCACATGTGACCAGCGGATTGATGGTCACTCGCCGTCCCGCCATCGGGCCGCCCACGACCGTTCCGGCGGCCTCGTGGCCGAGTACCAGCGGCGCCGGGCGGCGGTCATCGTGCCCGCTCCAGGCATGCATGTCCGATCCGCATATTCCAACTGCCTCGACGCGCACCAGCACCTCGTCATGCATCGGGGCGGGGTCCGGCACGTCGCGCAACTCGACTTCCCTGACACCGGTATACACGAGCGCCTTCATTTCGCGGTAAAACCTCCGTCGACATAGAGCGTCTGCCCGGTGACGTAATCCGAGGCGCCGGAGCACAGGAACAGTGCCGGGCCCACGATGTCCTGCAGCCGACCATTGCGGCCGACGCAGGTCTGCGCGGCATGGCGCTCGGCGAGTTGCGGATCCTCGAAAACGGGACCCGTCAGCTCGGTGGGAAAGAATCCCGGCGCCAGCGCATTCACCATGATGCCGTCGCGTGACCACGCCTCGGCCATGGCGCGTGTCAATTGCACGATCCCGCCTTTCGAGGCGCCGTATGCGATGCCGCCGGGGAAGGCACGCTGGCTCTGGAGGGACGCGAAGTTCAGGATCCTGCCCCACCGTTTTTCCCGCATGCCGGGCACAAGAGCCTGAGCCAGGAAGAACGGCGCTGACAAATTGAGGTCCAGCGTCGTCGCCCAGCCATCCAGCGTCACCTCATCTGCTGGCTGGCGCGTGTTGAGCCCGGCGGCATTGACCAGAATGTCGGGCGGGCCAAACACCTCTGCGACGTCGGCGGCAGTCGACGCCATCCCTTCAAGGTCCGAAAGGTCCGCGCTGATCGCGACCGCCCTTTCTCCGTCACACCAGTCGGCCTTGCGCCGCGCCACCGAAATCACCCGTGCACCGCCAGCGACCAGGGCCTCCGCAATCGTCCTGCCCAGCCCGGACGAGGCGCCGGTCACGCAGGCGACGCCGCCTTCGACGCTCAAGCTGACATTCATGCAGGTGCCTCGCTCGCGTCGAGCTGGAATGTTTGGTTGGGGAAATACTTTGCCAAGCGGACGTCCGCGGTGCGCGCATGTCCCTCCATCCCTTCAAGGCGCGAGATCCGCGCTGTCGCCTCGGCAATGGGCTTCGCGCCCTCGCGGGTGGCCCGCTGCCACGTCACCAGCTTCATGTATTTGTGCACGGACAGACCGCCCGTATAGCGCGCGGCGCCCGAGGTCGGGAGGACGTGATTGGTACCCGAAGCCTTGTCCCCGAACGCGACCGTCGTTTCTTCACCCAGAAACAGACTGCCATAGCATGCCAGGCGGTCGAGCCACCAATCCAGATCCTCGGCTTGCACCGTCAGGTGCTCGGGCGCGTAGCTGTCCGAGGTCGCGGCCATCTCGTCCCGCGTGTCACAGAGGATCACCTCGGCATAGTCGCGCCACGCATCGGCCGCGTTCTTGGCGTTAACCTCAGGCAGCGTCGCGATCAGTTCGGGCACGCGGGCCATGACCTTTTCCGCGAGATCCCGGCTGTCCGTCACCAGCCAGACCGGCGAGTTGTAGCCATGCTCGGCCTGCCCGACCAGATCCCACGCGACGATCTCTGGATCGGCGGTCTTGTCGGCAAGGATCAGGCTGTCGGTCGGACCTGCGAACATGTCGATGCCGACCCGGCCGAACAGCAGGCGCTTGGCTTCGGCGACGAACTGGTTGCCTGGGCCCACCAGGATGTCCGCCTTGGGCAGACCGAACAACCCGAACGCCATCGCAGCGATGCCCTGGACGCCGCCCAGTGCGAGAATCTGATCTGCCCCGCAAAGATCGGCGGTGTAGATGATGGCGGGGTTCAGACCCACACCCGGTCGCGGCGGAGAGCAGACCGATATATGTCCGCAGCCCGCAACCTTGGCGGTCGTCACCGTCATCAGCGCCGAGGCCACGTGGCTGTAGCGACCACCCGGCGCGTAGCAACCGGCCGCCTCGCACGGAATAGCCTTTTGCCCAAGGATGAGACCCGGCCGAATCTCCATCTGGAAATCGCGAATGGTTTCTTTCTGCGCCTCGGCAAACCGGCGGACATTGTCATGCGCGAACCGGATATCGTCTTTTAGCCTCTGGCTCAGCTTGGACGCCGCTGCCTCGATCTCGTCACGGCTCAGAACGATGTTGCCGTCGTAGCGATCAAATTTTTCGGCGTACTTGCGCGCGGCCTCTTCACCCCCCGCTTCGATTTCGGAAAGAATCTTCTGCACGACATCCCGGGTCTCGCCTGCATCCGAAGTGGAAACGCGGTCTGCCTTCTTCAGGTAGGTTACGGACATTTTACCCTCTCACTTCAGGTTTTCAGGAAGCATCAGCGTCGAGACCGCCGGCACATAGCCGATCAGCAACACGACGATCAGCATGGTCAGGACGAATGGAACGGCCCGCGCCGAGATCTTCAGAATGGATTCGCCGGTCAGCCCGCTGACGACAAACAGGTTCAAACCGAGCGGTGGCGTGATGAACCCGACCCCAAGTGCGGTGATCATCATCACGCAGAACTGGATCTCGTTCATTCCGATGCTGTCGGCCAACGGCTTGAGCAGCGGCGCCAGGATAACGATGTTCGGGGTCGTCTCCATCACGCATCCCGCGGCGATCAGGATGGCGATCATCGACAGGATCAGCACCCATGGCTCGCTGCTGAGCGTCGTCATGGTATAGACGAACCCCTGCGGTACACCCATGGCCGACAACGCCTGCGCGAGTGGCAGTGACATCGCGATGATCGGGACGATGACACCGTTCACCTTGGCCGAACTGACCATCATCGAGGGAAAGTCCGACAGGCGCAGTGTCCCCATGATGAAGCCCATCAGGATGGTGATGCTGACCGCGGTCGCCCCTGCCTCGGTTGGCGTCAACTGGCCGCTGAAGATGCCCCAGAAGATGACGCCGGGTACGATGAACGCGTACCAGCCCCGTGCCAGCGTCCTGCCCAGATTGGCCAGCCACTCGCCAAAGCTCAGCACGTTGCCCTGCTCGTAGGCATGTCGCCGGTTGATGATCGTGTTGGTTACCAGGATCGACGTCAGGATGATCAGACCGGGAATGAGCGCGGCCTGGAACAGGGTCGATGCGGAAATACCCAGCACGAGCCCGATAACGATGTAGGCGATCGACGGCGGTTCAGGATCCCGGTGCAGGCACCGGCGGCCACCAGTGCACAGGCGTAGGGCCGGGGATAGCCGCTTTCAACCAGCCGGCCGATGGTCATGCGGCCGACGGCTGCCGCCCCCGCCGCATCGGATCCCGAGATCGCCGAGAACATCCCGCACACCAGAACCGTGGCCGAGCCAAAGCCGCCCCGCGTCCAGTTGGTCAGTGCCTCGGCAACGTCCAGGAACTTTCGGCTGAGACCGGTTCGGACCAGCACGTCCCCCGTCAGGATGAAGAGCGGGATCGCGGTCAGCGCAAAGTGATCGATGCCGGAGAAGAGCCCCTCTCCCACAAGCGACAGCGGCAGCGCCTGCGAGGTGACCAGCAGCAGCACGGACGCGCTGCCGATTGCGACCCAGACAGGCACCGCAAGTGCGACCATCAGCAGGAACACCACGACCGGAAGATAGAACGTCCAGTCCAGCGCGACCGCGCCCTGTTCCATATGTTGCCAAAGCATGTCGGGACCTCACTCGAACAGACGCTCACCCTCGTAGACGGGACGGCCAGCGCGCATGTCGCTGATGTCCCGGACGAGGGATTGCAGGAGACGGAAAATCATCAGCGAGAAGCCAATCGGCACGGCCATGAGGAACCACACCATCGACACGCGCAGCCCGTGACTCACGGATCCGAATTTCCAGGAAAGCTGGACGGTCTCGAACGCCAGCCACAGCGCCAGGCAGGCAAGCGCAATGGTCACGACATCGCCAAAGATGTAGATCAGCGCCTTTCCGCGTGGTGACAGGTAATTCAGGATCACATCGATCCGGATATGGGCGCGCTCACGCACCGCAGCTGCCGCCCCGATCCAGCAAAGATAGATGAAGCAGTATCGAACGACCTCTTCACCCCAGATCGAAGAATAGGCGAAGACCTCGCGGCGGATCACCTCGATGGTCATGGTCGCAACCAGCATCAGGTAGAGGATCAATAGTGCCCAGCGTTCGGCATTGCGGTCCAAGGATTTGAACATGGCGCTCCGTTGCCGGCCTGCGACCGGCATTCCCTTGATTTACATTCGGGGCGGATACCGGCTGCGGTGTTCCCACAGCCGGTCAGACGGTCACGCGTCGTTCACATACGGACGCACATCGGTTCCGGCCGCTTCGGCCAACGCATCGAAATCGGCCATCGAGCCGGCAAGCTCGGTCTTGAAGGCGTCCCATTCGCTGCGTTGATACCCGCCTGCCTCTATCCACTGGGCAAGCTGGTCGTCGCTGAGGGTATGGAACTCGACCCCGGCCTTCGCGAGTTCGGCCATGGCAAAAGCCCGCGCCGCAGGAACCTTGGCCAGGTTTTGCGCCGCCGTGATCTCGGCTGCAAAATCGATGCCAACGCGAATGTCGTCTGGCAGTCCCTGATACCATTCCAGATTGCAGGAATAGACCTGCGCATCCGGAACCGCCTGCGTGAAGGTCACATGGCTCAGCATGTCTTTGAAGCCGAACACGTAAAGCGCACCCACGGCCGGATCCAGCGCGTCGGCGACGCCCTGCTGGATCGCGGACGGGGTCTCGCCCCAGGCAATCGGCGTGGGGTTGGCCCCGACGAGCCGATAGTAGGTTTGCAGCATCTCGGAGCCGGGAACCCGGAACTTCACGCCCCTCAGATCGGCAGGGAGGATCACGGGCTGCATCCCACCTTTGCGCAACGCGACCACCCGAGGGTCGATCACGACGTAGAAAAGCGGCTTGAACCCGCGGGCCTCAACCTGCGGGTGCACCCGATCCTTCCACAATTGCGAGTAGGTGAGATTGACGAAGCGCTGGTTCGACCCGCAGAGGTAAGGCAGGTTGATCAGGTCAACGACTGGCGCGAAGGGCGCGAAATTGGCGATGGAGTGCTGCGCCGCCTGGATCGTCCCGGACTGCACCTTCTGCACAAGTTCGTTTGCCGCGCCCAACTGCCCCGCCGGGGCAAGCTTGACGTAAACCTTGCCATTCGTCGCGTTCTGGATGTTTTCCTTGAGATCCAGCTGCATGATCGGATAGCTGCGGTCCGCGGTGATCACGTAGGCGGTCGCAAGCGTCATGACGTGCTCGGCCGCCCGCTCCCGCTCCCGCTCCTCGTTGACCATCTGCGCCGCAGCTTCGCTGGACCAGATTGTGCCTGCAGCGGATGCCAGGACGGCGGCGGTGAACCCCCCTGCACTGGCCAGCCTGAGGAAGTTGCGCCTTGATGCATTGGCCTTCCAGGTGGTCTCGTTTTCGTTGTCCATATCTCCCCTCCTCCCGTTGAAATCTTAGTCAGGTTCGGCTCGCGCCTCTTCAATCAGGGTTCCCGCCCCGAACAGGGCCGACGCCGCAAAGAGGACGAGCATCTCGGCCACATTGCCGAAAAGCGGCGCCATTGCGCTTTTCACCAGCACGAGGTTGGCAGCGAAGGCGAGTACCAGCAGGCCAGAGGCGCCGAACGCCGCCCATCCGAACACTCTCATCGTCACTACTCCCCCCGAATCACGCTGATTGAGGCAATGTAAGCGCTTACATGTTGTCATGCAAGCGCTTACATTTCATACACGGGTCTACTTGGTCTCGGAAGAGCACACCCGCAGATGAACAACTTTAGCCTCAAGGGTCGTCCACCGACGATCGAAGACGTCGCGCGCATGGCTCGCGTGTCCACGGCGACGGTGTCCCGCAGCTTGAACACACCGCACCGGGTACGCGAAGCCACCCGGCTCGAGGTCGAGAAGGCCGTGCTGAAGTTAGGCTATACGCCGAACTTCGGGGGCCAGGCGCTGGCGTCCAACCGCACGAACACGATCGGCGCGATCATCCCGACGATGGACAACGCCATCTTCGCGACTGCGCTTCAGGCCCTTCAGGAGACACTCGCCGCACATAACGTGACGCTTCTGGTAGCGACCTCCCGCTATTCTCCGGACGAGGAGGAAGGCCAGATCAGGAACCTGCTCGCCCGGGGGGTTGATGGCGTCGTGCTGATCGGGACGGGGCGGGCGCCAAGTGCGTACAAGCTTCTCGAGGCGCGCGGTGTTCCCTTCGCTATCCTGTGGTCGATCCCCTCCGACACCGAGCGCCTGATGATCGGCTTCGACAATGCAGGTGCGGCAGCAGACGTGGCGGTTCGCGTCATGGAAAGAGGTCATCGTCGGATCGCGATGATTTCGGGCCTGATGCAGAACAATGATCGCGCGACGGCGCGGGTGGACGGTGTAGCCGCCGCCCTGCGCGAGGCAGATCTGGAGATGCGGCCCTCATGGCTGATCGAATGTCGTTATTCGCTGAACCATGGAGAACGTGCCGCAAGGCGATTGCTGCAATCGTCAAGTCGGCCCACTGCGATCATCTGCGGCAACGACGTACTTGCGGCCGGCGCGCTCATGGCTGCTCACGAACTCAGCATTGCTGTCCCCGAGGAGTTGTCCATCACCGGGTTTGACGACATCGAACTCGCCCGGGCAGTGTTTCCGCAACTGACGACCGTACGGGTGCCGCATCGTCGCATGGGCGCTGCCGCCGGCGAGTGCCTTCTCCGCTGGATCAACGAGGGAACTCGCCCCAAGTCTATGACACTTCCGACGCAGTTCCTGGAGCGACAGTCTCTGGGGTACATGCGACCCCGGGAATAAGGACCTCGAAACCCGGATCCGGTTCCGGGCTCCTCCCGCGAAGCACAATATGCTGCCGGACGTGCGCCGAGCGGAGTAGGGCCGAAGCATGCGGCCTGCAGAGGGCACGAACCGACTCATGTCCAAAGAAAGAGCCGGATGACTGGCGAATTTGGCCAGTCGCGCAGCAGCCGCAGTGAGGTCCGGATGCAATGACGCCTGACTGCTTCGCAACAGCAGCAGCCCCGCTCAGCATCTTCAAGCTCACACCCGGTGCAGACAGGAGAACAAATGAAAAAACGCCGGACCAGCATTTCGCTGAAATCCGGCGTCGTTCATCGCAACATTGGTGCCCAGGAGAGGACTCGAACCTCCACGCCTTGCGGCACACGGACCTGAACCGTGCGCGTCTACCAGTTCCGCCACCTGGGCAGGTTGCGTGAGGGCGGGATTTAGAGCCGGGCCCCGGGGCTGTCAACGGCCCACGACAAGAATCTGCAGACCGAACCGCCGCCACCGGCCAGCGGCCCCCCCCTTGCCGCCGCTTGATGCCGGGCCCCTGCTTCGCTATCAGCGAACGGGAATACCACGCGACAGCGCAAGGAATGGTGCATGGGAAAGCTGGTCACCATCTATGGCGGCTCGGGGTTTCTGGGACGCCAGATCGCCCGCGTCATGGCCGCTGACGGCTGGCGGGTGCGCGTCGCCGTCCGCCGCCCCAACCAGGCGCTGGTCGTGCGCACCTATGGCGCCGTCGGCCAGGTCGAGCCGGTTCCCTGCAACGTGCGCGACGATCTGTCCGTCACCGCGGCGATGAGCGATGCGGATGCCGTCATCAACTGCGTCGGCATCCTGGTGCATGAGGGCCGCAACACCTTTGCCGCGATCCACGACGAGGCCGCGGGCCGGATCGCCCGCATCTCGGCGCAGACCGGGATGGCGCAGATGGTCCATATCTCGGCGATAGGCGCCGACCCTGACAGCCCCAGCCGCTATCTCGCGTCCAAGGGGCGCGGCGAGGCCCAGGTCCTCGCCCACCGGCCCGATGCCGCGATCCTGCGCCCCTCGGTGATGTTCGGACCCGGTGACGGGCTCTACAACAAGCTGGGCGCGATGACCCGGCTGGGGCCGATCATGTTCGTGCCCGGGGCGGGCAGCCGCATACAGCCGGTGTTTGTCGAGGACGTGGCACGCGCCGCAGCGACGTGCGCCAGCGGCGCCGCGCCCGGCGGCATCTACGAACTGGGTGGCCCCGACGTGATGACGATGCGCGAGATCACCCGCCAGGTGGTGGACGTCACCGGCCGGCGCCGGGCCATCATCGGCCTGCCCGGATTCGTCGGCAGCCTGATGGGCGGCGTATTCGACGCCGTGCAATGGGTCAGCGGCGGACTGGTGACCAACCGGGTGATCACCCGCGATCAGGCCCGTACCCTGCGCACCGACAACGTCGTCAGGCGCGATGCGGGCGAGGTGAAGGGTTTCGAGGAGTTGGGCATCACCCCGGTTGCCCCGGGCGCCGTGATTCCCGACTATCTGTGGCGCTTCCGGCCGTCGGGCCAGTACGAAGAGATGAAGGCTTCGGCAAAGTCCCTGCGCCAGCGCTGATGGCACAGGACATCATTTCTGCGGCGCTTCTCGGCGTGCTCGAGGGGTTGACCGAGTTCATCCCGGTGTCCTCGACCGGCCATGTCCTGCTGGCGGCGCATTTCCTGGGCTTCGACTCTCCCGGGCGCGCCTTTGCGGTGATGATCCAGCTGGGCGCGATCTCGGCGATCCTGGCGGTCTATTCGGGACGGCTGTGGCAGATTTTTTCCTCGGCGCCCCAGGACCCACGGGCGCGACGGTTCGTGTTCGCGGTTCTGCTGGCCTTCCTGCCGGCGGTCGTCGTGGGCATGCTCGCGCACCGGATCATCAAGGAGGTGCTGTTCGAGACACCGATGCTGATCGCGGCAATGCTGATTCTGGGCGGGATCATCCTGCTGTTTGCGGATCGCCTGGCGACCGCCCCCCGCTTTGCCGAGGCAGAGGACATTCCCCTGTCGCGCGCGCTCGGCATCGGTGTCGTGCAGTGCTTCGCGATGGTTCCCGGCGTGTCGCGGTCGGGGGCGACGATCGTCGGCGCGCTGCTGATGGGGGCCACCAAGCGGGCGGCGGCAGAGTTCAGCTTTTTCCTGTCGATGCCGACGATGATCGGGGCCTTTGCGTATGACTTCTACAAGAACCGCGCAGTCCTGGATGCCGCTTCCCTGGGCAACGTGGCGATCGGCTTTGTCTTCGCCTTTGCCGCCGCGCTGCTCGTCGTCAGGTGGCTGCTGGGCTACGTGTCAGTCCGCGGATACGGGCTGTTTGCCTGGTGGCGGATCGGCGTGGGATCGATGGTCCTGCTGGCTCTGATCGCGATCAGGTAAATAGTACTGACCTAATTAAATCGCTTCTTTGCAGGACTATAGCTTTCTGCGACAATAAAGATGCGCTTAGGTCAGCAATACTGCCTTTTGTTGCGCAAGCCCCTGATTTATTAGGAGGCGACTCGCACGGGGGTGTCGGATGGCCAGGCTGGATATGCTCAAATTCGTGTCGCTCGGGCGCGAGATGCCCGAGAAGCGGGCGGCGGATGAGCGGGCTAGGGATTTTCACGAGATCTATCGCGAATACGCCGACGCCAAGGCGGCCGAGCAGGCCAGCCGCTGTTCGCAGTGCGGCGTGCCCTATTGCCAGTCGCATTGCCCGCTGCACAACAACATCCCCGACTGGCTGCGGCTGACCGCCGAGGGGCGGCTGCACGAGGCGCATCTGCGCAGCCAGGAAACCAACACCCTGCCCGAGATCTGCGGCCGGATCTGCCCGCAGGACCGGCTGTGCGAAGGCAACTGCGTGATCGAGCAGTCGGGCCACGGCACCGTCACCATCGGCGCGATCGAGAAATACATCAACGACACCGCCTGGGAACGCGGCTGGGTCGAGCCGATCCGGCCGACCGCCGAACGCCCCGAATCCGTGGGCATCATCGGTGCCGGGCCGGGGGGGCTGGCGGCGGCCGAGCGGCTGCGGCGGATGGGATTCCAGGTCACCGTCTATGACCGCCACGACCGTCCCGGCGGGCTGATGATCTACGGCATTCCCGGCTTCAAGCTGGAAAAGCCGGTCGTCGCGCGCCGCACAGACTGGCTGGAGGAGGGCGGCGTCACCTTCGTGCTGAACGCAGATGTGGGGCAGTCGGTCAGCTTCGACGCGATCCGCGGCACCCATGACGCGGTGCTGATCGCGACCGGCGTCTACAAGACCCGCGACCTCGACATCGACAACCCGCCGGCCCGCGGCGTCGTCGCGGCGCTGGACTATCTGACCGCCTCGAACCGGGTCGACCTGGGCGACGAGGTGCCGGATTTCGCCGATGGCGAACTGAACGCGGACGGCAAACGGGTCGTGGTGATCGGCGGCGGCGACACCGCCATGGACTGTGTCCGCACCGCCATCCGGCAGGGCGCGACATCGGTCAAGTGCCTGTATCGGCGCGACAAGGCGAACATGCCGGGCAGCCAGCGCGAGGTCCACAACGCCGAGGAAGAGGGCGTGGAGTTCGTGTGGCTGTCGGCGCCGGCGGCGTTCAGCGGCCATGTCACCGGCCCCGCGGCCGAGCAGGACGAGGGCACGGTCGAGAATGCCGGCGGTGATTTGGACGGCGACGGGATCGGCGACAACCCCACCCTGTCGCCGCCGCATCTGGTCACCGACACCGACCGGTCCACCGGGCCGGTCGGCACCGGCAAGGGCGCCGGAACCGGATCGCCGCTGGGGCTGAAGGTGCAGCGGATGCGGCTGGGCGCCCCGGACGTGTCGGGACGCCAGACGCCCGAGCTGATCGAGGGTGCGGTCCACGACGAGCCCGCCGACCTGGTGATCAAGGCGCTGGGCTTCGAGCCCGAGGACCTGCCGCGGCTGTGGGGGGTCGACGGGCTGGAGGTCACGCGCTGGGGCACGATCCGCTGCGACCACCGCACCCACCGCACCAGCCTGGACGGGGTCTATGCCGTGGGCGACATCGTGCGGGGCGCGAGCCTGGTGGTCTGGGCGATCCGCGACGGGCGCGAGGCGGCCGACAGCATCGCCGACTGGCTGAGCCAGCCGGCCCGCGTTGCCGCCGAGTGAGGCGGCGGATGGGCCGCCGATCGAGGAGCGTACGCTGATGCGATGTTCACGCATGGTTCATGCAGCTTTCATGCAGCGTTCTCGCGTACGTTGCGCAACACCAAGCGTGGGGGGCGGGACGGCGACAGGTCAGCCTTGCTGTCCCGGTTGCGGCAGCCGCAGCGGCGCGGGGCCGGTGCGGGCACACGCGCTGGCGGCGCTGCTGGGGACCGGTCTGCTGGGGGTTTCCCTGCTGGCCGGCGCGCCGGCCGCGGCGGCGACCTTTGCCGCGCCGGCGGGCTGCCGGCTGGAGCTGACGGTGCAGAACCGCAGCTGCAGCGTGTCGCAGCATTACCGCTGCGACGCCGACGCGCCGGGCGACCAGTGGGTCGAGTATTACGGCCCCGAGGGCGCCACCTACCGGTCGCGGATCGACGCCGAGACCCGCTGGATGGAAAGCATCGACCTGCTGAGCGGGCTGACCGACCGGCTGGAGGAGGGCGGCGCCGACGAGGCCAGCCTGTCGACGCTGCTGGAATCCGGCGCCGACGATTTCGATTTCTGGACCGTCTCGGATGACGGCGAGCGGCTGCACCATGTCGGGCGCGACGAGTTGACCGGCGAGACGGTCGAGCTGGGCGGCGAGACGCTGGAGGTCACGCGCTTTGCGCTGCGCAGCTTCGACGCCGACGGCAACCTGCTGATCGAGCGGCGCGGCCAGCAATTCGTCAGCCGCGCCCATGGCCGGTTCTATGGCGGCATCGAGACCGCGTCCGACTGGACCGGCGAGGCGCGGGAAACCAACGATTCCCCAGTCCGCTTCATCCGCCCGGGCGAGCCCGGGTTCGGATCGACCACCCCGGAATACGACTGCGAGATGCAGATGATCCGGGCCGGGGGGCGTCATGGCGGCTGAGGCGACACCCGCCCCGGCCACCGGGCGCTGCCTGTGCGGGGCGGTGACGATCACCCTGCAGGCCTGGAACCCGGCGATCAGCGCCTGCCATTGCAGCCTGTGCCGGCGCGCAGGCGGCGGGATCATGGCCGGGTTCGAGGCCCCGGCCGACGCGGTGGCGGTGGCGGGCGACGTCGCCCGCTATCGCGCCACAGATTTTGCCGAGCGCGCCTTCTGCCCGCGCTGCGGGTCGAACCTGTGGCTGCGCGACGATGGCGGCCCCTATGAGCTGTCGCCCGGCCTGTTCGAGATCGCGGCGGCGTTCCCGCTGATCCGCGAAGTCTATGCCGACTGCGCCCAGCGCTGGGCCGGCCTGGCCGGCGACCATCCCCGGATCACCCGGGAAGCCTATGAAACCGACAACCCCCATCAGGAGGGCGCATGATGTCCCGCATTCCGACCGACTGGCAGGAACAGGAAACCGCGCGGCGTGCGTGGATGGCCGAACATTCGCTGTACCGCGACGAGGACGAGCACGCCTCGTGCGGGGTGGGGCTGGTGGTCAGCATCAAGGGGACGCCGTCGCGCAAGGTCGTCGAGCACGGCATCGAGGCGCTGAAGGCGGTCTGGCACCGCGGCGCCGTCGATGCGGACGGCAAGACCGGCGACGGCGCCGGCATCCACGTGCAGATCCCGCTGGCGTTCTTTCACGACCAGGTGCGCCGCACCGGCCACGAGGCCGATCCCGACAAGCTGTTCGCGGTGGGCCAGGTGTTCCTGCCCCGCACCGATTTCGGCGCCCAGGAACAGTGCCGCACCATCGTCGAGACCGAGGTGCTGCGGATGGGCCATTACATCTATGGCTGGCGGCATGTCCCGGTGAATGTCGCGGTGCTGGGCGAGAAGGCCAACGCCACCCGCCCCGAGATCGAGCAGATCCTGATCCGCTGCGACAAGGACATCGACCCCGAGACCTTCGAGCGCGAGCTGTACATCATCCGCCGGCGGATCGAGCGGGCCGCCGCGGCGGCGCAGCTGCAGGGGCTGTATTTCGCGTCGCTGTCCTGCCGGTCGATCATCTACAAGGGGATGATGCTGGCCGAGCAGGTGGCCGAGTTCTATCCCGACCTGCAGGACGAGCGGTTCGAGAGCGCCTTCGCGATCTATCACCAGCGCTATTCGACCAACACCTTCCCGCAATGGTGGCTGGCCCAGCCGTTCCGGATGCTGGCCCATAACGGCGAGATCAACACCCTGCGCGGCAACATCAACTGGCTGAAGAGCCACGAGATCCGGATGGCGTCGGCGAGCTTTGGCGAGATGGCCGAGGACATCAAGCCGATCGTGCCGGGCGGGTCGTCCGACAGCGCGGCGCTGGACGCGGTGTTCGAGGTGATGGTCCGGTCGGGGCGCAACGCGCCGATGACCAAGACGATCATGGTGCCCGAGGCCTGGTCCAAGGCCACCACCGACCTGCCCAAGGCGTGGTCGGACATGTACGCCTACTGCAATTCCATCATGGAGCCGTGGGACGGGCCGGCGGCGCTGGCGATGACCGACGGGCGCTGGGTCTGCGGCGGGCTGGACCGCAACGGGCTGCGGCCGATGCGCTATGTGGTGACCGGCGACGGGCTGCTGGTCGCGGGGTCAGAGGTCGGGATGGTGCCGGTGGACGAGGCCGCGGTCCGGGAAAAGGGCGCGCTGGGACCGGGGCAGATGATCGCCGTCGACATGGAAGACGGGCGGCTTTACCACGACCGGGAGATCAAGGACCTGCTGGCCGCGTCGCAGCCGTTCGGCGACTGGGTCGAGAAGGTCGTGCAGCCCAGCGCCATGCTGGCCCACCTGCCCGAGCCCGCCACCTATACCGGCGAGGCGCTGCGCCGCCGCCAGATCGCCGCCGGCTATACCGTCGAGGAGATCGAGACGGTGCTGGCGCCGATGGCCGAGGACGGCAAGGAAACCCTGGCGTCGATGGGCGACGACACGCCGCCGGCGGTGCTGTCGGGGCAGTACCGGCCGCTGAGCCATTTCTTCCGCCAGAACTTTTCCCAGGTCACCAACCCGCCGATCGATTCGCTGCGCGAGACCCGGGTGATGAGCCTGAAGACCCGGTTCGGCAACCTGAAGAACGTGCTGGACGAGAGTTCCAAGCACACCGAGATCACCCTGCTGGAGGCCCCGTTCCTGGCCAATGGCGAGCTGGCCGAGGTGGTGCGGATGTTCGGCGACGCGGTGACCTGGATCGACTGCAGCTTTGCCGACGGCGCCGGGCCCGAGGCGATGGGCGAGGCGCTGGCCCGGATCCGGGCCGAGGCCGAGGACGCGGTGCGGTCCGGCGCCGGGCAGCTGGTGCTGACCGACGAGCGCCAGGACGAGACGCGGATCGGCCTGCCGATGATCCTGGCGACCAGCGCGGTGCATTCCTGGCTGACCCGCAAGGGGCTGCGGACCTTCTGTTCGCTGAACGTGCGGTCGGCGGAATGCATCGACCCGCATTACTTTGCGGTGCTGATCGGCTGCGGCGCGACCACGGTGAACCCGTATCTGGCCCAGGACACGATCGCCGACCGGATCGAGCGCGGGCTGATGGCCGGCAACCTGATCGACGCGATGAACCGCTATCGCGACGCGGTGGACGCCGGTCTGCTGAAGATCATGGCCAAGATGGGGATCTCGGTCCTGTCGTCCTATCGGGGCGGGCTGAACTTCGAGGCGGTGGGGCTGAGCCGGGCGATGGTGGCCGAGTATTTCCCGGGCATGCAGAGCCGGATTTCCGGGATCGGGCTGCACGGGCTGCAGGCCAAGCTGGAGGACATCCACCACAAGGGCTGGCACGGCGAGCATGTCGACCTGGTGCCGATCGGCGGGTTCTACAAGGCCCGGCGCACCGGCGAGAAGCACGCCTGGGAGGCCGGCACGATGCGGCTGCTGCAGCTGGCTTGCGAAAAGGCCAGCTACGAGGTGTGGAAGCAGTTTTCCGCGGCGATGCGGGCCAACCCGCCGATCCATATCCGCGACCTGCTGGACATCAAGCCGCTGGGCCGTCCGGTGCCGATCGAGGAGGTGGAAAGCATCACCGCGATCCGCAAGCGCTTTGTCACGCCGGGGATGAGCCTGGGCGCGCTGTCGCCCGAGGCGCACATGACGCTGAACATCGCGATGAACCGGATCGGCGCGAAATCCGACAGCGGCGAGGGTGGCGAGGACCCGGCCCATCACCGGGCGCTGCCGAACGGCGACAATCCCAGCGCCAAGATCAAGCAGGTGGCCTCGGGCCGGTTCGGCGTCACCGCCGAATACCTGAACGCCTGCGAGGAGCTGGAGATCAAGGTCGCCCAGGGCGCCAAGCCCGGCGAGGGCGGACAGCTGCCCGGCATGAAGGTGACGAAGCTGATCGCGCGGCTGCGCCACTCGACCCCGGGGGTGACGCTGATCTCGCCACCGCCGCACCACGACATCTATTCGATCGAGGACTTGGCGCAGCTGATCTACGATCTCAAGCAGATCAACCCGCGGGCCCGGATCACCGTCAAGCTGGTTGCCGGCCGCGGGGTCGGCACCATCGCCGCGGGCGTCGCCAAGGCCAAGGCCGACATCATCCTGATTTCCGGCCACAACGGCGGCACCGGGGCCAGCCCCGCCACGTCGATCAAGTTCGCCGGTCTGCCGTGGGAAATGGGCCTGACCGAGGCGCACCAGGTGCTGGCGATGAACCGGCTGCGCGACCGGGTGACGCTGCGCACCGATGGCGGGCTGCGCACCGGGCGCGACATCGTCATGGCGGCGATGATGGGGGCCGAGGAATACGGCATCGGCACCGCGGCGCTGATCGCGATGGGTTGCATCATGGTCCGCCAGTGCCAGTCGAACACCTGCCCGGTGGGCGTCTGCACCCAGGACGAGAAGCTGCGGGCGATGTTCACCGGCAGCGCCGACAAGGTGGTCAACCTGATCACCTTTTACGCGCAGGAGGTGCGGGAGATCCTCGCCTCGATCGGGGCGCGGTCGCTGGACGAGATCATCGGCCGGGCCGACCTGCTGACCCAGGTCAGCCGCGGCGCCGCGCATCTGGACGACCTGGACCTGAACCCGCTGCTGATCACCGTCGATGGGGCCGAGAAGATCATCTATGACCGGACCCGGCCGCGCAACGCGGTGCTGGACACGCTGGACGCCGAGATCGTCAAGGACGCGGCCCGGTTCTTCGAGGACGGCGAGAAGATGCAGCTGTCCTATGCGGTCCGCAACACCCACCGGACCATCGGCACGCGCACCAGTTCGATGATCGTGCAGAAATACGGCATGCGGAACGGCCTGCAGCCCGACCACCTGACGCTGCGCCTGACCGGCAGCGCCGGGCAGTCGCTGGGCGCCTTTGCCGCGCCGGGGCTGAAGATCGAGGTGACCGGCGACGCCAACGACTATGTGGGCAAGGGCCTGTCGGGCGGCATCATCGTCGTGCGCCCGCCGATGGCCAGCCCGCTGGTCGCCGCCGACAACGTCATCATCGGCAACACGGTGCTGTATGGTGCGACCGACGGCTACCTGTTCGCGGCCGGCCGCGCCGGCGAGCGCTTTGGGGTCCGCAACAGCGGCGCGAAGGTGGTGATCGAGGGCTGCGGCACCAATGGCTGCGAATACATGACCGGCGGGGTCGCGGTGATCCTGGGACGGATCGGCGCCAATTTCGGGGCCGGGATGACCGGCGGCATGGCCTATCTGTACGACCCGGACGGGCAGGCGCACCGCTACATGAACATGGAGACGCTGGTCACCTGCCCGGTCACGCAGAGCCACTGGGAGGACGAGCTGAAAACCCTGATCGCGCGCCACGCCGCGGAAACCGGCAGCGCGCGCGCCGCCGCGATCCTGCAGGACTGGGACAGCGAGCGCGGCCATTTCCTGCAGGTCTGCCCGCGCGAGATGCTGCCGCATCTGTCCCACCCGCTGGAAGAGACCGGCGATCTGGCCGCGGTTCCGGCCGAGTGAGGCAGACCCGGCCGGGTGGGCCCGGTCGGGCGGGGCCGCGCTGGTCGAGCGGGTGGGTCGTGCGGATCGGGCGGGCGCATAGGGCGGCGGGGTCCCCCCTGCCGCCCTGCATGACGCGAACGTCACGCCCGCCCCAGTCGTGACGTCCGTGTCCGGGCGCCCCGGTGCCATGCCGCCCCGTCATGGCACGGGTCCGGAACCGGCGCACCGCGCGGGGGTTTCCTGTGGAACGCTGACTCACACCGGGGAACCACACTCATGTCCGATCTGATCGTCATTGCCTTCGACGACGAGGCCGATGCCTTTTCGATGCGCCAGGAACTGATCAAGGCGCAGGGCGAGTATCTGGTCGAGCTGGAGGATGCGGTTGTCGTCACCCGCCCGAGCGGGGGCGAATACCAGCTGCACCAGGCCACGAACCTGACCGCCGCGGGGGCGATCGGCGGCACCTTCTGGGGCGGGCTGATCGGGCTGCTGTTCCTGAACCCGCTGCTGGGCGCGGCAATCGGGGCGGGCGCCGGCGCGCTGGCCGGCAGCGCCACGGATTACGGCATCCCGGACGATTTCATCCGCGAGATCGGCAAGACCGTGCCGGTCGGCAGCGGCGCGGTGTTCATCCTGTCGCGCAAGCTGAACCTGGACAAGCTGCTGCCGCGGGTCGAGCAGTATGGCAGCCGGGCACGGCTGATCCAGACCTCGCTGAGCAACGACGACGAGGCGCGGCTGCGCAGCGCCCTGGCCGGCGCGGCCGCGGCGCCGCTGGCCGCGTCGTCGGTTCCCGCAGCCGGACAGGCGACGGGGACGCGGACGACGGCCGACGCAGGGGCCACCGCCCACCGGACCACGCACCCGCAGCCCCCGCATGCGGCGGGCGACGACGACGACACCCCGGCCGAGCCCACCGCGCCGCCCCGCCTGTAACCACCCTTCGCAAAGTCTGGTCCCTGTGGCCGCCGCGCCGCGCCGGACCGGGCGCGAGGCGGGCGGCAGGGCGCGTTTCTTGACCAGCGGCGCGGGGGCGTGACAGGACGCCTGCATGCCGCGCCACGCCATCCCCCCTGCCCCGCCGGTCGACGCGCCCGTCGAGCGGCCACGCCCGGCGCGGCGCTGGCGCCTGCGCCGGCGGGCCTGGCGACTGCTGCGGCCGGTGCGGCGAGCGCTGCGCTGGTTCGGGCTGCGGGTGCTGGCGCTGATGGCGGCGCTGGTCGTGCTGTACTGGATGGTCAACCCGCCCACCACCTGGACGATCATGGCCGAATCCGGGCGGGTGTCGCGCAGCTGGGTCCGCATGGACGCGATCGCCCCGGTCGTCGCCCGCTCGGTCGTGGCGGCCGAGGACGCGAATTTCTGCCGGCACTGGGGGTTCGACATGGCCGAGATCCGCCGGGTGATCGCGTCGGGGTCGTCGCGCGGCGCCTCGACCCTGACCCAGCAGACCGCCAAGAACGTCTATCTGTGGCAGGGCCGCAGCTGGATCCGCAAGCTGCTGGAAACCGTCTACACGCCGATGATCGAGGCGGTCTGGTCCAAGCGGCGCATCCTGGAGGTCTATCTGAACGTGGCCGAGTTCGGGCCGGGGATCTTCGGCATCGACGCGGCGGCGCGCGAGCTGTTCGGCACCACGCCCGACCGGATCACCCCCGCCCAGGCGGCGGCGCTGGCGGCGGTGTTGCCGGCCCCGAAGCAGCGCCGCCCGCAGCCGGGATCGGCGCGGGCGCGCGCCATTGCCGACGGCGCCGCGACCATCGACCGGGACGGCCGGGCCGCCTGTTTCCAGACGCCGCGCTGACCCGGCGCGGTCGAGGCTGCCCTCCGGTCGCGTCCCGGGTGGCCCCCTGCGGTTGAAAGGCGGCGGCGCGGCGCGTATCACCGCCGCAGGTTTTCACCTGACCCCCATTCCCAGACCCACGGACCCATGACCCCGCACGCCACCCAGACCCCGCGTCTTTACCACATCGCCCTGTCCCCGTTCTGCCGCAAGGTGCGGCTGGTGCTGGGCGAGAAGCGGATCGAGGTCGAACTGGTCGAGGAACGCTACTGGGAGCCGGGGTCCGAGGTCGCCCGGCGCAACCCGGCCGGCAAGATCCCGGTGCTGCGCATGGACGGCCGGCTGATGGCCGAAAGCCAGGCGATCTGCGAATATCTGGACGAAACCGTGCCGACCCCGCCGCTGCTGCCGACGACCCCGCTGGAACGCTATGAGGTGCGCCGGCTGTGCGCGTGGTTCGACGACAAGTTCTATCACGAGGTCACCGCCCCGATCCTGTCGGAGCGGGTGTGGAAGAAGCTGATGAAGGCCGGCTATCCGGATTCGCGGCTGGTCAAGGCCGGGCTGCGCGCGGTCCGCGACCACATGGACTACCTGAGCGGGCTGCTTGAATCGCGCAAGTGGCTGGCCGGCAACACGCTGAGCCTGGCCGATTTCACCGCCGCCGCCCATCTGTCCTGTCTCGACTACATCTCGGACGTGGACTGGGACCGCTCGACCACGCTGAGCGACTGGTATGCGACGGTCAAGTCGCGCCCGGCGTTCCGCAGCGTGCTGGCCGACCAGGTGCCGGGCATTCCGCCGGCCGCGCATTATGCCCAGCTCGACTTCTGATCCGCGCCCGGCCGGTGGTCCCGACGCCGCGGCGCTGAAATCGGCGCTGGTCGCGCAGGCGCTGGCCGAGGGATTTTTGGCCGCCCGGATCACGACCCCCGACGCGATCCCGCAGGCGGCCGGGCGGCTGGCCGCCTATGTCGGCGCGGACCGGCACGGGCAGATGGGCTGGATGGCGGAACGGATGGGCTGGCGCGGCGACCCGGCGGCGCTGTGGCCCGACGCCCGCGCTGTGGTGATGCTGGCCGAAACCTACACGCCCGGCCATGATCCGCGCGAGGACCTGGAACGGCCCGACCGCGGCGCGGTCAGCGTCTATGCGCAGGGCAAGGACTACCACGATATCGTCAAGGCGCGGCTGAAGCGGCTGGGGCGCTGGCTGATCGCGGAGGCGGGCGGCGAGATCAAGGTGTTCGTCGATACCGCCCCGGTGATGGAAAAGCCGCTGGCGCAGGCGGCCGGGCTGGGCTGGCAGGGCAAGCACACCAACCTGCTGTCGCGCGACCTGGGCAACTGGTTCTTCCTGGGCGCGATCTTCACCACCCTGCCGCTGCCGGTGGATGCGCCGGAGACCGACCATTGCGGCAGCTGCACCGCCTGTCTGGACATCTGCCCGACCCGCGCCTTTCCGGCCCCGTTCCAGCTGGATGCCCGGCGCTGCATTTCCTATCTGACGATCGAGCATCGGGGCCCGGTCGATCACGAGTTGCGGCCGCTGCTGGGCAACCGGATCTATGGCTGCGACGACTGCCTGGCGGTCTGTCCGTGGAACAAGTTCGCGGCCGGCGCGCGCGAGATGCGCTATCACGGGCCGCACCGGGCGCCGCCGCTGGACGAGCTGGCGAGGCTGGACGATGCCGGGTTCCGGACGCGGTTCTCGGGCAGCCCGATCAAGCGGATCGGGCGCGACCGGATGGTGCGCAACGTGCTCTATGCGATCGGCAACAGCGGTCTGCCGCGGCTGCGGGTCGTGGCGCAGGCGCTGGCGGACGATCCCGACCCGGCGGTGGCCGACGCGGCCCGCTGGGGGGCGGGGCGGCTGGCATGAGCGCGGTCGTGGTGCCGGCGCCCAGCCCGATGCGGGGGATCCTGCTGAAGATCGGCAGCGTCACGGTCTTCACGGCAATGGCGTCGCTGCTGAAGGCGACCTCGGACCAGGTGCCGGCGGGCGAGCAGGTGTTCTTCCGGTCGCTGTTCGCCATTCCGGTGATCCTCGGCTGGCTGGTCTGGCGGGGCGAACTGGCCACCGGGCTGCGCACGTCGCGGCCGATGAACCACGCCTATCGCGGCATTGTCGGCACCCTGGCGATGGGGTGCAGCTTTGCGGGTCTGGGGCTGCTGCCGTTTCCCGAGGCGACGGCACTGGGCTATGCGATGCCGCTGCTGACGGTGATCTTTGCGGCGATGTTCCTGGGCGAACAGGTCCGCGCCTTTCGCCTGGGCATGGTCGCGCTGGGGATGGCGGGCGTGCTGATCGTGCTGTCGCCACGGCTGGGCGCGACCGCGGACGGGGTGTCCACGGCGGAAACGCTGGGCGCGGTGGTGACGCTGGTCGGCGCGGCGTTCGGCGGGCTGGCGCAGATCTTCATCCGCAAGATGGTCGCCGAGGAACGGACAGCCGCCATCGTGTTCTGGTTTTCCGTCACCTCCACCGTGCTGTCGCTGGTCACGCTGCCGTTCGGCTGGGTGTTGCTCGACCCCGGCACCGCGGCGCTGCTGGTCACGGCGGGGTTGCTGGGCGGGCTGGCGCAGATCCTGCTGACCTCGGCCTATCGCTATGCGGATGCGTCGGTGGTGGCGCCGTTCGACTATGTGTCCATGATCCTGGCGCTGGCGATCGGGTGGTTCGTCTTCGGCGAGGTCGCGACCGGCGTGATGCTGGGTGGCGCGGCGGTGATCATCGCCGCCGGCGTGGCGATCATCTGGCGGGAGCAGCGACTTGGCCTGGCCCGGTCACGGGCCCGCAAGGTCATGACTCCGCAGGGGTGACGGACGCGGACCGGGCCTCCGGTCAGGGCCGGTCGGCAAAGCCGAAGGCCACGTAGTCGCGCAGATAGGCGCCGCGCGCCGCCTTGCGCAGACGCATGGCCCGCAGCCGAATCCGGGGCCTGTATCTTGTCCACCCTGTCGGCACGTGCGGTTCGGTTCCCCGTCTAGGTGAACGCCTGCATAGCAGCATCCTCGACGCGACGGAAATGCGCCGCCCAGCCCGGCACGACAAGCGGCGTGCGGGGCCGCCGCGGAGCTTTCGTGATCCGGGCGATCGCGTCGGTCCAGGGGCGGGGGTCGTCCGCGGGCAGGTAGATCGGATAGTCGCCCAGCAGGGCGCGGGCGGTGGGCAGCGGCGTGCACAGGATCGGGGTGCCGCGGCAAGCGGCCTCGGTCAGCGGCAGGCCGAAGCCCTCGCTGAGACTTGGCAGCAGCAGCGCATGGGCGCGGTCCAACAGTGCGGCCACGGCGCCGTCCGGCAGGCTCGGCAGCTCGCGGACCGGCCCGCCCGGCGGCAGCGCATCCAGCCGGGCGAAGGTCGCCGCGTTTTCCCATCCGCGCCGCCCGACGATGAGCAGCTGCGGCAGGTCGGCGGCACGGTTTCCGGCCGCGACGTGGTGCTGCGCCAGAAGCTGCCAGGCATCCAGCAGCAGCGCGTGGTTCTTGCGCGGCTCGATCGTGCCAAGCACCACCAGGAACGGTCGGGTCAGTTCCAGATCGGGCGGCAGATCGGCTGGCACGGCCGGGTGTCGGGTCGTGCCGATCGGGGCGACCACGATCGGCGCCGGACTGCGGATGCCCAGCCGGTCACGCCAGCGCAGCAGATCGTCCCGGGTCGCCGCGCTGATTGCCACGACTATATCCGCGTGGGACAGGGCCGCGGTCAGGCGATCGCGGAAGATCGCATCCTGTCCGGGCCGGGTCAGGTCGGGGTGGTCCAGCGGGATGGTGTCGTGGATCAGCACGATCCGCAGCGCCGCGTGGCCTAGGCTGTCCAGCCAGGGCGCGCCCAGATTGCTGTGCCCGACATTCAGATAGACCGGGCGGCCGGGCATGATCCGGTGCAGGCGCCGGGCGATGCCCCGTCCGGACAGCGGAACGCGGGCCACCGCGCGGCGCGCCATCGCCCGCTTGGCGCGTGGCCGCAGGGCGGTCTGGCCCAGGATGCGGTCCAGCAGGGATGCGGCCGGAACGGCCCCCTTGTCCCCGGCCGTCCAGCGCAGCAGATCGGCACCGGCATCGGGGCCAAGCAGCATCTGCGCCGGCCCAAGCCGCGCAACCAGATGATGGGGCCGGTCCTGCAGATGCGCGAGCCACGCGGCCTCGACCCGGTCGATGCCGGTCAGCGGCCCCTGCCCGAGGCGTGAGATCAGCCGTGTGACATCCAGCACGAAGGCCGGATCAGCGGTCATACCCGCCGGACTGATGCCAGCGCCAGGCATCACCGATCATCTGCGGCAGGGTCGACCGGTCGGCCCGCCAGCCCAGTTCCATGCCGGCCCGGCGGCTCCCGGACACGAGCGACACGGCGTCGCCGTCGCGGCGCGGCCCTTCGATGACCGGGACCGGCCGGTTGGTGGCCCGTTTCGCGTGGTCGATCACCTCGCGCACCGAGAAACCCGACCCGGTTCCCAGGCAGAACACCTCGGCGCCCCCGGTCCGCGGCGCACCGTCGGGGGCGCGGTTGGCGCGCAGCCATTCCAGCCCCAGCAGATGGGCATCGACCAGATCCATGACGTGGACGAAGTCGCGGATGCAGGTGCCGTCCGCGGTGGGATAGTCGGTCCCGTTGATGGTCAGCGCCGGACGGCGGCCATCGACCGCATCCAGGATCAGCGGGATCAGATGCGTCTCGGGCTGATGGGCCTCACCGACCTCGGCGTCCGGATCGGCGCCCGCCACGTTGAAGTAGCGGAAGATCACGCTGCGCAATCCATGGGCGGCGCCGAAATCCCGCAGCATGTCCTCTATCGCCCGCTTGCTGGCGCCGTAGGAATTCAGCGGCGTCTGCGGCGTGTTCTCGTCCAGCACCACGCCGTCGTGATCGCCATAGGTGGCGCAGGTCGAACTGAACACGAAGTCCAGGCAGCCCGCGTCCACCGCCGCCTCGATCAGGTTCAGCGAGGCGCAGACATTGCCGCGCCAGTACTTGCCGGGTTCGCGCATCGCCTCGCCGACTTGGCTGAGGGCGGCGAAATGCATGACGGCCACCGGGCGGTGCTCGGCGAACACCTGATCCAGCCGCGCCCGGTCCATCAGGTCACCCTGCTCGAACGGGCCGAACTTCACCGCCGCGCGCCAGCCGGTGGACAGGTTGTCGAAGGTGACCGGCACGTAGCCCGCGGCCGCGAGCGCCTTGCATGCGTGCGAGCCGATATAGCCGGCGCCGCCGGTCACCAGGATCCTGTCCGCCATGCCGCCTACTCGGCGGCCTTCTGCATGGCGAGCATGTCGTGCAGATAGTCGGCGAACTCGTCCTTGAGGTCCTCGCGGTTCAGCCCGAACGCGACGGTCGCCTGCAGGAAGCCGGCCTTGGACCCGCAATCATAGCGCTGTCCGCGGAACCGCAGGCCGAACACCTCGCGCCCCTCCCTGATCTCGTCGGCGATGGCGTCGGTCAGCTGGATCTCGCCACCGGCGCCCTGCTTGAGCTTGTTGAGGTTGTTCAGAACCGTGGGCGCCAGGATGTAGCGGCCGATGACGGCGAGGTTCGACGGCGGGTTCTGCTTGGGCTTCTCGACCATGCCGGCGACCTTGACGATCGCCCCCATGTCCTCGGCCACGTCGATGATGCCGTAGGCGCTCGTCTTGTCGGCGGGCACCTCCATCGCGGCGACCATGCTGCCGCCGGTCTCGGCATGCGCCTCGATCATCTGCTGCAGGCAGGGCGGCTCGCCCAGCACCACGTCGTCGGTCAGCACCACCGCGAAGGGTTCGTCGCCGATCAGCCGGCGGGCGCACCAGACCGCGTGGCCGAGCCCCATGGCCTTGTGCTGGCGGATATAGGCGATCGCACCGGATTCCATGTTGGTCTGGCGCAGCAGTTCCAGCAGGTCGTCCTTGCCGGCCTTGCGCAGGGTGTTTTCCAGTTCGTGCGCGTGATCGAAATAGTCCTCCAGCGCGCCCTTGCCGCGCGATGTGACGAAAATGAACTCCTCAATGCCCGCGGCGCGCGCCTCGTCGATCGCGTACTGGATCAGCGGACGATCGACCAAGGTCATCATTTCCTTGGGAATCGACTTGGTGGCGGGCAGAAAGCGGGTACCCAGACCGGCAACCGGAAATACGGCTTTGGTGACCTTTTGAACCATGAAAACAAACTCCGTGCGAACTGCGGAAAGGACCCCCGCGCAGGTTGCGCTTACCTCAAGCGAGATTGGCTGATCAAGCACGGGCGCTCTCGCGGGGCGGGAACCTGCCCATTCCGACAGGTCAAGGTCCGGTCAGGCGCGTTTGCATCACCCGTTTCGCCTCATGCGAGATGCGGTCCTGCAGGCGCCAGGGCGTGAATGGCGAATCACCCGGGTCCGAGGGACCCCACAGTCCGCCGCGCTGTTCCCAGAACCCTTCCGGAGCAAACCGCACCCTGTGCGGCAGCAGCGTCGGGGTCAGAAGCAGCAGGGTGACGATCTGCCCGGCGGCCGCCGCCCGGGCCGCATCGGCCCTGAGCCGCGCCGCCTGCCAGTGCCATCCCGCAATGAACCGGGCCGGCCGTGGCCCGGTTCCGGGCAGCGGGGCAAAGGCGGGTGCGGCGTCACCGGCCGCCCAGACCGGGGCGGGGGCCGCCGGGGCGTGCTGCAATCCTGTGCGGAAGCCTTGCATCAGCGGCCGGACCTGGCCGGGGTCCAGCCGGCCCGCCAGCATCAGCCGCAGCAGGCGCCGGCGCTGGTGGCCGGTGGCGAAAGCGGGGTCGCCGCCGTGGCGCGTGCAGAAGATCCCGGTGGAGCGCCCGATGACGGTCAGGTCGCGGGGCACCCCGGCGGCGCTGCGGTGCTCGCTGCCGGCCCAGCCATGCGCCACCTCGGCCCCGGGCACGATCGCGGTCGGAGCGTCCGGCCAGCGCGAAGCCATCCGCATGTTCAGGTCGCTTTCGTCCAGATGATAGGCGAATGCCGGATCGAAACCGCCGATCTCGACCAGCGCCGCACGGCGAAAGGCGCAGTTGGTCCCCAAAGTGCTGACCGGCTGCCCGTCCTGCGGGCAGAGCAGCCGGACAGCGCCGCCCTGAACCGGGATGGACCGCGCCAGGCTGTCCGGCCCGATCCGTTCCGCCCGGACCTGCCAGCGCACCCCGTCGCGACCGCGGGTGACCCCGGTGGCGGCCAGCACCGCTTGGTTCGAGAACGGCGCGGCCAGCCGCGACAGCCAGGTCGGCTCGGCCACCGCATCGTCGTCGAGAAAGGCGATGATCTCGCCCGCGGCCGCCCGGATCCCTGCATTGCGCGCGGCCGAGATGTTGGCGCGGTCAAAGACCACTCGCCGAATCGGCAGGTCGGGCCGCGGCCTGGCCGCAGCCGGATCGGCCACCACCACCAGTTCGAAGCAGGGATGGTCCTGCAGCGTCAGGGCGTGAACGCACCGGGCCAGTGCCGCGGGACGGTACCGCGACACCACGACCACGCTGACCGCCGGGCCGGTCGGCCCGACCGCGGCGCTGGGGGTCAATCCAGCCCCATCTGCCGCATCATCTCCTCGATCCGCGGCACGTCCTCGGGGTTGTTCAGTTCCCAGAACGCCCGCCCCCGCGCCTCGACCTGGACGCACAGGACGGGGCGGCCCTGTTCAAGGAAGCGCAGTTGCTCAAGCCCCTCCAACCGCTCCAACGGGCCTTCCGGCCAAGTCGGATAGGCGGACAGCGCCCCGGGGCGATAGGCATAGACCCCGACATGGTGGAAGACCGGGCTGGGTGCATCCGGGGCGATCTCGCCGGGAACAAACGGGATCACTTCCTTGGAGAAATAGAGCGCGAGGCCGCCCTGCCCGAACACCGCGGTGGTGCCGCCGACCCGTCCATGGGCACGATCGTCCAGCAGGTCGGCGCGCATTGCGCCGGTGCAGTTCAGCACCGGCGTCGCCATCTGTGCGGACGGGTGGTCGCGCAGCGCCGCGACAAGATCCTCGATGAACCACGATGGGGTCAGCGGCGCGTCACCCTGCAGGTTGACGACGATCTCGGGATTCAGCCCCAGATTCGTCACCGCCTCGGCGCAGCGCTCGGTCCCGTTCCGGCAGCTCGTCGAGGTCATCGCGACCTCGGCGCCGAAATCGCGGGCGTGATCCGCGATCCGGTCGTCGTCGGTCGCGACGATCACCCGGTCCGCGCCCCGGACCGTCCGGGCCGCGTCCCAGCTGCGCCGGATCAGGCTGCGGCTCTCGCCGGATGCGCCGGTCAGTCCGACCAGCGGCTTGCCCGGATAGCGGGTCGACGCGTGGCGGGCGGGGATCACGATGACGACGGACATCAGATCTGCGGCTTCAACAGCACGCCAGGCGCATGGGCGATGAAGAACGGGTTCTCGAAGCCGGGCTTGCCATAGGTCAGCGGCGCGTGATCGTCGAACCGCACGGTTTCGCCGCCCGCGCCGCGCAGCACCGCGTCGCCGGCGGCGGTATCCCATTCCATGGTGCGGCCCAGCCGCGGATACAGGTCGGCCTCGCCCGTGGCGACCAGACAGAACTTCAGCGACGAACCGGCGCTGGTCATGTCGCGGACCATGTAGGTTGCGATATAGTCGTCCGTCGCCTGGTCGCGATGCGACTTGGAGGCGACCACCATCAGCCCGCGATTGTCCGGCATCGGATTGACGCCGATCGGCCGGATGTCGCGCGGGCGGTCCCCGAACGGCCCGATCTCCTCGACCGAACGGCCGTCGGCAAGCGTGTAGAACAGGCGCCCCCTGGCGGGCGCATAGACGACACCGCGCACCGGCACGCCGTCGCGGACATAGGCGATGTTGACGGTGAAATCGCCGCGGCGCTGGACGAATTCCTTGGTGCCGTCCAGCGGATCGACGATCAGGAAGCTGGACAGGCGCTGCCCGTGGGTCGCCGTCTGTTCCTCGGTGACCAGCGGGATGTCCGGAAACGCCGCGCGCAGCCCGGCCGAGATCAGCGCGTCCGCAGCCGTGTCGGCCGCGGTCACCGGCGACTGGTCGGACTTGACCTCGACCGCGAAGTCGGGGCCGTCATAGATCTCCATGATGCGCGCGCCGGCCTGCAGCGCCAGGCGGCGCATCTGAACAATCAAATCGTCAAATTGCATGCAGTTTCCTTTCGGTCCCCGCCAGCCGGCATCCCTGCGGCCCGGCTCGTCGTTGAATGCGTCACCCCCCTTCCTTATGATCGCCGCTGGCGGCAGGGGCAAGCGGTCGGCCGCCGCGGCGGCGCGGAAGCGCACCGCCCGGGCCCTCGCGAGAAGGGGACCGCACGGATGTTCGTTCAGCGCCGCAACCGCAACCTGCTCGATGCGGCCTTCACCACGCTGGCGCTGATCTATCACCAGACCGTCCACAACCTGCGAAAGTCGCACAGCAACGCCGTCATCGGGCTGGCGATGGCGGTGCTGCAGTCCATGGTGCTGGTGGTGGGGTTCTTTGCCATGTACTGGCTGATGGGCGTCAAGCGCTCGCCGGTGCGCGGCGACTTCATCATCTTCATCATGACCGGCATCTTCCTGTTCATGACCCACACCACGGCGATCGGGGCGGTGTCGGGGTCCGGGTCGGCGGTGTCGGGCATGATGAAGCACGGGCCGATGAACACGGCCGTGACGATCTGCGGCGCGGCGCTGGCGGTGCTGTACCGGCAGACCCTGGCGTCCTTGGTGCTGCTGGGGTTCTATCACACGCTGTTCCAGCCGGTCTCGTTCGAGGATCCGGTCGGTCTGGCCGGAATGTTCCTGCTGGCCTGGGCATCGGGCTGCGTGATCGGGCTGATCTTTCTCGCCGCGCGGCCGTGGTGGCCCAGCGGCATCTCGATCCTGAGCAGCCTGTATCAGCGCCTCAACATGGTCGCGTCGGGCAAGATGTTCGTGGCCAACGCGCTGCCGCCGATGATGCTGAGCATGTTCGACTGGAACCCGCTGTTCCACGTGATCGACCAGGCGCGCGGCTATGCCTTCATCAACTACACGCCGCACAACTCGTCGGTGGCCTATCCGGTCTATGCGACGCTCGGCTGCCTGATGATCGGGCTGATGGCCGAATACGTCACCCGCAACGCGGAATCGCTCAGCTGGTCGGCCCGCTGACGCCTGGCGCAGGGGCGTCGAACGCAGCCGCGTCGGGCGGACCGGCGACCCGCAGGGTGAGGTTGACCCGCCCGCCACCCGAAACCAGGTCCGAGCTGCCGGGATCGATGCGATCGATCCCGTGGAACCGCAGACGGGCATCGCCGTCCAGCACCAGCACGTCGCCGGACTGCAGCCACACGCTTTCCGTGCTGCCGCCGCGCTCGGTCCCGCCGATGCGGAACAGGGCCCGGTCGCCCAGGCTGACCGACACCACCGGCTGGGTCAGGTCGGCCTCGTCGCGGTCCTGATGCAGGCCCATCCGCGCCGCGCCACGATAGAGGTTGACCAGGCAACTGTCCGGGCGCCGCGCCCCCTGCGTCACACTGTCCCACAGCGCCAGCAACCGGTCCGGGATCGGGGGCCAGGGGCGGCCGTCCGGCTGCCGCGGTTCATAGCGATAGCCGCGCCGGTCCGTCGTCCAGCCCAGTGTCCCGGCCGAGGCCATCGCGACCGACATCGGCTTGCCCCAGCGGGTCACCGGGCGCTGCGGCGCCGCGGCCGCCCAGATCGCCTGCACGTCGTCCATCAGCGCCGCCTGGTCGGCCGGTCGCAGCAGCCCCGCGAACAGCGCGGCGCCGCGGATCAGGCGGGTGGGAAACGGGTGGTCGGCAACGGGCATATGGCTGATCCGCAACGCTTGCAGGGCGAAAATGCGGTTCCTATATAGCCAGCGAAGCCGGCCGGATACCCCGGCCATCCAATCCACGGGATAGGGTTGCGGGGGCCGCAGTTCGGACCCGCACCCGCACCATCGCCGCAAGAAAGGTAAACGCATGGCCAAAGTCATCGGCATCGACCTCGGGACCACCAACAGCGTTGTCGCCATCATGGACGGCAGCCAGCCCAAGGTCATCGAAAACTCGGAAGGCGGGCGCACGACGCCCTCGATCGTCGGCTTCACGGAAAGTGAGCGGCTGGTCGGGCAGTCGGCCAAGCGTCAGGCCGTGACCAACCCGGAAAACACCGTGTTCGCCGTCAAGCGCCTGATCGGGCGCCGCGTGGGCGATGCCGAGGTCGAGAAGGACAAGAAGCTCGTTCCCTACAAGATCGTCGACGGGGGCAACGGCGACGCCTGGGTCGAGGTTCGGGGCGAGCGCTATTCGCCGGCGCAGGTCAGCGCGATGATCCTGCAGAAGATGAAGGAAACCGCCGAATCCTACCTGGGCGAAAAGGTCGAGCAGGCGGTCATCACCGTGCCGGCCTATTTCAACGACGCCCAGCGTCAGGCCACCAAGGACGCCGGCAAGATCGCGGGGCTCGAGGTCCTGCGCATCATCAACGAGCCGACGGCCGCAGCCCTGGCCTATGGTCTGGACAAGAAGGAAACCAAGACGATCGCGGTCTATGACCTCGGCGGCGGGACCTTCGACATCACCATCCTGGAAATCGACGACGGCCTGTTCGAGGTGAAGTCCACGAACGGCGACACGTTCCTGGGCGGCGAAGACTTCGACATGAAGATCGTCAACTACCTCGCGGACGAGTTCAAGAAAGAGCACGGCGTCGACCTGAGCAAGGACAAGATGGCGTTGCAGCGGCTGAAGGAAGCCGCCGAGAAGGCCAAGATCGAACTGTCCTCCTCCAGCCAGACCGAGATCAACCAGCCGTTCATCTCGATGGACAAGAACTCGGGCACCCCGCTGCACCTGGTCACCAAGCTGACCCGCGCCAAGCTGGAAAGCCTGGTCGGCGACCTGATCAAGCGCACCGTGAAGCCGCTGCAGGAGGCGCTGAAGGATGCCGGCCTGAACAAGAGCGAGATCGACGAGGTCGTCCTGGTCGGCGGGATGACCCGCATGCCCAAGGTGATCGAGGAGGTGACCAACTTCTTCGGCAAGGAGCCGCACAAGGGGGTCAACCCCGACGAGGTCGTGGCGCTGGGCGCGGCGATCCAGGCCGGTGTTCTGCAGGGTGACGTCAAGGATGTGGTTCTGCTGGACGTCACGCCGCTGTCGCTGGGCATCGAGACGCTGGGTGGCGTGTTCACCCGCCTGATCGACCGCAACACCACCATCCCGACCAAGAAGAGCCAGGTGTTCTCGACCGCCGACGACAACCAGAACGCGGTGACCATCCGGGTCTTCCAGGGTGAGCGCGAGATGGCGGCCGACAACAAGCTGCTCGGCCAGTTCAACCTGGAGGACATTCCGCCGGCGCCCCGCGGCATGCCGCAGATCGAGGTGACGTTCGACATCGACGCCAACGGCATCGTGTCGGTCAGCGCCCGGGACAAGGGCACCGGCAAGGAACAGAAGATCACCATCCAGGCGTCGGGCGGTCTGTCGGACGAAGAGATCGAGAAGATGGTCAAGGATGCCGAGGCGAATGCCGAGGCTGACAAGGGCCGCCGCGAGCTGGTCGAGTCGAAGAACCAGGCCGAAGGCCTGATCCATTCGACCCGCAAGTCGCTGGACGAGCATGGCGACAAGGTCGACGGCTCGACCGTCGAGGCGATCGAACTGGCGGTCAACGCGCTGGAAGAGGCGATCAAGTCCGACGATGTCGGCAAGATCAAGGGCGGCATCCAGAACCTTGTCGACGCGTCGATGAAGCTGGGCGAGGCGATCTACAAGGCGGGCCAGGAAACCGGCTCGGCCGACGACGCATCCGACGATTCGCCGCGGGGTGTCGACGACGACATCGTCGATGCGGATTTCGAGGATCTCGGCGACGAAAAGCGCAAGTAATCATCTGTCGTACCTGCACCGGCCCGCGAGTCTGCGGGCCGGTGTTTTCTTGATCAGCTATTTACCAGGACAACCATGGCAAAGCGCGACTTCTACGAGGTTCTGGGCGTGGCGCGTGGCGCGTCGGCAGAAGAAATCAAAAAGGCCTATCGCAGCAAGGCCAAGGAACTTCATCCGGACCGCAATCCAGACTGCAACCAGTCGGAAATGCGGTTCAAGGAAGTGAACGAGGCCTATGACAGCCTGAAGGACCCGCAGCGCCGCGCCGCCTATGACCGGTTCGGCCACGCGGCATTCGAAGGCGGCATGGGCGGGTTCGGGCAGAGTCGCGGTGGCCCGGATTTCGGCGCCGCGTTTTCCGACGTGTTCGAGGACCTGTTCGGCGACATGATGGCCGGACGCGGCGCCGGCGGGCGCGGCCGCGCGGCCCGCGGCCAGGACCTGCGCTACAACCTGCAGGTTTCGCTGGAAGAAGCCTTTAAGGGGCTGCAGAAGACGATCACCGTTCCCGGTTCTGTCGCCTGCGACGCCTGCAACGGCACCGGCGCCGAGGGAGCGGTCGAGCCGGCCACCTGCCCCACCTGTGCCGGCATGGGCAAGGTCCGTGCCAGCCAAGGGTTCTTCACCGTCGAACGGACCTGCCCGACCTGCAGCGGCCACGGCCAGATCGTCAAGAACCCGTGCACCGCCTGTGGCGGGGCCGGGCGGACCGAAACGCAGCGGTCGTTGTCCGTGAACATCCCGGCAGGGGTCGAGACCGGCACCCGCATCCGGCTGGCCGGCGAAGGCGATGCCGGGCTGCGCAAGGGACCGCCGGGCGACCTTTATATCTTCATCGAGGTCAAGGAGCATCCGATCTTCATGCGCGATGGCCGGATGCTGGCCTGTCACGTGCCGGTCAGCATGACCACCGCCGCCCTGGGCGGCGAGGTGGAGGTGCCCACGATCGAGGGTGGCCGGTCGCGGGTCCGGATCGCCCCCGGCAGCCAGACCGGGCAGCAGATGCGGCTGCGGGGCAAGGGCATGCCGCCGCTGCGGCACGGGCCGGGCATGCAGGGCGAGCCCGGCGACATGCTGATCGAACTGACGGTGGAAACGCCGGTCAACCTGACCGCGCGGCAAAAGGAACTGCTGCGGGAATTCGACGGCATCGGCGCCGACAACCATCCGCAAACCAGCAATTTCTTCGGCAAGCTGAAGAACTTCTGGGAAGGCCTGAGCGCCTGAGACGGGGAGCGGGCGCCGGCTTAACCTGCCGTTAACCCGTTGCTGGCAGCTTGCCGGCATGCCCCGCACCCGCGACTTCCAGGAAGCGTCCGCGTCGCTCTTCGGGTTCTCTCCGGCCGAGGACGACGCCCGGTTTCGGCCACCCTCCCCCACGGCGGGGGGACCGGAGGGTGGCCGGGCGGGTCGGAGTGGCAAACCCCCTAGCTATATTGCCGACCACCGTGCCCGGCTGCGGGAGCGGTTCCTGCAGGACGGCGGCGCGGCCATGCCGGATTACGAGCTGCTGGAACTGGTGCTGTTCCGCGCCGTCCCACGCCAGGACATGAAGCCGCTGGCGCGGCGGCTGCTGGACCGGTTCGGCGATTTCAACCGGGTGCTGTCAGCAGAGCCCGCCCGTCTGGCCGAGATCGAGGGCGTCGGCCCGGCCGTCGTCACCGAGCTGAAGATCGTCGCCGCGGCCGCCCGGCGGCTGGCCCGGTCACGCGTGATCCGGCGTCCGGTGCTCACCAGCTGGGACGCCCTCATCGACTACTGCCACACCGCCATGGCGCATGGCCACGTCGAGCAGTTCCGCGTGCTCTATCTCGATCGCAAGAACGTCCTGATCGCGGACGAGGAACAGGCGAGGGGAACGGTCGATCACGTGCCCGTCTATCCCCGGGAGATCGTGCGCCGGGCGCTGGAGGTGAATGCATCGGCCCTGATCCTGGTGCACAACCATCCCTCGGGCGACCCGACTCCCAGCGAGCCCGACATCGTGATGACCCGTCGGATCGTGCAAGCCGCCGAAACGATGAGCATCGTGGTCCACGATCATCTGATCATCGGCAAGGACCGCGAGCTGAGCTTTCGCGCGCAGGGGCTGCTGTAACCCCGCGGGCGCGGCACCGCAGCGTCAGCCCTGTCCGTGGAAATGGTCGTGGATGGTGCGCGCCATGGCCGCCGAGATCCCCTCGACCGCCTGCAGATCCGTCAGTCCCGCCCGGGCCACTGCCTTGGCGCTGCCGAAATGCGACAGCAGCGCACGCTTGCGGGCAGCGCCGATCCCGGCGATCTCGTCCAGCGGATTGGCCATCGCCTGCTTGCTGCGCCGCGCCCGATGGGTGCCGATCGCCCAGCGATGCGCCTCGTCCCGCAGGCGCTGGATGAAATACAGCACGGGATGGTTCATCGGCAGCGCAAAGGGGCGCATGCCCGGACGGTGGAATTCCTCCTTGCCGTGATCCCGATCCTGCCCCTTGGCCACGCCGATGATCGGCACGTCCTGCACGCCGAGATCGGCGAGGATGCCGCTGACCGCCGCCACCTGGGTCGGTCCGCCGTCGATCAGCAGCAGGTCCGGCCATGCCTCGGTCGCGCGATCGGGGTTGTCCTTCAGCAGCCGGGCAAAGCGGCGGGTCAGCACCTCACGCATCATCCCCAGGTCGTCCCCCGGCGTGATCTCGGTGCCCTTGATGTTGAACTTGCGGTACTGGTTCTTGATCCAGCCCTCGGGCCCCGCGACGACCATCCCGCCCACGGCGGCGCTGCCCTGGATGTGGCTGTTGTCGTAGATCTCGATCCGGCGCGGCACGACCGGCAGGTCGAAGGCGTCGGCCAGCCCCTCCAGCAGCTTGTGCTGGGCCGCGCTTTCGGCCAGCCGGCGGGCGAGGCTTTCGCGGGCATTGCGCAGCGCATTCTCGACCAGATCGGCCTTTTCACCGCGCCGCGGCACCCCCAGCACGACGCGCCGCCCGGCCCGGTCGGACAGCAGCTGGGTCATCAGGTCGGTTTCCTCGAACCCGTGGCTCAGCAGGATCAGGCGGGGCGGCACCTTGCCGTCATAGAACTGGCCCAGGAACGCCTCCATCACCTCGTCGGGGGACTCGGCGCCGTTCAGGCGGGGGTAGAAGTCGCGGTTGCCCCAGCTCTGGTTGCCACGGATAAAGAAGACCTGAACGCAGGCCTGCCCCCCCTCCATGTGCAGCGCGATCACGTCCGCCTCGGCCACGCCCTTGGGGTTGATGGCCTGCACCGACTGCACGGAGGTCAGCGCCTTGATCCGGTCGCGCAGGGCGGCGGCGCGCTCGTATTCCATCGCTGCGGCCGCCTCGGCCATCTCGGCGGCGAGCGTCGCCTGCACGGCGGTGGACTTTCCCTGCAGGAACCGTTCGGCATCGGCGACCAGCGCCCGATAGTCGGACAGCTCGATCCGGCCCACGCACGGCGCGCTGCAGCGCTTGATCTGGTGCAGCAGGCAGGGCCGGGTGCGGGATGAAAAGGTCGCGTCGGTGCAGGACCGCAGCAGGAACACCCGTTGCAGCTGGTTCAGTGTCCGGTTCACGGCGCCCGCGCTGGCGAACGGGCCGTAATAGTCGCCCGGTTCGGACTTGGCGCCGCGGTGCTTCTTGATCTGGGCAAAGGGGTGCGACTTGGCCACCAGGATGTTGGGGAACGACTTGTCGTCGCGCAGCAGCACGTTGTAGCGCGGCTTCAGCTGCTTGATGAGGTTCTGTTCCAGCAGCAGCGCCTCGGTTTCCGTGCGCGTCGTCAGGAACATCATGCTGGCGGTGTCGCGGATCATCCGCGCGATGCGGGCCGAATGGCCGGACGGCCGCGCGTAACTGGACACGCGGGCCCGCAGGTTGCGGGCCTTGCCCACGTACAGCACCGCCCCCTGTGCATCCAGCATCCGGTAGACCCCCGGACTGCCGTCCAGCCGGCGGCAATTATCGGCGATCAGGCGATGCCCGGTCAGCGGTGCGGCTGACGTTTCCCCTGTGACGTGCTCGTGCTCCGATTCAATCATAGCGATACCATGCCGATTCCCGGTTCAGCCGCGACCGGGGCGGAAAGCACAAGCGGATTCCTGTCCACGGAAACTGTGGATAAGCTTGTGGACCAGCCTTGGCCGATACCCCGATGGGCTAGGAATTTCGGGGGGTTGCCAGTATTGCCCAAAAAAGCGGCAGTAGCGCAAGCGGCTGTATTTGAACGTTTCTTTTTGACCGCACGCGAAGTTGCTGATTTTTGGACGGGAATCGGCATCTTGGTTGATTGGTCCTTGCAAAGGTGGACAACCTGGGGCAGTGGCGCCGCGGCGGATCAGTGGGAATCGATGATATCGGGGGTGCGCCACCCCAGATGCTGCCCGCCATCAACGCATATCAGCTGCCCGGTCACCGCAGGGCTATTCAACAAAAAGGCGAGTGCCGCGGTGACGTCCTCGGGGTTGGCCCCCCGTTCGAGAATGGTCGAGGCGCGCTGCCGGGCGAAGTGTTCGTCGCTCTGCCGAGCCCCCCGCAGCGTGGGTCCGGGGGCAATCGCATTCACCCGCACCCGGGGGGCGAGTGCCTGCGCCAGGGTGCGGGTCAGTGCCCAGAGACCTGCCTTGGCGAGCGAATAGGTCATGTATTCGGGCGTGGGCTTCAACACCCGCTGATCCACCATATTGACCACCAGGGCCTGCGCCTCGGTCTCGGCCCCGTCGGACGGCGATTGCGGCGGCAACTCCGCCGCAAAGCGCTGGGTCAGCATGAACGGCGCGCGTAGGTTCGAGCCGATGTGCCGATCCCAGCTGTCGCGGGTGGCGTTGTGCACCGTGTCGCGTTCGAAGATCGACGCGTTGTTGACCAGGATCGCCAGCGGTCCCAGCTGCTCGGTCGCCCGCCCCACCAGCGCCTCGACCTGATCGAGGTCGAGCAGATCGGCCGACAGGGTGACCGCCCGCACGCCGAGGGCGCGGGCCTGCGCCGCCGTCGTCTCGGCCGCGGCGGACGAGCGATGATAGTGGATCGCCACATCGTGCCCGCGACCGGCCAGTTCAAGCGCCACGGCCGCCCCCAGGCGCACCCCTGCGCCGGTGATCAGGGCGGGGCCTTCAACGGCCACGCCGCAGCCCCAGGATCCGCATCATGCCCCGGCGCACCGCCGGACCGCCGGCCAGCGCAATGGCGACCAGCAGCAACAGGCACAGGAACACGAACTTCACCATGGCCGCGCCGCCCCGGCCGGTGGCCAGATCGCGCGATCGGCGAAAGCATCCACCACGTCCGCGGCCGACAGGCCGAGACGCCGCAGGAACGGCCGGCGGACGCCATACGGCCGCAGCCGAACCTTGTCGCCGTACAGCGAGCGCAGCTTCGGCTCCATATGGGCGATGCCGTCGGCCAGCCCGATATCGACCGCCTGCCGGCCAGTCCAGATCTCGCCCGTGAACAGATCCTGGTTTCGGTCAAGCCGGTCGCCCCGCCGCGTGCTGACCTGCGCCTTGAAGGCATCGTGCATCGGCTCCATCAGCCGGCTCAGGCGCGCCACGTCCTCGGGCGTTTCCGGTCGGAACGGGTCCAGCATCGACTTGCTGCGCCCCGCGGTATGGACGCGCCGTTCGATGCCGTGCCGCCCAATCAGTTCGGAGAAGCCAAAGCTCGCCGCGATCACCCCGATCGACCCCACCAGCGAACTGTCGTCGACCCAGATGTCGTCCGCGGCGGTGGCCAGCCAGTACCCGCCCGAGGCGGCGACATCCTCGACGAAGGCGTGGACGGGCAACTCGTGCCGCTCGGCCAGGCGCCGGATCCGCGCCGCGATCAGCGACGACTGGACCGGCGATCCGCCGGGGGAGTTCAAGGACAACGCCACGGCGCGCGGCCGCCCCTTGCGGAACGCGCGCGACAGCAGCGGCGCCAGGGCCGCGTCGGACAGCCCCGCCCCGCGCGTTGCCGCCCCGATCGTGCCGTGCAGCCGGATCACCGCCACCACGGGGGCCGGGTTGAAGAAGGGGAAGAACCGCATGGACTGCAGATAGGCAGACTGCCGGCCCGCCACAAGCGACAAGGCAGCGGTCAGGGCGCGGCGATCAGGAAATCGCGGACCTCGGCTGCGTGGGGCATGGCGTCGGCTGCCCCGGGCCGGGTCACCTGCAGGGCCGCCGCCGCGGCCGCCCGGCGCAGCGTCTCGGCCAGCGGCAGGCCGGCGTCCAGGCCGGCGGCGAACCAGCCGGCGAAGCAGTCGCCGGCCCCGGTGGTGTCCACCGGCGTCACCTCGAAAGCCGGCTGCCAAGTCACCCTCCCCGTATGCAGGTCGCGATATTCCGCGCCCGCCGCGCCGCGCGTCACTAGCATGCCTTCGATCGGCAGGCTGCTGCCCAGTTCGGCCTCGGCAGCGGCGGCCTCGCCTGCATTCACGGCCAGGATCGAGACATGCGGCAGCACGCATCGTATCGCCGCCACGTCAAAGGGCGCCGCCGAATAGATCACCCTTGCCCCGGCAGCACGCGCCAGCTCGGCCGCCGGGACCTGATGCACCGTCTCGTTCTGCAGCAGCAGCGTGTCGCCCGGGCCGATCCCCGCCAGATGCGCGGTGACAAGATCCAGCGGCACGGCGTGGTTGGCACCGGGATGGATGACGATCGCGTTCTCGCCGCTGTCCTCGACCAGGATGATCGCGTGCCCGGTGGCGCTGTCCGCAAGCCGCGCTATGCCGCGCACATCCACGCCGCAGCCGCGCAGCCGTTCCAGCGCCCAGTCGTGGTCCCGGCCGATTGCGCCCAGGTGCCGCACCTGCCGGCCGGCCCGCGCCCCGGCGATCGACTGGTTCGCGCCCTTGCCGCCCAGACCGGTGCTGTGCTGGCGGGCCGCGACGGTTTCCCCGGGCCGCGGCAGCGTCGCCACCCGATAGACCTGGTCGATGTTGATCGAGCCGAGATTGTAGATCGTCATGCGGCCCGCCCCCATGAACGAACGCGCCCGGTGGGGCGCGTTCGAGGTCGTCGGATCTGGTGGGGCTCAGCGGCCGTCGTTCAGCCGGTCGCGGCCATGCTTCAGCGGCCACCACAGGCGCTTGTTGGTCAGGTACAGCAGCACCGAAAGCACGATCAGGAACAGCACCGAAACCAGCCCGACCTGCTTGCGCTCCATCATCTTGGGCTCGGCCGTCCACATCAGGAACGCGGCGATGTCCTTTGCCTGGCTCTGCACGTCGGTGGGCGAGCCGTCCTCGAAGGTGACGCCATCGTCGAACAGGGGCGGCGCCATCGCGATCCACCCGCCAGGGAAGGCGTGGTTCTCGTAGTAGGTCGTGCCCGCCTCCTCCTTCGTCTCGCCGGTATAGCCGGCCAGCACGGAGTAGATGTATTCAGGCCCGCCGATCCCGTTGAACAGCTGGCTGAGGCCGGTGCCATAAGGTCCGTGGAATCCTGCCCGGGCCTTGGCCATCAGCGACAGGTCCGGACCCATGCCGTCCCCTACGACCGTCGGGAACGAGTCGGTCGGCAGGCGCGGCCGCTCCTCGCCGGTCTCCTCGTCCATGATGAACATCTCGGCGGCATAGGCCCGCACCTGGTCCTCGGGCAGCCCGGGGCCCGACTCGGACGACAGGGTGCGCAGGGGAACCTGCTTCATGCCGTGGCAGCCGGAACACACCTCGGTATAGACCTGCAGCCCGCGCTGCAGCTGGAACTGGTCGTAGGTTCCGAACGGCCCCTCGAAGGAAAAGGCGACGTCCTCGATCTCCTGCGAGTGGGATGCGGAGGGTGCCTCCTCGGCGGCTTCGGCGTTCTCGCCCTGCGGGTCCGCGGCGGCTTCCTGGGCGTCCGCCGGTTCGTCCTCGGCTGGCGGAGCGTCCGCGGCTTCGCCCTCGGCGTCGGCGTCGGCGTCGGCGGTCTCGGCCTCGACGGTGGACGTCGTCACCGCGGTGTCCGCGCCCTCGGCGCCGTCGACGGTGGTTTCGGGGTTCTGGATGGCGGCCGGGGCCTCGTCGGCCGGCGCCTCGCCCTCGATGCCCTCCGACGCGACCGCGTCGCCGTCCGCCGCCTCGACCTGATCGGCGTCAGCGTCGGCAGCCGGCTCGGCCTCCGTATCGGCCTCGGTATCGGCATCGGCTTCGGCCGGCTGGTCCGCCGGCTCGGCCTCCGCATCCGATTCAAGGGCGTCGGGCACCGCGGATTGCGCCGCACCCTCGGCCGCAGGCACCGGCGACGTGACCGTCTCCTCGGTGGCCGTATCCGGCAGGCCCTCCTGCGGCGCGGCGGGCGGTTCGCCGGCCGTGTCGGTCGGGGCCGGCTCAGCCGGGGCGCCCTCGGGGGCGGCGGTTCCGGTCTGCGCATCCGCCTGCGCCTCGTCGGCGGGGGCGGCCGGTGCCGGGGTTTCCCCCTCTGCGGTCGGACGCGGCGTCGGTTCGGGATCGATCGCATCGGCCCCGCCCTGATCGACCGCGTCTTCGTCGAGCTCGTCGGCCTCGACCGCGGGCACGCCGGTGGCGGTCACATCCGCTTCGGCCGGGGTGTCGGACGTGCCGGCCACCACGTTGCCGGCACCCTCGCTGGTGACGACGGCCCCCGACGCATCGCTGTCGGTGGTCTCGAACGTCGTCTGCCGCGCCGGCTGAGGGTCGCCCGGCGCCTGCGCGGCGGCCTGGCCCGCGTCACCGGAACCCGCCTGGTCGGTTCCCACCGATTCGACGGTCGTCTCGCCTTCCGGGGTCCGGGTCACCACCGTCCCGGGACCTGTCTGCTCGGGTGCGGCCGTTCCCGGATCACCCAGGGGCACGGTGATGGTCCGCGTCTCCTGCGCCTCGGCCATGCCGAGCGACAACGCCGCGACAGCCGTCAGCGTAACGGTTCTGAAGGTCATCTGCGCGTCTCCTTACTCGGCCGGGTGGGCAGTAGGCCCGTAATGGGCGTTGAAGTCCTGCTCGATGGTGGTGGGCATCGGCTCCGGCCGTTCGATCAGCCCCAGAAGCGGCAAGATCACGAGGAAGTAGAGGAACCAGTAGGCAGAGCCGGCCAGCGCGATGTAGGGATAGATCCCTTCGGCCGGTTGGGCGCCGACCCAGGTCAGCACGACGAAGTCGATGGCGAGCAGCCAGAACCACCACTTGAACTGCGGCCGGTAGCGGCCCGAGCGGACCCGGCTGGTATCCAGCCACGGCGCCAGCGCCATCACGATGATCGCCCCGAACATCGCCAGGACGCCGAAGAACTTGGCGTCGATGATCCCGAAGGACAGCCAGTCCACCGCGATCACCACCCACACGTCGGCGGTGAAGGCCCGCAGGATGGCGTAGAAGGGCAGGAAGTACCATTCGGGCACGATATGCGCCGGCGTAACCAGCGGGTTCGCCTCGATATAGTTGTCCGGGTGGCCCAGGTAGTTGGGCATGAAGCCCACGACGGCAAAGAACACCACCAGCAGCACGACAAGCGCCAGCAGGTCCTTGATCACGAAATACGGCCAGAACGGCACGGTGTCGCGGTCGGCCTCTTCGCGCGAGGTGCGGCGCACCTCGATCCCGGTCGGGTTGTTGTTGCCGGTCGTGTGGAACGCCCAGAAATGCACGATCACCAGCGCTAGGATCACGAACGGCAGCAGGTAGTGCAGCGAGAAGAAGCGGTTCAGCGTGGCGTTGTCGACGGCCGGGCCGCCCAGCAGCCATTCCTGGATGGCGGGGCCCACGCCCGGGATCGCGCCGAACAGACCCGTGATCACCGTCGCGCCCCAGAACGACATCTGGCCCCACGGCAGGACATAGCCCATGAACGCCGTCGCCATCATCAGGATGTAGATCAGCATCCCGATGATGTAGGTGACCTCGCGCGGCGGCTTGTAGCTGCCGTAGTAGAGGTTGCGGAAGATGTGCAGGTAGACGGCCAGGAAGAACAGCGAGGCGCCGTTCGCGTGCAGATAGCGCAGCATGTAGCCGCCGTTCACGTTCCGCATGATGTGCTCGACCGACCGGAAGGCCAGGTCGACATGGGCCGTGTAATGCATGGCCAGCACGATGCCGGTGACGATCTGCAGCACCAGGCAGAAGGTCAGCACGATGCCCCAGATCCACATCCAGTTGAGGTTCTTGGGCGTCGGCAGCGTGACGAAGTCGACGATCAGTTCCACGACCGGCAGGCGGCGATGGATCCAGCGTTCGGCCCTGGTCTTGGGTTCGTAGTGATCGGTCGGGATACCGGCCATGCTCGCGTCTCCTCAGCCCAGCTGGATGGTGGTTTCGTCGACGAATGTCGCGACGGGGATATGCAAGTTTTCCGGCGCCGGGCCCCGGCGGATGCGGCCGGAGGTGTCATAGTGGCTGCCGTGGCAGGGGCAGAACCACCCGCCCACGCCGCCCTCCAGCGCGTAATCGCCGGCATTGACGATCGGCACGCATCCCAGGTGGGTGCAGACGCCGATCTGGACCAGCCATTCGCCGGCCTCGTCCATGGTGCGGTTTTCGTCGGTGGCGGGATCGGTGTCGTCGAGATTGGGGTTCCGCGCGAGCGGGTCCATCAGCTCGCTGACCTCGACCGCGCGGCCGGCCTCGATCTCCTCGGGGGTGCGGCGGCGGAAGAAGACCGGCTTGCCCAGCCACTTGACGGTCAGCTGAGTCCCCGGTTCCACCCCGCTGACGTCGACCATGATCGAGGACAGGGCCTGAACATCGGCCGAGGGGTTCATCTGGTTGATGAGGGTCCAGGCGGCAGCCCCGGTCGCGACGGCACCTGCGCCGGCAGTCGCGTAATAGAGGAAATCTCTCCGGGTGGCGCCGTGGTCACCTGCAGGATCATCAGCGTGGGACACGGTCATTCTCCAATTCCTGGCCTGAAAACGGGCCGGTGCGGTATGTCGTGGGGCCGGCGGATGCAGCCCTCGCGTGAGCGCTTCTAACGGTCAAAAATCCGTCAGTCCAGCGGCCAGCCGGCATCGCGCGGATGCATTTGGCCGCAGGTGTGAGATTTGTGCCGCGAGCCTCCGCCGGGTGCCGGGGCGAAGGCAAGGCGGACGGCAGTCACCACGTCCGACGCTCATTCGGTGGTCGCCGGCGGCGCGTCGGTGGGGGGTGTCGGGGCGGCCACTGGGGGCGTCGGCACGACATCTGACGTGCGGTCGGCACCCTCGGGGGGCGCAGGATCCTCGACGGGGACGGGCGTCACGGTCGGGCTGTCGGCAGATCCGGCCGGGGCGGCCGGCCCGTCGCTTGCGGCGTCACCTGCGGCAGGGCTGTCGGCCAGGGCGGGCTCGGGCCGGGACAGCTGGTCCTCCTCCCACTCGCCCTGGGCGACCTGGCCGGAGGCATAGCGCATCACGCCCGCGCCCTGCCGCTTGCCGGCCTCGAAGGTGCCCGTATAGACGTCGCCATTCGCGTAGGTCGCCACGCCCTCGCCGTCGATCTCGCCGCCGCGCCAGCCGCCCTCGTAGCGGAACCCGTCGGGGGTCGTCAGAATCCCCTGGCCCTCGCGCGCGCCGGCCACGAAATCGCCGGAATAGGTGGTTCCGTCCGGATAGGTCGCGGTTCCCTGGCCGTGGCGCTGGCCGTCCTGCCAGTCGCCCTCGTAGACATAGCCGTCGGGATAGGTCATCCGGCCCTGTCCGTGGTTCTGGGCCTGGCGGAACCCGCCTTCGTAGACCATCCCGTTCGCGTAGGTCGCGGTCCCCTGCCCCTCGATCACCCCGGCAACCCAGTCGCCGGTGTAACTTGCCCCGTCGGGATAGGTGATGGTGCCCTGGCCTTCCGGCTGGTCGTCCTTCAGGGCGCCTTCGTAGACCGAGCCGTCCGGGAAGGTGATCCGGCCCCGGCCTTCCATGCGGCCCTCGACCCAGTCGCCCGTGTAGACATAGCCGTCGGTGCCGGTGAAGGTTCCGGTGCCGTGGCGCTTGTCGTCGCGGAATCCGCCCGTGTAGACGTCGCCGTTGGCGTAGGTGGCGGTGCCCTCGCCCTCGCGCTTGTCGTCCTTCATCTGGCCGTCGTAGCTGTCGCCGGATGGCTGCACCAGCTTGCCCCGGCCGTTCATGCGGCCGGCGGCCCAGACGCCGTCATAAACCAGCCCGTCCGGCATCGTCAGCTTGCCCCGCCCGGCGCGCATGCCGGCCAGCATCCCGCCTTCGTAGACCGACCCGTCGGGATAGGTGATGCGGCCCGTGCCTTCCTTGATCCCCTGTTTCCAGTCACCCTCATAGCGATAGCCGTCCGGCTGGGTCAGCGTGCCCTGCCCGTCATGCAGCGCCTGCACGAAGCCGCCCTCATAGACCGAGCCGTTGGCATAGCGGGCGATGCCCTGTCCGGTGATCTGCCCGTCCACCCAGTCGCCTTCGTAGGTCCCGCCGTCGGCATAGGTGATCGTGCCGCGGCCGTTCGGCTTGCCCTGTGCGAACTGGCCTTCGTAGACGGAGCCGTTGGGATAGGTGGCCTTGCCCTGGCCGGCGATCTCGCCTTCGACCCAGTCACCTTCGTAGCGATAGCCGGAGGGCAGCGTATAGGACCCGCGCCCGTGCTGGCGGCCATTGCGGAAGGTGCCTTCGTAGACGCCGCCATCGTCATATTGCTGCTTGACCACCGGCTGGGCGGACGCGGGGCCGGCCAGGCCGGCCAGCAGGGCCATCGTCACAATTGCCGCTTTCATTGCCCGTTCCATTGTCGTTCTTCTTCCGCCACCAGATGTAGCCGAAGCTGCCGGTGGGGCAAAGGGGAACACCGGCAACCGGAAACGAACTGGCGGTACCGACGCCGTTGCTTGCCGGCGGCGCAGGCAGACCCCGCTTTTCCTCGTTCCTGCGCTCGCCTATCGTCGCCGCGCCCCCCGCCAGGAAGACCGGACCATGACCGATCGCTTTCGCCTGACCCTTGCCCAGCTGGACGCCACCGTCGGCGACCTGGACGGCAACGCCGCACAGGCACGGCAAGCCTGGGGGCAGGCGCGCGCGGCGGGCGCCAACCTGGTCGCGCTGCCCGAGATGTTCCTGACCGGGTACCAGACCCAGGATCTGGTGCTGAAACCCGCCTTCCTGCGGGATTGCCGCGCGACCATCGAACGCCTCGCCGCAGACTGCGCGAACGGGCCGGCGCTGGCGATCGGCGCCCCCTGGGCCGACGGCGACAAGCTGCACAACGCCTATCTGATCCTGCAGGGTGGCCGCATCATTGCCCATATTTTCAAGCACGAACTGCCCCACAAGCAGCTGTTCGACGAGCTGCGCCTGTTCGATCCGGGTCCGATCAGCGGCCCGTTCGTGGTCGACGGCGTGCGCATCGGCAGTCCGATCTGCGAGGATGCGTGGTGGCCTGCCGTGGCCGAGACGCTGGCCGAGACCGGTGCCGAGATCCTGATCGTGCCGAATGGCAGCCCCTATCACCGCGGCAAGCTGGACCTGCGCATGGGCCACATGGTCGCCCGCGTGATCGAAACCGAGCTGCCGCTGGTCTATGTGAACCTGGTCGGCGGCCAGGACGATCAGGTCTATGACGGCGCCAGCTTCGTGCTGAACCCGGGCGGGCACAAGATCGTGCAGCTGCCGCCGTTCGATCCGGCCATCGTTCACATCGACTTTGTCCGCGGCCCCGACGGGTGGCGGGCCGAGCCGGGCGCGTTGGTGCCGCAGCCTGACGAGTGGGAACAGGATTACCGGGCCATGTGCGTCGGACTGGGCGACTACATGCGCAAGTCCGGGTTCGGCAAGGTGGTTCTGGGCCTGTCGGGCGGGATCGACAGCGCGCTGGTCGCCGCCATCGCCGCCGACACGCTCGGCCCCGAAAACGTCCGCGGCGTGCGCCTGCCCTCGGCCTTTTCCAGCCGGCACTCGCTGGACGACGCGGCCGACCTGGCGGAACGTCTTGGCATCCGCCTGGAGACCATCCCCATCGAAGGCCCCCGCGCCGGGGTGACCGAGGCGCTGGCCGGGATCATGGCAGGGACGGCGCCGGACACGACCGAGGAAAACATCCAGTCCCGCCTGCGCGGCCTGCTGCTGATGGCGATATCGAACAAGTTCGGCGAGCTGCTGCTGTCCACCGGCAACAAGTCCGAGGTCGCCGTGGGATATGCCACGATCTATGGCGACATGGCCGGCGGGTACAATCCGCTGAAGGACCTCTACAAGACCCGCGTGTTCGAGACCTGCCGCTGGAGAAATGCCACCCACCGGCCGTGGATGAAGGCCGCGGCGGGCGAGGTGATCCCCCCCGCGATCATCGACAAGCCACCCTCGGCCGAGCTGCGCCCCGACCAGAAGGACGAGGATTCGCTGCCCCCTTATCCGGTGCTGGACGCCATCCTGACCGGGCTGGTCGAAGCCGACGGATCGGTGGCCGATCTGGTGGCGCAGGGCTTCGAGCGTGCGACAGTCAAGCAGATCGAAAAGCTGCTCTATGCCAGCGAGTGGAAGCGGTATCAGGCGGCCCCCGGCCCGCGCCTGTCCCCCCGCAGCTTCTGGCTGGACCGCCGCTATCCGCTGGTCAACAAGTGGCGCGACGAAGGGGGCCGGCAGGCGGCTGACAGCCTGCCCGAAAGCCGCCCGCCGGACCCGTGACGGGCCGCCAGCCAGGCCAACGCGTTAAGCCCGTCAGGCGCGCAACTCGCGATCAAACCAGAACGGCCTCGCGCTGCTGGGCGCCCACGTCGAACACGCGCTTGTAGTGTTCGATCAGCGCGGCGGGACCGGTCGCCTTCTCGGGATTGTCCGACAGCTTGACGGTGGGCTCGCCATTGGCGGCGACCGCCTTGCAGACCAGGCTGAACGGGTCCAGCCCGTCGCCCGGAACCAGGCCGCGGAAATCGTTGGTCAGCAGGGTGCCCCAGCCGAAGCTGACCTTGACCCGACCCCGGAAGCGCTGGAACAGCATAGCGATCTTTTCGACGTCCAGCCCGTCGGAAAAGATGATCAGCTTTTGGGTCGGATCCTCGCCGCGGCTTTTCCACCAGTCGATGGCGTATTCGGCCACCGCGACCGGATCGCCGGAATCGACGCGGATGCCGGTCCAGCCGGCCAGCCAGTCGGGTGCGTGGTCAAGGAACTGGCGCGATCCATAGGTGTCCGGCAGGATGATCCGCAGGTTGCCCTCGTGTTCCTCGTGCCAGTCGGCCAGCACCCTGTAGGGCGCCTGCCGCAGCTCTTCGTCGCTGTCCGCCAGCGCGGCATAGACCATCGGCAGTTCATGGGCGTTCGTCCCGATCGCCTCGATGTCGCGGCGCATGGCGATCAGGCAGTTGGATGTCCCGGTGAATCGCCCCTGATGGGCGCCCTCGCCCAGCCCCTCGATCATCGCCTGCACGCACCAGTCCTGCCACAGGAAGCTGTGGCGGCGGCGGGTGCCGAAATCGGCGATCCGCAAACCCGGACCCAGCGCGCGCAGGGTTTCGATCTTTTCCCAGACCCGCGTCATCGCCCGGGCGTACAGCACCTGCAGCTCGAACCGACCCATGTCCTTAAGCACCGCCCGCGACCGCAGTTCCATGATGATCGCCAGTGCAGGGATCTCCCACAGCATGACCTCGGGCCAGCGGCCCTCGAAGGTCAGCTCGTACTGCCCGTCCACCTTGTCCAGCTGGTAGGGCGGCAGGCGCAGGTTTTCCAAAAACTCCATGAAGTCGGGGCGGAACATCTGTCGCTTGCCGTAGAAGGTGTTCCCGCGCAGCCAGGTGGACTCGCCCCGGGCCAGGGACAGGCTGCGGACGTGATCCAGCTGCTCGCGCAGCTCGCCCTCGTCGATGAGCTCCGCCAGGCGGATCCGGCGCGACCGGTTGATCAGGCTGAAGGTCACGTTCACATCGGGACGGCGACGGAACACCGTCTGGCACATCAGCAGCTTGTAGAAGTCGTTGTCGATCAGCGACCTGACGATCGGATCGATCTTCCAGTTGTGGTTGTAGACGCGCGTCGCGATATCCAGGGCCGGGACCATCATGCCAGCCGGACCCCGGCCGCGCGCATGTCATCGCGGGCCTGCGCCAGCGAGCCGTCCAGATCGATGGCCCGGGTGGCGTCCTCGATGACGGTGGCGCGAAAGCCCAGCCGGGCCGCGTCCATGGCGGACCATGCCACGCAGAAATCCTGGGCCAGCCCGACGAAGCTGAGCTCGTCCACCGCACGATCCCGCAGATAGCCGGCCAGTCCGGTCGGTGTGACGTGATCGTTCTCGAAAAATGCGGAATAGCTGTCGATGTTCGGCCTGAAGCCCTTACGGATCACCAGATCGGCCACGTCGGTGGCGAGCGCGGGATGGAAACCCGCGCCGGGCGTTCCGATCACGCAGTGAGCGGGCCACAGCACCTGCGGGCCGTAATCCATCTGCACGAGTTCGAACGGCTGGGCGTCGGGGCGGTTTGCGGCGAAGCTGGAATGATCCTGCGGGTGCCAGTCCTGGGTCAGAACCACCACGTCGTGATCCGGCATCAGATCGTTGATCGCGGGCACGATCTCGTCCCCGCCGGCAACGGCCAGCGCCCCGCCCGGGCAGAAATCCACCTGCATGTCGACGACGATCAGTGCACGCATTCCGCCCTCCGTCCGGTAAGGGGGGCAAGGCTAGATAGAGCCCGCGGTTGCGTCAATGCGCCGTCGCCTGTATCGCCGCCGCCATGCTGACCGTCGCCGCGCTGTACAAGTTCGCTCCGTTCCCGGACCCCGGCGCCCTGCGTGATCCGCTGCTGGCTACCTGCGAGACGGCGGGCGTGCGCGGTACGTTGCTGCTGGCGACCGAAGGGATCAACGGCACCATCGCCGGGTCGCGCGCGGGCGTCGATGCGGTGCTGGACCATGTCCGGCGACTGCCCGGATGTGCCGATCTGACGTGGCATGAGAGCCGCGCGGCGGACATGCCGTTCGGCCGGATGAAGGTGCGGATCAAGCGCGAGATCGTCAGCATGGGCGTGCCGCAAGTCGACCCCACCGCCGATGTGGGACATTATGTCGCTGCCGCCGACTGGAACGCGCTGATCGACCGGCCCGACGTGGCGGTGATCGACACGCGCAACGACTACGAGGTGGCGATCGGCACGTTCCGCGGTGCGGTCGATCCGGGCACCCGCAGCTTTCGCGACTTTCCGGCATGGTGGCGCGCCAACGCGCATCGCTTCGGCAACAAGCGCATCGCGATGTTCTGCACCGGCGGGATCCGGTGCGAGAAAACCACCAGCTTCCTGCTGAGCGAGGGCGTGCCGGAGGTCTTCCACCTGCAGGGCGGGATCCTGTCCTATCTGGAACAGGTGCCCGCCGACGACAGCCGCTGGGATGGCGCGTGCTTCGTCTTCGACCAGCGGGTCAGCCTGACCCACGGGATGGTTCCGGGTCACCACGTCCTGTGCCACGCCTGTCGTCGCCCGCTTGCCCCCGAGGACACCCGCCGGGCCGAGTACGAGGCCGGGGTACGCTGCCATCTTTGCGCCGGAGAATATTCAGAGGCGGATCGCGAGAGATTCCGCGAGCGGCAGCGGCAGGTCCTGCGCGGCGAGCTTTTCACCGGCGCAGCCGAGCCGGCGCCGTAGGTTGCGCCCCCGCTGGCCGCGCTCACCGCGAGATGGTCACGCCCCCCAACCCGCCGGCCGCGATGGCGGCCATGTTCAGGATATCGCTGACCGTCGAATTCGTGCTGCACAGCTGGATCGGCCTGGGCACCCCGATCAGGATCGGCCCGATCACGGTCGCGCCGGCCATTTCCTGCATCAGCTTGACCGAGATGCTGGCCGAATGCCGGGCCGGCACGACCAGCACGTTGGCCGGCGCGGACAGGCGCGAAAACGGGTATTTCGCCGCCTGTTCGGCGTTCAGCGCCACGTCGACGGTCATCTCGCCCTCGTATTCGAAGTCGACGCCGCGCCGGTCCAGAACCTTGGGCGCCTCGGCCATCTTGATCGCCCGCTCGCTCACCGGATAGCCGAAGTTCGAGAAGGACAGGAACGCGACGCGCGGCTCCAGCCCCAGTCCGCGGGCGACATAGGCGCCGCGTTCGGCGATGTCGGCCAGGTCCTCGGCTTCGGGCCATTCATGGACCAGCGTGTCGCCGATCAGCACCACCCTGCCCCGGTGCAGCACGGCGCTGATCCCCACCACCCCGTCCTGCGGCCGGACGTCGAACACCTGTCCGATCTGGGCCAGGACATGGGCGCTCTTCCGGGTCGCCCCGGTGATCAGACCGTCGCCATGCCCATGCGCCAGCATCAGCGCGGCAAAGACGTGGCGATCCCGGTTGGCCAGCTTGTGGGCATCCTCGCGGTCCACGCCGCGGCGCTGCAGCCGCTTGTAGAGAAAGTCGTGATAGGCCTCGAGATGATCCGTGTTCCCGGCATTCACCACGGTGATCTCGCGGACGGCGTCGGTCAGTCCCGCGGTCTCCAGCTTGTCGCGCACGTCGGTTTCGCGTCCGACCACCAGCGCCTCGCCCATGCCGCCGCGGACCCAGGCGACCGCCGCGCGCAGGACGCGCGGATCGTCGCCCTCGGCAAAGATCATCCGCGCATGGGTCCGGCGCGCCCGGGCGTGGATGCCCTGCAGGATCGCCGCCGTCGGGTCCATCCGCGCCTTCAGCGCCTGCACGTATTCATCCATGTCGATGATCGGCCGGCGGGCCACACCGGTGTCCATGCCGGCCTGCGCCACCGCGGGTGGCACCACGTAGATCAGCCGCGGATCGAACGGCGTCGGGATGATGTAGTCCCGCCCGAATGTCAGCTTGCGGCCATAGGCGATGGCGACCTCGTCGGGCACATCCTCGCGCGCCAGCTGGGCGAGGGCGCGGGCGCAGGCGATCTTCATCTCGTCGTTGATGGCACGGGCGTGGATGTCCAGCGCGCCGCGGAACAGATAGGGAAAGCCCAGAACGTTGTTGACCTGGTTGGGATAGTCCGACCGCCCGGTGGCGATGATCGCGTCGGGGCGGATCGCGTGCGCTTCCTCGGGGGTGATCTCGGGGTCGGGGTTGGCCATGGCGAAGATCACCGGGTTGTCGGCCATGCTCTGGACCATGGCCGGGGTCACCGCGCCCTTGGCGCTGACGCCCAGGAACACGTCCGCGTCCCGCATCGCATCCTCGAGCGTGCGGGCGTCGGTGACCACCGCATGGGCGGATTTCCATTGGTTCATGCCCTCGGTCCGGCCCTGATAGACCACGCCCTTGGTGTCGGCCATGATGCAGTTGTCAGGCCGCGCGCCCATCGCCTTGATCAGTTCCAGGCAGGCGATGCCCGCCGCGCCGGCGCCGTTCAGGACGATCCTGACGTCCTCGATCCGCTTGCCCGACAGTTCCAGCGCGTTGATCAGCCCCGCCGCGCAGATCACCGCGGTGCCGTGCTGGTCGTCATGGAACACCGGAATGTCCATCATCTCCTTCAGCCGGCTCTCGATGATGAAGCATTCCGGCGCCTTGATGTCCTCCAGGTTGATGCCGCCAAAGGTCGGCCCCATCAGGCGCACGGCGTTGATGATCTCGTCCGGGTCCTCGGTATCCAGTTCGATGTCGATGGCGTTCACGTCGGCAAAGCGCTTGAACAGCACCGCCTTGCCCTCCATCACCGGCTTGGACGCCAGCGCCCCCAGGTTGCCGAGCCCGAGGATCGAGGTGCCGTTGGTGATCACCGCGACCAGATTGCCCTTGGTCGTGTAGTCATAGGCGGTTTCCGGGTTGGCGGCGATCGCCTCGACGGGGACTGCGACGCCGGGGGAATAGGCGAGGCTCAGATCCCGCTGCGTCGCCATGGGGGTGGAAGGCACGACGTCGAACTTTCCCGGCCGCGGCTCCAGGTGATAGGCCAGCGCCTCTTCCGCGGTGATGCGCGACCTGCGCGGCCCGGTATTGTCGGTCATCGTCATCTTTCCCCCCGTTCTAGCGCTCTCGCCGCCGTGGCTCAGGGGCGATCTGGTCTGCCCCTCGCCTCGGCCATGTCAGTCGGTCAGCGTCGCCGACACCGTCATCGGCTTGCCGTCGATGCTGTAGTCGGCCGACAGGGCGATCCCCGGCGTCGCCTCGACCAGGGGCGACAGCGACCCCAACGAGATCACCTGGCCGGGTTCCAGCGTGGTGCCCTGGCGGGTCAGGAACAGCACGACGTCGAGCGGATGACCCAGCAGCATGTCGCCCCTGCCTTCGGCGACGCTCTGCCCGTCGGCCCTCAGCTCCACCGTCAGCTCGGCCAGATTTCTGACCGGATCCGACAGGTCCGACAGCGCGATGCCCTGCCCCATCACGCCCCGCCACGGGATCACGCCATAGGCCGCCATGATCGGCCCGGTCGGGGCGACACCTTCGGCCAGCGCCATGTCCGGCAGTTCGATGAAGGGGCGGACATCGGACAATGACCTGGCCACATCCTCGCGGGTCTGGGCGGCGTTGATCGCCTCATCCGCCACGGTGACGACCAGGTCCGCCTCGTAGAACGGCGAACGGCTGCCCTGCAGCGACACCTCAGCCCCGTCCTGCAGGATCATGTCGGCAAACAGCGCGCCTGCCACCGGCGCGGTGACGCCGAACCGTTCCTGCGCCGGCTTGGACGTGAAGCCGACCTTGTAGCCGACCGGCTCGCCCAGTTCCGCCTGCAACGCGGCGCGGTAGGAGTTGTAGGCGCAGGCGGCATCCTGAATGGAGGAGACGGCGGGATCCGGCAGCCGTTCGCCCGCCAGCCAGCCTTCCGCGGCCGCGGCCATCGTTTCGGCCGGCGGGCACTCGGCCAGCGCCGGCGTCGCGGTCAGCAGTGCCAGCACCCCGGCCCACAACAGTCTCATCGCACCCTCCCTGTCGTCCTGTGTGCGTCAAAGGTGACAGCGCGGCCGCGGTCTGTCCATCGCCACCTGCAGGCGGTCGCGTGCGATGCGGGCCGGACGATCGCGCGGTTTGCATCCGCCGGCGCGCAGCCTAGAACGGGCCCGCCGCTGCCATGGGCCCACCGATGACCGACAAACCCACGCCGATGATGGAACAGTATCTCGCGATCCGCGACGCCAACCCCGGCGCGCTGCTGTTCTATCGAATGGGGGATTTCTACGAGATGTTCTTCGACGACGCGGTGGCGGCCGCGACGGCGCTGGACATCGCGCTGACCAAGCGCGGCACGCATCTGGGCGCGCCGATCCCGATGTGCGGGGTGCCGGTCCATGCCGCCGAATCCTACCTGCTGACCCTGATCCGCAAGGGCTTTCGCGTTGCCATCGCCGAACAGATGGAAGACCCCGCCGAAGCGAAGAAGCGCGGGGCGAGATCGGTCGTGGCTCGTGACGTGGTCCGGCTGGTCACCCCCGGCACCCTGACCGAGGAGTCGCTGCTCGAGGCGCGGCGGCACAACTTCCTAGCGGCCTTTGCAACGGTGCGCGACGACAGCGCGCTGGCATGGGTGGACATCTCGACCGGCGCATTGCGGGTGATGCCCTGCCCGCTGGCGCGGCTCGGTCCCGAACTGGCGCGTCACGCCCCGCGCGAATTGCTGGTGGCCGAGGGCATGCGGCTGGACGATCTGGCGCAGGATTCCGGGGTGGCGCTGACCGAACTGCCCGCCGGCAGCTTCGATTCACAGGCCGGGGTGCGGCGGCTCTGTACGCTCTACGGGGTCGAGACGCTGGACGGATATGGCAGCTTCACGCGCGCCGAACTGGCGGCGATGGGGGCGATCGCCGATTATCTGGATCTCACCCAGCGCGGGCGAATGCCGCGGCTTGCGCCACCGGTCCGGGAAAGCGGGTCGGGCGTCATGTCGATCGACGCCGCAACGCGGCGAAACCTGGAGCTGACGCAGGCGCTGTCGGGGGGCCGCGAAGGTTCGCTGCTGGCCGCGATCGACCGGACCGTCACGGCGCCGGGTGCCCGGCTGCTGGAACGGCGGATCAGCGCCCCGAGCCGCGATCTGGGCGACATCCACCGCCGCCAGGCTGCAGTGGCGCATCTGGTCGAGGAAGCCCGGCTGCGCGCCGATCTGCGCGACACGCTGGCGCGGGTCCCCGACATGGATCGCGCCTTGTCGCGGCTGGGCCTGGATCGGGGCGGACCGCGCGACCTGGGGGCGATCCGGGCCGGGCTGGGCGCGGCGGCGCAGATCGCCGTGCTGCTGAACGGTGGCGATGGCCTGCTGGCCGACGCCGCACGGGATCTGACCGGCCATGACGATCTGGTGGATCTGCTCGATGCCGCACTGGTGGCCGAACCGCCCTTGCTGGCCCGCGACGGCGGGTTCGTGGCGGCCGGCCACGATCCCGACCTGGATGCCACCCGCACGCTGCGCGACGAGGGCCGGGGCGTGATCGCCGGCATGCAGGCGGATTATGCCGAACTGGCGGGCGTGCCGGGCCTGAAGATCAAGCACAACAACGTGCTGGGCTATTTTATCGAGACCACGACGACGCACGCCGAAAGGATGCTGCGCCCGCCGCTGTCGGAAAGCTTCATCCACCGGCAGACCACGGCAAACTGCATCCGCTTCACGACCGTGGCGCTGTCCGAGCTGGAAACCCGCATCCTGAACGCCCGGGACCGGGCGCTGGAAATCGAGCGAGAGATCTTCGGGCGGCTGACCCGGGCCGTCCTGGACGCGGCGGCGCTGATCGGTGCCGCGACCCGTGCATTGGCCGAGATCGACGTCGCCGCTGCCTTGGCCGATCTGGCCGCGGCCGAGGGCTGGTCCCGGCCGGTGGTGGAGGACAGCCATGCCTTCGTCGTCGAGGGAGGGCGCCACCCCGTCGTGGAGCGGGCCCTGAAGCGCAAGGGGGAACCGTTCGTCGCCAATGACTGCCCGCTGACGGAAGGGCCGACCCCCGCGATCTGGCTGCTGACCGGGCCGAACATGGCCGGCAAGTCCACGTTCCTGCGTCAGAACGCCCTGATCGCGGTGCTGGCTCAGGCGGGCGCCTTCGTGCCCGCCACCCGGGCCCAGGTCGGGCTGGTCACCCAGCTGTTCAGCCGGGTCGGCGCGGCCGACGATCTGGCCCGCGGCCGATCGACCTTCATGGTGGAAATGGTGGAAACCGCCGCCATCCTGAACCAGGCCGACCCTGGGGCCCTGGTGATCCTGGACGAGATCGGCCGGGGCACCGCGACCTGGGACGGGCTGTCGATCGCCTGGGCGGTGCTGGAACATCTGCACGCCCGGAACCGCTGCCGTGCCCTGTTCGCCACGCATTACCACGAGCTGACGCAACTCGCCGCCAAGCTGGACGGGGTCGACAACGCCACGGTGGCGGTGCGCGAATGGAATGGCGAGGTCATTTTCCTGCACGAGGTGCGAAAGGGCGCCGCCGATCGCAGCTATGGGGTGCAGGTCGCCCGGCTGGCCGGGCTGCCCCCGTCGGTGGTGGACCGCGCCCGGGACATCCTGAATGCGCTGGAGGCCGGGGCACGCGAGGGCGGCGCCCGCCCGGCGGCGCTGATCGACGACCTGCCCCTGTTCCGCGCCGCCCCGACCCCGGCCGCGCCCGGGCCTTCCGCGGTCGAGGCGCGCCTGGGCGGGGTCCGTCCGGACGATCTGAGCCCGCGCGAGGCGCTGGAGCTGGTCTATGAACTCGCCGGACTGGCCGCGTCGGCCGGCAGCTGACCCGGACGGTCAAGCGGCCGGAAGCTGATGCCGTGCAACGCCTCGATCCGGGCCAGGTCGGCGCGCCGCTGGTCGTCGCCGAGCGGCGGCCACCCCTTGGCGGACGAGATCATCCCGCTAATCCTGAGCGCCTCGTAGGTGCGCGGAAGGTCGATCTCGCCGAAGGAACTGCGCCCCGCCCGCGCGGCACCCAGTCACGGACCAGCGCGTCGACCTCGAACGCCCTGCCGCCGTTGAACAGGCGGATCTGGTGCACCATCGATGCCGCGATTCCCATGCTGCTGCTGCGCTGGAGCAGACCATGCGCGAGGATGTCGTCGCAGGCCGGCCCATGATCGCGGCGCTGGTCGTCAGCCGTGCGGATGGCCTGCCCCGGCGCGGTTTCTTCGGTCTCGCGGTCGCGCTGGGCCGCTTTCCAGCCGATCCCCGCGGCCATCGCGCGGCGTGGGCGGCGGAATGTGCCGCGGTGCTCGGGCAGATGCACGGAGAGAGGACGTGGCCTTGGCTGCGGCCGACCACCAGCAGCACGCCTGCAAATCCCAGCGCCAGCATGGCCGTGCGTGCCCAGGACACCCGTTCACGCAGCAGCAGGGCCGACAGCGCATAGGCCACGACCGGGCCGATGAAGAATGCGCCGAAGACGTTTGCGATGCGTTCGGTGCTGAGCGCGGTCATGATCGAGCCGATGCCGCCGACGATGAATGCCGCGCGCAGGATCAGCCGCCAGTCAAGCAGGTCGCGCAGGTTGGAGCGCCTCAACCCCAGTGACCAGGCGAGCAGCAGCGCGGCCAGGGCGAAACGCGACCATGCCACGAACAGCGGCCGCACCCCTGCCTCCGTCAGCAGCTTGCCGGCGGTATCGCCGCAGACGATCGCCGTTGTGGCGAGGGCAACAAGGCCGAGAACCGCCAAGGGCGCAGGGGTGTGCATCCGCAATTTCCTTTAGCTGGATGAGCGTGCCCACTTGTCAGGGCGCGAGCCCGATCAGAGCCCCTGCGCCCCACTGCATCTACAAGCCACCTCCCAACTGAAGATGCGCGGAGGAGACGCGGCGACCCCACGAAGATTCGAGCCATCGGTCCGTCAGGTATCCGGGGCGAGGCAAACAATGAAGCCCACAAGCTTTGCATTACGGACTCCCCGCATCGGCCTTCCGGCAGAGCGAACCTTGCGTCGTTTCCTCATCAGCAATGGCTCCCTCATCCCCGACGAGTTGATAGCTCGAGACGCGGCCAAACTCTCTCTCGGCCGGCTTGGCGTCGACAGAGGCACCATGCGCAAGATCGGCACCGGCGTGACCCACCGCTCGCGCACACTGTCGACTTCGGCTGCGGCCGTGTAGGCTGAAGGATGTAGTGCAGCGCGTGAGGCGAAATGCGCCAGGTCAGTCTGCTTCCGGCAATCCTGGCAGCCCTGCTGGTTGGCGCGGGCCCCAGCGGATCTCACCACGACGACATCCCGGATCCGCCGCCCGTTTCAGTGTCACAGCAGTTGCCGACCGATCTGAACCTCGACGCTGGTTCGGTGACGGTGTCCGGTCTTTCGTCCGGCGGGTTCTTCGCCCACCAGTTCCACGTTGCCTTCTCTGAAACCGTGGCGGGCGCGGCGGTCCTGGCTGGCGGACCCTACGCGTGCGTGGACATCATCCGGAATCCGTTCTGGCCTTTTACCAAGCTGGATCGCAGCTCTGCGGCCGTAGTCGCCTGTACACACTCCTTCGGAAATCGGTTCTGGGGTCTTCGCCCCCGGCCTCCAGCGGCACAGGACGCGCGGCAGCTGATCGATGCCGCCTACCGGGCGGGTGGGATTGATGACCCCGCCAACCTGGCCGACGATCGAGTGTGGCTGTTCCGGGGCGAGCTTGATGAGGTGGTCCCCGCCGCTGTGGCCGACAGCCTGGCCGATCTCTACAGCCTCCTTGGCGTCGACGGAGAAGACCTGCGCGTGGAGCGTGGGGATCCGGATCGCCCCGCCAACCATGGTATGCCGGTGGACAGCTTCTCGGGCGAGAGCCGGTTCGCGCCACCCGACTGTGCCGCGCATGCGCTGCCTTTCGTGATCGAATGCGGGTACGACGCGGCGGAACTGCTGCTGCGCCATCTGTACTCTGAGGACTCCCTGGAGGGGGCGGTTGACCCGCACGCGGCTGGCAGCTTGCGAGCCTTCGATCAGACCGCATTCTTTCATTCCAGCCGAACGGCCGGGCTGAGCAATGTCGGGTACCTATACGTGCCGGACGCGTGCCGATCAGAGGTGTGCCGGCTTCACGTCGCCTTCCATGGTTGTCGTCAGAATGCGGACGCCCAAGGGGAGGACCGGATCCATGACGATTTTGTGCGGGACGCCGGGTACAATCGCTGGGCAGCCGCAAACCGCACCGTCGTCCTCTACCCGCAGGCCACGGCTGCAGCGGGCAACCCGAGGGCGTGCTGGGACTTCTGGGGCTACAGCGGCAACGGATGGCGAACCCGCGAGGGGGTCCAGATGCGTGCTGTCGCTGCTATGATCAAGGCTATGGTCGACGGGTAGTATTTCTCACATCAGCCCGCATCAACCGGCACGCTGCCTCACCATTCCTCCGGAAAAGGCCGGAGCCGGCTTGCGAGTGTCACTTCCAACCCTTGCGTGCCGTCCGGGAGCCGCGACGGTGTCGGGCGCGAGCAGGGTCAGGCGCAAGACGCGAGACATCGTGGATCGCGCACTCCTCTGGCGCTCGCCAGTTCTGCGCCGCTGGCGTGTCCGGCCGACGTGTAATCCTGCCCACGAGAGATCGGTTGCCCCCGGAGGCGGGCCCATGCCGGATTTCGGGGTTTGCTCGGCAGCACGATCGCGGCGCGCGCGGTGTTGGCGACCCGCAGGGGTACGAAGTGCCAACTCAAAAGCGAACTCGGCAAGCAGCGCTGTCGCATGCATGGAGGGTTGTCGACCGGGCCTACGTCGACCGAGGGGAAGGCGCGCATCGCCGAGGCGCAGCGCAAGCGCTGGGCGGCTCGGCGCGCGGATCACGGATCGGGAACATGATGCGGCCGCAGAACCGGCCATAAGCGCGAGACCAATGAACACCGGTAGACGAGAGGACCTTTGACGCTTTGCGGGCGATTAACTGATGGAACTGAAAGTTGGCGCCGCGACAGGCGCGGCCGATCTCCCCAGCGACGACGCCATCATCCGCCTCGTTTCCAGTTGGCGGATGCATCCAACTGCGCCCCAGACGGGGCGACGGTGGCGCGTTGCGCGGTGAGCAGCGGGTCGTCGCTTTCTTTCTCCCGCGCCCGAATCGAAACGCCGCACCTTGTTGTTGCAATCCGGCGGCCGCAGCGACACGCTCAAGGTCAACACGGCGCGTGCCATCCTTCTGCGCTTGCCGGTCTCGCCCAGAACGCCATGGGAGTCGCCCGAATGATCCTGACTGCAGAGGCGGGGCAACTGATCGAGGCACGGGATGTTCCCAGCATGCTGACGCCGATTACATCCGCCCGCAGATTGCCAACCTCACTGACCGTCGCCGCTAAACCGCACATCCGCTCGGCGTGGAGTCATGTCGCCGGCTACCACCCCGCGGCTGTGAATCGCCGATCCGCTCGCGGGAGGGTCGCTCGATGACGCCCGTCTGGAACCCTGATGCCGCACGTATCGACAGCGCGGCGCTCACTCGGCTGATGCGGCGCTCTGGCAGAAGGGACTTCGACGACCTTCGCGAGTTTGCCTTGGCCGACATGGAAGGCTACTGGCGGGACGTGGTCGCGGATCTCGGTCTGCGCTTCCGCCGCCCGTTCCGGCAGGTGATGGACCTGAAGGGCGGCGTTGAATGGGCGCGCTGGTTCGAAGGAGGCGCGCTCAACTTCACCGACACACTGCTCGCGCCCGAGGGGGCAGAGGACGACGCCATCGCGGTGATCGAGATGTCGAAATCCGGTGCCCGCCGCGACATCACCCGCGCCCAGCTTGGTGGCGAGGTGGATGCCGCGATGTCGAGGTTGGCGTCCCTTGGCGTAGGCGCGGGCGACCGGGTGGCGATGCTGCTGCCCAACATCGCAGAGGCCGTGTTCGTGACGGTCGCCACCGCGCGCATGGGCGCCATCATCGTTCCGCTCTATTCCGCGTTCGGGCCGGAGGCGATCGCGACGCGGATCAATGCGGCCGGTGCGAAGGTTCTGGTCAGCTGCGATGGATGGGTCCGCGGCGGCAAGACCATCCGCACAGCCAGCACCCTCGCCGCCGCGGCGGCGGCCTGTCCCGGGCTTGAAACGGTCGCGGTGATTCGCAGCCTTGGCGAGGGCGCAGCGAAAGGGGCGCGCGACTGGGCGAGCGTTGCCGCCGATCGCGTCGTCGAGGCGCCCGCCCTGGATCCGAACACGCCCTGGATGATCATGTTCACCTCGGGGACCACCGGCAAGCCGAAAGGTACGGTCCATATCCACGGCGGCTTTCCGTTCCGGGTGGCGCACGACACCGCCTACCAGTTCGACTTTCGTCCCGGCGACCGCCTGATGTGGTACAGCGACATGGGGTGGATGGTCGGCCCGTGGCAGATCTGTGCGCCGCTGATGCTCGGCGGATCGCTGGTCCTCTACAACGGCGGCCCCACCTCGCCAGACTCGCTCGAACTTCTGCGCGTAGCGAGGGCAACCGACGTGAGCCATTTCGGCACAGCCCCCACCATGCTGCGCGTCATGAGAGCGGCGTCGCCGGAACTGCCGGCGGAGCTTGGCGGCCACTTCCGCACCATCATCACCGCAGGCGAGGTGATCGACGAACCCACCTTCCTGTGGGCGTTCAGCCAGATCGGCCAAGGGCGCACGCCGATCATCAATCTGACCGGCGGCACGGAGGTCTCGGGTGGCATCCTCTCGAACATCGTAGTGCGCCCGATCTATCCCATCGGCTTCAACTCCATTGTCACGGACGTGGCCGCCGCCGCCGTGCACGACGGCAACGAGACCGCGACGGGGGAAGTCGGCGAGCTGGTGCTGCGGCGGCCGATGGTGGGGTTGACGAGAGGGCTGTGGCAGGATCCGGACCGGTTCATCGACAGCTACTGGTCGCAGCGACCGGGTCTCTGGAGCCACGGTGACCTCGTCGTGCGACATGAGAACGGGTTGTGGGAGCTGCGCGGCCGCAGCGATGACGTGCTGAAGATCTCGGGACGCCGCGTCGGCCCGTCGGAGATCGAGGAAGCCGCACTGGCGGACGGCCGCGTGGTCAGCGCCGCGGCGATCGGGGTGCCCGATGCCAAGAGCGGCCAGGCCGTGGTGCTGCTGATCGTCGCGAAACCTGACGTCGTCAACCATGGCGCACTGGCCGATGCGATCCGCGAGCACGTCGGGCGCAAGCTCGGCGCGGGGTTGCGACCGAGCAGGGTGTTCATCGTGACCGATCTGCCGCGCACCCGGAATGGCAAGATCCTGCGCCGCCTCGCGCGGGACGTGGTGCTTGGCCACCCGCTTGGTGACCTCACGACCCTCGAAAACCCGGACTCACTGGAAAGCGTTCGCGCGGCTGCCACCGCCTCGAAACCGCTGCCCTGATCGCGTCGACACAAGACGCACCCATCAACGCGAAAGTAGACCCATGACCGACTGGCATCGCCACTATACCAAGCTGAAGCTCGAGATGCTCGATGGCGGCATCCTGCAGATCACCTTCGACAGGCCCGAGGCGATGAACTCGATCGATCGGGCGACCCATACGGAGATCACCCGGATCTGGCG